>DATAKL010000014.1:0-40187 GCA_036261625.1 Ignavibacteriales bacterium | reverse complement strand
TCGAAACTAGGAGATAAAAACGTAACCTTAAAGAATCAGGAGCCTCATTCTTGAATTAAATTAAGATCCCACTTACAATTAAGTGAGATCTTCAAGATGTCCACGATTTTGAGTTTTCACACAGTCTCTTCAGGTCGTGGACTTATGCTCCGCCAAGCATTTGGGCTTTAGCCCCCGATTCTCCTGGGGAAAACTTTCAGCCTAAGGCATTAATTGGGCGGGCGGAAAAATTTTTACTTGGAAAATGGGGACTTTTTGGTAATAAAAAGCTTGATATTTCGGCTTTTGGTCTCTATATTAATAGCCTTGAAATTTTATTTGTTGGCGGGGTAGCTCAGTAGGTTAGAGCAATGGAATCATAATCCATGTGTCGGGGGTTCGAATCCCTCCCCCGCTACAATTCAACGGGAGAAGTTAAATGTATACATTCTTAGTATTTATAACGGTAATAATAGCTGCAGTATTAGTAATAATGATACTTATGCAGTCGAGCAAAGGCGGCGGTCTGGCCGGAACATTCGGCGGGGCAGGCAATATTGGAACAATGTTTGGCTCAAGAAGGACGGCAGATTTCCTCAGCAAAGGCACATGGTGGCTTGCAGGAGCTCTGGTAGTTCTGACGATTATTATTAATTTATTCTTCCTTCCGGGTCAGGCAAACTTAGACAACAGGGAAAGCATCATACAGAAGTCGGCTAACGTACCAACTCAGCCCACAGTACCTCAGCAGCGCCCGCAGCAGCCCGGCCGTTAGTTAATGTAAGTTTTGAAAAAGCCTGTTACGTTTGTAGCGGGCTTTTTTCTTTTTAAAGAATTGTAAAACTAATTTACATATAGCCCCTTCAGGGCCCGGGGATGTGGAGGGAGGTGCACATTCTATAGACAGAACGCACCTTCGGTGCTTGCTAAGTGCGGGATTCTAAATGTTCCACATTTTTATGACGTCGGACGTTGGACCTTGGACGTCGGACTTAGCCTTCCATCTCTTCTATGCGGCAGACGGATTTGTAGTCGCAGTAGCGGCAGACTTTCGTGTCGCGGTCCTTCAGGCTGGACAGGTTAAACTTTCCTTTCGAAATATTCTCTATGTACTTTTCTATGCTTTCTTCGCAGGCCTTAATAAGATTGCTGTTTGCAAGGACCGCTTCCTGCCTTTCCTCTTCACTTAAATCACAGAAGGCCTTGTCTGTCTTGAACGTTACGGCAATCCTGCCGAACTCATCGGCTTTGTACTTTAATGAGTATATGTATGCCGCAACGGGGTTGTAGTCGTCATCGTAAAGCGATTTCAGCATCTCTGAGGCCGCGTACATGTACAAGGGGAGCTGAAGCGAAAGTCCTTCTTTTAATTCGTCGCGGCTCGGCTTCTTGCCGTTTAATTTGTAATCCACAACAGAAAATATCCCGGCGCTTTCGTTAATGTCAATCCTGTCTATCTTGCCGCGGATTTTATTTTTGCCTATAGTGAACGTCCTGGCGCCTGAGAGCGTGGCATCTTTTTCATCTCCTGAAACGGCTCCGAAATTGACTTCAAAAAACTTAGGCGTAAGTCCAAGAGAGTCGCTTCTTTCGGCTTCCAGGAATTTATACAGAATGGAATTCCTCCTTACCCCGTCAATTCCCGTTATCCTTTCTTTTTCGTAGAATGACATGGGGGAGTAGAGCGCCGCCTCTTTGATCTTGTTTTCTGCAATTTCAAAAATCATCTCCTCAGCCTGACAGAATTCATCATCTCTGCAGCCTGAGAGCCTCATGCCTTTTTTACTCAGCCTCGAGTAAAACTCATATAAGATCGAGTGCAGCAGGGATCCCAATTCGAATGACTCAATATCCTCCGAAGGCTCCTTAATAACCTCAATACCCAGTATCCTGCTTAGGAAATACTGGAACGGGCAAAGGGCATATTTTTCAAGCTGCGTAATCGAATACTGGGCATCTTTTGCGCTTAGCAGTGTCTCGAGTGCTTCCTTTGATATCTCAGGCGCCGGAATACCATCCGTCCCGTTTTCACCATCGGGATTGAGTATACCGGTAAAAGCGGTTTCTTTGAAGGGATCCTTAATCCTCAGGCTCGTGATCTTTATGGAATTCTCCAGGTGTTCCCAGTTAAAGCGCCCGTCAAGGGAAGGGAAAGCTTTTCGTATCTCCTGAGGGCCTGCCTTTCCGGTCAGCTTCAATAATTCTTCCCTTGAATAGATAAGATCCTTATAGTCGTCTTCTTTCTTTACATTCGTCTCAAAGAGTGTGCAGAACTCCTTCAGGAAGCTTGATTCAATGAGCTCTCTTGAGTCTTCCTTCGAAGGGAAGCTTAAGTAAAGTCCTTTTTCCCACGTGCAGAGCGACTGGTAGAAGCGGTAGCGCTCCTCGGTCTGGTGGATCATTTCGTTTTTGGCGTAGGAGCCTGAGTAGAATATCTCGGGGCTGTAGCGCGTCGGCATGTCGCCGTCCGAAAGTCCTGAGATGAAAAGGTAATCGAATTTAAGTCCTCTTATTTCATTCAGCGTTGTAACGAGCACTCCGCAGCTGGACTTCTCCTGCACGTTGAATCTTGCCGATGAAACGGCTGTTCGTATCTTCTCGAGGTAAAATTTTAATGGGAAGCGCTCTGCTTTCGAAAACTCTTTTTCATAGAGCTCAAAGACTTCTGAAATTGTCTCGAGGAAAGTGGATATAGACTTAATGTTTTCTTCCTGGCGGCTGCTCTGGCGGTTAAGGATGCGCTTCGGGAGCTCCAGGAGGTCTATCAGTCTGTGGAACCCGAGCATGAATTCCTTTAAGGTCATCTTCCTGTCGAAGGGACTTAAAAGCTCATGCAGGAGCCTGATGTCTTTTAAGGCCTTCTCATAAATTGATTTTTCCTTTGCCAGAAACGGATCAGCGGAATCCCTGCTCTGGTCAATTGCGGTTATTGCCTCTTTAAGGCGGCCGGTCCAGGAGTCGTAGCCGGCCACAATCTTCTGCCGGGCGGCCACCCTCATAAGGTTTGAAAGGCTTATCCTGTCGAAGTTAAGAAAACTGCCGCTTAAGGCGCGGAAGATATTCTTGAAGTAAAAATCGTTCTCCAGCACCTCGAGGAAGTTAATTATGGCGATAATGGGAGTTGAGTTCTCAAGCCAGATTCTGTCCGTGAGGTTAAAGGGGATTCCGTAATTTGTAAAGACGTCCCTGATCAGGGGCGAGTACTTTTCAATCAGGTTAAAGGCCACGCAGATTCTGTGAGGCTCGGCTTTTTCTTCAAGGAGGATGTTTTTGATCTCCTTGGCAATAATTTCAATTTCCTTTTCCCTGTCACTTGCCTCAAGGCGGGTAATGAGATCTTTGTATTTGGAAACCGGCACCTTAGGCTGGCGTTCAAAAAGGCTTTCCTTTACGTAATCTCTGAACTCCCCCTGGTGAACGCTCGCCCTGTCGGTAACAATTGAGAACCCTTTGGACAAAAGCCTGTTATAGCACTCCTTAAGGTGAGAGAAAATAAGAGTATTAAAAGAATAATAATCGAAGTTGATGAAGACTTTTGTCCCTTCAACCAGGGATAGGGAATTAATAATTTCCGTTTCAGGGTTTGTAAACTCATCGAAGCCGTTAATGATAATAAGATTTACATCAGGGTAATAGGAGCGGAAAGCCTCCTTAAATTCCTGTCCTGTAAATTCGTTCAGCTCTGCGTATATGTCACCAGTTTCCTTGGCCAGGAGCCTGCTGCAGTTTTCTCTGAACTTTTCGTAGATGTTTGCAATGTCTAAGGCCTTATTTGCCTCGGCTCCGGAGCACTTATCGGCTTCCTGTCTCAGGTGCTGGGGGGTTATGCCGTGACGCTTATATTCTGAGATTACGTTATGCACCCTTTCAAGCGTGCCTGAGGGGACCTCGTGCTTATAGCCTGAGAAGTAGCAGAGTTTTGTCTCAGCCACGCTCTGCTTCAAGAGCACTGCCGAGGCGGCCTCGCTGACGGGTTTGAATTTAACCTTATGGGAAAGGAGCCTGGTTGAGATGGTTCCAATGGTTTCAATATTAATGCTGCCCGCAGCTCCTCCGGGCGTACGGCTTACGAGTTCTTTTTTCTCGATCCTGGCTTTTCTTTTTGTCGGAACGATGAGCAACAGCTCATTAAGCCTCGATGTGGAGAGCTTCTCCTGGATCAGTTCATCGGTATTAACCGCATTAATATTTTCTTTTGTTAAAATCATCCGCTTTGAAAAATTTAGTTGAGGCGCTTTCCTTTAAGCTTTTGCCTGCTTTTTCTTCATGAGGTTCCGGTAAGAAGTTCTGATCTGCCCCTCGAAATCGAGGCCCAGGACTTTTACCATATGGTCGAAACGTTTCTGTGCGTCATTTTTCCCGTTAAGAACCAGTGTCTCCAGTTCCAGGAAGTACCCCAAACCTTTTACCTTATCTAAATGTATTCTGGTATTGTCGAAAAGCCAGAGTTCTCTTTTTTTCTCAACTATGGTTTCAGTTTTTAAGATATTATCGAAAAATCCGGGCACTTTTTTGCCCTCCAGGAGTATAACTTCATAGTTCGACCAGCGTGTTTCACCCGATTCAACGCGGTTATACTTTATCATTTCAATTCTATCGTTCTTAATAACTCTCATCTTAAGAAGGCAGCCCGGGGCTTTATAGTATATATCCTTCTGATCGAGAATTCCCTTGAATTCGGCTCCCATTTCCTGTAAGATGGATTTTACTTTTTTGTGTGAGGGGAGTGCAACTTTAATTTCAAGATTTACCGGCATTGTTCTTTATTGGTTTTAATTTAAATAATTTTGTAACTTAGCCCTTCTTTCTGCACCATTCGGGCAGAAAATGGTTACTTTAGTTATGATTTATCATATTGACATGTATAATCTTTTGTGTTTAAAATACAATAAAAGCAAAGAAGTATGAAGAAAATATTTTTTATAATTTTATTACTGCCGCTTCTGAGCATAAAGGCACAGAAGCTGGGGGAAATGGCTCCTGAAAAACCGCTCGAGAAATTCCCGAAGAATTCCTGGGGAGTGGACTTTATGTTCGGTGAAGGAGGCTTCGGTCTGGGGACTTTCTACCGCCACGATCTGAACAATACGCTTACCGGATTTGTTGATTTTTCAATGTCCGAGGCCAAGGATGAGCAGGAAATCGAATATTTTAATTATTTTACGCAGCAGTACGAGACTTTAAATAAAAAGAACAGGATATTCCTTCTTCCAATAAATTTCGGTCTTCAGCAGAGGCTCTTTGAGCACTCAATAACAGAGAACCTGCGCCCTTATATAAACTTCGGCATAGGGCCTTCAATTGTTCTTACTACGCCTTACGATAAGGAGTTTTTCAGCTCTTTCGGCAGCGCGCAGGCCAGGTTCACCACGGGCGGCTATGTAGGGCTGGGAGCTAATTTCGGGCTGGATAAATCGAGCCTCCTGGGGATTAATCTCAGGTATTACGTAATCCATTTCTTTGACAAAGGCGTCGAGAGCTTAAATAACAAGTTCCAGAACAATCTGGGGGGCTTTTACCTTACGATTAATCTCGGAATTATGTATTGAAAAATCAGGTCGCCCCGTTTGAAGGCTTCAGCAGGGATGCCTTTAAGTTTCTCTCGGAATTAAAGGATAATAATAACCTCTCGTGGTTTAATACCAACCGTGAACGCTATCAGACAAGCCTGGTTCAGCCTGCAAGAGCTTTCATTACGGAGATGGGGCAGTTCTTTAACCGCCTTTATCCTGCTATAAGAACAGAGCCGAAGTTCAACGAGACTATAATGAGAATAAACAAGGACCTGAGGTTCTCTAAAGGGGAGCCGTACAGGGACTATTTTCTCATTCATTTCGGGCGCTTCAAAATGGACTGCGAATTCTATGTATCCTTCGAAGCGGGCTCCTTCGACGCCGGGCTTTTTATAAACAACTCCGGCAAGGATCCCAATTTTCACTTCAGGGAAAATCTGGAAAAATATCCCAGGGAGTTCCTGAAGATACTTGAGAGCTATGAAATTAACCGCAATTTTGAACTCCATGAGCTTACCAGGGGACCTGAAATAATAGACAGGCACTTCGAAGGACCGAAGCACCTGGAGGTGCTCAAAAGCCTTAAGATGCTGCTTATTCAAAAGTCATTCCCCCTGAAAGAAAAAGTAATCTACTCGCCGGATTTTATTCTGGAGGCTGTGAGGATTTTTTCACGTCTGTTTCCGGTCTACTGTTTCGGGGCATTCCCGGATCCGATGAAGAAGGTGGATGCCTTTGAGGATGAGTTCGGAAGTATGCTCTGAGCAAAACCTGACAAAAAGATCCCTGAATGTTTTATTTGAAAAAAGTCAGGGAATCTTTATATTCAATAATCCGAAATCCCGATAATAATACTACTGAAAATCATGGACAGTGAAGTAATTACTTCCATATCGATGGAAGAAAAAGAAAAAAAGAGGGTCGCCTCCAGTTCCCTTATAGCAGCGGTTTTCCTGACATCTTTTAAGCTTGTTGTCGGAATCTCAACAAACTCTCTGGGCATACTCTCCGAAGCTGCTCATTCAGGGCTGGACCTGGTGGCGGCGCTGGTTACGTATATTGCAATCAGGATCTCGAGCAAGCCTGCCGATGAGGAGCATCATTTCGGGCACGGAAAGATGGAAAACATTTCAGCGCTTTTTGAGACCGTGCTCCTATTAATTACATGCATCTGGATCATCTCTGAAGTCATCAAACGTCTCACCGGGGGAGCAACGGAAATAGAGGTTAACCTCTGGAGCTTTGTGGTGATTATAACAAGCATGGCTATAGACATATCGCGCTCAAAGGCCCTTGGCCGGATAGCAAAGAAATACAAAAGCCAGGCGCTTGAGGCCGATGCGCTTCACTTTTCTTCAGACATCTTCAGCTCCGGAGTTGTGCTTGTAGGTCTGGCAGGCTATGCCATAGGCTTTCATTATGCGGATTCCATTGCAGCTTTGATTGTAGCGGTAATTGTAATTTTTATAAGTCTGCAGTTAGGCAAAAGATCAATAGACGTTCTGCTCGACAAGGCCCCCGAAGGTGTTAAGGAGAAAGTTGCAAGACTGGTTTCTGAAATGCCGGAGGTTATTCAGGGGCACGACATAAGAGTAAGAAATTCAGGAGCCCACGTGCTTATTGAACTGAAAATTCACGTGGCGCCCGACTTGTCCATAAACAAGGCCCACGAAATTTCGCACAGGGTTGAAGAAACCATCTGCCGGGAAATTGAAAGAAGCGAAGTGCACATCCATATTGAACCGGAGGAAACTCTGCCCCAGAAAAGATGGAAGCACAGCAGCTGGGGCCGCCGCAGAAAAAAATAAACCTGAAACTGATTCCGGAATAAATGTACCGGGACTACCCCGGTTGTTCACTTAATTTTTCAGGGTACACTTATGAAAAATCTGATAATCCTAATTTTTTTTGGTTTCATTATGACATCTTCAGTTAAAGCACAGGAAAACAGGTTCAGCCAGGATCTTTATAACACATATGAGCAGTACAGAGAACACAGCATAAAGCACAGAAGAATAAAGCGTTCCGATATAGATTCGCTTATTGATAAGCTGAAAGAAAAAGGGTTCTTTAGTGTCAGGACGCTGGGCCATTCAGCCGAAGGACGCGAGATCAATATGGTTACGGCCGGGAAGGGAAAAACCAAGGTCCTCCTGTGGAGCCAGATGCACGGCGACGAATCGACGGCCACGATGGCCCTTTTCGATATATTTAATTTTCTTTCGGCCTCAGGCGACAGCTTCGACCCGGTAAGACGGGAGATCTTAAACAAAACAACTCTTTACTTTATTCCGATGTTAAATCCGGATGGTGCCGAACGCTTCCAGAGAAGAAATGCCCTCGAAATAGATATTAACCGCGACGCTTCGATGCTCGTGAGCCCGGAATCGGTAATTCTTAAAAATACGCGCGACAGCCTTCAGGCCGACTTCGGTTTTAATCTTCACGACCAGAGCACAAGGCACTCCGTGGGGCGGAGCTTCAGATCTGCAACGCTTTCATTCCTTGCGCCCCCGGTCAATTACGAAAGAACGGTTAATGATGTAAGGGAAAGGGCAATGAAGCTGATTGCAAATATGTACAATGAACTTTCCTTATTTATTCCGGGGCATATGGCAAAGTACCCCGACGACTTTGAGCCGAGGGCCTTCGGGGATAACATTCAAAGGTGGGGCACCAGCACAATCCTCATCGAATCCGGAGGCTGGCATACCGATCATGAAAAACAGTTCACAAGAAAAATGAACTACACTGGACTTTTGTCCTCAATGCTAAGCATTGCAACCGGGAGCTATAAAAGCCGGCAGATTGAAGAGTACTATAAAATTCCGGATAATGCCGACTTTATTTTCGACCTTCTTCTGAGGAATCTTACACTTAAGACAAAGGATTTAAGCTACAGGGCTGACCTCGGCATAAACCGCATGGAGGTGAGCTCCGGAGGCAGCAGCTTATATTTCCATAGCCTGATAGAGGATATGGGGGACCTGTCCACATACTTCGGTTTTGAGGAATTCGACTGCAGCAGTATGGAAGCTTTTCCGGGAAAAGTGCATCCTATCATATATAAGGATATGGATGAAGTCCGGAAACTAAACTTCCCCGAACTCTTAAAAGAGGGCTTTACCTCAGTAAAGGTAAGGCGGGAGGCTCTTCACGGAAAACATTCACCCGTTCCACTTAACCTCATAGCGGTGGATGAGAATGGGAAAACCGGTTACAAAGAAAGTGAATTTAAGCCCGGTGCCATGGCCGACCTGGTGATATACGAGGGGCCTCAGGCACGATTTGCAGTAGTCAACGGCTTCATCTATGACTTAAAGACAATGAGCAACAATGTGTTTAACGGATTGATTTTGCAATAATAATTGCAATTGATAAATCTAAATTTATTTGGTATAATAAATTTAGACACAAGATATGATTAAAGGTTATGGCATCTATAGCAAACTTAAATGTAAGTCCGGATGACAGGCAAAAATATATAGATTTTGAACGCGAAGCTCTGCCCCATATGAACGCACTCTACAATTTTGCTCTGAGGATGACGGGTAACTCTGACGACGCGGACGATCTGGTGCAGGAAACTCTCCTGAAAGCATTCCGTTTCTTCGACAAGTTCGAAAAGGGAACTAATTGCAAGGCCTGGCTGTTTAGAATATTAAAAAACTCCTACATCAACGATTACAGAAAACACAGCAAGGAGCCCAGCAAGGTCGACTACGAGGATATTGAAAACTTTTATGAGAACATAAAATCCTCGGATGTGAAGAGTGACCATTTGGTGGAAGATGTTTATAATAATCTCCTGGATGATGATATCTCTTCGGCTATTTCATCTTTGCCTGAGGATTTCAGGACAGTGATCATACTCAGCGATATTGAGGGTTTTACCTATGAGGAAATTGCAGATTTTGTCGATTGCCCCATAGGCACAGTAAGGTCAAGGCTGCACAGGGCACGCAAGATGCTCTTTGTAAGGCTTAACAAGTATGCCCAGGAAAGGGGATATGTAAAAAAGTGAATTTACATATTCCTTTGCAACGATGCTTTAGGTGAAATGTATTATATGATGTGAGAATCTTGTGGAACAGAGTGAATTATTTGAACAGGTTACGGCACTTGCAGATAACGAAATTAAAGACGAAGCTGAAATTAAACTTATCCGGCAGCTTATTCATGAAAGCGAAGCTCTTCAAAAAGAGTTTCAGATCCAGTTGCAAACTAAATCTTCCCTTCGGACCCGTTTCGGGTCTGCCGAAGCGCCCGCATATCTGAAAGAAAGAATTATCAGTCATATCCTTCAGGAAATACCCCTGAGAGCAGAACCCATAAAAAAAGAATTCCCGGGAAAAGAATCCCCAATAAAAATAAAAAAGAAAAGCTGGTTTTTACGCCCGCAGTTTGCATTTGCCTCTCTGATAGCAGCAGTTATTCTTGCTGTGGTTTTTTTCTTCAGGAGTTATGATGCCGGAAGCATTGCAAGCCGTCAGAGCGGCATGAACAATATGTTTCTT
The DNA here is from genome assembly GCA_036261625.1 of Ignavibacteriales bacterium. GTDB lineage: Bacteria > Bacteroidota > Ignavibacteria > Ignavibacteriales > SURF-24 > JAAXKN01. The sequence goes on along the minus strand of DATAKL010000014.1, from coordinate 30,178 downwards.
AAGGCGAAGAAAAATTTTCAGAGTGTTGTGGACGGCACGCTTCCTCTTGAAGCCGCTGGCGGAAGTTCGGCAGCTGTAATGGAGTACTTCAGGAAAAAGGGGGTCAAGTTCCAGCCTGTTGTGCCGCAAGCCAAGGATTGGGATCTTATTGGTGCAGTTGTCTCGGATGACAACGGGGAGAAACTTCCGCACAACGTTTACAGGGGAAAAGACGGCAAGCTGGTATACCTTTATCAGGCAGACGAGGAGTGCCTGAAGAAGAAGCAGGCTGTTACGCTTTCAAAGGATCTCATCAGTATGCTAGACGAGGGTAAGTCCTACAAGTACAGCGACAACGGCAGGAATTACATGGTCTGGAAGGATCAGGGCAATATCTGCGTTCTGGTTTCCAACGACAGCATGCAGAAGCTTGAAAGCAGCTTTCTTGCGGCAGGGAAGTAGATTTTGCAGGCCTTAAAATTCATGGCTGCAGGGGCGAGCGGCGCTCGCCTTGCGGGAAATATTAACAAAATGATTGAAAATAAAGGACTTACCTAAATAGTCAAGCCCATTCTTTTGCCTCAAAATTCCGGGATCTTTTTTTGTTTGTTATGCTTTTTTTTTATACTTTTGGATAGTAAATTAGAAAATGTAAGGTTTGATATGGCTAGAGTTAAAAATATTGAAGCTTTTTGTAATGTTTGTAATTCTGTTACTAAAATGGAACTTGCCGGCGATGCCAAGGTGTTCGACCTGCAGAATAAGAAGTGGGCAAAGTGCAAAAAATGTAAACAGATGATTATTATCGACCCGACGGAAACGCCTAAGGCAGAGAAACTGACGGCGGATAATATTGAAATTGAAAATTGCTCTGAATATTCACCCAAGAAGAGCTATACTGTCGGCGAGTCGATTTATCATTCTGCCTGGGACGATTATGGAAGGGTTGTGGGAAAGGAAACATCCTCCAGCGGCCAGAATACTATTAACGTTGAGTTCCAGAAGCTTGGTCATAAAAAACTAATTGAGTCAATTTTATAACAATCTAAAATTACCATTTGAAGGCAGGTGAATAGTTTGGTAGGAATCGTTCTACAGGACAACGAATCTATTGATAAGGCTCTTAAGAGATTTAAGAAGAAATATGAACGCTCTGGCGTATTGAAAGAATACAAAAAGAGAACTTTCTTTGTAAAACCCTCTATTGAAAAAAGAATGGAGCGTATCAAAGCCCAGAGACGTGCAAGCCGCGAGAATATGCACAACGACTAATAAAAAAACCCCGTAAGGGGTTTTTTTGTATCTTTAAAGTGTAATCGACTTTTTGTGATTCGTCGGGCGTTTGAGGTAATGCTTCTCAAAGTGCTGCGTTATCTGCCTGAAGGCTTCCTCCGGAGTGTTGCAGAAACTCATCAGATCCATATCCTCCGGGTTGATTGTGCCGTACTCAATAAGAGCATCGAAATTGATCACTTTCTTCCAGTATTTCTCGTCGTAGACTATAACCTTCATCTTTTTTTTGATCTTTCCTGTCTGCAGGAGCGTCAGGATTTCAGAAAATTCATCCATTGTGCCGAATCCGCCGGGGAATACTATAAGCGCCTTGGCCAGATATGCAAACCAGAATTTTCTCATGAAAAAGTAATGGAACTCGAACCTAAGCTCCGGGGAAACATACTTATTTACAAACTGCTCGAAAGGGATGCTTATGTTCAGGCCTATTGAAAAGCCCCCGGCAAGCTTGGCTCCCTTGTTTGCCGCCTCCATTATGCCCGGGCCCCCGCCGGAGCAGACTATAAAGCGGTTCTTCTCCGTAGGCAGGTTTAAGGACCATTCGGTCAGCATGCGGGATAGTTCAACGGCATCTTCGTAATACCTGGACATATCGACCATGATCTGTGCATGCCTGAGCTTATGTGCAAAATTGGGGATCTTTTTAGGATCCAGCTTCTGTATATCGTTATAATCCTTCAGCGCGTCTTTTTTTGATTTAAAGCGTGCAGAACCGAACATGACAATTGTGTCTAAAATGTTGTTCTTTTCAAATCTGGCTTTCGGTTCAAAAAATTCCGAAAGAATCCTTATTGGTCTTCCCTCTGGTGAATTTAGAAAATCTGAATCCTTGTACGCTTTTACAGGGAGCTTAGGCCTGCTCATAATACCTCTTTTCTGGAAACTGCTAAAAATAGTTTTACTAATAAAAATTACACCTTATTTTCGCCTGGAATCCGAAACACCGGAGAGTTCTCCGCTGTTTTCAGAAAATGGACCAATAAGTTATTAAAAATTGACCTGAAATAAAAATAAAAACAGCCGATAATGAGGCAAAAGTCACTTTAAGAGTAAATGCCTGAAATAATGATTTTTCCCGGCCTGTAAAAAGATGCGCCTTTTGCTTATATTTGCAATATCTGCCGGTTTTAAGGCAAGCCCAAAAAAAACTAATTCCATTAAGAACTTAATTGTATTGATTACAACTCGATACCCAAGATTATATTGCCGCCATGAAAAGAGCTTATTTATTTTTAATTCTGCTTATACTTTCAGCAAATCTGTCCGCAAAGGACAGCAGTGATCTTCAAAAAAGGATTGAATCGATCCTCAGCACCGTTCCTTCCGGCACCAGATACGGAGTATTTGTATACAACCCTGTTACAAGGGATACAATATTTGCAAAGAACCCCACTGAAGTAATAACGCCGGCCTCCAATGAAAAACTCTTTACTACAGGGGTTGCCCTGGCTTTAATGGGGGGCGATTATAAACTTTCAACAAAACTTTTTACAGATGATCCTGACGTTTCAGATGGTGAGATTAATGGCAACCTTTACCTGAAAGGATACGGGAATTCACTCTTTACAGACCGCGACATAGACAGCCTCGTTTATGCTCTGCGCTCGATGGGAATACATAACGTTACAGGAAGCGTAATAGGAGACGACAGCTACTTCGACGACATATACCACAGGAAAGACTGGATCCTGGAAGAAATGTCCAATTATCCGGTTCCCCCTGTTTCGGCCATTGTAATTAACCGCAACAAGGTGGAATTCAGCCTGAGCGCTTCAGCCAAATCTGGCGGAAAAGTTAACTTCAGTTCCTCGCCATACTGCTCTTTGATTAAAATCAGGGTGAATGCCAGGACAACCAGCCGCAGATCCAGAATTTCAATCTCGCAGCACTATTCAGATGACTCTTACGAATTTGTAATAAGCGGAGGCTTAAGACGGCGTTCGCACATGATCTGGTATTCGGCTGAAATTGCAAATCCCCCCTTGTTTGCGGCCTACCTTCTGCAGGACAGGCTGATTCATTCAGGCATTACAGTCATGAAGCACCCGTCGGCAGGGGTCACGCCCGAAGGGGCAAAAGAGCTGGGCGACCGCTATATTCTCTTAAGAAATCTTATGAAGGTGGTTAACAAGCCGAGCGATAACTTCCTGGCTGAGTGCCTTTTTAAGGCTGTAGGCGCTTACTACAGCCGTTCGCAGGGAAATTCATTCTACGCAACACAGGCAATTACAAACTACCTGAACAACAATGAAATCAATGAAAGCGGGCTTTCTCTTGTCGACGGATCGGGGCTTTCGCACTATAACCAGGTTACCGTCTCGGCAATTGTTCAGCTGTTAAATAAAATTTATATGGATAACAATATTTATCCCGATTATTACAATTCGCTTTCAATTGCAGGCGTGGACGGAACCTTAAGAAGCCGTATGATAGGCACTGATGCCGAAAATAACTTTCACGGAAAAACCGGAACCCTCAACGGTGTAATTGCCCTTTCGGGGTATTTATCCTTAAAAAACCGTGAGGATCTGATCGTAAGCATAATTTTTGAGTTCGACAGGGGCAGTGCGCACCACTACCGCTACCTTCAGGACAGGATAATTGAAACTCTGGTGGAACTTTAGGCGTTAGTTAAATAAGGGCTTTTTTCGCATAAAAACATTGACAAGAATGTTAAATTTTTGTAGTTTCAAGATGCCACTGCAGAATTGCAGTGGTATTTTTTTTAATTAATCAAAAAGTAAGGATTGGATATGGCTGATTCAAACTTTGTTTACTTAACAAAAGAGCGGCTTTTGGAATTGGAAAAGGAACTGACTGAACTTAAGACTGTCGGAAGACAGAAGATAGCCGAAAAAATTGCTGAGGCACGTTCCCACGGCGATCTTTCCGAAAATGCTGAATACGATGCCGCAAAGGAGGAGCAGGGACTCTTTGAGCTCAGAATAAGTAAACTCGAAAATATGCTCTCGCGCGTAAGACTTATAGATACGTCAAATCTCCCGCAGGATCAGATACACATTTTATCCAAAGTTACGGTAAAGAACCTGAAAAACTCCAATACTTATGAATATATGCTCGTTTCGCCCGAGGAGGCAGACTTCCAGGCCGGAAAGATTTCAATTACCTCGCCCGTGGGACAGGGCCTTATGGGTAAAAAACAGGGCGATAAGGTAAGCGTTAAGGCTCCTGCCGGATTGCTCGAATTTGAAATTCTTTCTATTAAACAAAACCAACATTGACCGACGAATCTTACATAAAACTGGCACTCGAAATTGCAAAAAAGGGAAGGGGAAACGTTTCCCCTAATCCTATGGTCGGTGCCATTCTGGTAAAAAATGAAAAAATTATCGGCGCAGGTTTCCACGAGTATTTCGGCGGAAACCATGCCGAGATAAATGCTATTCAGAATGCAAAGCAGGACGTGACAGGTTCAACTTTGTATGTGAACCTGGAACCCTGCTCCCATTACGGTAAGACCCCGCCCTGCACAGATGCCATTATAAAAAATAAAATTAAACGAGTGGTCATTGGCACCCTCGATATGAACCCTCTTGTAAGCGGCAGCGGCATTAAAGCCCTGAAGGAAGCGGGCCTTGAGGTTAAAGTGGGCGTACTTGAAAATGAATGCGTGGCCCTGAACAAGTTCTTTTTTAAGCATGTTTCAAAGAATCTGCCCTATGTTACTCTGAAGGTGGCGCAGACGCTTGACGGACGGATAGCCGACTTGAGCGGGGACTCCAAGTGGATCACCTCCTTAAATTCAAGACGCTATGTGCACGACCTTAGAAGCCAGTACGATGCGGTTCTTGTAGGCACAAAAACAGTTAAGATTGACGACCCAAACCTTACGGTAAGATTTATTGAGGGGAGAAACCCCAAAAGAGTTATTATAGATTCAGATCTGAAGTTAAACCTTAATCTGAAGCTTTTTGTTAATAATGTAGATGGTAATCTCGTTATACTCGCCTCCAGAAGAAGTGCCGGGAAAGAGAAAAAACTGAATAAACTTAAGGCCATGGGGGTAGAGATCCTTTTTATAAAGGAAAACAAAGACGGCACTCTTAACCTGAAACATGCCCTTGAGGAACTCGGGAAAAAAAGGATATCTTCGGTTCTGGTTGAAGGCGGAAGAAAAATTTACACATCTTTTATTAAAGAGGGGCTTTTTGACGATATGATGGTCTTTATAAGCCCGAAGATCTTAGGTGAAGGGATTCCGGCCGTGGATAAGTTGGGGCTTCACTCCATAAGAAAATCTCTCAAGCTGAAGGTAAGGTCAGTTGAAAAGCTTGGAGACGATATACTGGTTGAACTGACCAGGTAGAGCGAAGGATCTTTTTCCGCCGAAATGCATCATAAATATATTTGATTTAATTTCTATAGGGGAAGTCAGGAATAGAAAAAATGTTTACAGGTCTGGTAGAGGAAACAGGAACCGTTAAATTGGTAAAGAACATTTCCGGCGGAATTGAACTTACAGTTAATGCCCGGAAAGTTCTTGAAGGTCTTCTGATTGGCGACAGCATAAACATAAGCGGCGCCTGCCAGACGGTTACCTCATTCGACAAAGGTTCCTTTACGGTTACGGCTGTTGAGGAAACGCTGAAGAAAACCAACCTGGGAAAGCTTAATGTGGGAAGCCTGGTAAACCTGGAACGCTCGTTGACCATGAATAAGAGGCTGGGCGGTCACTTTGTAATGGGTCACGTGGATACCACGGGCAAAATTCTGAGGATAAGGCAGCTCGGCTCAAGTATTCTTATGGAAGTATCCTACCCGAAGGAATTCGGGAAATATATCATTCATGTGGGCTCTGTTGCAGTTGAGGGAATAAGCCTTACTGTTGCCGGCTTTAGTGAGCGTTCTTTTACGGTTTCATTAATTCCCCATACCTGGAAGGAGACGAACCTTAAGGAGAAGACCCCGGGGATGGAAGTAAACCTTGAATTTGACGTGCTGGGAAAGTACGTTGCCAAAATTCTTTCAAAAGATGAAGGAACAGGAATTACCAGCGAATGGATAAAGAAGAATGGGTTCTAGTAAAAACCATTGAGCAGAAGGCAGTTAAGTTTATCCGGGAGCATCGCCTGGTTCTGCCCGGTGAAAAATTGCTGATTGCTCTTAGCGGGGGTCCCGATTCTGTCTTTGCGCTGAATTTTTTTAATAAATATAAATCGCTCTTTGGAATCACCCTGGCGGTATTTCACGTTAACCACGGGCTGAGAGGGGAGGATTCCGATAGTGACGAGCGCTTTTGTGCGGAACTTTCTAAAGAATATTCTGTTCAGTATTTTACTGAAAAAGTAGATGTTAAAGGACTTGCAAGGCTGAAAAAAGTTTCTGTTGAAGAGGCTGCAAGAGAACTGAGGTACAAGGCCCTGGAGGATGCCTTAAGGCAGACCGGTTCAGATAAAATAGTTACAGCACATAATCTGAACGATAATGCCGAGACGGTGCTTCTGAACCTGATCAAGGGAACGGGTCTTAAGGGGATTTCAGGAATCCCTGTAAAAAGAGGGAACATTATCCGTCCTTTTCTTGCCCTTACGAAGCCGGAGATACTAAAGTACCTGGAGCTTAATAACGTTCACTTCAGAACGGACGTTACCAATTTCAGCAGTATTTACGAGAGAAATTTTATCAGGCATGAGCTTCTGCCCCTGATCAGGGCAAAACTTAACCCTTCAGTGGACCAGAGTCTTTTTAACTCTTCAGAAAATTTCCGCAATGCTCAGCTGATAATCGACGCGCATGTTTCGGTAATAATGAATAAAATTGTTGAATTTTCGGATAAAAGCATTATTATTGACATAGTTAAATTAGGGAGTTATGACCAGGCACTCCTGGGCGGGCTCCTGAAGGCCAGTCTTGAGAGACATTTTAAGAAGGAATTCCTCTTTAAGGACCTTCAGAAAGTAAGGTCCCTTCTTGCAAAGCAGGCAGGAAGGAAGGAAAGTCTTTCCGGAGGGCTCTTGGCCTTAAGGGATAGAGACAGGCTTCTGATCAGCCTGAAAGCTGAGGAAGAAGAGGAGTTTCATCCCCTTTTAATTAAGGCAGGCGGGGAAGTTTCATTAGGTGAAAGAAAGCTGAAAATTAAATTTATGGAAAATAGCGGAGCTGAAGTAAAAGGCAGTCCGTTTCATGAGTTTATTTCAGCAGACCTGCTTGACGATGAGTTCACCCTAAGGCCGTGGAGGCCGGGTGACCGCTTTATCCCCCTCGGGATGAAAGGCTTTAAGAAGGTTTCCGACTTTCTTGGTGAAGAGAAAATTGCAGTGCAAGAGAAAAAAAAGCAGCTGGTGCTCCTGAACCGGAACAATATTGTATGGATCCCCGGTTATAGGATAGATGACCGGTATAAAATTACTAGTAACATAAAAAGGATTTGCGAATTATGCCTCGAATAAACATCGATAATTCAGAAGAAATAATGATTGGTGATGAAAAGTTCGTTATTTATCTGCCTGAAGAGAAACTCCAGGCCAGGATTAAGGAGTTAGGAGAAGAGATTACAAAAGATTATGAAGATAAAGTGCCGGTCTTTATAGGCCTCTTAAACGGATCGTTCCTGTTCATGGCCGACCTTATAAAAAATGTTGCTTTAGACTGTGAAATAGATTTTATTAGACTATCAAGCTATGGCGATGCGAAGATTTCTTCGGGGACTGTCAAGATGGTAAAGGATCTGAACTGTGATATTGAGGGACGAGATGTTGTTGTTGTAGAGGACATTGTTGATACAGGGCTTTCAATAAATTATATTGAAAAACTTATGGAGAATCACAAACCGGCAAGTGTAAAAATCGTATCTTTATTGTTGAAGCCGGAAAGTCTTAAATATGATGCAAAAATTGATTATATTGGATTTAGGATTCCCAGTAAATTTGTAGTTGGATATGGCTTAGATTACGCGCAGAAATACAGAAATCTGCGTTCTATATACGTTTTAAGTGAAAATAGTGAAAATGGAGTTTAATAAATGATGGATTTTAATCTTAACAAGCTCTTTATGGCTGACAACTCAGGCAATAAGCCGCCTGTAAGGAAACCGAGCCGAAAGAGCAACGGGGACAACTCTCCCAACCCGGATGGTGATTTTGACTGGGGTAAAATTATCAGGAGTGTCTTCAGCTGGGGAGCTGTAATTGTAGCAGCCGTTATTGTGCTGCAGTTTCTGAGAACCGGTTCCTCGAAGTTTGTGGAAGTCCCTTACGGCGTTTACCGCAATTTCCTGAACGAGGATAAGATAGAAGATGCCAGGGTGGTTGAGGTTGACAACGATTATACCTTTGAAGGCGACTTGAAGCAGGAGGAATCTGTAAACTTAAATGACCGTCTTGTGCCGGTCAAGAAGTTTACGGTTTTCATTCCGGGCGAGCTCCTGAAGGATAATGAAGCTGTCTGGAACCAGAAAGGGGTTAAATATTCCTTCAGCAAGGAATCGAACGAGTGGCTGAACGTTCTTTTGAGTTTCATACCATGGATACTGATCATAGGCGTATGGATCTTTATAATGCGCAGAATGCAGGCGGGCGCCGGAGGATCGCGCGGCATATTTAACTTCGGTAAAAGCAAGGCCAAGCTTATAAGCGAAAGCGCGACAAAGGTGACTTTCCGAGATGTTGCAGGCGCCGATGAAGCAAAGCTGGAACTTGAAGAAATTATTGAATTTTTGAAAGAGCCCACTAAATTCCAGAAACTGGGCGGAAAGATTCCGCGCGGTGTTCTGCTCTTAGGCCCTCCGGGAACCGGCAAAACCCTTCTGGCAAGAGCTGTGGCCGGTGAGGCCGGTGTGCCGTTCTTCTCGATAAGCGGTGCCGATTTCGTGGAAATGTTCGTCGGCGTGGGCGCAAGCCGTGTAAGAGACCTGTTTGAACAGGGTAAGAAAAATGCTCCCTGCATAATATTCATAGATGAAATTGATGCCGTCGGACGCCACCGCGGCGCAGGCCTGGGAGGCGGCCACGATGAACGCGAGCAGACACTGAACCAGCTTTTGGTTGAAATGGACGGCTTTGAACAGAACAGCGGCGTTATTATTATTGCCGCAACGAACCGTCCCGACGTTCTGGACCCCGCACTCTTAAGACCGGGAAGATTCGACCGCCAGGTTGTGGTCGACCGCCCCGACGTCAAAGGGCGCGAGGGAATACTGAAGGTTCATACAAGAAAGATTCCTCTGGATTCGGATGTAAACCTGACAACACTTGCCAAGGGTACCCCGGGCCTGGCCGGAGCAGAGCTTGCCAATATGGTAAACGAGGCAGCGCTTCTTGCAGCCAGAAAGAATAAGAAACTCGTTTCAATGGGCGACCTGGAAGAAGCAAAAGACAAGGTAATGATGGGCATGGAACGCAAGAGCATGATCATATCCGAAGAGGAAAAGAAAGTAACCTCTTATCATGAGATCGGTCACGTGCTTGTTGCAAGAATGATCCCTGAATCGGATCCGGTCCATAAGGTGACAATCATTCCGCGCGGACGCGCACTCGGCGTTACAACATATCTGCCGGTTGACGAAAAGCATACTTACTCCAGAGAATATCTGGAAGCTATGATAACATATGCTTTAGGAGGACGTGCCGCAGAGAAGATAGTCTTTAACCGCTTTACCACAGGAGCCGGAAACGACATCGAGCGTTCCACCTCGCTGGCTAGAAAGATGGTCTGCGAATGGGGTATGAGCGACAAGATGGGACCCCTTTCATACGGCACAAAGGAAGAGGAAATCTTCTTAGGACGCGAGATTACAAAGCATAAGGATTACAGCGAGAAAACCGCTCAGGACATAGACGAGGAGATAAAGAGAATTATCACTACCTGTATGGTAAGAGCGGAAAACATCCTTACAGAAAACATAGAGGTCCTGCACCGCCTGGCTCAGGTTCTTTTGGAAAGAGAAATTTTAGACTCAGATGAGATTGACAAGATTATCCGTGGAGAGGAGCTTCCCCCATTAAAGAAAAACGGAGCAGTTGAGGATACTTCAGGAAAAGACAATACAGACAAGGAAGAAGAAATACCTGAACACGTTAAAAAGTTAATGGAGAAAAAGAAGCAAAAAGAATCTCTGGATAAAGATGACTCAAATTGATCAAGGAACTATTCAGTATAGAGATGAAGTGGTCCGCAAGACCATTCATCTCTTTTCTCTTTCTATACCTATTTTTTATTATTACGTAACAAAACAGCTGGCTCTGTCCATACTGTTTCCACTTACCATTCTGTCCCTTGTTCTGGATATCGGAAGATACTTCTATCCGAAGCTGGGGAAACTGTTTTATTTCATTTTCGGCTTCATGCTGAGAGAGCATGAAATGGACCATAAGAAAAGAAACCTTAACGGCGCAACCTACGTGCTTCTTTCGGCACTTATCTGTGTTGTAATACTGCCCAAGGTTTTCTTTCTTACAGGTTTTAGTGTTCTTATCTTAAGCGATTCATCTGCAGCCTTAATAGGAAGAAAATTCGGGCGTCACAAATTTCTTTTTAAGAGCCTTGAAGGCACTCTGGCATTCTTTGTCTCAGCCTGCCTGGTGGTTTTGTTTGCTCCGAAGATAGCACATCTTCCGGCTGAGTATATAATAGGATTTGTTGCTGTAGCCATTGGCGCAATTGCAGAGAACGTATCCTACGGCTGGGCTGATGACAATCTGACAATACCGCTTTCGATCGGGCTTTCGATGTGGATCCTGTATGCAATATTTCTTCCTCATTTGAACTTAGTATTACCAAATGCTCCGATATAAAGATGAAAAATATTGTTTTATTATTACTTCTTTCCGCAGTAATAGTATCTTTTAATGCCTGCTCAAAGGGAAAGCCTGAGGCAAAAGGGCCCAATGACAGGATTTATGTTATTGCCGATTCACTGGAGTATGAGTCTCTCCAGCCTGCAGTCGATTCTGTCTTCGGCAGGATAATCTATACGCCGCAGCCCGAGAAAACCTTTGACCTCGTCCGCAGAAACTTCAGCGGTCTCGACAGCCTGAAAGACTATAAAAACATTATCATCATTGCGCCTCTTAATTCGAATTCCGATGTCTCGCGCTACATCAATACACTTCTGGATGATTCGGCAAAGGAAAGCGTCAACTCGGGGCGGGAATTTAAGTTCAGCCGCTACAACCAGTGGGCACAAGGGCAGCTCGTGATGATTTTAGCCTCCCGTGACATTGCTTCGCTTGAAAAAAAACTCCGTCAGAACAGCACGCGGCTCCTGGAAGAGTTCAGGAAGATGTCCGTCAGGAAACTCTTCGGAAGTCTTTACACGGATAAGTATGAGAATAAGGAAGTTGAGGCGAAGCTCCTGAAGGAATACGGCTGGATAATCTATGTGCAGAAGGGTTACGACCTGGTGCTGGACAAGCCTCATGACAGGTTCGTATGGCTCAGAAATCTTCAGGGTAATGACATGGCCCGCTGGATATTTGTACACTGGATTGACAATGCCTCGCCCGACTTTCTCGTACGCGACTCAATTTTAGAAGAAAGGAACCGTCTTACGCAAAAGTATCTTAAACCCGCGGGCTCCGGCAATTATGTTACGATGACAGATGGATATCAGGCAGCAAGCGAAGTAAACTTCCACAACCATTACGCCATTTTGACACAGGGATTATGGGAGATGAGCGACAAATCGATGGGCGGGCCTTTTATCAATTACACTTTTTTTGATGAGAAGACAAAAAGAATTTATATGCTTGACGGCTCGATCTATGCCCCGAAGTACGAGAAAAAAAATATGATCCGCCAGATGGATGTTCTTCTGCAGTCGTTTATGACGGAAAGGGAGATTAGCCCGGAGAAGAAGAAGGATCTGATGAAATAACGTTCAACGTGCGACGTTCAACGTTCAACGTCAAAAAAATCGGAATTAATTAAATGCCTGCTCCAGGCTGTAGGGAATCTGATAATCCGGAAATTCTTTTTTTACTTTGTTCAGGTAGAGCTTTGCACGCTCTGTCTTGTCGAATTTCATTTCATACATTGCACGCCTGACCAGCATTGCTCCTGCCGTGTTCTCAATGAAATTTATATAATGATCGCGGTATCTGGGAAGCCTGATCGTAAAATCGGGATTGCGGGCCGGAACATACGTGCTGTCGTCTTTAACAACCTTGAAAAGGAATAAGTCCGGCACAAGTGAGTATCCCCTGGGAAGTGAAAACTCTCCTCTTTGCATCTCGTTTTCAACAAGCTCGGGCGCAATATAGAATGGATGATCCTGAAGGTTATCCTCAACGAGCCTTGTCATCATCGTGCGGTAGAGGCTTTCTAAAAGCTCCGCGCTGAAATTCTCGCTTCTTTCAAACGGCTGAAGGGCCTTTAAGAATGGCTCCGAGAAAGGCTTAAGCCTTGAAGCAATAACGGGATGGTTCCTTTCCAGCTGATTGTAATACCAGGAGCGCCTTAAGAGCTCCTTATCGATTATGACTGCATCCTTCCTGAAGTTCTCCACCTTCTGCAGGTAGTAGGCTGGTGCAATTAAATAATCCCATTCGTATGAAAATATGATGCTGTTTTTTTCTGTACTCTCAATTACCGATTTCGTGTAATCCTCAAATGTGTAGACTCCGCTTCTGTTGACGTCCTTCAGGTTAAAATAAATCTGAAGCATTATAAAGAGAGCTGCCAGAGATGCAGGCATAACATATGGATTTTCACCGGCTGATTTAAGAATGCTGAATACTTTAAGAACGCCGAAGACGGCAAAGAAAGAAAGTGAAATATAGGCAAGCAGAAAGTATGAGCTGATATCAACTATGTCGTAGTTTATGGAATAAAGAACAGTAAAAGAAAAACATATGACAAGAAAAACAGAAAATTTCTTTGCCAGCCCGAATGCCTGGTAAATACCCAGAATAACAAATAAAAGACTTACAATTGCAAATTCACCCGGAAGTGTTGTAATAAAAAGTTCAAGCTGCCTGCGGGCTGCTCCTGCAGATGAGAAGAGCCACACCTGATACTGCTTGCCTGAAACGTGGCGGAGGAATCTTTCCAGATCGACCGGGTTGCCCCAGTTAAGAACAGGGTTTTCGGCAGCCCTGATGGGTAGATAAGCATATATGAGTATAAGCAAAGGGAAAAAGCATAAGAGCATGAGGGCGATCTTTTTGTAGGAATCACTCACATTATACTTATGCCTCTGAAAATAAAAGTATGCCGCACCGGGCAGAATAAGAAGCGTTGTCATGTGGTTTGAAAACCCGAGTGCAAGGGCAAGCGAAAATATTATCCAGCCTGAGAAAGGATGTTTTCTTCCTGCGGCATCGAAGGCAAAGGCTCTAAGAAGAAAATAAATAATTAAATTTATTAAGAATATGTGAAGCGAATAAACTTCCACCGATGTGCTTTGCATCCAGAAGGTTTTGCTGAATGCAAGAACGAGTGCGCCAAGAATAATGGAGAGTATCTTCTTTACTTCATTAATTTCACCGGCACCTGCAGAAGCATCATTGCTTGCAGTTTCTTTTTTATGTAAAGCAACCTTATGTGCAGCCTCTCTGTGGTGCTTATCCTTCTTTTCCTTTTTAGACCGGAACTTTTCCGAAGGAGTATTGAATACGGATAGGTTATTCAGTACAAAAGAGGCCGACTTCATGAAGAATACAACTCCCAGCGTGCACCACAGGGCAGCCAGGAGGTTGGCGGCAAAAATTGTGCGGAAAGGAAAAAGGACCTTTAGCAATAGATAGCCGGCCATTGTAAAAAGGGGGTAGCCGGTCGGATGCGCAATGCCTGCCAGGGCCTGTACAGCTGCAAGTTCACCCGAATCGATTTCGACAACGCTGGGAGCCAGAGTAAAAAGGTATATGATAAAGACAAAAAGAGCCGTAAGCGCCTGGTAATATCTTTTTAAGAAATTCAAGAAATTCCCTCATGCTTTGATAAGTACTTGGTTTATAGGCTTTATAAGGAGAAAAACTCTTCAAAGAAACTTTTATTGCTTTTCGTAACCTTCAAAAGTGCAGCTTCAAATTCATTTAAATTCTTAAACCCTGTTTCTCTGGCCAAAAGAGTTCTTTTTGCGCCGTCCAAGGGTAAGACCGATGAGGCGGAATTAAACAGTATCTGATTTCTCAATAAAAGATTTCTTAAGAACGAGTAGTTTTTCTTCAGCGCCTCTAAACTAAGAAATTTATCTGAATAATTAATAAGGGCTGAAATAATTTTTTTTGCGTCGCGGCCGAGGCAGTTTGCGTACAAGGAGGGGTTTGAAAGGAGTATAAACTGAAGCGTAAACTCAACGTCCACCAGTCCCCCGCGGCTTTTCCTCACGTCGAAGAAATTGGGGAACTGCGCCTGAGGAATGGAAAGCATCTGGCGTTCAAGTTTCTTCCTCATTTCGAGGATGTCCGTTTTTACTTTGCTTTTATCCAGAGATTCGACCCTTTTTTCAATTTTATTTGTCAGCGAGTCAAAAAGTTTTTTATCTCCGCAAATAAACTTAATTTTCTGAAATGCCTGGAGTTCCCAGGTCTGGAGTCTGCGGTCTATGTATTCGTTATATTTTTCTATATCCCAGACCAGCTGGCTCGACTTTCCCTCGGGTCTCAGGCGGCAGTCGACCTCAAAGGGGTGGAGTTTACTTTTTATGTTAAGGAGAAAATTCTGAAAATCGCTCTGTATTGTCTGCGAATGTCCGTCGTCGACGGCGGCAAAAATTAGATCGATATCCGAGCTGAAGGTCATCTGTGAAGATCCCAGGCTTCCCATTGCGGCCACAAAATAGTTGTATTTCAGGCTGTTCTCAAGGCAGGCCTCCATAAGGCGTTCGGTTAAAAAGCCGCTTAAAAGCCTGGAGAGTTTAAGGGCGTCTATTATTCCGAGCGGCAGCTGTATTGAAAGAATAAAAATAGCCTGTTTGAGTGTGGCCCCATTGAGGCTTTCCTCGCTGAAAACCCTGCGGCTTAGGATAAGGTCTCCGAGGGCATTATCCACCGAGATCATGTCTACCGCCTTCTGACAGCTCTGGCAAATGGAGAGAACAGAGTTAAAGAAAACGTTGTCGGAGAATTCATGGTACCAGATTGAAGGAAGCAGGCGTGTTTTAATTATTTTTGCAAAGTTATCCAGTGCCGCGTCTGGTGAATACGATTTCCTTAAGAATTCCAGGAGTGTTCCGTCTATTTTGAGGAATGAGTCTATGGTCTGCTTATCGAACTGCTTCTGCTCCAGGAGTCCCTGTCCGGTTCTTAAGTACCTGTAGTTGCTGAAAGCCTTCTTGGGGTCCAGGAACTTTATATCTTCAATAGAAAGTCTTGCCGCCTTTTCCGTTTCGCCAGTAATGGAGCTGAAGACGTGGCGTACAGATTTTCTTGTGCGCTCAATTTTTCTTCCAAGCTGCTCGGGTGTTTTATAGCCTAAAAAGCAGGAGAGATTACTGAGTGATTCCTCATCCCGTGGAAGGTCGTGGGTCTGTACGTCGTTCATGAGCTGCAGAAAATGCTCAATGCGTCTGTAGAAGACGTAGGAAAGTGAAAGCACTACAGCCTCATCCTGTGTAAGAAGTTTATAGCCCAGGAGTTCCGTTATGGCATCGAGCGTATTGCCTGTTCTGAGCGAAGGGAGTCTTCCGCCGTTTAAGAGCTGGAGGGCCTGAACGGAAAACTCGATATCCCTTATTCCGCCTGAGAATAGCTTGACATTTTCATTACCCTCCATATTTTTTTCAATATTTGCCTTCATAAGAGCAATCTGCGAAAGCGGGGATGTAGAGAATGTGGCAGGATAGATAAAATGCTGAACATAGGCGTAAAACTGCCCGTAGAGCTTAAGACTGCCGCCGACGAAGCTCATTTTAATTAGCATCTGGCGCTCCCAGTCCTCTCCGCGGGATTCATAGTACTGCAGGCAATCCTTCAGTGTGCGGCACAAAGGGGAGTTCCTGCCGTCGGGCCTGAGGCGGAAATCCACGCGGTAAATATAGCCTTTTCCCGTTTTCTCGGTGGAATACCTGGTAAAAAGCTGTGTGGCCTCGGAAAGTATTTCATAATATTCTTTTTTTACCGTGCTGCCGAGGGTGGAATTTTTGTCAAAAAAGAGCATCAGATCCACGTCAGAGCTGTAATTAAGCTCGTTTCCGCCGCACTTGCCCAGGGCCACAAGGCAGTAGCGTGGAGTTTTCATCTTAATGCCGTATTTTCTTAGGATCTCCTCATGGCAGAGTGAAAAAAGAGCTGAATTTAAGGATTTTGCAAGAATAGAGAGCTGGAGAGTAGTTTCCTTAAGTTCGTAGTAGCCCAGGATATCGTTTACCCCGATGCGGAGGATTTCGCGCCTTTTTATGAGCCTTAAGAGGTTAACTCTGGCCTCAGTGGTTTTAAGGCCAAAGAGCGATTTTTCCACCTGTGCCCGCATCTCTTTTTCCGTTGTCCTCTGGTTCAGGTTCCCGGGGCTAAGAATCCAGGAAAGGTACTCAGGGTTTCTAATTATAATATCGGTCAGGTAGTTGCTGTAGACGGCTATTCTTATGATAATTTCTATGTAAAATGGGTATTCCAGGCTTTCCATCAGGAAATGCACCTTGTCGAAGATGGAGGTCATGATCCTGTGAAGGTTTGCCTCGGCGCCGGGGGTAAAATAATGCCTGGAGGCTTCCTCCTCAATACTGAGGACAAGCCTGTCGAAGTCTTCACTTTTGAGGTATCCGGCTGCAATTAAGCCCAGATCCCTTAAAAACCCTTCTGAAAGCGTTACCTTTGCCGTTGCTTAAAATCCCTTCTTTTTGCCGCAATTTAACTATAAGAATATGGAAATAAAATATAATTTGGCAAATAATTAAAGCTTTAACTAAATTATATATACTTAATGGAATAAATCACATTTTGCGAACTAAATTAGAGTATATTTGGTTTGAATTATAGCACCTGAAATATCTGCTTAATTCACGTAATTTAATTGTAATGCATTTTAAGTTTCATTGCATTTATATGCCCCTTTACTTAATTTTGAACTACATTTAACCAAAGGAAGTTTTTTAATGCTTAACAACTTGATCAAGAAGATTTTTGGCGACAAACATACAAAGAACCTGAAAGAATTATGGCCTATTGTCGAAGAAATTAACGAAGAATATGAAAAACTAAAGGATCTTTCCGACGACGAGCTGAGGGGAAAGACGGCTCAGTTTAAGGAAAAGCTCCAGACTGAAACTGCCGAACTAAGAAGCAGGATAGATGAACTTAAGGAATCGCTTAAGTCCAACGAAGGAGACGAGGACAGGCAGCCTGTATATGACGAACTGGAAAAGCTGGAAGAAGAGCTGGATGAAAAGTACGAAGGCATTTTGGATGAAATTCTTCCCGAGGCATTTGCCGTTGTAAAAGATACCTGCCGCCGCCTTCTGGGCAAAAGCTGGGATGCTGCAGGAAATAAAGTTACATGGGATATGATTCCCTACGACGTACAGTTGATAGGTGGTATTGTTCTTCACCAGGGAAAGATTTCTGAAATGGCTACAGGTGAAGGTAAAACATTAGTTGCAACTCTGCCTGTATACCTGAACGCTCTTACAGGAAGAGGCGTTCACCTGGTTACGGTTAACGACTACCTGGCAAAACGCGACAGCGAGTGGATGGGAGAGATCTACAAGTTCCACGGTCTTACAGTAGGCTGTATAATAAATACCATGAGTCCTGACCAGCGCAAGGTTGAATACGATAAGGATATTACCTACGGCACTAACAATGAATTTGGTTTTGATTACCTGCGCGACAACATGACAATTGACCTGCAGGGCATGGTTCAGCGCAAACATAATTACGCCATAGTTGACGAAGTTGACTCTGTGCTTATTGACGAAGCCCGTACACCTCTTATCATCTCGGGTCCTGTAGGCTCTACCGAGCACAAGTTCGACGAAATGAAGCCGGGCGTTGAAAGGCTCTTCAGGCTTCAGGCAAGCCTTGTTGCGAAGATAACACAGGAAGCCGAGGATTTTCTGAACTCAGGCGAAAAAGGAAGCGTTGAAAAAGCCGGCGTACAGCTGCTGAGAGCCTACCGCGGACTTCCGAAGAACAAAAAGCTGCAGAAGATGTTCAGCGAGCCTTCAAATAAAAAGCTCATGCAGCAGACCGAACTCGAGTACTTAAGAGAGCAGGGAAAGAGAATGCATGAGATTGACGACGAGCTTTATTTTGCAATTGATGAAAAGAACAATACAATTGACCTTACTGAAATGGGAAGGGAAGAGCTCGCAAAGGGAAGCCGTGAGGGCAAAGACTACTTTGTGCTTCCGGACCTTGGCTTAGAGGTAAGCCACATCGAAAACGATGAGACCTTAAACCACGAAGACAAGCTGAAGAAAAAAGATTCTCTTTACCACCTCTATGCTGAAAGAAGCGACCGCATCCATACGATTCACCAGCTCCTGAAGGCTTACGCACTCTTTGAAAAAGACATTGAATACGTTATAACAGAAGAAGGCAAAATTGCAATTGTGGATGAATTTACAGGCCGTGTGCTCCCGGGCAGAAGATACTCCGACGGTCTGCACCAGGCAATTGAAGCAAAGGAAAGCGTGAAGGTTGAGCGCGACACTCAGACGCTTGCTACAATTACGCTTCAGAACTATTTCCGTCTTTATAAGAAGCTTGCCGGTATGACCGGTACTGCTGAGACTGAAGAAGGTGAATTCTTCGAAATTTATAAGCTCGACGTGGTTGTAATTCCGACCAACAAGCCTGTTGTAAGGGAAGACCAGGACGACGCGGTCTATAAGACAAAGCGCGAAAAATATAACGCTGTAATTGATAAAATTGAGGAGCTCAGAAAAGAGCAGAGACCTGTTCTTGTTGGCACTACTTCGGTTGAAGTTTCCGAGACACTCAGTCGTATGCTAAAACGTAAAGCCATACCCCACAACGTGCTGAATGCAAAGCAGCATCAGAGGGAAGCTGAAGTTGTGGCTTATGCAGGCCAGCCGGGCGCAGTTACAATTGCAACCAACATGGCAGGCCGCGGTACAGATATTAAGCTGGGCGCAGGCGTAAAGGAAAAAGGAGGACTTTTCATCCTTGGCACCGAGCGCCACGAGTCACGCCGAATAGACCGCCAGTTAAGAGGCCGTTCAGGCCGTCAGGGCGATCCCGGTACAACCAAGTTCTATCTTTCGCTCGAAGATGACCTGATGAGACTTTTCGGAAGCGACAGGATTTCCTCCGTTATGGAAAGAATTGGCATAAAGGAAGGGGAGGTAATTCAGCACCCTCTTATTACACGTTCTGTCGAACGCGCTCAGAAAAAGGTGGAGGAAAACAACTTCGCCATAAGAAAGAGACTTCTGGAGTACGATGACGTTATGAACCAGCAGAGGGAAGTTGTCTATAGCAGAAGACGCCACGCCCTTGAAGGCGAACGCCTGAAGGGTGAAATTATGGAGATGCTGGACGAGTACGTAACAGATCTTGTTGAAAAGCATTTCGATAACGTTGAAATAGACCAGATTCAGGAAACTCTGCTGCAGAACCTGCTGGTGGACGTTAAGTTGAACCCTGATGAATTTACTACATTGGGCAAAGACGGTGTTAAGGACAAAGTTATGGAAGCCGCAAAGGACTTCTATAAGAGAAAAGAAGAAATGGTGGGAAGCGAACTGATGGCCCGCCTGGAACGCTACGCCGTCTTAAGCGTAATTGATGACAAGTGGAAAGAGCACCTGCGCGAGATGGACGACCTGAAAGAAGGCATTCACCTGAGAGCATACGGACAGAAAGATCCTCTCATTGAGTACAAGGGTGAGGCTTTCAATATGTTCCTTGAACTTATTGCCTTAATCAGAAACGACGTTATTTCATTCTGCTTCAAGTTCTGGCCCCAGGCTCCTGAAGAAATTCAGCAGAGAAGACGCCGCCCCGTTCAGCGCACCAGGGAAATTAAGGACTCTACGGCCAATATGGGCGTTTATACAAGGGGTGAGGAAGGTTCACCTTCTGAAGACGGAGCAGACCAGTCGCAGGCAGGACGCGAAGGGCAGAAGCTTCAGCCCGTGCAGGTTGAGGAAAAGATAGGCAGAAACGAACCCTGCCCGTGCGGCAGCGGCAAGAAGTATAAGAACTGCCACGGAAAATAAATTCATTTTCGGAAAGTGATTTCTTGAGGACATAAAAAGAAATGACTTCTGCACGTTCGGTATTATTTGTATATTAGCCGGGCGGGAATTCATCTGTAAGATGAATTCCCGCCATTGCATCAGATCAATCCTTAAAATGCCGTTAACCGGTTGATTATAGAGGTTTTAATGAGAAAAGTAGAAGCCATTATTCGTCCTTTCAAACTCGACGAAGTAAAGGAAGCACTTCTTGAGGAAGGAATCCGCGGCCTGACAATCTCCGAGGTCAGGGGCTACGGAAGACAGAAGGGGCACAAGGAAACTTACCGCGGCAGTGAATACCAGATTGAGTTTGTTCCTAAAATTAAAATTGAAGTGGTCTTAGAAGAAAGCAAGGTGGAAAAGGCAGTTGATGCCATTCTCCGTGCTGCAAAAACAGGACAGGTAGGAGACGGTAAGATCTTTATTACCGAAGTAGTTGACGCCATTCGCATCAGAACAGAAGAATCAGGGAGGGACGCACTGTAAAACTTCTACCATTTCCATCACATTTAACATAACAATATGCATATTAGAAAAAGATTATTAACCGGGAAACTGGTTGTTATTACTTTTCTCCTTATCCCCGTTATTTTTACCGGCTGCGGATTATGGAACAACTTTACGGCTTATTTCAACATTTATTATAATGCCGCAAAGAGTTTCGATGAAGCCGAGACTATCGTTAAAGATCAGAAGAAAAACATCTTCTCCACACTGGAGCCGCGCCCGACCGGCGCCGCCAGCGACGCCTTCAATAAGGTGATTGAAAAACTTTCGAAACTCCTTCAGTTTAACTCAGAGTCGGACCTGGTTGATAACTCACTGCTCATGCTGGGCAAATCCTTCTACTATCAGCAGGACTATCAGAAGGCTTTAAGAAAATTTACCGAGCTTATTTCCACATTCCCCAACAGCGATCTTGCCTTAGAGGCGCAGCTCTGGCTCGGCAAGACACAGCTTAGGCTCAGAAACTACGACCAGGCTACTTCAACCCTTAATGATGTGGTGCAGAAAGCAAAAGAAAAAGACGACAGCGACATACTTTCAGATGCCTACATACAGCAGACGGGCTATCTCCTATCACAGGAAAAGTACGACGATGCAATTACCAGCCTGCAGCAGCTTCTTAGTACTTCAAAGGATGGACGCATTAATGCTGCTGTAATGTATGAGATGGGAAAAACCTACCTGAAGTTAAATAAACCCGAAGACGCAGCCAAGGCGTTTGCCGGAGTACTGGACTATGACCCCACATACGACATGGAGTACAGCGCAAAGCTGCAGTATGGAAAAGTACAAAGAAGCCTGGGTAACCTGGAGCGCGCGCTTAACATTTTTACCGATATGGGAGACGAGCACAAATACGATTCCTACAAGGATTCTACCGAGCTTCAGATGGGTCTGACATACCTTGATATGAAGCGCTACGATGATGCCTTCAGCGAGTTTACGCGTGTGGATACTGCATACAAACAGTCGCCTAATTCAGGTGTGGCTCAGTATTATAAAGGTGAAATACTTGAAACCAGGCAGGCCGACTACGACAGTGCCAACTATTACTATAAGAAAGCCATGTCATCTGCCGCCCCGCAGGAGTATACACAGAAAGCTGCTAAAAAGGTTCAGAACTTTGCAAAGTATGACAACCTGAGCGCTGCAATAGACATGTACGAAAAACAGCTCAGCTATGTTGAGGACCCGAAACTCTACGTCCAGGATTCCATTGCATATGCTAGTGAGCAGGCTGTGCAGGACAGCCTGGCAAAGGAAAAGGCTAAACAGATAGTCCAGCAGAATGAAGAAAAGATGACCAACAGAAGGGACGGCAGAAGAGAGGATACACAAAGACAGCCTCAGCAGCAGATGCAGACCGGACAGACAAATAAGAAATCGCCGCCTGTGATGCCTAAAATAAGTGCCGATTCCATAAGAACTCTTCTTGCAAAAAATGAATATGAACTTGGAAGTCTCTTCTTTACAGAGCTTAATGTTCCGGATTCTGCCTACTATTACTATAACCATATTGTTACAAGCTATCCCGGAAATCCCTACATGGGGCGCACTTTGTATGCCCTGGGTTCGTATTATCTGACAAAGGATAATAAGGCTAAGGCAGACAGCCTTTTTGAAGTAATTTACAGCGACTATAATAACGAGAGCATTGTTAATGCCGCAGCATCCAAACTGGGCAAGCCTTTAATCAACCTGAAGTACGACGAGGCAGAAGAGCTTTTTGTTCACGCCGAACAGAAAATGAAAGACTCTCTTTATAACCAGGCGATTTCGGAGTTCAGGAATATATATCATAATTACCCTAAGTCTTCTTACGCGCCCAAGGCTCTTTATGCATCGGGATGGATTTATGAGAACAACCTGGATATGCCCGACTCTGCGGCGGCAGTCTACGATTCCGTTCTGGCAAAGTTCCCCACAACCGCATATGCAAATGCCGTAAGGGGGAAAATGCAGGTCTTTAATGATGAAAAGAAAAAAGAACAGGCCGTAAGGGATTCGATAAACAATGCAAAGAACAACCTGAATAAACCTGAAAATCAGCAGAAGCTGGATCAGTCCCCTCAGATGGCCGACTCGCTGAGTAAAAGTCCTAATACAAATAATGCAAATGTAAATGAGGCTAATACGCCGCAGAACCTTCAGCAGAATAATAATCAGAACACGCAGCCCGGAGAGAATAAAGTACCGGGGCAGAATAATCAGCCTGAGAACCAGGGCAGCGGCCACCAGATGAGTCCGGGAGAAAGGCCGGCTCTAAGAGACACCGTGAATGTCAATGGGCAGAATTCTCCAGGAACACTGAAAAGCGGCGCGCCCAAGGATACAACAGGCACACAGACTCAGCCAAAAGACTCTTCAAACACCAGCAAAAACTCCGGGAAAAAGAATTCCAGAGTAAGAAGAATTGAAAGGTAAAATGCAGTTTGCAGAAAATGAGCTGGGGGAATTATTCGGCAGGGCGGTCCCTAAACTTCAGAAAAGAAAGTTCATCTTCGGGCTTTGCTACCTGGCATTTGTTATGTACATGTCAGTCCCGTCGTTTGAAATTCCCCTTCTTGAGTACAGCCGTTTCAGGCTGACTTCGGTAATGGAGCAGAGGGCAATGGAGCATTTTATGTGGTACTACCCGAGGCAGTCCTGGGCTTCCTTTAATGAAATAAACCCAAACTTTCTGAAATCCGTGGTTTCAATGGAGGACGGAAAGTTTTTTGTTCATAAGGGGATCGACTGGGAGGAGCTGCAGAATTCCATGAAGGTCAACAAGCGCAGGAAAAGAATTGCCAGGGGCGGCAGTACGATTACGATGCAGCTGGCGAAGAATCTTTTCCTAAGGACCGACAGGAACATGTTCCGCAAGGCCAAGGAGCTCTGGATTACGGTAAGAATGGAAAAGGAAGTAAGCAAGAAAGCGCTTCTTGAAAACTACGCAAATGCTGTTGAATGGGGCGACGGGATTTTCGGCATCAAAGAGGCGGCCCGGGTTTATTTCCATAAGGAGCCTGATGCTCTGACCTTAAACGAATGCGCCCGGCTTGCCGCGGTTGTTCCATCGCCATTAGAACACAAGCCTACAGATAATTCATCCTACGTTCTGCACCGCGCATCTCTTATAAAAGAAAGGTATAACGATATCGTTCTTCCATGAAATTTTCGTAATGGCATGAGACGCATCAAAGATTTATAATTATATTAGAAGACAAATTTTATATATCCTGAATTGAATTCTTAACACTTTTTTTGTGTTAATATATAGGATTACTTTACCGGAAAAGATTATTAATTACACCATCCGGGGCCTGTATTTAGGGATTGAGGTTATGCGACGCAAAGAATTATTGCAGATGATTGAAGAGGGCGAAAACCTTCACTGTGAATTCAAGCTGAGGTTTTCTTCGCATGAAAAGATCGCAAAGGAGATGATCGCTTTTGCAAATACAAAAGGCGGTTATATGATCTTTGGGATTGACGACGACAAGACTGTTGTAGGTGTTGAGAGTGAAAAGGGAGAAGCTGAACTAATAAAAGAGGCGGCTGAAAAGTTCTGCGAGCCGCCCGTAAAGTTCACTCTGGAATACATCGATCTGTTCAACAAGGAAATAGTGGTTGCGGAAATACCGGAGTCTGATGAAAAGCCGCACCGCCTTCAGGATTACCTGCCCGAGTTAGACATCACAAAAGCACAGGTTTACGTGCGTGTTAACGACAAGAGCATGCTGGCCAGCAAGGAAATGGTAAGGATACTGCGTGCCGATGCACAGAAATCGGAGCTGGTAAAGTACGTTGTGGGCCAGGATGAGAAGATTGTGTTTGATTATCTGGATAAAAATGAAACCATCAATGTAAAGCTCCTAAGCCGTCTGGCCAATATTTCAGAAAGGCGGGCTTCCCGTACGCTTGTAAAGCTGGTACGGGCGCGCATGCTTTTAATTCATACCAAAGACAACGGCGAAGAATTCTTCACCTACGCCGCAGGATGAGGGATCAATTAAAAATTAAAAATTAAAAATTAAAAAGTGCTGATATCAATTGTCTTGCCGTTGAACGCGTGCCCGCCTTTGGCGTGGTTGAACGTCGAACGTATTGAGCTTAATCATTCAAACCCCTATATTAATATCCAAAATTTTCATTATTTGACGGAAGGACATGAAACAGAAATCAGGAATAAAAAGGATCGGCATTTTAACCGGCGGGGGCGACTGTCCCGGTCTTAATGCTGTTATACGCGGTGTATCCAAGCCGGCACATGACTACGGCATGGAGGTCATCGGAATAGAAGACGGATTTGAAGGCCTTGTTCAGGGAAAGGCAAAGCAGTTATACAACAGGGATGTTTCAGGCATTCTGGCTACAGGAGGAACGATATTAGGCTCATCGAACAAGGGTGATCCGTTCCACTGGCCGGAAGAAGTTAATGGTGAGGTTGTAATTACGGACCGTTCAAAGTCGGCAGTAAGGAATTACGAAGGCTGGAAGCTGGATGCTTTAATTGCAATTGGCGGCGACGGTACGATGAACATCTGCAGCAAGCTGGGCAAGATGGGAATGAACATTGTGGGTGTTCCGAAGACAATTGACAACGATCTGGAGGCAACGGATCAGACTTTCGGTCACGACTCAGCTGTATATGTGGTTTCTGAGGCAATTGACCGGCTTCACACTACGGCATCCTCGCATCACAGGGTTATGGTAGTTGAAGTAATGGGGCGTTACGCCGGGTGGATTGCCTTAAATGGCGGTCTGGCAGGCGGGGCCGACATAATACTTCTGCCCGAATTCCCGTTTACCTGGAAGAGGATTTACGATCGTGTAATTCAGCGCAACATGATGGGCAAGCGTTTCAGCATAGTATGTGTAGCCGAAGGAGCAAAGCCTGAGGACGGTGAGATGGTTATAAGGGCTACTGACAAGAAGAGGACAGATCCCCTTCAGTTAGGGGGCATTGGCGAGCTGGTGGCAAAGAAGATTTCGGATGAGACGGGGTTAGAGACGAGGGTGACCGTTTTGGGCCACCTGCAGAGGGGCGGAAGTCCGACTCCTTACGACAGAATACTCTCCACAAAGTTCGGCACCTATGCAATAGAGCTTGCGGCAAAGAAGAAGTTCGGCCGGATGGTTTCATTAAAAGGCAATGAGATTACGAGTGTAAAGATTGAAGATGCGATATCGAAGCAGAAGCTGGTAAATCCCGCAACGCAGGCCTTAATCTCGGCCAAAGCCGTAGGAGTAGATTTCGCCTCAAGTCTTATAGATCAGTAAGAATTGTTTTCTGAATAGCCACGACCTTCAGGTCGTGGAATAATGCTCAAAATAAACCCGGGACTTTAGTCCCAGATCCTCTCCGGAGAATCTGTGGCTAAAGCCCAAACTAGAGGGGCCTCCTAGTCCACGAGCTAAAGCTCGTGGCAATTCAATTGAGAAACCCCGCTGAAGCGGGCTCAAAAAACTTGTGCCTTTTCATCCTTCTTTGAGTTTATAACTCAAAATTCATAATTATTTCCCGGGGGGGGGGCTTTTTACACGTGAATGTTTCCCCAAACTTTTCCACTATTGTATTAGGCAAGGAGAATGGAGGAGAGATGGAATTTGATGAATTCATAAGGGAAGTAAAGCGTAAGGGAGTTCTTGATAACCGTGATGAAGTAATAAAGGCCATAAGGGTAACCTTACAGACTCTAAAGGAGCGGCTTGTGGGGGATGAGCCGAGGCACATAGCATCTCAGCTGCCGAGGCAGATAGGGGAGATGCTGCAGGAGGATGGCAAAGGAGAGAAATTCACGGTAGAGGAGTTCTTCAGCAGGGTCAGCCGGAGGGAGGGCACAGAGATACCGGTTGCGATGCTGCATTCGAGGGCGGTACTAGAAGTAATAAAAGATGCAATAACGGCCGGTGAGATGCAGGATGTAAGGGCTCAGCTGCCGGTGGAGTTTTACGATTTATTTGAGGAAGAGAAGTAAGAACGTTCGACCACGCCCAAGGCGGGCACGCTTTCAACGTCCGACGTTCAACGGTAAAAAAGGCAAAAAAATCTTATAAAAACTTGAAGAAAAAACTTGATTAATAGACGTAAATTTGTTTTATTTATAGACACGATTTGCGGCAATAAGGTATGATTCAGGGAGCCGTGAGTTCATAAAAAGATTGGAAAAGGGGTCGTAGTTCAGTTGGTTAGAACGCCTGCCTGTCACGCAGGAGGTCGCGAGTTCGAGCCTCGTCGACCCCGCATTCATAAAGCCTTGTAAAATAAGCATTTACAAGGCTTTTTTGTTTTTAAATCCTCTCTGAAAATCATCTCTTGTAGCAAACTCTGTAGCAAACTTTACCAGGAATTTACCAAAGCTTATAGTTTTTGAATTAAAAAAGCCCGGAATAGAATTACTCTATCCGGGCATTTGGTATGCTTTATTACTTCAGTTTTGACAATTAATCTTTAAGATGTTTTGTCGAAAGCTTCATGTAGTAAGTCATAGTAGTTTTTATATTTGAGTGATCAACCAGAAGGGCAGTGGTGTTGATCGAAATGCCGGCTTCCTGGCTTCTTGAAATAAAGTCCTTCCTGAATGAGCGGAGTGTGTATCCTTTATCCGAAAGTTCGATAGCATCAAGGTACCTATTGAAGGCTTTCCCCATGTTCTTCACTTCGGAATATTCAAAGAGCTTTCCGGTTTTTACAGTAGAAATTCTCTCTTTGAGTATATCATGAAACTTTGGGCGAAT
This sequence comes from Ignavibacteriales bacterium, assembly GCA_036261625.1. Classification (GTDB taxonomy): domain Bacteria; phylum Bacteroidota; class Ignavibacteria; order Ignavibacteriales; family SURF-24; genus JAAXKN01. Next base: position 2,574 of record DATAKL010000014.1, on the reverse strand, counting down.
CGGCCTAACAGACCATTTATCATTTTGGAAGAGTATAATTTCATTTCCATTTTCGCAAGGTCAATCTGATCAGTTGTAATATTAATTATGTCATTCGCCATGAGCCCTGTGGACATTAATATATGAACCATCAAATGGAAATTCATATTATTCTCTTCCTTGCCCAAGTTATCCAGAATAGCCTTACGGTCATTGTCTATAAATATGAGAGGATTATTTATCTTGGCTTTAATTATCACGTCTTTATTGATTATGAAGATCTTCGGTATGTACTCATACTCGAAAAGATAGATTAAATTATGATTATTAGAGTGACTTATGGGTTACATAATATTTCAATCAATAAAATATTTTATGATACTCCAGGATTACATTATTTATGAGTCAACTCGTGTAGAGAGTAAAAAATATAATTAGTTTGAATTTAAACTATAATTAGGTAAATTTCCCAAGTTATTATAAGAGATTTCTAGAATTATAATTTGAAAATATTTCGAAGAGATATAGCTCCAGTTTATTAGGTCGAATTACAAAAACAATCTTTTGAAAGAAATCGGCAATATCGCTAATGTCAATGATAAAAGTATCTATAGGAAAAAGAAACATTTACTGGACTTGGGTTCTCTTTTTTGTAGAAAATATTATCGAATTAATAAATATTCGAGAAGCCAGTATTTGAAATGAGAAATGAAAACTAAAATGAAGGTATGATTTTTAAAGAAAACGGATATCCATTTTACTTCCAAAAATTGGGAAAATAAACATCAAATAAAGAATATACTTTTCACAAAATAAAACATATCAATTAATCAATAGACTTCTTAAAATTAGGCCTATGGAGATTTATGTATAAATTCTTAATTATATTAGTCTTTATTAGTTCATTTTCTCTTCAGCTTTTTTCAGGATGCCAAACTGCTGGAAACTTGCAAAGATCAAAAACCAGCGGCATTTATGGAAAAATAGAAGTGTATCCTCCCGGTTTAGGCAAAGAACTTACGTTAAAGCTCTCCGGAAGTAACAGTATTCTTCAGTTGGATGAAAACGGAAATTATTACTTCGGGGATATTGAGCCGGGAAGTTACGACTTGGAAATAACTGTTCCGGGACTGGTTAAGCATTTTTTGAAAAAAGTAGATGCAGTTGCTGATTCTATTACAATAGTTACTCCCAGTCAGATAAGGAGTAATGATTCATATCCAGATATAGCCTATGCCTTCGTAAGGATTAAAAAGATATTTCCCCTCAGGTTTGGCAGTCTGAGTGGGTATGTTTATATGGACAACAAAGTGCCTGCCCCAAATGCAATAGTTTACTTGAAAAATACTTTTTGGAAAACTAAAGCTGACTCGTCCGGGTTTTTCAAAATAGAAAGGGTTTTGCAAGGGAAGTATGAATTGTACTCAACCTATTTTCGTAAACCGGAAAATACATTTTTATCAGCAACGGTTTATCCCGTTATTATACATCCCGATTCATTAACGCAGGTTAATAATGTCCAACTGGAACTTCCATTTATTGAATAAAATACTACTAAAAGAAATGAGGAATAATAATGCAAAAAAAAATAATAGCTACTCTTCTTAGTTATTTATTAGTCCCTATTATAGTTTTCGGACAAATTCAAAGTGCTAAAGTTGATCCATTATTAACCAGTATATATAATGGGAGAATTTCAAGCTCCTTATTACGTAAGACAGTAAGTTCTAGCTTACAGGACATGTATGTAACTGATCCCAATGTCTCAAATTCAACTCTCTCGAACTGTTTTGGTATCAATGTAAATGACAATGATCCGATTATTTCTGTAATAATTAATTATGAAGGAGATGTCCAAAATATAAAAAATATAGGAGTTACAGTATATTCAAATATTGGAAATATGATTACTGCTAGACTTCCACTTTCGAAATTACCTGCCTTGGAGAGTTTAACCGAGGTTAAAGGTGTTAGTTTGGCAAGATTGATGGAAAGTGAACTTGATGTTAGTGACGCCAAAGTAAGTGGCTCTCATGGAAGAAAAGTATCTGGATTAACAGGGAAAAATGTAATCGTCGCTGTAATTGATAATGGAATAGATATCAACCATGATGATTTCAAAAATCCTGATGGGACCACCAGAATTTTATATATCTGGGACCAAAGTGTAACGTCACCTTCTCAAACCCCAAAAGCAATTAGTGGACACGCGTTCGATTATGGAACAGAATGGAATGCTTCGCAGATAAATAATAGAAGCTGTACTATAGGACAAAATCTATCTGGTTATGGCCATGGTACACATGTTACTGGTATTGCGGCTGGAAATGGTAGAGCCACTGGTAATAATATTCCTGCGAATAAATATGTTGGGATGGCTCCTGAGGCTGATATCATTATTGTAAAATCCACACTAAGTGCTAGTAATGTTATTGATGCACTGACCTGGATTGGTGAAATATTCCCCAAAGAGTATACAAAAAGTTAAGCAACTTTTGAATTAAATTCCCTTCTCATCATCATCCCATATTCTACCGGACTCATGTAATTTAATGCTGAATGAAGTCTCTGCCTGTTATAAAAGATCTCTATGTA
>DATAKL010000012.1:0-70140 GCA_036261625.1 Ignavibacteriales bacterium | reverse complement strand
GAAATACGACACTCCGGACACGCTCTTTTATCTGGACCCGCCTTACATTGCTGCAGAGAAATATTACGAGGTTCCTTTCACCATGGAAGACCACGAGCGCCTGGCCGCACTCCTAAAGGAAATCAAAGGAAAGTTTGTTCTTAGTTATTATGACCATCCTTTCATCCGCGAGCAGTACTCCGGGTATAGGATTTTAACAAAAGAAGTCGCAAAACATAGCTACGGAATGACTGTAAATTCTAAGTCGAAGGAAAGGCCAAGGGGGCAGGAGGTACTTATATTAAATTACTGATGTCGGAAAATCGGAGTGGGACCAAATCGGGACCGTTCGTGCAATAAATCACATAAAAGCACAGAATAAATCTTTGATTTTATAAGATTTTAGCCGCCTATAAGGGAAAATAGGTGAATGGCATTCAAGAGGTCAGGAGTTCGATCCTCCTTAGCTCCACAATTAAAGCTCGATTTTTAATTAAAATCGGGCTTTTTTTATTTTAAACTTCAATGAAAAATTATGTGTGCCAGATTTGTGCCAATTTGAGAAACTTTATACTGTCAGGGAACTGCTGATATACTATAAATGCATATCTATAGCGCTGTAATATCAATCCGCTTTAATTTATTAAAAGCCGGCAGAATAAACATTATTGAAAGACAAAGAGCAATAAGAATATGATCCGGCGACGGAGTGCTGTTTGTAAAGCTGACTATACTGCCGAAAAGGTTAACATTTCTCAATAGCTCACTTGAACTAATGACTTTCTGAACATCTTCACGCAGCATTAAGTATCCAACGAACCCGACAGTAAAATTGGCAAAGCCCGGCCTCATAAAAAATACTGATAATGAAAAATTCATGGAACTAAATAATATATTCAGCACTAAGACTAACGCTAAGAATGAAACGTTTAGGCCATTAGTCGAGCCTATTATAAAAAATGAAAATACAACTGCAAAAACAGTCTGCGGTAAAAGCATTGTAAACCACCTGTTAAGAACAATCCTGGCATAGCCGCTTTTTCTTAATACATTAGTTGCAATCATTCCTGAATCAATGTCCACTGCAAGTAGATTGTACTGATTAAAAGAGAACAGCAGGGGAAAGAATACCGCAACATACATTTTGGAGATTACAGTATTATTAGCGCCCATACCTTCAGTTAAGCTTAAGACAAAAACAAAGCCCAGTAAACCAAATATCAGGTATAAGCTTTGAGTTTTTAATCCCAGCATTTTATAGTGGAATTCTGAAAGCACGAATCCCAGCTTATGAGCAATAAGAGAAAATATTCCGCCTGATATTTTTTCATTGTATTCATATTCGGTAAGCCTGCGGCTGATTAAAAATCCGCCGGCAAATGTAAGCAGGGAAATGACACTGCTTGCAATCAGTGGAACGGCCGAAAGGGGAGCGTTCCCCTCACCGGTTTTGTAAAGTCCGGAAATTACACTAATTGCCGTAACGGTCAGATAAACTGCTGTCCAAACGATAAGTGCCAAAAGATCATTCTTTATCCAGACAATTAAGATCAAAGACAAAGCAATGGGCCAGAGGCCTGCTCTGAAAGCTGTTGAAAGAAGTGCATTAAAATAATCTGAAAAGTAAAATGCCGAAGAGCTGTTAACTATTGTCTGTACAAATGCCGTCAGATACAGCGGCGCTGCGTTAAAAACAGCAAAGTAGATAAAGTAGGCGGCAGCAAGCCCCCAGAAATATTTATACCTGCCAAGTCTTAAAATCTCTGCATCCCGTATTCTGCTGTTAAGGGTTTCCCTGAAATGAGTAATTATAAAATAGATGCAGTTTATAAGCACAAGGAAAAGAATAATTGTATCATACGATTTAAGTATTTCCTTACCGGATATAAGCCCCTGGCTTTTAATTGTCACGTCGGCAATCATCCAGCAGATAAGGCCGTAGAGGAAGATGAGGCTTAAATAGGTGTAATTCAGCATCTGCTTAAGGCAGTTGGAAATAAAACAGAACATGCCGTTAGTCCCGCGTAATTATTTTATAAACATCTTCAAAATGGGCTTCTGCCGCTTCCCCAATATTATCCTCCTCCTGCCCGGGTCTGTAGATTATCTTTGTTTTTCCATTTATAGCTATTTTCCTGAGGATCATGTGCGGCTCGAAGGTCAAAGCCTCATTTTTACTTAGGAGAATCTGCCTTACGGAGTACCTGCTTTCATTTAACAGATCTGAAGGCTTACCGTGGAATACAATTTCACCATTTTTAAAAATCAGCATCCTGTCGCTAATATAACCCATTTCCTCAATAATATGACCTACATATAGTATTATCTTGTTAAGTCTGAACTTATCCAGGAAATTGTGGAATCTCTCACGTTCTTCCGCATCAAGATTATTCGTGGGTTCATCCAGAAAAACAATTTCAGGATCATGAATGAAAGCCTGTGCAATACCTGCCCTTTGCTTTACACCTCCCGACAAATATCCGCATGGAGTTTTCAGATAGGCTTTCAGGTTCAGTTCACCTGTCAGGTAATCAATCCTTTCTTTTCTAAGCTTTTTGTCCTTTATATCACTCAGGACAAGCATGTAATCGAGCAGATCATAAACTGTCATTCTGCTGTATAGCCCGATTGTCTGCGGAAGGTATCCTATCTTTGACCTCCAGAAAGAACTCTGAGTATTAATCTCTTCGGAATTATAGAGGATTTTCCCGCCTTCAGGTTTAAGCAGGCCTGTCAGGATCTTGAACATAGTGGTTTTTCCGCAGCCGTTCGAGCCTGCAATTCCTGTAATGCCAAAGCTGAAGGAGGCCGAAATGCTTTTAAGGACCTTCTTTTCACCGAAGGACTTCGAGATATTATTAAGTTCAAACATGCTTCATCCGCTCTTTTAGAATGTTGAAACAAAGTTCTTCGGGACCATAATGCCGGAAAGCTCAAAGACCTTGATTTTTTCTCTGTTGATCTTAAAGATCAGGTTTAATGTCCCGGTCCCGTATAAGTCAGCCAGACGCACTTCTGTCTGGTTAAACAGCTCGCCTTCTTTACATGACTTAAATACAAGTTTCTTCCCGGTTTTCCCATCAAGCACGAACAAACTACTGTCGTAGTCATTTACTCCGAAGACTTCAGGATAGCCGTCATTGTTTATATCGAGATATGTAAGAGGCATCTGAATTTCGTTATCGGTTGAGGTTTCCCATACTGTGCTGCAGTCCTTTTCATTCATGCAGTAAACATTGTGATCAACCGAGCCGGCATATATGAGCATGTTATTAGCAGCCTTATCCTCATAAAAATAGCAGTTCACAAATAATTTTGAATTATTCTGGCTCATGTCATCAAACCTTTCAAATTGTATATCGTCCTTTACAAGTTTGCCTGAAGAGGGATCAAAGGTAAAGTAATCGCCCGCTATAGTAAATACACCTATATATTCTCTACTGTTTTTTCTGTATGGCTTAATGCAGGTAATGGCCCCGGGGATGGAGCTAATTTTTATTCCGAGAAGCCTTACAGGTTTGTCGGGCAATTTGACACTCCAGGCAACCATATTTTTCTTCGTGTCGAATTTCGAAATCTCATTACCTTCAGAGGAGTAATAAATATCTGAGTTGTAAAAAGCAATCCGTCCAAGGTTTTTTACTTTGCTTTCCTTTTTAATATTCAAAAGCTCTTTATGCGTGGAAAGGTCAAATATGTAAATAAAGTCCTTTGCAGCAGCTGATATAATTTCTTTTCCGCCAAGCATTCCGGTAGAAAAACTATTAATATCTTTCCTGTCAGCATTAACTTCAACCGTTTTATAGTTTGATAGGTCCAGGTATTTTAGTTTACCGTCGGAAAAGTAAAGTTTCCCGTTCCTGATAAATGAGCCGGAAATACGGAGTTCAGGTGTTGCGGGTAATGTGAGCAGGCGCTTGAAAGAGTTATCGTAGAGTGCAAGATAAAGGTTTTTATCAATTGCCTCGCGTGTTACAATGTAGATTTTATCATCATCTGTATTCTTCAGTACGTTGAATTCAGCCAGATTGCCCGGGCCGCCGGCGGTATATTCTGTCTTAAATTTAAGGTTCTGTGAAAACAGAGTTCCTGACAGGAAAAATAAGAGAAAAGCATATCTTAACATTTTGCAAAACTCCCGTTGAGTGGTAGAAATAATTTATAATGCTATAACAATATTCGGGTTTTTTGAAATGCAGAACAGATCACAATCAGAAACTAAAGAATGAACAGATGACTCATTATAATCGAATTAGACCGTAACAAAATAACAAAAACAAAGGTAAAACAAAACTCATGAAATACTGATAACTGTACACCTTAAAAGATCATTAAGTCTAACAACCTGTTGAATATCAGAAAAGAAAAATAGATAGTAGTTGAGAAAGGAGTAGACTTGAGCAACGTAATGAATGAAGTACTACGAAGTTAAATAGTGTGCTATTTTTGTGCTAGTTTTACCCATAAAATTGCCGAATAGCAGGATTTTAGAAAGATGTTTTGAAAACCACTCAAAAAACACTTCTTCCAAATGGCATTCAAGAGGTCAGGAGTTCGATCCTCCTTAGCTCCACAAAAAAGCCTGATTTTATACGAAATCAGGCTTTTCTTGTAATGGTATAAAAGTATTCCGCATTTTCATTTGTCAAAGTCATTCTCAAAAAGAACTTCTCAAGCATTTTCCAGCGGAGCAGAGTTTACTTTATTTTTCATGTGGTTAATGACATGACTGTGTTCTGCCTGCGGACTGAACATGATGATCTCTGCATCTGAATCTACCTTCACGTTATGCCCCGGCGGCCAATAGAAAAGGTCATTCTCCTTAACGGTCTCTCTTCTGCCCTTTGAATCTGTAGTTGTAATTTGACCTTTGAGTACATATCCCCAATGCGGACACTGACACAAATCACCCTCTAAGCCCTTGAACAGATCGGTTGTGTCAACTCCGGCAGAAAGAGAAAAATACTCACCGCTGATTTTTCCGAAGCCTCCGGCTTCACCAAAGTCCGTTTGCTGCCTAAGAACAGCACCCGGTATGTCTATTTTAACATCAACATCCTCTTTATTTAAATGCATTTTCCCATCCTTCCTTTTTTCTCTTTTTAGGATGCTTTTTGATTTATACTCTATTGCCGCATCCATATATTTAAAGCAATAGACATTTTTCCCAATTATATGAATTAGACAATAGAAGTTTTTACCAGTAGAGGAAGTTATAAATGGCGATTAATCTGATTTAGTATTTAATCAGTAGAAATATAATATTAGAAACAAGGGGTAAAAATAGGACCCTGCTATGTTATAAATATTGGCTTTCCGGGGCTTTTCCAGTTCCCCAATTGCCCAAAAACTGTTCCCGGAGCTTATGGCTGAAATAATTCATTTCCCTTTGTACCCTTATTTTTTATAATTACAATTCTGGACCCAAAGACCGGGTATGAGCTTTTTCAGAGATACATTATACACACGCAGGATAAGATGGTGGTCCTGATTTCACACAGGTTCAATAACGTCAGGATTGCCGACCGCATTATGGTTCTGGATAAAGGAGTCTGTGCCGAAATCGGAACGCACACGGAGCTTCTTGAAAAGAGGGGCATTTATGCCGATATGTTTAACCTTCAGGCACAGGGATACAAATAAAAGCTTCTCAGATAAAATTTCTTAAGAGGTAAAGCTACAGCCTGAAGTTGATCAGGTTATCCTTGTAGTTTCTGCTTACGCGGAATTTCCTGCCGTTTAAGAGCGTAAGAAGAAATTCCCCGTGCGACCACTTCTCAATATCCTTGATATAATTTATGTTCACTATATAGCAGCGGTGTATCCTGACGAAAACCGAGAGATCCAGCTTTTCTTCCAGGCTCTTCATCGACTCACGTATGAGGTACTTGTCGTTTTGGGTATAAACTTCAGCATATTTCTCATTAGACTCTATATAAACTATTTCCGGAATGCCGATAAAGAAAAACTTTTCCCCCTTGTTTACAAGTATCTTGTTATTCAGCTTTTTAGTCTTGCCAATTTCATCCAGGAGCATGCGAAGCGGGGGAGTGTTATGGTCATTTTTCTGAATGAGGCTTAAGGCTCTCTTAAAAGCCCTTTCGAAACGCTCATCATCAAAAGGTTTAAGAAGGTAATCCAATGCCTGGACCTCAAAGGCCTTAATTGCATACTGGTCATATGCAGTCACAAAAACAACAACGGGCATATTTCCCGGGCCTATAGCCTCAATAACCTCAAAACCGTTTTTCCCGGGCATCTGAATATCAAGAAATACCAGGTCCGGCTTTTTCGCCTTCATTACTTCAACAGCCTCATTACCATTTGCCGCCTCATAGATTAAAGCAACTTCCTCGCGGCTTTTAAGAAACTTTGAGAGTTTATTTCTTGCCGCCTGTTCATCATCGGCAATAAGGACTCTTAGCTTTTCATTCATAACTTATCCGTTTCATATGGAATTGTGATCCTGGCTTTCAGGCCTCCCGAAGGGAGGTTCTCAAGGTGGAAATCATACCTGTTCCCGTAAATGTTTTCAAGGCGCTCTACCGTATTGCTTAAGCCTATGCCGCGGTTAAGCTGTCCTGGATTCTGATCTATGCCGCGGCCGTTATCTTCAACCGTAAGAACGAGGCTTCCGTCTGCCCTCAGAGAAGACACCTTAACTATCGATTCTTTAAGGTTTTCCATGGAATACTTCATTGAGTTCTCAACAAGCGGCTGAAGTATAAGGTTAGGCACCCGGCAGCTTAATGTATCTTCTGAAATGTTAATTTCCACTTTAAGCTTCTCAGAGAATCTTTCCTGCATTATGTTAAAATAAAGCCTTAAGACGTTAAGTTCTTCTTCAAGCGAATGAATGTTCCTCGTAGCTGAGCTCAACGTGATTCTTAAGAGCTCACTTAATTTTGAAATAAGCCGGTCTGCAACGCTTACATCATCATACATTTTTGAAGATATCAGGTTAAGCGTATTAAAGAGAAAGTGCGGATTAAGCTGCATCTGCAATGCCTCAAGCCTTGCCTTTGTAAGCTGCTCCTGAAGCTGAATTGTCCTTAGTTCCTGCTGCCTGGCCTCCCAGAGGTTTTTCACCCATCTGTAGAGCATGTAAGCCAGGGAGTAGACAAGCGCCTGTTTGAAATATTCCATAAGGTAGCGGTATAGCAGAATGCCATAGTCGAACTGCCTGTAGCCCAGAACGGGCCACAAATACTTTCTTGTATAATACATGAGCGTTGTGTGAGTTATGCCGAAGGACACTGAAACAAGAAAATGTATAAGCAGCCTTTGGAACACCTTTCCTTTTACTACCGGGTATTTCTCAAAGAAATAAAGAGCAAGGACTATAAAGGGAAAGAAGAGGTAAACTCCCGTAGCCTCCCGTATGAAGACCATCAGTACGGAAATACTCAGTCCGTTTGCAAGGTCATCCGTTACAGATACTCCGGCATTAAAGATTATTAGTATGGTAAGATAAATCAGTACCTGACGAAGAACCGTCCGGCGTATATGTTTTTCATCATCAGGGATCATTTTCTTTGCCTGTTAGTCTTATTCTTTGGAACTGTTGTGAAAATTAGCTTATTTCCCTTTAATATTCAATTTCTTAAAGCTGCAGCAGATAGGATGCCTTAAAGAAAAGGTTGTTCTGCATCGTTATAAATTTTTCAGATGGAACAAATCTTCCTCCGTCCCAACTTTGCCTTTCATGGACCGACCCGAATCCCAGGTAAACTACTGTGCCCGGAATATAGGTAAATGAAAGCAGGATGTCGGAGTTTAGTTTTTTTCTGTAGTCGTTGTATTCAAAAATTGCCCTTAAGAATAAATACCGGTTGAACTGAAAGGTAGTCTTATCCCTGAGTATGAGATAATCATAAATTTTTGTGTTATCGGATTTTCTGTAAAAATCCGAATAAACCAGATCCAGACCGTTACTGAGTTTTTCCGAGGGCTGAAAAACCATCCCCAAAGAAAAATTACTTCCTTTACCCTGGAAGGGGGCCTGGGGGTCGTAATAAATTGCATTTCCCAGGCTGCAGCTGGTCTGAAAGGAAAACTCGTTGACGAGCTGGCTTTTTGCCATAAGGTTCAGTGCGCTTGTATTAAACTTCTGCCCTGAGAATACCTCATTGCTTAAGCCGTATGAAATGTCCAGTTCACTCTGCCTTGTCATTTTTAAGTTAAGCCCGATCATATTATTCTGCTCAAACATCCGGGAGGTGTGGTCAAAGGAATTTCTTGACCAGTAGTATGGGTTAATGCTCTTTACAATATTTTTGTTCAGATAAAAGCTGCGTATTATCTGAACGGGGAGAGTTGTAAATCCCGTTCTGGTAACGTAACCCATTGCAGTTCTGAAATTTTCAGACATGCTGGAGAGGCCGAAGTAGGTTTCCCACTCTTTAGTTGAAACGTTCATTTTCAGTGTAAAGGAGTTTCCGGGGATAAAGCTGTTTTCTTTGTCCAGTTTTGTAAGCGACCGGAAGTAGTTATAGTCCAGGCTTGCCATGTCGCTAAGCCTTAGTCTTCCGTCACTTCCAAGCACGTGATTTATGTTGCCTGCAAAAATGTAGCCCGTATAGAATCCGCCCAAATAAGCGTCCTTATTCAGGTTCCTGGCGTATCTGATAACTCCGATGTTTGCATTTTTGCCTGAGAGTTCTTTTATGCCTTCTTCGGAGGCCAGTTCTCCCGGAAATTTATCAACCGAATAAAGCACCGAGAGAATATTACTACCTCCCAGTTTTCCGGTGAGCTTTAAGCCCAGAAGGGGGTCAACTACATTCCTTGTATTGACTACTGCCCCCAAAGGGGTGCTGCTTGTCGAACCTGAAAAGCCCAGATAATCCAGCCCCTCCTGGAAAAACGCTCTTTTCTCGGGGTAATTCAGTGCATAGCGGAGGTTCACATCTATCTGTCCTGCGTCGGTTTCCACCTGTGAAAAGTCGGGATTATATGCTGCATCCAAAATAAATGTGGAAGTTAGGCTATATTTAGCTGAGAGCCCGAGGTTATTGTTCGAGGGAGCGGCTGAAAGTCTGCCGGTGCGGTTGACATTCTTAAAATTAAATGTAGCCTCAGGAAGAAAATCCATTACCTGTTTTGGTTTTATTCCCGTAAACTGAATTTTTTCAAACTGCGCTAGAGCCGGTCCGTTATCAGGGCTGAAGGCGGGGTAATCGTCTTCCTCAGACTTGCGGGGAATATTTCTTACCGCCTTAAAGCCCATTGTAATAATGTCAGATGAGGGGAACCTCAGAATACTAAAGGGTATTTTCATCTCTACAGTGTAACCTGAGCCGGTCAGTCTTGCCGCGCTCTGCCAGACCATATCCATTGAAAGGTCTGCGGCGGCGCTGGAGTTTAATTTCCCGTCTGCCTGAACACCCATGGGGTTAACAAGGAATGCATAGGCGTTTAATTCGTCGTTATATGTATCTATGCAGAATGCCGCCCAGTCGTCATCCATCGGGGTATCTCTTTTTGAGAGAGCGGCTTTTATTTTTCCGGGTTCATTATCCCGGCAGATAAATGCCACATAAATATTCTCCTGGTCATAGGTAATGAACACATCTGTTTTTTCTGTGGCAGGCCTGCCAAAATCAGGCTTGACTGATCTTAAGTCTGTAAAATGGTAGCTTTTGGTCCATAAATTTTCATTTACCACGCCGTCAATTGCAGGCTTTTCATCTGTGCCGGGTATAAGAATAGTTTTGCCAAAGCCAAAAGAATTTGCTGAAAGGAAGACTAAAAATATTAACTTTATTACAGATTTCACTTTTTCCTCATGTTTATTTTCACTGATGCAATTAAAAGGTTTTTCTGGGGCAAAAACACACGTTATGTCACGAGAGGGACAATGTTTCCATAAAGCGGATATTTTGGGGGAAGTAAATTCAGCTTAATATGAGCGCCCTCAATTCAATACTTTGCAGCTTGACAAAACTGGGCAGTCTTTTTTCTTTAATGCAAACAACAACCTAAAACCTTTGGTAAGGAGACAATATGAGAAATTCTTCACCAGGATTGCGCCGCCCGGTTTTAAGGCAGATTAAGAATATACACCTGCTGGGACTAGGCCAAAGCGCATTTTCAGAAAGGAGGGGAAACCTCTTTGCCCGCACAGCCAAAGCCGACAACATAGCCCGTTCTATCTGCCCTTACTGCGGCGTGTTCTGCGGGCAGACGGTCTATGTTAAGGATGAAAAAATAATTGACGTTGAAGGAGATACCGATTCACCGATTTCCAGGGGAAGACTATGCCCCAAAGGGGCTGCAGCATTCCAGCTTGTTACGGGAAGCCATCGCGAAAAAAATGTGCTCTGCAGAAGACCTTGCGGCACAGAATGGGAACACATACCTCTTGATAAGGCTATGGAAAAGGTGGCCGAAAGAGTAAAGAAAACCAGGGACGAAACCTGGGAAGCTGAAAACAGCCAGGGCAATCCCTTGCGCAGAACCTTAGGCATTGCAAACCGTGTGTCTCCAGAACATCAGAAGCGCTTACCAGGAGGGGACCGTCTGGCCCTGGCTTCTTGGAGCATTTACTGAAGCCTGTGGGATAGTCATGGACACGGCAAAAGTTTTTATACTAAGTATAATTTGATTTTCATAGCTGTTTTAATAACATTTATGACATAACCATCTGCATGAACTATGGAAAAATTCTCAGGCGACAGGCTCTCAAGAAGAAACTTTATAAAGATTGCAGGAGCTGCCGGTACGGCGCTGGCCTTAAGTCCGGGATGTGATTCGGTAAATAAGCTGATTCCATATGTAAATCCTCCACGGTATCCATTCCCAGGTGAATGGATCCACTACAATTCAGTCTGCCGGGAATGCCCCGCCGGATGCGGTATGCTGCTTTCACACCGCGACGGACGTATCACAAAAGCCGACGGAAACCCGAAGGATCCCTTAAATAACGGGAAACTCTGCGCACGCGGGCAGGCTTCAATGCAGGGACTTTATGACCCCGACAGGCTTAAAGACGTTATAAGGCAGAACCGGGGGATGAAGCCGGAGGTGAGCACCTGGGAAAATGCACTGCTTGAAATTTCAGAAAGAATAAAAAAAAACGGGACCAGGGTAATTATAATTTCCAACCTTCAGACCGGAAGCCTAGCTGAAGTAATTGACACTTTCGCTTCAACAGCCGGGAACGGCTCCTTTGCAGCCTATTATGAACCCTTTAACTATGAGTCGCTCCGCAAGGCTAATGAGATGCTATTCGGAACTTCCAATGTTCCGCATTTTAATCTCGATCAGGCCGACTATATAGTGAGCTTTGCCGCCGACTACCTGGAAACCTGGATCTCACCCATTGAGTATGCAAACCGCTACGGCAATATGCATTCAATGAATAACGGTGTAATCGGAAAAAGCGCCTTCGCGGGGCCCAGAATGAGCCTGACGGCTGCTAATTCGGATACCTACATTCAGACCCCTGCAGGTAAAGAAGGCCTGGTGGCATTTGCAATGCTTAAAAGGATAAATGAAAAGGGAGTGGCAAAAAACAGCATTTCACAGGCAATGCCTTTTATCAACTCGGTGCTTGAGGGAGAAAAAATTCCGGCACGTGATGATGAAATTGAAAGACTTGTAAATGATTTTACATCTGCTTCCCATGGCATTGCACTTGCAGGAATGCAGATCTCCAGTTCAGACTCCCAGGTCAAAAGCGCCCTGGGGGCAATGCTTCTTAATTATTCCATGGGAAGAATAGGAAGCATGGTGGAGTTCCAGAGGCCGCATGCCTTAAGTAAAACCCTCCTGAATGATGAGGTGAAGAAAATTCTTTCCGGCATATCCGGCAGCGACGTTCTTATATTAAATAATGTAAATCCTGTTTATACTTACCCCCCCTCACTGGACGGCATTAAAAAAGCGGGGCTTGTGGTTTTTATCGGTACACAGGTAGATGAGACTGCATCATTTTCCGACTGGCTGCTTCCGGCAAACTATTACCTTGAATCCTGGGGCGACTATGAGCCCGTTCAGGGGATGCTCACTATTATGCAGCCTGCAATGACACCTCTTTACAAAACGCTCTCCGCGGGCGAAATTTTTTTAACGCTGGCTCATACTGGGGGTAAACCGCTTAAAAGACAACCTGATGGAAAAACCTTTTCCACATTCCGCGACTGGTTCATGGATTACTGGAATGATGTTCAGCGCCAGGCATCACCGGGCACTTCGGGCAATACATTCCTTGAAGACACTCTCCGCACAGGAGGAATATGGAATTTTAACACCAAAGAGGAAGAGCCTGTAAAAATAAGCCTTGCAGAGCTTAAAGCCGGAAACAAAACCCCAGAAGACAATGCACTAAGGCTTTGGCTGTGGCCTGAAATTACTTTGTTCGACGGGCACCTTTCAAACCGGGGCTGGCTGCAGGAAATAGCTGAACCTGTGAGCTTTATTTCATGGAACAGCTGGATTGATATACACCCGGCACTTGCCGGAAAATACAATTTAAACTCTAACGACTTCCTGGAAGTTGAAGCCGGCAATGTGAAATTTAAGGCTCCGGTTAATGTTACTGAAATTGCCGAGGAAAATACGCTCTGCCTTCCTTTCGGACAGGGGCATACCGCCCTGGGAAGTGACGCAAGAGGAAGGGGAGTAAATGCTTATGCTATATCCGGTGTAAACATGTCAAATCCCATTACCGGAATAAAAATTGCCAAAGCCGGCGGCAGTATGCATCTTGCATATATGGCAAAAACAAAAGAGCAGTATGGAAGAAAAGTTGTTGAGTGGATAGGACTTTCAAAGCTGAGGCAGTTGAAGCCTGAGGAGGTAAAGGAACTTATTCTTCCTCTGCCAGAAGGATACCAGCGACATAGGGATCTTTATCCGGCCCGCATTTATAAGGAACACCGCTGGGCTATGGTAATTGACCTCCAGAGGTGCATCGGATGCGCTGCCTGCACGGCCGCCTGCTATGCTGAGAATAATATTCCTGTGGTTGGGGAAACCGAGGTGCAGAAAGGGCGTGAGCAGACGTGGATAAAACCTGTTCCATACCGCAGCGATGAGGATAAAAAGAAGCTTGGGTGGATCCCCATGCTCTGCCAGCACTGCGATGCCGCACCCTGCGAACCGGTCTGCCCGGTATTCGCTGCAGTGCATAACGAAGAGGGGCTTAACGCCCAGGTTTATAACCGCTGCATCGGAACACGTTACTGCTCAAACAACTGCCCTTATAAGGTAAGGCGCTTTAACTGGCTTAACAGTGAATTTAAGTCGCCCCTCGAGGTGCAGTTAAATCCTGAGGTTACAGTGCGCTCGCGCGGTGTAATGGAGAAGTGCACCTTCTGCGTGCAGAGAATAAGAAATGCGGAATATCATGCGGAAAATGAAAAAAGAAAGCTGAAGGAAGGGGAAATTATTACTGCCTGCCAGCAGACGTGCCCCACAAATGCTATTATTTTTGGCGACCTGCTGGATAATAATTCTCAGGTAACGAAACTGACCAGAGGCGACTTGAGGCGGTATCACCTTCTTGAGGAGCTGAATACAAAGCCTGCTGTGACTTATCTGAAGAGAATTAATATGAGTGAAAGCTGATTTTTGTTAAAAATATAGAAAGTCAGGTGTATGCATTAGAAAAATAATTTGAGTAAAATAGCCGGGAAATAAGTGGAAGACATTACTAAAAATCTTACACTCAGTGAGGTAGATAAGAAAGTCCTTGCGGCATTAAAGCCTCCGGTACTTCTTTACTATCTGCTCCTTGCCGGATTTGCCTTTGTTGCAGCAATCGGCCTGGCTACCTGGGTTTACCAGGTGAGGACCGGAATGGGAGTTACAGGGCTTAACCATCCGGTGGGCTGGGCCACATATATCGCCAACTTTGTCTTCTGGGTCGGAATAGCCCACTCGGGCACACTCATCTCAGCAATATTCTTTCTCGTAAGGGCGAAGTTCCGCGATGCGGTTTCACGTTCGGCCGAAGCTATGACCTTAATTGCAATAATGATTGCAGGGCTCTTTCCGCTTATTCACCTGGGCAGGGTCTGGGTTTTTTACTACATACTTCCTTATCCTTCAGAGCGCCAGATATGGCCTAATTTCAAAAGCGCCCTTGTCTGGGACGTGCTAGCGGTCTTTACATACTTTGTCGTAAGCCTCATATTCTTCTTTGTTGGGCTCATTCCCGATGCCGCGGCCGAAAGGGATAAGCTGGAACAGGAGCACGGGAAGAACTACTGGAGGACAAAAATATTCCGCCGGATATCACTCGGCTGGTCGGGGGCCTTAAGCCAGTGGCGGCATTACAACAGGGCATACCTTTATTTTGCCGCTCTTGCAACGCCGCTTGTAATTTCTGTTCATTCTATTGTATCGTGGGATTTTGCAACCTCGCTTCTTCCGGGCTGGCATTCAACGCTCTTTGCCCCTTACTTTGTTGCCGGGGCAATACATTCAGGCCTTGCCATGGTCATCCTGATTATGATTCCTTTAAGAAGATTATTTAACCTTGAGGAAATTATAACCCCCTGGCACATTGAAATGGTAGCTAAGACAATGATTGTTACGACGCTTGTTATGGCCTACTCATACACAATTGAGCCTTTTATGGCCGCCTATTCCAAAAATTTGTTCGAATGGCAGTTCTCTGTCTGGAGAAGAACCGGATGGCTTTCCTGGAGCTATTACATGATGCTTCCTTTTAACGCAATTTTTCCGCTCAGTTTTATATTTAAGAAAGTAAGGACAAATTATATGCTGATGGCAGCAATATCTGTTCTTGTGGTAGTAGGGATGTGGCTTGAGAGATTTTTTATTGTTGTAGGATCAACCGCACACGACTTTCTGCCGCACGCCTGGGATTCCTACACGCCGACCTGGGTTGAGTTTACTATTACAGCTGCATCATTTTGTTTGTTCTTTTTCCTATTTCTTTTGTTTTCAAAGAACCTGCCAGTGGTTCCGATCACAGATTTCAAGAGCCAGATAGATGAAAAAAGAAAAACCTTTGATGAAAAATGCGCTCAGCCGGTAAAAATAAAAAAAGCATTATCCTTCATGCCTGGCTATAAATTTGTTTTCTCTGAACCAAATGAAATGCTGAAGGCCGTAAAGGCGTTCTGCCAGGCGGGTTATAACAGAATTGAAGTTTTCTCTCCAACTAAAATTGAACAGCTTGAAAAAATCGTTAAGGTGCCCTTCAGCCCGGTGAAGATCTGGGCCTTGTTCGGCGCCATATTCGGATTCCTCTTCGGGCTCGGGCTTGCCATTGGAGCCTCACAACTAGACGATCTTATTGTTGGAGGCAAACCTCCCGTGGCGCTTATCCCGTACTGGATCGTCGCCTTTGAAGGCGGGGTGCTCTTTGGTGCACTGTTTAATCTGGCGGGGCTGATAATTCACGGCCGGCTGTTCAGGACTTCCACGATGCACGGCTACGACAAGAGGTTCAGTAAAGATAAATACGGGCTTGTTGTACAGTATTCAATAAAGGACAGTGAAGAGGTAAAGAATATTTCGGAATCCTTCAGGTATGAAGAAATGGAATCTATAACAGGTTAAAGAATTATGAAAAGGGGATTATTAAAAATAATACTTTTAATTGTGCTCCTGGCAGGCCTTGCGGGGTGGATATATTCATATGCGGAAAATTCACCGCGCGCTATGATTTCTCTTCTTGTGAATTTTACCTTTTTCGTACCTCTTGCCGCGGGGCTGGTTGTATGGCCCGCGGCTGTTATTGCTTCAAACGGGAACTGGATGGGGGGAACTGAAAGGGTTGCCAAAACAGCCGTGGTATTCTCCCTTCCTTCCATAATTCTCCTTATTGTTTTATGGATTACGAGTCACGAATGGGCTCCATGGGTTAAAGATAACGCAGGCCACAGCTTATGGCTGAATAATACGTTCCTTTTTATCCGCGACCTTGTGCTGCTTATTCTTTTCTGGGCTGCGGCAGTAGTATTCATTAGAAAAAGAGCCTTAGGGCAGGGTAAACTCTGGGCCGGAATATTGAGCTTCACATACTGCATTGTCTTTACATTCCTGGGCTTCGATCTCGTTATGGCGCTCGAGCCGCGCTGGAGGAGCAATCTCTTCGGTGCATATTTTTTTATTTCAGGCCTCTATATCGCAATTACGGGCTGGACCTTATTGTCAATCCTGTACAAGAATTTCGATAAAAGTAAAATTATGGACATGGGGAAACTGATAGTAACATTCTGCCTCATGACTACATACATGATGTACTCTCAGCTATTGCCTTTCTGGTATGAGAATATTCCTGAAGAGACCAGATACATTGTTCCCCGGACGAATTACTTACCCTGGGCTGTTATAAGCCTTGTAATTTCCGTTGTTGTTTATTTCAGTCCTCTTGTACTTTTACTTACAAGATGGTCTAAGAGGACTCCCTGGTTCATCGGGTTTGTTTCACTGCTCGTTTTATCAGGTCTGTGGGTGGAAAGATGGTGGCTTGTATCGGTAAAATTCAACCCTGCGGGTTCCTTCGGTCTTCCTGAAATTGTAGGCATTTTACTCTTCCTGGGCCTTTTTGGCCTTAGCTATGACTGGTTTTATTCCTCAAAGTATTTAAGAGATCCTGAAAAGGCAGGTAATGGATAGTAATCAGAGCCACGGCAATATGGATGATTATCCGGTGAGGAATTACGCTCAAAGGCCGAAGTATATTCCGGTTATATCATCTCTGATAATAGTGCTTGCAATCATATTTATGTGGTGGATGTATAACTTTCATTTTGAAAATGAAATAGGCCCCAGGCAGCCGATCCCCATAAGCCACCGCGTTCACGCCGGTATGAAGCATATAAGCTGTGTAATGTGCCACGAGGGGGTTTTTACATCATCAAATGCAGGGCTTCCTCCGGTTCAGACCTGCATACTCTGCCACGAGAAAATTATTATTACCTATCCGCCGATAGAGGAGCTGAGGGGGCTTTATGTCAGGAATATACCCGTGGAATGGGTGATGGTAAACGACCTTCCGGATTTTGTTTACTTTAACCACTCGGTGCATCTGGCGAGAAACATAGACTGCGGACGCTGCCATGGAAACGTCCAGCAGATGGACAGAATAGAACAGGTTGAGAGTTTTACGATGGGTTTCTGTATTCAGTGCCACAGGGATCACAGGGCAACAATAGATTGTTTTACCTGTCACAGATAAATAAGGGATATAAAAAGGAATATTAAAAAAGTATGTGGGAATTTACAAAAAAGCCCGGCAGTTCAGCTCTTGCCTTTTTACTGGCAGGGTCAGTCTGGTTTGTAATCGGCACCCTCTACGGAATGGTTTCAGCCATACATCTCGTGGCCCCGGAATTCTTTAACAACATTCCGGCCTTGACATTCGGGCGTGAAAGGCCCATTCACATCAATACCGTTGCATACGGTTTTGCAGTTAATACACTTATTGGAAGCGGAATGTACTACCTGCCTGCACTTCTGAGGGTGAAACTATTTTCTGAACCTTCGGGCTGGGCAAGTTTCATGCTGTGGAACATTGCGGTCCTAAGCGGACCTCTGACGTTTTCTTTCGGCATAACTCAGGGGAGGGAATATTCGGAATATATATGGATCTTTGACGTTGCAATTATCATATCTGTACTTCTTATCATATATAACACTTTAATGACTATTAAGTATCGCCGTGAAGATACTCTCTACGTATCGATCTGGTATTTTGTGGCAACATTTCTCTGGACCGCAGGATCATATACACTTGGCAATGTAATGTGGCATCCTAAGACCGGGGCTCTTCCGGGCCTTATAGATTCAATTTTCCTTTGGCTCTGGGGGCATAACCTCCCGGGGCTTCTGCTTACGCCGCTTGCAGTAGGGGCGGCATACTATGTAATACCCAGAGTTACAAAAACGCCCCTTTATTCGCACGCGCTTTCTCTTATAGGGTTCTGGACGCTCGTGGCATTTTATTCCCACATCGGGGGGCACCATCTCATGCAGGCGCCCATACCCACGTGGTTCAAGGCGATGTCGGCCATCGACTCGGCTCTTATGTTTATCCCCGTCATGACGGCAATTGTAAACATCTGGCTTACAGCCCGGGGGCATGCCTCAAGCGTAATAAAGGACCCCGCGGCGCGCTGGGTTATGATGGGGATGATATGGTATTTAATTGTGGGGCTACAGGGCTCAATACAGTCCTTCCCGCAGGTGCAGAGGGTGACACATTTTAACAACTGGACAATAGGGCACGCTCACATTGCAATACTCGGCTTTTCGGGCTTTATTGCTCTTGGGGCAATGTGGCACGTTCTGCCTTTAATTGTTAAAAGAAGAGTTTACTCCCTGAACCTGGTCAACCTTCAGTTTGGACTTGTAATGATAGGGCTCTCAGGATTTTTTGCGGTCCTTACGGCGGCAGGGCTCCTTCAGGGCTCCTCCTGGTATAAAGGCGACCCGGTTGTGAAGGTGCTTCCGGTGCTGCCTGTATATATGGCCATCAGGGCCGGTTTCGGAGTCTTTATAATTGCGGGAGCCTTTGTGGGGCTATACAACTTTATTATGACATTAAGAAAAGGTGAAGTAACTGAGCCTCCTGTTTTAGTTGAAGAAGAGGAGATGACGGCATGAGAATGACGCCCAAAGTACTCGTAATAGGGAGCCTTATTGTCTTCTGGGTTTCAATTTCAATTATGGGGCTTTTCCCCGCTCTTACATTAAACGAAAAGCCCTCGGAGGCCTGGCGCCCTCTGTCCGCCCTTGAACAGGAAGGGCACGACGTTTATGTCAGTAACGGATGCAGTTACTGCCACTCGCTTTATATCAGAACAATAGACTGGGGGCACGGAGCAGAAAGAATTTCCCGGAAGGGGGACTACCTGGGTCAGGAGCCCGCAATACTGGGTTCTGAAAGGACAGGCCCTGACCTCTCTGAAGAAGGGGGCTTAAGGTCCGATGACTGGCACATAGCTCATTTTATCAACCCCCGCTATACGAGTCCCGAAAGCGTTATGCCGTCGTGGCAGTTTCTGGGTCCCACAGACATCAAAAGGCTTACTGCTTACGTCCAGTACCAGGGAGGACGCTACGGCGATAAAAGAAAGGATAGACAAGGCTACTGGAAAGAGCAGGCTTTAATGGCATACAATATGGGACCTGATTCGAACGTTCAATGGCTGCACAGCCAGGTGCCTGAAGGCTGGCGCAATATACCGAATCCGTATCCTGCAACCGAACAGTCCATCAAGCGGGGCCAGAGGCTATTTGAGGAGTTCTGTATAGGATGCCACGGCCCTGTGGGCGACGGTGAGGGTCCTGCGGCACAGTACCTGAGGCCTACGCCGTTAAACTTTACACTCCTCAGGCGCCACCTCGTGGAGGGGAAGTACATTGGAGGCATTCTTTATTACCAGATAATGAACGGGGTAACCGGAACGGGGATGATGTACTTTAAGAAGGTCCTGGAATCAGACAAGATATGGGACCTTTCGAACTTTGTGGCGGTTTCTTTTATAGGCTATACAGATTCAAATATCCAGCCCAGGGGTATCGATGCGGCGCTTGAAGACCCCAACTGGAAGAATAATTATAAAGGCCCCGACAGCGGGCATACTATCATGAAATCACTTGGCGCACCCGATAACTTCGGGCAGCCACAACTAAATAGTAAGAGCACAAAATGACGTATGAGGAGATGTACCTGAATCTTTATATCGGGCTTTCGATTGTTCTGACATTCTTTGGAGTAGTGATGGTATTTCTGGCCTTACGGAAAAGTAATCCCCGGGAGGCCAGGCGTGCAAATATTCTTCCGCTTATTAGCGGAATACCTGAAGATGAAAAAGAGGGAAGTCTTAAGGGTTTGAACGAGGAGAAAAATGATACATTATCAGATACTTAAAGACCTCTGGGCCATTCTTGCCGTGCTGACAGGAGTGGCGGTTTTGTTTTTTACTGTCCTGAACTACTTCGACATGTGGCGCCCCAGGATGTCTGAATATAAAAAGGTGAACGAAAAAGGCAAATGGATTCTTTTCTGGAGAACCGTGCCGTGGCTTCTTAAGCTGAGCTATATAGTACTTTTTATCTGGGCAATTGCCTACGGCCTGTATCTGGTTTATAATCCGCCGAACTGGTGAAGGATAATTAAAAATTAAAAATTAAAAATTAAAAAGTGAAGAGCAGAAATTGAATGGAAGAAAAGGATAGAGAAAAGGTGGAAGAACGGGGCGGAGTGCTGGAT
Organism: Ignavibacteriales bacterium; assembly: GCA_036261625.1. GTDB lineage: Bacteria > Bacteroidota > Ignavibacteria > Ignavibacteriales > SURF-24 > JAAXKN01. The sequence continues at coordinate 49,961 of DATAKL010000012.1, read as the reverse complement.
GTAAGCGAGGTGGAAATTGAAATGACCCCTTTCTGGGCCTGGTTTGCAATAACTGCCTTGTGCGTCTGGGTTTTCGGATGGGGAATGTTTATTATGATGAATGTTGAGGACTTAAGGCGGAGCTGGGATTTTGGAGAGTATGAGGATACGCCGGCAAGTTCAGTACTGTCTTCTTCATCAAGCGGGTTCAGGCAGCTTCCTCCGCAGATACAGATGCCCGGAGGAGATTCCTCAAAGTATACGTACAAAAAGCCGCAGAACAAGGAGAAGAAGAAATGAAACCGGACCTGATGAAAGTGCCTCAGGTAAAACTGCGCATGATAAAAAAATATATTATTGCCGGGCTCGTCCTGGCCGCTATATTCTTTGCCGCGGCGGTATACCTGATGCTTGCAGGACCCAGAATGGAATATCAGTATAAGATTAAGACTTACGAATCACTCTTTACCCCCCTGGCCGAAGGAAGTGTCCCGGTTGAAATAAAAGGCATTCTGCCCCCGAATAATGCAGTAAATCCTGTAGCCATGCGAAGCGAGGCATTGGACAGCGGAAAAATTTATTATGACTACTACTGCGTTTTCTGCCATGGCCATAACGGATTTGGCGACGGGCAGGTAGGGCAGAGCTATTATCCCAAACCGGCGGACCTTCATGCGGCTAAGATCAAATCTTATTCTGACGGAGCACTTTACCGGGCCATGCTTACCGGAGTTGGTCACGAGCCTGTTTTGGAAAGGGTAGTTCTTGAACGCTGCCGCTGGTACATTGTCCTTTATGTACGTTCACTCTCAGGTGCCGAAAATAAACAGTCCCGAAAAAAATAAATTACTTCAGTTGCTTCAAAATTTCAAATATCCAAAAATCCAGTGTAGAGGGATTTAGACTTGTTTTTCTTATGTGATGCTTTACATTAAAAACTATGAAGAGTTTCTAAGCCGGTAAAGAGGTTTTAATTATCTTTGCATAAATTATAGAAAAGGATGGAATATGAAGACGACAGGTGGCGATGTTTTGGTTGAGACGCTGATTGCCTGGGGAGTTAATACAATATTCGGACTTCCCGGCGACGGCATCAACGGAGTAATGGAAGCCTTGAGAAAAAGGCAGGATAAGATAAGATTTATACATGTCAGACACGAGGAAGCAGCCGCCTTTATGGCGTGCGCTCATGCCAAGTTTACCGGCAGACTGGGTGCCTGCATGGCTACTTCGGGTCCCGGAGGAATTCACCTCCTTAACGGACTCTATGATGCCAAAATGGACGGGCAGCCTGTAATTGCAATTACAGGAGCTCAGTTCCACGACCTTACAAATACTTTTTCACAGCAGGATGTGGAGCTAGATAAGCTTTTTATTGATGTTGCAGGTTATGACGTGAAGATTATGGGACCGGCACACGTGGAAAATGCTGTATCACTGGCTTGCCGCTATGCTTTAAGCCGCTCCACAGTGGCTCATGTTACTATCCCTGTCGACTTTCAGGATATGGAAGTCGACGAAGAACACCGCTCGAAGAGAAACGTTCCAGAACACGTTTCAAATATTTTTTACAGGAAAGCAGGCCTCCCGCAGGAGGAGGATATTATTAAGGCGGCCAAGGTTCTAAACAGCGGAAAGAAGATTGCAATTCTTGCGGGCCGGGGTGCCCTGGATGCAACCGATGAATTAGAACGCATTGCCGAAAAGCTTCAGGCACCAATTATAAAAGCACTTCTGGGCAAGGCCGCAGTTCCGGATGACAGCCCTTATACAACCGGCGGAATTGGGCTTCTTGGAACAGCCCCGTCGCAGAAAGCCCTGGAGGAGTGCGATACCCTGCTCATTGTAGGAAGCTCATTTCCTTACATAGAATTTTATCCCGAGCCGGGGAAAGTAAAGGCCGTACAGATTGACGTGGATGCCGTGCGCATAGGTTTAAGGTACCCCGTTGAAGCGGGCCTGGTGGGCGACAGCAAAAAAACGCTGCAGAAACTCCTCCCTTTGCTCAATACGAATAAATATACTGAATTCCTTGAAGACCTTCAGGAAGATATGAAGGACTGGCGTAAGCTCATGCACGAAAGGGGAACAAGAAAGGACCATCCCATGAAGCCCCAGGTGGCAGCCCATGAGCTGGGAAGCGCTCTGCCGGCAAATGCTATTGTAACCTGCGATTCAGGTACAATTGCCACATGGTTTGCCAGACATATACCTGTAAAGCGCGGACAGATGCATTCGCTCTCAGGCAACCTGGCCACAATGGCAAACGGATTCCCTTACGCAATTGCAGCACAGCTGGCCTATCCGGGCCGTCAGGTGGTCGCTTTTGTAGGAGACGGGGGATTCTCCATGCTTATGGCAGAGCTTTCAACCTGCGTCAAGTACAAGCTCCCGGTCAAGGTTGTAATTGTAAAAAATAATACGCTGGGGCAGATAAAATGGGAACAGATGGTTTTCTTGGGCAACCCGGAATACGGCGTAAGCCTTGAGCCAATAGATTTTGCAATGTTTGCAAAGAGCTGCGGCGCAACAGGCTTTACAATTAAGGACCCGAAGGAATGCGGCGCTATTATGGACAAAGCCTTGAGGACAAAAGGGCCCGTAATAATTGAAGCTGAAGTCGACCCGTTTGAGCCGCCTATGCCGGCAAAGGTGACATATAAGCAGGCAAAGAACTTTGCCAAGTCGCTTGCAAAGGGTGAACCGCACCGCGGTAAAATTGCCCTTACGGTTGCCTCAGACAAAGTAAAGGAGATGATTTAATAAGGATATATATTAATGATTGACCTTTCATAGTCTTGAGACGTAATTTAATTCATTCTTTTGGCTTTAATCCGCCCTCAGCGGTTTAGTGTCGATAGCGGGGGTGAAGAACCCGCCTCTTATATAACCCCCGAGGCCGGGCTCCTGATAAAAGATCAGCTTACCGGAGTAATTAAAGGCACGGTCCTCCTCGAAGTGACCAGAAACTGGGAGCTTATGCTGGAGGCCGTGCGAAATATCGTTCCCGCGGAATTGCTGCCTCAGCAATAGCTGCAGTAGACATCGCGCTTTGGGACCTCAAGGCAAAATTCATTAATCTTCCTCTTACTGAACTTTTGGGACAGGTCCATTCAGGCATTCCGGCTTACGGCAGCGGCGGCTTTACTTCCTATACAGATAAAAAACTTCAGTCGCAGCTTGGAGGCTGGATTAAAGAGGGCTTTAAGAGCGTTAAATTGTAGCTCTTCCGCTTTTCATCGCCTCAATCATTTCTTTTGTAATGCCGGGCACACGTGCGACCTCCTCCCACGACTTAAACGGCCTGTGGGCAATTATGTCGCGCGCACGATAGTCCCCGATCAGTGGAATATCCGCAATTCTCTTCAGGTCGTCCGTATTGAGGTTGACGGGGCTTTTATCGTGCTTTCCCTTCTTAAAGTTTGCCGGTACATCCTGCCCCAGGTAGCTGTGCGAGATGAACTGGCTGCCTCTGCCTTTATTTCCCATATTTTCTCCATTGTCTTTTCTTTCATCATTTTAAGAATGAATTCATCATTTGGAAGCCCATTTATAATTACCCCGTGAGAAAAGTTTTAACTAACAAACCACGACCTGAATAGCTCACGATTGAATAGCCACGGCCTTCAGGTCGTGGAAAGATGAAAAAAACGTGACTTTAGCCACAGACTCTTCCTGGAGATGATCTGGGGCTAAAGCCCAAAAGAGAGGGGGATCGCTTAACCACGAGCTAAAGCTCGTGGCTATTCAGGGATAGTGGCTATTTATGAAAAGGGGCGGAAGAATTCCGCCCCTAGTAAGTAAGATTTACTTTGAGGATAAAAGTCTTTTATTCTGATTACTGCCTGAATATGATGAATTGGATTTCAGGCGGAAGCGGGTTATGAGCTCCTGAAGGTTCATCGTAAGCTTGTTCAGATCATTTGCTGCATGGGCTATCTGCTCAATTCCGGCAGCAGACTGCTGTGTGACTGTGGATATGGACTCAATATTCTGTGATATATGTTCGGCGGAATTGGACTGCTCCTGATTTCCGTTGGCAACCATGGTAACCAGCTCAGATGCCTTTTCATTTACCGAGAGTATCTGGTTAAGCGTCAGGGCAACAGATTCCGTCATGAGCATTCCTTCTTCTACTGCCTTCTGAGCCTCATCCATTGAAGAGTTTGCCTCTGCTGCTTCCATCTGTATGGCTTTTATTGTATCTGCAATCTCCTTTGTGGCTTTAGTTGTGCGCTCGGCAAGTTTTCGCACCTCGTCGGCAACAACAGCAAAGCCCCGCCCCTGTTCGCCGGCACGCGCGGCCTCAATTGCAGCGTTCAATGCAAGCAGGTTCGTCTGGTCTGCAATGTCATTTATCACCTGGGCTATTTCACCGATCTGGCTTGTTTTACCTGCCAAGGTCGAGATTTTTTCAGCAGTATGCTTTGTGGAACTTACAATTTTGTGCATTCCTTTCTTTGTCTCTTCAACTTTAATAGCCCCTTCTTTTGCACTCTGACTTGCTTCATGGCTGTTGACTTTTGCAAGATCTGCATTCCTGGAGCTTTCGACTATGCTTCTTGTAATCTCCTCAATTGCACCGGCTACTTCTGAAGTCTGAAGCGACTGGCTGCTTGCTCCTGCTGCCATCTCCTCAGTTCCGGCTGAAATCTCGGTGGCGGCGCTTACAGTAGTTTCAATTGTTTCTGAAGTTGAGGTAAGGAGCCCTTCAATGTTTGCAACTGCATTGTTAAGCTCCTTGAATAAACCGGCAACCTTGCTTTTGCCATTATCTATGAATTGAATTGTAAGATCTCCCTGTGCCAGCTTTTCCACCACTGCAATGTTTTCCTCAATGTAGTGTTCGGTTTTTTCAAGATATGCGTGGCAGTTGCTGCTTTTGTTCAGGCCATTAAAAATTGCAATTGCCATTTTCTCGCAGCTGTTGTATCCGCAGGCAGCGCAGTTCTTAAAGTCCTCAGGCTTTTCCTTCAGCATTGTTTTGTAGACTTCATCAAGCTGCTTTTCATTTGGGATCTTTATCGATTGTCTGAAGTTTTCAGACAGGTCGCGGTAGCTCCTGTCGTAAAGTCCCTTTTCCCAGAATTTATCAACATTTTTTTTGATCTTCTTTTTGGATGGTGTCTTATGAAGTCTGCCCATATATCTCTTCTGCATCTCAAGCTTTCTTTCCTCAATCAGATGCTCCACTTCATCAGCAGTAAGTTTGCGGTCGGTGCCTGTTCCCAGGTTGCATCCGAATTCGCAGTTAAGGCAGTCTATAAGAACAGGTGAGGTGCCTTTGTCAATGTCGCCTTTCAGGTGATCGAGGTAATGATAAACCGATTTCGGCCCTTCAATCTTGCGCGTTATATCTATAACGCCTGCATTTTCTCTTATAGCGGTTTTCATAAGTCCGCCTGGTGAAGAGAACAAAACGGCTCGCTCGGCAGGCGGATTGTCGTAATCCACGGCAGGAAAGCTGTTAAGGTTAATGCCCGTTGAAGCGATAAAATCGCTTATGTTCTTCATCGTCACGTTATAGTCGCCGACATTCACCTCCTCAAATTCTCTTTTCTTTGCGATGCAGGGAGAAACAATCAGTATCTTGTGATTGGCATATTCGGGATAAAAATGTCTTATCATTTTCATCGTGTGAGTCATCGGGCTTTCAGCCGGCGCAAGATAACTGATCAGTTCCGGGCGGTAAATTTCAACATATGTAACCAAGGCAGGGCAGGGCTGAGAAATGACGCATTTAGGAGTATTTTCTTTTATATGCTCCAGGTAACTTTTAATTGTCAGTTCGGCTCCGAAGCTTACGTCAAAAACGGCTTTAATTCCAAGAGACTTCAGCCATCCGTTAAGATTGAGATATCTGCGGGGAAAATTTGCCGCAACAGCAGGAGCTGCAATGGCGATCATGGGAACGCCTTTTTTCAGGTCTTCCTGCCACAGATGCATATCATCAATGATTTTTCTTGCTCCCGGCAAACAGGCAGTAATGCATTCTCCGCAGCCGATACAAAGATCTGAATTAATTTTGACATGACTGCCCGAGGCGTCATTACAGTATTTTACCGGACAGACTGAAATGCACTGATGACAGCTTATGCACTTATCTTCATCAATGTGAATGACTTCCGGCAGTTTGCTACTGTAGCTCATTCGTGTTCCCCCTCAATGATATATATTTCCCGAAATTGCAGATGATCTGATAAAAGTCAGATCCTGCTGTTAGTTTCCATTATTGGAAAGCATTGAATCACGATGCACAGTTTTACCAGGGCAGTTATTACTGACCGACGCTCTGGATTTAGAGGCTTTTGTTTCAGTTTAATATTGACAAAGTGTCTTTATATGGCAAGGCGTAAGTTAACAAAGTCATGGGATTCTGTCCGTTTTCAACAAAAAGGCATAAACTGCTATTATTATCGGCCAAATATAAATAATATTTTAGTTAACTCTCAAGAGTTAATTTGAAAAACATCTCCAGGAAATTTATGCCTTTCCGCCTGGCTTTTGCAAGATAATATTATTTTATATATTACATTTGAAGCCTTCGGGAGGAGTTATGGACTCTAATGAATTCAAAAGGGCATTAAACATTGCCCTGAGGAACCGGGGTTACAAAGGGAGCATCATCTCTGTAGAACGCCTGAAGAATATTCAGGAGGAAGTCGGGCATCTTCGTGAAAAAGGCCTGCTCGACCTGGAATTTTTTCAGGAGCGACTGAGGTTCTTAAATTTCACCCCTTCATTTCCCGATGCAAGGATTATTATCATTACTGCCTCCCCGCAGCCCCGGAAACTGGTCAGCTTTTCATTTGAGGGAAGATCCTATAGTTTCATTGTGCCTCCGACATATTCACACGAAACCGACAGCATTGTTGAAAGTATTCTGCGCAATATTCTGGAGCCTGAGGGCTTCCACATTCTGTGGGCTTCGCTGCCTGAAAAACTCCTTGCCGTGCACTCGGGCCTGGCTGAATACGGCAGGAACAATATTGCTTATATTCCCGGAATGGGCAGTTTCTTCAGACTAGTGGCATACTTCTCGGATTTTCCTGCCGGGGAGGAATTCTGGGGGGATCTGAAAATGATGAAAAGGTGCCGTAACTGCACGGCATGCATTAACAAATGCCCTACAGCTGCTATACCGGAGGACCGCTTCCTGCTGAGTGCTGAAAAGTGTCTTACATTTTTCAACGAAAGGGAGAAGGATTTCCCTGAATGGCTGGATCTTTTCTGGCATAACTCCTTAATCGGCTGCATGATGTGCCAGAATGTTTGCCCTGAAAACAGGCGTTTTGCCAGCTGGACCGTAATCTCTGAAAGCTTTTCTGAAGAAGAGACTTCACTTATTCTTTCGAACAGCAGTTCTTCACTTCTTCCTGATGAGACAATTGAAAAGCTGGATAAGGCATCCTTGCTTGAGGATCTGCCGGTTATTTCCAGGAATCTTAAGGCACTGTTGGACCAGCAGTCATTCTTCCGGTAAAAGAAAATTTAACTTCCTGCAGTAATCGGCAAAAACTTGAAAAACAGGCTGAAAGAGGGATGTTTTAGGTCACTTTTTTTGGTATTGCCAGGCCATATTTGATTTGTTATTATTATAACAGTTACTGAAAGCCGCATAAGCAAGTAAGTAACTAATAAGACTGGTAAAAGAGCACGTGGCGCAAAAGAAGACGCTAAGAGCTATGTAAATAGGAGCTAAAAAGAGTCAGGTACAAAATTAATAAATTACATAAACGGTAAAACGAATATTTAATTTATTGGTTTTTGCTCAATAGCTTCGGTAAAGAGTTTATATAGCTTAGGTACCATGAAGGTCCAAACCCTTCCATGCTCTTTACCGGTTTTTTATTTTTAAAAGGAAACCTGAAAAGGAGCCTCTGGTGCTTTAGATCTCATTTCAAAATGAAATGGATTTCTTCATCTGATCGCCATATCTTTGCTGCATCAATTTAGATTCATTATATTGACAATAGCCGTTTTTTATACTAAGTTTTTAAGACTTTTCTGCGTTTTTATAAAGGGGGAATACGTCCTGAGCTGAATGCCTTTTACCTTGTCCTTCTTTAGTTTTGACTTTACCTTAAATAAAATAAAACCGGAGCATTTATGAAAAAAGTGGTTATTACCCACGCTAAACGTACACCAATAGGTTCTTTTATGGGAAGCCTTGCAGGCTTTACGGCTCCTCAGCTTGGCAGCCTGGCTATTAAGGCTCTGCTGGACGAATCGGGGCTCGATAGAAACACCGTCGATGAAGTCATCATGGGAAATGTTCTTACTGCAGGACTTGGACAGGCGCCGGCACGCCAGGCATCAATATTTGCAGGACTGCCTGAAAAGGTGGAATGCCTTACCATAAACAAAGTATGCGGAAGCAGTCTTAAAGCTGTGATGCTCGCTCACCAGGCAATCGCCGTTGGAGATGCAGACGTTATAATTGCCGGCGGACAGGAAAGCATGAGCAATGCTCCTTATGTTCTCCCTCAGGCCCGAACGGGCTACCGCCTTGGAAACGGCACCATCTTCGATTCAATTATTGTTGACGGGCTCTGGGATGTTTATAACAACGTGCATATGGGAAGCTGCGCCGACTCATGCGCGAAGGATTTCAATTTTACGCGCGAACAGTTAGACGAGTTTGCCGTCACTTCCTATAAGCGCGCCCTTAAGGCACAGGAGGAAGGACGCTTTAAGGATGAAATAGCTGAGGTTAAAGTTAAGTCCAAAACGGGTGAGACAGTCATATCAAAAGATGAAGAACCCGAAAAGGTAAAGTTCGACAAGATACCGGGCTTAAAACCGGTATTCGATAAAAACGGCGTCGTTACGGCTGCAAATGCTTCCAGTCTTAATGACGGTGCCTCTGCGCTGCTTGTAATGTCTGAGGAGAAGGCTCTGGAATTAGGATATACTCCAATGGCCGAGATTGTTGCTCAGTCATCTGCGGCCAAGGCTCCCATGCAGTTTACTACCGCTCCGGCAGATGCCATAGAGAAGGTTCTTAACAAAGCCTGCATGAAGCTTTCGGATATCGATCTCTTTGAGATCAACGAGGCTTTTGCCGTTGTCTCGCTTGCAGTGGCAAAACTGCTCTCGCTCGACGCTGAAAAGGTAAACGTAAACGGCGGAGCTGTGGCTTTGGGCCATCCTATCGGCGCCAGCGGCGCCCGCATACTGACCACACTTCTTTATGAAATGAAAAAGCGCAATTCCACATACGGACTTGCTTCACTCTGCATAGGCGGGGGAGAGGCTTCTGCCTTAATTGTTAAACAGTACGGAAAATAAGACTTTTTCCCCCGGCTTGGGTAAACCCCCGGGCCGGGACTTTCTCTTTTTACATTCTGCCCCGGTACAGGCGGCTTATGCCTGGTTCATTAAAATCCTACAAAAAATGAAATTCCGGGCTCTACAATTCAGAATATCTTCCGATAATATTCTATTATTACCGTGTTTTAATTTTACCGGAGCCCTTTAATGAAGCAGGTGCGCTACAGGATAATATTTTTTCTTGCCTTAATTTATCTCATGTTCCTGGCTGGAATGATACTCATACATAAGTCGGAGCTCCGCAAGGTATCCTCTTTAATTGAACAGACCAGACAGGAACGCAACGCACTGCTCGGAAAAGTAATCGGGCTGCAGGGGAAAGGACTTGAAAGCTACGTATACGACTACTCATATTGGGACGACATGCTGAAGTTTGCAAATAAGGTGGACCACCCGTGGGCTGTTATAAATATTGACAACGTAATGCCTACATTCAACGTCCAGTGCTTCTGGCTTTTTAACACCAAACTGGACCAGGTTTACTCTGCAAATACAATTTCAAGCAAAGAGCTCGAGCGGTTTCCCATCGGGAAGGAAGTTCTTGCGGGAATTTTTGCTAAGAAATGGTTTAATCACTTTTTCATTAAATCCTCAGAAGGCGTTTTTGAAGTAAGAACTGCACCCCTGCAGTCAGGCTCCGACGTAAAAAGGGAATCTCAGCCCGGGGGATACCTTATTGCGGCAAGGCAGTGGTCTGCTGATTATATGCAGGAGCTTTCAGAACTGATGGCGGGAAAAGTTGTTTTTATAAGGCCTCAGGATGAAACTCTGGAACTCGGGCGTCAGGCAGAAAACCAGTTTACCGTTGTAACCACAACAAGACTGATGGGATGGGATAAAAAGCCTGTAGCAGCACTGAAGTACAGCTCTGAATCTGAAGTGCTTCATAAACTTCTGGATGCCTCAAATACACAGATGACGCTTAATATAGTTTTCGGACTGACAATCCTGGGCGCAGTTTCATTCTTCCTGATTTATTTTATCGGACTTCCGCTTAAGCTGATCGTGGGCAGCCTCAGGCTTTCAAACCCCTTTGTCCTTAGGAACTTAAAAAATAAGCAGAATGAATTCGGAACACTTGCCTCACTCATAATCAGCTCTTTCGAGCACGAAAAAAAACTAAAAAAAGCCAAGGAGGAAGCAGAAAGCGCCAATAAGGCCAAGAGCATGTTTCTGGCTAATATGAGCCACGAGGTAAGAACCCCGATGAATGTGATTATAGGATTTGCTGAACTTCTAAAGCAGCAGCTGCACGATAAAAAAAATCTTGAGTACCTCTCGGGCATAGATGCAAGCGCCAGAAGCCTGCTCGTGCTTATTAACGATATACTCGATTTGTCGAAAATTGAGGCTGAGAGAATTGAGATCAGGCGTGAACCCGTAAGCCCTCAGAACCTTCTTAATGAAATCTCACGTATCTTTACCACAATTCTGAGGCAGAAAGGGGTGGCCTTTAATCTGGAAATTCATCCCGGTGTACCCGGGTTAGTTCTGCTTGATGAGATAAGGCTCCGCCAGATACTCTTTAACCTTGCCGGAAACGCCGTAAAGTTTACAGAAATGGGAAGCGTAACCATCAGACTTAGGGGCGAGAACAGACCTCAGGATAGCAGCATGGTTGACCTTTATTTTGAGGTAACCGATACCGGCATCGGCATTCCGGAAGACCAGTTTGAACTTATCTTCGAGGTCTTCCGCCAGCGCGAAGGGCAGAGTACAAAGAAGTACGGCGGAACAGGCCTTGGTCTTACAATAACAAAAAGACTTATCGAAATGATGAACGGAACTATTTCTGTTGAAAGCCGGCTTGGTAAGGGAAGTACATTCAGGTTCAATCTTCCTGGCGTGGAAATTCTCCAGGGCGAGGGGATCTGTGAAAATGTTGTTCAGTATGAAGAACTTATACTTGCAGCACCGGTCCCGGAAAAATTAAGCCCAAAGGCAGGTGAGTATTTATCAGGTCCTCTCATGAGCAAATGGCTCTCGGCAAAAGAGGGGATGATGATAGATGAAATAGCGGATTTTGCCCAGGAGATAAAAAAGCTCGGCGAGGAAAATTCATCAGAGCTGCTTGTTAAGTTCGGGGGTGACCTCATTGAATCGGCAGACACCTTCAGGGTTGCGGAAATTACAAAACTGCTTGAAAGTTTTCCGGAACTCGCCCGAAAATTAATATAGAAATTCAATATATTTGCAGAACAAAATTAAACCAGATAAGAAAGAATTATGAACATCAGTGAAGCACAGCTATCCCAAATTAGAAGAAAAAGGATTCTTATTGTTGATGATCTGCCGCAGAACCTTCAGGTTCTGGGTAATACATTAAGGGAATATGGTTTTCAGATCGCATTTGCCACCAGCGGCAAACAGGCCCTCAGTATCGCCTCGCTTAAGCAACCCCACCTGATTCTTCTCGACATGTCAATGCCCGAGATGGACGGGCTTACTGTATGCAAAAAACTTAAGGAGGATGTTAATACTAAAAATATACCGGTCGTATTCTTAACGGCAAGAACGGAATCTGAGAGCATCATGAAAGCCATGAAAGCCGGGGGAAACGATTACGTGGTAAAACCCTTTAATACTTCCGACCTGATGGGCAGGATTTTGTTTCATCTGGGGCTGGAGAAAAAGGATTCTGAAGGAAATTCCGGAGGCAATATCGCGGCAGTCGTTAATGCCCTGGCAGGAGAGTACCTGGAAAAATGGAAGAATGTCAAGTCGGGACTTTTTATTGACGAGGTTATAGAATTTGCAAAAGGGATCAAAGAACTGGGGAAGGAGAACAATGTAAAAGCGCTGCTTGAATACGGTGAGGAGCTTCACTTGAATGCCGATCAGCTAAACATTGCAAAAATGACTGATCTCATCGATCAATATCCCGTGCTGGTAAAAAAAGTTAACAAGCAGTAGTTAAAAACTACTGCTTGAAAAATACTGCGTCCCAAAAACTTCACAACCTGGAAAAGGCGGCCTGCATTCTTTCTTATCTGATAAACCTGATATTTATTGCGTAGCGGTATCTGATACCGTTATTGGCCTGAAGAGCGCCAATAACTGTGGCAACCAGGTAGTAAATACCGAGTGCAACAATAAGAAGCCCTATTATAATAACTGATGCCAGGTTCGGCTCGCCGTGTGCCGATGAAACTACTGAAAGTACAAAAGCCAGAATCAGCAGAAGAAAATAAATAAGCGTGGATATCTGGAAATTCAGTACTTCCTTGCACTGGTCAACCGTAAGATGGTACTCGCGCTTTGATGTCCAGATTACAATGGGCAGAATAATATTGCCGAATGGAATGATAAATCCGCTGAATACGCTCAGGTGCGCCAGTGTAGCCCATTTTTTATCTTCCAGCAAAGTAACTTCTTCCATTTTTCAGCTCCCTGTTATTTCTATTTTAGACGCATTGGAAGAAAAAAGGTTTTGTTCCTCTGCCGGAGGCGGGGGCAAGCCTGTCAAATGGGGGGATGCCTGTCAGGGCGGGCTAAAAGTCGCCTTAAGAGACCGACACGCCCGCCTTTGAACAGACATGACACAAGAAACTTAACACAAGAAACTTAACACAGGAAGCTTAAAATTCGGCGGTTACTCCGATGGAAGGGAGAATTCCAATGGAGCGTTCACTTTCAATGGCATTTACCCTGGCATCCCAGCGCGGAATGCCGCGGTTCTTCCTGTTATAAACATTCTGTACATCCAAAAATGTTACAAGTGCCCAGTCCGAAAAATTCCAGCGTCTGTCAACCCTCACGTCAAGCGAATGCGCAACAGGCAGGCGCTCCGAGTTGTAAAGGCTTACACTCTGCGATCCGTCTGCGTTAAATGGTGTGTACGGATTTCCTGTTGCAAGACGGAATTTCATTGAAGCTTCCCAGCTGTCGTTTATAATGTAGCCTGCGCTTAAGTTCATAATAAAACGCTGATCGTAATTCCCGGGGCGGCTTACTCCGTCAAGCGCTGTAAAACGGGCCTGGCTGTATGTGAGACTTATAATTCCGTAGACTGGGATGGATGACGACTTTTTCTGCATCTGCAACTCAAGCCCCTTTACATCCCCATATCCCTTGCTTACCAGAGCCTCAAGAGCAAAGGATGAAAAATTATCCTCCGAACCGCCGAATCCCGCTCCCGTATTGGAGAGAACCAGATAGGGCCTTAATGTGCTTGCCGGGTAATTACTGTACGACTTGTAGAATGCCTCAACTCTAAGCCTGGTATCCTCCCTCAGGCGCCTTTCTACTCCTGCAATATACTGCACCGCCTTAATGCTTTTCAGATTCCTGTTCTCCTGGCTTCCTATCAGCCAGATATAAGACGGGCTCTGATAATAAATGCCTGCGCTTAGGTTTATTTCTGTCTTCTGACCGGCATAAATAGAAACGGATCCTCTTGGGCTAAGCGTTAAAGGATCATTAATGCCGTTAAAATAATCCATGCGCAAGCCTGCATTAATTCCAAGCCAGGGGATCTGCCTGTTGTGGTAGTTTGTGTAAAGCGAGTACTTGTTGAATGTAGTTTTCTGATTAAGATTATTAACGCTGAGCACGTCTCCGAATGTGGTCCTGAAGTAGGGAAACAGGACATCAGCATTGAATTTTATCAGTTTTGCCGATGCACCGGAACTTATCTCCGAAGCCCCGGAAATCTTTAATACCAGGTCTGCCTGGAAGTTATTTTCCTGTTCCCTTGAATTGTTCAGGAAAATGGGATTCTGCAGGGTATCCCTTTGCTGAAAGCGGTAATCCGTAAAATTCCTGCTTGCACTGATATTAAAGAAACCCTTATCGAAAAGATGCCTGAATGAAAGAGCGCTTACATACTGTATCTGGTCGCTTCCCATTGTTCTGGAATTGCTGTAGCGCTGGTCAAAAGTGTTATTAAAGAACTTTACATTATCGAAAGCGCTGATGAAAAGGAATGACAAAGAGTTCCGGTTATTCATCTCATATTTAACTTTTGAGAGGACATCATAATATTCCGGAACGAAGCCGAATCCTGCGGCCTTAAAAATAAAGTCGAGATAGCTCCTCCTGGCCGAAAAAAGAAAATTAAGGTCCTTTGCCAGAGGTCCCTCGGCATTTAGGCCGAACTGTGTAGCTGAAACGGTTGCCTTTCCGCCAATCCTGTCGCGCCTTCCCTCACTGAGATCAATATTAAGGACCGAGGAGGTCTTGTCTCCGTATTCAACCGGAAAGCCTCCGGTTGAAAATGTAACGTCTTTTACAAAATTAAGGTCTATGTAGCTTAAGGGACCTCCCGTGGAACCCTGGCTTCCGAAATGGTTAATATTGGCTACGGGGATGCCGTCTATTATATAAAGGTTTTCTGAAGGGGCTCCACCGCGTACAACAAGATCGTTACGCCCGGCATCCGCCTGAGCGATGCCGGGCAGTGTGGAAAGGGCGCGCACAACGTCCTCAAGTCCCCCGGGGGCGCGCCTTATCTCTTCAAAACTGAAAGCTGTTATGCTCGCAGCCGAAGAGGGATCTTTCTGAAAATAATCTGCTCTGATTAAAACTGTCTCAAGCTCCACCTCTGATTCCTCGAGCTCAAAATCTACAACTGCCGGACGTGCATTGTTTATTATTACATCGGGCTTAATGATGCTCTTAAATCCAACCATAGATGCCTTTACGGTAACACGTCCTGAAGCGATATCACTGATCTCGTAATTCCCATCGACGTCAGTTGAAGTTCCAAGATTTGTACCTTCCACGGAAACGTTCACTCCCGGAAGAGCCTGCCGTGTAACCATATCAACAACTCTTCCTTTCAGAGCCCCCGTTCCATCAGGAGCCTGAGGCCACAACTTTGAAGAGATCACGGCCAAAAAGGCAGTAAGAAGAAGTATCCTTGCAGTAAAGTTCAGTAAAAGCAGGTGCATTTCATTATCCCCTAAAAATTTTGATATTAGCCTTATATCTTGTATAACTTTTGTCTAAACAAATTAGTTCCAATTCTTAAATTAATTTATTATATTTTATACATATAGTCAACAAAGGGAATTTTACAGTGAATAACGACACTAAATATTCAATTAAAACCGCCTCCAGGCTGAGCGGAGTAAGCCCCTATGTTATAAGAGCCTGGGAGAGGAGATACAATATTCTAAGTCCCCAGAGGACCGAAACCAACCGCAGGGTGTACTCGGATGCTGAGGTTGAAAAGTTGAGGCTCCTTGGCGAGGCTGTAAAAAATGGCAGCACAATCAGCAATATTGCCTCCCTATCAATTGAGGAACTTAAAAGACTCAATGCCCGGCAACAGGGAAAATCTCCTGAAAGTAATGAATCCCGTCCTGTTTCTGCACTTAAGTCAGGGCTGTTTCTGCAGGCAAGTCTTAAGGCAATAAGCAGTTACGACCCCTCAATGCTTGAAAGCACTCTGGAAAAGGGGGCTGTTGACATGGGGTTAGATGAACTGCTTAACGGTCTCATAATTCCCCTTATACATAAAATAGGTGAAGACTGGTATAACGGGGAATTGAGAATAGCACAGGAGCATATGGCAAGTTCTGTTTTAGCTGCTTTCCTGAAAGATCTGGTACTGAGGTATAAGGTCTCACCATATGCGCCCGTTGTTCTTGTCTGTACTCCTAGAGGGCAGATGCACGAACTCGGGTCTCTTCTTGCAGGAGTTGTTGCCGCATCAGAAGGGTGGAATGTAGTTGAACTGGGGCCCGACCTTCCGGCAGAGGAGATTGTGGCGGCTGCAAAATATTCACTGTCAAAGGCAGTCTGCCTGAGCATTGTATATCCCGATGAGGAAGGTGTCCCGAATGAGCTACAGGCACTCGGCAAACTGTTAAAAGGAAAGGCTGTAATCGTTGGAGGCCGGGCTGCACACCTTTACAAAGAAATTCTATATAAGGAAGGCTTCATGCTCATAGAAGATTTCTGGACCTTCAGGAAATTGCTCAGCAGCCTTATAAAGTAAAGAACTGACGGCAAAGGCTGCCGGGCTCAGTCGGCAGATTTCCAGTTGTCCTTAAAAAAAGCTTCCGGAAGGCAGCAATTCAGTTGAAAGAATTCCCTGAGGAGTGCGGGGAATTATTAATCCAAAATTAATACATTTCGCTTGGCTGAAGCATTTATTAAAATATAAAACATACGTCAAAATGAAATAATCAGGAAGAAATTCATATGGATGCCTTGGATCTTTTGAAAAGAGATCACAGGGAAATTATGAAAATTTCCAGGGAAGTTGAATTCTCTTACAGGAAAAAAGACGGGAAGCTGGATGAGAATTTCAACAGGCCATTGCAGACGCTTGAAATGCACA
The DNA here is from genome assembly GCA_036261625.1 of Ignavibacteriales bacterium. GTDB lineage: Bacteria > Bacteroidota > Ignavibacteria > Ignavibacteriales > SURF-24 > JAAXKN01. Next base: position 33,361 of record DATAKL010000012.1, on the reverse strand, counting down.
TGAATATCGAAGAAACTGTGTTTTACCTGAACCTCATTTCAAAAAAGAAACGCACGAACTTACTCTGGAGGGGATCGAGGAACACCAAGTTGTAAGAGAAATACTCAAAGAACTCAATCTGGACCCAAAGAATACCGCAGAACAAATGCCCAAGCTGAAAGTATGCCGTGAAAACGTGGAACACCATATAAATGAGGAGGAAACTAACTTTTTCCCGAAGTGCCGAAGGTCCTTTCAAAAGATCTGCTTAACCAGACTGCAAACCAGCTGGAAGAGAAAAAACGAGAACTTATAGAGTTAAGAAGCACACATTAAACCTTTCCGGGGGATGACAATCTTCATCTCCCGGCAGCAGGTTATAGCAGGGATGAAGAAAATGTTAAAGGGGATCAATTTTCCCACACTGAAGATGAACTATTTGATCCCCCGATGCATTGAAATATAAACGACTAACATGTGCGATTGTTAGGAAAACATGCAAAAAAAAGCTGAAATAAGGAATTTTCTGGAAAAGCTGGAAAATTCCAGACTATATTACATATTTCTTGTCATCTTCACGGCACTGGTGTTTGCCTTAGACTTAATGCTCCTGAAAGGAAGGATTGTCTGGGTGCTCTATATCCTGCCTATGACGGGACTTAGCTGGAAGCTTAAAAAGGATTTGCATGCTTATATGCTGTCGGTTTTCTATATAGCACTAATTCTGGCAAATCTCTTTATAAAGCCTTCGGGAATTTTTCCGTTTGATGTCCTGCTTACAAACCGGCTCCTTGGTATCCTGGTGCTGATTTCGGTAACTTATTACCTGGTCAAAAGAAAAGAAGCTGCAGGACTCTTAAAAGAACGCGAAAATCAGCTCAGTAACGCCATAAGGTACAACCCCCTGCCGGCAATGGTAAGAGCCGAAGACGGGGAGGTGATCTCGATAAATGATGCATGGACTGAGCTCTCAGGCTATACACTAGAGGATATACCTACAGTTGCCGACTGGGCGGCCAGGGCTTACAGGGACCGGCAGCATAAGATGACTGCAAGTATCGTTGAAGTTTTTAAGAAAAAGGGGAAGACCACTTTCGGGGAATTTACAATTTACCACAAAAACGGGGAAAAAAGGATCTGGAATTTCAGCTCGGCACAGTTCGGCCATCTGCCTGACGGCAGGAGGGCTGTCATTACAACGGCAGTTGATGTGACCCAAAGGAAACGCTTTGAAGAGGCCTTGAAGGAAAGTGAGGAAAGATTCAGGAAAACTTTTGAATTTGCTTCTGCCGGAGTTGCTCATACATTGCCCGACGGCACCTGGCTGCGCATGAACGACAGGTACTGCGAACTCCTGGGCTTTAGCCGTGAAGAACTGAAGAACCTTTCATATATCGATGTTACCCATCCTGATGACCTTGTAAAGGAACTAGAAAATAAAAGGAAGCTCCTCTCGGGCGAAATCCGCTACTTTTCCATGGAAAAAAGGTATGTCCGTAAGGACGGTAAAGTCCAGTGGGTGCTTCTTAACTGCTCTCTTGCAAGCGAATATTCAAATAACCTGGTCTATTTTGTCAGCGTGGCTGAGGACCTCTCGCATCATAAAAAGGTAGAAGAGGAGCTGGAAACAAGAAGAGTACGTGCCGAACAGCTTTCTGCGGTATCCAAGGCACTCTCCGAGGTGGAACTGGATTTCCAGGCTGTAATTGAAACAGGCGTTAAGTTTGCCAGTGATTATAGCGGCTACGCTGCAGCCTTGGGCCTTACATCGGAAGACGGAGACTTTACCATTTACCGCTCGGCTTACAGCCCGGAAAGTGAAACGCTAAAGGTGTTAAAAGAAATGTCCGCTGAAATTTTGCATTATTCAAAAGAGGGAATTATAGGACAGGCAATCAGGAGGAGCAGTTCTGTACTTGTTACGAATCTAAGCCAGAAAATTGATTCGGCGGTACATGGAAATCAGGAACTTAAAAACTATCTGAAAAGACTTGAGGCAGACTCAATGCTTGCAGTACCCGTAAAGCTGGATGATAGAGTCCTGGGAGTCCTTGTTTTAATAGGGAAAAAGGGGAACCGGAAGATCTCATCTGAGGATATAAGTTTTCTGGAGGAAATTTCAGGCAGAATAGCTCAGAGAATAGATAATGCAAGGCTTTACAGGGAAAAACTGCAGGAAATTGAGATCAGAAGACACACCGAAGAGATGCTTAAGCGCTCTAATCAGGATCTTGAGCACTTTGCATACATTGCCTCGCACGACCTGCAGGAGCCGATACGCATGATCAGGAGCTATGCGCAGCTGCTGGAAAAAAAATACAAAGATAAATTCGACAAAAAGGCGGAGGACTACCTTGGCTATATTTCAGAAGGCGGAATGCGCATGCAGCAGCTTGTAATGGACCTGCTGCAGTATTCAAGAATTACCACAAAAGCCGAGACCTTTGAAAAAGTGGATACTAAGAATGTCCTGGAAGACGTGGTGACCGACCTGAAAATAAAAATAAGTGAAGAGGATGCCGTGATAAAAACCGGATATCTGCCCGTTGTAACCGGCGATAAAACCCAGATAAGGCGCCTTTTCCAGAATCTCATACAGAATGCCATAAAATTCAGAAACAGCAGCAGACCGGAAATTACAATAGGAGCCGAAGCCAAAGGCCGCTACTGGCAGTTTCATATAATCGACAACGGCATCGGAATAGAAAAGGAATTCTTTGAGAGGATCTTTGTCATCTTCCAGAGGCTCCATGAAAGGGAAAAATATCCTGGAACAGGCATAGGACTGGCAATATGCAAGAAAATTGTTGAAAGACACTCAGGTGAGATCTGGGTTGAATCTGAACCGGGCAGGGGAAGTAGCTTCTTTTTTACTCTGCCGTCTTAAGATAACTATCTTTCAACGTTGCTCCTGATTATGCTGTCGCGGTATTTGGTGAATATGCTCGACTTTGAGACAAAGCCCACGTATTTGCCGTTATTTACGACAGGCAGGTTCCAGCTCCCGGTTTCGTCGAACTTTTTCATTACCGAACTCATCTCTTCGTTAAGTTCTACTATTGCCTCGGGCTGGCTCATAAGGTCGATTGCAGGAATTTCCTTGTAATTTTCCAGCTCAAAGAGCAGCTCCCTTATGCTTTCAAGTGAAATTACCCCGATCAGATTGTTGCTGTCATCCACAATCGGGAAAAGATTGCGTTTTGAATGAGCTATCGTGTGAAGAAGCTCCATGATGCTGGCTTTTGCATTAACACTGGCAAAATCTGATTCAATCAGATCCGAAGTATGCATAAGTGTAAGAATACTCCTGTCCCTGTTATGAAGAAGCCCGAAACGGGCAAGTTCTCGCGTATCCATTGAAAAGGGTTCAAAATGCTTTACAATAGCGTAAGCAAGTGCCGATACAATCATAAGCGGTATCATCAGCTCGTAGCCTCCGGTGGCTTCAGCTATTAGGAATATGCCGGTTAACGGGGCATACATTACTCCGCTCATGATGCCTGCCATTCCCACAATAGTAAAATTGCTCTCGGGCAGATGTGTAAAGCCCAAAAGATTTATAACCCTTGCGAAGAAAGAACCCAGGAATGCCCCCACGAAAAGCGAGGGTGCAAAGTTACCTCCGTTGCCCCCGCTGCCGAGCGTAAGACCCGAGGCAATCACTTTAATAAAGGCAATTGCGCCGATGAAGGCTGCAACAAACCACTCGTTCTGCCTGAAAGGGAAGAAAAGGCTGCGCTCGAAAAGCTGTGCCGTGTGCCCCTCGGCTAAAAGAAGGACACTTGAATATCCCTCGCCCAGAAGCGGGGGGAAAAGAAATATCAGTACAGCAAGTGCCAGGCCGCCTATTACAGCCTTCAGATAGTTCCTGCTTTCAAGAGGGCGGAAAAGGCTTTCAATTCTGTAAAACATCCTTGCATAATATAATGAAACCAGCCCCGCCAGAAGCCCAAGCAGAATGTAATAAGGCACATTCGTATAGTCAAAGGGCTGCCTCAGGCTGAATGTAAAAAGTATTCCTTCCTGTAATATTATCTTTGAACATAAGGCTCCAGTGGCTGCAGAGATAATCAAGGGGACAAATGAGGAAATTGTAATTTCGGGAATAAGAACCTCGAGCGAAAACATCATTCCAGCAATCGGGGCGTCAAAAACCGCTGCTATACCTGCCGCGGCTCCGCAGCCTAAAAGCAGTATCCTTTCCTTATAATCCATCTGGTTGACACGGCTGTAGTTTGAGCCGATTGCGGCACCGGTAACAAGAATAGGGGCTTCCAGACCTGCCGAGCCTCCGAAGCCGACCGTAAGGGCGCTTGTAACCATATGCGAGTACATTGTAACACGCTCAACCAGGCCTGAACGCCTGGCAATAGTACCCAGTATGTGTGCCGCACCGCGCCCGAACCTGCCTTTAAGAAATATTTTTATGTATGCTACAGTCAGTACAATGCCGAATGCAGGAAAAATGAGATAGAGATACTCCTGCATCTTAAAACCATAATCATGCGTCAGCAGGTGGTGAATGTAATGTACAACAGCCTTCAGCACCGCGGAAAAAATACCTGCCGTAAGGCCGACCAGAACACTGGAAACAATAAGGAACTGTCTTGGGCTGAGTATCTTTTTGAGCTTTAAAATAACTTCTAAATAAATTTGTAAAATCATTACATTTTAACATTTGTAAGTATTTTATAAAGTAAAAAAGAAATGCTTAAAAGACAAAATCCGGCATGAAAAAGGAACCGAATTCAATCATTTGGGAATTGTGAAGTAGAAGCTAGTGCCGCGTCCGGGTTCCGATTCCACATACATGCGCCCCCCGTGGCGTTCAATAATTTTTTTGCATATGGCAAGGCCGATTCCGGTACCGGGATACGTACCGCTGTCGTGCAGGCGCTGAAAGAGCATGAAAATGCGCTCGAAATACTGCGGGTCTATGCCAATGCCGTTATCAGTAATCTTAAAGAGCCATTCACCTTCCCTTTGTTCGGCGCTGATATGGATTTCAGGCGGCTTTTCTGTGCGGAATTTCAGGGAATTCGATAAAAGGTTCTGCAGCAGCTGCCTGAACTGCGTGCGGTCGGCCATAACCAAAGGAAGCTCTTCTGAAGTGATTTGGGCCTTGCTTTCCTCAACTGCAAATTTCAGATCCAGCAGCACCTCTTTCAGGACCGCACCTGAGTCCGTTGGCTCAAAAGGCCTTGCCTTTGTGGTAACCCTGGAATATGCAAGCAGATCCTTAATAAGCGACTGCATCCGCATGGCTCCGCTGACGGCAAAGTTTATAAATTCGCGCCCGGTCTCATCAAGCCTCGACTGATAACGTTTTGCCAGCAGCTGCGTATAGTTCGATACCATCCTCAAGGGCTCCTGCAGGTCGTGCGAGGCAACGTAAGCAAACTGCTCGAGTTCGCGGTTCGACTCCTCAAGTTTCTGAATGGTTCTGTTTAATTTGTCTTCAAAAAGCTTCCTCTGCGATATGTCCCTGAAAATGCTTAAGAGCATGGGGGAGGAACGTGAAACACTAAGGAGATTATTGGAAACCTCAAACCAGACGATTCTGCCGTTCCAGAGGTTGAACTTTTCAACGTAGCGGGGAACAGTTGTCCTGGTTGCAATCCTGTTAATTGCCTTCTTAAGAAGTTCTTCGTGAGAAGTTTTGTAGATTTTAGTAAACAGCTGACCTTCAAGCTCCTCTTTTGCCATCCCGACCATATTGCAGAAGGCGTCGTTTACCTTTACCATTATCCCGTTTTTATCTATCAGGCGCATGCCGTCGAAGGAGCTTTCCCAGACCTTACGGAACATGAGTTCAGACTTTACCAGGTCGTCTTCGGCACTTTTGCGGTTGGTAATATCAAAGGAATTGCACATAATCCTGTAAAGGCGTCCCTCATCATCCAGCATGGGAATAAAGCTCAGTATAAGGGTTTTCTTTGACCTGAACTTGATTGTACATTCCTTTATCTGCGGCCTTAGCGTTTCGGTCGCTTTTAATAAAACAGGCAGGTAGCAGCTGGTTACGCTCCGGGGGAAGATTTCCTCATCCTTTTTGCCGATGAAGTCAGTTAAAGAAAGCCCCGTCATTTCCTGTGCATAGCCGTTCACGAAAATAAACCTTCTTTCCGAATCGTAAAGGGCAATAACATGAGGGAAGTGATCTGCAGCGGTTTTAATATATTCCAGGAGCTGTATCTGTCTGCGCATAGCTCCCAACTCTGCCAGGAGCCTTTCATTTTCCTGCTTCAGCGATATTATTATACCGTCTTTTTCCAGTAAAAGAGCACGCTCTTTTTCTCTGGAAGCATCATCTCCGCCGGATGTTCCAATAATATCATTTTCCATTGCTGATTTGCACAGATTAATTTGAAATAGAAAGAATAAGCCGTGTGTCTACATGTAAAAAAGCCCTTTCAGCGATAATTTAAGTTTAAGATAATATATTCTTTTTCTAATAGCAATACGCGCCATCAAAAGCATGCTGCGGAGGTGAGGATGGAAAATAAATATTTTATAACTTGACATAATGTCTTATTTTGTTTAATTTTATTTCGGAACTTTTAGTCTGAAAATGAAATTCTATATATAAAGCCCAAAAATAAAGGAGAGATAACAATGGCAGCAAATTCAAGCATCAATACGGATGAATTAAGAAGTTTAATCGTAAAGGATATCGTTGCCCATAATTTTAAGTCCGCAGAGGTTTTTGAGAAATACGGCATCGATTTCTGCTGCAAAGGCAACCGTCCTCTAGGTCAGGCATGTGAGGAAAAAGGGGTGGACGCAGACCGTCTGGCAGGGGAGCTGAAGGAGCTTTTTGAGACAGGCAGTGCAGACAATAACCGCTATGAGTCGTGGCCTCTGGGATATCTGGCCGATTACATAGTGCATAATCATCACTCATACGTAAAAACTGCGGCCCCAGTGATTAATGCACGTCTGGATAAGGTAGTAAGGGCTCACGGCCAAAATCATCCTTTTCTGATGGATGTTGCCGACATGTTCGATGCAGTAAGCCGTGAACTGGAAAGCCATCTTGCAAAAGAAGAGCAGATCTTGTTTCCCATGATCAGGAAAATTGACGAAGTCAAGGCTTCCGGAAATGCTGAAGCTATTCAGCAGTTATCCGCAGTATCCGGACCTATAAGAGTCATGATGCTGGAGCACGACCGTGCAGGAGAAATGCTCGAGAGAATAAGAAAAATGACAGATAATTTTACTCTTCCCCAGGATGCATGTACAACCTTTGCCGTTACGTATAAAGAGCTTGACGAGTTCGAACGTGATCTGCATAAACACGTGTTTCTGGAAAACAGCATTCTCTTCCCGAAGTCGCTTGAGGCTGCCGGGGCCTAAATCGCGAGCCCGGATTTTGAGGAGGAATATCTCAGGGCCGGAAGCTTTAGCCAAGCTTTTCCGGCCTGTTTAACATTTCTTCAGACTGCCTTTTCAGGAGACTACTTTTTAAGGAGACTATTTTTTCAGCAGTTTGAATGCATGCGTTCTGCTTTTATTGAAAAATGCGTAATGTACCCACAGAGCCGCAAGCGCCTCAAGGTAAAAAGCCTCCGAGAGGTCACCCATATCAGTTATATTTTCCCAGCCCCAGCCCTCGGCAAAGTGAGCCACAGCCTGTTTTGCCTCAATGTCGTTTCCGCAGATAAAAAGGTCGGGCAATCCTTCCTTCAGCTTAGGACGGCACATCAGGTTTGCACCTATTGTATTAAATGCCTTTACCACCATGGCCCCGGGAAGCCACGCCTGAATCTGTTCGGCTGCTGAATTGCCCGGGCTGACCGAAATCCTGGGGGCAGCCCCCTGCATCATCTCCAGCGGGTTGGTTACGTCAATTACAATTTTATTTGAAAAATTTTCCCTTCCAGCCATATTGATTGTGTTTTCAGTGCCTGTCCATTTGGTTGCAATTACAATCAGTTCGCCGAATCGTGCTGCGTCGTCGAAACCGCCTGCGTATGCATTTTCGCCTGCCTTGATCACCCAGTCCTTAAGCTTCTGTGTGTCCCTGGTGCCGAGCATAACTGAATGCCCCTCTTCTAAGAAACCCATACCCAGTTCCTGCCCGACAGCCCCGGATCCAAGAATTCCGATATTCATTTTTACCTCCATCGAGAGTTTATTATTAAAGCAGAGTTCATTTTTAATAAAATAGAAAGGAAAAATGAAAGTGGAAAGGGCAATGCGTAACGTACAGCTGCATTATCTCATTCTGCAGCCTGGAAGGGCATGGAAAGAGGCGTCTTAAGCGGGCTGGAACGAAACTAATCAAAAATCACTGACTTATAATCTCTTTTTTTATTTTTGGGACAGAAAAAAGGAACGTAGTGCCGCGTCCCGGTTCAGATTCCAGCCATATTTTCCCGCCATGTAGTTCCACAATTTTCTTGCAGAGAGCAAGACCTATGCCAGTACCGGGATATTTTTCCCTTTCATGGAGCCTCTGGAAGATGAGAAATATTCTCTCATGGAACTGCGGATCGATTCCGATGCCGTTATCGCGCACGCTGAAAAGCCAGTCCTTCTTATCGTGGGAAGATGATATATGGATCCGGGGGGGGAGACTGCCGCGGAATTTTATTGCATTGCTTACGAGGTTCTGCAGAAGCTGTCTGATCTGAGTGATGTCTCCCATAATTTCAGGAAGGGGATCGGTAGTAATTTCAGCACCGCTTTCGCTTACGACCAGCTGGAGGTCGGATAAAACATCATCCAGTATTTCATTTAAGTCAAGCTTTTCAAAAGGCTTGAGGCGCGAGGTTACGCGTGCATACTTAAGCAGGTCGCGTATGAGTGTCTGCATGCGCCTGGCCCCTTCGAGGGCGAAGGCAATGTATTCGTCCGCCTTTTCGTCAAGTTTTCCCTGATAGCGCGATGCAAGAAGCTGTGTAAAGCTGGCAATCATTCTCATCGGCTCCTGCAGGTCGTGCGAGGCGATGTAGGCGAACTGTTCAAGTTCCTTGTTCGAGCGTTCAAGTTCAAGGAGCGTATGCTGGAGCTTTTCCTGGTAATGTCTTATCTCCGAGATATCCACGTTTGTTACAATTGCCCCCATTTGGCCGCCTTCCTTAATAGGAACAGAGGACAGGAGCAGGGTTTTTATGCTTCCGTCGAAACATTCCACGAGCACCTCTTCATTTATAACCGTTTCGCCTTTAAGAAGTGTTCTTGCTGTAGCCCATTCGTAATCCTGAATCGGTTCTCCCGAATTTGCCCACCATCCTTTATGCATCTGAAGATCGTCTTTGTTCTGGTATTTCAGCCCGCCCCATATCTCTCTTACCATCCGGTTGCTTAGGAGTCTTCTGCCTTTATTGTCCAGTACCCACACGCCAACAGGCACAAATTCCAGCACGTTTTTTAAGAGTTCCTGTTTTTCGGCAAGTGCCCGTTCTGCAGATTTACGTTCTTCAATTTCCCTCATCTTCTCGCCGTAGAGCTTCGCATTAGCAACCGCCAGGGCTGTTTTGGAGGCAATCTGCTGGAGGAAGAACTGATCATTAGAAGTATAAGCGGGATTCGTCTTATTGTGGCGCAGGACTGTAATTACTCCGGTCATTTTTTTATTCGTAAACAATGGCACCGAGAGCAGGCTGTAAACAGGCAGGTTTTCAAGGTGCATGCGGAGCGCACTGCTCAGCTGTTCAAGCACAGCCGGATATTCCACTTTTGAAACGAGCACGGGTTGCCCCTGCATGGCCTCGGGTGTCAGTTCACCGATGGGACACAAGTCCGTATTTGAAAAAAGCTCATGCAGCAGGCTCCTGATCTTTATATCGGGATTATAATAAGAAATAAGGTTTGTCCATTTCTCATCTGAGAGGAGGCGTATAACGCAAGAGTCACCAATGAGTTCCGAAATGCGGCGTGCTGTTTTTTCCAATACAGCAAGGTAGTCGAAGCTGATTTCCGTGAGTTCCTGAGCAAAAAGAGAAAGCATCTTTGAGCGCTTGAGTTCCTGCTGAAGTCTTTTTTCTATCTGTATGCGCTCTGTAATGTCGCGCCATGTCACAACGACGCCGTCATTAAGCCTGCTGATCTGAATACCGAAAGCCTGCTTTATTGAGGGTGCTGTCTGATCCTCATCATAAACGAGCGATTCTTTTTTCACTGCCTCGCCCGAATAGACCGTCCTGCAGAAGTCATCAAAGAGTCCGTTACTGCGCATGTGAGGGAAGAGAGTAAGAAATCTGCTGCCGATAATTTTATCTTTTGATAAATTAAGGTTAAGGCAACCGGCTTCATTGATATACTCATAAATGAAATCTGTTATTCTGCCTGCTTTGTCCCTTTTGGCCCGGAGAATGGCGTGTGCATCCATCATACTTTCAATTGAGGTCTGGATGAGGCCTGCCCTGCGGTTAAGTTCAAGGCGCTTGTGTTCCGAAATATCCATTATAGCTGCCCGAATGCTTAGGCAGCAGTCGGCATCGTCGAAGACCGGGTGGCATTCAAGAAGCGCGTGGAAGTCGGGTCCGTTTTTTCTCTGGAATTTAAGCTCGCAGGAGAACCTGCCGGTTTTCTTCATGATTTTCAGGCGGTAGGAATAAAATAAATTCAGGTAGCCTTTTGTAATGAACTGTGTAAGAGGACGTTTAATGAGCAGCGGTTCACCAAGTCCTAGCATCCGCTGCGCCTGACGGTTTGCCCTGGTAATTATGAAATCGGGATCCAGGAGCAGGTAGCCCGAAGGCGCCGAGTCGAAGAGCTCCCTGTAAAGCCTGAGTTCGTCGGCAAGCCGGCCATCCCAGGCAAGTCTGTCCTGAAGGTAATCACCTTGATCCCACTTCAGATGTACTTCACTAAATGTGTCTGAGGATCCAGAAGAATCATCAGGATGTTTGTTTTCCAGGCCCGGTATTATTTCAGCTGATTCGCCCGAAAGATTGCTGTCCAGTTGTCCGCTTTCCAAGTCGCTACTCATTTTTCACCTGTATTAATGAAAAAGGCAGGGGCAAAATCCGGTATTGATTATAGCAAACACAATATATATTCTTCGTATGAAAAAAGCAAAGGGGAGAAGATAAAACCTCAAATGCGTCCGCTGACTTGATTCAGAACACAGAAAGAAGCTACGGCTAAAATTTAAGTTGCTTTTATTTTATTATTTCCATAAAAATTATTGAGGATCAAGGAGCTATGAAATAATGAGGGGGAAACCATGAGCAAGATTACTGTTACCGAATTCTTACTATGCAAGCACGTGGACGAAAATCTTTTTGAAGTAAAGAAACGTCCCGTGACTGAGATGGATTTTGAAGAGACTTATAACATCTATTATCACAAGGATTACGGGTGTTATCTGATCCTGGATTATGAGGGGCGCTACATTAATCTGGACGTCATCAAGGCAGGCGCCTGGCAGAATGCCCGTGTTTGCGGAATGCACCTGCTCTGGAGAAAAGATTACAAAAGAACGGTCCGTCACGATGAAATGACTGTTTACTGAACAGTATTCTTAGTAAAATTAAAAAGCCCTGAGGATTTTCTCAGGGCTTATTAATTTCAATATGTCTTTTTACTAGTTATTTGAGCAGCACCATTTTCTTAACCTGCATAAAGCTGCCGGAGGAAATCCTGTAGAGATAGGTTCCGCTCGGAAGACTAATGCCGTTGAAGTTTACCTCGTAGTTTCCCGCTTTCCTGACGTCATTAACAAGCGTGGAAACCTTCTGTCCCAGTATGTTGAAGAGCTCAATTGTAACTTTCCCGTCCCGGGCGAGCCCGTATTTGATTTTTGTTTCGGGATTGAAAGGATTAGGATAGTTCTGCCCAATAAAATAGCTGTATGGCCTGAGGTTTTCTCCTTCTGCCAGACCCGCAACACTATCGCCAATAACGTGTATGTTCCACGAAATTGAAGAAGTATCCTTCGAGTTATAAACGCAGACAGTTACCTTGAAATCCCCGCCTTTTGTAGCATGGAAGGTGAAGGTGGAATCGTTATCGGCATCGGAAGAACGATCTATGGAACCGACGTACCAGATATAATTTACTTTTTCGCCGTACGGGTCAACTACTTTAAGCGACAACTGAGTGGAATCATTGGTTTTAATAGTATCTTTGGTATTAAGTTCAATTTCCCTTCTGTTGACCTCAAAGATCTGTCCGTGTGCAGTATCTTTAAGCACTTTATAAGGCTTATAGCTGATTATCTCAGGAGGGAAGTTGCCCTGCATAAACCGCTGCATTATGTTCATGAAGACTTTCTGAAACGTGGTATCTTGCCGGCCATCTGAGGTTTTTTTCAGACCGAAAGTCCAGTTGATGGAAGCTGAATTAAATACAGCGCCCCCGTTCTTATTGACGTACATTCCCATTGTTACCGGAAGTCCCCTTGTGTAGCTTGCGGGCTCACACGGAGAGGTGCCGAGTATGCGGTAGTTAAGAGGAGTCTTATCTTCGCCTGTGGGCATGGGAAGACCGTCCTTAAACTTAAAGATTGAGGCATCAACCTCATAGCCAACCACTGCTGTAGTCGAGTCACCCTCAAGGCGTCCGAAGGAGTCCCCGTCCTGGAGTCCCGTGCCTTTATACATCCAGTGCTGTGAATTCCAGACCGTATAATCGCCGTAGCCGTGGCTGTAGTTCATGATATGGTGAAGCAGGTCATTTACATATCCGCCGTTAAGGAATGTTGCACCCAGGAACATGGTCTCTGGCCAGTTTAGAGGCGAATCGTACCAGTTGACCGTTGCAAGAGAATCTGTCACTCCGATAATTGGATCCTTCTTGCTTTTGTAGCATACCATGGTCCGGTCGTTATCTTCCATTCTGACCTGCCACCAGCATGTATTGCCGGAGAGGCTCAGGAGGCGGCCGCCGCGCTTTACGAACCTTTCCATGTTTAATCTTTCCGGACGGGAATAATACTCGTCGTGCCCGTTAACAATCAGCACGTCGTAGTTGTCCAGGAGTGTGGAATCCTTATGAACTTCCATTGTGGAAGTTATTTCATAACGGATATTATTTGTTTCAAGCCATTGGATAAGAGGCTTATTCCAGGCATGAAATTCTCCCATGCCCCTGTGCTGCGAAAAGGGGCGGTCCAGTGAGACCCTGTCGGCTTTTTTCCCCCAGGTAGAGCCGGAATCATAAACATTTTTACCTCCCCAGAGGTTATAGGCTGTCCAGTCGAAATCATTTAAGAGCATTAAAACTTTTGAATATGAGCCGGGTATTTTCTGTTTCAGGGCAAAGACCGCGCCCTTTGTGGTTGATCCGTCGGCATTTGGAAATTCGAGCCCGTAGGCCCCGCTTCTCCAGTCCCCCGGAATGACAAGTTTGTAGCTTACCGGCCAGTCGACCCCTTTTTCGTAAGCCAGGGTATCAATCGGGCGCAGGCCGTCGCTCTTAACGCCTGTAATTGTCATCATGCGTTCGTATTCGTTAACGGCAATGCGGTAGACTGTAATATCATAAACCGGTTTAGAAGTATTGATATAAATGTACAGTGTATCACCCGGTGCAACGGCCAGCGGTTTTACATAACCGTTGTTCTCGGTATATCTTTGAACCTGTGCATTTGTAAAGGCGGAAGACAACAGCAAAATTACTGCAGCTGTAAAAGTTATCCATAGACTCCTTTCTTTCATATGAGCTCCTCAGTTTTTTATTCATCGAATCAGTGGTAATAAGTCATCAATGTCTGATTATAGCCGGGTAATGTAACATAGCAAACCATCAAAAATAGGATACTTTATTTGGCCGAGAAATTCAAAGAAAACTTAAAGCTGCGGGAAGATTTGTGATTTGGGGCACAGGGGCAATTAAAAATTAAAAATTAAAAATTAAAAATTAAAAATTAAAAATTAAAAATTAAAAAGTGAGTCTCAGAAGATAACCTTAAAGGAAGATCCCTCGCCTTTAAGGCTTTTGACGTCAATGCGGGCGCCGTTCATCTCGGCATACTTCTTTACAAGCGCCAGGCCAAGGCCGTTACCCTCAAACCTTCTTGTATAGCCCTGTTCTTCCTGCGAAAACGGGTGAAATATATGAAACATAAATTCCTGTGAAATGCCAATGCCTGTATCCCTGACTTCAACTTCCAGGCCTTTATTTCGTGAAATTATAATTTCCACCCTGCCTTTTTTAGTATACTTTATTGCGTTATCGATCAGGTTATTGAAGATCTGGTAGAGAGAGTATGCATCCCCGGTTATTATTGTATCCTGCGTATGAGAGTAAAGCTCAAATTCCAGATCACTGTTCTTAGCCTGAGGGGTATATTCAAGAAAAAGTTTCTGAAGTATATCTGAATTTACATCCACCTTGACAGGAGTAAAATCGTAGGTATCTGTCTGAAGTTCCGACATGTTGATTATAAGGTCAATGGTGCGGATCAGACGCTTGCTTGCCTGGTCTATTATGCTGAAGCTCATCTGCAGATCCTCATTCATAATGTTTCTGCAGCTTTCTTTTATAAGACTTGCGAAGTTAAGAATGGAATTAAGAGGGGAGCGTATCTCGTGCGACATCTGAGCCAGGAATTCACCCTTCAGGCGGTCGGACTTTTCAGCACGCTCCTTGGATTCGATCAGCAGGCTTTCGGCCTTAACCCACTCGGAAATGTCCCTTACAGCCGAAACGTGCATCTCGCGGCCGTTTAACTCGTAGAATTTAATGTTAATTTCAATCGGGAAGGTGCTGCCGTCTTTTTTCTTATGAATGCGTCTTGGAACCAGTGTCTGGTGCTCCAGCATTACACAGCGTGTTTTTTCCGGTTCAGCTGAAAGATCCATTATGTTCAGCAGGAGCATTTCTTCTTTCCCGTAGCCGTAAAGGCTGCAGGCCGCACTGTTTACATCCAGAAGCTGACCGCTCGAGTTATCCACGAGCAGAATGGCATCCGACTCCATATCCGCTATGTTTCGGTATTTTTCCTCGCTTTCAAGGAGTTTCTCCTTGAGCAATAGATTCTCCCGCTCGAGGTCTTCAAGACGGCTGAGCCTTTCCTGCAGTTCTGATATTTTCTGATGTAATTCTTCGCTGCTGCTGCCCGCATGCATAAGGGATTCCTCAGGAATTTTAAGTAATGTTAACCATCGAGCCGGGTTTAATCCGGCTTCTTTCGCCTCACAATTTTCAGCTTCTAATATCGCATAAAAGGGATGTTACTTTCAAGCACAAAGTTTACAAAATCAGCTCTGTCATTGTTTACCTCCGCCAAAAATTGTATTAACCTGAAGCAGAGCTTCTTCATTATTGCCGTAACTGCATTGTTAAAGCTATTTCTATTAAATTAAAATTGTTTTTGCCTGTTTCGATAATATATTTCCTCCGTAAAATTTTAATGTTTCGTAAAATTATAAGTTAATATGATAAAGAAATCCAGGAAAACTGTCTCTGTACTTCAAATAACAGCAGCTGCACTGCTGGTTATTATGTATTGGATAGTGTTTTTATCACTGCACCTGTATCTTGCCATACATCCATTTCCTCTTATTATTCTGCCTATGGCAGCCTTCGGCTGGTTCTGGGGCATAAAGAGAGGACTGATTGCAGGAACTTTCTTAATAGTAAGCAGCATGCTTTTTGTAATGTATTTGCATATTCCTGGCGGTAACCCGGTTCTTGGGAGTGTGGCTCTGGCGGTATCACTCCTGCTTGGGGGCGCTGCCGGATGGGTAAGAAAACTTTATGATGCGGAAAAAAAGCACTCGGCTATGCTTGCCATTGAGCATGAGGCACTCCAAAAGGAAATTGAGGAACGAAAAGCAGCAGAAAAAAAAGTAATCTGGGATGAGCATTTCCTGAAAGTAATGTCTAACTCCTACCCCGTAGGTATTCTTGCCATAGACAGCAATACAGATGAGGTGTTATACTGCAACCACAGTTTCTGTGAGATGTTTAATGTTACGGAGCTTGAAGAAAAGCTCATCGGGGGGGAGATAAAGAATTCTGAGCTGAAGGAATATACCATTAAAAGTGTGAAGGATCCTGAAGAATACAAAAATCTTTTTTCCCCTGTGCTGGATATAAATTCCAGAAAAGTAGTTCGCGTCACCATTGAATTTACAGACAACCGCATAATATATCATTACTCCTCAGAAATCAGGGATGAAAAGGATGAATACCTGGGGCGTCTTTTTATTTTCGTCGATGTAACTGAAAGAAAGAACCAGGAAAGTCTTATTAAAAGACGTTTTGAATATGAGCACCTTCTCTATGAAATATCCAACGGGTTTATAAATACTTCTCCTGAGGATATGGACACTGCTTTTAACTCCTCACTTGAAAAAGTCTGCGAATTCCTGGAAATGGATATCGGATATTTCTATCAGACTGATCTGGAGGCCGGCATTGCAAAGAACCTCTATGAATGGCGCAGCAGCAGGATAGATAAGAATCTTTCAAGAACCTCCAGCGTAGATCCCGATTCATGGCCCACCATTAAGAAAAAACTTGCAGCTTTTGAAAAAATATTTATCCCGGACGTTGAAAAACTGCCGGATAACAGGTCAAAAGAAAAAGAATTTCTGTTAATCCGTGGAGTAAGATCAGTTATTATTTTCCCTGTTGTTTTAGGAAATAAACTTGTGGGGTTTTTAGGCTTCAGCTCGGTTTCTCCAAAGAAGAACTCCTACGATGCCGATAAAGTTCTGAAGGTAATAAGTGACGTGTTTGCAAATGCACTTATCAGGAAACAGAAGAATGAGGCCCTTCAGACAAGCGAGGAGCGCTTCCGGCTCCTGGTGCAGCACTCAACCGATATGATCGGAATACTCGATATAAATGGGTACGTTACCTATGTGAGCCCGGCAGCCAAAGCCATCACGGGAAAAGAGCCTGCCGAATGGCTGGGCAAACTCCTTTATACTTACATCCACCCAGACGACCAGGGTAAAATAAAAGGGACAGTCCGCAGATTTATTGAAAACCCCGATCTTCCGCCTGTAAAGATTTCACTTAGACTGCCTTCTGAAGGGGGCAGGACAATATTCTTAGAGACAATCTTAAACGGGCAGCTTAACAATCCGGCAATTAAAGGAATAGTCTGTAATTCAAGGGATATGACTCAGCACTTTGCCCTTCAGGAAGCCCTGCGCGAGTCGCGCAACTTTCTAAACGCAATCATCAATCGTGCAGGCGATCCGATGATTGTAAAAGACAACAGTCACCGCTACACTCTGGTAAATGAAGCCTTCTGCAGGCTGGTGGGAATTCCCAAAGAGCAGCTGCTCGGAAGAACCGACTTTGAGCTGCCGCATAAGGAGCTTGCAGAACGAATGCACGAAAAAGATGACTATGTTATAAATAATGGAGGAATTGAAAACTTTGATGTGGAGTTTTTCGATACTCAGGGCAAGAGACATTTTATTGTAACAAATGAGACCCTTTATCAGGATGAGAAAGGGGAAAAGTACATCATTGCCAGCATACGCGATGAGACCAGGCGTAAGGAACTCGAACAGGAAGTAAATAACGCTCTTATAAAGGAAAAAGAATTAAGCGAAATGAAATCTAAATTCATTTCCATGGTCTCGCATGAGTACAGGACTCCTCTTACTGCAATACTTTCATCCACAGAACTCCTGGAGCTTTTCGGTGTCGACATGACTCAGGATGAAAAACAGGAGCACATTGTAAAAATCAAAAATTCGATCGATTTCCTAATTTCAATGCTGAATGAAGTGCTTCTTATAAGCAGGGTGGAAAGCAGGCGCATGGAGTTTAACCCGTCACCTTTCGAACTTATTTCATACTGCCGGGAGCTTTTGAAGAATGTAATAGATAATTCAAAGTGCCCGATTCAGGTGGAATCCGACTCCATTCATAGAAGGGTTGTTATGGATAAGAGCCTTTTGAGGCATATTCTGGTGAATCTCCTGTCAAATGCGGTTAAGTATTCGCCCGAAGGTGAAACTGTCCATCTGAATGTTCATTGCAGCGGTCCGGTAATAAACTTTGAAATAAAAGACCGGGGTATGGGAATTCCTTTGGAGGATCAGCCTAGGCTTTTCGAGCCCTTCTTCAGGGCCAGTAATGTGCTGCACATTGCCGGTTCCGGCCTGGGGCTGTCAATTGTCAGAAATTGTGTGGAGCTTCATAAGGGGAATATTTCATTTGTGAGCAGCCTCCTGGAAGGCACCACATTCCGGGTCAGTCTGCCTGATGAATGCAAATCAGAAGCCTGAGGGTTTTCTGAAAAAACATGCCAGTTTGGGGGAATTTTTCTTCCACGGAAAAATACTGTCTGCAGTAAATATTTAAGTTTCTCATTTGGGTGCAATTTCTTATTTTAGTGACCTGCTTTTCGCCTGAATCTGCAAGCGGAATTTTTCACTAATATTAAATTGGGTTTTTCAGAATAAATGGAAAAAATTCTTGTAATTGAAGACCATTCTCCGGTGCGTGAGAATATAAAGCAGCTTCTTGAAAAGGCAGGCTACAGTGTACTGACTGCTGAGAACGGAAGCCAGGGTGTGGATGCTGCACTTAAAGAAAAGCCCGATCTTATAATCTCGGATATAATGATGCCCGTTATGAACGGCTATGATGTCCTTAAAGAACTTAGTTCCATCCGGCAGACGTCTTCAGTTCCTTTTATATTCCTGACTGCCAAGGCTGAAATGGCCGACCTGAGGACGGGAATGGAGTTAGGGGCGGATGATTATCTGGTTAAACCCTTTAAGGCCGGCGACCTCCTGAAGGCAATTAAAACAAGGCTCGAAAAAAGGGGGCTCTTAACCCAGGCAGAAAAAGAGGATCATCAGAAAGATGCCAACCAGGATAGTGCCAGGCAATCCGTTCTTAACTTGAGCTCTGTTATTATGGCCGGCAACCCCCCTGAAGTACTTAAGGTTGCGTCCATCGTCTATATAACCTCAAATGACGGATATTCAAACCTTTTTACAAAAGAAGGGAAAAAGCTCCTGGTGAGGAAACTTTTAAGGGAGTGGGAGGAGGTTCTTCCCGGAGATCATTTCATCAGAATTCATCATTCAACCATTATTAACCTGGATTATCTGCAAAAGGTGGAAAGGTGGTTTAACAGCACGCTCAGGATTTATCTTTCCGGGAGTTCTGAACCTCTTGAGGCAAGTAAAAGATACACCCCTAAGGTAAGAGCAAGACTTAAAGTATAAAAAATTTTTCAATACCGCGTGTATTTGATTCTGCGGTTTTAAGCTTCCCGTTTATTGCCAAAATTCACCCGCTTATTTGCAAAATTATCCGCGTTCCTACATTTAGCAATGTCTGTCCGGTAAATTAAGTTAATTTTACCGTGATAAATTGTACTCATTTTATTCCTGAATGCCGGAGGCTTAAAATGGCTGACGTTCTTATTGTAGAGGATGACTTTTCAACCCGAAGTAATTTAATACAGCTGCTTGAAAAAAGCGGTCATACTATCCTGGCTGCAGCAAGCGGAGAAGAGGCGCTTGATCTCCTGGAAAAAGAGATGCCGGACCTTATTATTTCGGATATCATGATGCCGGGAATTGACGGCTATGAGCTCTTAAGACGCGTAAACGGGGAGGAGAGCCGGGACCTTATACCCTTCATTTTCCTTACAGCCAGGACTGAAATCTCCGACTACAGGGAGGGGATGCTTTCCGGCGGGGATGACTTCATCACAAAGCCCTTTAAGGCGCATGACCTCTTAAGATCCATAGAAACCCGCCTGAAGAAGAAAGAAAAATCCGAAAGAAAAATCAGCCAGTTCAAAAATAACATTACACGCAACGTAAGTCACGAATTCAGAACCCCTCTTGTTCCCATCATTGGATATTCTCAGATGATTAAAGAAAATTACTGGCACCTGGGCCCGGATGAGGTGCTGGAAATGATCGGGAAGATCAATTCTTCCGGAAGCTGGATGCTTAAACTTATTGAGAAATTTCTGCTTCTGGTGGAGCTTGAAGGCGATACCGAAAACCATACAGCTACCTTCTGCCATACTTTTGAAATTATTCATCAGTGCGCTGAGCAAGTAGCGCAGGCAAACGGTAGACCAGATGACCTGCAGGTAAACCTTAAATCTGCAGCAGTCAGCCTGAAGGAGCAGGATCTGAAAAGAATTGCTGCTGAACTGCTTGAGAACGCCTTCAGGTTTTCCGGGGCAGGCTCTCCGGTTGTAATTACCTCTCAGTCCGCTGAAGGTTTTTATTTCCTGACAATAAAAGATTCCGGACAAGGGATCTCTTCAGAAGAGCTTAAGAATATTTCCTCATTCTTCCAGGTCAGCCGGCAGGGGGTGCACCAGGCAGGACTCGGGCTGGGTCTGGCAATTGTAAAGAAACTGGCTGAGAAGAACAAAATTGAAGTAAGTATTGAAAGTGAGCCGGGGCGCTTTACTTGTGTCACCCTTAAGCTTCCGCTTTGGATAAGCTGATTTGCTGCGGGCAAATCGAAAACTGCAGGCAAATGAGAGCCAAAACCGGTCAATAAATAACCGGATCAAAAATTTTACTGAAAAATAATGGGAGTTCGTCGATAATGAAGTGGTTTAACAACCTGAAAATAAGCACAAAACTACTTTTTAGTTTTCTGGTAATTGCAGTTATTTCAACCATCATAGGCTACATTGGCTATATCAGCATTTCATCCATAAATGATACTGTCAGGGACATGTATACAGATCATGTTACGGCATTAAGAGACCTGGCAGATGCAAAAGCAATTTTGCTTAGTGAACGCGGGGACATTAGAAATCTTCTCATGTCTAAAACCGATAAGGAAAAGGAAAGCTATGCAAACCTTGTCCATGAGGATTTTAGACAGATTGAAGTAATATTAAACAATTATGGCCGGAAAACCTTGATGGATTTAGAACAGGAAAATCTGAATAGATTTAATTCGCTCTGGGGCAGCTACAAACAGACTGTCGATAGAGTAATTGATGAATCCCGGGCCATAAAAACTGATGAAGCACTTATTCTGTTAAATACCGAAGGCAGGGATAAGCTGAATGTACTACGTACAAGCATGGATAATATGATAGATGCAAATAAAAAAGAAGCCGAAAGGCTGGACAAAGAAAGTGAAAATCAAACACAGAGCGCAAAGAAATATCTGGTTATTCTGACTCTTGCCGGATATATCCTTTCTGTCGGCTTTGGTCTTTTGATCATAAATCTCATCAAAAAGCCTGTAAATAAAATTCTCTTTGCAACACAGGAATTGAAAAAAGGACACGTAAAGGCAAGAACGGATCTTGCCTCGAATGACGAACTGGGTCAGATAGGACGCTCACTTGATGAGTTTGCCATACAGGTGGACATTAATATCTGCGGGGCGCTTCAACGAATCGCCTCCGGAGATGTGGATTTCGAAGCCCCAATGTTCGATCAGAAAGATGAGATTGCCCCCTCACTCAACAGGCTGACTGGTACAATGAAGGCACTGATCAATGAAACACAGTTGCTGACCGATGCCGCCATTGAAGGCAACCTTACGCACAGAGGCAATAAGGACCGCTTTGAAGGCGGCTACAGCCAGATTGTTGAAGGAATAAACAGGACCCTCGACGCAGTCTTAATGCCCATTAAAGAGGGCTTTGAAGTCCTCTCTCAAATGGCAAAAGGGGACCTCTCGGCAAGAGTAAGAAGGGACTACAAAGGGAATCACCGGATGATAAAAAACAGCATAAATGAGCTCGGGGAATCGATGCGCCAGGCGCTCTCTGAGGTCCAGGAAGCCGTACAGGCTACGGCAAGCGCTGCAACTCAAATTTCATCCTCCTCGGAACAGATGGCCGCCGGCGCCCATGAACAGAGCCAGCAGGCAACCGAGGTGGCAGGAGCCATAGAACAGATGACACGGACAATATTCGAAACTACAAAAGATGTAACAGAGGCTCTTAAAATAGCACGCGACGCAAGTCAGGCGGCGGAGAACGGAGTGGCAAAAGTGGATGATACAAAAAAAGGAATGGAAAGGATTTTTTCCTCATCGCACCAGACTGCCGAAGTTATAGCTTCACTTACGAATAAGACCGAACAGATCGGTGAAATCACCCAGGTGATCGACGACATTGCAGACCAGACGAATCTGCTTGCTCTGAACGCCGCCATAGAGGCTGCCAGGGCCGGCGAGCAGGGAAGGGGATTTGCTGTTGTTGCAGATGAAGTGCGCAAGCTTGCCGAACGTACAACGAAGGCTACAAAGGAAATTGCCGAGACTATCAAGGCAATACAAAATGAGGCTAAGATGGCAGATTTTTCGATGAATGAGGCTAAAGCTTTAGTAGAAGAAGGCATGAAGCTTACCGAAGAAGTGGACGTGGTCTTGAAGGACATCTTTACCGGAGCCGATAAATCTGCAGGCATCATTAACCAGGTTGCAGCAGCCTCTGAGGAGGAATCCAGTGCAGCCGAGCAGATTTCCAGGAATATTGAAGGTATCTCGTCCGTAACTCAGCAAAGTGCTGCCGGAACCGAACAGATTGCCCGGGCTGCCGAGGACTTAAACCGCCTGACTGTGAACCTCCAGGAGCTCGTATCGCGCTTTAAGCTGGATGAAAACACTCCAGGACAGGGCCGGAAAGCGTTCTTAAATGCCCGGAACAGAACATCAGAGCTGATTCATGCATAATTCCGGTGTTAAAGAAAAAAACGGGCCGCAGTTATTTAACCTGCTGCCTGATTCTTTGGGAGTTTTATGAAAATCAGTGTTGAAAGAAAGGTCACCATCTGGTTCGTACTTGCTCTTTGCCTAAGTCTGTTTTTTACATACCTGACATTTAAGAGTAAAATAGATTATGTGGAAAGGGGAACGTGGGTTAAGCTTTCCTATAACATACAGGCCGAACTGCAGAACATAAATGCCTTTATGCAGGAAATGGAAATTCTTTCCCACGATTACATGATTTCAGGCAATGAGAACCTCATTAAGTCATACAACACTTCCCTGGACAGTCTGAATAAAAGCATTGAACACTTCAGGCAACTTACAAAAGACAATCCCAGGCATCAGGAGCTCATAAAGGTACTAAAAAGGCTGAATGAAGAGAAATTAAAGGAATACCAGCATTCCTTTTATGACAAATCCATGAGGGATAAATTTCAGGTAATTACTGACCTGAGCCGGAATAACAGCAAGACTTTAATTGACAGCCTTAGAATCGTCATTAACAAAATGGATTATGAGGAAGACCTGCGTCTGGATGAAAGAATGCTCTCACAGCAGAATGCCTCGCAGAAGGCTGTGTCTTCGCTTATTGTCATGGTGGCTTTATTCCTTTTAATGGTTGGAATATTTTACTGGCTTATACTGGATGACATAAAGAAACGGAAGAAAGCAGAAGTTAAGCTTGCGGAAAATGAAGCTTTCCTCAATATGATCTTTAATGAATCCATAGATGCCCTTTTCCTTGTTGATAAGAAAACAAACCTGATTGAAAAGTGCAACAAGGCGGCAGTTAAGATGTTCGGGGTTAATAATGAACAGGAGCTCCTGAAAACCTTCGGTCCCCGCTTTCATAAGAACCCCTTCAGTCAGTCAGAACTCAATGAAATAAACTATACCATAGAAAAAGAAGGCGTCTGGAAAAGCGAACTGATATACAAAACCAATTCCGGAAAGGAGTTCTGGGGAGCAGTCTCGATGAATGCATTTGACTTTAACTCCCGGAGCCACAAACTGATACGAATTATTGATATTACTGACAAAAAGAACTCCGAACAGGCGCTTACCTCTTATGCCGGGGCACTCGAGGAAAGCCGCTCACGCCTTCAGGGGCTTACCTCTGAACTGCTCGTGAAGAATAATGAGCTGAAGAAGTCTGAACTGGCGCTCAGGGAACTCAATGCATCAAAGGACAAGTTCTTCTCAATTCTGGCTCACGACATGAGAAGCCCCTTTACAGGACTGCTTGGGATAGCCGAATATCTCTCGGAATGCAACGATATGATTCCCAGAAGTGAAATGAAGGAGCTTTCAGTGGCGGTATACCTTTCGGCAAAGAAGGTCTACGGGCTCTTGAACAACCTTCTCGAGTGGTCACGCCTGCAGATGGGAAAAATAGAATACCTCCCATCGGCGGCAAAACTGACCGAACTGGCAGAGGAAGCAGTGGACATTCAGCTTCAGAATGCCGAGGCAAAGGATATTTGCCTCAGCAATGAGGTGAAAAGTGAAATCAGTGTCTTTGCCGATCAGAACATGGTCTCTACCATACTGCGCAATCTGTTGTCAAATGCCATAAAGTTCACAAATTCCGGGGGAGAGGTAAGTCTCACGGCAGTCGAAAAGGACCAATATGCCGAAATCTGCGTAAAAGACACGGGAATCGGCATGACAAAGGATATAATGGAGAAGATCTTCAGGATAGACTCAAAGCTTACGACAAAGGGTACTCAGGGGGAGGAAGGCACCGGCCTGGGGCTCATCTTATGCAAGGAGCTCATTGAAAAGAACAGGGGGGAATTCAGGGTGGAAAGCCATCCGGGCAAAGGAACAGTCTTCACCTTCACGCTGCCTCTTCTTCCGAAAGGGGAAACCGGAGAAATAAAGAGTTCGAACTAAAACCTTAAAAGGACCAGGTGAAAATGGAAATCAGGAATAGACAATATCCTCTCATAAATGAAAGAAAAAATAAAACAATAGAAAAAATGGAAGAGGAAAGAAAAAATCTTCTCCACGCCCTTGATTCATCCAAAGAAGGGATTGTACTGGTGGATGAAAATGAAAAGATGACTTATTACAACCAGGCTTTTGCAGATTTGTTTGGCTATGGGTATGAAGAGCTGGGGTCAAAAAGCTGGAAAGACCTGGTTAAGCCTGAAGTCATTACTGCCTGGGAAGCACTCTTTAAGGAAGTGCTCCTGAAGCAGCAGCCGGAGGCCTTTAGCCGTGAGTTTGAACTCTTGAAGAAGGATGGAACACCTGTTATTATTGAAGTCAGAGCCACCGTCAGATATGACGGAAATGAAGGGCAAAAGGGTTTTATCTGCTTCTTAAACGACATTTCAGAAAAGAAAAAAAACGAATATCACCTCTCAATGCTCAACAGGGCTATTGAGGACTCGGGCGAGGTGGTATTTATGGTTGATGAAAAGGGGATTTTTTCATACATCAATCCTGAATTTTTCAGGCTCTACGGCTATAGCGCTGAGGAGTTAATTGGCAGGCGCACACCGCTGATTATCAGGAGCGGGATTTCAACGCGTGAGGAGCTTGATAATGTGCTCCTGAAAATGAAAAATCACGAGATCTACCGGGGAAACTGGGCAACAAGAACTAAGGATGGCCGGCTGATTTATATGTCGTTTTCAGCCAGCCCCTATATGAACGGACATGGGGAATTTGCCGGATATATTGTTATGGGCAGGGATGTGACAGAAAAAATCAAAACCCGGGATGCTCTTAAAGCCTCTGAAAGGTTTCTTTCGGACATTATCAATTCCCTCCCCGAGCCGACATTTGTAATAAATAAAGATCATCACGTGATTATATGGAATAAGGCCATGGAGTCTTTTACAGGCGTAAATGCTGAAGAGGTCGTTTTGAAGGGTAACTACGCACACAGCAATGCCATTTTTGGTGAAAAAAGACCCATGACTGCAGATCTTCTGCTTGAGCCCGGAACTGCTTACGAAAACCTGTACAGGAATTTTCAAAGATTCGAAAATACTCTTATTGCTGAAATCAATACCAGGATTCCCTCCAAATCGGAGGAGGTATATCTCTGGTCGATTGCTTCAAAACTCTACGATTCCAGCGGAAATTTGATCGGGGCTATACAGACTCTCAGGGATATTTCGGGTCTTAAGAAAATTGAACAGGAACTCAGGCTTACCAAAGACAGGGCTGAAGAACTCAACAGACTGAAATCCAACTTCATTGCCAGTATGAGCCATGAGCTAAGGACTCCACTGGTTGGAATTCTTGGCTTTTCGGAAATTCTTCTGAGTGAAATTGAGGATGGCGAAATGCGCCAAAAGGTAAAGATTATTTTTGACAGCGGAAAAAGACTCATGGATACACTCCAGGGAATTCTGGACTTTTCAAAGCTGGAAACCAACCGCTTTGAAGTTCATGCCGAAGATGTTAACCTGAAGGAAGTTGTTGGTGAAATTATTGAAATCTATGAACCTGCCGTAAGGGAGAAAAACCTGAGCCTAAGACTGGATATACGTGATAAGGAAATTGTTACAAAACTTGATAAATCGATACTGCTGCAGGCACTGAAAAATATACTCTCCAATGCCCTTAAGTATACGGTTAAAGGAGGCATTGTTGTTTCTGTTTTTAAGGAGCTCAATGAGAAAAACCTGCCCTGGGCTTCAATCAGCGTAAAAGACACAGGAATTGGAATTTCCCCTGAGAACCAGAAACTCATTTTTGAACCCTTCAGGCAGGTAAGCGAAGGTTTCAACAGGAAGTATGAAGGTACGGGCCTCGGGCTCTCACTTGCACAAAAATTTGTGGAACTCCTCAGAGGGAAAATATCTTTTGTGAGTAAGGAAGGGGAAGGAACAGTGGTGAAAATAAGCCTTCCAATGCCTGAGGATGAAAAACCCCCGGTAGAGCCTGAAGCAAATGGCTTATCCAGTTCTGCTGACGAGTACTGCTCAGATGAAAATATTGCAGGGAATGTTTTTGCAGATAAAGAGCAGGAATCTCTGGTGCTTTTTGTGGAGGACGACCTGGTAAGCCAGACTGTGATGAAACTTTTCCTTAAAGGCTTGTGCAGCGTGGAAAGTGCTTCAAGCGGCGAAAAGGCGCTGGGTATGACCAGAAATAAACAATACTCTGCTATACTGATGGATATGAACCTTGGAGGAGGACTAAACGGACTTGAAACAACGGCGGCCATAAGGGAAATTCCCGGCTATGAAACAATCCCGGTCATTGCGGTGACGGCATATGCAACGGCTGGTGAAAGAGAACGCATACTCAGCCAGGGATGCGATTATTATCTTTCCAAACCTTTTACAAGGCTCGATATAACTGGCCTTATTAAACAGGTTCTAAAAATCTAAGTATTCCGGTGCAGATTATATGAATGAAACTAAATATACTGTTGAAAATATAGCGCAGCTGCTTAAGCGTCCCGGCAGGCTGAACCTCGTCTTTACCGGCCTGGCAGATATTATTTCCGAGGTTGATCAGCTCTCGGACATTGATCAGGCAAAAAAACTTCTTTTGAAGTATGCCGTGGGGCTATTAAGGTCGGAAGGAAGGCTGACCTCCATCTGGGAAAATCTCTTCGACGGAATGCGCATTGTTAACAGCGAGGGGATTATTCTCTCTGTAAACTCTGCCTTCTGCAGAATGACAGATAAGAAAAAAAATGAACTTCTGGGCAGGCATTATTTAACTGTCTACGAATATTCAATGCGTGATGAACTGAGCGTAAAAGCCCAGGAGATCTTCAGCAAGGAAACTGCCAGGTTTTCTCTGAAGGTTGCCCTCTGGAACGGGAGGAAAATGCACCTTGAAGTCTCAAACCTCAAACTTGAGAACCCCAAAGGCTCCCCTTTGTTTCTGACTATGTTCCGCGATATTACTGAAAATGAGACGGTTAAAGAGCTTCTTCAGTATGAAAAGGAGGAACTCAGCGTAACACTGAAAAGTATTGACGACGGCGTTCTGACAACGGATTTCAGCGACAGAATCATAACTGTCAACAGCGCCGCAGAGCAGATACTGGGCATGAGACAGGACCTCCTGAAAGGGAAAACAATTTTTGAGATACTCGAACTAATTAAAATTAAATCGGGCTCATCGCTGGACCCTTATGAAAGCTACGGCATACTCGGCAACTCCCAATCAGGGCGGCAGCAGAACAGCGAGGTCTTCCTTATCTACCCAAAAAGCGGAAACCCCAAGGTCGTTACATTCTCCAGCTTCGAGAAAATAGGATCCCTGGGCAGCGTATCCGGTTTTGTTTACGTCTTAAGGGATATTACTGAACAGATAAAACTCGAGCGCCAGCTCAACCTGGCACAGAAAATGGAATCGCTCGGACAATTGGTCTCAGGAATTGCCCATGAAATAAATACCCCCATGCAGTATATAGGAGACAATAATTCTTTTCTCATGGAATCCTTTGAGACTTTAAAAAGGTTCATTGAAGAAATAAATGAAGAGATATCCAGGCAGGACGGAATCTGCTCTCTTAAGGAGTTTCTAATGGAGAAGAGATTCGATTTCGAAATCGGCTACCTCTTAAATGAAATACCTGCGGCCCTGGAACAGACTCTTAACGGGATTGAAAGGGTCAACGGGATAATTTCTGCTCTGAAGGATTTTGCACACCCCGGAGGGAAGGCAAAGACACTTTCAAATATTAACCGCGGAATTGAGGTGACTGTTGCAATTTCAAAAAATGAATGGAAATATGCAGCGGAAATGGTTAACTTGCTTGACCCGGAATTGCCCCTTGTTTATTGCTCACTAGACGAAATTAATCAGGTAATCCTTAACCTGATCATTAATGCTGTGCATGCAGTTCAGGAGAAAATCGGGAAAAACCCGGAGGAAAAAGGAGTAATTAAAATTGCCACGAGATCTTCTGGTGAAATTGTGGAAATAACTGTTGAGGATTCCGGCTGCGGCATTAAAGAGGAAAACCTGACGAGAATATTTGACCCTTTCTTTACTACAAAACCGGTCGGCATGGGAACAGGACAGGGACTTTCCATAGCGCACAACATTATAGTCAACAAGCATAAGGGTGAGATTTTTGCCGAGTCCATCCGCGGAAAGGGAACAAAATTTACCATAAGACTGAAAGCCCAGGGAAATTAGCATTTTAAATAAGCGTTTGCCGTTTTTTTGAACCATAAATTAGTGAACTGCCATGAATAACAAGATTCTTTTTTTGGACGACGAAAGAAACGTCCTTTCAGCATATGAAAGGAACCTAAGACTCAGATACGAGGTTGTTAGTACTACAAGCGCAAAAGAGGCAGTTGAAATTATAAAGAAAGCAGAAGAGGAAAAGGAGCCCTTTGCAGTCATCATTTCAGACTACAGAATGCCTGAGATGGATGGCAACAAATTCCTCGCCCTGGCCAGGCAGATTGCACCTAACTCTGTAAGAATCATGCTTACCGGTTATGCCGAGGTGCAACTGGCTATTGATGCTGTAAATGAAGGCAACGTTTTCCGCTTTCTTACAAAACCATGCCCCAGCGACAAGCTGCTTTCTACCTTAAAAGCAGCCGCAGAGCAGTACAGGCTTATTGTTGCTGAAAAGGAACTCCTGGATAAGACATTAAAAGGAAGTATCAAAGTGCTGGTGGATATCCTTTCCATAGCAAACCCCGTGGCTTTCAGCAGGGCGGGTAACGTGCTTAAAATAGCAAAGAGACTCTCGGCCAACCTCGATCCTGATATCCAGTGGCAGGTGGAAATTGCAGCACTGCTTTCGCAGATCGGATGCATTGCGGTTCCGGAGGAAATCCTGCAGAAAAAAAGAACCGGACAGACTTTAAGCGTGAAGGAAAAAGAACTTTACGTAGCGCACCCGCAGGTCGGAAAATCCCTCATTAAAAATATACCCAGACTTGAGGATATTGCAGAGGCCATTTCATTCCAGTTCAAGAAGTTCACAGTCTTTGAGTATAAGGGGGAGGAAAAACACGAGGAAACTGTAGCTGTTATAGCAAGGATACTCAAACACGCAAACGACCTTAATACGCTCATGGAATCCAACAAACCCGAGGCACAGGCTGCTGCAGAGCTTCAGACTAAATATGAAGTGGATATTGAGGCCGATCTGGAAATTGAAAAATCGGAATTTGAAAAAAATTATGTTCCAAGAGGTCTCCCCTTGAAACGACTTATGCCCGGAATGATACTCAGGCACGATATAATAGACAAAAACGGACTGGCGCTTGTAGCTCAGGGACAGGAACTCTCGGAGGCGTTGATACTTAAACTCATGAGCTTTGCACAGCTTAACAGAATCGTTGAACCGATACAAGTCTACGTCCCAAGAGCAGATGCTGAACAATCATAGATTTTGAGGTTTCTTTTCGAGCTCCGGAAGGTGGAGATCGGGAAATTCCGCATAAGTATGCAGAAAAAGCGGACATTTTTAACTGAAATTTGCCAAAATGGGTTTTTGTAGATATATTTTGGTCTTTAATGTATCGGGAAATATCGTTATTTCTGCAGACAATTTATTCTTTTTATGATTTAAGTCCGCACTGCATTATAAGCGGGCAGATTACGAGGAAAATAGATGATTTTGTTCTTAAAACTTGACGCTTCTGAAAAAGAAGTTGAGAAGGTCAAGGAAAAGGTTACTGCTCTTGGCTGCACACCCCATCTGATCTATGGCACTGAAAAACTCGCTATTGCGCTTACAGGCCCTACTACCAGTCTCGATGAGGAGGAGTTCCTTCTTTTGGATTCTGTAGAGGAAGTGCTGAGAATATCGAAAAAATATAAACTCGTCAGCCGCGAGGCTAAAAACGAGGACTCTGTAATTAAAATTGACGGCGTGGAAATAGGAGGGGATAACCTTACCATGATTGCAGGCCCCTGCTCAATTGAAAGCCGCCAGCAGCTCTTTGATATTGCAGGCCCCTTAAAGGAAATGGGCGTCAGACTCTTCCGCGCAGGCGCCTACAAACCCCGCACGAGTCCTTATGCTTTCCAGGGACTTAAGGAAAAAGGGCTCCAGTACCTGATGGAGGTTAAAAAAGAGCTCGGAATGCTCATCGTTACTGAGGCTAAGGATACTGAAACACTCGACCTTGTTGCTGAAGCTTCCGATATCATACAGATCGGCGCAAGAAATATGCAGAACTTCAGCCTCCTTGAAAAGGCCGGCACAATACAGAAACCGGTTTTACTGAAACGGGGTCTCGCTGCTTCAATTGAAGACCTCTTAATGAGTGCTGAATATGTAGTCTCACAGGGCAATTTCGAGGTAATACTCTGCGAACGGGGAATAAGGACATTTGAGACATATACCAGAAATACACTGGACTTAAATGCCGTACCCGTAATCAAAAAGCTTTCGCACCTGCCGGTCTTTGTGGATCCCTCGCACGGGATCGGGATCTGGGACAAGGTGCCGGCAATGTCCATGGGAGCCGTTGCCTGCGGGGCGGACGGGCTTATTATTGAAGTTCACAACAAGCCGGATGAAGCCCTTTCGGACGGATTCCAGAGCCTCACGCCTAAGAACTTTGAAAAGCTTTTAGTGAAACTTTCACAACTGGCGCCTATTGTGGATAAGAAATTTATCAAAGGATTCTAAAAAGGGATTCCGTAAAGTGTATAAAAAAAGGGACAGGTTTTTTCAGCCTGCCCCTTTTTCTTTTTTAAAGAAAATATTCTTAGAATATAAAGCCTACGCCTGCCCCGACGGTGCTGTATTTGGCAAGGTTGTAATCGACGTTCAGGTTCAGGAATGCAAGCTTGAAAGCCAGACCTAAAGTAAGCTTTGTTGAATTTTCGCCATCAAGATCAAAAGAGATCTTGTCTGTCTGCTGCTGC
This sequence comes from Ignavibacteriales bacterium, assembly GCA_036261625.1. GTDB lineage: Bacteria > Bacteroidota > Ignavibacteria > Ignavibacteriales > SURF-24 > JAAXKN01. The sequence goes on along the minus strand of DATAKL010000012.1, from coordinate 1,960 downwards.
TCAACACCATTAACCATAACTGAATATTCATAGGTATAGTTTACAGTCATCTTTGAACTCTGAAGTGAGAATCCTGCATAAGGAGTCACGTTCAGGGCTCCCGGACCGAAAGTCCTGCTGGCATAAAGGCCAAATTCTGTAGCCTTGCTTTCAAGTATAGTTCCTACCTTCAGGTTCTGTGTGAAGTAACCGACAGACAGGTTAACCGGCATAGGAACAGGTATCCACTGACCTATATTGTGCTGAATGCCGAAACCGAAATATTTTGATTCACCCAGGTCTTCGCTGATCTTGACAGCAGGCAGATAACGGAATGCAACCTGTGTGCCGTAAATTGTTCCAATTGTAAGCTGGGGTGCGCCCAGTGGGAGTAATGGAACGTTGTCAAGAACGCCGCCGACACCAAGGTCAATCTGGCGCGGGGCTACAGTGTAGCTTCCATAATTGGTCTGAAAACTCTTTCCTGCAAAGTTAATCATTATATGATCATCTTTTTTACCTACCACAGTCGGCCCTGAGAAACCAACCTGAAACGATTCCTTGGTCAGTTTAGCCATAACTTCATTCCTGGCCTGGGCATTTGGGATATTCTGTGTCATCTGCTGTGCCTGTTCTGCTGTAAAAGTGTAATCGCCGTTGAAACTGAATGTTTTAGTTCCATCGCCAAGCATTGCACCCATTGCAACAACACCCAGCTGGATATCAACTCCCCAGAGTTCAGCCTTCGGTGCTCTTGTGGTCCAGCCTGTGTTCAGGTTGGCGCCGAATCCGCTGCCGATAGGCCCAAGGTAAGCCTGGGCTGCCTTGTTGGAAAGCTGGTTTAATGTTTTTTCGAGTGACTGTGAGCCTTCGTCATTAGAAGACTGGGCAAAAGCAGAAGTAAAACCAACAGTAACTAAGAGCAAAAGAACCATTGAACGTAAAACGAACTTCATTGGACCCCCCTATAGTCAAGTGAGTGAATTGTAACTAGGAATTAAATATTTTGAATACCCTGAAAAGAAGATTCATGGCGTAAACCTTCCCGGGCCGTAAGAAACCAAATTAGTCTGAAAAATAGGGAGTTAATTGTAAGTTGTCAAGTCCCGGGGGCAAATTTGTAATTTTTTTTTTGAAATTATTACAACATTAATTCAAATTATCAGATAGGAAATTCACCCTTAAGAAGCCGCGGCAGCAGCTGGTGAAATATACTGTATGAAGCTCCCCAGAGCTTATAAGGCCCCACCTTGTAAAAAGATATCAGGCGCGCTTCAGGCCATTCCTCCAGCTGAAACATCTCTTTCTGGTGCGATTCCGGGCGGGCAAGTTCAGCAATTGAGGCATTGATTACCTCGGAAACTTCGCTTTCCTGTATTACCCATTTATACTGGGGCATTATATTTGCAAGAAAGGGTTTTATCCTGTACTGCGATGCCCTTACTTCCACTTCGGGCAATCCGGCTAAGATCTTAACATTTTTGCTCTTAAGCCCGATTTCCTCTTCAGCTTCCCTCAGGGCGGTATCTTCCAAAGAGGCATCAGTCTCTTCGACTCTTCCTCCCGGGAAAGCCAGCTGACCGCTGTGCACACCATAGAGACTCCTTCGGATTAAGATCAGCCGGAGATCATTATGGCTTCCCCGGAATACAGGCACAAGAACGGCGGATTCTTTTAATTTATTTGAACTATAAGACAAAATTTCTCTTTCTTTTAAACCGGCCTGAATAGCCACGACCTTCAGGTCGTGAAATAAGATCTCAAAATAATTGGGCTTTAGCCCCCGATCCTCCATTCGGAAATCTGGGGCTAAAGCCCAAATAGGAGGTGAGCACCCTGATCCACGACCTGAAGAGACTGTGTGAAAACTCAAAATCGTGGACATCTTGAAGATCTCACTTAATTGTAAGTGGGATCTTAATTTAATTCAAGAATGAGGCTCCTGATTCTTTAAGGTTACGTTTTTATCTCCTAGTTTCGA
>DATAKL010000064.1:0-66003 GCA_036261625.1 Ignavibacteriales bacterium | reverse complement strand
GGTTCAGTCGCCCGCCTCAGGCGGGCTTCCTCACCCCGGGCTAAAGACAATGCGCCCCTTATCGGGGCTTAATGACTGCGCTATTCCAGATGCTCTGTTTTCACGAAGTTTTATGAATCGTTAAGTTGACGCGTGAAGCCTCGGGCGGGCTGAATTGATTTTGGATCCATTTTCTACAAATAGGTAGCCGCTAAAGCGGTTAGGAAAGAACACATTACCACCCTTATTTCACGAAATAACTATTTTTATTACTTTATTGAATTAAGCTGCCCGGACTTTTGTTTCTATTAGAAAGGCAAAACCTCTTTGGAGCAAAATAAAAAGGAACTAATTAATATTCTTTCCAATTAGTTTTATTATTATTATTTTTAACAAAAATTATTCCAAGGTTTAACTCCAACATATAAAAGAGTGCATGTATTTAGATAATGTTTTACAAATAGATGGCGTAACTGTCCGCAAGGACATTGTTGATTCGCACTTCGTCTGTGACCTCTCGAAGTGTAAAGGGGCATGCTGTACAATGGAAAGCGAATATGGAGCCCCCATAAAAAAAGAGGAAATTGAAGCAATTGCAAAGGCCCTGCCGGTGGTAAAGGAATACCTTTCCCCTAAACACATTCAGGAAATTGACGATCAGGGCTTCTGGGAAGAAAAAGAAGGCGAACTCTTAACCAGAAGCGTTAATAACAGGGCCTGTGTTTTTGTCTATTATGAAGGCGACATCGCCAAGTGCGCCGTTGAAAAGGCTTTTAAAGAAGGCAAGATCGGCGTGAATAAACCGATTTCCTGCCATCTCTTCCCTATCCGCGTATCTCGCTTCGGAGGCGATATATTAAGATATGAAAGAATTCCCGAATGCTATGCCGCCGTGGAAAACGGCGTAAAACTGGGCGTTAAAATTGCAGACTTCTGCAGGGAATCCTTACTCAGGCTTTACGGAGAGTCCTGGTTTGAAAAGTTAAACGTGGCCAGGAGGGAAAAGTAAGATGTTATCGTTAAATCAAAGACTTTCACAGCTCCAGAAGCTTTCCCCTCAGCAGATCCAGTATCAGAAGCTCCTGCAGCTTAATACGCTTTCTCTTGAACAGAGAATAAAGACCGAACTTGAGCTTAATCCTATTCTGGAAGAGACACTTCTGGATGATTATGAACTCGAAATGAACCAGGATGAGGAAAAGCCGCAGGACGACCAGATCGAGGATCTTACAAAAGACGGCGAGAGCGAAGAAGAGGAAATTGTTGATACAAGCGACGATGAGTTTGAACTTGAAGACTTTATGAATGACGCCGACTCTGAGCCGGAGAACGAATACTACAGCAAAAACAACGACGAGGACAGAACACAGCCCATTGCACCTTTGAGGGAATCCTTAAACGAACACCTCACACGACAGCTTTTCCTGCTCGACTTAAGTGAGGATATGTTTGCTCTCGGCGAGGAGATAATAGGCAACCTGGACGAGGACGGATACCTAAAGCGCGATCTGAACAGCATTGTCGACGAGCTGAATATGTTCCAGCACGTGGAGGTTCCCTTGGACAAAGCCGAAGGGCTCTTAAAAAAGATTCAGACGTTCGATCCGGTCGGAATAGCCTCAAGAAACCTGCAGGAATGCCTTTTAGTACAGATAAGGAATTCGTCTTTTGATCCTTACTACTCCTACCTGGCCGAGCATCTTCTGACGGATTTCTTCAACGACTTTATAAATAAGCGCTTCGATACGATTCAGAAGAACATGAATCTTACGACCGAGACTCTGAAATCGACGCTGAGCTTAATCCATAAGCTTAATCCCAAGCCGGGAGAAGGCAACATTGAGTCCGACCAGGCAAACCAGATAACTCCGGATTTTATTGTAGAGAAGGTGGACGAAAATTTTATTATTTCCCTTAACGACCGCCACGTCCCTTCTGTTACTATCAGCTCCACGTATCTTGAGATGCTGAATTCGAATAAAAGAAAAAGGAACATCTCAAACCGCGAGAAGGAAACCCACAAGTTCCTGAGGGAGAAATTCGAGTCGGCCAAATGGTTTATCGCCTCAATTCAGCAGCGCCGGGAGACTCTCATGAAGATCATGCGCGCCATTGTTGAAAAGCAGTACAATTTCTTTGAATACGGCCCCAAGGCCTTAAGGCCTATGATATATAAAGATATCGCCGAGGAGATCGGAATGGATATATCCACTATCAGCAGGGTCGTAAACGGCAAGTATGTCCAGAGCCCCGTAGGCATTCACGAGCTGAAGTATTTCTTCAGTGAGGGACTTTCGACCGATGACGGCGAGGAGATCTCCAACAAGCACATCAAGGAGCTCATTAAGGAGATATGCGACAGTGAGACCAAAAATGCGCCTTTTAGCGACGACAAGATTGCCGAAATGCTCAACGAAAAGGGTATTCATATTGCACGCAGAACAGTAGCCAAGTACAGGGAACAGCTGAGAATTCCGGTTGCACGCCTGCGCAAAGAGCTATGAGCCTTTTAGGGGACGTTGTTGTAATAGTTTTTGCCTATTTCCTTTTCGGCCTCGTGCACTCGCTTCTTGCATCCCGGAAGCTTAAAACGATAGTTGCAGAAAAGTATGGAGACTATGTTGCATTCTACAGAATGCTCTACAACCTGGTCTCCTTTTTTCTTTTCATGCTCCTCCTGGAGTTTGTCCCCAAACCCGATATAATTATTTATGACTTAAATACTCCTTTTGACATTATTATCTTTGTTCTTCAGATTATAAGCCTCATATTCCTCATCTGGTCCTTTACAAGTTTCGATCTCCTGGAATTCCTCGGAATTAAACAGATCATAAGGTGGTATAACGGCACTTACAGCGCGGAGGATCTGGATGAAAAAGGAACTTTAGTTACCAGCGGGCTTTATAAGATAAGCCGTCACCCGGTTTATCTTTTTACAATACTGTTCCTGGGCCTGAGGCCTCAGATGGATCTTTTTTATCTGGTTTCTTTTGTCTGTATCAGCGCTTATTTTTACGCCGGCTCTGTCTATGAGGAAAGAAAACTTCTTGAAAAGTTCGGTTCAGAGTACGCCGTGTATATGAAAAGAGTATCCAGAATAATTCCGTTTAAGTTTAAGTGGAAGAATCAAACCTAATACTATAAAAATGAAAAAAGCTTTTTTATTTTGTGCAGTTTTATTTTGTGCAGCTGTTATGCTGTGCCCCACAAAGCTCATGGCACAGGCAAATGATGACCAGCAGGCACTGGCCAGTGCGGGCAAGAGTAAGATTACAAGGGAAGAGTTCCTGGAAAGATTTGAAATGACCCCGTGGCCGCGCCCTCCCAAAAAAACGGCGCCGGAAGATCTTAAAGAAGGCTTTCTTTACACGGTTATTGCAGAAAAGCTCTGGGCCTTAAAGGCACACGACATGGGGCTAGATACGGCAAAGGCAATTAAAATGGCTTTTAACTCTCTGGAAAAAATGTACGTGAGAGATGCCCTCTGGCAGGTGGAAATTAAACAGAAGACCCAAGTGCCCGACGAGGAAGAGGCAAAGGGATACTTAAGAACCCGCTTTGCCTACAAAACAGACTACCTCATAAGCGGCTCCGAAAAGGATATTAACCAGAAGTATGAGCTCCTTAAGAAAGGAACCTCTTTTGATTCCATTCTTAAGGCTGAGGGAAGCCGCGGGATGGATACCCTTACAGTTTCATACGGACTTATGGAAGAAGCCGTCGAAGATGAAATCTACAGTCTCATGGTCGGGCAGTATACTTCCCCCGTTTTTACTCCCAACGGCTGGTGCATATTCCGCCTTAAGGATATAGTTCAGCTTCGCCAGGATCCGAAGGATCAGCAGAAGGTGGAACAGCTTGTAAAGAAGATCACCAACGAAAGGGCGACTGCCAGAAGATACCAGCAGTTCTACCGCAGTTTCTTCTCCCATCAGAAGGTTAACATCAACAGCAGGATATTTAAGAAGCTTGCAGATAATCTTGTAAGCATCATTAAGGAGAAAAAGTACACAGACAGGATTTCCGACAGCGACCTGGTTTTTCTTCAGCCCCCTGATCTTCTGAAGCTTAAAGGTGCATTCAGCCCGGATGAGCTGAAAGCAGACTTCGTAGAGTTTGAAAAGGATCCCGTAAGCCTGGGTCAGTTCATTGAAGAGTTTGCAATGGAAGGCTTCAGCATTCAGAATGCTGAGACCAAAGAAATCTTCCAGATCTTTAACAGGCTCGTTAAGAAGTACGTTGAAAATGAACTCCTTACACGCGAGGGATATAAGCGGGGCCTCGAGAACATGCCGGAGGTAAAAAGGTCGCTTGAAATGTGGAAGGATAACTACCTTTCACAGCTGCTGAGGTCGCAATTCAAAGATTCTTCGAACGTTACAGATGAAGAAGCCCTGCAGTATTTCCATAAAATGGAAGAGGGTTCGGCACCTGCATCAAAGGTGAAAATTGTTGAGGTTCTGACCGACAGCCTTGAAGTTGCAGAGAAAGTGCTCGATGAAATTAAGAAAGACAGAGACATGCATGAACTGGCACGCATGTACTCAAAGCGCGAATCTGCAGCAAAGTCCGGCGGCGAAACAGACTTCTTTTCTCAAAACGAGCATGGTGAAATCGGCCGAATTGCTTCAACCATGGCCGTTGGAGACGTATACGGTCCCTTAAAAGTGCCCGAAGGATACTCCATCTTTAAGGTTATAGCCAAGAAGGAAGACTCTACGCATGTGGACAAGCCTTTTTCTGAACTTAAGGATTCCATTAAAAAGAGCCTCTCGACACAAAAAGCTTACAAATCCGTTGTAAACTACACCGTTAAACTTGCCGGCGAGTACGGCCTCAAAATTAACGAAAAAGCACTCGAGTCGACACAGGTTGTGAACATTCCCATGTTTACCTACCGCTTCATGGGTTTCGGGGGAAAGCTTCCTGCCGTGCCCATGACCGCCCCTTTTACCGAATGGGTAGACCCCTGGTTAGAATATAAGGCAAATTTACCTTAAATTAGTAGATATGGTTTATTTCCGTGCAAAGACAGTTTAAGACTGTCTTTGCACGGGGACATTTGGATATTTTTGAATCTTTAATTTGTTATATTGATAGGATACGAAGCTTTCCCGTGATCCTAATTTAATGCACAAAAGCTTTGCTGCATTAAGGATCCGGAAAATTACAGGCTTCAATCCTAAATTAACGCATAAAACAACAGGAGATAAAAGTGGGTCAGAAAATTCGCTCAACCACAATACTTGGCGTTGTTCATAACGGCGTAGCTGCCATCGGAGGCGACGGACAGGTTACGCTCGGCAATACGGTTGTTAAACACAATTCCATGAAAATAAGAAAACTCTATAACGGTAAAGTGCTCTGCGGGTTTGCAGGCAGCGCAGCCGATGCATTTACTCTGCTCGAGCGCTTTGAAGAAAAGCTTGAGCAGTACAGGGGCAACGTGGGCCGCGCGGCGGTTGAACTTGCAAAGGACTGGCGGACAGACAAGTACTTAAGGCGCCTTGAGGCAATGCTGGCAGTTCTCTCGCAGGATCAGGCCTATATTGTGTCGGGTACCGGAGACGTCATTGAACCCGAAGACAACATTGTTGCCATAGGTTCAGGCGGAATGTATGCGCTTGCCGCAGCAAAGATGCTGAAAAAGTACAGCAGCCTTTCGACCAAAGAGATAGTAACAGAAGCCTTGAAAACAGCGGCGGATATTTGTATTTATACAAATGACAAGATAAGCGTTGAAACCATTGCTGAAGACTGAATAACAACACGAAGAAAATTAAATAAGAATTAAAACGGATTTTTATAAAATGAAAAATGATTTAATGAAAAACCTGACGCCGACACAGATCGTAAAGGAGCTCGATAAATTCATAATCGGGCAGGATGACGCCAAGCGCGCAGTTGCAATTGCACTGCGAAACCGCTGGAGAAGGCAGCAGGTGGAAGAAAAAATGAAAGAAGAGATTCTTCCGAACAATATAATTTTAATTGGACCTACAGGCGTCGGCAAAACAGAAATTGCACGCCGCCTGGCAAAACTCTCGGGCGCACCTTTCATTAAAGTTGAAGCCTCAAAGTATACTGAGGTCGGCTACGTGGGGCGCGACGTTGAATCCATGATACGCGACCTTACGGAGCTTGCTGTTACAATGGTAAGATCTGAAAAAACCAGCGAGGTTCAGGAAAAAGCAGAAAGAATAGCTGAGGAAAAAATCCTCGATCTGCTTATTCCGCCTGTTAAAAAGCCGAGCACAACGCCGCAGGAAACGAGCGAGGAGCCCGACGAGGCGTTTCAGAACCAGAAGACACGCGAATGGATGAGGCAGAAACTGCGCAACGGTGAGCTCGACGACAAACTGGTGGAGTTCGATACCTCCTCGGCACAGGGCGGGGTCGGAATGCAGGTGTTAGGACCTTTCGGCTTTGACGATATGGGCATAAACATACAGGAAATAATGAGCAACATTATGCCCAAGAAAAAGAAGAAAAGGAAAACCCCCATTAAGGAAGCCCGCGCCGTAATTGCGCAGGAAGAAGCCCAGAAGCTCATCGATATGGAGGCCGTACAGAAAGAAGCCATTACGCGCGTGCAGGATTCAGGCATTGTATTTATAGATGAGATAGATAAAATTGCCGGAGGCGGCAAGGGGCAGGGCCCCGACGTATCGCGCGAAGGCGTGCAGAGAGACTTACTCCCGATTGTGGAAGGATCGAGCATTAATACAAAGTACGGGGTGGTTAAGACCGACCACATTTTGTTTATTGCATCGGGCGCTTTCCACGTTTCAAAGCCATCGGATCTGATACCCGAACTTCAGGGACGTTTCCCTATCCGCGTGGAATTAAAGAGCCTGACAGAAGACGACTTCATAAAAATACTTACTATTCCGCAGAATGCTCTTCTGAAACAGTATTCGGCTTTACTTCAGACTGAAGGCGTGGAAGTTGAATTCCTTGAAGACGGAATAAAGGAAGTTGCCCGCATTGCCACAATCGTCAACGAGCAGGTGGAAAACATAGGGGCAAGAAGGCTCCACACAATTCTCACAACTCTTCTCGATGACATTCTCTTTAACGTTCCCGACCAGATGCCTTCTTCCAGGGTAATGATCAATGGCAAAATGGTTAAGGATAAACTTGAAAGAATAGTCCAGAACAGAGATCTCAGTAAGTATATCCTTTAGTATAAACCGATCTTATGCGGGCGAATCATCTTCCCCAAAATGGGAAGCTGGTCCGCCCGTTTTTTATTTTCTTAAATGTTTCGTAACTTTGGTTCCTTTAAAAATCTGAGTTGGGACTTTTTATGAATTACTTAAATGTCCGTGGAATCAGTTCTCTTGTGTTAGCCATAACAGCTGCAGTAATAGCTGCCGGGTGCTCCTCGGCTCCGAAGCTCGTTAACCTTGGCATCGCAAAAAATGAAGTGAGTTACTATTACGATTCAGGAGAGTACGATAAAGATCTTCTTGAAGCAGTCAGTAATGCCATGAAGGATTTCGATAAAGTGAACGTCCGGGACAGCTCGGCCATAGTCTTTGACATTGACGAGACGGTGCTTTCAAATTATCCCGTAATTAAGAGCATGGACTTCGGATATGTTACCGACCTGTGGAATAAGTGGATCCTGGAGGCAAAGGCTCCTGCAATTGATGAGGTAAAAGATTTATACAACTACCTGGCGGGCAGGAAGTTTCACATAATTTTCATTTCCGGAAGAACCCGCGCGCAGTACGATGCCACATACAAAAACCTCAAGGAGGCGGGCTATGCAACATTTGATACTCTCATCGTGCGCCCGGATAATATGCTGAAGGCACCGGCTGAGAACTTCAAAAGCATCGAGCGCATTGTGCTTACTAATATGGGCTACAGGATTGAAGGCTGCGTGGGCGATCAATGGAGTGACCTTAAGGGCGCATACACGGGCATAAAAGTTAAGCTTCCCAATTATCTTTATCTGATAAATTAGATATAATTTTTAAAAACTATGCCCGGCTTAAATGCGTATGAGCCGGGCATAGCTTTATCTCTCAGGCCGTACTTCCCTGTAAGTTCAATTCTTCATTTTACCTTCGTAACCCCGGATATTTGTGACTGCGATACTTGCATGTAGCACCAAATAAATATACATTATTATGTTACCCGGTTAAGCCTCCATTCCGAATGTTTGTCAGTATCCCTTAATTGTTAGTTGAACTGTGCCGTGTTTTTTATGTTAACCAGGGCATATTTTTTTGTGTGCAATGAGGAGGGATTTATGAAGTATGCCATTTTTCTATTGGCAGTCTTTCTTATTGCCCCGGGCTGCAGCAGAAGGGAAAAACCTTCACTGCTGAAGAAGACCAGGACTGAGGAAAGCATTACAAGGACAATAGCTCAGATCGATAAAATCAACGATACGCTCTCCGTATTTACCGGGCAGCTCGCCTCAATAATTGAAAGAGAGCTGGAGAATCCTAAATTCCAGGATGGCCTGCAGGCTAAACTTGACGGCTTTACCAGACACCTGAATCACTGCAAAAGCGAGATCAAAAGCCTCGCCCTTGTGGATAAAAAGTGCAGAACCCGGATTTCAAAGCTGCAGGATGTGATTTCCAAAGGAGAGGAAAAGATATCCATACTGCAGAGGAAAATCGCGGAGATGAAGCCAAAGACTAAAGAAAAAGAGCCGCAGATAGCCCGTTCATTCTGATAACCTGAAAATACTTTACACTGGAAAGGTGCAGCTGATCCTGAACAAAATTATTATTTGTATTTGTTCAGGATTTGTTATTTTAACGGCATGAAAATTAAAAACCGCATAACAGAACTCTTTAATATTGAGTATCCGGTCATTCAGGCTGGAATGGTATGGGTCTCTGGCTGGAGGCTCGCCTCGGCTGTATCCGAATGCGGGGGGCTGGGCTTAATCGGGGCCGGCTCCATGAAGCCGGAACTTTTAAGAGAGCAAATAAAAAAGTGCAAAGCCGCAACTGCCAGGCCTTTTGGAGTCAACATTCCCCTTCTGCGTGAAGACGCCTCAGAACTTGTAAGAGCCGTGATTGAAGAGGATGTAAAAATCGTTTTCTCCTCGGCCGGTCATCCGGGCAAGTTTATCGAGGAATTAAAAAAGCACGACATTGCTGTCATCCACGTTGTGCCTTCACTTAAGTTTGCACTTAAGGCTGAAAGTGTGGGCTGCGACGCTGTGGTGGGTGAAGGAGTTGAAGCCGGCGGCCACGACGGTCTTGACGAACTTACAACACTGACACTCATTCCGCAGCTTAAGGACAATCTTCATATTCCAGTAATGGCCGCGGGCGGAATTGCCGACGGGCGCGGCATACTGGCTGCAATGTCCCTTGGAGCAGAAGGGGTGCAGATAGGAACCCGCTTTGCCGTTACAGAAGAATCCTCCGCACACCCGGAATACAAAAAAAGGATCTGTGAGGCAAAGGATACCGATACTGTTCTGATACTCAAAAAGATCGGACTTGTAAGGACGCTTAAAAACGAGTACACCGACAAGGTGCAGTCGGCGGAAAGTTCTGGGGCCGGCATTGAAGAGTTAAAAGAGCTACTGGGAAAAAAGCGTGAGCGCATGGGAATCTTTGAAGGCGACTTGGCTCAGGGAATGATGGAAGCCGGCCAGGGCGTTGGAATAATAAAAGACATCCCCACAGTAAAAACATTATTTGAAAGGCTCATGCGTGAATTTGACGAGGCCTGCCAGAATCTTCCCTGCGGGGGATAGTGCGGCGCCAGGAACCATTTCCTGGCGCCATTCCATGTGCCCCATCCCATGAAAATAATCCCGCTCGCCAGAATGGCTCGCGAAGGATGTCAGGAAGTGGTTCCTGACATCCTGCCAGACCTCCTACCCTTCCGAAACTAAATCCCCCCGGTGCTTGTTGAATTATAAATCAGGCAGAAAAAGAAAGACATGAAAATGAGGTCTTTAACGGCATTCATTGTTCTGCTTATATTCAGCTTTACCGGCTGCGCAGACAAAGATATTAAAGGAAATTACGCTATGGCTAACAGGTATACCAACGGCGATGCCCCTGAATTTCCGGATGGACTGGACTGGCTTAACGTGGATCACCCCATTAAACTCTCAGATCTGAGGGGAAAAGTTGTGCTCCTGGACTTCTGGACATTCTGCTGCATTAACTGCATGCACATTATACCCGACCTTAAAAAGCTTGAAGCCAAATACCCCGGTGAACTTGCCGTTATTGGCGTCCACTCGGCTAAATTCCTTTCCGAACAGGAAACAGGCAATATACGTCAGGCAATTCTCCGCTACGACATTGAACACCCGGTTGTAAACGACAAGGATTTTAAGATCTGGACCAGCTACGGCGCAAACGCGTGGCCTACGGTTGTACTTATCGACCCCAGGGGCGATGTTGTGGGGCATCACTCGGGCGAGGGAGTCTATTAAAGTCTCGACAGCGTGATCAGTAATATTATAAAGCTTAACAGCTCTTCCATAAACAAAACTCCCATTAAACTCAGTCTTGAGAAAGATAAAAAGCCAGAGTCGCTCCTAAGCTTCCCCGGCAAGGTATTAGCCGATGAGGCCTCAGGAAGGCTTTTTATTACCGACTCAAACCACAACAGAGTTATTGTTTCAGATCTTGAGGGGAATATCCTCTCTATTATCGGCTCCGGAAAGGAAGGACAGAAAGACGGAAAGTTTGAAGAGGCATCCTTCTTCCATCCGCAGGGACTTGCCCTCATGGGCGACGTGCTTTATATAGCAGATACGGAAAACCACCTTATCCGCAAGGCTGAGATGAAAACAGGAACCGTTACAACAATTGCCGGCCTGGGTCGTCAGGTATATGAAAGAAATCCCCACGGGGAAGCACGCCGCACGGGGCTCAACTCGCCGTGGGACCTTACGATTAATGATAACGTACTTTACATCGCAATGGCCGGGCAGCATCAGTTGTGGGCTCTTAACCTGTCCGACAACACAATCCGCATCCATGCAGGCACCGGACAGGAAAATATTCTTGACGGGGCACTCAAGTCGGCTCTCCTTTCACAGCCCAGCGGAGTTACAACCGACGGCAAAAAACTTTACTTTGCCGACAGCGAGGTCAGCGCAGTAAGAAGCGCAGACTTTAATCCCGTTAACGGAAAAGTATCAACCATAATTGGTAAAGGGCTCTTTGAGTTCGGTGACATTGACGGGGACTCCAGGCGCGCCAGGCTTCAGCACCCGCTCGGCATAGTATACCACAACGGGAAGCTTTACCTGGCTGATACATATAACAACAAAATAAAAGTTGTAGACCCCCTTGAACATACCAGCCGCACATACGCCGGTACCGGGACTGAAGGAATGGATGACGGCAGTTTAACAAAAGCCATGTTTAATGAACCCGGCGGCATTTCCTATGCAAAGGGAAAACTCTACGTTGCCGATACAGACAATAATTTGATAAGGGTAATTGACATGTCATCGGGCGAGGTATCAACGCTTCAGCTTAAGGGAATAGAAAAATTAAGGAAGGCTTTTGCATTTAATGAAAAGGACTTTCACGGGGATAAGGAAGTCTTAAGCGGAGTTAATTTATCAAAGCTAAAGGCAATCAATCTTAATCTTTCATTCCAGAATAATTACGGGTTAAACCATGAAGCACCGAGCAAGATAAGAATATTTTCAAAAGACGGGAAAATAAATCTCGAGAAGAACATAACTTCTCCAAAGATGAAAATAGATTTAGCAGGCCTTAACGGAACAGACAAGCTTTATTCCGAGATGGTGGTTTACTACTGCAAAGAGGGCAATGAAGGCCTGTGTCTGATAAAAGATGTGTTATTTGAAATCAACAATTCGCCCGAAGGGCGCGACCGTCTGGAAATAAATTATAACCTTGCCGCAGCAAAATAGGTGCTGCGGGTATACAGGCATGTTTTATTTTAATAAAAACACAATTACCACAACTGTAACGGTCCCTGCGGCGGCAATCTGCGAGAATAATTTGTAACGTTTTTTTATTCTTCCCCATACTATTGCGGCCAGCACCATTACGGCGGCAAGCGCAATTGAGGCCAGTATGCATTCAAGGAAATTAAAGCGCTCCCCTACTATCGAATAAAGCGTCGTATCCTGCCAGAGCTTCCTGTAGATTACCTGCAGGTGCAGCCAGTATACTAAAAGCGACTCGCGCCCTACATCCATTACAAACGACTTTTCTGTACCTCTCCATAATTCATAGTACCTTAACGATACAAGCAGAAGCATAACCAATCCAAGTCTCAGTATAAAGAAAAACTGGTTCGGTGTAACTTTACTGATGTAATCCAAGGCATCAAGCGGAAACCACAATACAAAGGCTCCCACAAGAATGGCAGCTATGCTCCACCTTAAAGAAAGCTTCAGGAAACGCGCCTCATCATTCCGGTTCTTGAAAAGCATATAATAATAGCCTATTACTGAACCCGAAAGCATGAAGCCCAGCCAGGGGAAAAGCGGAAATAATGACCCGTGCTGCTCGTTGAAATAATTTGCCAGGGCAACAGGCATATACTGCGTAAAATCTATCTTGTAGACCAGAGGGGCAAAAATAAAGGAAACAAGCGTTATTACTATAAGGACAACATTAAAAACGGTATCGCTTTTTATGAACAGTCTCAGCACAAACATCAACAGCAGTCCGAATGCTATGCACTGAAGAACGTCAACGCTTAAGAATGGTGCAAGCTCCTGCGGCGTTGCCTTGTGAAGCATCTTCTGCAGCGACAAGTACGGAAGCCTGAGCGAATAGCCCACCAGCCATATCAGGACAATTCTTCCCATCTGACGCCAGAAGTCGAACTTGTACTGCCTGAAGGCCTCCAGCTTTCTCTGGCTTGCAATTGTAAAGGCAAAGCCCGAAATAAACAGGAATGAGGGCGCAACAAGCCCGTTAATAAATGTCAGATGCTTAAACCACCCCGTCATCCTTAACTCAGGCATCAGCATGGCATTAAAGATGTGGGTTTCAAACATGAATAAAAGAGCCCAGCCCCTATAAAGATCAATAAAGGCAAAACGTTTTTTGGTCTTGTCCATAGAAAAGGAAAATAGTTAAAGGAAAAATAAAATAAAGGGAAAACAGCTCTTAAAGAGGGATGGGGAAGAAAGTTTTTCCCTTAATTTAACGTCTGAATTATTTATTTTTGATTATTGCATATTTTCGTAAATGCAAAGATAAGAGGAGACGGCGTAAAATAAAATGGAAATTTATGAATAGAGAAACAATTAAAGACCTGCGTCTTGAACTGGAGAACTGGAAACAAAGGCAGGAACCGGATAAAAACTCTGCCTGCAGGGTCCTCAGTCTGGCAGAGGAAATCATTTCCTCAGAGGATAAAACCAAGGTTGATGAGGCATTCTGGCATGAGTACCTCGACCTGACGCGCCACTCTGTATTCTTAAGAAGCCTGGATGAAATGAAGGCCCGCTACAGATGGGCCGATACGGCATTTGAGGCCATAAGGCTGTCAAACTACAGCCTGAAGACGCTTTTTGACCAGAGAATTCAGTCCCACCCGGAAAGGATCCTTTTTACTGTTACCGAGGACAACAAGCTTACTGAATTCAGCTACAGGTGGGTATCTAAAAGAGCGCGCCAGATCGCTTCTGTTCTCTATGAAGCTGCTGAGGAAAGCCCCAGGGTTGCAATATTCTCTGAAAACACTATTGAAAGCGCAAGCTGCGACCTGGCATGCCTGCTTTATGATATTTTTGACACCCCCTTAAACATACATTTCAGTTCAGAAACTGTTGCCGATATATTCAGCAGAACCAATATAAACATTGCCGTTACAGATTCCGAGACGAGGCTTAATCTGCTCTTAAGAGTGCGCGAAAAGCTGGACCGCCCATTTAAGATCGTATATATAGGCTACGACAGAATAGACCCCCTGCCTGAGGTCTACATAATGGAAAAGCTGATCTCGGAGTTCGATCCGGCAAGAATTGACATGGTCCTTTCCGGACGGAAAAAACTCTCGCTTGATGATCCTGCAACCGTCCTTTTTACCTCCGGCAGCACCGGTCAGGCAAAGGGCGTAGTCTTTACAATGTACAACCTTATTACAAAGCGCTTTGCGCGAGCTGCAGCCCTGCCTGAGGTGGGTGAAAAAGAACTCCTGCTTTGCTATCTCCCCCTTTACCACACTTTCGGGCGGTACCTGGAAATGATGGGAATGATATTCTGGGGAGGCACTTACGTCTTTGCCGGCAACCCTTCAATTGAAACGCTGCTCAGCATGATGCAGAAGGTTAACCCGACCGGCATCATAAGCATTCCTCTTAGACTGGTGCAGATAAGAGACAAGTTCCTCCATCAGGCATCTAAAACCGTGGACAGAAGCCTTTTCCGGGAGCTCACAGGGAAATACCTCCGCTGGGGGCTTTCGGCAGCGGGATACCTGGATCCCAAGGTCTTCCAGTTCTTCCACGAGCATGATGTAGAGCTCTGCTCGGGCTTCGGTATGACGGAAGCTACAGGCGGAATATGCATGACGCCTCCGGGAGAGTACGTTAAGAATTCCGTGGGCATACCGCTTCCGGGCATTCAGATGAGACTTAACTCCAAGGGCGAACTGGAAATCTCGGGACACTACGTTGCAACTTACCTTGATGACGACGTTAAGGAAAAAAATGACGGCTGGATGCCTACAGGCGACCTGTTTAAAACGGATAAGAACGGGCACTACCATATTGTAGACCGCATAAAGGATATCTATAAGAACATTAAGGGACAGACAATTGCCCCCCGCCCCATTGAAAAAATGTTCGATAACATACCGGGCTTTAAGAGAACTTTCCTCTGCGGCGACGGCATGGCATACAACACACTCTTAATTGTCCCCGATACGAACGACGCAATACTTCAGAAGGCCCTTTCAAAAAAGAAACAGACAGACTACTTCCGCCCCATTATTGCCTCGGCCAACAGGGAGCTTGCTCCATATGAACGCATTGTCGACTTTTCAATACTTGACCGCGACTTTGAAGAGCAGAGAGGCGAACTTACATCCAAGGGAAGCATGAGGAGAAAGGCAATTGAAAACAGCTTCTCCGGTGAGATCGGCAGAATGTACAGATACCCTAACGTCGACTTTAAGATCGACACGCTTAAAATTATTATACCGCGCTGGGTTATAAGGGACTTGGGTATTACGGAATACGACATCAAAAGTCAGCACGACGGGCTTTATAACAAACTTAACAACACCAGGCTTACCGTTAAGCTTAACAGCAAAACAGGCCGCGTTCAGGTGGGCGACTTTGAATATGTGGTTACAGGTGAAGTAGTTGATCTCGGCACCTTTATAAGGCAGCCGATGCTCTGGACGGGCAATATCTCTCTTATCAACTTCGCGCTCTGCAAGGACGGATGGGATACGCCTTATGAAAAAATTTCACCCCAGGTTTTTCTTTCTTCCTCATTGGGAAGACTCTACCGCGGAAAGCTCCCCACTATCAACAACAAAATTTCAGAAGCAAAGCTGAAGGAATTAAACGACGTTATTGTTACCAGCATCTACGGGCGCGGCAGTGCGGCACTGGATGCTGTAACGAGCCTTGAAAAATCCCTTCACACCGAAAGCCACAGGGTAGCTTATCTTATAAGACGCCGCCTGGAGGCGCTTTCACAGCATCCGGACTTTGAGGTCAGGAGCTATGCCTATAAGATACTTCTTTTTGATGAGCCGTGGCGCGACTACAGCCGCTATCTGCCTGCATTTATTACATCGGGACTTCCCTTTATAAACAAGAAAAGCATAGAGCAGATCTCGCAGGCAGACTTTGAACGCGGGCGCCTGGAGGCCTTGAGGCAGAGACTTGAGTCGTACCGCACAACGCTCGACTGGAATTCATCTGTTGTTACAGTTACACAGTTTAAGAGGATTCTTGAACTCCTTGTGCACTTTGCGCGCCACAACAGAAACTCCTACGGCGCCGTAAGAGAAGAACTCGTCAGCTGGATTCTTCACAAGAAGGAGCCGCAGCTTTCTTCATACGCACAGGAACTTTTTAACAAGCTTGCAGCCTGGTTTGAATCAACTTTCGAGCTTTCAGCATTTGAAGACGTGGAGGAAAACTGGGAGGAAAGGGTTGTCTTCCAGGAGGATTTCACCACTGAGGAAATAAAAAGAATTGAGAAGGTGCTCTTCTGCTCCACATTCCTTAAGGAATCCCTCCTTCTTATATTTGAAGAGGACAAGTTCAGCTTAAAGCAGGTTCCCCCTGAAGGTATCTGGATCTCAAGAATACTGTCGCCTCACAATTCATTCCTCTACCGCATCAGCATTAATACTGTTTATGACAAGCATTACGACCTGATGCTTTTAATTAAAGATGACATTACGCGTTCAGCCGTGCGCGAGACTATCTACTGGATGATAAAGATCTCAGGCTATCCCGGAGCCTCATCCGTAATGCCGAAGTTCGGAAACTTCCGCTCCCCTATGGGGGCAGCCTCCCTGGCCTATGTGAACGACCTTACGGTTTGGGATAAGATCAGGGATTATTCGAGCGTGAGGACAACGCAGCATTCGCTTAAAAACGAGTACAGGTGGAAAGCCCTTTTTGTCAGAGCATTTATAGCTTTCCTAAAGGCATGGCAGAACAGCGGATACGCTCTCACCCCGGGCTCAATTACACCGACTAACGTTGTGGTGCCTGAGGCCGACCTGAAGCTTAACTCGCGCATACTTTCCCTTTCGGGATGGAAGCCGTACGACAATACGCTTTCTATTATTTATCCTTTTATCAAGAACTTCTATCTTCAGACGATAGGCAACTATCCATGGAATAAGGACGCGATTAAGATAGAATGGATGTTTGATGCCGCAATTGAAGCCTTCAGCAAAAAAAGAGCTCTTAGGTACCTGGAGGCGCTGAAAAACGACCTCATGAACTCTCCGGCGCGCTATGAGGAGTTTGACCTTAAGGGATCGATCGACAGGTATATTGAAAAAAGGAAGAACGAGCCTTATAAGAACCTGGCGCTTTTAGGTGCAATTGAAAGATACAACGAATGGATCAGCCAGAACCCCGAGTCCACCAGCGAGGCGCGCGAGCAGTTTATAAGAAAATTATATACGCTTTATCAGCTTAACCGCTTTCCTGCAATAACGAGGTACATGTTCTATCAGAAGACATATTTTGCAAATGCAGATGAACTGGTAAGGGAAAAATTCAGCCGTCTTGTTCAGGTGATGTTCGAGCAGCCGGAGGTGCATGCAACAAGGCTCGTGGAACTTTCAGAGCTTCAGGATGCACTTACTTCATATGAGGACCGCCAGGTATTCAGCAAGCTAGTTTTCCCGGACGTATCAAAGCGTCTTCAGATGGAGCTTATTCCTGTTGGTGAGGATGAGAAAAAAAGTGTTATTGTAAAGACGCTGATAAGCGACCGCAGAAACCTTGCGCACGTTGTACGTCAGGCCTTGTCGCCTTTTGAAGTGGGCAATCTGAACCGCCTGTTCATACTGGATGACTACCCGGTAAACATAACATCGGAAGATCACTTCCTTATTTTAACCGACAATGAGGGCAACGAGAGTGTAAACGGCGGAATCTGCTACAAGATACTCGATTCAAATGTAGCGCATCTGGAAGGCATTGTAGTTGCGGCGCCATTCCGCGGCAGGGGGATTGGAAGCGTGCTGTTGGAAGATTTCTGCAACCGTCTGAGGGCCGAGGGAATACAGGTATTAACAACGCATTTTTACCTGACCTCATTTTTCTCCAAGCACATGTTCCGTGTAGACAGCCGCTGGGGAGGACTGGTAAGGTTTCTGACGTAAAATAATAATTCAAAGCTCATCATCATCGTAGGGGCGAGCGGCGCTCGCCCATCCGTTTGACATTACGAATACACCCATGCAATGTGGTTTACCCATAAACATTCGGAAATTTCAATTTGTGAGTTATAATTTTTTCCCGTCCCGGGCGAGCGCCGCTCGCCCCTACGGCGATGTAAAAAATTCGCAAAATGTTTATTGCCCGTCTTTTGCGAGCACAACAGCGGTGCCGTAGGCCAGGACTTCTGTTACGCCCGACATAACCTCGTTTGCATCGTAGCGGATGCCTATTACACCGTTGGCACCCAGCTCTTCGGCGTGTTTTACCATAAGTTCAAATGAATCGAAGCGGGTTTTCTCGCAAAGCTCTGTAAAAAGCGTTATGTTGCCTCCTACTATCGTCTGAAAACTTGCGCCAATGGTGCCGAATATAGACCGGCTTCTTACCACTATTCCTCTTACAATACCGAGATTCTTTGCCACCTTGTAGCCGTCAATTGAAAATGCAGTAGTAGTTAAACTGTGATCCATACCATCTCCTTTTGTTTGAGTTTTACTGGTGAAATATATTAAAACTATGGACAATAGGAAATCGCCCCCTCCAAATACATTGATTTTATAATGTAATTAATTTAGCTTGAAATCGGACAGTATAGTTAGGCTTGACAAGATTTTTTTATGAAAAGGAGGATATGAAATATGGCTGGAAAGAATAAGGTTATATTTGTCACCGGTGCCACGGGCAAACAGGGCGGAGCAGTTGTCAACCACCTGCAGAAAGAGGGTTTTCAGATCAGGGCGCTTACACGCACTCCGGATAGCGAACCTGCACGAAAGCTGAAGGAAAAAGGGATCGAAGTAGTTGTTGGCGATCTTTACAACCCGTCTTCATTCAGGCAGCATATTAAGGATGCCTACGGAGTTTTTGCGGTGCAGAATTTCTGGGAACACGGCTACCAGGGTGAGGTTGATCAGGGCAAAGCTCTTGTAGATGCCGTTAAGGACAGCAATGTACAGCACTTTATTTACAACTCTGTTGCAAGCTGTACACGCAATACCGGACTGTCGCACTTTGAAAGCAAGAAAGTGATAGAAGATTATATCAGGGAAAAGAAACTTCACTATACCATATTCCGCCCCGTGTTTTTCATGGAAAACTTTATCGGAATGAGGAATGAAATATTCGCGGGCAAGCTGGTAAGCGCAATGGATGAAAACGTTCCGCTTCAGATGATTGCTGTTGATGATATAGGCTCCTTTGTTGCACAGGCTTTTTCAAATCCCGACATCTATATGGGAAAGGAAATAGAAATAGCGGGTGACTCCAAGACATATCCCGAAGTCGCCTCTATCTTAAGCGGCGAACTGGGTGAGCCGGTAAGTTATGTGAAGTTGAGCCTTAAGGAGTTTGAAAACATTGTGGGCAAGGAATCGGCCCAGATGGTAGACTGGTTCAACAGGGTTGGTTATGACGTGGATATTGATGCCCTGAAGGCAAACTATGATGTTGAACTGACAACCTTCAAGGAGTGGCTGCACAGGATTAACTTTGCACAGTTCAAAGTAAAGCAATACAAATAAAGCGGCCTTAACCATGCCGCATGTTACAGGGCTGTAAGGAAAATGATATTTGTTTTCCCTACAGCCTTTCTTTTATGCTTCAATGCTTTCACTATGGCTTTCGAGAATGGAGAGCGCTTTATCGGCCCTTTCTTCTATTACGAGGTTCTCTTCCCTGATCTGCTTTATAAATTTATTTTCTTCATAACTGCCGCGCACTGCCTGGAAGTCTTCATCTTTATTTCCGTCAACTCCGTATGATATTTTTGAGGATAAATCAAACTCCCTCATGGCGTCTTTTAAGATCATATTGTTCAGCTTTATCGACTCATTCTTCCAGTCTGTAATTATGCCGGACAGGTATTCGGGCGTTATCGCCTCCTGTTGTCCGCCTGTTCTTTTCTTCATTAAAGTCAGGCACCAGTGCCATTCATTTTCCCTGTAGTTCCGCCATATATTATTTAATGCATCTTCAGCCTGACTGATGCGGTTTATTTCACCCGACGTAACAGAGTCCACAAAGTTATTTATGCTGGATATCGGGGAGAGGAGCCCTGCCGCGTCAACCCACATCTCCATTGCAAGGCTGCCGGCGGAGTTATCAGCCGGTTTTATATTTTCAAAAATTTTAGCTCCAAGCTTTTCTATCTGGTCTATGAGGCATCTCCCCATAAATATTTTAATTCCCATTTCATAATACCTGGCTGAAGTTCTCAGCATGAGGCGGTTGATCTCAATTCCCTTGTATGAAACTGTCTTTGTGTCTTTTGACGTCTTCTGATAAAGGTCATTAAGGATTCCCATTCCGGTCAGCATTCTGCCTGCGGTATACGGGCTTAAGACATCGAAATTGATCAGGTCCAGTTTATCCTGCCCTTTTCTTCTGTCGCGTGCAGGCCACTTAAGGCTGTCCCTTTTGGTTCCTGCTGTAAAGAGGTTTATTGCAGGCGTAAGGATGCTTTTACCATCTTCTTCGGAAATATATGAGAACGGGAATTCCGAGGTATCGAAGTTAGTAAAATGCTTCCCGATTACAGAAGTAAAAGCGCCCACCCTTGAGGGCCAGAGCATATAGCTGAAGGAACCCGTTCTGGCGCCGCGTTCCAGAATACCCTGGTGCACGGGTCCCAGCCGGTACATATGGTTGCTCTGATTGCTTCCGCTTCCGGCGTTGAAGAAGGAGAAAAATCCCGCAATCAGAAGGGTCGACTTGTGATGTGTTACGGTGTAAGGGCCTGCAAAGATGGAGCATCCTTCACCGTGAAATGCTTCTGAGTTGGCAAAGAAAGCCGAGTTCTCCGCCGAGTATTGACGGCCGATTCTGACCCCCTGACCTACGAAACACCTGTGGAGAATGGCGCTGTTTTCCACACTGGAACCTGTCTGTATGATAAAATCCTTTGCCTCTACTCCTGCGCCGATTACAGCGGGATCTTCCTTTGTGCTGAGGATGGATCCGTTACTAAGTTTCAGCGCGCCATTGATTTCGGCATACTCTCCAATGAATACGTTTTTGATCTCTCCGCAGTTTGTTATGCGGCTTCCCTTTTTAATTCTTCCGGTTTCAAAAGTCCGGCATTTGACGTGATAGTCGATTATTTTATCAAGCGCCTGTATAAAACCGGCTCTTTCCCTGTATAGAGCCATGAAGTAAGCCAGCTGTGCCGAGAGACGGTCAAATATCTTTATTGTGCGTCCCCCGCCTTCATTTAATATCTCCAGTTCCGTTCCGTTGCCGAATGAAGCCATTCCCTCGGTAACGAGGCTTAGGACATTTTCAATCACAACGTCACCTTCAACGTCGTAATTTGCCATGAGTCTCACGCCGCGGATAAAGACGTCGTCACCGAAAGAACAGTTGTGGAGGTGAGAGTTGTAGATGCCTGAAGGCATTTCAACGTCTCCCGGGAGCAGGACTGTTTTTCTCATGCCCCCCAGGATGTTGTCTCCCGAAAAGTGCACGTTACGCACCCTTTCGGTTTCAAAATCCCTGGGCACCTGAACTCTTGACCAGTCTTCTGCCGTGCACCCCTGGCAGTGAAGAAAGTTAATTTCATATCCGGTAAGATTTCTTAAGTCCATAGTAACCCCCGAATATAATTGTTAAACAATTATTCTTGCATCGGCTATAAAAGAGCCTTTGCCTTTTTCCTCTACTATTAATGGATTGATATCCAGCTCCTTAATTTCGGGACAATCCATTGCAAGCTGGCTCAGGCGTTCTATGCATAGCTCTATGCTTTCAATGTCCCGCGGGCATTTGCCCCTTATGCCTTTAAGAACCGGATAGGATTTAATCTCACTTATCATTTCCGAAACAGAATCCTTCCACACCGGGGCTATTCTGAAACTTACGTCCTTAAAGACCTCCACATAAATTCCGCCGAGGCCGAACATTATAACAGGTCCGAATAGTGGATCACGTTTAAGTCCCAGAATAACCTCTTCGCCGTCGGTTACCATTTTCTCCACCAGAATGCCCTGAATAACACCCTTTGGGAGTGAGACTTCAGCCCTGCGCATTATTTTCTTATATGCCTCTTCAGCCTCCTCACGGTTTTGAATGTTCAGCACCACGCCGCCCATATCGGACTTATGAACGATATAGTCTGAGACTATCTTCATTACAACGGGGTATCCTATATCGCCTGCAACGTAAAGAGCCTCTGTGCACGAGGAAGCTACAGCTCTCGGCAGAACGGGCATTCTGTAGGCTTCCAGCACCTCGAGAGCCTCTTCTTCAGTTAAATAATGCCTTCCTGTTTCAAGGGCTTCACTTAAAAGGCAGCGGGCACCTTCAGTATCCACATCTGTAAAATGGACTGCCTGAGAGTGCCTTTTTTCCAGCTGACACGTAAAATGATAGGTGCAGGCGTAGGAGCGGCACATATTTTCCGGAAGCTGGTAGTGCGGTATGCTGCTTCTCTGCAGTACATCAATTCCCACAGCAACGTCAGAGGCCCCCATAAAGGAGGTAAGGACAGGTTTACCGGATTCCCCTGCAATGCCGGAGATTTCATGGGCAATTGCTTTTATATCCGTCATTGACTGCGGTGTAAGAATGACCATCGCCCCATCCACGTTGGAATCCTTCAGGGCTGCTTTGAGTGCGATATTGTAGCGCTCGGCCCTGGCGTCGCCGATTACGTCCACGGGATTTTTGATGTTGGCTGCCGGAGGAAGATTTTGTTTCAGTATGCGCGTTGTCTCCTCTGAAAACTCCGCCAGCTTAAGTCCCGTTTTAATTGCCATGTCAGTTGTTAATACCCCGGGTCCCCCGGCATTAGTAATTATAGCGATGCGGTTTCCCATGGGAAGCGGCTGATAGGCAAATGCAATGGCGTAGTTGAACATCTGCTCAATGTCGTCGCAGCGGATAATTCCAGCCTGGCGGAAGGCCGCGTCACAGACCTCATCGCTTCCGGCCAGGGCGCCCGTGTGAGATGCCGCGGCCGAAGCCCCTTCGGGAGTTCTTCCTGCTTTAAGGACCAAAATAGGCTTACCCGTTTCACTTATAATTGTGCGCGAGGTTTCCATTAAAGCCTGAACGTCGCTTATCTCTTCCAGGTAAAGAAGAATAACCTTTGTAAGGGGATCATCTTTAAGATAGTTAAGGAGGTCAATTTCATTTATATCTGCCTTATTGCCGAAGCTTACAAACTTTGAAAATCCTATGTGCTTGGCAATTGCATAGTCGAGTACTGCAGTACAGAGGGCGCCGCTTTGTGAAATGAAAGCTATGTTCCCCTCGTCAGGCATTTTGCGTGCAAAAGATGCATTCAGTTTTACCGTGGGGTCTGTATTTATTATGCCGAGGCAGTTGGGGCCTATAAAAGAAATGCCGTACTTAGCTGCAATTTCCCGAACCCTGTTTTCCCTTTCAATCCCTGAGCCGCCCACCTCTTTGAAGCCTGCCGAGATAATGACCAGCGATTTAATTCCCTTCTGACCGCACTGTTCAACAGCCATATGGATAACAGAGCTCGGGTAGACAATAACGGCAAGGTCCACCGGGTCCTCAATGTCGACGACGTACTTATAGACTCTGAGTCCGCATATAGAGCGTTCCTTAGGATTTACTGGGTATATTATGCCCTGGTAGTCGTCCTTAAGGATATTTTCCAGAATATCGCACGGAACGGTGCCTTTGGTTTTATTAGTACCCACGACGGCAACCGAGGCGGGGTAAAATATTCTTTCAATTTCCTCCCTGGTTTTCCTATCCTTCACTTTGCGTGCTCCTGCTCCTGGAGAACTGAAGAGATGAAGGCAACTGCGCCTGCAACGGACTGGACTTCGAGCGCCTTATCCTCATCCATTGTGACGCTGAATTCCTCCTCCAGGCCCGCAACGAGCATGAGGCTCTGCATGGAGTCGGCTCCTAAGTCGAAGATAAAGTTTGCTTCAGGAGTAATATTATCCTGATTGATTTTCAGCACTTCGGCAATAACTTTCTTAACGCGTGATTCGATTTCATTTCTTTCCATAACACATATCTCCTCTATTGGCATGTTGGTTAGTTTCACAGGGGTAAAAAAGTGCGTTTAATCCGGAGCTGCCCGAAGGCGGTAAATTCAGTAGCTTGAGATACGAACTCTTATCCGGCATAAATAGCTCCAGAATACTGAGTTCTAAAATCGAGGGGCTTACAAGGCAATCATCCGTCATGGGGGTGATTGAAATAAATATATTCCATTCGGTGTGATTTGTCAAGTGCGGGTATTCAAGAGAATTGATTTAGAGGAATTTGAGGATTATAACCTCCGAACCACGGAGTGGTTCTATGTCTGTAGCCCAGGGTTTCAAATCCCGACAAGTGTCGGGATGATGGAACCCTGGGTAAGGAAATCCCCCACACCCAAAAACCACGTCAGTGGTTTTATATCTGTTACAGCCCGTTTTCTAAAATAATGAACCAAATACATATAGGCAGACAGGGTTAACATAGGGCTTTAAGGAGCCTTATTTCTCCTTTATTCATTTTAATTTCCCGTGTACAACCATGTTTGTATTTGTGCTGTAATCTACAAAGGCACATACAATTTCCTTCTCAAAAAATAGTGTCCCCGCTACAATTCTCTGCGTATCAGGATAATGCAGGATGTACTGAACATCTTCGCCGTTATAGTGGGCCAGACCGCCAAGTGTGCTTATAAATAGGTCTTTCATACTCCTTCCAAAGACATAATAATTAAACATGGGCTCGTTTACTGTAAAGATCTTTAAGAAATTTTCTTTACTTAATCCCATCCGTTCACTGTATGAGCAAATATCCCTGCCTATCCAGAAATATAAATTATCTCCTACAAGGTCGAAATCAGCAAAGTTAATCACTCCATGAAGACCGGAATATATTTTCTCCAGCTTATTGCCACTCAGCTTATAAAATACAATCTGATCATCATAGCTTCTCTTCAGGTCAAAACTGTAAGATTGGACAAATACTTCATTGTTAAACTTCCTAATTGTCGCAAACTGAGAATTAAATTCACCTTTGAGTACCTCGGTCCATTCCTGTCCATCATAATGGAGGATAAATCCTCTATTAGATTCCGGCTCATAAACGGTACCTTTATAAAACATAACTCCGCTTGCATAAACGTCATTAGGACTTGAGCCCCAGATATTCATCACTTCAACAAGATTTCTCCCATTATCTGCCTTATAGGTGTAATTACGTTTCCAGCTGACCCCATCATAATGCCATATCTGCCCGTCTCCCGATCCCATCCAGACATCATTCCGGCTGAAGCCGAAAAGGGTATTTCCTGAATAAGAAATGTTATATGGAGTCCACTTTTTCCCGTCATAATGCTGGAACCATTTACTTTCGTCTCCTGCAGGGCCGCAGGCCCATATGTCACTTGGCGATGAGCCCCAGATTGAGTGAATTTGGTTAACAGGCATGTCAAGAGTGTCCACAGTCCAGGTGTAGTCCCGCCTTCCCGGAGTGATCTCTTCAGAAGTAACAGGGTTAGATTTTCCGCACGATAAGGACAAAATTAAAAGAACCATTATGCAGAAAAGCAATAGGGTTATCTTATGTTTTGCAGTAATTCTCACATTTACCTCACATAAAGAAAGTAAGCCTGGCTTTTTATTCCGAAGATATGACATTCTAAACTTAGGGCCAATACGTAATCATACGTATTTTTAATGGAAGTCTTTCTTTTTTGATGAAAAAAACTGTTTGGAGATCTTAAATTCCAACAGGAATTTAGAATTTCTGAAAAAGACTGTCCCGAATTAACTGCAGGAGTCCCCAAAAGAGGACCCCTGCGTTATTCCGAAAACAGACCATGTTACTTCAGCAATATAACCTTTGAAGTAGTCACATTGCTTCCTGATTTTAAGAAGTAGTAGTAAATGCCGCTTGAATAGCTTCCTGCATTCCATTCAAATGTATATTTCCCTTTAGACAAGTAGTCCGAAACGAGCGTCTTTACCTCCTGCCCGAGGGAGTTATAGATCTTAAGCTCTGTAAATCCGTCACCGGGGATAGAGAAGGTGAACCTTGTTGAAGGATTAAATGGATTAGGGTAGTTCGAACAGGTGAAGCCTTCAGTAGTACTGCCCAGGGACTTTAGTCCCGGATTTTCAACTTCCGGCATATCGGAAATCTGACCTTTTGCCATCTTGCCCAGCGGGTGATCGGGATACCGTTCCGTTATGGCAGAAAATGCCCTGTATGCCTCTGTGTTGTTCTTGATAAAGAACCTGTTTATAATTCCTTTTTCATAGAGCATTTCACAGGTGAGGTCCTTATCTATGTCTTTGCTGTTAAGAACTTCACTACAGAGCCTAAGTGCCCCATTGAAATCACTCCCGCTAATCAGGCCAGGAATAAAATACTTCTTTATGTACGGGGAATAAGGCTGAAGGTCACTCGTTCCGAGCAGTTCGTTCAGATAAGACAAAAGGCTTCCATCCTCTCCTAAGAATCTCAGGCAGTTGACTGTGATTGAAAGATAATTCTTCAGCTTTGAGAGCTCACGAAGGTTTTTCTTTAATTCACCCTTTGATTTTTCAGCAATGCTGACGTATTCAGCTTTATACTTCTCAATGAGGCCCTTATGATTCAAAGCCGTGTCCTGAATTGTCCTGTGCAGAAGCTCCACATATATTCTGTCCAGGTCATCCGTAGGAACTCCTTTTACTTCTGTTTGAGTGTTCAGGCTTAAAGATGATGCTGTGTTTGACTTGGCCAGTCCTGAAGGTGATGAGCAGGCTACTGAAGGCCACTCATCAAAATCAACATTGCCATATACGCTTGCAGGATTTACCCTGCTATGGACATTATTCATCAGGTAAGCATAGCCACCACCTTCGGCATCCACGTCATAAATGTTATGGCAGAAAAAGTCATCAGTTACGTTGTAATGGCCTCCATAGAGGTAAATTCCTATCATCTGATTCTCAATTCTTGAAGAGTCACATATGTCACCCGTGCTGTTATAGATATTTACTCCGAAATCCTCCATGTCGCCGTTTGTTGCAGTCAGGCCGTAGACGGCATTGTTTGTAGTGTTTTCAATGTTCAGTGAGCGGCTCCCGGCATCGGAACGTAGGTCCATTATAACATCTCCTATTCCACCATTTATGTAGACCTGTCCTGTAGGAAGATAAACCCCGTAAAGTTTGCAATAGGAGTCACCATTCAGGTTTATGCTGCCGTTTACTGTTGCGCCGTAGCCTGAAATTGTGACATTACTTTTGCTGTTTAGGGAGAAAATATTTTCATTGTATATTCTTCTTTGCAATTCAACTTTCTGGGTAGCAACAGCTGCGTCACAGGCCGATTGAATAGTTGGATAGAGACCCGAAATGTTGCCATCAGAATTTTTTAAGAACGTACAATCGATCTTTGCTCCATTTTCAACTAGAATAATTCCCCTTGCTTCCCGAATAATCTTATGCCCGTTCAAATTTACTGTACAGCCTGATTTCAACAACAGTGTCACATCACCGGGAACTACAACATCTGCCAATAAAGAAAAAGTTTTCTTATCGGGCACCTCAATTGTATTTCCTGCAATAGCGACATTTATCGCTGATTCTATCGTAGGGCATAATTTTAATAGAGTACTGCCAGATTTAACATTAACAGCATTTACCACAGATCCTTCTTCTAAAGTAAGAGATCCCCCACTTAAGCTAATAATATGATTGTTCAGATTCAGATTTGAGTTCGATTTCAAGGTTAAATTTACCGATTGGAGCAATGAGACGTCATTGTTCAAGGATGAGGACCCTGTCAAGTAAATATACCCGATTCCAGTTGTACTGGATACACTTACAGCTTCGTCTATTGACGGGCAAAGATTTGGGACATATGTTTGCAAAAATTTGCAGGCATAAATGTCCTGTGTTCGCAACTCTCGTACTAAATTGTTTTTGAACCAATTATCGTCCCACCCTGCCATTACAGGTGCAGCAGAACTACCAATATCATATGTCGATATATCTGGATGTGCTATTCCTAATGCATGACCTATTTCATGCAGCATTGTGGATTGCAAATCAATTTCATTTTTTTCTGCATTATTTCTCCCCACCCAAGAATACCCCGTGCTTACAGTAATGCTGGTACTACCTGCCTGAATTTCATTTACCGAATTGAAACTCTGAATAGTATAAGCAGGACCATTCGAGACTAATCCTGTTGTCTTTAAAGAAACACCTGCTGAAGCAGATTCGTTAAACTTCACATAACTCACCTGGTTCCATGTTGCAAAAGCCGCTCTGACCTCCGCCATATAATTAGTAAAGTCTTGCGTATCTGAATGGAAATATTGATCTCTTTGAACATAATGACCAAATGGCGGACCATCATAGGGAGATTTGCCATAACGTTTTTGTTGTGAAGAAAGATCTTCTTGATTTGGGATAGGAATGTGGAGCCTGAAAATGTTCTGCTGGCCGGGCAGGCAATTCAGTAATAAGATTGAGAATAAAAGCGAACGCAAAATCAACGATCTCATAATACCTCCTAATAAGTGAATTGTACTGAAATAATTATGCCATTACTCTCAAAGTAATTTGGATTTTATTTCACTCGTTACTCACTATGGGATAATCATGAGATATGGATGCGTCAAAGATATTTTCTGTATCATGCTTCCTTTTTCCGGATCAACAACTGCAATAAAGTCACTATCGGCACAGCTTACAAAGACTATCTTCCCGTCACTTCTTACCAGAATGGATGATGGTCCATTCTGTTTCCCCCCCAGATGAATTTCTCCGGTTATCTGTTCATGATCCGCATCTATTACATATAACTTGTCATATGCTCCATTTGTATAGATCTCATGCCGCTTTTCATTGTAGGCTATGTAGTATGGGTTAATGCTCCAGGGAAGGTTAACCGGAAAAGTATGCAGAGATTTTGCATTTAAGTCATAATAGCCTATGAAACTATTCCTTGGACGCTCATTGCTAGAATTCATAAATGAAAGATATAGCTTCTGCCCGTCTTCACTAAACTGCAGGTCGTCTATATATATCTGGTCTTTATTTTTTTCGTTCAGAATAAATTCTGGGTCCTTTAAGCCTTTCTGAGTGTTAAAGAAATAAACTTCTGTGTAAATAGGACTTTGTGTTCCATAAGTCACACTTACAACCACATGGTTTCCATCAGGAGATAAATAAAATTCCCTTTGTTCCGAGAATCTGCGTTCATTGAAATAAGTATTAACTAATTTCTCCCGAAGGTAATCGAAAGCAAACAGGCCGTTATTTTGACTGTAAAAGTAGAATAGTCCGGGTTCAATCTTATTCTGTGCTGCAAATACTCTTTCTGCACCTGTTGCATATAAACCTGTTTTGAAAACATCATCAAATTTCTTTTTAGCTAAATTAAAGCTCAGAAGGTAATGGACTATCTGAGGGTCTGTTTCATCTTTACCGCTGAAAATCAAATGACTTCGATCGGTCGATATACATGGCAGTTCTAAAATTAAATTTCTCTGTCCCGGCATATTAAGCGGAATTGTTTCTTTTAATTGAAATGTATTAACGTCAACTGAATACATTTCATTTCTTGCGCGGGCATATACGAGCATTCTGGACCCATCGATAAAATCACTTGTAATGGAGTCGTCTTTACAAGAATTAAAGATAAGCATCGGCAGGTAAAAGAAGGCTACTTTTAGAGTCCGTTTAATCTGTTTCATCAAAAGATCCATGGAATATTTATAATAGAATTTAAGGATCATCAGAAATAACAAAACAGAACTTGGAATATTTGTAACACAGAAGGTGCCAGACAAAATTCTTTAACAAATCAATTTTTAAAAAATTTTTCTAATTGGAAAATATTTACTTCGGTTATCCTAAAACAGTTCTTTTGTCTGACTGGTATTTAAGTTAACGTATTAAATATTCTCTGTCAAGAAAGAAATAAAATATTTTTTCGCTAATTCTTTAAATTTTATTTATTGTGCAATCGAAACACGAAACAGCTGACCACAGCATTTGAAAGCAACCCTATATGATGATTATGTTAAACTTGCACATAAGGTCTGAATCGGATAGGATTAGAAAAAGCCCCGCCTTAGCCTTAAGGTGTAAAGCGGGGCTGATTTTTATATGGCTCTAAGCGAGGTTAGAGCATCTTCTTTATGATGTCGTTGGTCTGCTTTAAGGCTTCGTCTATTTTGGTCACGTCCTTGCCGCCTGCGGTTGCAAGGTGAGGGCGTCCGCCGCCGCCGCCGCCGACAAGCTTTGCAAGCTCGCCAACAATTTTACCCGCTGCAAGTTTTTTATCTCTTATAAGCCCGTCTGAAACGACGCATACAATGCCAACTTTACCGTCCATTTCACTAATTAAGACTCCCACGGCATCACGCATCTTTTCACGCAGCTCATCGCCGAAACCTTTTAACTCATCCATGTTTGAGGCCTCAACTCTGCCTTTGAAAAGTCTTATGCCGTCAACGTCAACTGGCGAATTGAGCACACTATCCAGCTTCCCGAGCTTTGCCTTGAAGGTGACCTCAGCCAGCTCTTTTTCCAGCTTCTTCTTTTCTTCTATAAGCTGAGTAATCTTTTCTTCTTCCTTCTTAAGATTTTCTTCCTGCTCATTAATGAATTCTTCAACGCCCTTGCCCGTAACGGCTTCAATTCTTCTTATGCCGCTTGCAATGGAAGTTTCATTTACAATCTTGAATAATCCGATTTCAGCCGTGTTGTTTACATGCGTGCCGCCGCAGAATTCCATGCTTGCGCCTTCAAATTCCACAACGTTCACGCGGTCGCCGTACTTGTCGCCGAAGAACATGAGGGCTCCCATCTTCTTTGCTTCTTCGAATGGAATTGCCCTGTGTGGCAGGTGGCGTATATTTCTTCTTATCTGTTCATTGACAATAGCCTCAACTTTTTTGATTTCCTCTTCGCTCATCTTTGCATAATGAGCAAAGTCGAACCTCAGTCGGTCGGGACCTACGTATGAGCCTGCCTGGCGAACGTGCTCGCCCAGGACTCTTCTTAAAGCCGCATGAAGAAGGTGTGTGGCCGAATGATTTCTCATTATATCCCATCTTCTGTCCTGATCCACCACGGCTCTAACCCTCATTCCCTTTTCAATCGGGAAATCTATCTCACGGGCATCCAGCGCATGAACTATGATGTTATAAACCTTGGAAATATTATCCACTTCAAATTTCTTCTTCTGATCCGGGAATTCAATCCAGCCCACATCGCTTATCTGTCCGCCCGACTCCACGTAAAATGGCGTGCGGTCAAGTATTATAAGCTCGCTGTTGCCTTCTCTTCTGTGCCCTATAATTTTTGCATCCACATAAAGGTTTTCGTATCCCACGAAGAGGGGCTTTTCCTGTTCATCTATTTCAAATGATTCCACGTCGTTAATAACAGCGCTTACGGAAGCAAACTTGTCCTTTGTGGATTCCCGGGCTCTTGCGCGCTGCTCTTCCATAAGAATGTTGAAACGGTCTTCATCTATGGAAAGATTTCTTTCTTTTGCCATCACGTTTGTAAGATCCACCGGGAATCCGTAAGTGTCGTAAAGCATAAACAGGTCTTCGCCCGAGATTACGTTTCCGCCTGAAGAGGTAACCTTCTCTGCAATTTTTTCAAAAAGCTCAATTCCCCTGTCGAGCGTTGTATTGAAGCTTTCTTCCTCAGCCTTAATGATCTTTTCAATGTGAGACTGCTTCTGCTTAAGTTCGGGGAACACGGCCGACATATGCTCACTAAGTACCGGAACGAGCTGGAATATAAAAGGCTTGTTAAGCCCCAGCTTGCGTCCGTAGCGGGCGGCTCTTCTTAGGATTCTTCTTAATACATAGCCGCGCCCGTCGTTACCCGGAACGGCGCCGTCGGCAATCGCAAAGGAGAGTGTCCTTACGTGGTCTGCAATTACCCTCATCGGGATCTTGTTTTCTTCGGTGTCGTACTTTACGCCCGACATTTTTGCAATTTTATTGATAATAGGCGCAAATACATCGGTATCGTAATTGGAGCCTTTTTTCTGCAGAACGGCGCAGATCCTCTCAAAGCCCATTCCGGTATCCACGTGTTTTGCCGGAAGATCCTGAAGCTCCCCGTCGCTGTTCCTGTTATACTGAATAAACACCAGGTTCCAGATTTCAATGCATTCCGGCACGCCGGCATTGACGTACTTGGGGTTTTCGTAGTCGTCACTTAAATTTATATGGATTTCAGAGCAGGGTCCGCACGGGCCAGTTTCGCCCATCTCCCAGAAGTTGTCCTTTTCGCCGAAAGGGAGTATGTGGCTGGGGTTAATGTCAGTTTCAGTCTTCCAGATCTCGAGGGCTTCATCGTCAGTCTTGTATACGGTTGCCCAGAGTCTTTCCTTTGGGAGTTTCCAGACTTCGGTCAAAAGTTCCCAAGCCCATTTGATTGCTTCTTTTTTATAATAGTCGCCGAAGGACCAGTTGCCGAGCATTTCAAAGAATGTATGGTGGTAGGTATCGTGGCCTACTTCTTCAAGGTCGTTATGCTTTCCGCTTACCCTGATGCACTTCTGAGTATCGGCTGCGCGCTTATATTCCCTGGTTCCCACGCCGAGGAAGACATCCTTAAACTGGTTCATGCCCGCATTTGTAAAAAGGAGTGTCGGGTCGTCAAACGGCACTACAGGAGCGCTTGGGACTATGCGGTGCCCCTTGCTCTTAAAAAAATCCAAAAACTGTTGTCTGGTTTCTGCTGAGGTCATAAAACTCTTCGCTTAAATTTTAGTTATTAAAGAATGTAAATATAAGAAAATCCGGCAGGATTTACGAGGGCAAAGTCCAAGGATGAAGGTTCAACGTTCAACGTTCAACGTTCGACGTTTGAAAGCAGGGGCAAAAACTCTTCTTCGGCAATACTACAGTTAAATTTTATTAATATCTAAATCCCCTAACCCGGTCCTGTCTTCCCGTTGAACGTCGAACGTTGAACGTCGAACGTACCTCACTTCTTGTTGGATACGTCCTTCATACTGATCGTTTTGTCAAGGCCCGGCATGAGGGCCTGTATGAAGGCATTTTTGATCAGCTCCCAGATTGTCGGCCAGATGCCCACGTTTGTACCTTCGAAGCTTCCGCTGAAGGGTACTCTGGTAGCGACCTGCTCCTTTGGGGGATTGGTAAATATGTCTTTAACCGCACCTACTACAACTTTCCAGGCCAGCTCAAAAAACGGTTTTTTGATGTCTTCTTTCCATTTCACTACTTCCACATCCTTCAGAAGCGGCTTTATGTATCCCTCATACCTGCCGTCCTTTGCAGCTACTTCACTGTACATGCTGAAAGTGCCCTTATGCACGTCGAATTTTGCATATGCCCTCAGGAAATCGTTCAGCTTTACCAGACTTACATTCGTAAGCTGCATGGCAAGATCAAACGTTGGCTTCGGGTTGTAAGGATCGAGCTTAACGTTTATCTTAAACCTTCCCGAGCCCATTATGGTGCCCGTGGCCTCCATATCGGCGGCCAGGGTCTTGGCAACTTTCAGGCTGTTTGTAAGGTTTGTTGCCGTTACCTGCAAATCGCGCACATAGACGTCCACCTTGGGATCGCTGTACGGGTTGCGGAAGTGGACTTCCCCGTCAACAATCTTAAAGCTGTTTATTTTCAAAGGAAAAAGGTCCTTTACCTTATCCTGCCACCTTTTATCGGCTGTAGTCTGGCTCTGTGCCTTGGTAGGCCCCTCCACAAAGTTAACCATAGGGTGGTAGATCCAGATCTCTGCAACCAGATGGCCGTGGAAGAGCTGTTTCCACTCAACGCTGAATTCCATAGTTCCTGCTGAAAAGAACGGTTCGGCTACTTTGCCGTTTCTTTTCTTTATTTCCACGCCGTTAATTGCGTATGCTCCCCGGTAGATGTGCAGATCCACGTCATCAATATGCCCTGAATAGTCAGGAAGTTCATTTAACTTTTTATTGACTTCATATTTAATTATGTGCGGCAGTGCAATGCGTATGGCTACAAGAAGAACAACAATGCTTATAATTACGATCAGCGTGGTTCTGCTGATTTTACTTAATATACTCATAACTTCTCTTTATTCTTTCATCTGGTCTGTTGTCAAAAAAAAAAAAGCCGGCTGGAATCCTTTTCCCATGCCGGCTTTTTGCAGTTTCTCGTTATTTTACAAAACGCTTCTGCCCTGTATAATTCTTATCAGAAGGGCTACAACGGCAATAATTAATAGAATATGTATAAAACCTCCCAGAGTATAGCCGCTTACAAGTCCTAAAATCCATAATACGAGCAGAACTACAAAAATAGTCCAGAGCATGGGGACCTCCTTTGACAGTTTTAATAAAAAATACTTACTTTTATAATTGCCGGCGCTGAATTAATAGCTTATTTATATAATTTAATTCATATTAAACTATAATCAAGGAATGAAATTAGCGCCGGCGAAAAGGTTGCTATGTGCGCGAAATATTAAAAAGGTTATATGAAAGCAGTAGTTTATTACATACTTCTGATTTTGCTGTCTGCCTCATCCTTTTCACATGATGATTTAAGCCTGAGCGGGGCTCAGCAGAATAAAACCGTCACAGACAGCAGGATGACGCTTAAGGAGGCCTTGTCAGGAATTAATATCCCTTCCCGCATCCGGAAAAATCTAACCCTGGTAGATGTTAATTACTACTCATTCGACGGAAAGCTCCACGCAGGACAGGTTCTTATCCGCACCGACCTGGCCGGCGAGATAGAGGACATATTCCGTGAAATTCAAGAAAGCAGGTTCCCTATAGCCAGGGTAATTCCCATAGCAAAGTATAACTGGTCCGACTCCCTTTCCATGGCCAATAATAATACCTCAGCCTTTAATTACCGGCTTGTTAAGGGGACAAAGATAATGTCTCCCCACTCCACGGGGCGCGCAATTGACATAAATCCTATAGAGAACCCGCAGATCCGGAACGGGAAAGCCTCCCCGCCGGGGTCAAAGTACGATCCTAAAGTCCCCGGCACAATTACTCCATCTTCAGCTGTTGTAAAGGCCTTCACCAGGCACGGCTGGAAATGGGGCGCCACCTGGAAAAGCACAAAGGATTACCAGCATTTCGAGAAAAAATAACCTTTTTAAGCACTAATTCCGCACTTTTACTTCACCTTGCCTTTAAGCACGTTTTTGTATAGATTATTTTCATAGCGAGGGCAAAATCAATTCTTTCCTGAGAAAGAGAAACTATGACCGACGAAGTAAAACTTCAGGCATTTGAAGCCAAAATCAGTGCCGGAGAAACCATTGAACCCAAGGACTGGATGCCGGAAGGCTACCGCAAACAGCTTATCCGAATGATCTCACAGCACGCCCATTCTGAAATTGTAGGCATGCTTCCCGAAGGCAACTGGATTACACGCGCACCAAGCTTAAGACGCAAGATGATTCTCCTGGCCAAGGTTCAGGATGAGGCAGGCCATGGGCTTTACCTTTACAGTGCAGCCGAAACGCTCGGCATTGAAAGAAGCGAGCTTATAGACCAGCTCCTTACGGGAAAAGCAAAGTATTCCTCCATCTTTAATTACCCCACACTTACCTGGGCGGATATGGGGACAATAGGATGGTTTGTAGACGGCGCGGCAATTGTAAACCAGACCATGCTGGCCAAATGCTCCTACGGGCCTTATGCAAGGGCAAACTTAAGGATCTGCAAGGAAGAAAGCTTCCATAAAAAACAGGGCTTTGAAATTATTACCGTACTTGCCCAGGGCACCCCTGAACAGAAACAGATGGCGCAGGATGCCGTAAACCGCTGGTGGAAACCTTCTCTTATGATGTTCGGCCCGGGAGATAAGGATTCACCCAACAGCGCCGAACTCCTGAAATGGAAAATAAAGCTTAAGTCGAACGAGGAATTACGGCAGCGCTTCGTGGATCTTACGGTCCCGCAGGCTCAGGCCGTTGGACTCAGCCTCCCCGATCCCGATCTTAAATATAATGAAGAGACCGGGCACTGGGAGTATGGGGCGCTCGACTGGAAGGAGTTCTTTGAGGTTATAAGCGGGCGCGGGCCTTATAACCGCGAACGCCTGAGGGCTAGGCGCGAAGCCCATAGAGACGGCGAATGGGTAAGAGCCGCGGCTGAGGCTTACGCCGAAAAAAGAAAAATGCTGGCTTGAATATTACCCTGGCTTGAATTTTAATTCTGACTTGGAAAAAAATAATAAGAGGGATAAATGCCGTTTAGCAGCAGCGATACGCAATGGGCACTCTGGGAAGTGTTCCTGCAGGAGGAGTCGGGCGGGCCTCACATACATGCCGGAAGTCTGCACGCAGCAGATGCTGAAATGGCCATTCAGAATGCACGCGACGTTTACGCCAGGCGCGGTCCTGTAAGAAGCATCTGGGTTGTTCCTTCAGAGGATATAACAGCCACCACCCCTTCAGACAACGATTCGTTTTTCGATCCTGCAGACGATAAGGTCTACCGATACCCGCAGTTCTATAAAGTACCCAAAGGAGTCAGAGGCGTATGAATGATAATGAGGATAATCTTAATACCGCACTTTTTAATTTCCTGCTCGGCCTGGGTGACGACCGTCTTATATTAGGGCACAGGCTCTCCGAGTGGTCGGGACATGCCCCTGTAATTGAAGAGGACATCGCCTTAAGCAATATTGCTCTCGACTGTCTGGGTCAGGCAAACGCATTCCTGCAGTATGCAGCGGAAGTGGAGGCCAGGGGACGCTCGGAAGATGACCTGGCTTTCTTCCGCGATGCCATTGAGTTTAAGAACTTCCAGATAACCGAGCTTCCCATTGGCGACTTTGCCTTTACAATGGCCCGGCAGTTTTTCTTCACCTCCTACAGTTTTATTTTGTTCGGCGAACTGCAGAAAAGCCGTCAGGCAAAACTTGCCGCAATTGCAGCCAAGGCACTCAAGGAAGTACGCTATCACCTGAGGCATTCCGCAGAGTGGGTCTTAAGGCTTGGCGACGGGACAGAAGAAAGCCACGTGAGGATGCAGCACGCAATTGATGAACTGTGGATGTATACGGGCGAAATGTTCTTAGATGAAGGGACCCGGAGGATACTTATTGAAGAGGGCTATGTGCCTGAAGGCCGGAAATTAAAGCCGCTTTGGGAAGAAAGGATAGCTGAGGTTCTTTCCAGGGCTACACTTATCATTCCTTTGGAAGAAGAGTACATGGCAAAAGGAGGAAGAAAAGGGATTCATACCGAATACCTGGGGCACCTGCTTTCTGAAATGCAGATACTCGCCCGCTCTTACCCCGGAGCCAAATGGTGATTATAAAAAAAAAGATTAAGGATACGATGAAATGAAAACTGAAAAGGATGAAATACTTGGATACCTCATGGAAGTCATGGATCCGGAAGTGCCGGCACTGAGCATTATGGATTTGGGAATTGTAAGGGATGTTGAAGTCTCCGGCCAGGACCTCGAAGTCACGATCACCCCTACATACTCGGGCTGCCCGGCAATGAAGACAATTCAGGATGAAATTATTTCCACACTAAAATCCCATGGGTTTAATAATGTACTTATCAGAACAGTGTTTTCACCCGTATGGACAACCACCTGGCTTTCGGATGAAGCCAGAGGAAAACTGAAAGACTACGGAATTGCTCCCCCTGCAAAATCGGAGGCTGAGGAGTTCATTCCTCTTATGATCAATACAGATCAGGTCAGCTGCCCGTACTGCGATTCTGGAGATACGGTCTTAAGAAGCCGCTTCGGTTCCACGGCGTGCAAGGCACTTTACTTCTGCAACAGCTGCAAAGAGCCTTTTGAATATTTTAAGCGTTTTTAGATAATCACCGAGACTGCCTTAAATGGAATACAAGTTTATAAAATATAAAATTGAAGATTCTATAAAACTCCTGACCTTAAACCGTCCGGAAGTACTCAACAGCTTTAACCGAGAGATGGCGCAGGAGCTTTTTAAGGCGCTGGAGCTTGCAAAGGACAATGAAAATGTCCGTGCAGTAATGATTACGGGCGAAGGAAAGGCTTTTTCCGCGGGACAGGATCTTAAGGAAATCGCCGACGGCACAGGAAAGCTTCTTGATCCAGGAATTGTGGTTAAAGAGGTTTATAACCCCCTGATCAAAATGATCCGCTGCATCGAAAAGCCGGTAGTCTGCGCTGTAAACGGTGTGGCCGCAGGTGCAGGAGCCAACATTGCACTTGCATGCGATTTTGTTGTGGCCTCTAGCATGGCTTCTTTCATACAGTCATTTATAAACGTGGGACTTCTGCCCGACAGCGGAGGCACATTCTTCC
The DNA here is from genome assembly GCA_036261625.1 of Ignavibacteriales bacterium. Taxonomy (GTDB): domain Bacteria; phylum Bacteroidota; class Ignavibacteria; order Ignavibacteriales; family SURF-24; genus JAAXKN01. Next base: position 27,917 of record DATAKL010000064.1, on the reverse strand, counting down.
TCCCCCGCCTGGCGGGCCTGCACCGCGCTTCGGCTCTAATGATGTTAGGAGAGAAGATCACATGCTATGAGGCTTTTGACCTTGGTCTTATATACAAGGTAGTTGAGCCCGAAGTGCTCATTAAAGAGGCGACGGCACTTTCAAAAAGGCTTGCCGAAATGCCTACAAAGAGCCTGGGCTTTATAAAGCGCGCACTTAACCGCTCATTTAACAGCGACCTCGATTCGCAGCTGGAGCTGGAAGCCAGGCTCCAGCAGTTTGCAGGGATGACGGACGATTACCCCGAGGGTGTCAGGGCATTCATCGAAAAACGAAAGGCAAGATTTTCAGGCAAATAAATATTTCAGGCAAATAATTTTCAAAACTTTAGTTGAGAGGAAAATATGGAATACACTCATCTTGGCAGATCGGGCTTACTGGTAAGCAGACTCTGCCTGGGTACAATGAATTTCGGGACCTACACATCCGAAGGCGACAGCTTTAAGATAATGGATGCCGCTCTCGAACACGGCATTAACTTTTTTGATACGGCCAACGTCTATGGCGGGGAAAATAAAGGCAGAACAGAAGAAATTATAGGCAAGTGGTTTCAGAAAGGGCACAGCCGCAGGGAAAAGACCGTCCTTGCAACAAAAGTTTACGGCAATATGAGCGACTGGCCGAACGAGGGGAAGCTTTCGGCGCGCAGCATTAAGCTCGCCTGCGAGGCCAGCTTAAAAAGACTTCAGACAGACTATATAGATCTTTACCAGATGCACCACGTCGACCGCGACACACCGTGGGAGGAAATATGGCAGGCAATGGAACAGCTCGTTCAGGAAGGGAAAATTATTTATGTCGGAAGCAGCAACTTTGCGGCATGGAATATCGTTCAGGCAAACTATATCGCTGAAAAAAGAAATTTTCTGGGACTCGTCTCCGAGCAGAGCATCTACAGCCTCCGCAACCGTCACATAGAGCTTGAGGTAATACCGGCATGCAGGGCTATGGGAGTGGGACTTATACCATGGAGCCCCTTAGGAGGCGGAATTCTAAGCGACGGGGTACTTGAAAAACCTTCCGAGGGAAGACGGGCCCGCCCCGCACTTCAGGAGGCCGTGGAAAAACTGCGCCCGCAGCTTGAGGCATACGAAAGATGCTGCCAGGATACAGAGCAGAGCCTTGCAAATATTGCGCTCGCATGGGTTATGCATAACCCTGTTGTTACGGCGCCCATTATAGGACCAAGAACCCTGGAACAGCTGGAGGAAAGCCTTAAAGTGCTTCATATAAAGATGTCAGACGAAATGCTCGAGAAACTTGATGAAATATGGCCCGGACCTGGTAATCAGGCGCCAGAGGCTTACGCGTGGTAAGAAAACTTTTTCAATAACCGAGGGGCATATTGAAATACCTTTCTATAGGAATTATCGGAGGCGGCACTATGGGACGCAGCATTGCCTATACTGCCGCCTTGAACAAATGCAAAACCACTCTTTATGAGATCAGCCCTCATGTTCTCGACAGTGCCAAAGAGGAAATCTACCGCCTCATTGACCGCCAGAAGGAAAAGGGGCGCTTCAGCGAAAGCGATGTCAGGAATCTTAAAGAACGCATCACTTTCAGTTGTGAAATGACAGATCTGGCTAAGTCAGATCTTGTTATTGAAGCTGTAGTTGAAGAGCTCGCGGTAAAGAGAAAAGTTTTTACTGAAGTGGAAATGTTACTTGGAAAAGATGCCCTTTTTGCCACAAATACTTCATCCTTGTCCATAACCTCAATTGCCGCAGCAGCAATGGATCCTTCAAAAGTTGCGGGAATGCATTTTTTCAATCCCGCATACCTGATGCCCCTGGTGGAAATTATTCCCGGACTTGAGTCTTCACCGGAGACAGTAAACAGGATGCGTGAAATTACCCACAGCTGGAATAAAACTCCCGTTACTGCCAAAGACACACCGGGCTTTATTGTAAACCGTATTGCGAGGCCTTTCTACGGCGAGGCTTTAAGAATACTGGAGGAAAATATTGCCCTAGTGCCTACAATCGACTGGGCAATGAAGGTAATCGGGGGCTTCAGAATGGGTCCCTTTGAACTGATGGACCTTATAGGCAACGACATTAACTACAAGGTAACCGAGAGCGTCTTTGAAGGTCTTTATTACGACTCGCGCTACAGGCCTTCAATTACTCAGAAAAGGATGGTTGAGGCTGGACGCTTAGGAAGAAAATCCGGAATGGGATTTTATGACTACTCTCCTGAAGCATTAAATGAGGAACCGGTTAAAGACATTGAACTTGCGCGTGAAATTTGGTTTCGTATTATTTCCATGCTGATCAATGAGGCTGTAGATGCCCTGCATATGAATATAGCTTCCAGGGAGGATATAGATCTTGCAATGATGAAAGGGGTCAACTACCCTTTGGGACTTCTTAAATGGGCAGATGATATAGGTCCGGAAAGAATTCTTGCCAGGCTTACAGAGCTTCAGCAGGAGTATGGTGAGGACCGCTACAGGCCTTCACCTTTGCTTAAGAAAATGGTAAAAAATAATGAGCGCTTTTATCCATAGAAAGATAAAATGAAAGAACATATTATAAAAGAAGCATATATAATTGATGCAATCAGGACGCCGATCGGGAAACATGCCGGAAGCCTCTCGAACGTAAGGGCGGATGACATGGCCGCACACGTAGTAAGGAAGGTAGCGGAAAGAAACCCGGGCGCTGACACCTCACGCGTAAGCGACGTCATATTGGGATGCGCCAATCAGGCAGGAGAGGATAACAGGAATGTGGCCCGAATGGCTCTTCTATTGGCGGGACTTCCCTATACCGTGCCGGGTATGACTGTAAACCGCCTGTGCGCCTCGGGCATGAGTGCCGTAGTTGAAGCCGCACGTGCAATACGCCTTGGCGACGGGGACTTATACATAGCAGGCGGAGTGGAGAATATGACTCGCGCGCCGTTTGCTCTTTCAAAAGCCCCAACCCCCTTTTCAACTCACGCGGAGATTTATGATACAAGTCTGGGCTGGAGATTTGTAAATCCTAAAATGAAAGCGATGTACGGAATAGAGTCCATGGGCGAGACTGCAGAAAACCTGGCTGAAATCTATTCCATCAGCCGGGAGGATCAGGACCTATTTGCATACCGCTCGCAGATGAAAGCTACGGAGGCACAAAAAAGAGGGCGCTTTAAGAAAGAAATTACGGAGGTTGAAGTCCCCCAGGCGAAAGGTGCTCCTTTAATATTCGGCAGCGATGAATTCATAAGGCCGAATACCACAACAGAAATACTGGGCAAACTTAAACCTGCATTCAGAAAAGACGGCATGGGCACCGTAACAGCCGGAAACTCTTCCGGCATAAACGACGGGGCCTGTGCGCTCTTACTGGCATCGGAAAACGCTGTAAGGGAATTTAATCTCAAGCCCCGGGCCCGCATTGTAACTTCAGCCGTTGTTGGTGTTGAGCCCAGGATAATGGGCATCGGGCCCGTAAGGGCTACACTGGAGGCGCTTAAAAGAAGCGCTCTCAGTTTTGATGAAATATCTGTAATTGAACTTAATGAAGCTTTTGCCTCCCAGGCGCTTGCATGCCTGAGGGAACTTAAGCTTGAGGATAACGACCCGAGGCTTAACCCGAATGGGGGCGCCATAGCACTGGGGCATCCTCTTGGAATGTCGGGTGCAAGACTTATTACCACGGCAATGTACGAGCTTTTGGAAAAAGGCAAGCGCTACGCCATCTGCACCATGTGCATAGGAGTTGGCCAGGGAATGGCTGTAATTATTGAAAACATGAATTTATAGAAAATACTATGAGCAATATATTTGAATTTGAAGGCTACCGCCCCGTAATCCACGAAAGTGCCTTTATTCATCCCAACGCCTCGGTAACCGGAAACGTTATTATCGGAAAGGATGTTTACGTCGGTCCGGGAGCCGCAATAAGAGGCGACTTCGGTGAAATAATAATTGAGGACGGCTGCAACGTGCAGGAAAACTGCGTTATTCACATGTTCCCGGGCGTTACGGTAATTCTTCACGAAATGGCCCATATAGGCCACGGCGCAATTATTCACGGCGGCACTGTGGGGCGGAACACTCTTATCGGAATGAACTCTGTAATTATGGATAACGCCGTTGTTGGAGATGAGTGCATTGTAGGGGCTCTTTCGCTTGTGCCTGCAGAAATGAAAATCCCAAACAGGAAGCTCGCCGTTGGGAGCCCTGCAAGGATCATTAAGGATGTAACAGATGAAATGATTGAGTGGAAAACTGAAGGAACCATGATCTACAAGGCGCTCCCGCGAAGGATGCAGAGTTCCTTTAAGCCCTGCGAGCCTTTGAGGGAAATTCCGGAGGACCGGGTAAAACAAAAAGCAATATATAAAACATGGAAAGAAACAAAATGAGACTTGAAAGCTATGCAATGGGCAGGTGGTATAAGTCGCGCGGGAAGGCTCAGGACCTTTTTAATGCCGCAACGGGAGAAACAGTTGCCGAAATAAGTTCCGAAGGACTCGACTTTAAGGGGATGCTTGAATACGCAAGGAACGTCGGGGGCCCAAGTATAAGACAGATGACATTTCACGAAAGGGCGTCAGTCCTAAGAAACGCTGCGAAGTATCTTTTTGACCGGAAAGACGAGCTTTATAAACTCTCTGTCTATACAGGTGCAACAAAAACTGATTCATGGATAGATATTGACGGCGGCATTGGCACTTTCTTTACTTATGCCGGCAAGGGGAGGCGTGAACTCTCAAATGAAACGTTTATTGTTGAAGGAGAGCCGGAGGCGCTTTCAAAGAACGGGACTTTTGCCGGGCGCCACGTACTTGTTCCCCTGGAGGGCGCAGCCGTTCACATCAATGCTTACAACTTTCCCTGCTGGGGAATGCTTGAGAAACTTGCACCAACGTTTCTTGCCGGAATGCCTTCAATTGTAAAACCCGCGCCTGAAGGGATGTTCTTAGCCGAAAGAATGGTGCGCATGATAATAGAATCGGGACTTTTTCCCGAGGGATCGCTTCAGCTCATATCGGGTGATCCGGGTGACCTTTTAAGTTATCTTACCTGCCAGGATGTGGTATCCTTTACAGGATCTGCCCAGACGGGAAGAAAGCTTAAGACGCTCCCCTCGATTGTGGAGAATTCAGTGCGCTTTAACATGGAAACAGACTCCATCAACTGCTCCATACTGGGTGTCGATGTAGAGATTGACATGCCGGAGTTTGAGCTGTTTATTAAGGAGGTGGTACGCGAGATGACGGTAAAGGCCGGGCAGAAGTGCACAGCAATTAGGCGCACTCTGGTTCCTCTGGACAAGGCAGCCGACGTTGTAAAAGCCTTAAAGAAAAGGCTCTCGGACGTTAAGATCGGCAGCCCTGAAAACGAGGATGTAAGGATGGGTCCCCTGGTGAGCCGCAATCAGCTTAAGAAAGTAAAGGAAAAAGTAAAGGATTTAAGCAAAGTAACGGAAATTGTTTACGGATACTCGGAGGATTTTAAGCTGATTGGAGCAGATAAGGATAAAGGAGCCTTTCTTGATCCCGTGCTTCTTTACTGCAAAAATCCCGAAGGTGTAAGGGAGCCTCACGAAGTTGAAGCATTCGGACCCGTCAACACAGTCATGCCGTATGTATCAGTGCGTGACGCCGTAAAGATTTCGAATATGGGTAAAGGAAGCCTTGTTGCTTCTGTGTTTACGGCAGACGACAGTATAGCAAAGGAGCTGACCTTTGGTCTGGCGCCTTACCACGGACGCGTAATGATAATTAACCGCGACTCTGCCAAGGAATCCACAGGTCACGGCTCTCCCATGCCGCAGCTTGTGCACGGGGGTCCGGGGCGTGCCGGAGGAGGTGAAGAGCTTGGAGGAATTTTAGGAGTCAAGCATTACATGCAGAGGGTTGCCCTTCAGGGCTCGCCCACGACTCTCACGAACATAACCAATGTGTGGATGGAAGGAGCGCGGGAAATAAAAGACAGGATTCACCCGTTCCAGAAATATTTTGATGAGCTTAAAATCGGCGACACACTTGTTACGCACCGAAGAACGATAACCGAAGCTGACATAATAAACTTTGCCGGGGTAAGCGGCGACTTTTTCTATGCTCATATGGATGAGATTGCAGCGGGCGAATCCTACTTCCAGAAGCGTGTCGTGCACGGGTATTTTCTTATTGCGGCAGCCGCAGGGCTGTTTGTTCATCCTGCGCCGGGGCCGGTTATTGCAAACTACGGTCTGGAGAACCTGAGGTTTATAAAGCCTGTCTCGCCGGGAGATACAATTTACGTGAAGCTAACGTGCAAGCGGAAGTCCGAAAAGGAAACAAAAGAAGGCGAAGAAGCCGCAGGAGTAGTTGTCTGGCATGTGGAGGTCTTAAATCAGAATGACGAGAAAGCCGCAGTTTATGATATCCTTACGCTGGTTAAGAGAATGGAGAAGAAATTATAGAATTTAAATCAGATATTTTATGGCCTAAACGTCAATAAAATTATTAATATGTCTTTGGTTTTAAGGCCGTGGTCAGCGGCCTCATGTTGATAGCCCAGGGTGATTGAGTCCGCCTCTGGCAGACGATTGAACCCCGGGACCACGGAATCCCCCCACAATCCCATGCGCCGCGGTCAGCCGCGCCATGTTTTGGAATGGAGTGAATCCATGATTCAAATTTGATACCCCACAAATGACGATTTGATTTTATTGAGCAAATTGCCGTAGAATCGGAACATGTCGCGGCTGCCGCGGCTCTGATTTTTTTGTATCCTAACCCCGGGTTCCGGCACCCCTGCCGGGGTTTGTCACCCGGGGCTATCGATACTATGCCGCTGTCCGCGGCATTTGAAGACAACTGAAATGATTTTTTTAACGATGTCCGATTAATGCCCACTACGAAAAACACCATTTATTCATTCATGAATTTTGGAATAATAAGAACAACAATAAAAATTATAATTGCTGCGCCGAAGAAGAGGTATCCCACTTCATGATCATATTCCATGATTCCCATTCTTCCCAGCAGATATGTCCAGTCGTGATAAACCTTATTTCCTCCCAGAAGGTGGAGCTTATGCGCTCTTGCATCCGAGGCATAGACGCTGATATTGATCAGGTTCTGCCCCAGCCACAAGAGGGCGCACTGAAGTCCCGTTTTATATGAATTCGTAAAGAAGTAATATGCAATGAGCATGGGAAGCAGTATCTGCATCAGCGTTCCGCCCAGGGTGTATATGAAGTCTCCGAATATATAGAATATCAGGTGTCCCCCTTCATGGATCACCAGATCGGCATTATCTATTATGCCGTAATGCCCCCTGTTCATAACCCAGTAGATCATAATCGGGAGCATCAAGGCCGAAGGCAGCCAGTGCTTAACCTCATCTTTCCATGTATATTCTTTTTCTTCGATCTGCATAAAATGTTAATACCTCTCAGGCACAATCTGCTCCTGAATAACTGCAAGCTTGAGGATCTTTGTCTTACCAAGGTCGGGCATATCAATGTATACCACGTACAACCCGCTTGCTGCCTGAAAGTTATGTTCATTCAACAAGTCCCACGTTGCAAACTGTCCCGGCGTATCCTTATAGATTGTTCTTACAAGCTGTCCTGCCAGGTTGAATATCCTAATTGTAGCTTTAACCGGCAGATGATTAAATGTTACATATTTCTGATACCTGCTAAATTCCTGGGAATTACCCCCATAATATGGATTAGGAAAAACGTTTATCCTATCCACATCTATCTTGGCCGACAGGCCGTCAAATGAAGGAGCTGTGGACTTAAATGTAAATTTATCATCGGGTTTTACGTCATAAGAAGGACTAATTACCTTAATGAGAATTCCATCGATAATCGGGTATCCATCCTTTTCTTTATGAGCAGTCTGACTGCCAAGCAGAGTTTTATTCTTTGTAAGATCAATAACTTTCCATTGTGTCAGGCCATTTAAGGTATCGAACTCCACGCTGTACTCATCACCCGTAAGTTTTCCGGGCTCAATTACAAGCGCAACTACCCGTCCGCCGCTTTTTCCTGAAGTGTGGCTTACCTGAAGCGTATCACCGAAAGAGGAATTGTAGACCACGCCGGGGTCATTCGTGTGAGGGACTGCTTCAATAATGACAGGAATGCCTTCAAGGTTACTCGGGTCCTTATCCGGGTCCACCGCATAGGCGGTAACAGCATAGTAGTACTTCTTTCCGTTTACAAGGGGAAAATTTGTAAAAGCGTCCTCCGTTATTTTCAGGTATCTTTGAATTCCGGAGTCCGTTCCGAACTGCTGCGGAACAATATTTTCCACTCCGGTATCCCAATCAGTTACTTTGCCGAAAACGTTTTTTATGCTGTCATCAATGTCAAAGACAGCTAATCTTTTCCCATCGCTTATTTTTGCCCCCGGATAAGGGAGCTGATAAACATTGTAACCCTCGAACTTATAGGAAAGAAAATTATAATTTTCTGTTTTATTTATGCCGGCCTGATCGCCTCCCCAGTTAAGCACAATCTGCCTGTCATACCCTTCTGCACTTAAAGCCGGCGGATCAACAAGCTTCATATACTCTCTTCCATTCCTGAAAAGATCTTTTACGAAACCGGCATAATCTTTAAGGAGCGTTACCGCCTGAAGATAATCTACGCCCGGAGTGCCGCCGGCGGCAATTTCAGCAAAGACAACTTCCTGCGTATCGCCCGGGGCAAAATTAAAAGGACCGGAATTTAGGCCCACACAGCGGTCGCCTCTTGGGTATAATATGCCGTCAAGATAGCCTGTCTTCTTAGCGGGGTCTCCTGAATATGGAAACTTTGTCACTCCCCCGCCCAATGCCGAAGGAACAGGAAAATAACTAAGAATCCAATACATATACCCCTGCATAAAAAGGTAATGATAGCGTGCAGCCCAGTCACCTGTATGGGGAGGTTCGAACTGCCACCAATCATCCCTCATAATCAGATAGCTCACTGATGTCGTGGAAAGGTTTTTCATTCCGGGAATTTTTCTTCCATTCAGATATGCCGTGTCTGACAGAGAGCCTTCTACAGCGGGTCCCTGCAGGAGTACAAAACCAGCGGCCGGCGGAGTATTTCCGTAAATATTATCCGATGACTGGGCATTATAGCAGTATCCCAGATTAAGCAGTGAGTCGCATCCGGCGAAGTCATCCCACTTGTCTCCAATATCAAAATCACCCCAGACCATTGTATACATGTTTTTGACCGTATCAATGCTTTTATTGATCAGCTTATACCTTTTAAAGATCATATTTTTCAGTGAACCCGGATTTCTATAAGCGAATACTGTGCACTGCATTTCTATTCCGATCGGCTTCGAGCCGAAAAAAGCCCTGGAAGTTTTCTCATCCAGATCATTTGCCGCAAACCAGACAGTCTGATCTGCACCGGGTTCACCGGGGATATCAATTTCAGGATCATACTGTCCGTCGTGATTTACGTCTTCATACGGAGCACCGTCAGAAGCAGGCCACTCCTTCCAGTCCTTGTCATAGCGGTTTCTTACTTCACTTTCAGTACCCTCACTGCACTCTATTTCAGTGAACAGGCTGGCTGTCTTATAATCTCTTCTGACCCTGTAAATGCGGGCTTTTGCCGGATCTTCCGGTGTTCCCCCGGGCAGGATCTTTCCCGGTCTTAAGCCCGAGTTATATTTACTTCCGTTAGCTATTTTTTCCTCATTTACTATGCCGCCCCAGATGAGTCCCGACCCATTTGCTACTGTCTTAGTGGTTCCCTTCGGATAAATAAAACCTGCTTTTCCATCAGAGGTGTTGGAATCCACATCTGCCACTCCATTGGCATAAACTATGGTTGTTACATTGTTAATGGTCATGTGTGTGTATGGCCAGGGATTGGATGCGGTTTTATTTAGATTTTTTCCGTCTTTGAAACCGCCTTCAGCATAAGCCGCTGTAGATAACAAGAGGAGCGCAATTATGCTTAATTTATCAGGGGAAAACTTCATTCAATGCCTTTGTTCAGTTAACAAATTTCAGAGAGCAAAATAAAATATTTTATTCAAAAACGAAATCTATTTGATGGTAATGCAAAATGCGAATTTTTCTATGAATAGCCACGACCTTCAGGTCGTGGTTTAATGATTTCAAAAATATTCGGGCTTTAGCCCCAGATCCTACACGGAAAATCTGTGGCTAAAGCCGAGAGAGATTTTTATCATGGCTCCACGACCTGAAGGTCGTGGCTATTCAGGTCGTGGCTATTCAGGTCGTGGCTATTCAGGTCGTGGCTATTCAAACATCAAAATATTAAAACCTCTCAGGCACAATCTGTTCCTGTATTATGGCAAGCTTCAGGATCTTTGTTTTCCCCAGATCAGGCATATCAATGTGTACCAGATATAATCCGCTTGCTGCCTGGAGATTATGTTCGTTCAGAAGATCCCACGAGGCAAACTGCCCCGGTGTATCCTTATATATTGTTCTTACCAATTGTCCTGCCAGGTTGAATATTCTGATCGTGGCTTTTACAGGCAGATGGCTGAATGTTACAAGTCTCTGAATGTTATTAACATCATGCAAAAGAGCTCCGTAATAGGGATTGGGAAACACGTTTATCCTCTCCACATCTGCTTTGGCCGACTGTCCGTCAAATGAAGGAGCAATGGACTTGAAAGTAAACTTATCATCAGGTGTAAAAATATGGTTCACATAAATTTCAAACTCATCTCCCCCGGGCCAGGAGTTGGAATTCCTGTTGAATGTGCATTGAAGAAGTACAGGATAGGGTTTTTCACCCAGGAGGTCGCCTTCCAAGCTCTGGTCCTCTGTTTCGCTATATGCCTTATCAAAGATAAAGAGCCATTCCCTGGGACTGGTAACGCCGGTGTTGTCTGTGCCCATTTCCGGAGGCCAGTACTTGCCATCCAGCAAACCGTTTGAGCTATTGTTTTCAAGATAACCCACGGCAAGTCTTCTCGGATGCTGAGGATCTTCAAAGTCGTATGCAGCAAGCGGGCAGCTCCTGGTGAAATCCTGAAATCCGTAGGTGCCGTTGTATTTGTTTTTGATGAAAGGAGCAAATTCAGGTCTTGCAGGATCATGTGAGGCTGCGCGCACATACCTGTATGCATATGACACATTGGAATCATTCGGGCTGGCATTACCGCTTGTGTCAGTTGCAGCAAGTTTAAGAAGAACGTTTTTCAGATTGCTGTAACCAACTGAGGAACCCAGCCATGTGGCGCCGGCTCCGATTGCCCCGCGGAAGCCTTCAAGTCCCAGTCCATTGGCGCCGCTCCATGTGAATCTGCGCTTTCCGGCAGGAATTCTCCAGCCCCACTTTGAACTGTCGCCAGTTGTATACGCATCGTCAGTTTTCACCCCGGGAGAATGGCTGATTACCTTAAAAAGAATTCCATCTGCAACAGGGTATCCATCCTTTTCCGAATGAGCAGTCTGATTGCTAAGAATGGTTTTATTCTTTGTCAGGTCCACTACTTTCCAGGTGGGCAGGCTGTCTGTTGATTCAAATTCCACGCTGTACTCGTCGCCCGTAAGCTTTCCTGGTTCAACCACAATCGGGATCACCTCTCCGTCGCTTTTACCTGAATTGTGACTTGCCCGAAGCGTATCACCGAAAGAGGAATTATAGACCACGCCGGGGTCGTTCGTGTGGGGGATTACTTCCACATATGTGGGATCGCTTTCCATATTCGAGAAGTCCAGGTTCGGGCTATAGGTATATGCCGTAACGGCAAAGTAATACTTCTTTCCGTTTATAAGAGGAAACTTTGTGTAGGCATCCTCATTTATTCTTAAGAATCTCTGAATGCCCGAGTCTTTTCCGTACTGCTGAGCCAGGCGTTCCTGGGCTCCTGTATCCCAGTTTATGACTTCACTGTAAATTATTTTTATGCTGTCAATTCTGTCGAAGACAGCTATTCTTTTTCCCTCGCTTATTTTTGCTCCGGCATAGGGGAGCTGATAGACATTATAGCCCTCGAATTTGTGGGAAAGAAAATCAAAAGATTCTGTTTTACTTACTGAGGCCTGGTCGTCTCCCCAGTTAAGTACAATTTCCTTATCATATTCTCCTGCAGTCAAAACCGGGGAATTTATGGATTTGATGCCTGATCTGCCCTCATGGTAAAACTCCCGGGCAAAGCTTGTGGAATTTTTAAGAAGTGTTACCGCCTGAAGATTGCTCACCCCCGGAGTGGTGCCGGCGGCAATTTCAGCCAAGACAACCTCCTGCGTATCGCCGGGAGCCATTGTAAAGGGACCTGAATTTACGCCCATGCGACGGTCGCCTTTCGGGTATAATATGCCGTCAAGATAACCTGTTCCCGCAACAGGATCGCCTGAATAAGGAAATCTGGTAGTTCCTCCGCCAAATTGATCCAAGACCGGAAAGAATAAGTCAATAGAACCCTGTTTACCCTGCATAAATCTATAGTATTCATTCGCGCCTATCGGAGAAGGCTCCTCCCACGCCAATTCCACATAAACATTGCTAAATGAAGTCATGGGAAGGTTCATCATCCCGGGAAGCTTCCTGTTATTCAGATATGCCGTGTCAGACAGAGAGCCTTTTACAGCGGGTCCCTGCAGGACTGCAAAGCCGGCAGCAGGAGGAGTATCCTGGTAAAGCATGTCCTTAGGAACCGCATTATAAGTGTAGCCCAGGTCAAGGAGTGTGTCGCATCCTTCGAAGTCATCTGTTGCGTCTCCTATATCAAAATCACCCCATGCCATAGTATACATTTTGTCCACTGTGGTGCTGCTTTTATTGATCAGCTTATATCTCTTAAAGATCATGTTTCTTAGTATGCCCGGATTCCTGAAAGCATAAACGGTGCACTGCATTTCAATTCCGATCGGCTTTGAACCAAACAGACTTTTTGAAGCTGCTTCATCCAGGTCGTTGGCCGCAAACCATATTGTCTCGTCGGCACCCGGTTCACCGGGGATATCAACTGCGGGATCATAGACTCCGTTATGGTCAACGTCTTCATAGGGCGCGCCGTCAAGGGCAGGCCACTCTTTCCAGTCATTATCATAGCGTTCCCGGATTTCGCTTTCAGTACCCTCATTGTCGCTTATTTCAGAAGAGAGGTCTGCCGTTTTGTAATCTTTCCTGACGCGGTATACGCGGGCATTTTTGGGGTCCTCGGGCACTCCCCCGGGCAGGATCTTTCCCGGCTTCAGGCCAGAGCTGTATGAACTTCCATTAACTCTAATTTCATTGTTTACTATTCCTCCCCACAGAAAGCCCGATTCAAATACAGCAGTCTTATTGCTTCCTTTGGGGTAGACAAAGCCTGCATTACGAAGTGGATTAATGTCCGCCTGGCCGTCGCCAAAAATAACAGTCGAGATATTATTAATATTCATGTAGGCATAAGGCCATGTGGCGGCTGAGGTTTTATGCAGGTTTTTTCTGTCTGCCTGTCCGCCTTCGGCATGCAGGAGTGTGGATAATAAAATAAGAGCAATTAAGCTTCCGCTTAACTTAGTAGAGAAGAACTTCATTCCATGCCTCTGTTTATTATAACAGATAGCAAAATAAAATATTTTATTTTAAAACGAAATCTATTTGATGATAATCCGGGATGTGCCGGATATTGCGATTTCCCATGAATAGCCACGGTCTTCAGGCCGTGGGGAAATATTCCCAAAATCTTCCCGGCTTTAGCCACAGATTTTCCGGAGATGATCGGGGGCTAAAGCCCAAATTGGGGAGGGGGATCTCCCTGCCCACGGCCTGAAGGCCGTGGCTATTCAGGCCGGAATATATTTCAATAGGTAATCTTAACCGTCATATAATTGCCATGCCGTTTTATATTGGTTACGGAGATGCCGGTCTTTTCGGGTGTTTCAGCTTTATTCTTCCCGTAGTAGCCGCCCCAGGTTTTTGTTGACGGACGCGTCTCATCTGTAAACTTATCGCTTACGCGGCCTTTTATTTTCTCGTCTGTAAAGAAGTCGCTTCTCATGCTCTGAAGCCTGGGAAAGAGTAATGGATTCTTCGGGTACCAGCCCCATTTGAGTCCCTTTGTCGTAACACCCCATTCGGAGCGTCCCCCGTCGGGCATATAGTCAAAAACCCAGTGGTTAAAGCCGTAATTCTTTTCGCGGCCGTCGTCCAGGTAATCAAATTCCTGGTCGAGTATGCCGTTCCAGTCCTTGTCGCGCTTATAGTCTCTCGGATAATCGTCATCGGGGATGGGGTCGCCGTACCAGCCGTTGTATGGCACTGCCACTTCGAGGTCTATCAGATTATCTGAAAAAACATTTATATTGTCCGTTATCTCCTTTACGTGCCAGATGAGTACTCCCTTGTTGTAGCCGTATTTTGGGTACTCATCGTAATTGGCAAAATTCTTATCGAACTCACTTGCATTGTGGAATTCTATGAGATAATATTCATCCTTTTTTTCCTTAAAGTTTTCTTTGATCATAACCTTGGCTATTCTTCTGTATCCATCTTTGATCTGTTGGGAAGTAAGGGGATAATTAACGTCTGAGAGTTTTATTTCATTGTGATCCCTAAAATTATTCTTATTTATCACTATTATTTCCTCTGGCTTTATCCAGCCTAAGAATATAAGGTCGTGTGAAATAATAGGCTGCAGTCCGTAGAGGGAATGCTGGGATGGGATGGATGCGTTGTGATACATCATATCGTATCCCCAGAAAATATTATAGTGCCCCTCGGCTACCAGCACGTCGTAGCCCCTGTCGGGAAAGCCTGTAAAGCCCTTAGGTGAGCCGTGGAGTTTTCCGATTATATGCATTCTTTCATGAGCAATTGAAGACAGGTCGCGCTGTATGCTTATGGGCCCGTTATAAAGCACTTTTCTGTTACTGCCTGTAAGCTTTGTCTCCCAGCTTACTGTTCCTCCGTGCATCGTGTTAAATTCGTTCTTATTAATTCCCGTAAAGACCATATGAATTGCCTGAATCCCCTTAAAGATGCCGGGATGATCGGAATTAATCTTTTCAGCGGCTTCGCTTGCAATTTCATTCCAGTAAGTCCAGATCACATCGTCCGGTCCCTTATGCTTGCCTATCCAGTAGGACAAGGGGCGTGATGTTGTGTAAGCCCTGCCGTCTTTCTGTTTCAGGAAATTAAAGTCAACCTTATACATTCCTCCCGAATGCGAATTAAAGTAGTGGTTCAGCGCGGGCTTGTACCATTCATCGGCAGATATTGTACCGCCCTTGGATTTTACGTAATCATTTAAAAGCCTGCCGTCGGGAAAAGAACCGAGCAAAGGGAACTGGTCATTGCTCTTAAGCGCGGGATAGGTATTATCCCTGTCGGGAAAACTGACTGCAATAACGAGCTCTTTGTAGCTGCCTTTTATGTTGACGCTGTTAATATCTATAGGGGGTTCAGCCGTTACCGGCGCCCCGGTTTCATCCCCCATGAAAAACAGAGGCAGAAGAAAAAAAAGAAGCAGACGCACCATGTTATACTCTCATGTTTTATAAATGTTTTTTGGAATGAATTCCATGTATGTAATAACATAAAAGGCGCAATAAAAGAAAAGTCCTTACTGCAGCCTAAGGTTTTTCCCTTGGGAGTTAATAGCGCTTTAGCTATTTTTGATTTTCCAATCAGTCAGGTAATTTTAAGCATTATGACCAGAATTGTAGTTGATGAAAATATATCCTTTGCAGAGGAGGCTTTCTCCTTACTGGGAGAAGTGCGGCTTATGCACGGAAGAAAAATTGATAATAATGCCTTAAAAGATGCCGATGCGCTTGTTATAAGATCCATTACAAACGTTAATGAGGAGCTTTTAAGAGGTACACCGGTAAGGTTTGTCGGTACGGCTACCATAGGGACAGATCACGTGGAACTGGATTACCTGAAGGAAAACGGCATTGCTTTTTCAAGCGCCAAGGGGTGCAACGCCGATGCCGTGGCAGAGTATGTTTTTACGGCCTTGTTAACTATTGCCAAAGAAAAGAATCTAACCTTAAAGGGTAAAACCCTGGGCGTTGTGGGAGTTGGCAACATCGGAAGCCGTGTGGTGCGCTTCGGGCGTGCGCTCGGAATGAAAGTGTTCCGGAACGATCCTCCCCTTAAACGCAAGACCAACAGTCCTGAATTTGTTTCACTTGAAGAAGCGCTTGGTGCAGACATAATTACTTTTCACGTTCCCCTTAATATGGAAGGAATAGATAAGACTTATCACCTTATGAACGAGGAAAACCTCAGGCTTATAAAACCAGGGGCCATACTTATAAACGCCTCGCGCGGTCAGGTAATCGACAATAAGGCACTTCTGGAGGTCTTAAACTCCCGGGCTGACTTAAGCACGGTGCTGGATGTGTGGGAGAATGAGCCTTCAATAAATTCAAAGCTTCTTGAAAAGGTGGACATCGCATCGCCCCACATTGCGGGCTACTCGCTGGAGGGAAAGGTAAACGGCACAACCATGATCAGAAGTGCCCTCTGCAGTTTCCTTAAATGCAGCAACAACTACAGCCCCATGCTTCCGGAAATCCATAACTCTGTCATTGATGCAGACGGCAGTGCATCCACAGAAAGCACCCTTTTCAGTGTCTTTACAAAAGTGTATAATATACGGGAAGATGACCTCCAGATGAGGCGTATTCCGGAACTATTGCCCGGGGAAAAAGGGTTTTATTTTGATGAACTCAGGAAGCATTACCCGCTCAGACGCGAGTTCAGTAATTATTATGTAAAACTTGATCCTTATAATAAAACAACGGCTGACCTGTTAAAGACATTCAGGTTTAATATTAATGAATAAAAACGGGGCTAAAGGCATTTTTCAGCTTTTCTACGGAAAAGCTATTAGTAGGAGAGTAAAGGCGGCACTCTGCCTTGGGCTCATCTTTGCCATGCCTTTTAACCTGTTCCTAAGCAGCCGCTTTTCGTCTATACCCAAAGAAAACACAAACACCCCGCAGCAGCTTAGTACTTTCATCTCCTCGGGCGACATGATCTGTTCCGGGGAAGTATTTTTAAGAAGCCTGGATAAACCCGTAAAGACCGGGACTTTCAGCGGCGTGGTGTCCTCTTTCAACAGCTGCAGGCAGGTAAAATTCCGCTACTTTATTACGGTTACCCCTGGAAACCTCTCTAAGGAAATAAGAACAAAGACATTTCTCACCTCGCATTTCGCAACGGACACATAAATATAAAACACCCATAACCGGATTTAATTAAAAAATGATTTAACAATTATTTTAACGGGAGTTTTATATGAAGACTCAGCAGGAAGAGTCCGTAAAAAACGGAAAATCGACTGACATAGGGTTTTATATGCTTGCCGGGTTACTTGGAGTAAGTTTTCTCCTTATAATCGGCTACATCGTATACGCTTTATTCTTTTAACAAATAAAAAAAGCAGGCATTTGGTTTTCAGATGCCTGCTTTGTTATTTTAAATATCCAGCCTACACAAACAGCCACTGTATTATTATAAATACCGGCAGAAGCACAATAAGCGAAAACTTAAAAATATAGCTGAAAAAGTCGGGCATTTTAATATTATTTTCCTCGGCAACTGATTTAACCATAAAGTTCGGGCCGTTGCCTATATAGGTCAGGCTTCCGAAGAATACCGCAGCTATGCAGATTGCTCTTAAGAGAGCCTCCGGAATTCCGGCTACTTCAGGAATGCGCCCCAGCCCCAGGGCCAGAGAGTGAAATGTAACTGCCGTCGGCGTATTGTCCAGAACGCTGCTTAAGGCGCCCGAGGCATAGTAAAAATGCGTGGCGGCCTCAACACCCAGATGCTTTGCATTTTCCTGCAGGTACAGAAGGCAGGGCACCATTGTAATAAATATTCCCAGGAATAAGTAAGCCACCTCCTTTATAGGCTCCCAGGTAAAGTTGTTGGAGACCCTTATAAGCCTTGGCGTAAAAAGCAGAGAAAGCAGAACCATTACAAGTATTGCAGCCTCCCTTAAAAACCTGTAGTGCTCGTGTGTATTAATGAGCCCAATATACTGCTCATTTATAAATGCCACCGCCAGGACAACCCCCAGAAGCCAGATAAAGTTTAGCTTTCCCTGAATTTTGATGGGACGGATGTTTGTCCTGTCCAAAGCAACCTTTTCAGGCTTTTCTTTTTTGTGATAATAGGAATCCACAAAATAGTAGATTATTAATAGCAGAAGGTTTGTAACCAGCCATTCGGGGAACAGGCCGAAGAACCAGGAGAATGAGGCTCCCCTTAAATACATCATAAATAAAGGCGGATCGCCAAGCGGGGTCAGAAGCCCGCCGCAGTTGGCAACAATGCCGATGAAAAACAGGATCGTATGAACCTTGTATTCCCTTTCCTTGTTGGTCTGAATTACAGGCCGAATCAGGAGCATTGCGGCGCCCGTTGTACCCATAAATGAAGCCAGAACAGCCCCGATTGCAAGGAAAAGTGTGTTTACCGAGGGTTTTGCCTCAATGTCCCCTGTAAGATAAATGCCCCCGGTAATTGTAAAAAGGGATCCTAAAAGAATAATAAAAGGCACGTAATCAAATATTATAGTCTCCAGGAGCTTCTTATATTCCCCGGCGCCCAGGAGGTAAACTATAATAGGAATGCTTAAGACAATGGCAATAATCAGCTTATTTTTGTTCTTTTCCCAGAAATGGTTCATAAAAAGGGGGAAAATGGCAATTGAAGCCAGCATTAAGACAAAAGGCAGAAGAGCTATTAAAGGCACCTGCAAACCGGAAGTTTCCATAAAATATCCTGAAATTCTAAAACTTGTTAAAGATCATGGAAAAACTAAGAAATAAATACTAATTAGAAAACAGGAACTTTATTTATTCCCGGGTTTAAAACCTTCTGAGGACCCATTTATTAAATTGATATTCACGGCATTACTGGATATATTATTTTTTATGAATTTGAGATTTTTCATTAAAATTTTAATTGTTCTTGCTGCAGTAAATATAAATATCTTTGCACAGAACGAGCCGGCTTTTCAGATTGCACGCGTCAAATATAATGGCGGGGGTGACTGGTATAATGACCCTTCCGAAGAGGTAAATCTGCTTAAATATGTATCGGAGCATACAAATATTAAAGTTAAGGCAGATTATGTGTTCGTGGATCTGAACAGCGACGATATTTTCTCTTATCCCTTCCTTTATCTGACAGGACATGGGAATATAGTCCTTTCGGATAACGAGGTTACAAGGCTGAGAAGTTATCTTGAAAACGGCGGTTTTTTATACGTGGATGACGATTACGGGCTGGATAAGGCATTCAGAAGAGAAATAAAAAGGGTTTTTCCCGACAAAGAACTGGTGGAACTCCCTTTCAGCTACGGGCTCTATCACTGCTTTTACGATTTTCCCGCAGGGGTCCCGAAAACCCACGAGCACGACGGAAAGAAGCCGCAGGGTTTCGGAATTTTTCTTAATGAGCGCCTGGCTGTTTATTATACATATGAAAGCAACCCGAGCGACGGATGGGCTGACCCGGAAGTGCATGGCGACCCTCCTGCTAAACGGGAGGAGGCATTGCGCTTCGGTACAAACCTTGTGGTCTGGGCACTTTCACACTGATGTTTTTGGCCCGGAAACGGATTATTCATGCCGTATGTTACGGCTTTTTACTTTTGAACCTGAACTATGAACTCTTACTACAAAGAAATATTAAATAGATTCGACAAGCTCTCGAAACGGGAATATCTGAACCTGGGACTTACAGGACTTGCTTTTACGCTCATTGCTGCAGTTTCACTGTTTCTCTTTCTGTCGCTTCTTGAATGGGCCGGGAATTTTTCCTCTGCGGTAAGAACCGCACTGTTCCTTCTCTTCCTAATAGTCTCTTTCGGGTCATTTGGATACTTCTTCCTTTATCCTTTTTCCAAATACTTTAATATTTTCAGCCGCCCGGACTATAATGAAACGGCACGGAAAATCGGAAACTTCTTCCCTTCAATTAAGGATGAACTCCTTAATGCAATGCAGCTTATTGAGGTAAAGGATAACGGCGGTGGAAAATACTACTCGCAGAACCTTGCCGATGCAGCATTCCGGCAGGTATATCTTAAAACAAAGTCTGTAAACTTTAACGAAGCCGTAAGCTTTACAAAAACAAAAAAAATGTTCCGCTATCTTTCGGCAGTTGTGCTCTTTGCGGCCATTCTCTTTACCGCGTTTTCTTCCCTTAGAGCCGCTTCATACAGACTTACAAATTTCAGCAGCGAATTCATACCGCCTGCAAGATTTACTTTCGATGTTAAGCCGGGCGACCAGGAAGTAACAAAGGGAGAGGATGTAAAGATAAGAATTAAAGTTTTTGGACAGAAGCCTAAGAATGTTTCTCTTGCAGTTAAGTATGTCGAGCAGGCAGAGTTTAGCGAGAGGGACCTGCACCCCGATTCTTCCGGAACTTACTATTTTGAAATTCCTGCCGTCAGGAGCTCTTTTACCTATTACGTTTCAGCCGAAGAGGTGCAAAGCCGCCAGTTCAATATTACGGTTGTAGATAAGCCTATAATAAGGGCAATGGACGTAACCGTAACGCCTCCTGCCTACTCCCGGGAGCAGACAGTTGAGCAGAAGGATAACGGAAACGTAACATCTTTACCTGGAAGCCAGATCAGGTTCGACATACTTTCAACAAAAGATCTTAAAGGTGCCAGACTTGTCTTTACCGATTCCACTGAGGCCCCCCTTTCAGTCAGCGGGAAAAATGCATCAGGGACTTACAGGATTAAGAAGGATGTAAACTATTCCATTCAGCTTACAGACCTCGACGGGCATAACAACGATAACCCGATCAGCTTTTCAATTAAGGCACTTACGGATAATTATCCTGTTATAGAGTTTATAACGCCGAACAAGGACGTTACACTTTCCGAAGACGACCGCGTACCACTCTTACTCAGAATAAGCGACGACTTCGGTTTTACAAGGCTTCTTGTCCATTACCGCCTGAGCGCATCAAAGGTCCAGAAACCCTCCGATGAGTTCCAGACGCTTGAAATTCCGATTCAAAGAGGCACTAAAGAGCAGGATGTAAATTATATATGGAACCTCTCCCCCTTAAAGCTTAAGGCTCAGGACGTGGTAACCTACTACATCGAGGTTTTTGACAATGATAACGTAAGCGGTCCCAAGTCGGCTAAAACCGCACTGTTTAACGTCCGGGTTCCTTCACTCGATGCACTCTTCCATCAGGCAGACAACACTCAGGAGTCGGCAGAAAAAAAACTAACCGAGACCCTTACCGAGGCGCAGAAGCTCAAAGACAATCTGGAGAAGATGAGCCAGGACTTAAAGCAGGACAAAAAAGACATTACCTGGCAGGAAAAGGAAAGACTCGACAAGGCCCTGCAGAAGTTCGACGAGCTGGAGCATAAGGTTGATGAGGTGAGAAAAGACATGGCCAAGATGCAGAACGACATGCAGCAGAATAACCTCCTTTCGAAGGAAACCCTGCAGAAGTACATGGAGCTGCAGAACCTCTTCCAGCAGCTGAGCAGCGAGGAGATGAAGAAGGCCATGGAGAAATTCCAGCAGGCCCTGCAGCAGATGAACCGCGATAACGTTCAGCAGAATATGGAACAGATGAAGTTCGACGAGGACATGTTCAAGAAGAGCATTGAAAGAACTCTCAAGCTCTTAAAGAGAACACAGGTCGAACAGAAGATGGATGAGATATTAAAAAGAACTGAAGACCTGACAAAAAGGGCAGAAGACTTAAAGCAGGAGACTCAGAAAAGCAACCTTAACGACAATAATCAGAAGCAGGATCTTTCAGAAAAGCAGAAGGACATGTCGGATGACCTGAAGGATCTTGAGAAGAAGATGGATGACCTGAAGGAAAAGATGCAGGAATTTGAAGACATGCCGAAGGACAAGATGAAGCAGGCGCAGGAGGAGTTCGACAAGCAGCAGAACGATCAGATGTCGCAGCAGGCTCAAGAAAATATTCAGCAGGGGCAGAAGCAGCAGGCTCAGCAGAAGCAGCAGAACCTGGCTCAGAACATGAAGCAAATGAAAAAGAAGATGCAGCAGATGCAGCAGCAGATGCAGCAGCAGAACCAGCGCCAGGCATTTAACGAGATGAGGAAAATTCTGGATAATCTTCTTACGCTTTCCAAAGAGCAGGAAGCCTTAAAGAACCAGACGCAGAAAATGGATCCCGGCAGTCAGCAGTTAAATGAAAATGCTAAAAAGCAGAGCAGTCTTCAGAGCGGAATGGATAAGATAATGGGACAGTTAGGCAAGCTTTCGCAGAAGACATTTGCAATTTCGCCCGAGCTGGGGCAGGCCCTGGGCAAAGCGCAGCTGGGAATGCGTCAGTCCATGAGCGATCTTCAGATGAGGAACGGCAGTTCAGCCGCCGACAAGCAGAAGTCGACCATGAGTGCTTTGAATGAATCGGCCGAGATCTTAAAGCACACGATGGAAAACATGTTAAACGGTCAGGGTTCAGGCTCGGGCATGATGTCCATGATGCAGCAGCTTCAGAAGATGGGGCAGCAGCAGATGAATCTGAACAACATGACTCAGCAGCTGAATCAGGGTTCGCTTTCGCTTCAGCAGCAGGCCCAGATGCAGCGTCTTGCGCAGCAGCAGGAGATGATAAGAAAGTCTTTGGAGGAATTAAACCGGGAAAGCAAAATGTCGGGAGAGTCGAAAAAGCTTCCGGCAAATTTGGACAACGTCTTAAAAGAGATGCAGGAAGTGGTTTCCGACATGAAGACCGAGAAATTGAACGACGAAGTGATACAGAAGCAGGAGAGGATCCTGTCGAAGCTATTGGATGCGCAGAAATCGATCAACGACCGTGATTTTGAAAAGGAAAGGGAATCCACCTCGGGCAAGGAGATAGCGCAGAAGTCGCCCGCGGAATTAAACCTTCAGAAATCTCACAACCGCTTAAAAGACGAGCTCATGAGGGCGGTTCAGGAAGGCTACTCGAAGGATTACGAAAACCTGATCCGCAAATACTACGAGTCGCTTCAGCAGGACACCAGCAAATAAATTTAACAAAGCCCTTCTCCGAAAGGGCTTTTTAATTTAACAAATTCCATGAAAGCAGAGCATTTAGAATAACGCTGTCAGTAAGTCCTCCGTAAGGAGGACGAGACATCAGTAGCCCAGGGTTTGAGATCCCCGTGAGGGGATGAAAAACCCTGGGTTAACGGATCCCCACAACCCACCAAAGCCCCGTCAGGCGGTGGCATATTAGATTTTACGCATGGGGTTCAAACAGGTTTATCCGATAGGGATTTAATTTAATTCACATTCCATGGGAATATCCGCCAATCAGGGCATTATCCGCCAGACATCGGGATCTTATATGCCGCACCTACGGCGCTAGGGGAATTTTTTGATTCCTTAACCCAGGGTTGCTGCGTCCTCCCCGGAGGAGGACTTGCAACGCTGGGCTACTGAGGTTTCGCCCGACTATGAGTCGGGCTTATTAACTGCGTCGTTCTAAAGGCTCAGATTTCATTGGATTTTTATTTTTGCGGCGGGGCAGGACATTAAATAAAAAAGGCTGGCTCCGATTGTTCAGGAGACAGCCTTTTTTATTTTTGATCAATTGGAAAATTAGTTGAGATTAATGCTCTTTCGGAGCTCCCTTTTCAGGTCACCCGACGGCGGAATGCCGTAGTGAAACCCATTTTCATCTTCATAACCTTTTGGCGCAGTCACAAGCTCAATTACAACCCATAAGACAAACACGGCCAGGTACAGGAATATGTACAACATGCTTCCCTCCCTTATTTTGTTATATTCTCATCCTCTCCAGCGGGATCGCTCTTTTATTAAATAATATCATTTTCAGACAAAAAGGAAAGGATGAAAATCACACGGGGAAATTTTTGGGAGGATTTAATGCAGGGGACGGTTTTGCGACAGTCCCCTGCATGGCAAATTAAGATTGTTTTTTGTGGCGTTCGGATATCAGCTTGTAGACGCGCGAGGAAATCTCCTTAAATTTTGGATCTGCCTGATCTTCGGTCAGAGGAATGAAGCATGAAATTATGTATCTTATCCTTCCGTCGTCAACAATGCCCACGTCGTTTGTCCAGTAGCTGAACCACCCGGTTTTGTTGTAATACATTACGTTCGGCGGGAGCCCGGCGAAAAGCTTGGACTTGTCCAGCTGGCGCCCGAGGAATGTCTTCATCTGCATACTCACCCAGGGATTGATCATCTGATTAGTGTAAATCCTGTACATAAAGTCGGCTGCGTGAAGAGCCGACGTCATGGTGCCGCGCACGGTGTCGTAGCCCGGATCCTCAAATTTTCTTTTTAAGTATTTTCTCGTAACTTCGCTTCCCTGCCATCCGTAGCGGTGCATCATGTCGTTAATGGCGGGTCTGCCGGCAATGTCGATCATGCAGTTGGCAGCAGAGTTGTCGCTCCTGGTAATCATAAGATCCAGCAGGTAATTTATGGTCAGAGTGTCACCTTCCTTTATAACCGGGCGCGGATCTTTAAGCTCCGTCCTGCTGTCTACATCGTTGGGTGCCTTGAGAACATAGGGCTCAAGCAGGGAATGTTTCCCTTCGCTTACCTGTGCAAGCACCTGGGCGGCAACATACATTTTATAGACGCTGGCTGGATAAATAAAGTTATCCATGTTTACGCCGCCAATCATCGGCTTGGGACCGTTAAGATCAATTACGGCAAATGAGATCTGTTCCTCGCCGTCTTCACCCACGTTAAAGTTCTTGTTCAGGTCGAGTGAGTTTACAATTTCCTGAAGCGATTTTGAAAGATCTTTGTCGTAAGTATAATAGGCGGGTATATTCTGCCCTGATGCCTGATGAAATAAAAGAAACAAAACGAATACTATGGCTTTTTTCATGCCTGACTCCTAATTAATCAAATAATTAAATTAGCTTAAACCGGATCTATATGTACAAAAACTTTTCTTACATCGGGAAGAGCTTCAATTGCATACTCTACCTGCTTTCCGATGTCGTGCGACTCCTTTGTGCTGACAGACCTTTTTACCTCAATATGGATTTCAATATGGAACTTGTCGCCTACATAGTGCGAGCGCAGATCGTTCAGGCCCTCAACTCCCGGGACCCTGAGAGCGCGGCTCGCAATTTCCATGATCAGGTTTTCATCGGCAGCCTTGCCCATAAGGTAATCTATATTTTCCTTTGCAATTTCATAGCCCGAGCGCAGTATAAAGAATGCAACCAGAAGTCCTCCCACGCCGTCAATTCTCGGGTATCCGATCTGAACACCTATTACGCCTATGAGTGCAAGCGAAGAGGCCATTACGTCGTTAATGGAGTCTACAGCCTGCGCGCGGACGGCAGTTGAGTTATATTTCTTTCCAATAAAAACCTGGTAGCGGTTCATGATAATCTTAACCACTATTGTTACGCCCAGGACCAGGTAGACAGGAAGTGAAATTTTTATGTCAGCCGGGGTAATAATTCTTTTAACCGATTCCTGCACAATATCGAGGCCCAGAACGCCCGCAAAGACTGCAACTATGAAAGTTGCAATGGGCTGTGCGGCAGTATGGCCGAACTGGTGCTTTTCATCGGGCTTCATGGACGATATCCTGACACTGTACTTTATTGCCAGAGAGGATATTATGTCAGTCGAAGAATTCACCGCCTCTGAGATAACCGTAAGCGAGTTGGATATAATGCCCACGGTCAGCTTTAGCAGAAAAAGAATTATGTTCAGAAAAAGAGCCAGGGTTGTGGCTTTTTTCAGCGGATCGGCCATAAAATAAAAACCTGTCTTATATTATCTGTTCCGGAAATTTATTCATTATAATCAAAACCCGGCAATTAGCCGGGTTTAAATTTAACAAAAAGACACTGACTTATAAAATACAAATGAAGGGAAAGAAAATCCCCCCTTTTTATATTTTAAGCCTTCTCTTCCCACACCTGAGCAATGGTTACGATATTCCTGACCGACATTTCCATATCCTGAATTGCAACCCATTCGAGCTGGCTGTGGAAGCTGTGTTCGCCGGCAAATATGTTCGGCGTGGGAAGGCCCATGTAAGACAGGCGCGATCCGTCTGTGCCGCCGCGGATGGGAGACATTATAGGTGCAATGTCGAGCCTCTTCAAGGCTTCAACTGCATATTCAGCCACCTGGGGGTGCTTGTCCAGCACGTACTTCATATTTCTGTACTGCTCAATTACCTCAAAGTCCATGCGCGAGCCGGGATATGCTGCAACTGCCTTCTGTGCCAGGTCCTTCAATATGTCTTCATAACCCTTCAGCTTTTCAGTTTCAAAGTCGCGGATTATGAATTTTACCGTAGTCAGCTCCTCGTTGCCGTTTAAGGAAGTAGGGTGAACAAAGCCTTCTCTTTTTTCAGTTGTTTCGGGTGAAAGCTTGTCCTTGGGCAGGCTGTTTACGAAATAAGAGGCAACTTTCATGGCGTTAACCATCTTCCCCTTGGCGTATCCGGGATGGATATTCTTGCCCACGAATTTCACAACAACTGCATCAGCGCTGAAGGTCTCAATTTCAACTTCACCTCTTGAAGATCCGTCGACCGTATAGGCATACTTAGCGCCGAACTTTTCCACGTTGAATTTTTCGGTTCCGCGGCCAACTTCCTCATCGGGTGTAAAGCATATTTTTATTGTACCGTGCTTGGCCTCAGGATGGGTAAGGAAATAGTTTACGGCGTCCATTATTTCGGATACTCCGGCCTTGTTGTCGGCGCCTAAGAGCGTTGTGCCGTCGGTTGTAATAATGTCATATCCTATCATTCCCTTAAGGTCGGGATTTTTCTCAACCTCAATTACCTGTGAATTGTCCTTTTCGAGCACGATATCGCCGCCCTGGTAGTTGCGGTTAATGACCGGATTTACGTTGTAGCCCGAAACGGCAGGCGACGTATCGACGTGCGCGATGAAGCCTATTACAGGAACGTCCTTACCGGTATTTGAAGGAAGTGTTGCAATTACATATCCGTGCTCATCAACGTGAGCATCCTCAAGACCCATGTCCTTAAGCTCTTTAGCCAGGTCGCGAAGGAGAATTAGCTGCTTTGCGGTGCTGGGAAAAGTTGTGGATTCCTCGTCGGACTGCGTATCGTACTTAACGTAGCGCAAAAATCTTTCCACGCAGGTAAACTTATAATTTTGGTCGAACATAATACCCTCTCAAATTTATTAAGAAAAATTCTTTTTATAGTTTATTTTGCAGCCGGCATTCCCATCTGAATCCATTCCTCTTTGGAAGGCCCGTATACGCCCGGGACTTTGAGCCCTGCCTGGCGCATCAGGATGGTCATCTGCGCGCGGTGGTGGATCTGGTGAGCGTTCAGGGCTGAAAGCGTATTGCCGCGCGCCCATTTCTGGCCGAACATATCATCTTCCGCAAGGAGGGTTTCGTCTGTCCAGTTTGAAGTAATCTGTTCCAGCAAAGACTTTGCAGCTTTTTCATAAGCATTGCAGATCTCCTGAGCCGATTCAGGCACAGGGGCATCTTCCTGCGGGCAGTCTACTTTAAGCCCCGTTTTCTTCATCATTTCGCCTAAGGACAAAGTAATATGCCATGCCAGGAACCCGAGTGTGCGTCCATCGGGCACAACTTCCTGCTTTAATGAAGCATCAGTAAGATTCTTCATTACCTTTAATGTAGACTCCAGTTCAAACTGCCAGTCTTTCTGAAAATCAGAGATTTTATAATACAATTTATCCTCCCCTCTCTATGAATATTAAGTATTAACAAAATTATAAAATAAACTGATTTTAACAAAAACTAATTTAAAAGATGAGGAATTATTGAATTGCCACGGTGAATTGCCACGACCTTCAGGTCGTGGGAAGATGAATCAAAAAAAACGTGGCTTTAGCCACAGACTCTCCAGAGATAATCTGGGGCTAAAGCCCAAATGGGGAGAGGAGATCCCGCAATCCACGAGCTAAAGAGACTGTGTGAAAATAGGCATAGAAAATCTGGTAAAATATGATTATGATATGCTCAT
>DATAKL010000061.1:0-86890 GCA_036261625.1 Ignavibacteriales bacterium | reverse complement strand
TGAAGTGTTCACCCGTAACAGTAACACCTTCTAACAGTATCGGTTCAGGAGTAAGCTTTATTACGAGCTTCAGCTCCTTCTCATCATCAAAATCTATAACAAGACTCTTCTCCTCATATCCTACCAGTTTAACCTTAAGCTTCTCAGTCTTCCTCTCTAATCTTAACTGAAAGAATCCTGTCTTATCGGATATAGCAGAGGCATTATCACCTGAAGAAATCACCACTCCTTCAAGCCTTTCGTTTGTCTTTTCGTCGTAGATTAGACCTATGATGGTAAATTGTGAAGTTTCATCCTGTGCAGACAGGGGACAGGAAAGAATAATAAAGATCAGAATTGAGGCAAGTCTTTTCATTTTCCTCACAGAAGATATTGTTGATAGCGTGAATTTATCCGGAAACTAAAACATAACTCTCTGGAACGGAACCTGAACTAAATGAACAACAACACTGTTTTGCTCAAATATAAGACAATTCCTCTCATAGTTACAACATAACTCTAGATCTATTTTATAGCAATTTTTTTAGATTTGGTTGCTCACTAGTAAGATTTTGTCTTAGTATTATGCGAGGAAAAGCCTGAGTTTCTTGGGTAATTTGTATTTGGAGAAAAAAAATAAAGGCAGAGTCTCTCTTTTTGAAACTTCTGCCTTTTTATCAAAGGATATTTCTTCTACGGCACCATGGTTACCGATACACTGCTGATGCCTGAGACCATGGTCTTTATGAAATCTATTATGCCGCCCGGGAATGTGCCGAACCAGATGAGCATTATCGTCAGGACTGAAAGCACTAAGCCCCCTCCAACCGACAGGGCCGGACTTATAGTTACAGCAGGTACTCCTGCTACAACATCCTCCTCCGGCGCGCGGTACATTACAACTACAATCTTTAGATAATAGTACACACTTATAGCACTGTTTATTACGAGTATTATTACAGGCAGCCACAAGGCTGTATTGACCCCTGCTGCAGCAAGGTAGAATTTCCCTAAAAACCCGGCCGTAAGAGGAATCCCCGCAAGCGACATCAGCATGGCTGTAAACACCGTAGCAATAAACGGCCGTCTCCAGTATAACGCCCTGTAGTCGTCCATGTTATCGGCATCGCGCTCCGTAAATGATAAAACCGCAACAATACCGAATGTGCCGAGCGTGGTAATGAAGTATGCTACGAGGTAAAACGTCCCTGCCTCAAGGCCCATCTGTCCTCCGGCCAGAAATGCAATTAAGAGATATCCCAGATGTGCAATTGAGGAGTAGGCAAGAATTCTTTTAACATTGTTCTGAAGCAACGCCAGAAAGTTTCCTATAAACATCGAGGCTATTGCTATTACTGTAAAAAGCACCATGAGGGAATGATACCTGTAGCCGTTGACCTCAACAAAGAACCTGAACCAGAGAGCAAACATGCCCCCTTTGGAAACCGTGGCCACAAAGGCCGTAACGGGCGCCGGGGCGCCTTCATACACATCCGGCGTCCACATGTGAAAAGGCGCCAGTGCAAGCTTAAATCCAACCCCAATTACCATGAAAGAAAATCCCGCAAGCAAAAGCGGCGTATTCACGGCGCCGGAATTTATATGGGCTCCCAGCTTCGTAAAATCCATTGTGCCCGACTCCGCATAAACCAGTGCCATTCCGAAAAGGAGGAATGCTGAGGATGCTGCCGCCAGAACCAGGTATTTAATTCCACCTTCAACCGACCTTTTTCTTTCGGGCAGGTAGGCAACAAGCGCGTAAAGAGACACGCTTAAGATCTCAAGCCCCATAAAAAACGATATGAAATGCCGGCTTATTACAAGCACTGAGGATCCCAGCGTTGCAGTTAAAAGCAGGACGTAGTACTCTTCCTTTTCCTCATCCATTTTTGAAAAGTAGCCGTATGAGAGAGCTACCACCGCCAGACTTGCAAGCATAATCAGCCCCCAGTAAAACATGGCATAGCTGTCCACAATTACAAGCGCTCCTATCTCATGCGGCAGTCCTCTTACATAGATAATAGAGATAAAGGATGCTATGAGGCCCAAAAGGGAAAGGATGAAAGTAACTTTATGATCGCGGTAGAAGGCTATTACAAGGAGAATAACTATAGATGACCCTGCAAGTATCAAAAGCGGCATCAGATAGTTTAAGTCTGAAACTGTCATCTTGCGCCTCCTTTTTCACTTTTACCTGCAAGCTGTACCGTGGTGCCTGTCTTAACCGGCAGAAGCGGTTTTTTTAAGTTACTCATACTGCTGCTTTGCGAAGTTGTATTTATAATATTATTAATTGCTGGTCTTGAAGTATCCAGAACCGGATGCGGGAAAACGCCAAGCCATACAATGGCCGCAATTAAAGACCCCATAATTATCATTTCGCGCACGTTAAAATCGGGAATGTGCTTTTCAATTTTCGGTTTCCTGCCGTAAAATACTCTTGCCATAATGCGGAGTGAATAAATGGTTGAGGCTACAAGTCCGAGAGTTGCAACGGCTGTAACCCAGTTATTAGCCATGTAAGATCCTGCCAGGATCAGGAACTCGGCAATGAAGTTTCCAAGTCCCGGCAGCCCCAGTGATGCAAGAGCAAATACAAGTCCCACGCCGCCCATGCGCGGAATCTGGTCCCAGAAGCCTCCCATTTTGTTCAGGTCGCGCGTATGAATTCTTTCATACAAGGCTCCCACTAAAATAAAGAGTGCCCCTGTGGAGATTCCGTGGCAGAGCATCTGCATTACCACGCCCTGAAGCGCAAGCTCATTTAATGCAAATGCGCCCAGCATTACAAAGCCCATATGGTTGACGCTCGTGTAGGCTACAAGACGCTTAAAGTCCGTTTGTGCAAAGGCCAGAATTGCGCCGTAGATAATTCCTATTGCCCCCAGTATCATGCCCGGAACCTGGAAGTCACGCACTGCATTTGGGAAAAGGGGAATAACGAACCTGAGTATACCGTATGCTCCGGTTTTCAGGAGGAGCGCCGCCAGGACCACGCTTCCTGCCGTAGGGGCTTCGGTGTGGGCGTCCGGCAGCCAGTTGTGCAGAGGCACTATCGGGAGCTTTACAACAAATGCTATCAGGAATCCGAACATGAGCCACATTTCAGCCGCAGGCGGGAGCGCCGTTCCCAGGAGCTGCAGGTAGTCGAACGTGTATACGCCGGTATTTTTCCCGTGAATAAAATACAAAGCCACTATGGCAACAAGCATAAAAAGACTGCTTGCCTGCGTGAATATGAAAAATTTGAACGATGCATAAATCCTGTTCTCATGCCCCCATATGCCGATGAGAAAATACATCGGTATGAGCATTACTTCCCAGAAGAAGTAAAACATAAAGAGGTCCAGCGACAGGAATACTCCCGTAATGCCGGCAAGTATCCAAAGGAGATTGAAATGGAAGAATCCCGCACGGTACTCTATTTCTGTCCATGAGGTTAAGACCGACAGGACGCCGATAAACATAGTCAGGAGCACCAGAAGGAGGCTAAGTCCGTCAATTGCCATATGGAAGCTGATGCCGAACGAAGGGATCCAGTTCCACCGGAAGTCCACCAGCCACGGGGCGTTTGCCCCTAAGGTTATGCCGGAAGGATGTTCAACCCAGATTATAATTGCAAGCACAAAGTCGACGAGTGTTGCAATAAGTGAAATCCACCTTGCAGCCATCACGTTCCATTTTGCAGCTATCCAGGCAGCAATTCCCCCGGCCATTAAAATTATTACAAGCCATAGTAATATCATAAGAATACCGCAATTGTTAGAGTGATTATAGCCCCGAGGGCTATTCCCATTGCATACCATCTTACACGTCCCGACTGCGTGAAGCTGAAGGCACGGTTAAATACACGGTTAATCCATGCGATAAAGGTATATATAAGGTCTATAAAATCGCTTTTGTTTACTTCGGCTATCCAGACTACAGGAGTAACGATAAGCTTATCGTAGAGCCAGTCGAAACCCCAGCCTTTTTTCCAGTAATTGTGCAGCGTATTTCCAAAAGAAGACCATCTGAAGGAAGCCACCTTTTCGGGATTTTTGTAATAGAAAAGATAGGCTATAAATATGCCGAGAATGACCGTAACTGCAGCCACAATCTGCAGAATTAGTTCTGTTGAAATGCCTGCTCCTTCAGCGGAATTGGCAGGCAGTATGGTCTGAATAAAGCCTGAAAAGAGCGTCAGGTGTCCCAATGTATCCGGCAGCTCAATGAAGCCTCCGAAGGTTGATAGTACTGCAAGAACAATTAGGGGCACTTCCATAATCCACGTCGGCTTGCGGTGCAGGTGGGTCTTGGCCTCGCCGAAAAACGTTATCACGACCATTCTGGTTGTGTAAAGCGCTGTTATAAAAGCTCCCAGGAGTCCCGCTGCATAAAGCCAGTGGTTTGCCCTTTCACCGCTGAAGGCATAGAACAAAATAAGATCCTTGCTGTAGAATCCTCCCGTTATAAGGGGCAGCGCCACAAGGGAAGCCGATCCGATGATGAACGTCCAGAATGTTACAGGAAGCATATTCTTCACGCCGCCCATTTTGAACATGTTCTGCTCGTGGTGAAGGGCCAGAATTATAACGCCCGAGCCAAGGAAGAGGAGGGCCTTAAAGAATGCGTGTATCATAAAATGGAATATGCCGGCAGACCAGGCGCCCACCCCCAAAGCCAGAAACATATACCCTATCTGGCTTATGGTTGAATAGGCAAGAACCCTTTTTATATCGCTCTGTGTAAGTGCGCTGAAGCCCGCAATGAGCAGTGTCAAAGCCCCCACCACCCCCACAATTGTAAGAATTACAGGGGCAAGCGTAAATATCACGTGCATGCGCGCAATAAGGTAAACTCCTGCCGTAACCATTGTTGCTGCATGTATAAGGGCGCTGACAGGCGTAGGACCTGCCATGGCATCAGGAAGCCAGGTCTGCAGTGGAAGCTGTGCCGATTTTCCGACAGCTCCTCCTAAGAGGAGGGCAGCCGTCAGTACAGGAAGCGAGGAGCCCACGGCCCAGTTCAAAGGGGCCTGCTCTAAAATTTTTCCGATGTTCAGCGTTCCAAGCTCTGTAAACAAAATGAAAAGTCCGATTGCCATAGCCGTGTCGCCCACGCGCGTTACAATGAAGGCTTTTCTTGCGGCATAGCCGTTTTCGGGATCCTTGTACCAGAACCCGATTAAAAGATAGCTGCAGAGGCCAACACCTTCCCACCCGAGATATAAAAGGATCAGGTTATCTCCCAGGACCAGCATCAGCATTGAGCCTACGAAGAGATTCATATAGGCAAAAAATCTTGAGTATCCCTCCTCACCTTCCATATATTCAACCGAGTAGAGATGAATTAAGAATCCCACAAATGTAATGACAAAGATAAATGTCAGGGAAACCGGGTCCAGCCTGAGTGCAATAGACGGGTTCATCCCCGCCACATTAAACCATTCCCAGAGTGTCTGAATGTAAACCCTCCCCTGAGGCGGCGAAGATATAAAGCTTATTCCTATTAAGATCGTTATGAGTGCGCTTAATCCTGCTGAAGCCACTCCAACTGCGGCAGCTGCTTTGCCCGGCATTCTTGCGCCAAAGAGCGCGAGTATGAGAAATCCCAGAAAAGGCAAAGCAGGAACAATCCACAATAAATCAAGCATACTAACCTCTCATATTATCTGCTGCATCTGCATCCAGTGTCTTGAAGTCGCGGAATATCTGAAGAATTAAAGCCAGGCCTACAGAGACCTCTGCGGCAGCCATGGCCAGGATAAAAATGAACATTACCTGCCCGTCGGGCTGAACCCAGCGCGAGCCTGCTGCTATAAAAGCAAGTCCTGAGGCGTTCAGCATTACTTCCAGCGACAGGAGTATAAATACCATATTGCGCCTGACCAGTACGCCTATAAAGCCGAGAATAAACAGTATGCCCGCCAGAATCAGGCCGCTTTCCATCGGTACTGTGTTCATGGAAGCTCCTTATGTAAATATCTGTGTAACATCACGTTTCTGTATCTTCCAAGGTGATAGGCTCCTACTATGCCTGCCATTAAAAGCATGGCCGCAAGCTCCACTCCCAATATATACGGCCCGTAAAGAGCTATGCCTACCTGTCTTGGGTCCACACCCTGTGCCGTAATATCCTGCCTGGCATTTGTAAACAGGATATATACGAGCTCCACTATCAGTACTGCCGAGAGTATGCCGGGACCAATCCAGCCCGAAGCACTAAGCCAGCGGCTTTCGGCTTCAGCAGAGGCGGGACCCAGATTGAGCATCATAACAACAAATACAAAAAGCACCATGATTGCTCCGGCATAGACAATTACTTCCAGAGCCGCCACGAAGGCTGCCCCGAGAATAAAAAATATTACCGCCACTGAAAGCAGTGATACGACCATGTATAAAAGGGCATGCACCGCATTAAGGCGCGTTATAACCATTACTGTTGATATTACCGCAACTATGGCGGCAATGTAGAATACTATAGCCATTTTATTTTCCTGCAGTCTTTACTACACTTACCAAATCTTATTTATCGGGCCTGATGCTTCTTACATCCACGGGAGGAAGATCTTCAATTCCTTCCCCTTTATCCTTGCCGCCTATTGCAAGGCCTGCCACGCGGTAGAAGTTGTATCCGTGATACTTGCCTTCTCCGTCTATTAAAAGGTCCTCTTTTTCATAAACCATGTTCTGACGGTGAAATTCGCTCATTTCATAATCGGGGGTAAGCTGAATCGAGTAGGTAGGGCATGCCTCCTCGCAGTATCCGCAGAATATGCAGCGCGAAAAGTTGATCCTGAAAAATTCCGGATAGCGCCGCCCGGTCTCATCCTGCGTGGCCTGCAGCGAGATGCAGCTTACAGGGCATGCAACCTGGCACAAATAGCAGGCCACACATCTTTCCTTCCCATCCGGATCACGCGACAAGATTATCCTTCCGCGCCACCTGGGGGGAAGATATATCTTTTCCTCGGGATACTGTATGGTCTCCCTCTTATGGAACATGTGCAAAAATGCTATCCAGATACTTCTTAAATTGCTGAACATCAGACGCACCTTTCTATTTTAATTATGTGTCTTAACTACTTCATAAACATCAGCACCAGTCCTGTTACAACAAGATTCAGCAGGGACAAGGGAAGTAAAAATTTCCATCCGTAGGCCATCAGCTGATCATACCTTGGTCTCGGAAGGCTTGCCCTTAAAAGCACAAAGAACATTATGAATACAAATGTCTTAAGTAAAAACCAGACCACCGGAGGCAGGAATGACCACCCGAGCCATCCCCCGAAGAAAAGTGTTACAATCATGGCTGAGATGAGTGTCACTCCAAGATACTCTCCAACGAAGAACATTCCGAATTTCATCCCCGAATACTCGGAATGGAATCCGGCTATTAGTTCGCTCTCGGCCTCAGGAAGATCAAAAGGGAGCCTGTGCGTTTCAGCTATGCCTGCAACGGTAAATATGAAAAAGCCAATTATCTGCGGTATGAAAAACCAGATCTTTCTCTGCGCCTCCACTATATCCACGAGGCTGAATGATCCCGCAATCATTACAACGCCCATGAGCGAAAGCCCCATAAAGACTTCGTAGCTTACCATCTGCGCTGCCGCCCTGAGAGTCCCAAGAAGGGAATATTTGTTATCCGATGCCCAGCCGCCTAAGACAACGCTGTAAACACCCATGGAAGACATCGCAAGAAAGAACAGGAGACCTATGTTCAGGTTTACAAGTGTGACAGCCGGTGTGTATGGAATTATGGCAAAGCTCATAAGCACCGTCATTATAACTATAGTAGGCGCTATGACGAAAACCTTCCTGTCGGCAAAGCGCGGTATCCAGTCCTCCTTGAAAAATATTTTCAGCATATCTGCCAGCACCTGTGCAAGCCCGAAGGGCCCAACCCTGTTTGGTCCGTAGCGGTCCTGAAAGAGCGCCAGTCCGCGGCGTTCCACCCAGATGAGGGATGCAGCAATAGTCATCATTACGATGAGTATCCCAAGCACTATTATTATTGCCCTTACAACCTCGTTCATTTCTTAACTCCGGAAATTTTTACTGTAGTAGCTGGAATTCTTAAAGTTCTCATACCCGGAAGCAATACCGGATAGCCCGCCATGCCTTTAGGAAGCCCCAGGTTTATCTTTACAGGCAGGCGTTCCTGTTTCCCGTCCATGCTCAGTTCAACTTCAGACTCCGAAGTAAGATTCATAGCGGATACGTCATCCATTGACATCATAATGTAAGGCTTCGGAACAAGTTCTCTTACACCGGGGGCCTGATTGCTCATTTCATCGGAACCAA
Source organism: Ignavibacteriales bacterium (assembly GCA_036261625.1). Lineage (GTDB taxonomy): Bacteria > Bacteroidota > Ignavibacteria > Ignavibacteriales > SURF-24 > JAAXKN01. The sequence continues at coordinate 78,623 of DATAKL010000061.1, read as the reverse complement.
AAATATGGTAGACCGGAACGAGCATCCATTCTCCCTGTTTCGGTGCTGAGGCTTTCGGCACATCCGTAAAGAATGACGGCTTTGCATTCGGCAAGGGTTCAATCAGGCGGCGCCCGGGGTCTCCTCCGTGCAGAGGCCCTCCCACTTCAATCTGGTACTTGTTTATTGCCTGAGCCGAGTTCCAGCCGGGCGACCAGAAGAACGGGATTAAGGATGAGGGCGGCTGCCCGCGGTAGCCTTCCATTGTAAACGACATCGGGCTGTCCACATCCTCAGGAGGCTTCGGTTCATGCACAGTTTTATTTGCGTGCATTGCAGTTCTACCGCTGTAGCGGTAGGGTTCTCTAGGAATTTTCTCTCCTGCAATCCTGAAACCCGGAGGAGGTGTAACAGTATCAATACCGGTAAAGAAAGGCATCTCTTTAACAAGCGCCTGCGTATAATCTATCAGGCTTCTCCACTTCGAGTACTCTTTCATACCTGAGGTTACCATGATGTTCCTGAGCCAGCGCCAGCTTTCCTTTATCTCCTTATTGGGAACAAAAACCTGGTAGAAGCGCTGAGCACGTCCTTCGTTGTTTACAAATGTCCCGTCACTTTCGGCAAAAGATCCCACGGATACTACGGCGGTGGCTTTTTCTGTAGTTGCGCTTTCCAGATAATCCAGCACAATTATGTTCTTAAATCTTTTTAAGAAGCGGTCTATATTTTCTTTTTCATCACGTCTGTAAAGATCGTTCTCCATTATGATAAGGGTATCCATGGTTTCTTTTTCCACGGCCTGAAAAGCCTGGTCCAAAGCCTTTCCCCCCATCATCACCATTCCCATGGAATTGCATTCAGGCACTGTAAAGCAAAGCTCAGCGTTTTTGCCGCTGCGTCTCATGGCGTATGCAATGTTTGCCGCGGCATTTATTATGGCTTCACTTTTAAGGCTTTGTCCTGCTATTATAAGCGGGCGCTCGGCTTTACCCAGGGCATCGGCTATGGACTGTGAAAGACTGCGCATTTCATCGGTCATATTATCCACCTTCGGGGCATCCGGGCTTACCAGGCCGGCAACAGCGAAGCCAAGTCTTGCAATGTCTTCAGCACTACCTCTGAACGTTTGCGCAACGTCATCAAGTTTGGTTGTATAGGGCGTTGCAACAAACATCGGTCCTTTTTCATCCTGCACCAGTTCCCGTACTGCGGCATCATTCCATTGAGGTATCTTCAAAGCTGCTGCGCTCTGAATCGGTTTCTGGCGCACCGACTGTCTTACGGCAAGGGCGATCATGGGAGCCGTGTTGGTAATATCTTCTCCCAGAATAACAACAGCGTCGCACTTTTCAATTTCTCTTAGCGGCGGCGTTCTGATTGAGCCCTGGCGGAGTATATTCATCTCTTTTGTAAGGAGCGAGAATTCACGCTCCGGCACGCCCCAGTAGAAGTTTCTCTCCGAGACAAGTGATCTCAGTGTGAAGTTGGCTTCCAGCGAAGCCCTTGGGGAGCCGATAGCCATAATTTTTTTGCTCCCTTTAATTATGCTGCTTAATTCCGTTATTGCCGTTTCCTCATCTGACTCGGCAAGCCTGTTTTCTCCCGTCAGGCGCAGCAGGGGTTTTCTTATTCTTTTTTCGCTGTTTACAAATTCGTAGCCGAAGCGCCCTCTGTCGCAGAGGAAGTATCCGTTAACCTGTCCGTTGTAGCGTGTCAGAATGCGCCTGAGTTTCCCGTATCTTTCACCTGCAAGCGTGTTGCAGCCCACGCCGCAGTGCACGCAGATGGAGGGCGAAGAGGTAAGATCCCATTTCCTGGTATAATGCTGATAGAGTGTATTGTCTGTAAAAACGCCCGTCGGGCATACCTCGACGAGGTTGCCTGAAAATTCGTTTTCAAGCACGCCGCTTTCACTGCGCCCGAAATAAACGCTGCTGTGAACGCCGAAGACGTTCAGGTCATTTCCCCCTGCATAGTCGCGGTAAAACCTTACACACCTGTAGCATTGAATGCAGCGGTTCATCTCATGATGTACAAAGGGGCCCAGGTACTGATTTCTGTAAGTCCTTTTTTTATAGCGGAAGCGCCTGTAGTTATGCCCCGACATGAGCGTCATATCCTGCAGGTGGCATTCGCCCCCTTCATCGCAGACGGGGCAGTCGTGGGGGTGATTAGTCATAAGCCACTCAATTATGCCCGCGCGGAACTCCTTTGCCTCGGGATCTTTAATGGAAATTCTCATGCCCTCAACTATAGGTTCCATGCATGCCACAAAGAGCTTGCCCGTCTTGTCGTTTTCATCGCGGTACTTTTTTACGGCGCACTGTCGGCATGCGCCAACTGAACCCATTGCCGGATGCCAGCAGAAATACTCGAGATTCATCTTAAGAGAGAGTATAGCCTCCAGGAGGTTCTTGCCTGAATCAACTTCGTAGGTTATTCCGTCTATAATAATTTTCGCCATTTTTGCCATATTCTTACGACCTCCAGGGGCAGCGTTTTTCAGTTATGTGTTTAATAAAGTCATCTCTAAAGTACTTAAGAGCGCTCTGCAGGGGCTCCATAGCCCCAGGAGCCAGGGCGCAGAAAGTGTTTCCTGGTCCCAGGTACTTTGTATGGAATTCCAGTATTTCCAGGTCCTCCATCTCTCCTGTGCCGTTTTCAATTGAGCAGAGTATCTTTTCCACCCAGGGAAGTCCCTCGCGGCATGGTGTGCACCATCCGCAGGATTCCTGCGCGAAGAAGTACTCCAGGTTATGCACAAAGGCAACGGGGCAGGTTTTATCATCCATTACAATTATGGTTCCCGTTCCCATACGGCTGCCCACCTTGCCGACATTGGTAAAATCCATATTTACGTCCAGGTGCTCTTCGGTCAGAAAATCTGTCGAGGCTCCTCCGGGAAGCAGTCCCCGGAACTTAAGTCCTTCCTGCATTCCGCCTGCATAATCCATGAGGATTTCGCGGAGCGTAGTTCCAAGCGGGAGCTCCCAGAGGCCGGGGCGTTTGACTTTACCGCTAGCGCCGTAGATTTTAGTACCTCCTTCCCCCGTAATGCTCAGTTTCTTAAACCATTCGGCCCCGTTATTTATTATATGAGGGACGCAGGAGAGCGTTTCAATATTGTTTACGATTGTAGGCTTGCCGAAGAGCCCGCTCGACTGCGGGAAGGGGGGCTTTGCTCTTGGATTTGCGCGTTTTCCTTCAAGGGCATTCAGAAGTCCTGTTTCCTCGCCGCACATATAGCGCCCCACGCTGGTATGAATGTGCATTTCCAGGCTGTAAGGCGAGCCGAGAATATTTTTCCCGAGGTATCCCGCCTCATATGCCTCATGAAGCGCCTTCTCAAGAATTGCGGCGCCTTCGATATATTCGCCTCTAATAAATATATAGGCCACGTCAGCCTCAATGGCACGGGCACTTACTATCATTCCTTCAATTAACTGATGAGGTTTTTTCTCCATAAGAAGCCGGTCCTTGAACGTCCCCGGTTCCATCTCATCGCCGTTTGCAACGAGGTACTTCGGGTGGGGAGCCTTATCGCCCATCGGAACAAAACTCCACTTCATTCCGGTCGGGAATCCGGCGCCGCCGCGTCCTCTTAAGCCTGAGTCCTTCACCATGTCCATTATTTCCTTAGGCTGCATAGTGACTGCTTTACGGAGTGCCTGATAGCCTCCGGTCTGTTCATATTCCTTCAGATATAAAGGAGCTCCGTCGGTGCGGATGTGCTGGGTTAAAGGTGTTTCCATTTATATCCCTTCAGTCCTTTCCTTCTTTATTTGTAGTTTTCAAGAATCTTCCCTAAGTCCTCCGGCCTGAGGTCCCTGTGCAGGTCCTTATCGATCATTATTGCCGGGGCACGATCGCAGGTTCCAAGGCAGGGGACAGGCAGAAGTGTGAACATTCCATCAGAGGTCGTTTCTCCGTATTTTATTCCGAGCCTGTCGGAAACAGCCCGGAGGATTTCATTGTACCCCATTACAAAGCAGCTTATGCTGTTGCAGACCAGTATAACGTGCTTACCAACGGGCTCGCGGTACAGGAGGTTGTAGAAGGTTGCCGTGCCGTCCAAATCTTCAACTGACAGCCCCAGTATCTGGCTTAAGTCCCTGAGGCTTTCATCAGAAAGCCAGCCGCGGTGTTTCTGCACCACTTTCATCGCCTCAATTGAGGCAGCTTTTTTATCGGGATAGAGTTTGAATTCCTCCTCGATTTCTCTTTTTTCTTCTTCGCTAAGCATTATATCCTCTTTTATCTGTCCACATCTGCAAGTACAAAGTCCAGGCTTCCCAGTATTGCCATCAGGTCGGCAATCGTGTAGCTGCGGCTCATAAAAGGAACCATCTGCATGTGTGCAAATGATGGAGTGCGTATGTGGTTCCTGTAGGCGCCGGTATTGCCGTCGCTGATGAGGTAATAGGTTGTTATTCCTTTTATTGTTTCCACTGCCACGCCAGACTCCCCCGGGGGCATAACGGGTCCCCAGCTCACATTAAGGAAATGGTTAATGAGGGTTTCTATATCGAACATTGTTCTGTCCTTAATGGGGGGCGTAGTAAGGGGATTAGTGGACTTATAGGGTCCTTCAGGCATATTATTCAGGCACTGTTCAATAATTCTGAGGCTCTGTCGCATCTCCTCCATTCTAACCTGTGCGCGGCTGTAGCAGTCGCCGTTTTCGGCCGTGGGGATCTCAAATTCAAACTGTTCGTAGCCGGAGAAGGGGCGTTTTTTGCGGAGATCCCACTCCAGGCCGCAGGCCCTCAGGTTAGGCCCTGTAACACCCCATTCGATTGCCTCTTCAATATTAAATATTCCAACGCCTACCGTTCTGGCTTTGAAGATCTGGTTTCGCATAATCATCTTTTCATATTCTTTAAGCCTTGGGGGCATCCAGTCGAGAAAGTTTTTAACCAGAGTTTCCCATCCTTTGGGAAGGTCCGCCGCAGTGCCGCCAATTCTGAACCATCCCGGATGCATTCTGAAGCCGCAGACGGCTTCAATAATAGCGAGGGCTTTTTCACGGTCTGTGAATGTGTAGAATACAGGTGAAAGCTGCCCCACGTCCTGCGCAAAAGTGCCGAGCCAGACGAGGTGGTTGTATATACGGAAGACCTCCGAAAGCATTACCCTTATTACTTTGGCGCGCTCGGGGATTTCAATTTTTGCAAGCGTTTCCAGGGACATGAGATATGCCATATTATTGACCACGCCGGCCAGATAGTCCACCCTGTCGGTATAAGGCAGATATGTATGCCACGACTGGCGTTCGGCCATTTTCTCCTGCCCCCTGTGGTGAAATCCTATATCAGGCACGATATCGATAAGGATCTCCCCGTCGAGCTGGAGTACGAGCCTCAAGACGCCGTGAGTTCCGGGGTGCTGGGGTCCCAGGTTTAAGAACATAAAATCCGTTGTTTCACTCGAGCGTTTAAGTCCCCAGGCTTCCGGCTTAAACTCATATACATTTTCTTCTTCAATACTCTTGTCCTCCGGCATATGGAAAGGTCCCATTTCAGTTGCCCGTGCCGGATGTTCTTTCCTCAAGGGGTGTCCATCCCACCATGGTGGCATAAGGATTCTCCTTAAGAGGGGGTGTCCGTCGAATTTTATTCCGAACATGTCATAGGCTTCGCGCTCGTACCAGTCGGCATTCCTGAAGACATTTGTTACACTTGGAGCAGTGGGGTACTCACCTTTAAGTGCTATTTTAAGACGGACGTCGCTGTTGCGTTCAAATGACATGAGATTGTAGAGGACAGTAAATTCGCTTACAGGCTGGCCTTCGCGGTGTTTCCGTTCGCGCTCATCTATACCCATGAGGTCGTAGAGCATTTTGTAGGGTTTCTTCACCTCATTTTTCAGGTACTCCAGCACTTCGGTTATGCTTTCCCTGGGAACCCAGAGTGTGGGTACCCCGTCGGCCGTCTGCTGCTCAATAAATTCCAGCGCGGGAAATTTTGTCTTTAGCTCTTCAACAACTGTAAAATCGTGTTTCATTTATCCAGCATTGTTTATTTCACATTCAACAGAACTTCACGTTTCAACAGAACTTCACGTTTCAACAGGCTTCATATTTCATCGGGCGGGCGGAGGAATGTGGTCTTTCTTCTTTCCTCACGCTTTAAGTCCCTCAGTGAACCCTTCTCGGGTTTGACTATGCCCTGGGGACCTATGACCCAGCTTAATGGGCGCTCCTCTTTTCCCACGGCATCCCTTAAAAGGAGCAGGCCTTCAATAAATGTGTCGGGCCTCGGGGGGCAGCCCTGAACATAAACATCCACAGGCATGAACTTATCGACACCCTGCACAACGCTGTAGATATCGAACATGCCTCCGGAGTTTGCGCACGAGCCCATGGAGATGACCCATCTGGGCTCCATCATCTGTTCATAAAGGCGCCTTATGATCGGCGCCATTTTTATAAATACCGTTCCGGCTATGACCATCAGGTCGGCTTCTCTTGGCGTTCCGCGTATTACTTCGGCACCGAAGCGTGCAAGGTCGTATTTTGGGGTAAGGCTGGTTGCCATTTCAACGTAACAGCATGAAAGCCCGAAGTTGAAAGGCCACATGGAGTTTTTTCTTCCCCATGCCAGCAGGTCTTCCAGGCGGGTCAAAACCATGCTCTTCTGCACCGCACCTTCAAAACTGCCCGACTGTTTTACGGTTACCTTATTGCCGGAAGAAATGGGTGTTGAATTCATATGTTGATGCTCTTTCTGTAATGTTTCCTGTACGCCTTTAATATTCTTTTGTTGTTTGGACCAAAGTCGAGAGCCCCTGTTCTCCATTCGTAAACAAGCACCACTGCAAGTATGAAGATGAAGACCAATGCGGCGATGTAGCCCATCCATCCCACATCATGGAAAGCAATAGCCCATGCCACGATAAAAACAGACTCAAGATCAAACACGACGAAAAACATTGCTACGAGGTAGAACTGAACTGAGAAACGGAGGCGGGCACTTCCTGTGACTTTAATGCCGGATTCAAAGGGCGTATCTGTCTGCGGCTCATCGTGTCTCTGTCCCAGTACGTAGGACAGACCGATCATTATTCCGACAAGTGCTGCGGCAGCTGCGGCATACAAAATCAAGGGCCAGGCGGACAGGGCGTTGGCTGCATTATTCAAGTCATCTCCTCCCGTGTATACACTTCAAAATCTTAGCTTCTTAAAAAACTCTTCCTGCTTCAAATCATATACTCTTTTCAGCCTTTGGCGCTATACGTGAGCTTATATATAAAATAGAAATCTCAGTTCATTATGCAAGTGAAATAAAGAGTAAAAAAATTGCACGTGCACCTATAGGGGAGCTTATTTTGGGGCTGCTTATCTTTATTGCAAAGAGTTTCCTCCGGCTTTATATTTGGTATCCTGTTTTACATCAATGAAATTAAAAGGATAATATGGATACCTTCCCCATACTTGAGTTTGATCCGGATAAAAGGGCGGTCCTTGAACCTTCGGGCTACATTAAGCCCGCGGATGTTTCTGAGCACTGCGTTTTCTGTTTCTTCAAAGACGTTATTGATAAAGTGGTAAACGAAAATCCCGTCAGAATTGTAAAAGTACTAAACAGCGAAATGGGGAAGCACCCCCTTTACGAAATGGAGTTCCAGGGAAAGAAATTTGCTTTCTTCCATGCCCCCATGGGCGCTCCTTTTGCAGCCTCTGCTCTTGAAGAGGTAATAGCCTTAGGCTGCAGGAAGTTTATCGCCTGCGGCGGCGCAGGCGTGCTCGATTCTTCTATACACTGCGGGAAAGTCGTGGTGCCGTATTCAGCATTAAGGGATGAGGGGACTTCATATCATTATCTTCCCCCTTCAAGAGAAGTTGAGGCCGATCCGGTGGCGCTTCAGGCAGTTAAAGAGACGCTGGACCGTCACAAGATTGAATACCTGGTGACAAAAACCTGGACCACCGACGCCGTCTTCAGGGAAACACGGGGCAAAATAAACAAAAGGAAAGCCGAGGGGTGCCTTGTTGTTGAAATGGAGGCTGCGGCTTTCTTTGCCGTGGCAAAGTTCCGCGGCGTAAAGTTTGGACAGATACTCTACGGAGGTGACGACATTAGCTGCGAGGAGTGGGACCACAGAAGCTGGGCTAATCAGTCCTCTGTGAGAGAAAATCTTTTCTGGCTTTCTGTTGAGGCATGCCTGAATGTTAAGTAATGTTATATACTGATCGGATACTATGAACTATTTTGCCTTGAACTTAAGTTATTTTTCTAAAATTAGATTATATTGGTTTATCCCTTGAAACAGCAGTCAGGAATGAAAAAATTTAAGAAAAGATTAATAATCACTCTTGCACTGGCAGTAATGTTTTCTTTTTTTATTGCTGCACTTATTTTCGTCAGCAACCGGGAAATTAACAGCTACAGCCGGAAGTTTACTTACAGCGACCTCAATAGAATACCTTTCAATGAGGCGGGACTTCTTTTAGGAACCGGCAAATACCTAAAGCCGCACGTGGTGAATCTTTACTATGCCTACAGGATTAAGGCTGCCTCCGAGCTTTACAAGGCGGGCAAGGTAAAAATAATTATTGTAAGCGGCAACAAGTTCAATAATGAACCTAAGAATATGAGACTCGATCTCATAAAAAGCGGCGTTCCGGCAAGCGCAATCTATTCCGACCTGGAAGGCTTCAGAACCTACGACTCTGTTGTACGCTGCAGCGAGGTTTTCGGCTTTAAGAGCTTTACAGTCATCTCTCAGGACTGGCACAATGAAAGGGCCATCTTTATTGCAAGAAAACTGGGCCTCGATGCAATAGGCTATAACGCCCGTGACGTCAAGGGCTCTATGGCATTGGAGACAGACGTGAGAGAACTCTTCTCGAGGGTGAAGGTCTTTATAGATCTCTATCTTTAATTGAGCTTAAGTGTTATATTATTTTATTATTGAGTTTTGTTTTTATTAAGGACGTGTAAATGAATTTTGTTCCTCAAGTTGCGGCGCCTGAAGATTTTTCGGGAGATGCCTGGTGGTTCATGTTTAAGAAAGATGAGCTTCTTGTTTTAATAAATGACAATAATGCAGAAATCCCTTTTGCAGAGGACCCCTCAGAACTTAACGTAAGTATCCAAAAAAAGCAGTACCTGGGAACGCTTGACGGGAAAGCCTGCTTTGCTGCCGAAGTGACTCCTGAGGCCGAAGCCCCGCTGGGGATGGCATTCAGAAACCTCCGGTCTCTTTTAGGAGAGTTCGGAAGCGATTTCTTCGCTCTCTCGGGCAGGGCTTTTCAGGTCATCAGCTGGGACATCAATCACCGCTACTGCGGGCGCTGCGGAACACCGACCGAAGAAAAGCACGACGAACGCGCCAAGGTATGCCCGAACTGCGGACTTGTAAGCTATCCCAGGATATCGCCCGCGGTTATTGTTGCCATCACCAATAAGAACAGGATTCTTCTTGCAAAGTCAAGCCGTTTTAAGTCGAATATGTACAGCGTGCTTGCAGGCTTCGTTGAGACCGGAGAGACTTTTGAGGACTGCATCAGGCGCGAGATAAGGGAAGAGGCAAATATTGAAGTTAAAAACATCAGCTATTTCGGGAGCCAGCCCTGGCCTTTTCCCGATTCGCTAATGGTGGGATTTACCGCCGAATATGAATCAGGTGAACTAAGGGCAGACGGCGTGGAAATAGTTGACCTTAAGTGGTTTACTCCCGAAGAAATTCCAGCTATTCCTGGCAAGTGGTCGATTGCAAGGCGTCTAATTGACTGGTTTATTGATAATTACAAGGAAAGGGAAAACGTTTGACAAAGGATTTGGCATCAATAAGAAGAGATTACATATTAAAGCAGCTGAGTGAGACAGATATAGACCCCGATCCCGTAAACCAGTTCAGGAAGTGGCTTTACGAGGCAATTGAGGCGTGCGTAAATGAACCTACCGCAATGGCGCTTGCTACAGCTACCAGTGACGGATTACCCTCTGTAAGAATTGTGCTCCTGAAGAAAGTAACCCCTGACGGATTTATTTTCTTTACAAATTACAGCAGCCGCAAGGGGCGCCAGATTCTGAAAAACCCCAATGCCGCACTTGCATTCTACTGGGCGGAGCTCGAGCGCCAGGTAAGAATTGAGGGGAGTGTAACAAAGCTTCCGGGACACGACTCCGACGAGTATTTTTATTCCAGACCCTTAGGAAGCAGGATCGGCGCCTGGGCATCGCCGCAGAGCGAGGTAATTCCAAACAGGGCTTTTTTGGATGAAATGGTCTTAAAGTACCAGAAACAGTTTCACTCGGGCACAATCGAGCGCCCATCCAACTGGGGCGGCTTCTGCCTCGAGCCTAAACTAATTGAGTTCTGGCAGGGAAGGGAAAGCCGTCTGCACGACAGGATACAGTTTATAAAAGAAAACAACAAATGGAAAATTGAACGCCTGGCCCCCTGACAGGAAAGTTTCACATTGAACTTTATACATTGACCGGATTCCGCCTTTTATGTACAATCATGTACTGTCATATTTTTACGAAAAGGAGGAATCATGTCATTTAATAAAATGTTCTTTACTCTCGTTCTGGGGATGTTATTTCTTTCTTCTTCTCTGACGTACGCGCAGCGTTCCTATGGCGGAGGCTTTGCCTCTCCGGGCGTAGTTGAACTGGGCGGAGGTCTTACATTCCAGAGCACCACAAATGTAACAAACGGAAATACGGGTGGCACCACAACTGTATTTTCCCTGCAGCCGTATGTAGGATATTTCTTCACCGACGGCTTTGAACTCGGCTTTAACCCCTTCGGAATTCAGACGGTGGAGGGAACCACAAATCTTTTATTTTTACTGGCTCCATCCTATAACTTCCACACCGGGAGCATTGCATATCCTTTTATTGAGGCCCTTTTAGGAATTGCATCCCATTCCGACGGGGATACCAGGAGCGGTTTCAGCTGGGGTTTAAGAGGCGGAGTAAAGTTAAATATTGTTGGAAACAGCAATCTGAATCTGGGGCTTGAATATCTGCAGATAACCGAAAATCCCTCGGGCGCCACCTCGCGCTACGGCTATAACCAGGTGGCATTTAATGTGGGTTTTACGGTGTGGTTCTGACATTAGGGAAGAGGAGTGATTAGGCCCTCCACCTCCGTGAAGAGGGAGCGTACAATTCATAAAAAATCCCCCCGAAAATCAGATCCGTCTCCCGGATGCTGATCAGGGCGTGGCATGGCTCTTCAGTTATGATTCACGCGTTGTATTCTGTTCCATTTTCCCATGTGGAGTATGACTCATAAGGCTGCAATGGACACCATATTTTCTCTTCATTTATCATTCCCGCTAACAAAATGAATAAATATAAGGGGAACGTACACTACGACAATTAATGCTGAAATTACTATACCGCCCGTAACACTAACGCTCAAACTTTTCCAGAAATTATTTTCTGAAGAAAGTAACAGTGGAAATAATGCACATATTGTCGTTACTGTGGTAGCAAATACCGGTCTTAACCTGTTATAGCTGATTTTGATCACATCATCCCATTTAGAGGTTTTTTTTACATTTTTTGATATATAATCTACAAGGATAATAGAATTATTTACAGACAAACCCATTAAAATCAGCATACCTGCATATGCCCCTCTGTCCAATGAATATTCCCCCAAATAGAACAGTAGAATTGTACCAATGAAAGCAAAAGGGATGGCAAAAACAACCAAAAATGGTTTTTTTAATGATTCAAATAACCCCGCTGTTATGATGAAGATTAATAATGCTGATATCAGAAGTGTTTTCCATAACTCCTGTTCTTCATTTTCATTCATTGAATATTTAACATTTTCATTTTCAAGCTTATAGCCTTCTTGTAATTTTATTTTCTTAATAACGCCATCAATGAAGGCATCGCCATGTTTAGCTGGTCCTTTGTAGTCAAAAGAAATATATCTGACATACTGCCTATCTTCGCGGGAAATGGTATTCATTGTTCTCCTGACCTGAAAGTCAACCAAATCACCTACCCTTGCAAATCCTCCATCATTATTACTGACGATAAGGTTCTCCAATTCGTCCAACCGCAAGTCCATAAATCGCAAATACTTGACTTCATACTTAATTTCCTCATTTTCGATTCTGAATTTATTCCAGCCGAGACTTCCATTTGTATTTTTAGCAATCGTCTGAATCAAATTGTCTGCCTTGATGTTGCTGCCGGCAAGTTTATCTCTTTTTATTGCAGCAACGATTTCATATGAATCCGAAGTAAACCGAAAAGCTTCAGATCCGTCTATATCTATATTATCTATCCGCGGGTTTTTTGCAATCTCTTCCTTAAATGCTTCAGCAATGGATTTTAATTTACTAAAATTAAATCCAAGGGCTTTAACCTGGTACTTCGACAATGTCTCACCGCCGCTTTGGAAAACATTTCCGAAACCCAGGACCGATATCCGCAAGCCACCAAGTTGTGCAGCATACGAGCTTAAGTAGTTCTGCAGCATGTATGGGAATGAACTTGCGGATACTTCCTTGGGAAAGTCAATTTTAATATATGCGGACTGCTCATTTAGTATCCTTGCCGATACGGTTTTTATATTTTTCTCATATGATAATATCTCAGATTCAAAATCAGCAGTAAGCTTATTAATCCTGCCGATATCATTACCGTTAGGAAGCTGCATTCTGACAAGTAAATATGCTTCGTCTCCATAGTTCCAAAGTCGGCCTTTATTAATATGGTTGAAGTATAGGTTTAAGGATCCACCCAGTGCATAGTCGATGTATTTCTTTGCATTGCCATACAATTCCGAATCAAAAATTGCATTGTAAACGCTGGAAATTACTGGAGTTGATATTCTTCTGGGAATCATCCATACCGGAAGTCCAATAGTTAGAACCAAAAGAATAACACCTAATTTCTTTTTTCGTGAGAGGAAAGTTAAAAGCCAGCCGTAAAATCTCTCAGTTTTCTTCTGATTCTCTGCGGCCTTCCGGCCTTCTGTATTATAAGCGTATTTTACAAAGCAAAGTGGGACGATTGTAAATGCGGCAATCAAAGAAGAACTCAATGTAAATACGACGGCAAGGGCGAACTGAATAAAATAGACCCTCATTTCGCCGGACATAAAGACTAAGGGGGAAAAAATGCCAATTGTGGCCAGAGTTGAAGTAAAAACCGGGAAAAATATTTCCTTAATAATTACCGTCAACTTTTTTAGGCTTCCTCCCTTGTAATTTTTATCCATATAGTCTAAGACCACAATTGAGTTATCTACTATTAATCCGAATCCCAAGGTTATTGAAGACAGGGTCATTATGTTAATAGAGATTCCCGATGAATAAAACAGTAGCATCGAAAACAAAAGGGAAAACATTATTGCTATTATAATGATGAAAGCATATTTGGCCTTTCTGAAGATTATGAACAGTGCTGCTATAATAATCAGTAACGAATAGGCTGCATCCGAATAAAGTTCATTTAGCTCTTGCCTGAGGGCCTGGCTTTTATCTATTGCTTTGGAAATGACATAACCCGGGGGGAGTATAGCCTGCATTTCTTTCATCGCTTCAAACACTTCATTTGCAGTGCTGATTGTATTTGCACCTGGTTCTTTGTTTATTTCAATTGTAACTGTTTCTTTTCCGTTAATTCTGAATATATTTTTATGTTCCTCAAAGCCATTAATTACTTGGCCAATATCTTTTATTCTAATAACATTATCAGGTAATATCTTCACGGGTTGATTTTCAATTACCTTTATGTCGGAGATGTCATTTACAATTTTAACGGCAAGCTGTATAGTTCCCCTTTTAATATTTCCTGCACTTTCTAATTTTTCAATATTTTCGATGGCTTTATTGATTTCCTCATTGTCAATGCCAAGGGCTTTAGCCCGATTATAATCAATTCTGATACTCAGCAGCTTTTCACTGCCTCCATTGACCTCAACATTTGAAATACCGTTAATAGCCAATATTTTATTTTGGATATTATCTATGGCATATTTCCTGATTTCATCTGCCGGAACATTCGCAGAAATTGTATACGTCAGGAACCCCTGTAGTTCTCTGAGCTCTGACGGGATATAAGGGGACAGCTTCGGAGGAGTAATACCAAAGGGAAGTTCATCTTTAGTAGCTCCGATTTTCTCATTAATTTCCAGCCTTGCAAACTCCATATTTATTGCAGGATGGAATTCGAGGTCAATCGTACAGTTTCCCTCGGAAGATCTTGAAGATATTTTCTTCAGCCCTTTAGTCGTTGACAATGCCGATTCCAAGGGAGAAGTCAAAAATGCCTCTACCGTTTCAGGCGCAGCGTTGCTCCAGTAAGCAGAGACAGTCAACTTCGGATATTCCATTTGCGGAGAGAGCTCAACCGGGATATTCATCAATGAAGCCGTACCCAGAACGACCACACATAACAGGAACATTCCGGTAGTTACCGGGCGCGACAAGAACAAGAAAAACAGTTTTTTCAGCACTTACTTTCCCGCTACTTTTATTTTTGAACCATGTGCTAAGTTGTAGTGGCCATCTACGATTACTTTATCACCTGGATCGATTCCTTTTATTATTTCAACAAATTTATCGTTTTGCTGCCCTGTTTCTACATATCGCCATTGAGCAAATTCCCCTTCTTTGATAAAAACCAACTCTTTCCTGTCTCTGACAAGGAGTGCCTCTCTTGGAATAATAGTTCTATCCTTTAGAATATGTGAATTGAGCTTTACCGAAGCATACATTCCCGGTTTTACCGAACCGGTATTGTTTCCTATTTCAATTGTTACACGGCAGGTTTTTGTTTCTGCATTTATAGATGGATTAATGTAGATTACTTTTCCATAAAATGCCTCTTCCGGGAGCGAGGGAAATTTCACTTCTGCCTTTTCGCTTAATTTTACAAACGGTATATCATTTTCAAGAACGCCCACATCGATTTTAATTCTGGAAACATCCAGCAGCTTGAATAATTTGTCTCCCGCATTAATTCTTTGCCCTCTTGTTAGGTTAAAATCAGCAATTGCACCGCAAAAAGGAGCAACAATTCTTGTATAATTCAAGCTAAGTTGAGCATGTTCGAAACTATTTCTTGCTGTAGTAAGCCCGCTTTTGTTTTCTATTAATTTCTCTTTTTCGGCGCCCGAGAGTATCAGTTCAGTTTCCAGCAATTCTTTCTGCTTAAGATAATCATTTTCTTTTATGTTTCCCTTTTTATATTCGCTTTCAATTCTTGAGATTTCATTCTTTAGTTTTTGCCCATTTACATTCAAGTTGTCATTACCCATCTCTCTTTTCTGTATCACGTATTGAATTTTAGCCTCTTCAAGTTTTGATTCAGCCTCCTTTAACATTAATCTCATTTCTCTTTCGTCGAGGATAAGCAAAACGTCATCTTCCTTTACTCTTTTCCCTTCATAAACGCTTAATTGGTCTATATAGCCGCTGATATTGCCTATTACGGCCAGTTCGTTGTACGCCTTTGCAATACCGTTTGCTTCAATATATTTTTCAAGGTCACCCTTAAGAGCTTCCGCTACCTTTACTTCAAAGACTATATCGTTTAATTTCTCATAATTAATATTTGCCTCTTTTGAATTGCCATATGTGTTATTATTTCCAGCGCTTTTGTGAACATAAAAAAAAAGGTAGAGGATCAGGGCTGCAGTAAATACAACCAATATCGCAGAAACATTCTTAGTATTTAGTTTCATAGCAGTAAGATTCCTTTTAGGTCAAATCGGTTTATAAAATCTTTTTTCTGGAGTATCTCTCCAGGTATACATACAAGACAGGAATTACAATAAGCGTCAGGAATGTTGAAGAAAGTAATCCCCCTGCAATAGCGAGCGAGAGTGAAATCCTTAATTGTGTGGCTGCCCCTATTCCTACCATCATCGGAATGAGTCCAAAAATAACAGTAAAAGTGTTCATTACAATGGGTCTGAATCTGTCTTTCCCGGCCAAAAGTATTGCTTCCTTTACAGAATAACCCTCTTTTCTTTTTCTCAATATAAATTCAACTTTAACCACGGCATCATTATCTGCAATGCCAATAAGAATCACCAGGCCCATCAAAGAAATTATGCTAATGCTTTCCCCCAGAATATAGAGCAGAAGTATACCGCCAATCAAGCCAAGGGGAACCGAAAAAATAATAATAAAGGGGAATAGGAGAGACTCGAATTCTGAGGCTAATACCATAAACATCAGTAATGCGGAGATAATAATTGCGACATAAAGTCCGAAGAATGAGCTCCTTATCTCTTCATTTGTCCCGCCTGCAGTTATTGTCTCTCCGGGTTTTTCAGGAAGGGAACCGATAATGCTGTTAATAGTTCCGATAACCTTGTCAATGCTTGATCCATTCACAGATGCATAGACATAAACGGTTCTCCCCTGTCCTTCATGCCAAATTTCATCATAGCTTTCTGTCAGCTTATAATCAACAACTTCCTTTATCGGTATTTTTTTTTCTCCGTTTTGGACATAATTCGATATTAATTTATTAATATTATCCCTGTTGCAGTCTGCAGGCCTTACATTTATGGCAACTTTTTTATCAAAGTCAGTAAAGAAAGTTGCCTCATTTCCTTTGACAAGGCTGACGATCTGCTCGGCCACATCGTTAATTGTAATGCCGCATGCAAGGCATTTTTCTCGGTTGATAACCATACGGTATTCCGGTTCACCCCTTTCGACACCAATGCGTACTTCTGAAATTCCATTTACGTGTGACTGGTTAAGCTTTTTAACCAAACGGTCAGCACTTGCATATGCATCATCAATGTTTTTGTTCTTAATTGCAATTGCGATATCATTTTCAGATGGCCTTATTACTTGCGTAAATGTTGATTTAACTTCTTTAATCGTGTACTTGATTCCCTTAAGATTCCCAAGTACCAGTTCAACTTTCTGTTTGTCTTCATAATACTTATCACTTGAATACAGTTTAATCATTAGGTTTGATTTGTTTACGGAAACTTGTTCCCTGTTCAGGTAGTCGAACTCGTTAACCCGGCCAATATTTGATATTATGTCTTTAACACCATTGATTCCCAGCAGCACCCCTTCGATTTTAGCGGTGATTTCTGCATTTCCCTTCAACGAGGTTCCTGAAGGATATACTAATTCAACTGTAAATTCATCAGTCGGAGCCTCAGGAATAAACTCCTTCTTCATATCAAGAACAGCCAGTATCGTCAGCACAATAAGACCCAAGGTAAGCAACAGAACCTTCTTTTTATTTTCCAAGGATTTTTTCAAAAGGAACTCATATTTTTCAATTAAAAGATCCAGAACTTTATTGGCTTTTGAAAAGAAGTAGCCGGTATATTTGTTGAGCAATGCCCCACCTGCATTAATATAATTACTAAGGTATTTAAATTTTCCGAATGAATCGGGTTTAAATAAGGTATTTTCCCTCGACGCGAGCATGGGAATTAAAGTAAGGGCGGTGATAATAGATGAAACCAAAGAAAAGGATACCGCCAGCGACTGGTCCTTGAATAATTCACCCACAATTCCTTTCATAAAGATCATCGGAAAAAACACAGCAATAGTAGTAAGAGTTGAAGCTATTACTGGCATAGATACTTCCCTGGCCCCCAACAGTGCACTCTTCTTGCTGCTATGGCCTAATTCCCGGAACCGAGTTACGTTTTCAATTACGATAATTGCATTATCGAGGAGCATGCCTACTCCCAAGGCAATACCGCCTAATGAAACAATATTAAAATTGATATTGAACAAATACATCAAAAGGAAGGTAAGAATAAGAGAAGATGGGATAGTTATTCCTATTATAAAAATGTTACGGATGCTTCCCAGGAAAAAGAAAAGAACAATAAAGGCCAGTATTCCGCCCCACAATATCTCTTGCTTGACATTAGAAATTGCATTTTCAATAAATTCAGATTGGTCTGAGACAATTGAAATGTTAAACTCCGGGAATTCTTTATTTAATGAACTCACCGTGTTTCTAATCATTTTTGCAATTTCCACGGTATTCGATTCAGGTTCTTTATTGATCAATATGCCCAGAGTCTCATTTCCATTCAGCCTGGTTAGCCCTTCACGTTCTTTAAAGCTTTCCTTTACGTTGGCAACATCCAAAAGAAGTATAACGCTGCCATCGCTATTTTTCTTAATCGCGGTATTTTTTATTTCCTCAATACTTTTGTATTCGCCAATAGTTCTTAAAGAATAACGAAACTGTCCTTTCATGATAGTACCGGCAGAAAGGTTAATATTTGAGGACTTAAGGGCATTCGTAATATCCTTAAATGAAAGGCTGTAAGTATAGAGTTTCTGCGGGTCGGCTTCAACGAGTATCTCTCGTTCAAGTCCTCCGGTTATTATTGCCTGTGCCACTCCGGGGACCTGCTCCAGTCTTCTCTTAAAGACAACGCGAGCTGCTTCTTTAAGGTCAATTAGCCTCTTAATTTCATCTTGAGATGAATTTTGATCCACATAACTTATTTTACCTTTGTTGCCGGTTACCGGTGATGCGGAAAAGCTGAAAGAATTATTCTTCTGTTCGTCCTTATAGGCCAATACTAAGGTCATTATGGGGTGGGATGACGGATCAGCCCTTATTATTGTTGGACGCCCCGCATCTTTGGGCAATGAAAACCGGACATTGTCCAGCTTTTCCCTAAGCGAAAGTATGGCATAGTCTATATTTGTTCCCCAAACAAGATCAAGTGAAATGACTGAGATTCCCTCTTTAGAAACAGAAGTAATGTTTTTCACCCCTGTTACAGTTCCAGCTGCCGCCTCCAGCGGTTCTGTAATGAGTTTTTCAATTTCTTCCGGTGTCGCACTTTGGTATGTTGTCTGGACAATAAGGTGGGGGATATTTACTTCCGGGAGGAGATCAATGCCAAGTTTATTAAATGCAAAAACACCCAGGATAGTTATTCCAAGGTAAAACATTGACAGAGCAACAGGGCGATTTATAGAATATTTTGTTACAGACATAATCTATTACCGTTTAATATTCCTTAATACTTAATTTTCCAGAAAACAGTCTTAAACTTCCAGTCACAGAGTTTTACCAATTCGGGTCCATCTTATTGTTTTACTCCAGGAGCATTCATCTTCGGCCCAGGAAAAAGCAATCATAATAGCCTGTCCTATAAGGTTGCTTTCCGGAAGAAATCCCCAAATCCTGCTGTCAGTACTTCTATTGGAATTGTCACCGATCAAAAAATAATAGTTTTTTTCAACAACATAATAGCTTGCCATTTTACCGTCAATTAATATCCGGTTATCATTCCGTAAGTCAACCTTATGATCTTCGCCTTTGATTAGATCCTGATAGAACCGAGTTCTGATCTTATAAGAGTCAATACTGTCTCCTTTAGCCGGAATAGTCACATATAGTCGGGCAGTATCCGGTTTACCAGATATATTAGTATATGAAGTGAGTTTAATTTCTTTTTTATTTATTAATAGTCGGGCACCATACAAATCAATTTGATCGCCAGGTAATCCAAAGCATCTTTTCACATATGCGTTCCTGCTCAATATTTTTTTCCCATTAATAAATAATGGGGGTTCAAAGACAACAAGATCTCCTCTTCGGACTGGTTTTGCCCCGGAGAAAGAATAAGCTGGAATTTTGATGTCTGTATAGGGCAAATATTCAGGTGTTTTGATTCTGTACGAATATTTAGCCACAAGGATATAATCCCCCTGGAGTAAAGTAGGCATCATTGAGATTGAAGTCACGCAATAGACTTCCAGTATAAAGGTCTTAAATAGTGATGCCAGTAATGCAATAAAAAGAAAAATTATAGAATAGCCAGCTATCTTTCGCTTTCTCGAAAAAAATATTTGCCAGTTAGAACTATGCATATGGTTATTTACCCAGGACAGAATATCTGGCAATAAGTTCGCCTATTTCTTTTCGCATTTGGTCAATTGCGGTAGATGGAATCTTAACGTCCATCTTCATCAACTTTTTCCCTGTTAATAATGCCTCATCTATTTTTTTATCTTTAATTAGTACCTTTATCAGACAATATCGGGGAAAATACTTATGTGGAATGATATTAGAAGCCTTTCTATAACAAAACTCCGCTTTACTGTAATTATTAATGGATTCATTGCTTCTCCCCAATGTCAGCCAAAGATTCGGATCGTTATACTTATTTAAGGCTGATTCAAGAAGAGAAATTGCTTCGGTATGCTTTCCGCTCATGCTATAAACGCCTCCATACATAAACAAGAACATACCGTCCTCCTTGAAACGCGGGTAGAGAATTTTATATCCATTTTCAGCTTCCTTCAAGTTTAGCTGCAAGGTTAAGTAATACGCTTTCTTCCATTTTTGTTGGCCATCATATAAAAGCATCGCATTCCAGCCGATCAATACAGAAAGGAAGAGCGAAATAAATGCTATCAGCTTATCCGCATTTTTAGGGCTTTCAATGATGAGCAAGGTTTTAATTCCTGAATTTGCAGAAATAATGGCAAGTAAAAAGAAAAAGCTTATAAAAACAGAGTAAATACTCATCGAAAAGGAAAAGCAAGCCACAACAGCAAAAGAAAGTATGCCTGCTTGCGAAGAAATCAGCAATGGATTGTTTTTCCCCCTGTTTATCATGGCTAAATAAATTGAGTAGCCGATCAAAAAGAGAAAAACAACCAGTCCAATGATACCAATTTCAGCAAACAGTCCTAGAAATTCATTATAAGTATGTGTAACATGCCCTGCAAGCAACTGTTCATACTTCGTTCCTAAACCTTTTGCAAAATAATCAGCCTGGTAATTCTCATACTCGACTTTAAGCCTATCGAAACCAATGCCAAAAACAGGATTTCTTTCGATCATAGATTGAGTTATTTTCCAGATCAGGAGTCTTCCTGTTGCTGAATCAGGCTTGACTGAATATGCGAAATAGGCAAAAAAAACAGTTGCAACAAAAACTGCAAAAAGAATAACCGCCCGTAGTTTTCTACCGAACCTTAACTTCATTTTTTTCAAGATTTCATATCTGACAGTTATCAAAAACCCAATGCCAAATGCGGTAGCCAACCAACCTGCCCGGCTAAAAGTACTTGGCAATACGAATATTCCAGAAGTAAACGCAATACCTCCAAGATAGCGCAAATATCGGTTATCCTTATCACACGAAACAAGAAATAAATACAGACCATAGGAGAAAGGTATAATGATTGACAGATACTCAGCATAATAGTTTGAGTTTCCAAGCGTTCCAGCAATCATTCCTTTCTGCTGAGTATAGAAGATATTAATTTTATATATCTGAGCAATTCCTATTACTGCCTGTGCGATCCCCCCAAAAACAAAAGTGAACAATAAATATTTTGTCTGACTCGAGAATATATTCTCGGATTTATTTGTCATCAGAGATTTATAAATAAAGTAAATTATCAGCAATAAGACGAGAAGGATAAATTTCTCATTAAAAATTGTTTCATATTTTGTAAATATAAGCCGGGCGCCTGAATACAGGACAAACAAAACCAGCGAAAGATCTAGTAGGTTTACATTGATTTTCAAATGCCCTTTCCCAAAAAAGAAAGCCCCCCCTAATGCGAACAGTATCAAGGAACATACAAAGTAAAGATAAATCTGCCTTGCCGCAAAGTTTCCGCCCATAAATGAATCGGATGTAGCAAGTGAAATTAAAAATAAAAAGGAGACAAAGAATACAACGATGTTTTTTAGAGGATTCTTCTTCAGTAATATATGAAGATAAGTGTGCATTTAAATTCCCAGTTTATGTTTCAGTAGAGTGTAGCATCTTGTTTTCTACAAAAATGTGCTCTAATTTTAACAGGTTCAACATGCAAAGGATTATCAAACCTTTAACAAATTTTATGTCGCGGCTATGCTTAATACTGAAATTGCATTTTTAACTAACGACAGTCACCCTTTATAACATCGATGTTTGTATCCCAGCAGCATACGAAGCCGGATTTATTGCCGCATATATCGGTTTCACATCCCCAGCAGTATATTTCCCAGCATGCACTTGCAGTGGGTACCGAAGATGAAATTTTTAATCCGGAGAGGTCAGTATTAGAATGGATCTGATTGCTTGAAGAAACCTGAACATTGACTGATGACAAAACGAGGAATAGGAAAATTCCCACGATTGTGAGTTTCTTTTTGTTAATCATAATAACCTCAATTAATAATGTTAAGTTGTTTATTATTAAGCCATACCGCGACATCAGTTTTTTACATCTAGAATTGCATTTATTTCATCAGTAAATCCGCCCTGCAGTTCTTTGTCACCCGTAGACTCATTCATAAGCACAACAGCATTGTTTTGATCCAGGAATATCTTTATAGGTGTGGTTATATTGAATTTCCCAATAAATGTCTTTCCATAGTCGAAGACAACCGGAAATTTAATTTTTCTGGCCTTTACCCAAAGAGCCAGGTAATCCCTGCTTGGAGCAGAGCCAATTCCGACTACCTGTATTGCAGAATTATAATTTTCCTGTAGTTTTTTCCAGAGTAGAAATTCCGTAAGGCAGGAGGCACAGTCATGTTTTGCATCGAAGAAAACCAATAATAAATATTTCTTTTCGTGTTTAGTAAGATCAAGTTTCTCACCATCAATAGTTTGAAATTTTAAATTGGTTAGCTTGCATCCGACAATAATATTTTCTTTTGGGACATTTAAGGGATGGCTGAATATCAGCGCAGCGGCAAATAAAACGATGAACAGTGTAATTACTGTATTCGAAATCACGGAGGGAAAATTCTTAAAGAGATATTCTTCAGCCCTGAAAAAAAATATATATATGGCCAAAGCAAGCATAAAAGTATCTCTTATAATTGTACTGTAACTGAATCTGCCCCTGAACAGAGGGCCAAAACAAGAGCAAACCCACTCTTTATGCGCTAAGACTGAATAAAAAGCAATTACTTCAAAACAAACTAGACATGCAACTGCAGCTGCTATGGCCAGCTTAGGCCATATACTTGCCGTAATGGCAAATCCGATAAGAAATTCCAATATGACTATAATAATAGCGGCTTTTTCAACAATGCCGAGTGATAAGACATTGAATGACTGAACATCACTGATAAACTGTTGAAGGTCAGTTGCTTTGAGAATCGCGGAGAGCAGGAATAGTAGCCCAAGAGTAATTTGCAGAGCTATATTTATTATTCTAAACTTTTGCTTGTCCATTTGAACTCCTAAATTATGGTGATCTGTGAATCTTATAATTCCATATCATTCAGCATAGAGTCCTGAATACTTTAATTCAATGTATAACCTTTAACATAGTATAAATTGGCTTTTTCGGAATGAAGCAGGATACAATATTCTTTTTCCATCATGCATACGTCCACCACAGTTTCCCCCTTCTCAAGTTTAATTTGGAAAGTACCTGCCAGGCTCCCCAATTCATTAAATGCATCAATAAACAATTTTCCCGCACCAGGACGAGGATGTCTTGTAACGTAAACCATTCCTTTTTTGGAAATATCCAAACACTTGATGACCGGAGGACAAGTAATCCCTTCTTTAATAGTTGTCCTCTTCATCGGCTGAAGGAGTTCAATTTCATTTTTAGAATATGGCTCCATCTTAAAGCCAGGATTGCTGATATTGCCAATTTTTTTGCCATCTTTTGAATAAACGTCAATGTTATATTTATTCTCAAATGCCAGATAGATCTTATTTCTTATGGCGGCAACAGGAAACACAATCTGTGTCGGGGGTGGAGCCTGAGGATATGTGAACCTAATTAACGGATGTGAGTTCCCTTCGATAAATATCCCGCCCTCCATATTTCCATTGGTTTTACCGGACATATACTTATCAAGGTCGATGGCCAGACAGGCAAAAGCATCCGGTTTTTCTGTAAGGAAATATCTGAGATTATAGCCATTATATAGGACTCTCTTTTCACCTTTGTATTTTCCATTCAAATCATAGACCGATATTTTATTCTCATCAGGGCCGTTATCGGCTACAGAACCAAGCGGAGCAAAGTAAGCTTTTTCTCTGGATAAAATGAGAAATTTTCCCCTTTTAATATCTGAAAACGCTACTCTGGAATTATTCCGGGTATCAAGAAGATATGCTTTAGTTTTTTCAAAACCCATCACGAAGCATTTATTTTTACCGGCGATAAGCTGGCTCCAAGCTATATTTTTAGGTAATTCAATTGTCCGGGTGCTTTGAATACCACTACTTTGACAAAAGGCAGAATTGCACAAGTAAAAAACGGAAAGAAAATACATGAGTGCTTTCTTCATTTCAGCTCCATCGATAATTTATACTTATTTAAGTGTGGATAAGGCTCTGCTATATCCAAGTAAATATTACCATCGTCATCTGTCTTCATGTATCTTACTTTTTCCAGGCCCAATTCCTTACAAGGAACAGACCCCAGGAATTTTCCGGTCTTTCCATTAAAGAAGTCGAAATATTGGATTTCTTCATCCTCATCGAACTCATAGACTAAAGTCATCAGAATTTCATGAGGCAAAACAACAAATTCCGAAACTCCTGCGCTGCTGCGAACAATACCTGCTTTTGGGTCCATGTGCGGGGCGGGCAATTTACGTTCTCCATACATACTCATAAGGAGTTTACCATCAACAGAATACTTTCTGATTAAGTACGGATTAAAAAAGCAGTAATAAATATCTCCAGATGGGCTTTTAACCAGACGTCCTGAATTACCGGTTTGAATACTCATTTCAGCAATTCTTCCTGTTAATCTTTCACCATAGGTTAATTCTGGTATTTCCGGTTTTTCTTTCAGAAAATCGTATCTTCTGAACATATCGCCCCTGTAGCTGAACAAAAATCCCATCACATCAACTCTCATGGTACTTATAGGGATAATCTGAGCAGGGAAGAATGGGACTTTGACTGTTCCGACAAGATTATTCAGGGAATCAAATACAGTAATGTTTCTGTTACTTTTGTCAATTACGTAGACATGCAGGGATGAGTCGACACATACCCCGTGTGGAAAGTTCAACTCCCCCGGTCCTTTACCGCTTCCATATCCGAAATTGCGAATAAACTTACCTTCGGAAGAGAATTTCCTTACTACTTTGAATGCATCATCAAGTATATAGACATTCCGGAACTGATCAATGGTAAACGAGCTAATCAGTCCAATCAGTGATTCGGCGGGATCATTAGGGCTTCCGAACTGATTAACCATTCTTAGAGTAATCTTAACGTTAACAGCTTTGCTTTGTTTTACCTTATAGAAAACAATTACACCAATAAACAGGACCGACAAAATTAGCAGCAATAAATGCTTTTTCTTTTTCATTTATATTCTCAATGATTTTGTTTCGGTACCGGATTCAAAGCAGAATAAAGAAATTCAGTCCAACTTGCCGTCTTATAAAATGCTTATGTAATCAAGCATTTGTTATCATGATGATTTTTTATTCCTTTCCTTAATTCCAATTCAACGTTCATCTCTCGCAAAGATATATACTATATATATATATATGAGCAGGCCGCCTGTTTATAAGAACAAAACCGCTGTGCCGCAAACTAGAACTGCCAATCGAAGAAATAAAAACTATAACGTTAAAATAACTACAAAGAACAATCAATATTGCTGTGGCTCTTATATTTGTCGAAGGGGATGACTATATTACAGCCACTAAATAAAAAGCGTCCCCCTCGCAGCATCAACACAAGTCAACATTAAAATTTGACTTTCAGTTAAATGTGATAAAGGACTCTCTTTTACTTGGCTGAAAAATATTTAATTCACTTCAGTTTGTCAAGATAATTCTGAGGTCTTCATCGAAGGCGCTCTGCCCTCAGGCAAGTTGATAAAATGTATTATCAGTATTCCTCTATCCTACAAAGAAATTTCTGTGCAGCACTGCTAAATGTACTTTGGTGAGAACGAATCCTTTAGAATAATAGAATTCTCGTTTAATTTCCAGGAAAGATATTACGAACAGAGACATGATAATTTAAGAACAGTCGATATATAAATATTAATAGTGCATAGCCCAAACCGCACCTTTAGCCGTTAGAAATTGACCTGTTCTTTGGAAAATAGAGTTGCAATCAGGATTTTGCAGTCCTAATGCGAGTGCAAGAATTTAATATTTCTTTACGATGGGATCCCTTAATTTTCAGATACGGGGTGGGGAACCGCAAACATAGCGATTAAGCTACCATTACTCTGTTTAGCCTTTTACATTGAAAAACCTCCTCACAGGAAAATTCTCTGCCGCAGGCAATGGAACAGGAGCGATAACTGACCTCATATCCAAATTTTAGGTGACATTGCATTCATTGCAATGCTCCTATATGGAAAAGTATGCCATCCTAGATATCCTCTGGCATTCCGAAAATAATAAAGGGAACGAGAAATTTCTACTATCAGCTGCCTGCGTCAGTTTTACGTGCATCCGTTACTGCGGCATTTGAAAAGGCATTTAATCATTAGTTAACCCTCAACAGTTAACCAGCTAATCGGCAGAATTTATTTTTCTTTTTATATGCCTGAAAACAGTTGTTTTATCCAGCATGAAAAGATGAACCGATATCAACGACACGCCCGAAAATATCAATGACAAAGTGAATACTATACTTCTGTCATTTAATTAAGTACCAGATACAAGAAGCTGAAAGCATTAGTGTGCTTCCTGAGCTAACAAAAATGTAAAAAAACTTGTCCATTAATATTTTATCTTATATTAGTTTAATGCTTATTTCCTGTACCCGGTCATTCCGCCTAAGACGTTCAGGGTTTCTATGCCATGCTTCTCCAGAATTCCCTGCGCTTTTTGGGAGCGGTGGCCTGTGCGGCAGATGACTGCAATATCTTTTCCCTTCAGATTCTTAACCTCGCCAATCCTGCTTTCAAGCTGATCTAAGGGAATATTCACGGCGCCGTCAATCTTCCCGAGAGGACCCGCAAGCTCCTCAGGCGTACGCACGTCGAGCACTACAAGACTAGTATCTGTTTTCATTTTATCCTTCAGCTCCTGAACAGTAATGTCCTTTCCCTTTGCTGAATCCTTCTCCATATTATTTGAGCAGCCCGCAGCATAAACCAATGCAAAAACAAGCACAACAAAAAATAATCTGTATACTCTCACTTCTTCTCCTTTCGTATTAATTCAATCCGCACATTCCTGAAGCGCACCCGCCGCCCGGCAATCCGCAGCTGCCCGATTCACAGCCGCCGCCGAATGAATGATCGTGGCTGCCGGAAGAAACCGAAGCACTGAAGGATGAGAGAAGCTTTTTGTTGTCTTTGGATTTGCACTTGGGGCAGACTACTTCTTCCTGGCTCTCATGTGACTTATGCAGCACGTCGAACTTTGTATTACATTCCCTGCAGCGATATTCAAATACCGGCATAAAGATTTATCTCCTTAATTTTAATCATGAAACCTGTTTTCCTGCAGCAGCTTATTCCTTAAGTCCAAGGAATGAAAGCAGCCTTTCGTGGGCATCATCGGAAAGCTTTACGTTATATTTCTTGTAAAAGTTTATTGTAGTTTCAACCGAGTTGAAATAATTCCGGCATGATCCGCACTCATCCAGATGCTCTTTGATTTCCAGGCATCTGGGGGAATTGAGCTCCTCGCCCAGGTTATCACAAATGTGATTCATTACTTCTTTGCACGTAACTTTAATATTTTCCATCTTGCAGTCTTTTGTTTATTTCGTTTCTCAAAAATGCCCTTGCCCTGTGAAGCCTCGACTTAACGGCCGGGACAGAGAGTTTTGCAATCTTACCGGTCTCCTCTGTCGAGAGCCCTTCAACATCCCTTAAGAGAAAGACTACCCTGTAGTCAGGGGGAAGCTTCTGAATCGATTCGTCAAGTATACTCCTTAATTCTGCGTTTTCCACTGTTCTGTCGGGAGTAACCGACCAGTCGGCAACAGCCCCTTCGTCAATAAAGCTTTCCTCGTCGTCAAAGGAAGTATAGCCGTGTTTTTTATCTGTGCGGGCGAGCATCAGGCAGTTATTTGATACTATTGTATACAGCCAGGTTGAAAGTTTGCTTTTCCTGTCAAACTGATGCAGGTTTTTTACCATGCTGAGGAACGTTTCCTGCATCGAATGTTCTGCCCTATCGCGGTTGCGGCAGATCTTAAAGGCAAAGTTATAGACCGTCTGCTCGTACTTCTTAACGAGCTCGGAAAGTGCCCTTCTGTCGCCTGACTGTGCCCGCTCTATTAGTTCGTTTTCTTCCATTTAATATGATGCTATGTCGTGTAAAAAGATTCAAAAAATACTTATAAAATATACATCCGGCCCGGTTAAAAAAACAGCCCTGGGGGCTTTAGAATTCCAGGCTTTTCCACAGGTACCAGCTTGCAAGTGTGCTGTAAGGGTGCCATTTGTTCTTTTCTGCTATTTCCCTTATCACTTCTTCGTCGGGCATATCCCCGAGATTATAATTTAACATAATTGCGCGTTTAATGCCAAGGTCTCCCGTTGGAAGCACATTTAAGCGGCAGAGAGTAAATATGAGGAACATGTGGGCTGTCCAGACGCCTATTCCCTTTACTTTCGTAAGCTCCTCAATTATCTCCACGTCCGTTTTTTTATTTATATTTTTAAGTGTGACTTCGCCATCCAGGAGCTTTTGCGAAAGGTCCTTAACATATTTTACCTTTGCATTTGAGAGCCCGAGGCTTCGAAGCACCTGGTCGTCGGTTTCCAGAATGAGCTCGGGTCTCGGCGTATCCTTGTAATAATCCATAAACCGGCCCACAATGACCTGAGCCACCTTCATGGAAAGCTGCTGCCCTATGATGTTCTCAAGAAGTGAATAGTAATAGTTCCTGTGAGCCTTAAGCGTGCAGGGTCCTGCTTTTTTTATTATGCCGGCCAGGCATTTGTCCTTACGGGATAAATAACGTATTCCGCTTGTAATTTCAATGTTTTCCATTGAGATATCCATCCTTTAACTTTATCAAACTTTTCTAAGTGAGACTTTATATTGTCGTAACTTAAGAATTCCGCGCTTAATTTTCATTCCCAAATTTACTCATCCCGGTCCGTTTCCGCTTTTATATTTTATCCTTTTTACTTTTAGCTTTAGTTCTTACCTTTGCTTTGAATTTTACGTTTATATTGAAATCAAAATGAACCTTATCACCATACTCGGCCCCACTGCAGTCGGGAAAACTTCCCTTGCTGCCAGACTTGCCCAAAAATTTGAAGGAGAAATTATTTCTGCCGATTCCAGGCAGGTCTACAGGGGAATGGATATCGGAACAGGAAAAGATCTAGGTGATTATATTGTTGACGGGCAGAAAATTCCTTACCACCTTATAGACATTGCCGGTCCAAATGAGGAATTTAACCTCTACCGCTTCCAGGAATTCTTTTATAAGGCCTTTTATGAAATTACCTCCCGGGGGAAAATGCCTTTTCTTACGGGCGGAACGGGACTTTTCCTGGATGCAGTCCTCAGGTCCTATAATATGAAGGAAGCCATAAAAAGTGAAGAGTACCTCCTGGAGCTCGACTTACTCTCGCTTGAAGAGTTAAAGACGAGGCTCATTAAGGCAAACCCGAAGCTGCATAACACGACTGATCTGCTGGAAAAGAAAAGAATTATTGACGCCATAAGAATTGCTGAAAGCTCCGGCATTAAAAGTCCTTTTCCCGAAGTTAAAATTGATCCTCTTGTAATCGGAGTCCGTCTTGAGCGCCGGGAAATTAAGGAGAGAATCACACGCCGCCTTAAACAAAGGCTTCAGGAAGGAATGATTGATGAGGTTAAATTGCTCCTTGAACAGGGAGTAAGCTATGAGAGGCTCGACTTGTTCGGCCTTGAGTACCGCTTTATCGGGCAATACCTGAAGGGAAGTCTCAGCTATAACGACATGTACCAGAAATTAAACTCGGCTATTCACGCATTCGCCAAGCGGCAGATGACCTGGTTCAGGAAAATGGAACGAGAAGGGGTAAATATCAACTGGATCGAAGGACCTGACTTTGAAGAGGCAAGCCTTATAATTGAACAAAATCTTAGCAAGTAATGACTGAAAATATCTTACCCGAAGAAGTAAAACGCTACCTATCAAAGTATTCCCTTAAGAACTGGAAGCTTGAATCCTGTGCAAGGGACGAAATCCATCTTGCAGTTGTTATTCCTGCCATTGAGGAATATAGCAATATAAGAAAGCTTCTTTCATCTCTTTCCGAAAATGACGCGAAGTATTTCAGCCACACGCTTATAGTGTTTGTAATTAACAATACCGCTAAAGCTTCTGAAGAGGTTTATTTAGATAACAGTCTTTCTCTTGAACTTTTGAGGGATATAGTTTCAGTAAGAAATACAGAGGACCCTGTTGTGGACAAAATCCTCCATTCAGGACTGAATCTTGCCTTTGTCGACGCTTCGTCAAAAGGGCTGGAACTGCCGGAAAAAGACGGCGGCGTTGGGCTGGCCAGAAAAATTGGGATGGATCTTTCTCTTTCAGTTTTCAGCTACAGCACCGGAAAAAATATTTTTGTATGCCTGGATGCAGACTGCACGGTAGAAAGTAATTATGTTACCTCCATATATGAAGCTTTTCAGAAAAACAGCTTCCAGGCGGCATATGTAAATTTCCGTCATACAATTGGAAGCACGCCGGATGAAGCAACGCTTGCGATTATCTGCTATGAGATATTCTTAAGATACTATGTCCTGGGGCTTAAGGCCGCCTGTTCACCATACGCATTCCACACAATAGGATCTACCATGGCCTGCAGTTATGAAAGTTACATTAAGGTTGAAGGGATGAACAGGCGCAAGGCGGCCGAGGATTTTTACTTTATGGAAAAGCTTGCAAAGAGTGTGGAAATCCATAAGATAGATTCAACAACTGTTTACCCTTCGGGCAGGGGATCATGGCGTGTCCCGTTCGGGACGGGGCAGAGGGTGAACAGGTTTATGTCGCACAGTCACGATGAATATCTTTTATATTCGCCGGCTTCTTTTTACGTACTGAAGGACTGGCTTGAAATTTTTTCTTCACCCATGCTTCATGATGCTGAACATTATTTAATGAAAGCCCGCGCGATTCATCCGTCGCTTGAAAATTTTTTAATTGAGCAGAACTTCGCACGCGACTGGAAGAAGATTCTTGACAATTCCAGAAGTGACACTCAGATTAATCGTCAGAAGAGGCTCTGGTTTGACGGCTTCAGAACGCTGAAGCTTATCCACTTTCTGAGAGACAACGGGTTTCCTCCTCAAAATATGTTTGATGCCCTTGATGAAATCTTCAGCCTGATGGAAATTCCTTTTCCTGCCGGAAGAGAAAAAGGGACAATTCCGCCCGTTGAAGTGCAGATTCAGTATCTCGTAAAACTCCGGGAAACTGCATGAAATCTGTTTTCTTAAGATTTTTTAGGGTCTGTTATAGAATAAACCAACTCAATGAAATCTGAGCATCTAGAATTACGCAATCACTAAGCCCGACTCAGTCGGGCGGAACCTCAGTAGCCCGGATAACGGATCAAAAAATCCACTAGCTCCGGCAGGTGCGGCATATCAGGTCCCATGAAGAACGGATATTCCATGGAATCTGGATTAGTTTAATCCCATACCGGATAAATCTGTTTGAAGGATGCGTAAAATCTTGATATGCCGCTCCTACGGAGTTGGGAATGTGTGGGGAATCTTTAACCCAGGGTTTTTCATCCCCTGGCGGGGATTTCAAACCCTGGGCTACTAAGGTTACGTCCTCCTTGCGGAGGACTTGGTAACTGCGTCGTTTTATATGCTCACATTTGATATTGAGTGTAGTGTAAAAATCGGTACCTATTTTGTGTGTACACTGTAGAGACCAAAGCAGGGGAATGGCCTATTTTAGCGCCAGCGATATTTTCAGAGCCCTGTCGATTTGGGCCATCGCAGCTTCGTCAAGAGTTCCTCTCTTGTTTACGATTCGGGACTCTTTATCTACAGACCTGATTTGACCGCAGTCAACATAGCTGTCTTTGGTAAGACCGCCCTTTCCGGCAGGTATAAACACCATAACCGGAAGCGGGGTATGGATATGTTCTGCCCCTGTTACGGCTGCAATAATTGTCATAGGACTGAACTGATTGCCCCGGTTATTCTGCACAACAACGCCGGGGCGTACTTTTCCTATTTCAGAACCCAGCGCAGGCTCCAGATTGATGTCGACGACGTCACCCCTTGAGATACTAAGGTAATTCACGCTCAATACTCTCCCAGGCTTTCGCCTCGTTTTTGTAATACTGATAATTAGCTTTATATCCCTCTATGAGCTGCTGATCCAGTTTTGCCTCCTCGGCGGCTTCGATAGCTTTTTGAATAGCATCCCTGGCAAAGTCGCTCAAAGTCTGATGTGCCTCGTGAGCTGCATTCGAAACGCGCTTTGACATGTCTTCAGGAATATAGAAACTGATTCTATGCCCCTTTTTCGCCATTTTCCCCATCATTTACTCCTGATCTTTTAAGATTTCTGACCTTTTAGCCAACCCGGTCAAGGAAGTCTGCACCTTACCGCACACACTAATTTGTGTATATTTTAACACAAATTCAAGCACATATTTTGGGGCAACTTTATCCCGAATGCAGTGATTTGTTACAAAAACAAGGAGAGTATAAAAACAGGCAGATCACCATTAGCGCTTTAGTGGTTTAATATTTGCAGAAAACGGACTAAAAATCGATTCGGCCCGTCCGAGGAGGACAATATGAAACCACCACGCCAAAGGCAGGCACGGCTGACGTGGTTTGGAAGGTGGTTTTCCAATTTTCATACAAATAGGTAACCGCATAAAGCGGTTAGGAAATGTTTCTGCCCGAGGCTCGGTCCATGGTTTTTTGCCCCTATGCCCCTCTGTTTTTTTAACAGCTAAAGACATATCTTTGCCGAAGTTTATGTTTATGCCGCTGAGGATTTTCAACAAGAATTTATGTTTAACCGAGGGTTTTTAAGTTTTAGATGGACCTGCTCCATTGCTGCCGTTACTTTTATACTCTCACAGATTTTATTATAAAGGAGAAGAAATGGATTATAACAGTGAAATTGTTTTGCGTTCGGGGAAGTCAAAATATTTAAGGTCTTTAATTAGTTCTTTAGCTTTTACCGCTTTCGGCATTAAGCTTGCCGCAGAGTCTCATTCAGCCTTAGGCTGGATTATTGCCGTTGTTTTTGCCTTTGCCGCACTTGCCTCTTTAATTCCTGTACTTCCAAACCAGTCGTACCTTAAGCTCGATAAACACGGCTTTACCATACGCAGCATGTTCCAGACCGTTAAGGTAAGATGGAATGAAGTTGAAAACTTTGAGGCCCAAAAGCGCTACAGCAAAATGTCTGTTGTTTATTCCTTCTTAAGGAAAACCCGCAATTACGTAAACATTGAAAACCTTATGGGAAAAAAGGAAGTGCTCCCTGATATTTACGGCATGGAAGCCCAGGCATTGGCAGATCTTATGGAAAATTTCAGGATAAGATACAGCTATCCGCGCCTTGTTATGAGGGAAGAAATCTCGGTCTGGAACTAAAAGAGTTTTAAGATAAAATCAAAAGCCGCACATATTTCAGTGCGGCTTTTTTTCTATTATAAGCCTTAAACAGCTATCATTCCGCCGATTGCCGCGGCAATGCCTGAGATAACAGCCGTACCGAAAGCCCACCAGGCGGCAGTTGAAGCTGTCTTGCGGACCTCGTCGGCCTCATGAATTGTTTCCTGCTTTGCCACTTCCACCCGTCTTTCGATTTCGGACTTCATCTGGTCAATTTTAGAGAGGAAACTGTCGCGCGCCGATTCAATTTTGCTTACTATCCTTTCTGCATCTTCATTAGAAATGTCACTTCTTGAAGCAATTAGAGCCTTAATGGTATCGCGGTCCATCGACTTAACCCTATTGGCCAGGGCTTCAGCACCGGCTTTGGGATCATTGAAGAGTTTTTCCACGTCGTGAGCCACTCCTTCGTATTTCAGTTCAGGACGCCCAAGAGAGTTCATGTAGTTTCTGAGCTTGTTTTGAATGCTGTTCTTCACGTCCGAAGACTTATTTGTTATCTGGTCAATAACCATATAGACCTTATCAACCGTTTTTTCGGCTTCCTGCTGACTTATATCCTGTCTCTGGGCTATGACACGGGCCACATCCTGACGGTCTATATGACTCAGACGGTTCTTAAGGGAATTAGCGGCATCTTTAGGATCAGTAAAGAGTCTCTCCAGATCTCTTTTTATTGCATCGGGATTAAGCTCTTCCTTATTCGTGCTCCTCAGGTAGTCTTCAAACTGGCGGCGTGTATTTTCAGCTTCTTCTTTCGACATTCCTGACATCTCGAGCGCCGAATCCATTACCTTTGAAGTTGTATCCTTACCGGACTTTGCTTCTTCTTTTATTTTGGAGAATGCATTTGAGAACTTTTCTGCCGTTGAATGAGCATTTTCCTCATCGTAGCCGTGAGTCCTTAGTGTTGCCACAAGAGTATCGGTATCAATAAATGGAGCGCTGTGGTCCTCAATGGCGCGGATTTCCGTATGGTCCAGCATTTTTGCAAATTCCATAGCCATCTTCTCCGGACTTATTTTCTGCGGCTTCATCTGATTGACGTAGTTCTGGATCTGGCTTTTAAGATCGTCTGCATCCGAGGCGCCGAAGATCTCCTCACGCACGGCTCCTGCCACCTTGGCCGCCGTATCGGCTGCCTTATTCTCCTCCGATTTTGAAAATATGGAAGCGGTCATGTTATAGGCTGTCTTCAGGCCCGTTGCCGCAAGTCTGACTAATGAGCCGACTAAAGAGGAAACTGCGCTCACCTCAATTGTCATCATCGCCACATAAAAAAGCCCCCAGATTACAAGTCCAAGCACCATACCGACTGTTCTGCTTGTAGTCAGGCTCAGTTCCGTAGCCAGCCAGCTTGCAAAAAACAGGGCAATGCTTGCCGTCAGGAGCGTCCAGATGCCGAAAGCGCTGCTGATGGTACGTATGCTTTCGTTAACAGAAGAGGATTCATTATTGTGTGATGCATTGAGGTTTTTACCCTTCTTTTTTCCGCTCGTCACAGTACTTAACATTGTAAGGCCGGAGGCAACGGACAGGTTAGTCAGTATGAGCTGGAATGCCACTGCAAGAACAACCCCTGCAATAATGCCCACTATGTAACTGCCTGCTCCCGGTGTTGCCGCTGCAATAGGCTGTGCAGGCGCCACACCAACGTCCACGACAGCCTGTGCATAGGTCACTGCTGGAATGACTGCTGCCGCAGCTATCATACAGAGGAAGAGGCGTTTATATAATTTTAATTTATTCATTTGTTTCTCCTTTCATTTGTAAAAAATTAAGTCCTTGTAAAAAATCCGGACCCCCGGAGAAATTCTCTGATATTCTTCTTTTCAATGAAAAACAAATGGAATAAATTTCAAGGCCGATATTAATGGGGTTAAAAGAGAATAAAAAATCCGCTACTGCTTATTTACTTGATTTGCTCAGGGAAAAGAGCTATTTTCGGACTATAAAATCTGATAAAATCAAATAATTATCCGGAAAGGGAATGAAAAGAAAAGTTGTTAAAATAGATGAAGATTTATGCGACGGCTGCGGAGTCTGTATTCCGAACTGTGCCGAAGGAGCCCTTCAGTTAATTGACGGCAAGGCACGCTTAATAAGCGACCTTTTCTGCGACGGCCTGGGCGCATGCCTGGGGCACTGTCCGCAGGGGGCAATTGAAATTGAGGAAAGGGAAGCCGAAGCCTATGATGAAAAGAAAGTAATGGACTATATTGTTAAAGGGGGCAGAAACGTCATTATAGCCCACCTCCTGCACATGAAAGAACACAATGAACTGGGCTACCTTAAAGAGGCAGTTGAATATCTGAATGAAAAGGGAATTGATGTGCCGGTGGAAATTAAAGCTCAGGAAAGCCATTCACATCACTCAGGCTGCCCCGGCAGCCGCACGGTTGAAATTGAAAGGCCTCAGCAGGAGCCTGAGGAAAAAAAAACGGCCAGGCAGTCAGTCTTAAAAAATTGGCCTGTTCAGCTTCATCTTATAAATCCCTCAGCTTCATACTTCAGGGGGGCAGACGTGCTTCTGGCGGCAGACTGCGCGGCTTTTGCAGCGGCTGATTTTCAGCAGGATTATCTTAAGGGCAAAACCCTTGCCATTGCATGCCCGAAGCTCGATCAGGGCAAAGAAATTTATCTGAAGAAACTCCAGATGATGGCTGAGGATTCCGGGATAAGGTCCATTACCGTTTTAATTATGGAAGTACCCTGCTGCCGCGGGCTCCTTCAACTGGCTCAGCAGGCAGTAAGTCTCTCCGGGAAGGATGTGCCCATTAATGTTATTGTCATGAACATCAGGGGAGAGAAGATTCTGGAGAGGGAAGTTTAATATACATTTCATTTTCGTAGGGGCGCACGGCGCCGTGCCCGCCGGCAGGCAGGGTGCGCCCGGACGGCAATGAACATTAGTTTCATTTTAAATTCAATCCCTTGTCTTAACAAGGCACCTTAAAACTTCGCCCACGCTCCAGGCCTGGGCTACACAGCCCCTGGGAGTAAAGGGCTGCTCGGCATCAAATATCTCGCTTATCGATCCAACACAGGCTTCGTTCAGGTGATGACTGAAGCCTTCCAAAAACCTTCTGGCTCCTTTTGCATCATGGCCATCCAGCTTCAACCAGGCATCTATAAAGGGTCCAATCAGCCAGGCCCAGACAGTGCCCTGATGGTATGCGGCATCGCGGGCTCTTAAATCCCCGAAGTACTTCGGCTTATAGTCCGGATTTCCAGGCGCCAGTGACCGGAGTCCCATTGGCGTCAGGAGCTTTTCCTGCACAACCTGCATTACAGGTTCCCACTTGTCCTGGTTAAGTACAGGATTGGGAAGTGAAATTGCAAAGACCTGGTTCGGGCGGCATGAGGAGTCGTCGCCTTTTTCACCATCGACCACATCGTAAAGATATCCCCCCTGCTCGTACCAGAAGCGTTTATTAAATGAATCCCTGGCGCGCTGCGCGTATTCTCTTACCTGGCCGGCCGCCTCTTCGCCTTCCATCTCGCGCAGCCATCCTTCCATAAGGCAAAGGGCGTTATACCAGAGGGCATTTATTTCAACTGCCTTGCCGCGCCTTGGGGTTACAACCCAGTCGCCAACCTTGGCATCCATCCATGTCAGCTGATAGCCTTCCTGCCCCTGCTTAAGAAGTCCGTCTTTGGGGTCAACGCCTATATTAAAGCGTGTCCCGCGTATATGGTAATCTATAATGGTTTTTAACTTTGGAAGTATCCGTCTAAGAGTTTCCTTATCGCCTGTGAGGCTGACATATCTGTCCATGGCATGAAAAAACCACAGAGTTGCATCGGCAGTGTGATAAAGCCCTTTATTTTCACCTTCGGGGAAGAGGTTTGGAATAAGTCCGTCATTTACGTAATGGGCAAAAGTCCTTAAGATCCAGCCTGCTTCATTCTGCCTGCCTGTAGTAAGTGTCAGCCCTTCGAGGCTTATCATCGTATCGCGTCCCCAGTCAGTAAACCAGTGGTATCCGGCAATTACAGTTCTGACCTCATCGCCCGAGGCTCTTGCGCGTGCTGCATCCTCGACACGTCCTGCCGGCGTAATAATAAACTGATCGGCAGCCAGAACGAGTTCTGGTATCACCGGGTCTACTGCTTCAGGGCATGCTGCCTCGACGAGCCTTCTTCGCCTTTCCTTCTCGGCATCCATGGCAGCCTTAGGCTCAAGGGCAAGTATTGTCTGCCAGGCATCGGTGGAGGCTACTAGTGTTGCCTCATGCGACTCATCCAGCTCGGTTGAAAAGTAGCCCGGACTCCAGAGAAGTCCCCTTGAATCGTATCCCCGTTCGGCTTCAATCCTGTAGAAGAGCTCCCGGACGCTTCCCTTATCGGAGGTCAGGGTAGCATGCTCTCCGTAGAAAAGCATTCTAAGAGAAGGAAGGTTCTGCCCTGCAGAGACTTCAAAGTGATCGTTAGTAACTGTAAGGACGTATGGTTTATGAAGCTCTTCGCTTACGGCAGCCTCATGAGGCCTGAAATGCATGGACGGGCGCACATGAAGCCTCACCTTATCGCTGCCGGAGATAATTTTATAGTTTACGTGAACCGTATTCTGCATATGCGGCATCAGAAGTGTCTTTTCCAGAGTTATACCATTTATTTCAAATTTCCAGACGGGAAGCCCCTGATCCAGGCGGAACTCGGCAAGATGTCCGGCCCCGGGAACTTCAAGCACACTCTCAGACCTTTCTTCAGAGCCGAGCTGGACTCTTCTGCCGTCAGGAAAAATTATCCATTCCGAGAGGTGGTTCAGCATTACCATACGCCCGTGAGGTGCGGGCAGGGCAGAGATCAGGAGTCCGTGGTAGCGTCTTGTCACAACGCCTGAAATGCTCCCAGAAGCGTAGCCTCCCAGGCCGTTTGTAACCAGCCACTCGCGTGTAAGAAGGGGCTCCAGGTTTGCATCTTTTTCTTTCTTCCAGGGCAGTGAGCGTACTAATTTACTCATTTTTTCCTCTTCAGCTTTTTATCTTTTCTATGATCCCTTACCTTTAACTTTTTTCATTTGGCTGCTTCCTTCAGACTCTTCGGTCATTAGGAGAACCGCTGCATATCCCTGTATTTTCCATTGTCCATCCGCTTCAACTTCCGGGCTTCCGCAGCCGCCGTATTCAGGGTTTTCGCTTGCCCAGAGCAGACTCCACTTTTTTCCTTCCGGAGGAGCAAGCAGAGGTTCCGGAGAAACCGAAAGCTTCAGGTCGCGTCCGAAGTTGACTATAAGGAGCCTGTCCCGCTCTTCAGCATCAAAGAACCTCAAGAGGAAAGCTCCGTCCGAAAGAACGGCTCCATACATGTTTTCCCTGTCCTGGCGGCTTAGTACAGGGTCTTCCCGCCTTAAGGTCAGAAGGTCCCTGTGCATTTTATAAATACCTGCATTGGTTTTTCTTTCCGTAAAATCGATTTTCGATTTTTCAAATGTATTAATGCTTGCCGGGTCCGGCAGGCAGGCCTGCATTTCAGGAGTAGCCAGGCTAGGGAACTGCGCCAGAAACTCAAAGCGTCCTTCTTTAACCTTTTTAGATAACTCTTCATTATGATCGGCGAAATAGTAGAAGGGGCTCGATGAGGCGAACTCCTGCCCCTGGAAGAGCATTGGCGTGCCGGGCGCAAGAATGATGAGCGCTGTCATGGCTTTGTACTTTCCGGGAGAAGTCAGTTCGTGGATTCTCTGCCCGCGGCCTGAGTTTGCAATCTGATCGTGGTTCTGTATGAAAGTGCAGAAGTTCCAGGCCTTCAGACTGAAGCTCTGCGATCCGCGCCTTTTATTCTGCCATTTGTAATACTGCCCCTGGTAAAGATATCCCCATTTGAGGGCTGAAATAAATTCCTGCGGTTTTCCCAGGTAGTCTGTATAGTATGCCTCGTTATGCCCCGTAAGGGCTACAATTGCGCTGTGATGCAGGTCGTCGTTCCAGAGGCAGTCCATTCCATAGCCCCCCTCCTCCAGCGGCTTTACGAGTTTGGACTCTTGTGGTTCATTTTCGGCTACAATAAATGTATTTCTCTCTTTACCGGCTTTCCTTACAGCTTTTGTTATTTCGGCAAGTATATGCGGAGTGGACTCGTCGAACATCTGCTGTGTTGCATCCAGCCTGAGGCCGTCGAAGTGGAACTCTTCAATCCAGTACCTGGCATTTGTTATAAAAAACTCCCTTGCACCCTTTGCATTCTCACCGTCGAAGTTAATAGCCTCGCCCCATTCATTTTTGTATTTATCTGTAAAATAATCATCTGAAAATTCCATCAGGTAATTGCCGTCGGGACCCAGGTGGTTGTAAACCACGTCCAGTATTACTGAGAGCCCCTCCCTGTGCGCCTGGTCTATAAAGATCCTGAGATCATCCGGCTTCCCGTAGATGTGTTCCGGTGCAAACAGGTCGACGCCGTCGTAGCCCCATCCGAAGTTTCCCTGGAACTCGGCAAGCGGCATAATTTCCAGAATTGTAATGCCCGTTTCTTTCAAGTGCTTTAATTCTTTTACGGCTGAAAGGTAAGTCCCCTCGCGCGTAAAAGTTCCGATGTGCATTTCATAGATGACTTGACCTTTAGCTTCGGGACCTTTCCATTGGGAGTCGCTCCACCTGAATTTTTCAGCATCAATTACCTGCGAGGGGCCGTGAGGTCCTTCTGGCTGATAGCGGCTGGCTGGGTCGGGGTGAAGGTCGCCATTGCCGTCAAGCCTGAAGCGGTAGAGTGTCCCTTCCCTGGCTATGTCCACCAGGGCGGAAAAATACCCGTTGTCTTCCGGGGTCATCTCATAGGACCGGCCTTTTGAAAACCCTTCTTCCTGCAGGATTATCTCGGCTTTTTTATGTTTTGGGGCCCATATCCTGAAATGCACGCCTCCGTCTTTCAGCACCTCGGCTCCGATGGGCAGCCTTCTGGACTTTATTAAATGCAGCGCTTCCATCTGCCTCGTCTTTTCTGTAGGCATCTTTTATCCTTTCAAATCCTTATTACTCACACACAACTTTTTTCACATCCCGGAAAAATCAATCTGCCATTTCCAGGCATTAACGTTCTCAGTTCTGCAGAAACCGGTCCAAAAGGTATGGTTAAAATAAAATATTTTTTTTGTGCCTTTATGTCAATCCATTAGCATTGGCAATACTTTCTTTCCGGCGGCGGCATACCTTAAATCAGCCTTGAATTTCAGGCCTACCTTAGGTTTATTGATATTATATACCACAAGTAGACATGCTTAAAAGGAGGCATAGTATGGCCATTTCCCTTTCACCGGAAAAGCTCAAAAGATATAAAGATATTGCAATGCTGCTCATTAAATACGGCAGCAAGGATATTGTAAAGACTGCCGGCACTGACGACACGATGCTGGAGGATGAAATTGTCTCGGGAGACATTAAAAAAGGCGACCCCGAACAGCTGGCTCACGATTTGGAGGAACTGGGACCGACGTTTATTAAACTGGGGCAGCTTCTTTCCACGCGCCCCGACTTTCTGCCGCAGCCGTACCTGGATGCCCTCGCGCGCCTGCAGGACAACGTAAAGCCTTTTGCTTTTGAAGAGGTTGAACATATAGTCCAGGATGAGCTCGGAGCCAGAATTTCAAAGGCGTTCATGGAATTTAATCCTGAGCCTATGGCGGCAGCCTCCTTAGGACAGGTGCATAAGGCCCGCCTTCGCGACGGGCGCAGGGTGGCCGTTAAGGTCCAAAGACCCGGGATCAGGGAAACCATATTAAACGACCTTGGAGCATTAAACGACATTGCTGAAACACTCGACCGACATACTGATACCGGACGGCGCTACTCCTTCCACGATATTCTGGGTGAATTTAAGAAAGCACTCCTTCAGGAACTCGACTACCGCCAGGAAGCCCAAAACCTCATTAAGCTGGGTCAAAACCTGGAGCGCTACGCCGACATTATTGTCCCTCAGCCGGTGGAGGACTACTCCACATCCAAAGTCCTGACCATGGATTATGTGCGCGGAACCAAGGTTACTTCTTTAAGCCCTCTAGCATACATCGACCTCGACGGCAAAAAACTTGCCCGTGAGCTTTTTGAGGCATATCTCGATCAGGTTCTAATTGACGGATTCTTCCACGCCGATCCCCACCCCGGGAACGTCTTTATTACTGACGACCATAAGGTGGCTCTTATCGATCTCGGCATGGTGGCACGTGTGGACCCTGAGGTAAGGGAAAGCCTTCTCAAACTCCTCCTTTATGTAAGCGACGGGCGCGGAAAAGATGCAGCTGAAATCAGTAAAAGCCTTGGAACGCCGCTTCAGGACTTTAATGAGGAAAAGTTCACACAGGAGGTGACAGAATTTGTAGCCAGAAGCCACGACGCCACGCTTGAACAGATTAAGGTCGGGCGCGTGGTGGTTGAACTTACACGCATTGCCGCAAATAACGGCATCAGGACGCCCTCGGAGCTTACGATGCTCGGCAAAACGCTGCTTAACCTGGATCAGATAGGGCGCACGCTGGATCCTGAGTTCAACCCCAATGCCGTCATACGCGAGCATGCAGACGTCATCTTAAGGCGCCACTTCTTCAGAAAGGCTTCCCCGGGAAATATCTTCTCGTCTCTTCTGGAGGTAAATGAATTAGTGCAGAAGTTTCCCTCGCGCCTGAATACTCTTATGGATGCTCTGGCCAATAACCGCTTCCAGCTTAAGATAGATGCAATTGACGACCTGCGCCTGATGGAAAACCTCCAGAAAATTGCAAACAGAATTGCCATGGGGATTGTACTGGGCGCACTTATTATAGGAGCCGCCCTCATGATGAGGGTCAACAGCCCATTTACAATACTGGGCTATCCGGGAATTGCAATTGTAATGTTCCTTGCTGCCGCGGCATTCGGCTTTATGCTGGTTATTAATATCTTCCTTAGGGATGAATGGGGCAGAAGAAGGCCCAGGCGTTAGCCAGTCTTTCTTCAGTTATCCAGGAAAGCCTGCTGCAATAGAATTTTTTCCATTCCGGGTATTTTGCTCTCCGGAACAAAATACCCGGGGAGAAGAATTTTCCCCTTTTTTTATCACAGCCTCTACTTATAAATTTATTTCATTCGCACACATATTTCCGACCCGTTGTCTTAATTGTTTTTATTTTATCCCGGCACTGCCGGAGAAATTAAGAGAGTGAGAGGCCTTTATCCGCTTAAGAAAAACCATATACAAAAAGAACTCTTTTCAATTCTGAAGAAGAGGATAAATGAAAAGAAAGGATATGATAATGAGAAAAGCCTTAAAGATCACAGGAATTGTGTTTTTAGTTCTGTTTGCCGCAGCAGCAGCAGCCTTAATTTATTTCAGCTCAACCTTCCCAAAAGTAGACCCCGCCTCCGATGTAAAAATTCAGGCCACCAGGGAAAGGATAGAAAGGGGCAGATACCTGGCTAATCATGTGACATTATGTATGGATTGCCATTCGTCGCGTGACTGGACACGTTTTACAGGCCCCCTTATTCCCGGTACGGAAGGCCGGGGAGGAGAACGTTTTGATCATACAATAGGGGTCCCCGGCACAGTATATGCCAGAAACATAACTCCTTACAACCTTAAAAACTGGACTGACGGCGAAATCAGCAGACTGATTGCTACGGGTGTCACTAAGGACGGGAGGGTCCTTTTCCCCCTGATGCCTTATCCGAATTACAGCCTTATGTCTGAGGAGGACATTTACTCCATAGTTGCATATATCAGGACACTCAAGCCTATTGAAAGCAGTTTTCCCGATTCAGAGCTGGATTTTCCGTTGAACTTCATTGTTAAGACTATTCCCCAGCCTTATGTGGCCAGAAAAGCACCCGATAAGTCAAACTCTGTCGAATACGGAAAATACCTGGTTTC
The DNA here is from genome assembly GCA_036261625.1 of Ignavibacteriales bacterium. Taxonomy (GTDB): domain Bacteria; phylum Bacteroidota; class Ignavibacteria; order Ignavibacteriales; family SURF-24; genus JAAXKN01. The sequence continues at coordinate 35,328 of DATAKL010000061.1, read as the reverse complement.
AATTGCTGCGTGTGCCGACTGCCACACGCCGAGGGAAAAGGGTGAATTTATTAAGGGGATGGATTTCGCTGGCGGGACCTCCATGAAGGTTCCCTGGGGCACGGTGCGCCCGGCCAATATTACTCCAGACATGGAAACCGGAATCGGCAGCTGGAAGAAGAGTGATTTCATAAGGCGCTTTAAGGCATTTGCCTCCGACAGCAGCATGGGCAAGGTTAACAAAAATGAGTTCAACACAATTATGCCCTGGTCGTTTTTTGCCGGAATGACAGAAGAGGACCTGGGGGCAATATACGACTACCTGCGCACGGTTAAACCTGTCAGAAACCAGGTAATACGTTTTTCACCCTTTGAAGAGATGGAAGCTGTAAGATGAGTTTCTGAAGAATAGAATCCTCCCCAAGGCGGGATATCGTACTTTGACGCGCGGCACCTCCGCCGGCGGGGGATAATCCTTCATGTGAGATCCGCAAATCCGGCACCGGTTATTTCTTTAAGCTCCCGGGGGTTAATTTTTATCTGCGTTCCCCGGACGCCTGCGCTTACATAGATCTCGTCAAAAATCTCTGCCGTTTCATCTATATATGTAGGATAGCTTTTCTTCATACCGATTGGCGAGCAGCCGCCTCTGATGTATCCCGTAAGCGGCAGAAGCTCCTTAACCTTTATCATCTCAATGCTTTTATTGCCGCTTACATGGGCAGCTTTCTTAAGGTTAAGCTCGGCATTGGCCGGAATGCAGAAGACCGCAATCCCGGTCTTATCCCCACGGGCAACAAGCGTCTTGAAGACCGACTCGTGTTCGGCCCCTATTTTGTCTGCAACGCTTATGGCATCGAGCTCCTGTTCATTGTATTCATATGAAACTGTGGAATGCTTCACACCCTGCGACTCAAGGATTCTGATTGCGTTTGTTTTCGACATTAAAAACTTATTTTTTGTATCTTCTTAAATTATCTTAAAAAAGATTGTTTTTCAATTAAAACAGTGTGCTTTCTCTGCCTCCGGATTCCAAAAAATTAATATCTATTGATAAGTGTTTATAATAAAGTTAAATTTGCAGTTAAGTTTCTGTTGAGACTGTTTAAATATTTTTTCTTTGCATCGATAATAATATGGGCAGCACCCTCATTTCAATGGGCTGCTTTTATTTTGCATTACGGATTTTAGAGATTTTAATATATAAGTCAGGAATTATTTTAGAATGAATGAAAATTCAAAACCCAGACTTTTGGTAGTGGAAGATGACTTCGAGAATCAGAAATTTCTGCAGATTTTCCTGAAAAGAAAATTCGACGTGGAAATTTGCGATTCCGAGGAAACTTTCTATGAGAAATTAAATAATGACAACTTCGACATTATTCTGATGGATATCTCTCTGAGAGGTAAAAAAGACGGCCTGCAGCTTACAAGGGAAATCAGGCAGATGCCCCAGTACCAGGCTTTACCTGTCGTTGGCCTCTCGGCTCACGCTTTCCAGAAGGATAAAGACAACGCATACAGCGCCGGCGTGGATGTGTTCCTGACTAAACCGGTTCAGAATGACGTTCTCATGGACACGCTTGTTAAGACTTTGGAAGAAAAGTCGGGTATCCGCTTAAATTAGTCTTTAAGGCATCTGAACGCACATTTTTAACATGATTTTATAAAGACAGGATGAACTGCAGCCTTTCGGCCTTTTCAGCCTGTCTTTTTTTATGCCGCACAAGAAAACCTGCATGGCGTCCTGTTTTATGAACAATTACTGTTTATTTATCTGAAATCCCATTCATTTTTACCCCGTAAAATAGTGTAACTTTTTTATATCTAAGGCCGTCTAAACTGGTAAAGAGAGAATTTTGGGGCTGCAGAGTCTTCCGGCATGCAGTTTGCTTTTAACTTAAAGAATTTAATTTTAAGTAAAATAAAATGGAGAGGATATGCTGAATCGTTTACTATTAATTACCTTATTTCTTCTGGCTTTTATTCTGCCGCTTTCTGCCCAGGAAAAAGATTCAACCGACATCTGGGACGACTGGGGAGACGAGGAGTCTGCAGAATGCACAAGCCATGATCACGATTTTGAATTTATGCCGTTCCATTCCTTCGGAGGCAAGCCTACAATTGAACTGACCTACGGGAATTCTGAAATCGGAATGAAATCTTTCGGCAAACTCTCCCAAAGGGGATTTGCAAATGCGGGTTCTGCTGAATTAAGACTAAGCTACAGCAGTCTGGATGACTACGACGACTATTTAGTCAAATACAAAAACCATTTCTTTTTTGTCAGCAACAACTCCACCGACCTCGTCTCGAAGGAGAACGCCCCCTTCAAAATAAACTCAAATCTCTGGCGCTTCGGCTTCGGCACACAGGAAGGCTACGGCTATAAGATAGGCAGCTCAGCCATTGTTCCATACACTTCAAATTCATTTGTCTGGTCGAGAGTTGAATGGAACATGCCCACGTATGCAGGTAATCTTCCGGCCCTGGCAGCTGAAGACCAGACAAGGCTCGATCTTTTTAACAACGCCTTCCGTTTCGGCACAATGGCCGAAGGGGGAATTAAAGTCCAGCTGGTGCCTCTTTTCACGCTTAACGCCGGCTATGAAAAGTCCGTCATTTTCCCGCGCTACCTGGTCTGGAAACAGCTCGGCAGCTTTATAGTTGAAGGAATCGCACAGGGCGCCGTGAGCATGTTTGCCGGCGAGGTAATGGATTCATCACCGGCTGCCGGACCCGTTGTTAACTTCCTGCTTAAGAGCGGCGTTTCATATGCAATTTACCAGCTAAGGCGTGAAAAAATGAACTGGCCCTTTAACTCGGCCGAGCCGCTGACATATGACACATGGAAAGTAGGAATGACGTTCACTTTTTAAGTTTTAAGTTTTAAGTTTTAAGTTTTGAGTTTTAAGTTTTGAGTTATAATTGAATACTCTCTCCCTGAAAGACGCCCGGGATGGCAGACCTCTCCCGGGCGTCTTTTTTTAAAGAGTAAGAATATATTTCCCTGAATTCAGCTATATTAAGTATTAAGTTTACATTATTATTGACGAAAAACCTTTATGATTGAAATCAGGGATCTGTATAAAAATTTCGGAGGAAAACAGGTTTTACAGGGAGTTAACCTGGATATTACACCTGGAGAATCGATTGCCATAATAGGCCGGAGCGGCGGCGGGAAAAGCGTTCTTTTGAAGCATATCGTGGGCCTTCTTTCGCCTGACAGGGGATACGTGAAAGTGGAGGGGCAGAATATATGCGAGCTCGGCGGAAAGGATCTCTACAATATAAGGCGCAAATTCGGATTCCTCTTCCAGGGCGCTGCCTTGTTTGACTCGATGACAGTAGGAGAGAATGTATCGCTGCCGATCGTGGAGAATAACCGCTCCATTTCACACTCTGAGACCAGAAAGCTTGTCGAAAGTAAACTCGAGCTTGTGGGGCTCCCGAATATCCAGCACCTAAAGCCTTCGGAGCTTTCCGGAGGAATGAAAAAAAGGGTAGGGCTTGCAAGGGCCCTTGTTACCAATCCGGATTATATTCTTTATGACGAACCCACTACTGGGCTTGATCCCATTATGTCGGATTCCATAGACTACCTCATCAAAGAACTCTCTGAGAAACTCAATGTTACCTCAATTGTTGTCACGCACGACATGGTGAGTGTAAAGAACGTTGCCGGCAAGGTTGCGCTCATTCACGAGGGGAAAATCTACTTCCACGGAACGCCCGAAGAGCTGCTGGCTTCAGAGGACCCGATCATCGTTAATTTCATAAAAAGAACCGGATTTTAAGGAATTTATTTCATCTTTAATGCGTTTAATTTTCGGGTAAAGTCACCCTTAAATAAAGTTTAATAAAGATAAAGAAGAATTTTTATGACTAAAATAAAGACCAAGTTCATCTGCTCTAACTGCGGCTTTGAATCGATCAAATGGCAGGGCCGCTGCCCCGAATGTGAACAATGGAATACATTTTCTGAAGAAGTAGTTGAATCGGAAAAAGAAAAACTTAAACAATCCGTAAGGCGCTCCAGCTTCAGCGTTTCAAAGCTTAAGGAAATCAACTCGGTTGAATCAGACAGAATCAGGACGGATATTGCAGAGTTCGACCGCGTTTTAGGAGGCGGACTAATGCCGGGTTCCATTGTGCTCATAGGAGGCGACCCCGGTATTGGAAAGTCCACGCTTGTTATGCAGGCCGCTTCCAGAATACAGGATAAGGTGCTTTATGTAACTGGCGAGGAATCGAACCGTCAGATCAAGCTCAGGGCTTCAAGGCTGGGAGTTGATTCGGATAACTTTTACGTGCTGGCCGAAACCGAAATGGATAATATCGTCTGCGCCATGGAGGACATTCAGCCAGGAGTAATAATTATAGATTCCATTCAGACAATGCACAAGAGTGATCTGGACAATGCCCCCGGCACCGTAACGCAGATCCGCGAATGCACTTCGGAGCTGATGAAAATTGCCAAGACCACGCAGCAGGTCGTCATCCTTATAGGCCACGTCACAAAGGAAGGAATGATTGCAGGTCCCAAGATCCTGGAACACGTCGTAGATACGGTGCTTCAGTTTGAAGGTGAGCGCCACCACAGCTACCGGATATTAAGAGCCCAGAAGAACCGTTTCGGAAGCACGAATGAAATCGGAATTTTCGAAATGCACGACTCGGGTCTTACGGAAGTAAAAAACCCGAGCGAGATATTCTTAAGTGAGCGCGACCAGAGGACTACGGGATCGGCCGTAACGAGCAGCATGGAAGGAACCAGGCCGATACTTCTTGAAGTGCAGGCACTTGTCACCCCCTCGAACTACGGCAATCCGCAGAGGGTAGCTACGGGTTTCGACTACAGGAGGCTTTCCATACTGCTGGCGGTTCTGGAAAAAAGGGCGGGCCTCAGGCTTTCGGCGGCAAACGTGTTCCTTAATATGGCAGGCGGCGTAAAGATAGATGAGCCGGCTGTGGATCTTGCCGTCTGCTGCAGCATAGCTTCAAGTCTTCTGGAGCGCAACGTCGACAGCAGCTGCGTTATGATCGGCGAAGTGGGTTTAGGAGGCGAGATCAGAAGCATTAGTCATATTGACAAAAGAATACAGGAGGCCGAAAAGCTCGGCTTTGGCAGCATCATTGTTCCCCGGAACAATATGAAGTCACTGGGAAAGCGCCAGGGAATAAAGATTATTCCGGTCGATAACCTCATGAGCGCCATTAATGCGGTGCTGCAGTAGTCATATGGCCCAATTGTGCGACACCTCACAAAATGGGAGTAAAAAAAGTCATTGAAGTATTTTTTTTCTTAAAATTGATTTGCTTTTAAACAAATTCCAATTATATTTAAAGGTGCCAAAGCACAAAACTAGTTTCATTAATTTTTTTTTAGAGGTATTTTCGTGAGTACTAAACTTTTTGTGGGAAGTCTCCCCTGGGCTGTTAACGACGCCACCTTAAAATCAACTTTCGAATCTTACGGTACAGTCGTGTCAGCAAAAGTAATTACCGATCGCCAGACCGGTAAGTCTAGAGGATTCGGCTTTGTTGAAATGGAGAACGAATCTGATGCAAATGCTGCAATTAAAGCTCTTAATGGTAGCCAGTTGAACGGTCGTAGTATCATTGTCAACGAAGCAAAACCCCAAAAGTAAAGGTTTTTAATTGTTCGCATTGTAAAGCACTCTAAACGATGAGTGCTTTTCTTTTTTTAAAGGCTAGAGCAGGAAAGCATTTACGCCGATTACAAAGCCGTTTTTTTCACGGTGACTGAGGCGCCAGGCGAATTCTATGCTCAACGGAAACAGTACGTGCCCCAGGCTGAAGCCTGCTTCATAGAGCTGTCCGAATCTCTCAGATGAATCTACAGGAAGTATCCTGCCCGAAGGCTCCGACAAGCCGGTCCAGGCCGCATTAAAAAACGTTCTAAGCTGCAGTTCCATATCCCTTAAGAGAGGTATGCCCGAGATGCGGAAAAGTTCATCCCTGAAGTTATGCTCCACGTTCAGGCTTAAGAGCCTGTCGCCGAAGACTTCGCCGACCCTGATGGTTCTGAAGGTAAAGTTCTTTCCTGTCGAACTGATATTACCCGGCAGGGCATAAAGCCACTGGTAAGGAACCTTTCCTTCCGACCATGTGCCGAAGATTCTGTAGCCCAAATTAGCCGATCTGAATGTGTTAAGTGTTCCTGAAACGCAGGCGCTGTAACGGGTAAAATCCGTTTTGCTTTTCAGCAGCTTTGAATTGCTTATGAGGAGGCTTCCTCCCAAAAGGGCATATGAATTTCCCTCCGAGGTTCTTCTTCTGAAATATCCGTCTTCAATATAATTCCTGAAATCCAGATCAAGAGACAGTTCCACTGCATTTATCTTTGTTTCATAAACAGCGGGGTTTTCACTGAAATGTTTCGTGCGTGCGAATAAGGAGTAATCGGTATTTTTGAAGGCCCTGTTGTCGGTCCTGTTAATCAGGCTTATGCCCGCTCTTACAACGGGGAAGACCTCTGCCTCAAGATTCACTTCAGCGCCTTTACTGTAGTAATAGTTCCTGAACTCATATTTCGTAAAAAGGGCAAGCACTGTTGAAGTCAGTTCGTTGTAGCTGTCGGATTCCCCGAAAAGCCTTGAGAGTTTATTGTAAGCGCTGGCTGAAACTTTCCATGTTCTGTAATTACCGCCCAGATATGAGGCCGAAAAGTTCTCCTTCAGCTTTTCATCTGCAAAGCCGTAGCTTAAGTTTAAGGCTGAGGAGACCCTTCTGTCAAATGCATTGCCTGCAAAAAGGCCCAGATCCAGACTGTGCCCCTCAACGCGGTTGAAGTGATAGAGACCCAAAGGGCCGCTGATGGAAAAGTTTTCATAAAGAGGGATGCGGCTGGAGAGAATTTTTTCCGCCGGGTTATCCCAGAAGCCCTTCTTTATGAGTTTTACGCTGTCAATTTTCCTGTAGGCCGCCACCTCCTCCAGAGTATTTGGAATCGACTGTGAGTTTAACCAGTAGAGTGAATCCCTCTTGTCTGCCTGGGGCATAACCGTAAGGATTGCCTTATTAAAGAAGCCGTCTTCAATCGGATGGTTTATACTGTAGTTATACATTACTGAATTTATTTCAAGTCCAAGCCTCAAAAGCCCCATGAGGTTAACCTCTACAAAAAGCCTGTAATCGACGGGCATATAAAGATCCTCTTCAAAAGGGAGGAACTGCTGGAATATCCTAACCTTCTCCAGGAGTCCCCCGGTGTTTGCAGCCCGGTTGAGCTCGACGTCAACCTTGATCATCCTGAATGTGCTGTCTGCTATATAAATCAGCCCCCTGAAGCCGGGGTCACTTGTTTTATCAGGTTCAAAATAAATTTCGTAGACCTTCTGCCGGTCCAGGGCAAGTGTATCTTTAATATAATAGTAGTAATAGTCGAGTGCATTTTTTGAAACGGGCCCTGGCAAGGGGCGGTCAAAAAATCTGATTGTTTCGCTGTAGAAGCTTTGAATTATTCTTCCTCCCGTAAGGAGGTTAACCTGCGGCGGCAGGTTTGCACTCTGCTTGCGGGCCAGGATCTCTTCTTTATACATTCCCGGCTTCTTGAAAAATCCCATGCTCTGGTTTTCAAGTATGCCCTGAATTTTCAGCCGGGATGTGTCCTTTGCCTTATTGCCGAGAGTTAGGCTCAGGGAGTTCCCTCCGGCTTTTAATTTCTCTTCGGATCTGATTACCCCCTTTGTGTAAGCTTCAAACTGGTAGCTGTCCAGTTTTTCAGCCATCAGCTCCTTTGCCCTGATTGCCTTTCTGACAACTTCCAGAGCCGGATTTTTCCCGGGAAGGATTGTAACCTCAGGAAGATGGACCAGGATGGGGGAGAGTAAAAAGTTCACGTCGCTTATGCTGCCGCTTAGGTTTACTTCCGCAGTATCCGAATTAAACCCGATGTATGAAGCTACTATTTTGTAGCTTCCCTTTGGCAGAAGAATCTCGTAGAATCCCTCGGCATTTGAAGAAGTGCCTTTTAATGAGTTAATTACTCTCAGGCTTGCATAGCTTAGCTCTTTTCCGTTTGATGAATTTAACACCCGTCCCTCAAGCTTGAACTGCTGAGCCGGCGTATGGCGGAAAGTGAAGAGAATAATAAACAGGGGCAGAATATATTTCATTAAGTGCTCTTTTTTTAGAAATTTTAAAGAAGCGTGAAAAATATCATCTGGAAATTTAATAAATTATAATGTCTTTGGGGCACAAAATTATCCGGTCTTATTTTTTAACAACAAAGTAATTTTGGACAACTAAATCTATGGCAAAGAAAGTAGCAGTTACAGGAGCAACAGGCCTGATCGGCCGTCACATTTTTAAGGCTCTTCTGGAAAGGGGAGATGAAGTTACGGTCTTATCGCGCTCGCCCGGGCATGCAAAGGAGATACTGCCCGGTGCACACAGCTATGTAAAGTGGGATTCTGAAAAGGGGGCTGAAGGCCCGGGCTTTGCCGGCGGTCTGGATGCCGTGGTGCACCTGGCAGCCGCGCCCGTCATGGACAAAAGATGGAATGAAAGCTATAAAGAAAAAATACTTAAAAGCCGTCAGGACGGGACACGCATTCTTGTAAATGAGCTTCGTCAAAGCACATCCAGGCCGGAAGCCCTGGTCTCGGCCTCAGCAATTGGCTATTACGGTGTATCCCGTCAAAAGGCCATGACAGAAGAAGACCACCCCGGCATGGACTTTCTTGCCGAAGTCTGCAAGCTCTGGGAGGAGGAGGCCGCGAGGTCTGAAGAATACGGCATAAGGAATGTCAGACTGCGCCTGGGCATTGTGCTCGACGCCCGGGGCGGGGCGCTGAAGAAAATGCTCACTCCTTTTAAGTTTTTTATCGGCGGTCCCTTAGGCCGTGGCAGCCAGGGATTTTCATGGGTGCATATTGATGACGTTGTAAATGTATTTCTCATGGCAATTGACAACCGTTCCATGCGTGGGGCATATAACCTTACATCTCCCGAGCCGGTCAGCATGAAGGAATTTTCAGACAAGATCGGGCGTGCCGTTAAAAGGCCTTCATGGCTTAAGGTGCCGGAATTTGCACTGGATATTGTAGTAGGGGAAGGGGCCTATACAATCACAAACGCCCCGGTTGTACTGCCGGAAAGATTAAAGGAAATGGGTTACAAGTTCAAATTTTCTGAGTCTTTGGAGGCACTCAGGGACATAATAAGAAACAGGGAGTAAGCTTACTCCCTGTAAGGAATTTATTCCAGCCATGAAACAACTTCATACTTATCTGTTGAAGGGAAGTAGGGAGGGGAGTTCAGCATGAGTCTTTCATCAAATATAATTCTTTCGCGGTATCCGTTTATAATAGTGCCTCCTGAATATACTCCCGTGGTCCGCGCCTGGTATTCAATCACTCCGCCAAAAACCTTCAGCGTTCCGCTGTAGGGCATGGATGTATTAACCAGGCCCAGGCCTCCTTTATAAGCAAATATGGTAGCATCTATGTTTACATTTTGCCTGTTATCGGAATTATCGCTTATAAGGACATTATTCGAAGAAATTATACCCAGCATATCGGTACTGGAAGGATGGGTAAGAGGATTATTCTTATAACGGATGTCATCCTCAATGTAAACATTTCCCGTACCCATACCCGAAGACTGGTCGGCAATTACCGTATATCTGCCGCTTACTACGCCTTTCAGGTAGAGGTTTCCTTTCTCTACATAAATGACGCCATTGGGAGCGAAACTGCTCAAAGCGACCGTCGTATCGGAGCTCCAGCTTCCGAAATCATATCTTTTTTTATATGTAACCGTGGCATCACTGTTAAAGGTCAGTTTGACGTCAACTTTACCGGCGCCTCCGGCATTAAAGACATAACCGCCCGCCTGGGCAGCTGCTTTAGTGTCGGAGGTCGACCAGTTGAGGGGAACATCTACTCCGCTCTGAAACCCGCCGTAGAACTTTGGGGTTGCATTGCTGATGAGCTTAAGGCCGTTCTTAGCCGAAGCCTTGCCCTGGAAGACGGGGCTTCCCAGGACATTCAATTTTCCTTGTGTATGAAAAGGCCCTGTAATTGTGTCACCCGTGGCAAGAAACGTGTTGCCGGGGAAAATATTGGTATAGTACGCATACTTTGAAAATCCGCTGGGCTGCAGAAGTATCATAACATTTTTAGTTACGCCCTGAAACGTACCGGATGCATTTATTCTTTTCTTCTGCTGGCCGGCATCTTCAATCGTCACGTTTATAGAACCGCCGGAAAAGGGAAGATTACTAAAGCCGGCATTCCAGTTCTTATCCATAAAAATCTCGTTTGCCGCCATATTGGCGCCTGTTACTGCGATATTATGTGCAACGGTATTTTTATAATAATCCACATTATTATCTACTGCACTGCCCGTAAGGCGCCCGTAGTTCATGCCGGCAACCAAAAAAATCAGGCTGAAACCCAGAACCATATATATACTTGCCTTGCCTCCCATAAAAAACCTCCCTTTTACCTGTTCCGGATATTGCGTGCTGCCAGACGTATCTGTCGCCAGAAGGCGTTTGAATACTGCCGGTCGTAAGCTGAAGTATTTTCACATTTTATATCGATCTGCATCGTATAAATCTCTCCGGGAACTATAACCGGAAACTGTATCGTATCGCCCAGAGCATTGAAATATGTAAGCCTGAACTCCACGACTCCCAGGTTCGAGCCCCGCGGCGTGGCGTTATTGATGACACGGTAGAGCATCCTGTCCCTCGGATTTGGAGTTGCTGTAAGTTCACTTGCTGGCCCCAGATAATATTTAACCGTATCGACTATACCGTCCTCGGGAGCAACATCGCTTAAAAAGGTTATGCTTGTCGAGTCGGCAGCAATAATTGCCTTTGAAGGGATCGGAATTTTAGTGTAATCCTTACAGTAGCCGATTTTTCTGAAATCATATTCCAGAAGCTGTACGGTTGCAACCAGATTCTGCTGAACTTCCAGCTCCCCGCCGAATGTATAGGTATTCTGTGTGGCCGCATCATTGAGCCTGAGAAGCGTCAGAAACAGAAGTCCCCCTATGATCGTCGAGCCGAATATGTCGATAAGTGTGCTAAATCCCATATCTCACCTGAAAAACCAGTAACTGAATACAGAAGAAAGCCTGACCGTATCGCGCATTGACGGGCTGGTTACTGTAACTAGAATCTTTTTATGCCACGTCTTCTGGTTCACAAACTGGTCAGGATTCGACGCATCGATGTAGCCTACTTTGCACTGGATCTTAAATTCCGCACTCGGCATCGAGGTATCTATTTTTTGATAGTTGTTATAGTCGTCAAAATCGTTGAAACTGGAAACTGTTTCTCCCGGCTCCGGCCCCAGACTTGAAGGGGCTGTAATAGCAGAAAGACTGGACACTGAATTTGTATCGGTATTGCAGTCAAACGATTTTGAATTGGCTTCCTCTATCATTGAAGTACCCAGTGAAACGGCAAGCACGCCGTACTTTGTATTATACATCACATCCCCCGTACTCATGAATGTTGTGTTCATCCTGAGCACCAGCATGGAAAGCAAAAACATTCCGCCTATAGTTAAAAACAACTGACCCGAATTCATATACGCATCCGCCTTATAATTAATCTCTTGCCAAGTACGTAATTATCGGAAACATGGACCTTTGAGTTAACAGCATTTGTTCATTTTTGAAAGATTTAACCCGCAAGAAAAGTGCCAGCGGCACTTTTCCTGCATGTGGAATGATTTCTCAGGCGGGAACAGCATAAAAAGGGATAAACCGGTAAGAATTACCTGTAAATTATACTGGGAAACCGGGCAGTTATGCCGGATCTATTTTGCCAGCGGTCTCTTCTCCCGCGTTGATATTCCAAGCACGGCGTACAGCGGGCAGAAACTCACCAAAGACGTTGCTATAAGCAGCAGCCCGATCAGGCCGACATATCTTGCCGGTCCTGCAACCCAGAAGAGCATAGAGAGAAAAAACAATCCCAGAACTATCCTCACCACCCTGTCCAATGAACCTAAATTCCTGTTCATACTTCCTCCTTTTATTTGGTCTGATGCTGCAGGTTTCCAAAGGATTCATGGTAAGGCCGCCCTGATGTAACCAAATTCCAAAACGTGCGTCTAAAGATTTGAAAGACAGAAATAAAGAACAATAATTTCAACCTTAACAGACGGTACTTTTATATGAAAACATTTCTACTGATGACACTGATCTTTTTTGAAACGGCTTTCGGCGCGGGCTTAAGCCAAAACAGGATAATGCTTAAGAAAACAGACCTTCAGATTAAAATAGACGGCTTAATTGACCAGGTATGGTATACAGCCGATTCAGCTGAAATTCATTTCCAGGAAGAGCCCTTTTATGGAGCCGAACCCACGCAGAGAACCGTGGCCCGCGTGCTTTCAAGCGATGATGCAATCTACTGCCTTATTGTTGCCTACGACAACACCGGGAAAATTCAGGTCAATACAGGTACACTCGATCAGTACGAGGGAGACCTGGTCTCCATTATGCTCGACACATATAACGACCGCCGCACGGCCTACCGTTTCTGCGTTACAGCCGCCGGAGTTAAAAGTGACTGCCGTATGATTGACGACGGAAGAAACAGGGATTATAACTGGGACGGCGTCTGGTTCTCGGATTCGAAGGTCTACGACTGGGGCTACGTGGTGGAAATGAAAATCCCTTATAAATCAATCTCTTATACCAAGGACACAAACGAGTGGGGAGTTGATTTCGACCGCTGGATACCTCATTCAAAAGAGGACCTCTACTGGAACCGCTATGAAAGAAGCGAGGGGCTCAGGATCTCCAAGTTCGGTCGCCTCCTCTTCGACCATGTCCGCCCGGAGGTCAGCGGAATGAACTTTGAAATTTATCCTGTGGGACTGACCAATATGACGATGCTTCAGGACGGCAAATATAAAGTTAAACCTGATGCAGGACTGGATATCTTCTATAATCCTTCACCCAGCCTTACATTTCAGCTTACTGCAAACCCGGACTTTGCACAGATAGAGGCTGATCCTTATTCTTTTAACATTTCAAGGTATGAGACTCACTTTGACGAGAAAAGGCCGTTCTTTACTCAGGGAAATGAAATCTTTATGGCCTCAGGCAAACAGACCAGCTCGGGCTTCTATCAGCCCCTGGAACTTTTCTACTCCAGGAGAATCGGCAGGAAGCTTCCCGATGGAAGCGAGGTGCCGATACTGGCCGGTACAAAAGCCTTTGGAAGAGCGGGCGACTGGGAATACGGAGGCTTTCTTGCCATGTCAGGTGATAAGGACTACCTGGATGACAACAAGCCCCAGAAGGAGGAAGCAGGATATTTCGGGGCTGCCCGTGTGAAAAAACAGATCCTGGATAATTCAACTCTCGGAATGCTCCTTGTAAATAAGTCTACTAAGGGCGGAAACTCCGGTGTTGTTGACATTGACGGCGCATTCAGAGAGTCCGACTGGCAGCTTTCATACCAGTTGGCCCGAAGCTTCAAGAACGGCTCGGGCGACTATGCCACATCTGCCGGCTTTATGCTTATGAAGGAAACCTGGCTCCTCTTTACCAGAGGCAGATTTATCGGCGAAAATTTCGATATCGACGACGTGGGCTATGTGCCCTGGAAAGGCACCGGACAGCTGACTACACTGGCGGGACCCATCTTCTATTTTGATGAAGGCTTTGCCAAGTCCACACTCCTTTACTTCGGAGGCTCACTTGACTACGAAAAAGTGGATGAGTATACAGACAGAACTGCAATTATGGGATGGAACATGCAGATGAGAAGCAACTGGGGCTTTGAATTTACCGGCGTTTACGGCCAAAGAAGAGATCAGGGGATAAATTACACTTCAAGGGAACTCAGCCTGAGCTCCTGGTACAATATTTCCCCCTCGTGGTCGGCAAACCTTCAGGCCGGCATTTCCAAGACTTATAACTTCAGCCGCGACTACCTGGCCACCTATATGTACATCAGCAATTCGCTCGAATGGAAGGCTACAAAAAACCTTAATTTAGGATATGACTACAATATGTGGGTTGAGAACAAACCCTCGGGAGATCTGGAGGATATTACTTATAACAGCCGCCCCTTTGTTTCCGTTATTCCGGTTAACAATCTTACGCTCAGGCTTTATGTGGACAATGTTTACCTTAAGTCCTCCGACCGCCTGGAAAGCCTTATAGGCGGATTCTTATTCTCTTATAATTTCCTTCCCAAGAGCTGGATATACTTTGCATACAATGAATCGCAGAGCAGGCTCCCATTACTGGACCAAATGGGGCAGGAGCTCCCGGTCTACAAGATGAAGGTAACCGACCGCGCCTCCGTCTTTAAGATCAAATATTTGTACTACTTCTAAACCCTTTTCTCTTGGTAATTTATCGGGGCGCCCTGGAAAATCCGGGGCGCCTTTGTTTTAAATAATTCAGACTTTCTTCTCATCTATTAATCTCTCAAGAGCAAAGTTTTCCATTGAATTCATTATTTTAATTCATAAGATTGTATTTAACCGAAGTATGGCGGGCAATTGAAAAGCTACAGATTCATAGAACACACGGCGGATATTGCCGTTGAGGTCAGGGGGGGAAGGCTTGAGGATCTCTTCAGTAACTCCGCTGAGGCCTGGCTGGAGACTGTGCTGGGAAGTGACTTCATCCCATACATCAACGATGTAAAGGACGTTACACTGCGTGAGCTTTCTTCAGAAGAGCTCCTGGTGGGTTTCCTAAGCGAGCTTAACTATCTGCTGTTTGTCCACAGGTGGATCCCCGCACGCGTGAGCGGATTGACAATTGAAAAAAAGGGTGAGGAATTTCTTCTTATTGCCCGCCTTGAAGGGGAGGAATTCTCTCTCGAAAGGCACTCTCTTAAAGAAGAGATTAAAGCCGTAACATTCCACAATATGAATATCGTAAAGCAGAGAGGTGAATTTGTAACCAGAATCGTCTTTGATATTTAAGAGGCATCTCATGATTGTACATGGAATTGAACTTAGTAAAATTACAGACGAACTCTGGGAGATCCCGCGCCATAAGGAGATGCGGGTCCCCGGCAGAATCTATATCTCAAGAGAAATGATTGAAAATGGGCTTCAGAACGATGAGGCACTGAATCAGGTGGTAAACGTAGCCCACCTGCCGGGCATCCAGAAGTACAGCCTTGCCATGCCCGACATACACTGGGGCTACGGCTTCCCGATCGGCGGCGTTGCGGCTACGGACTTAAATGACGGCGTCGTTTCCCCGGGCGGCGTCGGCTACGACATCAACTGCGGCGTGAGGCTTTTGGCCACATCACTTGAATTTAAGCCTCTGGAGAAAAAGATACCGAAACTAGTAGAGAATATGTTCCGCAACATTCCAACCGGTGTAGGTGCAAGCGGGGCAATTAAGAAGGTATCGCGCCAGGAGATGAAACGCATACTCCGGATGGGATCGCACTGGGCAATTGAAAACGGATTCGGACGTGATGAGGACGCGGAGTTTACAGAGGAAACCGGTATACTTAAAGGGGCCGATCCCGACAGTGTCTTTGAAAGGGCAATTGAAAGGGGCCTGGACCAGGCGGGCACTCTCGGCTCAGGAAATCACTTTATGGAAGTGGACACGGTTGAGGAGATTTTTGATGAAGATAAAGCGCGCACGTTCGGCCTTTTCAAGGGGCAGCTTGTTATCTTAATTCATACCGGTTCTCGCGGCCTGGGCTATCAGGTCTGCGACGACTACTTAAAAGTGCTCTTAAAAGCCGAAAGTAAATACGGCTTCAGGCTTCCCGACCGCCAGCTTGCCTGCGCTCCTGTAAAAAGCGCAGAAGGGGAGAAGTATCTTTCGGCCATGCAGGCCGCGGCAAACTTTGCCTGGAATAACCGCCAGGTCATAATGCACCTGGCAAAAAAAAGCCTTATGGAGACCTTCAATATGTCAGAATCCGAACTGGGATGCCATCTCATTTACGACGTCTGTCATAACATTGCAAAGATTGAAGAGCACGAAATCGACGGTAAAAAGAAAAAAGTCTGTGTCCACCGCAAAGGGGCTACACGCGCTTTTGCCCCGGGAAGCAGGAATATCCCTCTTAGGTACAGGGAAACGGGTCAGCCTGTTATAATTCCGGGGGATATGGGGCGTTATTCATACGTGATGGCCGGTACAGAGAAGGCAATGGAAGAAACCTTCGGAAGCTCCTGCCACGGCGCAGGCAGAATGCAGAGCCGCCATCAGGCCTTAAAGCATGCGAAGGGAAGGGATCTCGTTGCAGAACTGAATAAAAAAGGGATCTCAATTCAGGCTCACGGAAACAGGACAATTGCAGAGGAGATGCCGGAGGCCTATAAGGATGTAGCCGACGTGGTAAACGTAATGCACAAGGCAGGCATTACACTTAAGGTTGCAAAACTGAGGCCTGTGGGTGTGATTAAGGGTTAAACAAAAGAGGCCCGGAAAATTTTCCGGGCCTTAATAATTTTCAGAATTTGACTTTTTAGGCATTTTCGGCTTTGGCTACGGCCTGGTCGAACAAGCCCTCAACAGAAAGATATCTTTCTCCTGTATCGTAGCAGAATGTTAAGACGCGCTTGCCCTCAGGAATTTCGGGCAGCTTCTTGGCTACAGCTGCAAGTGCGGCCCCGGAGGAAATTCCTATAAAAAGCCCTTCCTCTCTTGCCGCCTTAAGAGCATATTCGTATGCTTCATCTTTTGTAACCTCAATGGTGCCGTCTAAGAGATCTGTTTTCATTATGCTCGGAATAAATCCGGCCCCAAGTCCCTGCAGAGGATGAGGCCCTGGTTTTCCGCCGCCTATAACAGCGGACTGCTCGGGTTCAACGGCAAAAACCTTTGTCGATGGGAATCTTTCCTTTAAGACCTCGGCAACTCCTGTAATGTGGCCGCCGGTTCCGACGCCGGTAATAAAATAATCGAAGCCGTCCGGGAAATCACGCACAATTTCCTGTGCCGTTGTGTCCCTGTGGATTTTCGTATTGGCCTCATTATCGAACTGCATCGGCATCCAGGCATTCTTGTTTTCCTTTACTAGTTCATTTGCCTTTTCAATTGCCCCTTTCATCCCTTTTTCCCTAGGCGTAAGCTCCAGGCGGGCTCCGTAGGCGGCCATGATTTTCCGTCTCTCCAAAGACATCGATTCAGGCATAACCAGAATCACCTCATAGCCTTTGACTGCGCCCACCATTGCAAGACCTATTCCGGTATTGCCCGATGTAGGCTCCACAATAATGCTGCCCTTATGGAGTATGCCCCTTTTTTCTGCATCCTCAATCATGGCTAAGGCTATTCTGTCTTTAATGCTCCCGCCTGGATTAGCCTTCTCCAGTTTAATCCATACCTCAACCCTGCTGCTGAAGAGATGATTTATTCTAACCGTAGGTGTATTGCCGATTGTTTCTAAAACATTATTTGCCCTCATTTTCAAGCCCTCTTCCTTTCTTAAATTGAATAATTAATTGGTTCTTCTTCAGACTGTTTAATGCTTCTGACCTTGATCTCACTTTTATGATATACTATTGAATAAGGGGGAACGCTTTGCGTGAGCCACACATTGCCGCCTATGACGCTGTGGTGTCCGATAACGGTTTCTCCTCCCAGAATGGTTGCTCCGGAATAGATAACCGAATCATTTTCAATTGTAGGATGCCTTTTGGACTTGGCCAGCTTTTTACTGACGCTCAAGGCTCCAAGTGTCACGCCCTGATAGAGCTTTACGTTGTCGCCTATCAGGCTCGTCTCGCCGATTACGATTCCGGTGCCGTGGTCGATAAAAAATGACCGCCCTATGTCAGCTCCCGGATGGATATCAATTCCCGTCATCTGGTGAGCATATTCGGTAAGTATGCGCGGGAAAAAAGGCACGTGCATAATGTAAAATTCATGTGCTATCCTGTAGATTGCAATTGCAAGAAATCCGGGGTAAGACATAATTACCTCGTCAATGCTTTCAGCTGCCGGGTCGCCCTTAAGAATTGCATCGGCATCGAGCATCAGCTTTTCATGAATTTCAGAGCTTTTTTGGCAGAAATTCTCTGCAATGTCATCCACCTGCACAAGTATAGATGACTGCAGGGGCCTTAATATATGAAGCAGTTTCTTTTTTATCAGAAGCAGTTCAACCTCTATATCCTTCGGCGAATAGAATATCTTCTTCCCGAAATGGGGGAATAGTATCTGCAGAAACTCTTCGGCAAAATTCTGAACCTCGTTTTTCTCCGGCAGTATCACATTAGGCGGCTGCCTGAGCCTGAAGAGTTTTGCCGAAAACGATTCCACCTGCATGCATTTTGTATTCGAATCCATTTCAACCTTCTATGTACTTATTGTAATGACAAAAGGGCATAAAATGCCCATTTCCAAAGCGGAACTTATAGTTATAGTCAATAAAAATACTTTAAAAATCAACTGATCACAAAATAATATATTTTATCCTGATTTGTCATGTGACCTGAAGCTCAGGGAAAACTTTTTCACTGTTTTTCCTTCAAGCCTTTATTAAGTTTGACAAAGGCTGTTAAAATCCTGATTTTTGATTTTGCAAAAATCAGGAGCCCTGAATGAAACGTTTTTACTTCTTTTTGGCACTTTTCGCTTTTCTTTCTTTTTCTTTCACTAGTTCTTCTGCACAGGAACCCCCTATGAAATGGGGTGAAATTCCCATGTCAGACCTTCAGATGAAATCTTTTCCCCAGGACACCAACGCTACAGCCCTCATACTGGGCGATTACGGGGAATCTTCCTTTAATGACGATTTGTACATAGTTTACAAAAGACACCTGAGGGTTAAGATACTTACTGCCAAAGGCTACGACTGGGGAACGCATAGTGTAAGCGTGCTGACAGATGACCACACCGAATGGATAAAAGACATTGAAGGCATTACCTACAGCCTTGATGAAAAAGGCAATGTGGTTAAAAACGTAATGGATGACGACGCCATATTTGAAGAGGAAATCAACGACAGCTGGACACGCTACCGCTTTACTCTCCCGTCACTTCAGCCGGGCTGCGTAATTGAGCTCAGATACACCATTACGGCAAATAACATCAGCAGAGTAAGGGACTGGGTCTTCCAGTACAGCGAGCCTGTTCGCTGGAGCGAGTACCGCCTCAGGATGCCGAAAACTTTTTCCTATGCCGGCGTCACAAGAGGTTTCGAACCCTTCGCCATTGATGACAATGACGACGTCACGCAGGTCGTCTCAGGCACAGCCTTAAGCTATCTGCACAAAACCCTGGCAGACTGCTCGCAGAGGCGCTGGGCTGTTAAAAATGCACCCGCAATCCGTGAGGAACCCTTTATTACAACAATCGGCGACTATCTGACACAGGTGGATCTTCAGCTTGCAGGCTATGCCCTGCCTGAAGGCGGCCTTAAAAGAGTGCTTAACGACTGGCCTACCGTGGTAAAAGAGCTTCTGGATAACAAGTACTTCTATGGAAAAATTGACGATACCAGACAGGTCAGAAAACTTGCTGAGAAGATCACCGCGGGGCTTCAGACTCCCGAGGAAAAGATGAGGGCAATATACAACTGGGTCAGCTCTTCTGTCGTATGGTCCGGTGAAAACCGCGTCTTTGCCGAGCAGGATGTTGACGACCTCCTGGAATCAAAAAAGGGCAGCAGCGCAGAGATTTCATTTTTACTCATCTCACTTCTGAATTCTGCCGGCATAAGTGCCGACCCGGTTATCTTCAGCACCAGGTCGAACGGCGCTGTTCAGAACGTCTACCCGATTATCTCACAGTTCAATTATGTAGTACCAAGAGCTGTAATCGGTACAAAGGCCTATCTTTTGGATGCAACAGATCCTAACCGGCCGATGGATCTTCTGCCCGTTAAAATACTCGGTACAAAAGGGCTCCTTGTCAGGCAGGAAAACTGGGGGTGGGTTGGCGTTTCCACGGACAGGGTTGACGAGGGGATCTCTTCAGCTTCAATTTCAATTTCTGAGGACGGATCCATTTCAGGGAAACTTCAGGAATCCCTTTCCGCTTACAGCAGCCTCAGACTCCGCGGGAAACTCAGCGACAAAAAGGAATCTGAAATTGCAAAGGATGAATTCGACTCGGAAAGAACGGGCATTACGCTCGACTCTGTTCAGATAGTTAATAAAGACAGCCTCAGCCTCCCCTTGAATATTCAGGCAAATTTTACATCTTCATCATATGCACAGAAAAACGGCGACCTGATTTACCTGAACCCTCAGATAATAGACCGCATGTGGGAAAACCCTTTTAAGACTGCCATAAGAAGATTTCCGGTGGATTACGCCTATAAGAGAAAAGCCTCAACCACAATAACCATAAATATTCCTGAAGGCTATGAGGTAAAGGAAAAACTCAAGGATATTTCTACTTTCGGAGGCGCCCGTGCCCTTTCCTTTACAAGGCAGACAAAAGTGGAAGGAAATAAAATGACCATTACCTGCAATATTGACGTCAAGGAAACACAGATCTTGCCCAAGTTCTACGAACAGCTCAGGGACTTTTATGCCGCGGTTGTATCCGTGGAAGCCGAACAGATAGTCTTATCCAAAATCCCTCCGCAGGCGCCTGCTGTTACAACGCAGAGCCTTGCAACACCGGGAGTAGAAACCTCTCCCAAAAAAGAACTCCCCGGAGGCTCAACGGGAAAGAAGAACTCAAAAACAAAAAAAGGGAAGAACTGAAAATGAATACTACGGGGCGCAGTTTTCTGTTCGGTCTTTTGATTTTCTCCGGCAGTTTATTATCCTCTGCAAAGGCTGAGGATAATCAGTTCGATACCAGAAAGATACCTGCCTTTCTTAAAAAAGATGCCGGAGCAGTAATTAGGGAAAACTTTATAAGATTCGAAGTAAAAAATGAAAAACGCGCCCTGGAGAAGGTTAAGCGTGCAGTAACAATTTTCAATAAGGATGAACAGCACTTCGGGCAGCTTGTCCTCTGGTACGATAAATTCACCCGCGTTGAAAGTCTTGAGGGGAGAATCCTCGACAAATTCGGCGAGGAAGTGCGCGAACTTGAGGATAACGACGTAAAAGACGTAAGCGCCTTCAGCAACTATTCGCTTTATGAGGATAACCGCGTGCGTGAGGCAGAACTTTACTACGACCGTTTCCCGTACACGGTTGAATATACTTACGAAATTTCATACGACGGGTACTTGAACTGGCCGGAGTGGTATTCACAGGAATCTCTTGAACCCGTGGAGATAAGCCGCTTTGAGGTGCTTATGCCTGAAGGAGAGAGCCTGAGATACTGGACAAATGCCGATTCAGTCAAACCCCGGATAACCAGTGAAGGCGGGAGAAATCTTTATGTATGGGAGGCTAAAAACCTCCCCCTGCTTTCGAAGGATGTAATTGGCGATGACCTTGAGGATATTGCCCAGATCGTCCATATTGCTCCTGATAATTTTGAACTGGACGGTTATAAGGGGAGCATGAGAACCTGGAAGGATTTCGGCTCCTGGGTTTATAACCTTTTTAAGGACAGGGGCATTCTTCCTGATGCTGCAGTTAGCGACGTCAAAGCCATCGTATCAAAATCCACAGATAAAACGGAACTGATAAGAAGCTTATACCATTACATGCAGCGCCGCACAAGATACGTAAGCGTTCAGCTTGGCATAGGTGGCTTTCAGCCCTTCGATGCAAAGTATGTTCACGAAAAAGGCTACGGCGACTGCAAGGCGCTCAGCAACTATATGGTTTCACTCTTAAAAGAGGCCGGAATAAAGGCTTTTCCCGTACTGATTAAAACCGGCCTCCACCGCAGGCCGATGATCAGTGAATTTCCAAGCAGCCAGTTTAACCACGTCATTGTATGCGTCCCTATGGATAAGGACACCATGTGGCTTGAATGCACCAACCAGTCCACTCCTCCTGGATACCTTGGCAATGAAACAGAAAACCGGCAGGCCCTTATGCTAACCGAACTGGGGGGCGTGGTGGTTCAGACTCCAAAGAGCACTTCCACGGAAAATCTTCAGTCGAGAAAACTCAATGTGGAACTGACTTCACTTGGAAGCCTTTATGTAAATGCCGAAATTAAATGGACCGGCAACCAGCAGGAGGTTCCGCGCAGTCTAATTAAGGAAAGCACACCCGAAGAAAGGGAAAAATGGATTATAAATTCGCTTGAAACTCCCCTGGCGCGCCTTGAACAGATAAAGGCCTCCAAGTCTGAAGATGACAGGCCTGAAGTCAGAATGGATCTTAAACTTACTCTTCCTAATTATGGCTCAGCCTCGGGCAGCAGAATATTCTTCCAGCCGAACATCATGGAAAGGCGCACCACTCTTCCCAAAGATGTGAAGCTAAGACTTTCTCCCATCAGGTTTTACTTTCCCTACCTTGATGCAGATACAGTTTACTTTAAGATTCCGCAGGGCTTCCGCCTTGAAGCTCTGCCGCAGGAGACTCTTCTTAAGGCTCCATACGGAAACTTCAGCTCGAAGACAATGCAGCTGGATAAAGACACTCTCATCTATACAAGAAGACTTGAAATCAGCAGCTACTCCATTGAGGCTAAGAGCTATAACGAGTACAGGAAGTTCATCGAGGCTGTAGTCAAGTCGGACCGCTCGCAGGTGGTTCTTGTAAAATAAGCCTTTGCTGCATGTTTAATCCCAAATATTGCAGTTGAATTAAAAGCCAATATTGTTCACCTTAAGTTAGTAGACTGCCTTCAGGCGCTGCCTGGGGGCAGAATTTACTTTTACAGGAAGGAGACAATAATGAAAAGCTTATTTTTCGTTTTCATTGTACTTGCAATGACCATCTTTGCACAACAGCTTGATACTCTGGACAGGGTGGACCTCAAGAACAATAAGACCTATACGGGAAAGGTGGTTAAGGTCACCTCGAATACTGTTCAGTTAAAGGAATCTTTAACAAATATCCTCTATGAATTCAATAAAAGCGAAATTAAAGATCTGAGACTCTCAAACGGCGTCACTCTTACGTTCGAAAATACTGCACCTCAACCGGGGCAGCAGCAGAATGTAACCGGCAGCGCAAGACCAGAAACACAGACTCAGAATCCGCAGACACAAAATCCAACTTCGCAAAACCAGCCGGTGCAGAATCCTCCGGTGCAGAATCCTCCGGTGCAGAATCCGTCTGCACAAAACCCGGCCGTAGGCTCGGGAAGAACACAGGCCGGGGAACAGACACAGACCGGATCACAGCAGACAGAGAACAAGCAGCCGACAGAAAACAGGGGACAGAATGCCGCGGCCCCTGCCGACGAGGGCACTTCAGGTCTGAATACTTCGCAGATGATTATGCTGGCTGCAGGCGGACTTGTGGTGCTGCTTTTAATCGGCGCACTGATTTTCTAGCAATGATCAACCCGGCATAAAGCGGCTTTGGTCTTATAAGCCTCAGAAGTTAAGAATCTCTCTTAACTTCTGAGCGCGGGAAGATTTCAAAGTTACAGCCCCAGTTTCTTTGCTATTTCCCTGGGAATGGCGTCTTTATGTATCATAATAGCAACAGTCTTAAGGCGCACATATGGGTCTGACATATAAATATATCCGCCGTTAGTCTGTTCTGTACCCCAGGAATTCTTTGTCACGTAGAATTTTGTACCCTTCTGATCGTGTGCCAGCCCGACCAGGTGCATCAGGTGGTCATCGGTTGTAGTAAAATTGTTAAACGATTCCTGGCGGTCTTCCTGTGTAACTGTCTTTTCAACTTCAGGCGAGGTTACGACCTCTTCTTTTTCTGCGGCCGACTTGTCATCCCAGTCCTGAAAGGGAAGCACTGCATAGCCTTTTTTCTGCGAAAACTCGTGTTCGCTTACATCTCCGTCCCAGGCTACCGAGTAGCCGTTTTTAAGGGCGTTATCTATTACCTCTTCAAGCTCTTCCATCGGGAGGTTATAGTACTCACCGCGGCTCCAGTTATCAGGAATTTCCAAGGCAAACTTCGTATAGTAGGGGTGATGAGTGTATGAAGTCAGTTCCACGTAGTCATCAAGCTTAAGCCCCAGTTCACCGGCAAAAGATTTCGGGCTGTAGGATTTCCCTTTGTATGTGAAATTTTCAGGCATTTTCCCCATATAGACATCCAGGACAGCCTTATATGCTTCCTCCCAGCGGTGAGTTAACTTTTTGCTTTTATTTTCAGCCATCGTCTTGAGCATTCCTTTTGTAACGGCAAACATTTCAGTATGATTGTGTTTTTCCTCGCCGTTATTTCTTCCCGTATAAGCCTCTTCGGGCACGATTCCATAGGTGCGGATCTGATTTATGACATCGTGGGCCTGCCCGCCCTGGCCATAGTTGGCCATACCCTGATATCTCATGTAATTTTCGGCTTTCTCAGGGTATGCATTGTGCACGATAAACATTTCTGAAAGGTCATACTCCCCCTTGCCCATCCTTAGGAGCTCGGTCTCCAGGAAAGAAACCGTTGCAAAGCACCAGCAGGTGCCCGTCCGGGCCTGATTTTTTACGGGTGTGGTCTTAATTTCAGAATCTTTTGTAAATAAATGGACCTTCTTCACTTCATCTTTGCCTTTAGGAAGTTCAGTCTGTGCAAAGACTGAAGCCGACAGGGCAAGGCATAGGACAGATAAAATAATTTTAACTTTCACGGCAGATTCCTCCGGGAATTATTGTTCGGGAAATAAAAGGGTTAAAAATCCGGGTATAAATTACGAATTCCCGCGCTTTTATCCATCAGTTTCAGCTTTTTTCTTCCTGCCGGGGTTCTTTTTTCCTTTTCAGTGCCAAATTTATGGGCTTTTACTAAAGTCAGGGAGGCTTATTTTTGCGGGGCTGTAAATTCAATTGAAAATTGCATTTATGTGGCTTAAATTATAAAGATTATGAATTAAATTTGCCTAAGGCGTTAAATTAAGCTGTTTTTCGGGCTCGGTACTCCTTTAAATCTTGTATTTTTTGATCCGATTCCTTAACTTAGAATTCTTTATTTTCAAGAGGAGTATAATTATGAAAAGAACATTTCAACCCAGCAAAAGAAAAAGAGTTAATAAACACGGATTCCGTGAGCGCATGAGTACCAAGAACGGCCGCAAGGTTTTAGCACGCAGGCGCGCAAAGGGAAGAAAAAGATTAACCGTTAGCGACGAGAGATAAAAGTCTTGAAAAAGTTTGGTCTTTCCAAAAGTGAAAGGATCAAAAAAGAAACAGACTTTAGACAGGTATATTCGGTTGGTAAGGTTATTTACTCAGACGATCAGAAGCTGAAGGTTAGTTATTTTCCCGAGAAGAATTCTGAGCAGGCTGGTATTAAGATAGCTGCCGCTGTTTCCAAAAAAGCGGGCAATGCGGTTTGGAGAAACAGGGTTAAACGTTTGTTGAGAGAATCCTACCGCTTAAACAAAGAAATATTGACGGCAAATTGCTCTGAAAAGGCAATTTGCCTTAAAATTATTTTTTCTCCAAATAATCTGAATCAGAAGAAACAGAAAAAACTCAGGCTGGATGATATCAGGCCTGCTGTTATCGATTTGATGAACAAAATTAACAGCAGATTGTGATGAGACACGTATTTGTATTTTTAATCAGGATTTACCAAAAGCTGATATCACCGCTTTTTCCACCTTCATGCAGATTTTATCCCTCCTGCAGCGAATACAGCCGTCAAGCTTTTTTGAAGTATGGAGTTATAAAAGGAGGTATTAAATCTGTATGGCGGATCTTAAGATGTAACCCCTTCAACAAAGGGGGGTATGACCCATTAGAATAATTTCTGGAATATAAAACAGATGGATAAACAAACAACAATTGCCTTCGTATTAATCGGAGCAATACTTATTGTATGGCTTTACTTTAGTTCACCGACACAACAAAATCAGCCGGCCAAAAAGCCCGCCGATACAACTCTGGTTCAGAAGACCCAGCCAAAGCAGAATGAAAACAAAACCGAGCAGCTTCAGCCCAAGGAAAACAAGACTGCACAGGTTAGTGACACCTCCGCTCTTGGAAAGGCCCTTGCAGGCAGCAAAGCCCCCGAACAGATAATTACAATTGAAAACAACCTTGTAAAACTGGAACTTACCAGCCAGGGCGGGAAAATCAGAAGATATTTCCTGAAAAAATACAACACCTGGTATGCTGATCTTCCTCAGTATTCAAACGATTTTTATGAAAGACATGTTCAGCTTGTAAATAACGACGGCGACTTCAACCTGGTCTTCATCTCAAAGGACGGAAAGCTGGTCAATACTGCCAGGGCCGCGTTTCAGTCAAGCGCAGATAAAAGCTATTATCTACTGAAGAATAACGACTCCCTCCTGGTAAGTTACACCCTTCCGGTTGGGAACGGCTACATTAAGAAAACATACGTTTTCCGCTCAAATAATTACGCTGCCCGCTGCGATATAGAAATGAAGAACATGGCCAACGTTATCAGTGACTACAGATACGACGTTGTCTGGGAAAATGGTATTAACTTTGTTGAAAAGAATTCAGCCGACGAGGCAAGGTACTCCAATGCAAGCGCATATGCCGGAGATGAACAGGTAATTGTCAATGCCAAAGTGGGTGAAAACGTACAGAAGGAATTTAACGGACGTGTCAGTTGGGTTGACGTAAGAAATAAATATTTTACCGTAGCCATTGCACCCCTTAAGGTAAGCCCCGACGGCGGCGCGCTGATAAAAGGAACTGAAAAGGCCGTCGGCAATAATTCAGGCGTAAGGCAGTATTTCAGCACAAGCCTTAAGGTGCCTTTTAACGGTTCGGCCTATCAGAAGAATTCTTTCCTGCTCTATATCGGACCAGTTGACTATTCGCTCCTTAAATCATACGGCAACAATTTTGAAAGAATAGTGGACTTCGGAAGCCTCTTCGGCCTCAAGTTTATTATCAGGCCAATTTCCGAATATCTGCTCCTGCCCTTGTTCGAATTCCTGCACAGATTTATCCCGAACTACGGCTGGGTTATTATTGTCTTCTCGCTCATCATTAAAATAGCGCTGCATCCGTTGACCAGAAGCAGCATGAAGTCGATGAAAAAGATGCAGCTCCTGCAGCCCAAAATTGCAGAGATCAAAGAGAAGTTCAAGGATGATCCGCAGAAGGTAAACAAGGAAACCATGAAGCTTTACTCCACCTATGGCATCAATCCTGCCGGTGGATGTTTGCCGATGGTTCTGCAGATGCCTATACTGGTGGCCTTGTGGGGTCTGTTTAATGTGGCAATTGAACTGCGTCAGCAGCCATTTGGACTCTGGATACACAACCTTTCGGTGCCCGATGTGATAATGGATCTGGGCTTCACGCTCCCGCTCTTCGGCATAAGCCAGGTCAGCGGCCTGGCCCTCCTGCTTGGAATTACAATGTTCATTCAGCAGAAGATGAGCGTTAAGGACCCCTCGCAGAAGGCGCTTGTATACATGATGCCTATTCTCTTTACCGTAATGTTTATGGGATTCCCGGCCGGACTGAACCTGTATTATTTCATGTTCAACCTCTTCTCAATTGCACAGCAGTGGTACGTTAACCACAGCCACAGCAATGTTGAACTGGTGCCGGTTAAGACAAACAAAAAGCAGGGCGGAATGATGGCGCGCCTTATGGAAGCAGCTGAAAAAAATGCTCAGCAGCAGCAGGCAGCCAAAAAGAAGAAAAGATAGTTTTAATATTGCCGGTTTTCAGCTATATTGAGTTGCAGCTTTCCTGAGCTTTAACTCAGTATAGAACTGAAAACCGGTTTTATTTTATCAGCTTCGTAAAAATGAATAGGTCATTAAAAAACATTTTCCGCCGCGGCATTCTCTTACTTCTACTACTGCCCATTTTTCCTGCTGGAGCATTACGTGCTCAGCAGAAAGACGTTATTGCCCTCGAATACAAACAGAAAAGTCTCCCTTTCGGCCTTAAGGAAAAAGTTGTCGCCCAGCAGCCCTCGGTGGCTTTGGTCCTAAGCGGCGGAGGTGCCCGCGGCCTTGCACAGGTAGGCGTTCTGCGCGCCCTTTCGGAACACGACATCCCCGTCAGCCTCATCGTCGGCACCAGCATGGGAAGCATTATCGGGGGGCTCTTCTCGGCCGGCTACACCGTTCACGACCTCGATTCAATTGTCCACGCAATGCCCTGGCAAGACCTTATGAACTCGACAGAAGAGACAAACAGGAAGGATCTTTTTGTAGACCAGAAAATAACGGAGGACAGGGCCCTGGTTGCCTTCAGACTGGAGGGCTTCCGCCTTGTGCTGCCTACTTCCATTACAACTGGGCAGCGCCTTTCAAATTACCTGAACCTTCTGACACTCAATGCTCCCATTCATGTTCACTCCGGCTTTAATGAGCTTAAGTACGACTTCAAGGCTGTCTGTACAGATCTGATAACAGGAAACCTTGTTGTGCTTAAGAATGGATCTTTAAGTCAGGCCATGCGTGCAAGTTCAAGCGTTTCACTGCTTGTTTCACCGGTAAAAATGGATTCACTTCTGCTAGTTGACGGGGGCCTGGTGGCAAATGTCCCCGTAGAGCTGGCAAAGAATTCCGGAAGCGACCTTACAATTGCATTTAACACCACTAGTCCCCTGAACACCGAAAAGGAACTGGCATACCCCTGGAACATTGCAGATCAGCTGGTCAGCATTCCGATGCGCCTTCTGACCCAGCAGCAGCTTCAGGCAGCCGACGTGGTCATTTCGCCAAGAATCGGAAACAAGAAGAATACAGATTTTACGGGACTCGATTCAATTATCTATAAGGGTTACGCCTCCACGCTTCCTTTTATCGGTTCAATTGAAGAGAGAATAAAAACCCTCTACAAAACAAAGCTGAAGGATAAAGAGTTTTTTATTAAAAATATCGAGTATGATGAGAATACGGATCAGGTTCAGAGGGCTATCCTTTACAAATATTCAAGAAAAGATTCCGTGGGAAGCCATGAAATCTTAGGCGACCTGGCTTCAATCTTTAGTTCTGGCGACTACGACAGCCTGTCAGTCCGTGTTGTACAGCACGAGGATCATTCTCACCTGAAGTTCATATTTAAGAAGAATCCCACGGTAAATAAGGTAATAATAGACGGGGTTACTCTTTTCCGGCAGTCCGGAATAGACTCCCTTTTTGAGGAGATTACAGACAGGCCTTATAATGCCAACAGGGTGCTCGAAAGGCTCATGAGTCTCATGAAGCTCTACAGAACTTCCGGCTACTCGCTTGCAGAGGTGGATAGTGTATCCTTTGAGGCAGAAAGAGGCGTTCTTAGTGTAAAGATCTCTGAAGGCAGAATTTCCAGGATAATTATTGAGGGCAACACCAAAACAAGAGACGATATTATAAGAAGGGAATTCCCTCTTTCATCAGGCGACTACTTCCTTATAAGCCGGGTCGAACAGGGGCTTGCCAATCTTAGAGGCACGAACCTCTTTTCGGATGTTACGCTTACAACTGCAAGGAATTCAAAAGACAACGTGCTTTATCTTAACGTCAGTGAAAAGCCTTCCAGCCTTTTGCGCCTGGGCCTTAGAATCGACAATGAAAACCAGACACAGCTAAGCCTCGACATACGCGATGAGAATATAGCCGGATCGGGAACTGAAATGGGACTCATTCTCTCGGGCGGACTCAGGAACAGGTCTTATATCCTGGAACACAAGGCAAAC
The DNA here is from genome assembly GCA_036261625.1 of Ignavibacteriales bacterium. Taxonomy (GTDB): domain Bacteria; phylum Bacteroidota; class Ignavibacteria; order Ignavibacteriales; family SURF-24; genus JAAXKN01. The sequence continues at coordinate 5,779 of DATAKL010000061.1, read as the reverse complement.
AGGATCTTCAACAGCTATCTGACATATAAGGTCCGCGCATTTTATGAGTTCAGCGACGTTTATACATACAGGAACGACCCCATTCATTCCAACAGATTTTTCTCCCGCTCGGTTGACGGCGAATACAGACAGATAAACCAGGGCTTTTCTCTTGGGCTCGGCATGCAGGTAAAAAAATTCGGTAATCTTATTTTGCAGGGAAAGTATCAGTCAAGCGAAGTTAAAAACAAGAACAATTATTACGGCGACATTTATAAAATTGACCTCTCTTCCATTGAAGCATCTTCGACCATAGATTCGCAGGACAAGTATCCATTCCCCGACTACGGCTTTCTGATAAAAGCATCCTATGAGACCGCGCAGAAAATGTTCTTAAGCGACATGGGATACTCCAAGTTTTATTTTGATTATACGAGCTATTTCACCACTTATAACCAGGTGCATACCTTTATTCCTCATTTCGTTCTGGGATTTGCCGACGAGACACTCCCCTTAAGCCAGCAGTTTTCGCTCGGCGGGCAGAATTCATTCTTCGGCTTAAGGGATAATGAGTTCAGAGGAAGACAGCTCGTATTGGCATCTTTCCAGTACAGGGCAAAGCTCCCAATCCGCCTCTTCTTCGACACTTACCTGAAAGTAAGATATGACATGGGAGGCATCTGGCAGTCCAAGGATCAGATCCGGTTTGCCGACTTTATGCACGGAATTGGAACATCTCTTTCTTTTGCCACGCCTCTTGGACCTGCGGATTTCTCTGTCGGACGGAGCTTTCTTTTTGAACGCAACCTGCCGGAAAACCCCGTCAGGCTGGGCCCGGTTTTCTTCTACTTTACGATTGGCTACTATTACTGATGCTTTACGGCTATAAAATTTTCTGTTACATGCCGCTTCGGGCATACCGGGCTGCCATGGCAAGATACTTCTGCTTCATTGCCTTATCCTGCAGTATGTCGTAAAATTCAGCAATTGTCCTGCAGAGTTTGCTTTTATGCTCTACCTCTTCAATGCCGTGTTTTAAGACTTCAAGCAGGATTTTCTTCGGGGGGAGGTCCAGTTCAATGTTATACATTTTTACAAGTGAAACGTATGGCTGGTGAAGTGTGCGGTTAGTATCAATTGCCTTCCTGTAGTATTCAAATGCCGTCTCAAGGTGTTCTTCGGCATGCATGCTCTCTAAAATATTTGCAGCCCAGAGATAAATCTCATAGCACATTTCCTTGTACTCGCGGCAGAGCTTTTCGGTGTACATTTTAATCTCATCGGGGCTCAGAATGATGTTGCTGAGGAGTATTTTGTAAAGCTCCGCATCTTTTAACTTATGTTTAAGCGCCTTTTGAAAAGAATCGAACAGTTCACCAGATGAGGTGGCTTCCCTGAAAACCTTTTCCAGCTCCTTCTTTAACTTAGACTCCATATGTTACCCGGATAACTTTTACGCAAAATACTATTTTAAGACTCTTGCGGCAAGATTCAATTCAAATATCAGGTATTTGCCGGCTGTTAAAATATAAATTCCGGCAGAATAAGGAAAACATTATTTAAGGCGCTCGGGGAATAAATTTTTCATCCCCCTATTGCTGCCGGCATACTTTTATATAAATATAAAACAATTTTTATCCTGATGGGAAATAATTATTTAAACATAATAGGCGTATTTGTTTATTTTTGAACATGTCAAAAATGAAAGTTTCCGGAAAATCCGGAAGCCTTAATTTTCAAATACTCAACTCTTTTTTAAGGAATTTTCATGAAAGCATTTTTATTTTTACTGACAGTCTTAATGACACTAGCCGTCAGCACATACGCTCAGAGTGAAGACATAACTGTTGTACCGTATCCCAGGATAGTCAACAGGCAGGCGGGAGCATTCAGACTGCTCCCAAAGATAAAAATTATTCTCTCAGGAGAAAACGCCTCAAAAAACCGCTTTGCGGCTGAACTCTTAAAGCAGAGTCTTTCAGAAGTTAACGTGGAAGCCTCCATCTCGGAAGGTCTGCCCGAAAAGGGGAGCATCGTGCTCCTGGAGTATGCTCCCGGAACAGGCCTTGTATCCAAATCCCCCTATGAATTAAACGCAGAAGGCTATCAGCTTTTAGTTACAAAAGACGGCATTTCCATTAAAAGCACCTCGGATAAAGGCGTTTTTTACGGCGTAATGACGCTAAATCAGCTCCTGGAATCTTCTAAGGACAACAGCCTCCCAGGCCTTGAAATAATGGACTGGCCGGACATGAAAATGCGCGGCATTTCAGACGACATCAGCCGCGGACAGGTCCAGAATCTGGATGAATTCAAAAGAGTTATCAGATTCCTTGCCCGCTACAAAATGAATATCTATATGCCTTATATTGAAGACGTGCTCCGCTTCGACCAGTATCCCACAATCGGGGTGAACAGGGGAGCACTGACAAAAGAAGAGGTTAAGGAACTGGTAGCTTACGCCAAAAATTACTTTATAGACATTATTCCTGCTTTCCAGACTCTCGGGCATTACGAAAACATTCTCTCGCAGCCGGAATTCCTGAAATATGCCGAGTTCCCGGGAGCAGCCTCGCTTAACGTTTCAAGCGACTCTACCTACATTTTCTTAAATAACCTCCTTAAAGAAGTGACTGAACTTTTTCCCTCTGAATATTTCAACATGGGAGCCGACGAGAGCTACGACGTGGGCCTCGGCAAAAGCCGCAGCCTCGTGGAAAAGTCCTCAATGGCACAGGTCCACCTTCAGCATTACCTTAAGGTCTATAAAATACTCAAAGGCTACGGCAAGAAGGTTATGATGTACGGGGATATTATACTAAGACACCCCGAAATCCTCCAGGGGCTCCCGAAGGATATTACTGTTATCGACTGGCATTACGGGCCGGGCGAAAGCTACCCGTCTACAGAAGTTTTTGCCAAAGCCGGCCATCCGTATCTTGTTTCTCCTTCGGTTTGGAATTTTACCTCGGATTTCCCTGTAAATGAAAATGCCATACCGAACATCAGATACATGACTCAGTCGGGTCTCGAAAACGGAGCCATCGGAATGATCAACTCCAACTGGGGCGACTATGGTGCTGAAACTTTTAAGGAGTTAAATGACTACGGCTACGCCTGGTCGGCACAGTGCGCCTGGAATTATAAGGCCAGCGATGAGGCAAAGTTTTCGCACGACTTCCTCACAGGTTTTTACGGCACCAACGACCTCGGAATATTAAACGTTTATGAGACCTTGAATTCACCCCTTAACCAGCTCATCTGGCATGAAGTATGGCGCCACCCGCTTCTGCCTTTCAGGGACGCGGCCTGGTGGGAGGCAAAAGTTTCACCCGTAGTTAAGATGAGCTGGATGGAAACGACGCTTCCCAAGGCTAAAAGCACAATTTTCGACCTTAAGGCCTCGGTCCGCAGGAATGAGGACCAGCTTGATCTTCTTAATTTTGTCATTAAGCTCGATGAGTGGTACCAGACAAAGCTTAAAGCACAGTTCATGCTGCAGGATAAGCTAGCGGGAAAAGAAGTGGACCTTAAGAGCCTTAACGATCTGATTGATGAGAACGTGTCCACTCTGAAGAAACTTGAAAGTGAGTATAACAGCCTCTGGCTTAAATACAACAAAAAAGACAACCTCAACATGATTGACGACAAGTTCAACCGCCTTGTAAGCTATTTCGAGGAAACAAAGCGCGATCTGGCAAAAGGGACACTCCGCCCGCCGCAGATACCGAGTGAGTGGATCTACTGCAGGACAGACGACACAACATTTGCAAAAAGTGCCCGCTTCACGAAAACATTTTCCCTGAGCGAAAAACCCTCCTCGGCATTCCTGCAGTTTTTGGGCGACACGTACGCAAAACTTTTCATTAACGGGCAGCTTGTCGACCAGGTTTACACTAAACGGGCAGGTTCTCTTCTTGTGGACTATAAAAGAATTAAATTCCTGGACGTTACCAAATACCTGAAAGAAGGGGATAACTCAATTTCCGTTGAAGCCGAGAACTTCCAGCCCAAAGGGTTCGCGGGCTTCAATTTAATGGCAGAAATTAAGACTGGACAGGGCACCACGGAGATCTTAAGCGACCAGTCCTGGAAGGCGGAATCGTTTGAAAAAGGCGCTCAGGCTTTGGGATCGGCTGTAAAAAGGGACTACCCGTTCATTGTTACAGCGCCCGACTTTGAAACAAAAAGACCAAGCTGGATTGAAAGGTAAATCCGGGTTTTAAGTCTGAGTATAACAAAAAGCATTTTTCTTTAACTAAATACAGGTACAAAATGGAATCGTTAAAAAACAAGACAGTATTTATCACTGGCGCCACTTCTGGCATCGGCAAGGCATGTGCAGAGGAATTTGCAAGGGCCGGAAGCAATCTCATTCTTTGCGCCAGAAGACTTGAGCTTCTTAATTCAATTTCTGAAGACATCAGGAAGGAATTCGGTGTAAAGGTTTATGATTTCCAGCTGGATGTAAGAAACAGGAAAGCCGTCGAACAGGCCATAGATTCACTTCCCGAAGAATGGAAGAATATCGATATACTCGTTAACAATGCAGGTCTTGCAATTGGCATGAGCAAATTTTACGAGGACAATCCGGATAACTGGGAGCCGATGATAGATACAAACGTCAAGGGACTTCTTTATGTCTCAAGAGCTGTTGTGCCTCTTATGGTCAAAAGAAACTCGGGGCACATAATTAACATGGGATCGATTGCAGGGCAGCAGGCTTATCCCAAAGGAGCCGTTTACTGCGCAACAAAGCATGCCGTGGATGCAATAACAAAGTCCCTCAGGATGGATCTTGTAGAAACAAAGATTAAGGTTAGCTCTATCGATCCGGGCATGGTTGAAACCAATTTCAGTGTCATCAGATTTGAAGGGGACACCGAGAAGGCAAGAAATGTATACAAGGGCTTAGATCCTCTGGTAGGCAAAGACATAGCAGACACAGCCGTCTATATCGCATCGCGTCCTGCGCACGTTGTAATTGCCGACGTGGTAATGTATCCCGTCCATCAGGCCTCAGCCACAATTTCATACAAGAAAGTATAAGCAGCACAGATTAGGCAACAAAAAACCCGGCTCCTATAAAAAAGGAGGCCGGGTTTTTCTTTTAATTTTACCGGTGTATTCACACGATTCAAACGGGGAATTTAAGCAACAACAAAACATCAGAACGCTATGCCAATATCTTCAAATGCCGCGGTCAGCGGCATGGTATTGATAGCCTGGGGTGACAAATCCGCCTTTGGCGGATGCAGGAACCCCAGGGATAGGATCCCCCCAACAACCCCGGAGCCGCGGCAGCCTGCCCGTCTCTGACGTGGCCCCGACATGTTCAGATTGCATTTGGAAAAATTTTAATATCATTAAATCAATGTTTGGGGTGTGGCGGGATTTCAATAATGGATTCACCCCATTCCAAACATGGCGCGGCTGACCGCGGCGCAGCTGGGGGTTTTGGGGGAATTCCGTGGTCCCGGGGTTCAGTCGTCCCTCCGGGGCTCCGTCACCCTGGGCTATCAACAGCAGGCCCGCTGACCGCGGCCTTAAAACAAAGAGAGACCGGTCGCGATATTTCCTTAAAAGCTAATAAATTTGAAAAACTCACGAAAAAAACCCGGCTCCCATAAAAAAGGAGGCCGGGTTTTTCTTTTAATACTTGTTACTACTCAGTAAAAAAGTTAATTAATACCAAAAATATCGGTTGAAATTGTAAGTTCCTTGTTTTATGGTATAAACATAGGGACAATATATAAGATAACCGATGAGAATGACAGAAAAAGAAATCCTATCCGTTTAC
>DATAKL010000042.1:0-54505 GCA_036261625.1 Ignavibacteriales bacterium | reverse complement strand
CCATAAATGGCAATCAAATTTCATTAAAATCTATCCGCATGCGAACGGAACATGTCGCGGCCACGTCATAGACGGGCAGGCTGCCGCGGCTCCTGGTTTGTTTGGGGATTCTTGCCCTGGGGTTCCTTCACCCCTGCCGGGGTTTGTCGCCCCAGGCTATCAACACTATGCCGCTGACCGCGGCATTTTGAAACCAATTGCAACGAATGAAATAAATTAATTATTTGGATGTATCGGATTTAATGAAATAAAAAAAGCAGAAGCTCACCGGAGGAACTTCTGCTTTTTTATTAACCCTATAAATGCAGCGTTACTTAATCAGCATCATCTTTTTTATCGATGTATACTCACCGGCTCTTAAACTGTAAATGTACATTCCGCTAGGGAAGTCCTTTGCATTGAACTGAATGGAATATCTTCCTTCTTCCTTGTAGCCGTCTAAAAGCGTTGCAGCTTCACGGCCCAGCATGTCGTAAACCTTGAGCGTAACTTTTGATCCTTTCGGCAGCTGGAAGCTTATCTGTGTTGAGGGATTAAAAGGATTCGGATAGTTCTGCGATAAGGAGTATTCCTTAACCTTCGTTCCGCCCGAATAATTTACATTCACTGAAGTTACCGGCTGCGTTAAAGCGGCTTCTTTTCCGGTTGATCTGTCAGCAATAAAATATTCAGCACCCGTATTATCATCGGGAACAATCTTTAGCCTTACAAGCTTATTCCCGATTCCTTCGGCGCTTACGTTATATAATGACTCCTTCATGCGGAAAATGTTTGTACTGCTCAGCTTCGCATCAAAATAATTTCCCAACACGTTGCCCGATGCATCATCAACAAGTTCAACCCTGAAGGATGCGTATCTGCTGCCGGTTAAAACTTTTGCTGCTGCAAGTGAATCCTTAATCCCGCAGCGGACTGCAAAGGATAACTGTGAGTTGTCATTCAGCATGAAAGGCTCTGTTTCAAGATATGTCTTAATCTTTGAATAATCAGCTGCTTCCTTAAAGTGAATATTCATGCCGTCGGACTTTATGTTGCCGAGCGTAAGGTAAAACTGTGCACCGTCTTTTACAAGTCCAACTGTCCTTCCGCTTAAAGGCTCAGCTGACTTGTTTACTGCAGGAGCGCCTACTGCATCCGACTGCATGAATGAGTAAGGAGCATTCACGTTCTCAGAGTTAAAGCCCGTTACAAACATCTGACTGCTCAGGCCCCCGTTGTTAATCTGAATAAAGCGTGCATCAACGCCGGGCATTGATTTGAGTCTTATTGAACCTGAACTATTAGAGCAGACAGTTTCATACCTCCCCTGATTTGGCTCTGTCCAGCCGACTATATACGCGTCGCTTCCAAGACTTATCTGAGGGGAATAAACCTGTCCTGCGTATTTATTCAGATACTGCATGTACCACGGGTTATCGGGGTTGGCAATAACAACATAATATTCGCCCCAGTCCGATCCAATTTCATTTAAGCCTTTCCATGCCATTCTTGCCTGTCCGCCAGGAAGCGAAATTATTGAAGGGCTTATATTGGTATTAAAGTTTGCATAGATTGAGAGGAAGAAAGGGAGTGCATTTTCATCGATCACACCCAATTCGTTAAACTGCAGCTTCATGTAAAATATCTTTGCATAAGGCATTTCGCCCTGCTGCCATGCAAGGTTAAAGATGTTCAGTGAGGAGGCATCCTTTGCAGATGAAAGTGCGGCATTTACTGCCGTGCTGTCGGAACCGGGAATAACGCCGCTGCTTAACCAGGACACCTGCGACTGGCTTATCTGTCCGTATTTATATGAGAGCCCTCCTTTTGTCTGCCAGAGTAGTAAAGTCTTTCCTGCATTGCCCCATGCAATAAGAGGATTTATGTCTGAACTAAAGGGTTCCTGTGTTGTTATAACTTCTGCTGCTGCTGAAGTATATTCACCTGAGACATTTGTGAATGTCCGGAGCTTAATAGAAGATGTTCCGGAGTTATCCATGCTCTGCCAGGAAATTACAACGCTGTTATCGAGGTAATCGATGGAGGGAAGTTTTGAGGTCCCATTATCCAGAGGCTTACCGCCGTTCATAAGTATCCAGCTCTTTCCATTATCGCGGCTTAATTCATACCAAATTTTACCCATACTTGAATATACCAGGTGTAAAAATCCGTCAGGCGTCATGATGAACTTTCTTTGTCCGTTACCGGTAAATGCTTTGGCATCGCCTGAGAGGTGTGTACCTTTAAGCACTGCATCTGCGGATGCTGCAGGGCTTGTGAATGTTACAGGTGTTTCCCCGGAGGAGGGATTGCCGAATGTAACATCCGTTCCGCTCCAGTTCTGGAAATAAAATCTATGGTACTTCCCGTCGCTCTTAAGAAGTATATCTTCAGTCTGGGATGCCTTAACTGAATAATAGGAGCCCGATGAAGTTGTCATATTAAGGAAGACCCCCTTATGCAGGTCGCCGTTATTGGGCGTTGTAAATGAAGGGTTAAAAGGAGAAGTCTTCTCTTTCACTGGTGCATTCATTCCCTGATTTGTTAAATTGCTTCCAAAGGATGAATCCTGATAATCAGCAAGCCATGGATCCTTAAAGCCTATAGTGCCTGCAGTAAGACCTGTTCCTTCAATATTGTTTTTTACAGTTATGCCTTCATAGGCCGGTTCAAACTGAGAAGTCAGGCTTTTGCCCGTATTATAATCAACATTTATGATCTGATGAATATCACTTCCTGCGGTGCCTGCCCAGTGATGGAACTTCTGATTACTGTATACTTCCTTATCGCTTTGAAGTACAGCGGAAGATCCTTTCTTAATATTTAATGCTGCGGGCAGGCTGCTTTGGGGGACGAAGGAGGTGCCGTTCCACATTCCGATACTGCCTACAGATGAGCTGTCGGAAAGTTTCTGATCTATCTTTACCAGAATGCCACGGGTTCTGGTAACAATTAAATTTCTCGGTCCATCGAGCACTGCGCGCATAAGTGCCACCTGGTCTTTTGTAAAGGAGGAAGTACTCTGCTCGGGACTGCTGTTCATGTAATTTGCAGAATAATCCAGGCTGTAGTTTTTACTCTTGTCGCTGTCTCTTAAGCCCAGCCAGTGTCCGGCCTGGTGGGTTGCAGTTCTGGCTCGGTCAACCCCGGGGTATTTTTTCGAACCCTGGCTGCCGAAAGCCTTATAGTCAATTACAATGCCGTCTGAGGCATTCTCATAAAGTTCGTCGCCCGGAGTGCCTGAATAAAATGGGAGCTGGGCGTATCCATAAGTCACTCCCGTGCTGTAGTTCAGGTTGCAGATCCAGATATTGAGATAAAGGCCCGTGTCCCATGCATCATGGCCGCCAAGGGCGGAATATTTTACTGCAGTTACGTCTTTACCGTTACTGACCTGAAAGTAAAAGGGGCTCTGTGTGCTGGCAGTTCTTGTAATGCCTGTGGACGCATTCCCCTCCGGATCAATATCTGCAAGGTAGAATTCAATCATGGCATCCACTCCCTCGGAACTGCCGGTCAAGCCCTGCGTAGCGGGGTTTCTTCTGAAGTTTTCATTCAGAATTCCAATCTGTGATTTGATATCCTCGATGCTGAGGTTTTCTTCAGGAAGTGCGGGGTTATAGACCACGTGCACCACGACGGGAATTCTGATGAGGTTCATCTGTCCAGAAGAGATTTTTGCAGTTTCGTCGGGCATTACACTCTGGATGTAGCTGTCCAGATTGCCGATGCCTGAGGCAAGCAGGGGGTTTTGTGTGGTGAGCTCCCGGAGGTCCAGTTCCGTAAGGCATTTTTCCTGTGCCTTTAGGCTGACCTGAAGCACTATGAGACTGAGGATTAAAAAAGTAGTTTTTAGTTTCATAGGACACTCCATTTTTGTTATGGATTTTATTATTTTGCACTTCAGCAAACAAAAAGGCGCACTTCACCCATTGGTGAAAGCACAACCTGCCTTAGTGTTTGCATTCCAGCCGTCCGGATGGTTCCAGCATCCGGGCAGCTTTTTTTAGGATCAAAACTCTTTATCTATTACATTCCGGATTTGTTCTCTTTTTGGGCTGCATGTAAGATGTACATGTAAGTTTTACCTCTGAATTTTATTTCCCCTTGAACTGAGAGCAGAATAAAAGCTGAAAACAGAAGTTAATTTGAAGCTTTTCAGCATTCTGCATACTAAAAAGACCCATTAAACAATAATATAGTTCAAATTTTAAGCCATGAATGGTTTGATACGCTTAGGCTTTTTGAATAGCCACGGCCTTCAGGCCGTGGACAAATGAATCAAAAAACCCGTGGCTTTAGCCACAGATCCTCCGTCCGGGAATCTGGGGCTAAAGCCCGAAAGAGAGGGGGAATCTCCTAAACCACGACCTGAAGGTCGTGGCTATTCATAGGAAGAAACTTTTATAATTAAAACCGGAGATTATTTTTTTATTCCGTAGTATGCAATAAGGGCCCAGCCGATGAGGAAACTTATGCCTCCGAGGGGGGTGATGAATGCGAGGAATTGAATTCCAGTAATGGCGTATAAATAAAGCGAGAATGAAAAAAGAATTATGCCTGCAAATATGAATGCGGCAGCTTTGTTGAACTTTTCACTTCCCCAAAAGCCTATTGAAAGGAGTACCGCGCTGTGGATCAGGTGATATAAGACTCCGGTCCTGTAAACTTCCATATCCTGGGGGCCCAGGTAAGTCCTAAGCCCGTGGGCTCCGAATGCCCCGATGGCCACACCGAGGAACCCCATAAGAGCAGCAGTTATAATCCATTTATTTTTCATGATCCAAATCCCATGTTGAAGAATAATTTAGAAAATAATATGGCAATTGTAAATACACGGCCTTGGCGTTCCTCATTTTAACCTTGAATGGCTTTCAGGCATGGCCGTAAATTGAAGTTATAAGCCTAATTTTAAGAAAGATGATCTATGTATAAGTATATCCGGATTTTTTTATTGCGTTATGAAACGGGCCTCATTATTGCATCTGCGGCATTAATATTTTTCTGGCCCCAGCTGGTGAGAAATCTATTCAGTGCGGATTATATGCCGCACGGCAACTGCTACTTCTGGACACCGGACCTGGTGTGGCTTCATGCGAGCTCAGATTCTTTGATCGGGCTTTCCTACTGGGCTATTACAATAACGCTGGGCGTATTGGTCTACAAGACCCGGAAAGACATTCCATTTGCCAAAATGTTTGTTGCCTTCGGTATATTTATCATCACCTGCGGCACAACGCATCTTATGGATGTGCTTACATTATGGGACCCTTACTACTGGCTTTCAGGAAGCATAAAGCTCGTTACGGCAGTGGCATCGGTTGCAACTGCCGTTGCTCTCCCGCCCGTAATTCCGCGCATAATATCAATTATTCAGGATGCAAAACTCTCAGAGCAAAGAAGAGTTATGCTGCAGAGGACAAATATGGATCTGCAGGCGGAAATACAGGAAAGAATAAAAGCACAGGAAGAGGTCTCACATTTGAATGCAAACCTTGAAAAGAGGGTTCTTCAGAGGACTGCACAGCTTGAGGAGGCAAACAGGAAATTAAGAGCTGAAATCTCCCAGAGAAAGAAAGCAGAGCTCGAGATAAAACAGCTGAATGAAACTCTGGAACAGAGGGTCCTTGAACGCACCCATCAGCTCAATGAAACAAACAGGGAACTTGAAGCCTTCAGCTATTCGGTTTCACACGACCTGAGGGCCCCCTTGCGGGGCATAGACGGCTTCAGCCTATCGCTTCTTGAGGATTACTCGGATAAACTGGATGAGCAGGCCAGGAATTATCTCGCACGGATACGCAATGCAAGCCAGCGCATGGGCACATTGATAGAGGACATGCTTAACCTTTCGAGGCTATCCAGAACTCAAATGAAAATAAGGGAGACCGATATGTCCTCCATAGCGCTTGAAATTTCTGAAGAATTCAGGAGAAATAACCCTGAGCGGAATGTGAAAATTTTAATTGAACCAGGCCTAAGCATAGCAGCAGATGAAAACCTCCTTAGAATAATGCTGCAGAATCTGATCGGCAATGCATGGAAGTTTACATCCAGGCGGGAAGATGCCCTGATCGAAATCGGAAAAACGGAGTATGAAGGGCGCACGCAGTTCTTCGTGCGCGATAACGGTGCAGGCTTTAACGAGGAATTTGCCGGCAGAATGTTTATGCCATTCCAGCGCCTGCATACCCCCGGGGAATTTGAGGGCACCGGAATAGGACTTGCCATAGTGCAAAGAATAGTGCACCGGCACGGGGGAAGCATTAAGGCTGAGGGAAGAATAGGCCGGGGCGCGGTTTTCTATTTCTATTTATAAGCCAATGTTAATTATAGGCCTGAAAAACAACAACTTATTTTTTATCCTGAAATTTAACAGGCAACTACCTAAATTACTAAAATATACCGGTATTGAGAGAAAAAGACTTTGAAAAACAGCGTGATTTTACTCGTGGAAGATAACCAGGACGACGTGGAGCTGATGCTCCTTGCGTTGAAGAAAAACAATATTACAAATGAGGTGATTGTAGCCCGAAATGGTACTGAAGCTCTGGATTATCTTTTTGCAAGAGGAGAGCATTCGAACAGGGAAAGACTTCCCGCTCTGGTGCTGCTCGACCTTAACCTTCCGGGCTTAAACGGCATAGAGGTCTTAAGACAGCTGCGCGGCAACCCTGAAACCAGGCTAGTGCCCGTTGTAGTTTTGACCACTTCCGGCGACAGAAAGGATATTAATGTCAGCTACAGCATGGGTGCAAACAGCTATGTAATTAAACCGGTGGATTTTAACCGGTTTGTGGAGCTCGTAAGCAGTCTTGGCCCTTACTGGCTTTTTATCAATAAACTGCCTTATTCAACGGGAGGATAGTAGTTTGGACCGTCAGGCACGTATACTGCTTATTGAAGATAATGAAGATGATGCAGAGCTCCTGAAATTAAAACTCAGGAAAAGCGGCTTTGATGTATATACAGAAACCGTTATGGACGCAGAGAGTATGAATGCTGCCCTCGACTCTAAGTCCTGGGATGCAATTATTTCAGACTTCCAGCTCCCGGCTTTTAATGCTCTTGCCGCTCTCGAGATAGTCAGGAATAGACGGCTGGATATCCCTTTTATCATCGTTTCCGGCACCATAGGCGAAGAGACTGCCGTCAAGGCTATGAAGGCCGGAGCCCACGACTATGTAATGAAAGGAAACCTGACAAGACTTATACCCGCCCTCGACAGGGAACTGCGCGAATCTGATGTAAGGCGCCGCCGCCGCGAATCTGAAACAATGCTCCAGCAGCATGAAGTCCTTCTAAGAAGTGTTGTGGATATTATACCCGTAAGTCTGGGGGTGATAAACAATGAGGGGAATGTCATTATCTCCAACCAGGCATTCAAGAAGATCTGGGGAGACGTCAGACGCCTGGATGCCGAGCAGATGGCTTCTTTTAAGGGATGGTGGGCCGACTCAGGCGAGGAGATCGATCCCGAGGACTGGATAATGCTGAAGGCCCTTAAAGAAGGGGAGGCAATTATGGACAAGGTAATTGATGTTATTGCATCAGACGGAACACGAAGGACGATAATGAACTCGGCAATTCCAATTTTTAATGAATACAAAACCGTTGCGAGCGTTATAATCGTTAATCAGGATATAACAAAGCTGATGCAGGATGAGGAGAAATTAAGAAAAACCCTTTCTGAACTTGAACGATCCAACCGCGAGCTCGAGCAGTTCGCTTATGTTGCCTCGCACGACCTGCAGGAGCCTTTAAGAATGGTGGCAAGCTTTACGCAGCTGCTCTCCAGAAAATACCACGATAAGCTGGATAAAAATGCGGATGAATATATAGACTTTGCCGTCGAAGGTGCAAAGAGAATGCAGAACATCATTCACGATCTGCTCGAATTTTCACGCGCCTCAAGCGATAATAACCTTGAAATTGTCAACTGCAACAGCGCGCTTGACAAGGCGATGAAAAACCTTGAGCCGCAGATAATGGAAAGCTGCGCTATAATAAGAAAGGAAAATCTTCCCGTTCTAAGGGCAAAGGAAGGGCAGATCGTACAGCTCTTTGAAAACCTTCTCTCAAATGCCATGAAATTCCGCGGCGGCAAAACACCCGAGATTTATATAGGCTGCACATCCGAAATGGGAGAGTGGCTCTTTTGGGTTAAGGATAACGGCATAGGAATTGACCCTCAGTTCAAGGATAGAATTTTCAGCATATTCCAGAGACTTCACGACAGGAGTGAATATCCCGGCACTGGAATAGGGCTTTCGCTCTGCAAGAAAATTGTGGAAAACTTCGGCGGCAGAATCTGGGTGGAATCAAAAATGGGGGAGGGTTCCACATTCTACTTTACAATTCCAAAGTAATATTATTTGTCGAGCCACTCACGGAATGCTGAGGCCCTTTCACGGCTAATGACTATTTCCTCGTCTGTTTTCTGCGAGAGCCTGAGTTTAAGCTTTCCTCCGAATGCCGAGGCAGCGATTTCAACTGCGTCAATGTTAACAATAAATTTTCTGTTTGCCCTGAAGAAATACTGAGGGTCAAGAAGCTCTTCAAGCTCTTCTAATGAATGGTCTGTAAGATGCCTTTTGCCCGAGCGGCATACAAGATATGTAATTTTATTATCCACATAAAAATATCCCACCTCTGAGGCCGGTATGGCGAGCATGCTCTGGCCGGATTTTATAAGAAAGCGCGACTTATATACGGGCTTTGCCGGCGTAAGCGACCTCAGCAGTCCCGCAATTTCGTTTGCCCTGTACTGCACAGAGTAAACATCCCTTAACTTTTTATATTTTTCAATGCTTGCCGAAAGGCTCATCGTGTCGATAGGCTTCAGGAGATAATCGATACTGTTTACCTTAAAGGCCTGTATTGCATATTCATCGTATGCAGTCGTGAATATTACAGGGCTGTCGACATTTATATTATTGAATATTTCAAAGCTGAGTCCGTCGGAGAGCTGTACGTCCATAAAGATTATATCAGGGGCGGGGTTTTTCATGAGCCATTCGACCGATGCCTCAACGCTCTCCAGGCTTCCCTCGATTTCCGCCTCAGGCTCCAGTTCTGAAAGAAGTTTTTTCAGTCTGCGTGAAGCAGGGGCCTCATCTTCAATAATCAGTATTTTCATGGATGGACTTCTCTTTGATTAAAGGGACTTTTACTGTAAAATGTGAAATCTCACTGAGTATCTCTATATTCTTTTTCATCAGAAGTTCATACCTCTGCTGAATGTTCACAAGTCCTATCCCTGTAGATGTGCTTATGTTCTTTTTCTTCTGCAGATTGTTCCTTACTACAAGGCGGCTGTTCTCATCCACGCAGATATTAATGGCAAGAGGCTTTTCCGCCGAGATAATATTGTGCTTTATTGCATTTTCAATCAGCATCTGCAGTGTCAAAGGAGCAATGAAATATCTGCTGAATTTCTGCGGAAGATCAATCGTTACACTGAGGTTTTCGCCGAAGCGTATCTTCTGAAGGAAAAGAAAGGCCCGTATAAAATTAACTTCCTCTTCAAGCTCAATTAACTCCTTATCCTTGTTCTGCAGTACGTATCGGTAAACGCTTGCCATCCTTTGAACAAATTCTTCGGCAAGCTTCGGATCTTCTGAAATGAGCGTTGTAAGGGCATTAAGGCTGTTGAAGAGGAAATGGGGATTTACCTGGTTCTTAAGAGCGTCGAACTGCGACTGCAGGTTCTGGCGCTTTAATTCCTCGGATTCAAAACGTGACAACTCCCACTGGCGGAAAAAGTGATAGCCGATATAAATGGCATCAATTAAAAGAAAAATAATAACACCGATGAGCATTATCAGCTTGATGAAGCGCATTGCCCGTTCAAGAGGATAGCCGATAGCTTCTGTGTATAGGATTATAGTGCCCAGTATTACTATTATGGTGTAAATGGTATTAAAAAGTATCTGGTAAACGAGTCTTTTCCTAGGCTGGGTATCCCAGTCGAAATATTTACCGATTATTTTATTTATTTTAAGATTGCCTTCCCATACGAGAATGGAAATAACGACAGCCATAAGAATATCGCCAAGTATATGGGGCCAGAAGGAGTAATTTGTTTCAGGCTGAATCGGAGTAGTAACAAGAATTACAAGATATACGAAGATACCGATTACAGGCATTCCGACAAAGCGGAAGCTCCTGTCGAACAGGAAGGATCTGTTTTCCCTTAAATAATTCTTATAGCTTTTTAGCATATTGCAGTCATCCGGATCAAAGCCCGGAAAATATTCCTTATTTTCCATTTCAAATTTAGCATTCATAATCAAACTATCAATATCTATTTTTGTTCAACGTTCCGGCTTTGCGGGAGCGGATTTTTCAAATTGAATAGCCACGGCCTTCAGGCCGTGGAACAATGTTCAAAACAACCACTGGGCTTTAGCCCCAGATCCTCCCTGGAAAATCGGGGGCTAAAGCCCCAATTGGGAGAGGGGACCCCGCAAGTCCACGACCTGAAGGTCGTGGCTAGTCATATAGAATCATTATCCAAATTTATCTTCCAGCACGGCCGAGGGATTTTTCTAACTCAGCCTGGGCTGTAAGGTAATCGTAAACGGCCTGGAGGTAGTTTGTTTTGGCCTGAGTCAGGGCGAGCTCGGCATCAAAAAGATCCGTCTGGCGGCTTAAGCCTTTAAGCCAGCGGCTGCGTGTCATTTCATAGCTTCTTTCCGCAGAATTTACTGTCTGCTTCTGCGACTCAATCCTCCTGTGGGATTCCTCCACGCTGGAAGTCTTTACCTTAACGTCGGTCAGAATAAAATCCCTCAGGTTGTCCAGCTGTGTTTCAAGTTTCTTTTTTTCAATTCTCGCCTGCTCAATTTTTGCATCCGTCCGGAAGCCTGTGAATATTGGAACCGAAAGGCTTAGTCCAACAACGGCGCTTGCAGGCCAGCGCTGGTTGAAGTTATAAGTATCTGCCTGAAGCTCCGCCTTCAGCTGTCCGAATGCTGCAAGTGTAGGAAGGTGTCCTGCTATTTCAGCATTAATGAGTTCATCGTTTGCCCTGATCTGAAGATCCAGAAGGCTCAGTTCAGGTCTTTTATTTAAGGCTTCATCTGCTGAAACGCCGGCCATGTCGTACTGCCCGGTAAATTCAGAAGAAGTAAGAGAGTCAGCCGTTTCAATTACATCACCTGCAGGAAGTCCTAAAAGATTCACAAGACAGCTCTTCGCAATTGATATGCCGTTTTCAGTTTTTATCATCATCGGCTTCAGGTTTTCAACGGCAACAAATGCACGCAGGGTATCAAGTTCTCCTGCAAGGCCCTGTGCATACAGAAGCTTGACATCCTTAAGCGCCTGAGAACCTCTTTTAATGCTCTGACGTAAGAGGTTATATTGTTCCTTTACTATAAGTATATTATAGTAGGCCTTCTTCACGTCGGTAATTGTCTGGGCACGTGTGTTTATTATGTTTTCAGCGCTTATCTCCCGGATAATTTTTGCCGCCCTGATGCCGGCGTAAATAGCTCCCTGATACAGGGGCCATTCGGCGCTTATAGTGCCTGAGAAGTTATTATTAAGACCTATTTCCATCGGCTGACTTGGCCCCAGGATAATTCCCGCGTGGGGGTCGAAGGAAAAGCCAGGCATATAGAAAACAGGAAGCTTCAGGTTTCTTATATACTGCCCGCTTCCTGTAACTGTGGGCAGCGCGTTTCCGTAGGCTTCGCGCACACGCTCTTCATTTTTCTCCTTGTCGTAGAATGCAACCTTCAGATCCCTGTTCTGTTCAACTGCAATTGAAACGGCATCTTTAAGGGTTATCCTGCGCACAGTCTGGGCCTGCGTAAAAGAGGAAGCCATAATAAGAAAAAACATAAAAATGCTGAGGTTCTTAAGCGCCTTCCTGAAACTGAACGTACCGGGCTCTTCTTCTTCCACGGGCTGAGGTTTTTCTATTTCGGGAGTTTTTTCTTCTGAAGGGCCCTTTTCCTTAAATCTGTTTATAAAGTTCATAACCTTCACCTTCAGGTTTTCAACCTTCACATAAACTACAGGAACCAGAATAAGCGTAAGCAAGAGCGAACTGATAAGTCCTCCTATAAGAGCCGTTGCAAGGCCGGACTTAAGTTCGGAAGATGCACCCATTGAAATAGCGATGGGGAGCATACCGAAGACCATGGCAAACGTTGTCATTAAAATAGGTCTTAACCTTGTCTTTCCTGCATCAATAAGTGCCTCGCGCATATTCATTCCTTCGCCGCGCATCTGGTTAGTGCGGTCCACAAGCAGAATTGCGTTCTTGCCCACTAGTCCCACGAGCATGATTATGCCGAGTATAGAGAATATATTAAGCGATTTCATGAAGAGGGCCATTGCAAGGAGCGCACCAACAATTGCAACAGGAATTGAGAAGAGGACGATAAACGGATATACAAATGAGTTATAGAGTGCAACCATGATGAGGTAAACAAAAAGGATACCTACCATGAGTGCAATAAAAAGGCTGCCGAACGATTCTTCCTGCATCTGCACGTCACCTTCAAAAGATACTTCAATATCCTGCGGGATCTTCAGCTTTGAGAGTTCCTTTTTTATATCCTCAGCTATATCACCGCTCGGGCGCCCCACGGCCTGAGAAAGTATTGAAACTGCAGCAGTCCTGTTTTTTCTTGAAAGCTCTGTGGGGCCAATAGTCTGATAAATATTAGCAAACTGGGAAAGCTCAATTTTTTCACCCCGGTTATTCATAAAAGTTACCTTGCCGAGGTCGGAAGTATTGTTGCGGTCGAACTTATCGAAAACAATTCTTATGTCGTATTCATCGTTGCCCTGTCGGAATTTGGATTCGTCATCACCTGTAAAGGCAACTCTCATGGTAGCTGCAACCTGATCGAGCCCGATGCCGAGGGACGCCATTTTCTCGCGGTTTATTTCAACACGTGTTTCAGGTTTACCCTCTCCGCTGCTTATGCGCACGTCGGCCGTGCCGGGGATTTTCTGAATTGCCTCTTTCAGCATTTTGCCCGTCTTTTCAACCTTTTCAAAATCGGGGCCGCTTATAAGCATTTGAATCGGGGACATATCGGAGCTTCCGAAAATGCCGATAGGGCTTACCCTTGGTTTAACGCCCGGGATCTGAAGAAGCTTTTCCTTTATTTCGCGGCTCACCTGAATATCGCTTTTTGACCTCTGAGTCTTTTGAACGAGCGATACGTTAAGTTCTGCCACGCTGTTTGAGGTATACCCTATAAAGCCCTCCGAAGATGCGCCTGCATTTGAAAATACTTTTTTAACCTCGGGCATCCTGGAAATCATCCTTTCGGCCTGAAGCGTAATAAGGTTTGTTTCTTCAAGGTTTATCCTCTCAGGCAGTTCAAGAATAACTGAAAGCTCGCCGCGGTCGGAAGGCGGCATAAACTCCGAGCCGATAAAACCTGTTGGAACAAGGGCAATTGAAAGAACAAGTAATATACCTGCAAATGTAATTACCTTCCATCCGTTACGCATTCCGAATTTCAGGACCGCTGTATATTTATCCGTAATCTTATCAAATGTATTTTCAACCCGGATGCCGAAGCGGCCCATTGCAGTATCCTTTGTAAGACGCTGCAGCTTTGTAAAGCGCGAGGCAAGCATAGGAGTAATTGTAAAGGAAACAAACAGGCTTAAGAGTGTGGATAGAACTACAACGAGGGCAAACTGCCGCACTATATCACCTATTAACCCCTGAATGAGTGCCAGGGGAAGGAATACCACAACGTCAACAAGAGTAATTGACAGTGCTGCAAAGCCTATTTCATTTCTTCCTTCAAGTGCCGCCTGGCGCTGAGGTTTGCCAAGTTCCATGTGGCGGTAAATATTTTCAAGCACCACAATTGAATCGTCCACAAGTATTCCTATTACAAGTGAAAGCGCAAGGAGCGTCATCAGGTTAAGCGAAAAACCGAATGCGTACATTCCGATAAATGTTGAAACAAGTGATGCCGGAATGGCAACCATTACTATGACAGAGTTTCTGAGGCTGTGCAGAAACATCAGCATTACAATTGCCACCAGCAAAACTGCAATCATAAGGTCGCGGTTAACGGCGCGTGCAGCTTCGAGTGTAAAGCTTGAGAGGTCCTGCGCAACGTCGAACCTCAGGTTTTTATCCGTATTTGCGGCTTCAA
This sequence comes from Ignavibacteriales bacterium, assembly GCA_036261625.1. Lineage (GTDB taxonomy): Bacteria > Bacteroidota > Ignavibacteria > Ignavibacteriales > SURF-24 > JAAXKN01. Next base: position 40,382 of record DATAKL010000042.1, on the reverse strand, counting down.
TTTTCTTTAGTTCCTGGCGGACGAGCCGGCTTACTTCAACAGCGTTGGCGTCGGTCTGTTTCTGCACCAGCACGCCAAGGGCGCTTTTGCCGTTGAGCCTGGCGTAGCTCTCGGCTTCTTTGGTGCCGTCTTCAACCTCGGCAACGTCCTGCAGCTTAACGTTGCCGCCGGAGCCGGATCTATGGATAATAAGATTCTTCAGTTCATCAAGCGAGGAAAATTTGCCCGAAACCCTTACAATGTACTGCCCGTCGGCATCCTTTATCTTACCGACAGGGAAATCCATATTTGAGCTTTTAATTGACTGAAGGACCTGGAGGACTGGGATGTTGTATGAGTACAGCTTTTCGAGATCCAGGTTTACCTTAATTTCTCTTTCCTCACCACCGGCAAAAGTTACCTGTCCCACTCCGGCGAGTTTCGAGATCTGTGGTTTAACCTTGTCCTTCATGAACTGGTAGAATTCATCAGGCTCCATGTCGGCCGTTACGCCCATTCTCAAGATCGGGAGTTCCGTAAGAGAGAATTTCGAAATTACGGGGCTCTTTGCGTTATAGGGCAGCTGGTTTACAATTTCGCCGATCTTGCGCTGCACGTTCTGGAGTGCGATATTGACTTCTGCTGCCTGTGTGAATTCAATAAATACAAAAGACATTCCCTCAAAAGAATTGCCTTGTATGGTTTTAATTTTATCCACGCTTGAAACCGCGTCTTCCACTACTTTGGTAATGGAAGTTTCAACCTCGTTGGGTGATCCTCCCGGATAAGCAGTCATTACAGTTACATAGGGAGGGGTAACGTCGGGGATCAGCTCGTAGCGGAGCTGATTATAGCTGAAATATCCAAGGACAGCCAGCACGGTAAAAATTACTATTACAAGCGGCGGTCTTTTTATAGATAGTTCTGTAATCGTCATTTTAGTAGTTTCTTATCTTAATATGCTTAAAGCCGCTATATTTTAGTTAATGGTTACCCTGGCCTTATCCGTCAGGTTATTCTGTCCGCTTACAACAACATTTTCGCCGGGCCTAAGTCCGCCTAAAACTTCAACTCTTCTATTTGTTTCTTTTCCCGCAATTATGTCCCTTAGTTTTGCAGAGCCGTTTTCGACCACATAAATTTTAGGATTCTTGATGCTGGTTACAATTGCGCCTCTTTGTATTGTAAGGGCCTGGCGGTTGGTAATGCTTGTAAACCTGACCTGTGCAAACATGCCCGCCTTAAGGGGGGTGCGTGAATTGTTAGGAAGCACAATTTCAACGGGATATGTATGCGCGTTATCGGACTTGGAGCTTATGGTTTCAATTTTCCCTTTCAGTTCCGTGCCGGGGTAGACATCAGTTGTAAGGGTTACCGCTTCACCGGTTTTAAGCCTGAAAACATCGCGCTCGGGCACGTTAACTTTTACTTTAAGTTTTGATATATCTATTATATTGGCCACCTGGAAGCCGGGGCCCACCATGGTGCCGGGGTTGATAAATTTATCGGCAACAATTCCTGTGATGGGGGCCTTGATCTTTGTATCGTTAAGCGTGCGGTTAGCCGCAATAAACTGCGCCTCGGCTGCAGTTGCGGCAAGGCGTGCGTTTTCCAGGTCGGAATCTGAAATATTTTTTTCCTTAAAGAGTGCTTCCATTCTCTGGAGGTCTTTTTTTGCTTTCTCGAAGTTGACCCTGGCAGTCATATAGGCGGCATTTTTAAGCTCATCATCCACCTGGGCAATTACTGAGCCTTCCTTAACAAAGTCGCCTGTTTTGATGAATACTTTTAATGTTCTTCCCTGGGTTTCGGAGATGACCATTACGTCGTTAAATGATTGTATAGTGCCTACAATTGAGAGCTCGTCGGAAATGGTTTCCTCCTGTGCCGGCTCAACCGAAACGGTAACTTTATCGGTTGTGACAGACTTTTCCAACTGTGAAGATCTTGAAGCCTTATTCATAAAGAGAAGTGCAATTATTATTGCGCTTATAGCCGCAAGGCCGATGGTTAATTTAATCTTTTTCATGTTACGCCCCGTCTTTTTATGTGCTGGATTTAAGTGACAGGTAAAAATTAAGATTTGCCCGGGAAGGGAAAAAGAGCAATTGGACCCAAGTGCCATATAACCGGTCCGAAGTGCAGGTTTCGGGGGATGAAATGAAGCGGTTTCTGATAAAACATTATTTCAGCTTTATTGTTGACTTAGTTAGTCTCAAACCTATAAATTACTTCTCAGGATATTTTATTATTTGAAATATTTAATTTCAATTCCCGGGGATATTATGAAAAGAGTACTGATTGTTTCTGTCCTGCTATTCTGTGTTCCGGGTTTTCTTTCTGCCAGAACCAGGTTTGGTTCACAGCCGGCGGAATCTGACTCATCACTGACATGGAAGTCATATTCTCCATCAGCGCTTCAATATGACCTGGACGTTCTTTTGAAAACATCGGTTGATGTCCATCCCTATTTCTACAGGGCTGTTGATTCAGTTACATTTAGCAGGGAATTTATGGCGGTACGCAATAAATTAACCACGCATATGAGCAGGCTTGAATTTTATCAGCTTGTTGCACCTTTATTCTCCATTTTTAAGAATGGTCATACCAGCGTTGCATTTCCAACTCAGGACTGGAATAGCTTTATAAACCATGGAGGAAGATACTTCTCATACAGAATAATTTACGATAATGATAATGGAATGACAGTTGCTGACAGCCGGGACAGCAGCAAGGTGCTTCCTGTTGGCACAAAAATTATAAAAATAAATGGTTACCCGGCCGATTCTCTTTTCAATGCCTTCAGGCGCTATAGAGGCGGAGAAAGGGAAAACTGGCGGAATAATATAATCTCAAGCAGTTTTAGTTTGTATTTATGGCTTAATAACATTACTGCTCCTTATGAAATAACCTATATTGAAAAATCAACTGATAAGGAAGAGACACTAAAGACATCCGGGGCAGTTTCTTCCCCGGTGAAAGAGTCTAACTCCCAGATCAGCATAAATGAAGCCCCTTATTCATATGAAATATTGCCTGAAAATATCGGTCTCTTTAATTATAAAAGCATGTATAGCGATAAGGCTAATCCATTTGGCGGATTTCTGAAAAAATTATTCACCGATTTGAAAGGAAGGTCATCCAGAGGTCTCATTATTGATCTCAGAAAAAATGGCGGAGGTAATACTGCCTACGGTATTATGCTGTTAAATTACCTGACTGATAAGCCGTATAAAATAAGCTCCAAAAAATTATGGAAATCAAGCGCTCAGATGAAAAGCTATATAAGGAACACACTCCCATGGCCAATGAGCTGGCTGACCTACAGGCCCTTTATCTGGATTGCAGGTATGTTCAGGGATGAAGCAAAAATGTTTACGGCAAATGATGGCGAAGTTGTTGAACTTAATTTCGAGGAAGAGAAACCGGTTACCGATTCACTGCTTTTTACCGGGAAGGTCTGCTTTTTGATCGGTTCTTCGACATTTTCCAGTGCCATGGCATTGGCCAATGCTGTTGGAGATTACAAGCTTGCAACACTTATTGGAGAAGAAACAGGAGGAATACCGAATGAATATGGCGAGATCTATTATTTTAACCTGCCGAAGACCGGGCTCCAGGTCTTAATGCCGTCTGCACTCTTTGTAAGAGCCAATGGCGATAGCGGGGATAGAAGAGGGATTTTACCCGACATTGAAGTAAAACAAAAGCCGGAAGATACTTCGAACATGAAAGATACTGTACTTGAGGCAGCCAAAAATTGGATCCTGCAGAAACAGGAAGAGATTAAACATTAACTGCAGTCTCTTTTATCCTCCGGAGCAGACCCGGGAAATGGTTCCCGGGCCGGCTTGGAAAAAATTGTAAAATTTGGCGCTATATTAGTCCTTTCCTCAGGGCTTTGGCTACGGCTTCGGACTGGCTGTGAACGTGAAGCTTTCTGTATATATTTCTTATGTGATGACGGACTGTGTCGATGCTGATAAATAAGGACTGCGCTATATCCAGATAACTGCTTCCTTCGGCAAGCCCCGTTAAAACCTCCTTTTCCCTCTGCGTCAGGTCGAACTGAGAATCGGGGAAAAGGGGATTTGTGTGCTGCTGAAAGACCGTTACCACCTTGCGCGCAATGTGAGAACTCATTGGGGAACCCCCTTCGTAGGCATCTTTAATTGCCTCCAGGAGCCTTAATGGCGGTGTCTTCTTGACCAGGTAGCCGCTCGCTCCGGCACAGAGGGCTTCAAATATTACCTGGCTTTCCTCGTAGACAGTAAGAATTAAAATGTTCAGGTCGGGACATATTTTTTTTGCCTTTATTACCCCTTCAATGCCCGACATGCCCGGAAGCCCTATGTCCATGAGCACCACGTCAACGCTTGAGCATTCCAGGTTGTTTAAGAAGCTTTCGCAGTCGCCGTAGCTGGCGATGCATGAAAAACCTTCGGTACCGTTGATCAGAGCCGAGAGCCCTTCGCGTATCGTCTTGTTGTCTTCAACTATAATTACTGATATCATAAAATTACCTGCCCGTATCGTTTAATTGTTATTTCCCTTCCCTCATATGGCCCATTTGTGACACATAAAGATTCTTTGTATTAAGACGCTTTACTGTTCTTTATGTTTCATAAAAATTGCCCTGGAACGCGGAATTTTTCCGGAAAATTGTATCCTTGTTCCTTTGCCCGGTGCGGACTCTACCAGCAGGCTGCCTCCGATGGCCTTTGCCCTGCGGCGTATGTTGTTTAGTCCGTTACCCTGGGAGTTTTGTTTAATATCAAAACCTTTCCCGTCATCCACCAATTCCATCATGAGCCTTCTTCCTTCAATGGAAGTGTTCAGCTCGAGCTTTCTGCAGTTTGAGTGCTTAAGGCTGTTATTAATTGCTTCCTTAAATATAAGAAATAAGTTCTGACGGTACTCCATAGGAAGTTTTACCTCTCTAATGGCCTCCAGGTTATGAATCCTGAATGAGACTCCGAGAGAGGAAAATATTTCGGAGTATGAGTCCTTAAGTCGCAGTATAAGGTCGTAGAGCGTATCGCGCCTTGGGTTTACCACCCAGACGATGTCGCTCATGTTATCAATAAGCTGTCCCGAAGTTTCGCTTATACTAAGTAGTTTCTGTTTCAGGTCATCGCTGTTATTTTTCCCCATTTGAGCTGCAATGACCTGGCTTTGGATTGAAATTTCAGTAAGCCCCGATCCGATATTGTCGTGCAGGTCGGCAGCAAGTTTTGTCTTAAGTCTTTCGATTGCCAGGAGGTTGCTGATCCTGCTTACGATAAAATATGTCAGTGTTCCTCCTATGAGTACAACGGCAAGGAATATGAACCACCAGGTGCGCCAGAACGGCGGCAGTATAGTAATTTTAACTTCCGCTCCTTTTTCATTCCACACGCCGTCGTTATTTGAACCTCTTACACGGAAGGTGTAGTTCCCGGGGTCGAGGTTTGTATAGTTGGCAAGTCTTCTTGAGGCGTCCACATAATGCCAGTCGTCGTCAAATCCTTCAAGTTTATATGCATAACGGTTCTGTTCGGGATTTGTATAGTCGAGCGCTGCAAATTCGAATGAGAAAAAGTTTTCCTTGCTGGAGAGGACTATATTACTATTTTCTCCGTCAACCTCCTTATTGAAGATCCTGAATGCGCTTATTACAACAGGGGGGATGTGGGAATTGATCTTTATGCTGTCAGGGTAGAATGAGTTAAATCCGTTAATGCCTCCGAAGAACATTTCACCCGAGCGGGTCTTATAGTAAGCGCCTCCGCTGAACTCCATGCTCTGGAGCCCGTCGTGCAGGTCATAATTTATAAAAGCAGAAGTGGATGGGTTAAATCTGGAAAGGCCGTTATCTGAGCTGATCCAGAGGTTATGGTCATTATCCTCAAGAATTCCGTAGACCACGCCGCTTAAGGTTCCGTCCTGCATATATTTATAGAACTTACCAGTATGGGGATCGAACCTGTTAAGTCCACCCCCGTATGTTCCGAGCCAGAGGCAGCCCTGGAAATCCTCATAGATGCATATAACCCTGTTGTCGCTAAGGCTGTTCGGGTTATTGGCGTCGTGCTTATAGTTAAGGAATTTCCCCGCTGCGGGGTCAAATTTGCTTAAGCCCCCGCCGAAGGTGCCGATCCAGAGATTTCCTTCTCTGTCCTCATAGATCTTGTAAACCCTGTTATCTGAAAGGCTGCGTGGGTCGGATGGGTTATTCTTAAACTGAATGAAGGAAAATTTCCCATTGTCTTTTACGGTCCTGTTAAGTCCGCCTCCGAAGGTTCCTACCCAGACGGTGCCGGTTCTGTCTTCTAGAATTGAGATCACCTGGTTTTCGGCGATGCTCGTTGAATCCTTTGGGTCATGCCTGTAAACAGTGAATTTTTTTGTTTTCCTGTTATAAAAGTTGAGTCCTGCATTATAAGTTCCGATCCAGAGGTTGTCCTCTTTATCTGCAAAGACAGCCCTTACGTGGTTGCTGCTCAAGGAATTAGGGTTGGAAGGGTTATTTTTGAAGCTTAGGAATCTGTGCGTGTGTCTGTCGAACAAATTAAGGCCGCCCCTGTAGGTTCCGATCCAAATGTTGCCTTCCAGGTCCTCCGAGAAAGTCCAGACCACGTTATCGCTGAGGCTTGTGGGGTCGCCCGGGATGTGTCTGTAGTGCTTAAATTTGTTACGGCTTTTGTCGTAGCGGTTAATTCCTTTGCCCAGGTGGGTTCCGATCCAGATTATGCCCGACTGGTCCTCGCAGAGTGAAATGACGTCGTTATCGCTAAGGCTGCCGGGGTTCATCGGGTCGTTCTTAAAGACGGAAAACTTTCCCGTATAAGGGTCGAGCCTGCTCAGGCCGCCGCCGAAAGTTGCGATCCACAAAGAACCGGCGCGGTCCTGAATGACCTTCATAATCCAGTTGCTGCCGAGTGAGTATCTGTCGTTGGGGTTATTTTTATAATGGATGAAATTTACTCTTTGCGGGTCTTTTGCGCCAAGATAGTTAAAAGGGAGTTTCTCAAGGCCGCCGCCGAAAGTGCCAGCCCAGAGGTTTCCGTCCTTATCCTGAAAAACCGATGTCACGCGGTTATCCGAAAGACTTCCCGGGACGGGGGATAGATTCTGAAAGCTGGTTACGCTGAGTGTAAATTCGTCCAGTCGGCTGTTAAATCTTCTTTCAATCCTGTTCAGGCCGCCTCCGAAGGTTCCGGCCCAGAGAATGCCGTTTTTATCTTCCGTTAGGCTTACAATTCTGTTGCTGCTGATTGAATTCGGGTTGCGGGGGTCGTGAACAAACTGTTTTACTTTTCCTGTTGCCGTATCGAAGCTGAAGAGCCCCTGTCCCCAGGTCCCGATCCAGAGGCGGCCCTGCCTGTCGCCCGAAATGGAAGTAATAGTTCTGTCGTTAAAGCGGGAGAATGTAAGCGGGTATTCAGGAATTGCAGTCATCAGGAGGCTTGTGTAGCCCGTATCGGCACCGAAGCTGTACTTTGTAAAGCGTTCTGTCTGTCTGTTGAATTTATTAAGGTTTCCAAGCAGAGTGCCGGCCCACAGGTTTCCTGAACGGTCCTCATAGACTGCGAAGACGCTGTTATCGGAAAGTGAGCCGGCCTGCCGGGGGATATTTCTGAAAATCTTAAATGAATAACCGTCGTAGCGGTCCAGGCCGTCTGCCGTGGCAATCCACATAAAGCCCTTATAGTCCTGAATAATGGAATTAATAGAGCTTTGTGAAAGACCCTGCTCAATTGAAATATGCTCAAAAGTCGGCAGATTATCCTGTGCGAAGAGGAGCCGTCTGCCGGCCTGGGGCATCAGCAAAAGTAAAAGACAAACAGCTGCAAGAGGCAGAATCTTTTTCATTTTTCGAGTTTCCGGGTGCATGGTATCCTGGCAAAAAGTTGGAGAAAATACAACTGCAATATGAATTTAATTATCAAAAAACAAAAGAAACATTTTGCCCTGAACCAATATGTCTACCCCGGTTCCAGGAGTTTTTGTCTGCCTATTAATTCTGTCTGCCGCCCTTATAATATTGAAGATTATCATTTTTAGAGAATTTATATCGGTTACGCTCACAGAGAAGCATTAAGAAAGCGCAATCTTACTAAAAGAGCGGCTTTCTGTTTCTCTGCGGATGATAAATGATCTTTTTAATTGTATCAAACTGAAGATTTGGGAATTCGTCCATAAGTGATTCAACTGCGTCGTTGGTTCTGATGTTTCTTTCTTTCATCAGTTTGAATTTTTTTCTGATCAGGTAATCCCTTACCGAAACCTCATCGATCAGGTAGTGGCTGCTCAGCAATGAATAAACCTCGTCACTGATAAGGTCAGCCAAAGGGTTTCTCAATTTCTGACTTGCTGCATCCATGATAGTTCTCCTATTGTAAAGTATTCTAAAAAAGTACCGAAAGCCTTGAAATTTTCAGCCGATTCACTATAAGGGGTGAGCAAAAAAAAACCGGATGCCTCATAAGAACTTCCGCTAAAGTTTTTTCTAAATAGTAAATACCACTAAAAAAAAACTTTAACAATCACATGGGAATGCAGTTTTTCTGCCTTTTGAGGCAAAAAACGGGAAATGCCTGCATGATCATGCGGGTACATTAACATTCAGGGCCTGTTTTCACCTCAAAAACCCGAAAAGGCGGGTTATGTTAAAGCCCAGGCGCCAGCTGTTGTCCTTAACGGCGTCAGGCGCACCGGCAAGGTACTGCGAAGGGTTCATAAGTGTGCTGTTTGTAAGGAGTATCTTGAAGAAATGGCCTCCTGTATTGATTTCAATGCCGAATGCCACGGGGTTGGCCTTCAGCCTGTAGCCCGAAATTGTCGGGTTCCATTCAAAAATAAGTCCCAGGGAGTGTGTAATATATCCCGCGATGTATGTCCCCATGGTAAAAGAGTGTTCCGTTTCGGGGGTAAATATGTTGCTATTATATAGATATGAAGGAACAAGCCCAAGTCCCAGGGTTTTGCGGTAGAAAGTATTGACAATGAGCTGGCCGTAGAACTGGAAATTTCTTTTGTCCGTTGAGCTTCTCTCTCCGGTTTCAGTGTTCCAGGCGCCTCCCAGCCTGAATGCTGAAACTACAGGTAAAAAAGCACCCGGCACCTGAAGGAACTTATATTTTGCCCGCAGGTCGACATTTCCGTTAAAGTTGCTTCTTCCGAGCGTAACGGTAAAGTTGTCCCATATGGCGTAGCCGAGGGCCAGGCGCATGTTTACCGGGCCGTCGAGTCCGTAGAATGTCTTATAGCCGGTTTTAATAAATGGATAGAATCGGTGGGAAATTTCAAACTGCAGGTTGCCTCTTTGAAGCATTTCTGCTGTAGGAAGGCTGAATGCCTGTGTTGAAGGAAAAAGATGGATATTCTGTGGCGGGGCTGCTGCAGTTCTTTTCCATTCAATTTTTCCCTCCTGTGCCATAAGACATGCTGAAAGCAGGAGTACAGAAAGAAAAATGAGGGCAAGTTTATACTTCATGACGAAAACTCCTTGAATTTTTATAAAATTTTCGCAATCTTTATGCTGGTTGCCGGCAGTTTCAAAAAAAACCACTCATAAAAAATTATACTCAGGCCCGGGCTAAATATCAATTTCAGAGGTACAGAAGAAAAAGGGGGGAAATTTTTACATGGACTTGAAACTGGACTGTTTTTCCCCTATAATAGACCCCGATGTCTGAAAAAGTTCCTGAACGTCAAAGAAAATAAAGGGATATATTAGTCCATTATCTGAAATGATTTGACAATCGAAATTTTTTTTGATAGGTTTTGTACAATCTTATAAATTGTTGTCCGACTTTTTATTTAAATCAAATATTTATTTTTTTCCGGCCAATACTCACCCCGCCGGAAAGGAGAAAGTAAAATGAGATCAGTGTTACGTGTTATTCTACTACTTTTACTTCTTACAGACATTTCAGTATTTGCACAGACAGGGGGCAAGATCGCAGGAGTTGTAAAGGACTCCAGGACTGGCGAAGCCCTGATCGGCGCAAATATAGTCGTAGAAGGAACAAAAATGGGAGCTGCCTCGAATGTTGATGGCTTTTATGCCATATTAAACGTTCCGCCAGGCACCTACAGTATCAGAGCCACTCTTATCGGCTACAATGCTACTACAGTCAAAGACGTCAGGGTTAACATCGACCAGACAACCAATCTCGATCTGTCGCTCATAGAGACTTCGCTTCAGACGGCAGAGGTTGTTGTTGTTGCTCAGACACCTGTTGTCCAGAAAGACGTTGCAGCCAGCCGTCTTAACTTAAGCGGAAAGGAAATGGAAAATCTTCCCGTTGCCCAGGTCACCAGTATGATCGGTCTTCAGGCAGGTATACAGGGTACAAGTTTCCGCGGCGGCTCGGCCGATCAGACAACATGGCTCTTAAATGGTATCACACTGCGCGATGAGCGTTCAAACCAGCCTTATACAGGTCTGAGCACCACGGCTATTGAAGAAGTTCAGGTACAGACCGGCGGTTTCAGTGCTGAATACGGAAACGTCCGTTCAGGTCTTGTTAACGTTGTTACCAAAGAAGGTAAAACAGACCGCTTCGGCATTGCCTTCTACAGCCGCTACAGACCGACCGGCCCGAAACACTTCGGCGGCTCACCGCAGGACCCGAACGCATTCTGGATGAGGCCTTTTGTGGATCCTGCCGTGGCATGGACCGGCACAAAGAACGGCGCATGGGACAGCTATACACAGGCCCAGTATCCTGAATTCTCCGGCTGGAACGCCCTTTCAGCACAGATGTTCAGGGATAATCCTGCAACAGCACTTACTCCGCAGGAACTTCAGAAATTATATCTCTTCCAGCACAGAAGAAACACAGACATTAACAAACCGGATTACGACATAGATTTTTCTCTTACCGGTTATTTCCCCGGCATCAGCCAGCACCTTGGGAACCTCCGCTTCCTGGCTGCATACAGAGGCACCCGGGAAATGTATGTGGTTCCTCTTTCACGCGACGCATACACTGATCAGAACTTCCAGCTGAAACTGACAGCCGATCTGGCACAGGGAATGAAACTTAACGTTGAAGGACTCATCGGCCAGCAGCAGGGAACCTCCAACAACGGCACCGGCGACATCGGAATGTTCCGTTCTCCTACGAGCATCGCTTATTCACTGAGCAACTTCTCGCAGTACAAGACGATTGAAAACAGAATTTTTACCAATGATTATTTTACTCCGACAACCGTCGACGTAAACAACATAGGCGCAAAACTGACACACGTTCTGAACCCGAGCACATTCTATGAGGTCACACTGAGCCGCTTCCAGTCGAGATACCACACAGTTCCCGGAAGACTCAGAGACACCAGCAGAGTATACAAGTTCGGCAACAATACCTATGTGGACGAAGGTCCTTACGGCTTCTGGGAGTACCCGAGCACGGGTGTTGAGGATTTCAGAATGAGCGTTGGTTTCAGCAACGCCAGGGACACCAGCGTTGTAAACGCATACAACATGAAGTTCGACCTTACCTCACAGCTCAACAAATACAACAACCTGAAGGCCGGTTTTGAATTAGGCTATTCAGAAAATCTTGCCAATTACGGTTCATACGACAAGTATCTGCCCAGCGGACGCTACAGAACCACATGGAATGCTTATCCCATTCGCGGCGCTGTTTACGTAAAGGATAAACTTGAATTTGAAGGCATGATTGCAGACATTGGCTTGAGAGTCGACTACTCATCGCCAAATGAAAAATGGTATGTAATAAACGATCCGTATTCACCGGCTTTCTCATCATCCGAGTCGCTCGGAATAGACACTTTACTGCAGAAGCAGCCCGTTAAGGCTAACGTAACCGTAAGCCCCCGCGTTGCAATTGCATTCCCGCTGAGCGAGTCGAGCAAGCTGTTCTTTAACTACGGTCACTTCAGGCAGCTGCCTACTCCGACTAACCTCTATCTGCTCAGAAGGTTCTCGGATAACAATGCGGTTGTATGGGTGGCAAATCCGAGCAATCCTCTGCCCAGAACGATCATGTATGAACTCGGTTACGAGCAGAGCCTTCTGGATGAATACCTTGTACGCCTCTCAGGTTATTACAAGGACGTATCACTGCAGCCCTTGTCGGTTACTTATACAAGCCGCAGCGGTGCAACAAACTATTCCATTAATGAACCTAATTCATACGCCGACATCAGAGGCTTCGAGGCCACAATTACCAAAAACCGCGGCAACTGGGTTCAGGGCTTCATAAACTACACCTATATGGTTTCTACAAGCGGAAGGTTCGGTTTTGCAGCATATAATGAAAATGCTGCCGTTCAGAGGGAATACGAAAGACAGGCACTTAACGACTACAACCTGGTTACAAAACCTGTTCCGCAGCCTTATGCACGCGCCAACGTCGATTTCTTTACTCCTTTGGAATTCGGGCCAAAGTTTGGCGGCATCTATCCTCTTGAGGACTGGCGCTTAAGCCTGCTGGCCAGCTGGAGCTCAGGCGGCTACTTTACATGGACCGGCGGCGGCTCAATTCCCGGCGTTCAGAACAACGTTCAGTGGGTTGATTACTACGGTATGGACTTGAAGGTTGCAAAGAACCTGAAGTTCGGTCCTTTGAATCTCCAGCTTTTTGCCGACATCAGAAATGTCCTCAACAACAAGTATATGGATTACTTCGGCGGCGAGGCAGGCTTTACCGATACAAAGGATTATGAAGCATACATGAAATCGCTGCACTTACCGGAGAGCGATTTTGCAAACTTCCCGAAGGATGAGACCGGCAACGTAAAAGTGCCTTACTCAAACATCGGCGTTCCGGGCAAGTACGTCTACGGCAACGATAAGCCGGGTGACTACAGAACCGGCGAATATCACGCATGGGATGAAAATGCAACAGATGCCCAGAAGGCCGAATGGAGAAAAAATAAATCTTATATAGATATGCCGAACCAGGATTACTTTACGTTCCTGAATCCCAGAGATATTTATTGGGGTTTAAGATTCTCATTGGAAATATTCTAATTTAGACGAGGAAAAAATGAATAAATTCTTAAATAAATACGCGCCGGCAGCCCTGCTGCTGGCCGTGATAATTTCCGTGTGCTCCGGAACCTCAAAGGCACAGTATGCCTTTAAGAACATGAGCGTCGGTTCGCTTCATAACTTCTACACGGCTATAGGCGGCGAAATTGAAGAAGCCCGCATGCCTAAGGAACAGCAGGACGGCTGGGAATGGCCCGGCATATACAGGAACCAGGACATGCAGTGCGCAACTGCACTGTGGATTGGAACAAAGGATTTTACCGATGGATCCGGAACTTATCCCTACAGGGTTGTTCACGTGGGGCCCAGAGTCTCCGGAGCAGGTGAGTTCTTCCCGGTTGAACTTAAAATGTACAGCAAGTTCGAACAGCCCACAATTACCGTAGACGGCAATCCGACTTTCGACAAGACAGTTGAAATTGACGGCATTGATCCCAATCTTCCATACGACAGGGTAATTGTAAACAAGGTCAACACGCTGATCGGCCTTACAATGGAAAGAAGAATCTTCGAGTACAGCCAGCAGTTCAACGACAACTACATTGTAATGGAATACACTTTTACTAATACGGGCTACACAAGCGAGAAAAACGTAAAAGTTCTTGACCAGACATTAAAGGATGTTTACTTCTACTATAACTACCGCTGGGCTCCTATCAAGCAGACCCGTTACGTTATCGGAAACGGATCAGGCTGGGGCATGAACACCATGCTCGATGCAAGAGGTGACGGCGTTCTTCCTGATCCTGCAGGAGAAAATTTCCGTACACAGTTCGCATGGCACGGATACTTTCCCGATAAGATCGTTACCTATAACAACATAGGCGGCCCGATCTGGGATCCCAGCCAGTCAGCTGGTTATGCTCCTCCTTCGGACACGGTAGGACGTCTTGCTGCACCGCAGTTCCTGGGTGTTCTGACCTTGCATGCAGATAATTCAGCAACAGATTCTTCAGACAATACAAAACTGCCGATCACAACATATGAATCTTCCGACGTGCCGGCATATTCAGGAAACAGTGCATTTGATTTGGGCAGAATGAAAGACGAGTATCTTAACTTTATGCAGAGGCCGACTTCAAATCCTCGCCATGCATACAGCGTGCATCCTGCATCAATGGCCGGAGGCGTTGTAAACTTTAAGGAATTTGCCAATCAGACAGAGCATCCTGCAAAAGGAACCCCGGGCGGATTCTCGGCCAACAACTCTTACGGCCCCTATACCATTGCACCCGGCCAGAGTGTCAAGATCATCATTGTTGAAGGCGCTGCAGGCCTCAGCCGCGAGGTTTGTATATCAGAAGGTGCAAAATACAAGAATGCCGCCGGTACTCCAAGCTTTGCCGCAGTTGAAAAAGAGAAAAATGAACTTGTAATGACTGGCAAAGACTCCCTCATGCAGACCTGGAGAAGAGTAACAGATGCATACAAGAACAACTGGAACATGGTTCAGGCGCCGAGACCTCCGAAAATGTTCTCTGTTACCTCAGGCGGCGACAAGATCTCTCTTGCATGGGACAGCGATGACCCGTCAGTAAAGGGCTTTGAAATCTACAGGGCTCTCGGACAGTACGACAGTACTTATCATCTTCTTTACAAGGCAGGTCCTGAAGAAAGAAGCTATGAAGACAAAACACCTGTCCGCGGCCTTTACTACTTCTATTACATAGTATCTGTAGGCGATCAGCAGCCGGGAAATCCAGCACTGAATATTCCGCCTTATGTCGCAAAGAGCAGCAGATACTATACGCAGACTTATGACGGAGCAAACCTCTTAAGGCCTGCCGGACAGAATATTAGCGATGTAAGGATCGTTCCAAATCCGTTCTTTATCGGTGCAGACGCCAATAAGTTCAGATTCGGTGACCAGTATCAAAATGAGCTCCACTTCTATAATATTCCGGGCAAATGTACTATAAAGATATATACCGAGCTGGGTGAGCTTATAAAGAGCATCGACCACACCAACGGCAGCGGCGACGAGTACTGGAGATCAGTAACAAGCTCGAACCAGCTGCTCGTAAGCGGAATCTATATCGCCGTAATTACCAATACCGAAACGGGTGAAAAGCACATTGCTAAATTTTCAGTAATCAGATAATTATTAGCAGGCAGGTAATAAAAATGAAAAAATTAATAGTAATAACAATAAGTTTAATCTTCGGAACTTTGCTTACCACAGGCAGGCTCCAGGCTCAGGATAACCAGAAGCTGGCGCAGTCAGGTATGAAGTTCATGAATGCTACTCTGGACGCCAGGACTGCAGGCTTAGGCGATGCGGTAACTGCCCTGGACGGCAATGCTGCGTTTCTTTTCTCAAACCCGGCCGGTGTTGCGCGCCAGGAAAACTTCCTTAACGCAACTGCAGGAACAATGAACTGGATTGCCGACATTAAATACATGTTCGGAGCCGTCACCTTTGCTCCTTCCGGCGGCGACTTCGGCATCATCGGCGTGAGCGCAATGAGCGTCAATTACGGCGATTTTATTGAAACAATTCCGGCTTCCAACACACAGGGCTACTATGAGCTGGGCACCTTCCGCCCTTACGCCTTCTCATTCGGCGTAAGCTATGCAAAGGCGCTTAACGACAAACTGGCCCTGGGCGGCAGCATTAAATACGCCAAACAGTCACTCGGCGCAGCTGTAAACGGTGTGGATGCCAACAACAACTACACCAAAAAGGACAACGTACAGGGTGTATTGGCCTTCGATTTCGGTCTTTTATACAGAACGGGCTTCCGCAGTCTTAACTTTGCCATGTCTGTAAAGAACTTCTCTCAGGAAACAAAATTCGAAAAGGAAAACTTCCAGCTCCCGCTTACATTCAGGATCGGCCTGTCGTTTAATGCGATGGACCTGATGGAGAACGTCGACAAGAATATGCACTCATTCCTCCTTTCTGTTGACGCTATTCACTACAGGGATTTTCCCGAACAGTTAAGCATAGGCGGTGAATACACATTTATGAATACACTGTCCTTAAGAGCCGGATACAATTACCCGGCAGATGAAAGAAGCTACACGGTGGGTGTCGGTGTAAAACAGTCATACCAGAATTATGGTCTTGGCGTTGATTATTCCTATACTCCCTACGGCGTCTTTAATTCAGTTCACAGAGTAAACGTAAATGTTTCTTTATAAGCCAATATAAATAAGCAAATAAATGGTATGAAAATGAAAAACAATATTTACATTAAAAACAGAATTAAGTACCTGTTCATGCTTTTCCTGGCCGTCAGCATGTATTACGGCTGCGGCAAGGATCCGGCACCGGTTCTTTACGACGAGTATAAGAACAACGGCACACCCGATCCGGTTGTTACTTCTATAACACCGAAGGATTATGCCTTTGCAGGACTTGATACTGTGACTATTTCGGGCAGCAATTTCTCAGACAGCGCCCATACACTGGTGTATTTTGATAATGTCGAGGCTCCTTTAATTTCAGTTTCACCGACACAGATCAAGGTTAAGGCTCCCAACACACCGGGAGATGCAATCTCGATCAGAGTTGTTGTTACGACCGCCTCGGCATATGCTCCTCCTGTCAGTTACGGACTCAGGGAGATTCAGAAGACATTCTTCGGCGGCCTGACATTTCCTGATGCAGCCTCAAGCATTACTTTTGATAAAACCGGCAATTTGTATTTTTCTATGACCGTAAACGGTTCTTACAACGGGGTCATGAAAATTGATGCAAATAAAGCCATGACCGAGTATTCTCCAAGAAAAGCCGGAGACAAACCCTGGACAGCCCTCAAGTTTGTCTATGGACCTTATGGTGCCGCAGGACAGCTTATCGGCGCCAAGAACAACCTGGGCCTCTGGCAGATCAATCTGGGTCAGCTGCCGACGGCAGCCCCGTGGGTGCTGACAGATAAAAAAGTAAATGATTTTGACGTAGATCCCGATGCCAATATCTGGGCCGCAGGTGAAGGCGGAATCGTTTACAAAATTAAATCTGACAAATCGTTGACTAAGTATACTGTCGGCACCGCTTCAAAAATCAACGCCGTCAGGGTATTTAAGGCAAGCGACAATACGCTCTATCTTTATATCGGCGGTACAAAGGACGGAAAGGAAGGCGTATGGCGCTACAGGATCGTAAATCAGGAAATTACCCCCTCGAGTGAGGAGTTATATTTCGATTTTGCGGCAAATTACCCCGGAAAGTATATACTTGGCCTTACTTTCAGCAATGACGGGGAGATGTACATTGGTACGGATGATGCTTCGGCAATTGTAACTGTTGATGCCTCGAAAAATTTTAAGCCATTTTTACCTGGCGTCATATTGCCGAAATTTTTATCTTTCGTATGGGATTCTTACGATAAGACCAATGGTCTGGACCTTGTTTATTCAAGGGCTGCAGTTGCCGGTGAGGATGCAAAGAACTTTAATCCGAAGCTCTTATCGGCAATGACCTTTAAGCAGGGTGCTCCTTATTATGGATTGGAATTGTAGTTGTAATGTAAAGATCTAGTGTTGTTCTCTTGTTCTTGTTTTCGGGATGAAAATATGTATTAGATATTAATACATATTTTCATTACATTATTTTTGTAACAATCATTAATCATTTGGAGTGTATTATGATCAAACGTTTATTGTTTCTTGGCGCATTTCTTTTCGCTCTGTCCGCTACATCTTACTCGCAGTGGACGAAGCAGGGAATATTCCCGCCGGCACCCGATACCTTAAAAGGTAATTCAGGCGGCCACGGCGTAGCTGTTGACCCTGATGGAAAAGTATGGATTGCTCCTTACAGACCTATTAAGACAGATTCAGTTCTCGTTCCGGACAGTAACAAATACTTCAATGCCCGTCCTGTTTATGTTTTTACTCCCGACGGCAAGCCCGCTTCTTTCTCACCGATTAAGCTGATTCAGACAGCTGAAAAGAAGAACAAGGTTCTTGAGTGGAGCAAAACCGGTATGGCAGTTGACAATAACGGCAATATTCTGGTAAACGACTTTGATGAACTTGTCAGAATTAATTATAAAACCGGTGAAGGCATGAACTGGATCGGCCTGACAGTTTCAGGCGGTTCAAGCTTGTGTAAACCGGCAGTTGATTCAGCCGGAAATATCTATGTTTCCTATACACTCGGCGGAAACCCGATCGTAAGACTGAACCCTGACTTTACAGTTGACCAGAACGTGGTTGATACACTTACCGATATCGGAAGAACAACAGATGTAACTCCTAACGGCAATGTAATTCTGGCACACAGATTTACTGCTAAGACGACATACTGGTACGAAAGAGCAAATGCCTTCGAAGGTTATACTCTTAGGACCACTGTTCTTAACGGCATGTCAGTTGAATCAAGCAACTATAATCCTGTAAACAGGTTATTATATGTCAGCGCCGGTTCATATAACGGAAAGGGAACAACATTCCCCAATACACAGGTTGGCGTTTGGTATGGTTTCGACAACAAATTCGAGAAGCCTCTGGATTCACTTGCATGGACATTCCAGACTGCAAAGAGCACCTCGGAAGAGCCGCGCGGTATAGCTTTTACTCCTGACGGAAAAACAGCTTATGTCACAGCTTTCGGAGCCGGTACATATTCAATAGTTCAGAAGCTGACTGCTACCACACTTCCTACAGATGTTCAGAAGGACGCTGCTGCAGTTACAAATTATTCACTTTCACAGAACTATCCTAACCCGTTCAACCCTTCAACAGAAATCAGATTCTCAATTGCAAAGGCTGGTTTCGTTTCTCTGAAGGTATATGATATGCTCGGTAAGGAAGTTGCTACACTCATGAATAGCGATATGCCGAAAGGCAACTATTCAGTAAGAGTAGATGGAAAGAATCTTACTTCAGGCATTTATATCTATCAGCTGATTTCAAACGGTGTTGTATTAAACCGCAAGATGACTCTGCTGAAGTAATAAAGTCTGAATCAGACAGTCTTCAAAACAAAAGCCGCTATTTAGCGGCTTTTGTTTTATTATGCATAAAGGCAGTTTCTTCCTGGAAAGCCCTCAAAATTAAGCCCTCAGGTAAAAATAATTCTCAAAAAATGTATTCAGATTTCCATCTAATTTCACTAACTTTAGGGTGAAAAATTATTTGAAACAATATTATACAGAAGAGCCTATGAAAAGAACTTTATACTGTTTACTTATTGTCCTCTGCACCTCTCTGATTTCCTACTCACAAACCTCTCCCAAGCAGGAATTAAGGGGTGTTTGGATGGCATCACTTGGAATTGACTGGCCTTCGAGCGCCGGTACGTCCAGTTACGATATTTCAAACCAGAAAAACCAGCTCGTCAGCATACTCGACCAGCATAAAAGCTACGGAATAAACGCAATCTACTTTCATGTCAGGCCCAAATGCGATGCTGTCTATAAAAGCACGATTGAACCCTGGTCGCAGTATCTGACCGGCAGGCAGGGCGTTGCGCCCTCAGATCCGAACTATGACCCTCTGCAGTTTGCTGTCCAGGAGGCACACAAAAGGGGTATGGAGCTGCATGCATGGCTTAACCCTTACAGGGTACTCCTCTCGGGAGACGACCCCAAATCTGTAGCAGCGAATAACGTTATGAAGCTTCACCCCGATTGGGTCATAAAATGCTCAAGCACTGAATACCGCTTCCTGAATCCGGGACTCCCGGAAGTAAGGGCGTATCTGATCAAGGTAATAATGGACATTGTCCGCCGTTACGACGTTGACGGAATCCACTTTGACGACTACTTCTACCCTTACACAGATTACGGTACATTTAACGATGATGCCGCTTTTAATACTTACAAAGGGAACTTTACAGACAAAACCAAGTGGCGCAACAACAACGTGAATATGCTTCTGGCAGAAATTAGCGACAGCATTAAAGCTGTAAAACCATGGGTTAAATTCGGCGTCAGCCCGTCGGGAAACCCCTCTGTGAACACGTCTATTTACTGCGACGCCTTCGGATGGATGAAGGGAAATTATACAGATGAGCAGGGCACAGCCCACTCCGGTACCTCGTACCTGGACTATATAATGCCGCAGCTTTACTGGGTCAAATACAACAATCAGCTTCCAAGCTGGGCAGGTGCTTCGACATTAAACGGAAGGCATCTTTACATAGGGCTTCCGGCCTACAGGTATACCGATAACGGATTTACGCCAAATGAGCTGGGCTGGGAGATGAAAACAAACCGCAATACACCAACAATTGGAGGCGGTGTTTATTTCAGCTCCAAAAGCCTCACGCAGTTAAATCTGGCGGGCTGTACAGACACACTCATGCATAACTACTATGTTTATCCGGCAATTACCCCAAAGATGCCCTGGATGGCCGGAAGCAATACAAAGCCTAACGCACCGGCAAACCTGAGAACTGAGAAAAACAGCACTACCGGCAAGTATGAACTTAAATGGGATGCTCCTTCGAAAGCCACCGACGGCGATACGGCATTTGTTTATCTTGTCTACAGGTTCGAAAGCCAGCCCTCGGCAGATATGCTGAATGATGCTACAAAGATATTGGGATCTAACGGGCAAACCGTTCTGCCCGCATCCTATGCCAGGTATTCGGCAACAAACGGCGATTATTACGTGGTTACTGCCGTAGACCGTTATTCAAACGAAAGCGCAATGAGCAACGTTCTCAAGCTGAGCCTGCCTGACCAGATTCCGTCTGCCCCGGTTCCGGTATCTCCTTTGGACCATGCAAACAATCTGGCAACTTCTGCAAATATTTCCTGGCAGAAAGCTCCTCTGGCCGAAAGCTATCTGCTGCAGGTTGCAAAAGACAGCCTCTTCCAGAGCGTAGTTGCAAATGTTCCGGAACTAAAACAGCTCAGCTATCAGTTTACGGGCATGGTGCCGGACCAGAAGTATTACTGGAGAGTAAAGGCTGCCGGAACAGGCGGAAACAGCCAGTTCTCGCCCGTTTATGAGTTTGAATCGGGAATTCCGCAGATTACCATACTTTCAGAGCCGAAACACACAACTGTGGATATTTCACTTACGCCGACACTCAAATGGGCTAAAAACGAAAGGGCGGCTAAATATCAGATTCAGATAGGACCAAACTCCACGCTGACATCAAATTTCGCGGCGGATACCACTTTAACAGATACTGTGCTGACTTTAACCAAGCCTCTTGTAGCAAATAAGATTTATTATTGGCATGTAAGGGCCATAAATTCGCTCGGCACAGGAAGCTGGTCGACGCCTTGGGGATTTAAGACCACAGCATCGACTGATGTAAAGGACAAGGATCAGAAGGATCAGGTTGTAAGGGAATATTCACTTAAGCAGAATTATCCCAATCCTTTTAATCCTTCGACTGTAATTAAATATTCGCTGGCCAGGGAAGGCAACGTAAAACTCAGCGTTTTTGACGTCCTCGGCAAGGAGATTGCGGTTCTGGTCGACAGATACCAGTCTGCCGGAAGCCACAGCATATCCTTTGATGCCGACAGGTTCGGTCTTACAAGCGGTATTTATTTCTATACTCTGAAGGCTGGTGAATTCGTTTCAACAAGAAAGATGATAATAGTTAAGTAATAGAATTATAAAACAATTCTTAAGATGCAGTGAGGGGTATAACTTTCACTGCATTTTTTTTACCTTCAAATGCCTTTCGGGAGTTCTGTGTTTCATAAATGGGGGAAAGAGGTAAATGTTGGCGCCTATTCTTCCAAGCAGCATTGCAAGAGCAGCGGCAATGACACCGATAAAGGCAAAATACTGAATCGTAATGAACAGCGTAAGTATTATCCCCCCGACCTCAATTGCCGTTGCCGTGGTAATATACCTCGTTGCCCTGGAATCCACCAGAACAGCTCTCTGAAAGTTAATCAGAACTTCAAGTCCCGGTATTAAGGCGAGTATCATCAAAGGCGGCCTTGCAATGGATGCCAGACGCTCTGAGAGCCCCGATACGTCTATAAACCACACGTCTGCCAAGGGAAGAAAAGCAATCAGAATGAGCGCCAGCGTGGATAGAATGCCAATTATCAGGGCAAAGTTTCGCAAAGGGTAATATTCTTTTTTATTTTCACCAAAAAGCGCAATTGCAGTCTCCTGATAGGAAACACCAAAGCTCTTAAAGATAAATATGAATGAATTCACCACAGGAAGCACGGCAAGCGACTCCAGCGCCATGCGGCTCTGCCCCATGAAGAAAGTAATCATCGGGTTTACTGCTAAAGTAAGTATAGAGGTAAGAGCAAGGGGATAGTAGAAATTAAATATCTCACGGAAAGAAAGTGCCTCGGGCACGAGCGGAGTCTCCTCATGCTTAAGGCGTGAGACCGTTTTAGCTGCCATAAGGCGGCTTGCCGCTGCCTCGCATACAACCCCTGCCGATAGAGCTGAAGCACCTACAATTGCCCCGCTAAGTTTGGTAGAAAGGAACATTATGAGCGCTGTTAACGACATGGAGCTTAGTCTTACAACTGTCCCGTAGGCCACTCTGCGCGTCAGGTTATTCCTGATCAGTATACCCTGGTAGAACCTCCTGTAGCCAATGGCGGCAGGCCAGGGAATAAGTATTATTGTTGCAATATGTGTAAGCCTTGCAACTTCCGCGGGAAGCCTGACGAGGTCTTCGGCTACATAATAAAAAACCGGGGGAAGTATAAAAATTACAATTAAAACGGTTATTATAGCATTGAGTATATAGGTAAAACTCCTCAGCTTAAAGAAAGTATACCTGCTTTTTACAATTGCAACCGATGCGCTCATCATCATGATAATGGGAGCTTCCATAATCATTGCAAATGAGAAGGCGACACCGTATGCGGCAAGGTTGTACTCCGCCCTGGGCATTCTTGCAATAATGGCAGAAAGGTAAGGTCCCTCAACCGACATCATAAGCCAGGTAGCCGATAAAGGCAGCCAGAACCTGAAAATTCTGGACAAACTTAAAGAATGTATTTTCTCCAACGTACAGGGATCCCGGATTTTGAATATCAAAGATACGAAACTGCGTCGAGAAATTTAGAAAATACTGTTTTCCCCCGGGCCGGGGCAAGGGGGTTATCCCTTGCCGTTGGAGCCCGGTTTAAGAATAATACCCTTGTTCTGATGACCGTTAATCTTTATAGAAATCGGTTTATCAAACCTCAGATGCTTTGTATAACGGGCTTCGGAATGTACTTCCTGTTCGGTGAGCCATTTCCAGTCGATGAATCCCATGTGCTGAAAGCTGTTAACGGTAAAATATCCCACGCGGAAAGATGTAATATTCTGGAAGAAGTGGGAGCCCTGGGAGGGTGTAACGCTGAAATCCTTGAAGCCCGACTCCACAATTGCATGGGCCCCGGAGATCTGGTCCCACGTAACAGGAATACCGAGCCACTGGTCGAGTGATCCCCAGCGCCCGACTCCAATCAAAAGGTAAGGCCGCTTTTCATCCACGAGCCTTGAATTAAACATACCGACTTCCAGGGCCGCCTCGCGGCTTTTATTGCGTTCAAAGCTGTCGCGGTCGACAAATACAATGTCGTATATGTCGCTGATGACGCCGTTACCTAGCACCTGGCCGCTCTGGACGAGGAGGTCGCTTCCGTTAAACTCATCGACATTAAGTTCCTCTGCTTCATTTGAAAGCACCAGGGGGCGCATCTGCAGGAGCGCAAATTCTTTTGGGGCCTGGCGTTCAACGCTGAGGTTTACGGCGTACTCGATTTCAACGGGGGTACCCATGCCCCAGCTTCCCAGGTCGAGTATGAGGTCCAGAATTTCAGGAAGCGGGAATACCTTATGCTTAAGCACCGGGGCGAAGGTTACGACCCTTTGACCCGATCTTGAGATGCCGTCGTAGACCTGATCATTCTCAGGTGAATATGTAGAGCCCGAGGCATATAAGGTGCCGTCTTTTTCAGCCGTTGAGAGGTCGTACTTCTGCACAAGCACATCATGGCACTGTGCGGTTTTGTTTCTAATGTTGCTGTGCAGATTAAGTGCAAAGAACTCCTGCTGTGCATTTCTGACGGTTTCCTTGGTGGAGAAAAACTGCATAAGGTGTTTGGGATACTTAGGGCAGAACCTGACCGAGTTGCCGCCGTCGACAACGGTCTTCCCCAGGCCCAGAGCCGCCATTGCAATTCCGTCTGTGGATTTCTGGGGTGCAACGGGGTAGAAATTATAGGACCGGGCCACGCCTGCAAAATCGGGATAATAGCGGTTTTCGTGCTGGCTTCCCGCCATGCGCTGAATAATTACGGCCATTTTTTCTTCTTCAAGGCGGTAGCTTGTAACCTTCATGTAATCCTTTGCAGCCTTGAAGAAAGTTGAGGCATAAACCCTTTTGATAGTGTTAAGCAGTTCCCTCAGTCTGACATCCGGGTCCTCATCGTTATTCGGCAGCATGTATGTCTCATATACCCCTGCAAAGGGCTGATACTGCGAGTCCTCCAGAAGGCTGGAAGACCTGACGGCAAGAGGTTCGCGCACCATTTCGAGGAAGTCTGCAAGTTTTAGTTTAATGTGTTTCGGGAAGAATTTTGCCTCCACGAAGCGTTTTGCTATTTCCACGTCGTCGGTTGCATTTAAAGAGAAGTTAACGAGTTCATTTTCCTCAATAAAGCTGTCGAAGACGTCTGTAGCAATTACAATGGCTGCGGGAACGAACATCTTCACGCCCGGGAAGCGGTCGCGCAGGTTGTAGTTATAGATGAGGTTATTAAGGAATCCCAGGCCGCGGGCTTTTCCTCCGATGGATCCGCCGCCGATACGTGCAAAACTGTTCTCGGGGTCGAAGGAGTTTTTGGAGAAGTCCGAAATAATTCCTCTTGTACGGAGTTCCAGGTACTGCTGGAGCGACTGGATCAGTTCCTGCCGGAGGTCGTTAATGCTGGGGAAATCGCTCACCTTATGGGGGCGTAGCTTATGAGCAAGCCAGAACTCGGTTCTTGCCTTAAGCCAGTTGGAGAAATGGTTGCGTTCTGCGTGGTACTGAATGGTTTCATCGGGCACTTTTTTAAGCTGCTCTTCCAGCTCCTTAAGGTTTTTTGCAATGCCGACTTCACGGCCGTCCTGTGTATAGAAGATAAAATCTCCGAATCCGAAGCGGTGAATTATAAATTCCTGGAGTTCATGCAGGAGCCTGGGGGAGTTTTTCAGGAGGAACGAAGCCCCGACATTCCTTGCGCTTTCGGCGTGCCGGGCATTGCTGGACTGCAGGAGAACGGGTATATCCTCGTGGATTGCCTTAACGTTGCGGGCAAATTTAATTCCCGCCTCGGGGTCCTTAATGCCGTAATGCGTAAAGTTAATGTCGGATATTACGCCCAGAATATACTCTGAATATTTTTCTATATAGCCCCATGCCTCTTCATAAGTTGTGCAGAGGAGGATCTTTGGGCGCGCGCGCATACGGAGAAATTTATGCGACAAATTGACGCCTTCAGAGATGAGGCGCTGCGACTGCTTCAAGACCTCGGTATAAATTATAGGAAGGTATGAGGAATAGAATTTAACGTTATCCTCAATAAGGATAATAGACTGCACGCCGATGAATTTCGTGTCGTTGTCGACATTTAACTTGTCTTCAACGCTTTTGATTATAGCGATCAGCAGGCGGTA
This sequence comes from Ignavibacteriales bacterium, assembly GCA_036261625.1. Classification (GTDB taxonomy): domain Bacteria; phylum Bacteroidota; class Ignavibacteria; order Ignavibacteriales; family SURF-24; genus JAAXKN01. The sequence goes on along the minus strand of DATAKL010000042.1, from coordinate 14,845 downwards.
GTCGCCCTGCCAGATAAAGACCTGTTCAAAGATAGAGGTGTCGTAGTTTGTAACGAGTTCCTTTCTTTCGCGGTTATCGTATGCCAGGAGAATAATAGGGATATTGAGGCCGGCATTGCGTACGGCCTTAGCGAACTTAACCACGTGCATATCCTCTATATGCATTGTAGTAATAATGAGGTCGAAATGAGTTTCCTTAGCCAGCTGTATGGCCTCCAGGCCGCTTGAGACGTGAGTAATCTCGGGGGCGTGGCTGAGATTCAGGGCCTGGTATTCCCTTCTGATGAGTTCATAGAGGCGTCCGTCCTCCTCAAAAAGGTAAGCGTCGTAAAGGCTCGAGACGAGCAGGATTTCCCTTATCTTAAAAGGCATCAGCTTCTGGAATTTCCTGTATCGCTGGCCTATCATGTCTTCCAGTCGGAAGCTTGTTGTGCTGTGCATATATGTTATAGATTTAATTTTTTGTTATTCCGGATATATAAGATAAGAATTGCCCGCCGAAAGATAAAGGCAAAGTTTGCAGGAAAAAAGGAGAAGCCCTAAAGTAAACATGAAGTGAACATAAATGCTGAATTCCGGCTTAAGCTAAAATGAAATCAGATTATTTAGAACTACGCCGCGCCTGCCGTCGGGCACGGCAATCACTAAGCCCGACTCAGAGTCGGGCTTGCTAACTGCGTAATTCTAAATGCTCTTTTTACAAGGAGCTATACCAAATTGTCTAAACACCCCCCTGATTGTTATTGATCCAAATGGAGCAGATACATTATATTTTGACCAAAATGGAAATTATTCAAGATACAATAAAGGGGGAGCGAATATCGGGCATATTCTCGATGGTAAGGGAAATGTCGTTAGAAGTAATGCAAGATAAAAACAATTGATAGAAAGTAAAGTTATTGAAAACATGTTGCTTTTCGGTACCAGTTAGTTACAAGAGCTCAGGTGGTATCCGCAGAAGATACAATTTACCTCAATTGGACTTTAGCCCCGGATTCTGCACGGATGATCGGGGGCTAAAGCCCATATTTTTTTTGACCCCGTAACCACGGCCTGAAGGTCGTGGCTATTCAGGTCGTGGCAGTCAGCTGAAGATTATTTTAATAGCATTAGCTTCTTTGTACTGGTGAAGCTTCCGGCTTCTAATCTGTAGAAATATGTGCCGCTGGGGAGACTTACTGCGTTGAACGTTGCTTTGTGGACTCCCGCGGTCTGGAACTCGTTTACAAGCTGCATTACTTCACGTCCTAGTATGTCATATACCTTTAAGCGTACAAAATTCTGCCCGGGCAAATTGTAGCTGATTGTTGTCGTTGGGTTAAATGGATTCGGATAGTTCTGCATGAGACTGTATCCCACCGGCATTTCTGCTTTGCTTACGGCTGAGGTGTTAGTCCCTGTTATACCTTTTTCATTGAATACCGCAAGTCCGCGGTTTGTGCCTATCCATTTATTATCAAACCTGTCAATTGCTATGCAGACCACATCCTGCCCCGGCAGGCCCGTATTGGGACGGTTAAAGAGTGTGAATGTGGTATCATTATATTTTACTAGTCCCAGGAATGTGCCGATCCACTTGTTGCCGCTGGAGTCGAATGCGATTGATCTTACATACGGGTCGGGAAGCCCGTCCTTGGTGGGTTTTATAATGGTCCACTTTGTGTCGTCAAAAACAGCCACTCCCTGTGTGGTCTGGAACCACTTCGTTCCTTTCCTGTCAATGCCGATTGAGTTGACGTGGTTGCTTGGAAGAGGGGAGTTCAGACTGTCGTAGACTGTCCAGCTGGTGCCGTCAAATTTTCCTACTCCGCCTCCAAGTGTGCCTGCCCATATGTTGCCAGGCTTGTCAGGCTCCACCCAGAGCACCTTGTCTGCAGGAAGTCCGTTTGAAGTATTGTAAACTTTCCACGTACTGCCGTCATATTTTACGACGCCCGCGTCTGTTCCCAGCCATATTGTGCCGTTTTTATCAGCTTTGACAGAATGAACAACAAGGCTGGGAAGAACCGAGTTGTAAACTGTAAGAGCTTCCCCGTTTAACTTTACAAGCCCGCCGCCGTTAGTGCCTATCCACTTGACGTTATTCGAGTCTACTGCTACAGAATAAACGTCATTTACGGGGAGCCCGTTTGTGTCGTTAAAAACCTTCCACGTCTGTCCGTCGAAGCTGGCCAGGCCCTGCAGTGTTCCGATCCACTTTACATTATTTTTATCTATTGCGATCGTTCCCACCCAGTTATCCGGCAGGGCTGAATTTGATGTGTTAACGGATACCCAGTCGGTGCCGTCGAACTTATAAAGCCCGAAGTCGTAGGTGCCGGCCCATATAGTGTTTTCCTTATCCACATACACAACGTAAATGAGGTAAGCCTTAAGTCCGGAGTTTGCGGGGTTATAAACCTTCCATGTGGTGCCGTCAAAGCGGGCAAACCCGGCCGAGGTCCCTACCCAGATTGTTCCGGCTGTATCGGCAGCAATTGAGTAAACGGTGTTGGAGGGTAGGCCCGAATTGGAAGCGTTATAAACTGTCCAGTTCGTGCCGTCGAACTTTGCGAGGCCTCCCGAGTTGGTGCCGATCCATTTATTATTATTTTTATCCACCTTAACTGATAGAATATTGTCGTCCGGAATCTGGGAATTGGATTTATTGAACATGGTCCATGCTGAATCCTTAAACATGCCGAGCCCCTTATCGGTGGATCCCGCCCACACGGTGCCGGAAGAATCGATTGCAATGCAGCTGGCAAGTTTCGACTGGAAGCCCGAGTTCGAGGGATTATATCTGGTCCATGTTGTGTCTGAAAGTTTTCCCACGCCTCCGCCGTTGGTGGAGACCCATTTGTCCTGATTTTTATCCACCAGTATGGCAGTAACCCAGTTAAAAGGAATGTTTGAATTTGCGAGATTATAGATCTTCCAGTTCTCTCCGTCGAAGCTTGCAATGCCGGCGTTGCGTGTTGCCTGCCACTTGACCCCTTTTGCGTCGACCGCAATGCCGAGCGTGAAGTTTCCGGGAATGCCGGAGTTGGATTTATTATAGAAAGTAGCTTCCCCTGTATTCTTATCAAGCCTTACAAGACCCCCCATGGTTCCAACCCACAGGTAGTTATCCTCTTCGGTTATTGCCTTTACGAGACGGCCGTTTGTGTAGTTGGCCCACTCGGTTTGAGACATAAGGCTGCCGGAGAATAAAATTAAAAGACCCATGCACCAAAGATATATATGCTTCATAGTCCACCTCTTTCATAAAAAAGAATTTGTTAGATAAGATTTTTAAGTTACTGTTTCCTTTCCTGCGAATTGTAATAAGAGACGGATCAAAATTCAGATCTGAGATAATAAGACGAGTGGTGTTATTTTTAAGCTAAAAGAAAAAAGCATTCGCGTCAAAAAATAATTTAATAAAAGGGGAGGGGGCATTGTTTTTGCACCAAAGGTGAGGGTATTTAAAATAAAAAAGGAGAGGGGGAATGCTCCGCCTCTCCTTGTAAACTTCCTTTATATGGAAATTAGACGAGACCCTGATCCATCATAGCGTCGGCTACCTTCAGGAAGCCTGCAATGTTGGCACCGTTAACGTAGTTACCCGGTGTTCCGAATCTTTCTGCTGTCTCAAGACATGTTGCATGAATTCTCTTCATGATTTCATGGAGACGGTTGTCAACTTCTTCTCTTGACCACGGGAGTCTCATGCTGTTCTGTGACATTTCGAGACCTGAGGTTGCAACGCCGCCGGCGTTCGATGCCTTGCCGGGTGAGAAGAGAACGTTGTTGTCTCTGAATACCTTGAAGCCTTCAATTGTTGTCGGCATGTTGGCGCCTTCGGTAACGCAGAGAACGCCGTTCTTAACGAGCTCTTTAGCGTCGTTTTCGTTCAGTTCGTTCTGTGTTGCGCAGGGCATAGCAACGTCTACCTTTACGCTCCAGGGTTTCTTTCCTGCATAGAAAGGAACCTTGAATTCTTTTGCGTAATCTTCAACTGCATCCTTGTTGCTTGCTCTGAGTTTAAGCATATAGTCGATCTTCTCGCCTGAGATGCCGTCTTTGTCGTAAACAAATCCGTCGGGGCCTGATATGGTAACTACCTTGCCGCCTAACTGGTTGATCTTTGTAACTGCGCCCCATGCAACGTTGCCGAAGCCGGAGACTGCAAATGTAAGACCTTCAACTTCGTGGCATCTGGTCTTAAGCATTTCCTGAGCGAAGTATGTTGCGCCGAAGCCTGTTGCTTCAGGACGAACGAGTGAACCGCCCCAGTTGATGCCTTTGCCTGTAAGGACGCCTGAAAATTCATTTCTTAATCTCTTATACTGTCCGAATAAGTAACCGATTTCTCTTCCGCCAACGCCGATGTCGCCTGCCGGTACGTCTGTATCGGGACCGATATGGCGGAAAAGTTCTGTCATGAAGCTCTGGCAGAAGCGCATAACTTCATTGTCGCTCTTTCCCTTGGGATCGAAATCGCTGCCGCCTTTACCGCCGCCCATAGGAAGGGTGGTGAGGCTGTTTTTGAAAACCTGTTCGAAACCCAGGAACTTCAGAATACCCATGTTTACTGAAGGGTGGAATCTTAAACCGCCTTTGTAAGGACCAATAGCACTGTTGAATTCAATGCGGTAGCCGCGGTTTACATGAATTTCCCCCTGATCATCCATCCAGGGAACACGGAATGTAATGGCGCGTTCAGGCTCGATCATTCTTTCCAAAATTTTGGCTGAACGGTACTCGGGATGCCTTTCAAATACTAATTCCAGAGATTCTGCAACTTCCAGCACCGCCTGATGAAATTCAGGTTCTGCCGGGTTCTTGGCTTTGACTTCAGCCATAAGTTTGTTAACATACTCGGACATAAAAAACCCCTAAGATGATAGTTTGATGAATTTTTAATGAAAACTGCAGTTTCTAAAGCCGCAGTTGTTTCTGTTAAAATTTTACAGTTATCTCCTTATATGCAAATTTTGTGCCCGGGATTTTCAGGAAAATGGGAACCCGGGGACACAAAAATGCTCATAAAGAAAACTGAAACAGCATGACTAAAAATGCAACATTAATTCCCGAAAATCAACCGGCATGAAGGCTTAAGCCCTCCTAATGCTTATAAACAAAGCATTTAAGCCGGCAAAAATTTCTGCCGGGACGTGGGGGAGGGAAATCTTTTTTCTGCCGGGCTTTTTACGATAGTTATATTTTATGCGGAAAGACGAAAATTTATGAAAATTCCCGAATATAATTTAGAAGTTTTCTTAAAAATAGAAATTTAAATTTTCAAAAATAGTTAAAACTTCTAATTTTATTCGGAATTAAGAAGGGTAATTGCCTTATCAACGGACATATGCGTCCCGTATAGAATGAGCGCATCTCCTTTTAAGATCGCCTCTTCGCCCGAGGGGTTGGCAATTGTTTTGTCCTCTCTCTGGACTGCAATTACGGTTGCGCCGGTACGGGCCCTGATATTAAGTTCACTGAGCTTCTTTGTAAGATTGGGATTCGATTCTTCGACAAAATAGATCTCTGTTACCCCTTCGGCCAGTATCTTGTCTATATGCGAGAGCATGCTCTCGGGGGTGACATCCTCACGGCGGAAAAACCCGTAGTTTTCGCTTCTTATGATGTTCGCCTGCTTCATTACGACGTTAATCGGAATATGGTACTTTTCGAGCACTTTGCTGAAAATCTGAAGCGAGGTTTCAAACTCCTCCGGAATCACCTCATCGGCGCCAAGCCTGATGAGGTTGTCTACCTCGCTTATAAATCGGGTTCTTACGATGCAGTAAATGGAAGGGTTCATCTCTTTTGCAAGCTTAATGCCAGCGCGTGTGGATGTAAGATCGGAAATTGCAAAGACGAGCACACTGGCCTCTTTGCAGTTGGCGTATTCCAGCACTTCGCGCCTTGTCACATCGCCGTAGATTATTCTTTCCCCCTGTTTCTTGAATTCCTTTACGGTAACGGGGTTCAGTTCCATTACGATGTAGCCGATTCCGGTTTCCTTAAGCACGCGCGCAATGTTGCGCCCGTTTAAGCCGAAGCCCGCAATTATGACGTGGTCTTTAAGTCCCGCCGGAGCGGAAGACCCCTCAAGATGTTTAACCGTACTCCTGTCTTTTAAGCCCAGTGCAAGCCTGGGTGCCGCCTGAAGAAGAAGCGGCGTAAGTAGCATTGTAAAAATCGACGAGCTTAAAAAAGCGTTATAGAACGCTGCATCGATCAGATTCATCTGAAGTCCCGACTGCAGGAGTACGAATGAGAACTCTCCGATCTGGGCCAGGCTTAAGCCGGTCAGAAATGCGACCCTGGAAGGGTAGCGAAGAAAGCGCGTAATGAGAAAAATTATTAAAAATTTTATGACTATAATGCCCGTGGTAAGCCCCAGCATCTGAAGAGGGTACATGGCCAAAAGCTGATAGTCGAGCAGAAGTCCAATGGAAACAAAGAACAGGCTGTTGAAAGCATCCTTTAACGGCACAATATCGGCAGCCACCTGGTGGCTGAACTCGGTGTCTGATAGTATGACGCCTGCAATAAAAGCCCCCAGGGCGAGTGAAAGCCCGAGCATTTCAGTCAGGTATGCAGCCCCTAAAATCAGGAGAATAACCCCTATTGTAAAAGCCTCCCTCATCCTCAGCTTTGCCGTCTGGAAGAGTACCTCGGGCATTACATAACGGGCCACAAAGATAACGGCTGCAAGAACCCCAAAGGCCACGAGAAGTTTTATAGCAACTTCCGGAACTGAAAGACCCGACTGGCTGCCTAAGACCGGCAGAAGAATTAACATAGGCACAACGGCCAGGTCCTGGAAAATGAGCACCCCCATGGATATCTTACCCTGCGGAGTGTCGAGCTCATTACGGTCGGCCATCAGCTTAAGCACAATTGCCGTACTTGAAAGGCTGATAAGCATTCCGAAGAAGATGCTCTGGTTAAGTCTGATGCCCATAAGATAGGAAATGGCCGCAGAAAGTGCAATTGTCCCGATGACCTGCGAGCCTCCGGCTAAGAGCAGAAAGCGTTTCATCTGCAGGAGCTTGTCTACGGAGACCTCGAGACCTATGGTAAAAAGGAGCAGAATAATTCCGATCTCTGCCATAACTCTGACCGCCCCGGTTTCGGTGATGAGCCGGAATCCGTAAGGGCCTATAATAATGCCCGCAACCAGAAACCCTGCAATGCTCGGGAGGCTCAGTTTTCTGAACAGAAATATTATAGGCAGTGAGGCCAGGAAAATAGTAACTAAAACTTTTATAATTGGTATCTGCTGCATAAAAAACTGCCCGCTTACTTGCCTTAGAAATCTTAAATAGGTAAGTTTAATATACTTAAAAATTCATATTCATTAAATTATTCTTTATAATCGCTCCCGGGGGAAAGGGTCTGTAAAGAATTTTTTATTACCCAATTAAATGGAGTTGATATGTCGAAAGAAATGATTAAAGAGAAAATTTCGCAGGCAGTTAAAATTCTGCAGGAAAAGAACATCGACATGTGGCTGATTTTTGTGCGTGAGAGCTCAAATATCAAGGATCCTTCCATGGATATGGTTGTTGGTACAAGCTGTACCTGGGAGTCGGCTTATATCATTACAAAAGACGGCGATACGACTGCCATACTGGGCTCGCTCGACGTGGCAAATATGAGGATGCAGGGGACATATAAAAACGTTGTTGGTTACCTTAAGTCAATAAAAGACACGCTGGTGGCAACAATAAACAAGTATCATCCGAATAAAATTGCCATTAACTTCTCCAGGGACTCGAGTCTTTCAGACGGCCTTACGCACGGGATGTACTTAAATCTGGTTGATTACCTGAAGGATACTCCGTATCTGGACAGGCTGATTTCATCTGAAGACATCATTGCAGCCCTGAGGGGAAGAAAAACTCCTGCCGAGCTTGAAATTATGAAGCACGCCATAAAGGAAACCCTTAAAATTTTTGACGAGGCTACGGGCTTCATTCGCCCCGGCGTTAGTGAAAAGGAAGTGGCAGCTTTCATAAAGGATATTGTTAAGCAAAGAGGCTTCGGCCTGGCCTGGGAGGCGGACTACTGCCCGAGCGTTTTCTCAGGCCCCGATACCGCAGGCGCACACGCAGGACCTACGGATAGGACGGTGGAGCCGGGGCACGTCATTAACATAGATTTCGGAATCAATTACCAGGGCTACTGCTCAGATCTGCAGAGAACCTGGTACGTTCTGAAAGACGGGGAGGACAAGGCTCCAGAAGATGTACTCAAAGGCTTTAATGTAATCCGCGATTCAATTAAGCTTTCAGCCGATAACTTAAGGCCCGGGCGCCAGGGCTACGAAATTGACGACATTGCACGTAAATATATTATGGACCACGGCTACGAGGAATATCCTCATGCCCTGGGGCATCAGATAGGGCGCATGGCCCACGACGGCGGCGGCCTTCTGGCTCCGAAGTGGGAGCGCTACGGCGACCTGCCGTTCAAGAAAATTGAACAGGGTGAGGTTTATACCATCGAACCCCGTCTTCCGATAAAAGACTACGGAATTGCTACAATCGAAGAGGAAGTAGTGGTTACCGAAAACGGATGCGAGTTTTTGTCTTCACCACAACAGGAGATAATTTTAGTCAGGTAACGATATACGTTAGCTTTACTTAAAGATCTTACTGTTAAAGTCAGCCCGCCCCGAAAATGAGGCGGGCTGTCGTGTTTTTAAGCGTCTCATACAAATAAACCTCAGTTCAAGCACCTTAAGAGAAGTAAAATTATCCTAACTATTTCACGCGGATTTAATATATTATAAATGCAGGCAGCTTTTTCGAGGCCATAGGGAGATTAAACCAAAGCGACAAAAAGTTAAAATTGAGGTGAAGATGAAAGGACTGTTTGTTTCTGCTTTACTTCTGGTATCCACAGCAGTGTTCTCCGGCTGCATTGAAATTTATACAACAATCAACCTGAAACCCGACGGATCCGGAACGATTGAAAAAAATCTTATGATGAGCAAGGAAGCAATCATGATGATCTCAAACTTTTTCCCCTCTCAGGATTCCACAAAGAAGTTTGAGCTCTTTGATGAGGATAAATTCCGGAAGGATGCGCTCGATATGGGAGATCATGTGACATACGTCGCAGGCAGAAGACAGTCGGCTGAAGATAAGGAGGGCTACATAATTACATATGCATTTAACGATATCGATAAGGTGAAAATCGGGCAGAATCCCTCCAGTATAATCAGGCCGCCAGAAATGAACGATATGTCGGATACGACAGGCAGCACTCAGGACGAGTACATCACATTTGATTTTTCGAGGAATGATCCTTCTGTACTTATAATTAAACTTCCCTCCGAGAAATTTCAGGAATCTGAAAAAGAGCAGCTTGAGTCGGCTGTGGATACGATGCACATCAATACAGAGATGGAGCAGAAAATCAGGCAGATGATGAAGGATATGAAGATGGCCTTTGTTGTGAACATTCCGGGGACAATCATCGAGACGAACGCTGATTACCATGAGGGTTCGAAAATTACGCTGGCTGAAATTGATTTCGGGAAGCTCATTGAAAATCCCGAAAACTACAAGCGCTTCCTGGCAATGAGGAACAAGCCCTTCGCAGAGGCAAAGAAGTTCCTGCGCACTATTCCGGGAATTAAAATTGAGCTGAATGAGAATGTAGAGGTGAAATTTAAGCAGCAGGAATAAAGCAGTGTGCTGAAGATCAATAATTCCCTAAGGCAGCGTGATTATTTGTTGAATATAAAATTTATTGGGATACATTTAATTTTAGGGGATATGCCAAAGATACTGATGAAAAAGAAAAGATTAAGTTTGTAAAAAGAGAGAGCAGATGAAAAAAGTCAAGTACTTCACTCCGGAAGAAGCAATAAAGACGCTGCCCCTGGTAAGAAGAATTACAAGGGATATAATAAATGCCGGCGAAACCATGCGCAAAAGGGCATCAATCATTGAAGGCAATGTAATTGAAGATCCGGAAATTCAGAACATCGCCCAGGCTATAAACGACTATATGGAAGAACTGGAGGAGATCGGGTGTTATTATAAGGACTGGAACTTTACAATAGGGCTGGTAGATTTTCCCTCCATCATTCACGGCAAGGAAGTTATGCTCTGCTGGCGGAGCGACGAACAGGAGATTAAGTATTATCACGAAGCGGATGCCGGTTTTCAGGGCCGGAAGCTAATCCCCGAGGAATATTTTCTGCATAATATATAACAACCTATGAATAGCCACGGCCTTCAGGCCGTGGACAAAGAGATTCCCCATGAATAGCCACGACCTTCAGGTCGTGGATTCGGAGGCTCCCTCCCATTTGGGCTTTAGCCCCAGATTATCTTTGGAAGATCTGTGGCTAAAGCCAGGAAAATTTAATTATGGGAACCACGACCTGAAGGTCGTGGCAATTCAGTCGTATTTAGTCAAAAGCCGAAGCTTTATATTTCCGCGGGGGCTTCTTTTTTTTGTTCGATTCTGAATGTGTGAGTGATTGGAGCGGCCTTCTCAAGCATCTTTGTTACCGAGCAGTATTTTGTAAGAGACAGTTCAATTGCCCTTTCAACATCCTTCTGCGGAATGTTTTCCCCGTAAAAAACATATTCAAGGTTGAGCTTTGTAAAAACTTTCGGATGCTCGTCGGAGACTTCAGCTGTAACGTTCATTTCAAAATCATCTGTCCGGACGCGTTTCTTTCTGAGTATTGTAACCACATCACTCCCGGTGCATCCGGCAAGTCCCAGTAAAAGCAGTTCCTTTGGGCCCACGCCTGCATGGTGCCCGCCCTCTTCGCCCGGGGCGTCCATTGTAATCCAATGGTTTGAATCGCTTTTGCCCAGGAATGTGAGCTCATTTGCCTGTCCCTTTATATGTTTCACGTATGCTTTTTTAGTGGCCATAAATAATCCTTATTTTTATTAGTTTATAATGATCTGATTCCGGATCTTAAGAAAAGATTCATTAACCTGCAACTTTAAGAATTATCTTTCCTCTCATCCCTCCTTTTTCAATTTTCTTGTGTGCTTCTGCAACTTCGCGAAGCGGGAAGACGGAATCGATTACTGTTTTTATTTTTCCCTCCTCGGAAAGTGTGCGCATCATTTCTATTTTGCTTTTGGCTCTTTCCATGAATAAAAGGTAGAGAACTATGTTTTTTCTGTGCCCGGGGTTTATATTGCCTGTAATGTTAACGATGCTGACTATTCTGCCGTACTTTTTTGTTATCTCGATGCTTCTTGCAGTAGTATCGCCTCCAACGGTATCAAAGACAACGTCTGCCAGCTCGCCGCCGCTTTCCCTGAAAAAGGCTTTTGTGAAATCCTCTTTTCTGTAGTCGATTGCAATGTCAGCTCCAAGTGACTTCACGAGGTCCATGTTCTTAGGGCTGCATGTGGCGGCAACGATGGCTCCTGAAATTTTTGCAAGCTGTATTGCAAATGATCCCACGCCGCCAGCGCCGGCATGAATAAGGACAGTCTCACCGGGTTTAACCTTGGCGAGGTTTACAATTGCATCCAGTGCAGTGCAGCCGGCAAGAGGCATTCCGGCAGCCTCATCGAAGGAGATGTTTTTAGGTTTAAGCGCCGCAATGTCCTCGTGCACCACTGCATACTGGGCGTAGGTGCCGTGTCCCTGTTCGATTAAAGGTGTATAGAATACCTCGTCGCCCGGCTTAAAGTCCTTTACGCCGGCACCGCATTTTTCAACTACTCCCGCGGCGTCGTAGCCTATTATGGCCGGGGGAGTAACGGCCCACGAGCCGTTCATTCTGATTTTATAGTCTACAGGATTTACAGCTGAGGAATATACTTTTACAAGCAGTTCACCGATTCCGGGTTCAGGCTTCGGGAGTTCCCGTTCCTCAAAGACTTCAGGGCCTCCGAAGCCCGTAATAACCATAGCTTTCATTTTTGCTCCGCTCTAAAATGGAAAATTCATCTCCGGCAAGGCATATCTATTTTTAATTTATTTTTTTATCTCAATATATCAAGTACGGTTTTGTTTCACCGGATATTGTTTTATTTTACTTTAAGCATCTTTCCGGATGATCGGGGGCTAAAGCCCCGTTGGGTGAGGCGTGCATTTCCCCACGGCCTGAAGGCCGTGGCTATTCATCTGAGAAAAGCCGGCTAAAGCCGGTTTCAATTGAATAGCCACGAGCTTTAGTTCGTGGTGAATGATATTTCCCCTGAATAGCCACGAGCTTTAGTTCGTGGATCGCGGGAGCCCCCATGAATAGCCACGACCTTTAGTTCGTGGGCTACGCGCTCCCCCTCTCGTTTGGGCTTTAGCCACAGATCCTCCGGGGAAAATCTGTGGCTAAAGCCACGGGATTTTTTAGATCATTGGTCCACGGCCTGAAGGCCATGGCTATTCATTAAACAATTATTATCATAATGGAAATTGATCTCGGGATATGCAAAATAAGACCGTGGAGGTTTGCCGATAAGGATTCGCTTGCCCGTTATGCGAATAACCGGAATATATGGATCAATTTAAGGGACGCATTTCCGAACCCTTATACTCTGGATGACGCCGAGGTCTGGCTTAACATGGTGGTTAATAAAAAGCCCATTACACAGTTTGCAATTGAGGTGGACGGGAAAGCCGTGGGTGCAATAGGCTTTATTATTAAGGAGGATGTTCAGAGAATACAGGCTGAAATAGGCTACTGGCTCGCCGAAGAGTTCTGGGGCAAAGGAATTGCAAGTAAAGCACTTGCGGCTGTTACGGACTATGCCTTTAATAATTTTGACCTGCACAGAATTTTTGCCGATGTGTTTGAATGGAATACCGGCTCCTTAAGAGTGCTTGAGAAAGCAGGCTATGAGCTCGAAGTCAGGCAGAAAAAAAGCATCATTAAAAACGGCGAGATAATAGACCTGTTTGTCTACGTTAAGTACCGCCGGAAAGCTGATGAATAGCCGGCTTGAAAATTAAAGGTTATTTAGTGTCCATATATTAAGAGGGAAATTATGGATGAACCCGAAAGCACTGCTGTAAAAACTGAAAGCTTCAGGCGTGAGCTTGGACTTTTTGATTCCACAATGATCGTAATGGGCTCTATGATCGGCTCAGGCATTTTTATCGTCAGCGCCGATATTGCAAGAACCGTGGGCGCCCCGGGATACCTTCTTATTGTATGGCTCTTAACAGGACTCATAACCGTATCGGCTGCACTCAGCTACGGCGAGCTTGCCGGCATGATGCCTCATGCAGGAGGGCAGTATGTATACCTTCGTGAAGCATATAACCCCCTGACAGGATTCCTCTACGGATGGACCTTATTCCTTGTAATACAAACAGGAACCATTGCAGCCGTGGCAGTTGCATTTGCTAAGTTTACCGCAGTAATTATTCCTTCCTTCAGCGAAGAAAACATTCTTCTGAACATTACAGGCCTTAAGATATCTGCCGCACAGCTGCTTGCAATAGCCTCAATTGCCGTTTTAACATTCACAAATATACAGGGACTTAAAACGGGCAAAATGGTGCAGGATGTTTTTACCATCTCCAAGACCGCGGCCCTTTTGGGACTTATCATAGTTGCAATTATTTTTGGAAGCAGCTCAAAAGCCATATCGTCTAACATTTCAGGATTCTGGAACGGTTCATGGCTTCACACTGGCTCAGGAACTTTTCAGAGGGAAGTTCTCTCAGGAATGAAACTCATTGCGGCCATTGGGGTTGCAATGGTAGGCTCTCTTTTTTCAAGCGATGCATGGAATAACATTACTTTTACGGCAGGGGAAGTAAAAAATCCCAGAAGGAGCATTCCCTTAAGCCTGGCAATAGGAACAGGCACCGTAATAATAATTTATCTTATTGCAAACGTGGGATATCTTATGGTGCTTCCGCTTGAGGGGAACCCAAACGGCACGGATGCCATTTCGCGCGGAATTCAGTTTGCCTCAGACGACCGTGTGGCCACTGCAGCAATTTCAGTTGTATGGGGCCAGGCGGCTGCAGTAATTATGGCTTTGCTCATTATGGTATCAACCTTCGGATGCAACAACGGTCTTATACTGGCCGGAGCAAGGGTGTATTATGCAATGGCGCACAACGGGCTGTTCTTTAAGGGAGCAGGAGAACTTAATAAGAATTCCGCTCCTGCCAGGGCATTGGTTTTTCAGGCTGTCTGGGCGAGTCTCTTATGCCTTTCAGGCACATACAGCAATCTTTTGGATTATGTGATCTTTGCCGTACTGATATTTTACATTCTAACCATTTACGGAATTTTTATTTTAAGGAAAAAGCGCCCTGATGCCGAGAGGCCCTACAAGGCATTCGGCTATCCTGTTATTCCGGCCCTTTACATGGTAATTGCGGCTGCAATATGCATCGATCTTTTAATATACAAGCCATCCTACACCTGGCCGGGAGTGTTTATAGTGCTCCTTGGTATTCCGGTTTATTACCTATGGAACAGGTTTGGGAAAAAGCCAATTACCTAATGTGTGGAGGAACAATAATCCTTTTGGCAATCTGATAATGCAAATGCGAGTAGTTGCCAATACCGTGTTTAGCGGTAACATATTTGTAGAAAATGGATCCAAAACCAACTAAGCCCGCCCGAGGCTTTGCGCGTCAACTTAATAGATTTCCAAAGGCCAATGAAAAGAATGCATCAATAAACGTCCAAATTACAAAGCCCCGATGAGGGGCGCCTTGTCTTTAGCCCGGGGTGCCGTGCCCGCCTCTGGCGTGGACCAAACCCGCCTTGGGCGGGTGCGGGAACCCCCGGGAAACGAATTCCCCCAATCCCCCGGAGCCCCGACAAGGGGCGATTTGTATTTAAACGGGATAAACAAGTCGCCCCTCATCGGGGCTCTGAAATTGTGGGGGGATCCGTATCCCAGGGGTT
>DATAKL010000062.1:0-13178 GCA_036261625.1 Ignavibacteriales bacterium | reverse complement strand
GAGCATGACCGTTTCCAGCCATACTCCGGTTTCACGCTACGTGGCTTTAGAGTTTTACCACGATTGGGACTTGGCAGAGACTTCGCAATTATCTCTGCCTCACCCAATTAGATTGGCCCAAGCTTAGCTTGGCGCTCACTTAAGGAGGATCATCTTGCGGGTTTTAATTTCGCCTCCAGCCTGGAGTTTATAGAAATACATGCCCGAGCTTACCTGGCCTCCGCGGCTGTCGCGGCCGTTCCAGACTACGGTTCTTTTCCCTGGCCCCTGGATTTCATCTACCAGCGTTGCCACTTCACGCCCTTCGGCTGAATATATTTTCAGCACCACCCTGTCTTCCTTAGGGATATCGTAGCTTATACGTGTAGAAGGATTAAACGGATTCGGATAATTCTGATTCAGCTCAAAGACTTTGGGCACTTCGATGTTTTCTGCAACACCTGTCATAGCCCCGATTGTAATGTTTACCACACGGCTGTAAATTGTAAGATCCTTTACATTATCGTTTGTAATCATGCAGTTATACGAGCCTGAGGAAAGAGAATCTTTGGAATTAAGAGTATAGACCTCCGAATTGGCGCCCGTAATGAGCACCCCGTTTTTAATCCACTGATAACGGTTGGCCGTACCGCCCACTTTAACCGAGAGCTTTATTATTTCCCCCGGATGAATCATTGTGTCTGTGTATTTCCCAACGCTGTCCTGCGGTCCATAATAGAAACTTATTTGATGAAATTTTAATACCGGCTCAATGTCCTCAAACGTCAGTTTGTTGTCATATACAGTTAAGGTGACCAGGGATGTATCCCCTGAAAAGTCAGGCAGCGAATCGAGCTCATTTGCTTCCAGATACAGATATTTCAGATTTCCCATTCTTCCCAGTGCTGAAGGAATTGTACCTTTAATCTTATTCTGATCAAGTGAAAGATAAACCAGATTTTGAAGGTTCCCAAGCTCCTTTGGAATTGTATCGCATAAATTATTATTCAGATATAAATTTGTAAGACTTGTAAGGTTGCCTATTTCCCTGGGAATTGAGACAATATAGTTATGCTGGAGCCTTAATTCTCTGAGATTCCTAAGCTGCCCGATTGAATTGGGAACAGTTTCAAGGGCGTTATTTCTTACAGAGAGAACCTTAAGACTTCCTATGGCCCCGATCTCCTCGGGAAGCAGTGAAAAGGAATTATTATCCAGGTTCAGTTCTTCCAGGTATTTAAGACTGTCGATTTCTGAGGGCAGGAGACTTAAGAAATTGCCCTGCAGCTCAAGCTTGCGAAGAGACTTCATATTTCCGATTTCAGGGGTAAGACCGCTTAGGATGCACCCGTTTACCCAAAGCTCTCTTAAACTGTCCATATGGGCTATCTCAGCCGGGATTGCGGTAATTGGATTTACTCCTGTCTGAAGGACCCTTAATGAGCGTATATTGCTTATAAAAGAAGGTATTGCATGAAGCATATTCCCGGCTATTACAAGCGTATCCAGGTGCTTCAGCGTTCCTAGAGAAGAAGGCACTTCCGAGAGCTTATTGTTCTCGAGCCTGAGGAGTCTAAGCCCCTCAAGACTGCCCAGCGAGTCGGGAAGACTTTCAATATAGTTGCCCGAGAGGTCCAGAAGGCTAAGAGACTTCAGGGCTGTAATTTCCGGAGGAACTTTCTCAAGCTGATTATTCCTCATGGAAAGTTTTTCCAGAAGCTTAAGAGCGCCGATTTCCCTCGGAATAGAAGTTATATAATTATAATTAAGACTTAATTCTTTTAATGCTGTAAGATTTCCTATGGATGGAGGAATCGAATCCTGCAGGTTGTTTCCCATATCGAATGAAATTTTTTCAACACGGTTGCCTCTGACCTTTACGCCGTACCACAGTGAAACGGGTTTATCAGTCAGCCAGTTTGTGCGGATAAGCCACGACTGCCCTTTTGTAGAGTTGAAAAAGTCCACAAGAGCCATTGAATCCTGAGGAGTGACCTGTGAATATATTTTTCCGGAGATTAGATTAAAAGAACAAAATAAAACAAACAGTAATACTTTAAATGACTTCAAAATGGCTCCCTTCAACAAATTACACATTATCTTTACATTGCCAGCGTATCAGAAAAACATAACAATTTAAGAAAAATGACATTCCGCTCCGAAGCAGCCTGTCACACCTAAAGTCTCCGCCGCCTAAGAACAATATACAAATTCTACCGGTTTAACTAAAACAGAAGAGGCTCGGCACCGGAAGAAAATATTTTCCCCTTGTGCGAGCCCCAATTATCCCAAAAAAGTTGTAATTAGTCAACCCATTTATAAACCCTGACATAATCAATGGCCATTGCCCTGGGGAAAATATTATCATCCACACCCTGGGCCCCTCCCCAGCTGCCTCCAATAGCAAGATTCAAAAGTAAGTGAAAGTTCTTGTAGAAAGGCCATGCCTGCCAGCCTGTATCTTCATTCTTAAATGTAAAGTATTTGATGGAGTCGACATACAGGTCAATTCTGTCGGCATACCATTCCATTGCGTAGGTATGGAATTTTGATTCTGCATCCGGCACGGAGAGTATAGAAGTTTTCTGCAGGGCCTGTTTCCAGTTATATTTATTGCAGTGGATCGAGCCGTGGATTTTTCCCTTATCGTATCCGACGTACTCCATGATGTCTATTTCACCGTTGTCGGGCCATCCGCCGTTTCCATCAGTCCAGTTGGTAGGGAGCATCCAGATAGCAGGCCAGGTGCCTTTACCGCCTGGCACTTGTGCTCTTATCTCAAAGCGCCCGAATGTCCAGTCCCCTTTATTTGTAGAAACAATGCGTGCAGAAGTGTATTTATGCCCCATGTAGTTGTCCAGTCTTGCTTCTATCACCAGAACACTGTCTTCAACCCTGGCGTTCTCCTTGCGCATACTGGTATAATATTCCAGTTCATTGTTTCCCCAGCCGCCGCCGCCCACGTCGTAGCCCCATTTTGTTGAGTCAGGCAGCCCCTTATAGTTGAACTCATCCGACCATACGAGATTCCATCCCTTCTTTTCAGGAGGGGTCGGATCGGGCTTATTTTCCGTAGGATTTGAAGTGTTTTTTTTACATCCAAGAATAAACAATAAAAGTGCAAGCAGCATGTACCTTTTATACATAAATATCTCCGGTAGTTTTAATTTTTTCAGAAAAACTGTGGGAGTAACTTAAACTATTTCAGAACAAAATGTCAAAAAATCACATGAGTAAAATATTCATCAGCTGGAATAATAAGGGGAGAGTTAAAAATGAAAGCGCAATGCCAAGCCCCACCATTGAAGCCATCAGTTCAGGTTCCAGTCGGGCAATGATTGCAAGAGCACCTGCGGTAATCATGGGGCCCATTCCGGCCTCAAAAACCGAGACCTTTGCCGGAGCGGTAAAAATACCCAAGGCGCTGCATATTGCAAGTGCTGCAAGGGGGGCCAGTACCAGCTTAATTATAAGTCCGAATATCATAGGACTTACTACAGCACGGGGAAGCCTGAATGATATCTGGAGCCCCACGGCAAACATTACAACAGGCACCAGTGTGGATGAAGCCATCTGGAGTACGCTTACTGCAATGTGGGGATATGTAAAGGACCGTAAAACTAAAGCCAGCATGAGCGCAATGAAAGGAGGGAAATAAAGTACTCTTTTTATGATATCCTTAATTCCGGGCCTTGCGCTGCCGCCGTATAAGGCAAGTACAACTGAGCCGTATGTTGCCAGTGCCAGAAAGCTTCCGAACTGATCGTAGAGAATAGCGTACGGAATATACTCTTCCCCGAAGAAAGCCTTTATCATCGGTATGCCGAGAAATGAGGTATTGCCCAGTGGGACAACCAGAAGGAGCCCTCCTGTAATGGATCTTCTCCATCTGAAAATTTTTGCAAGAAATAATATTAGCAGTGCCGAAAGAAGTATCATTATCCACGGAATAACCACAGGCACAACAAGCTCATGGGAAAACCTCAGCTTTGGAACGTTCAGAAGCACCAGGGCCGGAAGCGGGACGTATATAACAAAAAGGTTAAGCACGTTAGCCGCGTTTTCAGGAAACAGCTTAAGAGGCCGTAAGGCAATGCCGAACAGGAGAAGAATAAAAATAAGGAGAAAATTTTCCATCGTTTTAAAGCCCTGGTCCACTAAAAAAAAGGGCAGGAATCCGGATAATCAGAGAGATTACCCGAATTCCTGCCTGAAGTTTCGTAGAATGTCATGAATTTTATTTTATATAATCCAGCCAGCCGTACTGGTCAGGCTTTGTGCCGTACTGAATTGCAAGGATCTCATTAAAGAGATTAAGTTCAAAATCCTCAGGATCATCGTGCTTAAATGTCAGCGTTCTGTCCCTGTAGGTAAGCGACCCTACCGAGGATATAACAGCAGCGGTACCGGTTCCGAATATGCCCTGGACATTGCCCTTGTCGTATTCTTCAATTACTTCCTGCATGCTGATAAGTCTTTCTTTTACATTTATTCCCCTGTCCTTGAGGAGTTCAATAACGGTGGCTCTTGTAATGCCGGGCAGAATGCTTCCAGTCAGCTTCGGTGTGGCAATTTCGTCCTTAAATCTGACGAAAATGTTCATTGTGCCAACTTCCTCAATGTATTTCTGTTCAACGCCGTCCATCCAGAGCACCTGAGTAAATCCTCTTTTCTGTGCTTCCTGTGTAGCCAGGAGGCTTGCAGCGTAGTTTGCAGGTGTCTTGCAGTCGCCAAGCCCCTTTCTTACAGCCCTTACGTAATCGTCCTGAGCCAGGATCTTCACGGGTTTAAAGCCCTCGGGATAATAAGCTCCCACGGGTGAAAGGATTATAAGAAGTTTATAGTTTCTTGAAGGTCTTACGCCCAGGAGAGGATCGGAACCATAGATAAAGGGACGTATATAAAGAGAAGTTCCCTTCTTTTCAGGTACCCATTCTTTGTCCACCTTAATGAGTTCCTTTAAGGCTTCCGTCATGAATTCCTCATTTACCTCAGGAATACAGAGCCTGCGTGCCGAATTGTTCAGACGCTTAAAGTGCCTGTCGGGTCTGAAGATTGCAATTTCGCCTGAATCTGTCTTGTAGGCTTTTAATCCTTCAAAAACGGCCTGCCCGTAGTGTAAAACCATTGTAGCAGGGCTGAGCGGCAAAGGTTCGTTTCCTCTGATTGTAGGATTGTGCCAGCCGTTAACCTCATCATAATCCATTTCGAATAAATGATCCGTAAAAATCCGCCCGAACTCGAGTTTTTCAGGCAGCTGAAGAGCAGTTTCCTGATGGTCGTTAAGCAAGAAATTGATGTTTTGCATAAAATTCACCACTTTTTAATGGAATAATTCTTCTGGCCAGGATACAGGCCAAAAATGCTACTTATATATTAAGCAATTTTCCTGAAACTTTAAACACAAATGTGCAGTAAAGTTCTGAATTTTTTTCAGTCATATAATGAATATACCATATTTCCGCTGGATTATTCACTAAAACAGCATATTTTCTTCGGAAATAAAACCTGTTTCAGTCATGCACCTGAAGGTGCATAAAGGGAATGTGCATGGAAAAAGTTTTTAGTGCATTATTTTGACACCATATGAATATTTTTGTATGTTATACGAAAAACCGCTTAAGAAATAATATTCTGCTCACGGAAATAATCTTATGAGTGAAAAATTCGGGGATGAATTTATGCCGGCTGATGGCACTGACATCAGTCAGCTTAAGGCAGAAATCTCACAGCTACGGCTTTCTTTAGAAGAGGCAGAACAAAAAGAGAAGTACGCAAGGCAAAGGCTTGAAAGCCTGCTTTGGCCCGATTACGAAATAGAGGATCTTGAACTCTCCAGCATACTTAACAAAGAAGAAATACAGTCGATGATGGAGCATTTCTGCAATCTTCTTAATATACCTATGGCAATTATCGACTTAAGCGGCCGGGTGCTGGTAGGGGTTGGCTGGCAGAAGATATGCACAGAATTTCACAGGGTCCATCCTGCCACATGCAGAAACTGCATTGAAAGCGACACCGAATTAACGACAGGAATTCCCGAAGGAAGATTCAAGCTTTATAAATGCAGAAACGGCATGTGGGATCTGGCAACTCCAATTATAATCCGGGGCCGGCATCTTGGAAATCTTTTCCTCGGGCAGTTCTTCTTCAGCAGTGAACCTCCTGATGTTGAATATTTCAGGCGCCAGGCAAGGGAATACGGCTTTGATGAAAAAGAGTACATTGAGGCTCTTCGGCAGGTGCCGCACCTGAATGACCGCGATCTGGAGAGCGCAAAGGCTCTCTTCCTGAAAATTGCCCGTTCCATATCTGAACTTAGCTACAGCAACATGAAGCTCGCGCATTCACTTAATGAACGCATTCTGCTGATGAATTCACTAAAGGAAACTCAGGACAATATCCGGGCTATTCTGGACGCTACTCAGGAATCCGTTTTTATGTGCGACGCAAAAGGTAATCTTATTGTAGCCAACCTTATGGCTTCAAAACGTCTGAACTGCCCGGTAAATGAGATCCCGGGGCGCAATATGGCCGAGTTCTTGCCTTTGGATGTTGCCAGAGGCAGAATGAAATATGTTGATGAAGTGTTCACTACCGGTAAGTCAGCAGTTTTTGAAGACGAATACAATAATGAAACCTTCAGGCATAATCTCTTCCCTGTTTTCGAAAATGGCCGGGTAAAGCGCCTTGTATGCTACAGCCAGGATATTACAGAACATAAAAAAGCTGAAGAACAGTTGAGAAAACTCTCAAGAGCTGTCGAACAGGCTCCCAGCAGCATAGTCATTACCGATAAAAAAGGGCGCATTGAATATGTGAACCCAAAATTTACAAGTCTGACAGGTTATACTTCCGAGGAGGTACTGGGGCACAATCCAAGTATCATGCAGTCAGGCAGAACAGACCCCGAAATCTATAAGAATCTCTGGAGCACAATTAAAAGCGGGAGTCAGTGGCAGGGCACGCTGCTTAACAGAAAAAAGAACGGTGAGCTCTTCTGGGAATCTATCAGCATATCACCGGTACTGGACCCGGACGGAGATATTACGCACTATACTGCAGTAAAGGAGGATACGACCCGGCAGAAGAAAAGAGAAGAACAGCTTCATAAGCTGAACAGAACGCTCGCTGCATTGCGCCATAGCGGAGAGGCCCTGGTCAGGGCGGAGGATGAAAAATCATATCTGAATGAGGTATGCAGAATTGTTGTTGAAGACTGCGGCCACGCCCTCATGTGGATCGGATTTACGGAAATGGACGATTATAAATCAGTTTCCCCTGCAGCCGCGGCAGGATTTGAGGAAGATTATCTAAAAGAGTTAAAGATTTCGTGGGCTGATACAGAACGGGGCAGGGGCCCTACAGGCAGTGCAATCAGGACCGGTGAAGTAATCTTGTGCCGGAGTATCCCTGAGGATCCAAACTTTCAGCCATGGCGAAGCGAAGCCGTTAAACGCGGGTTTTCCTCTGCAATTTCCCTCCCCCTTAAAAATGAAGGAACTGCTTTCGGCGCTATTACAATTTATGACCTGGAGCCCGACAGCTTTTCAGATGATGAAGTCAATTTGCTCTCAGAGCTTGCGGAGGACCTGGCATATGGAATTACAATCCTCAGGCTGCGCCAAGCACACAGGTCCGCCGAGGAGGAACTCAAAAACCACCGGGACAATCTTGAACTGCTGGTACAAAACCGGACACAGGAGCTTGAAACCGCAAATGAAATTCTTAAGGAAGCTCAGAAAGTAGCTCATATAGGCCACTGGCGCCTGGAGCTAAAAGACAACCGTCTTTTATGGTCCGATGAGATTTTCAGAATTTTCGGAATTGAACCAAACTCCTTCGGGGCCACGCTTGAAGCATTTATGCATTTCGTCCATCCGGACGACCAGGAAATGGTAGCCCGGTCCTTTATGGATTCAGTAAGGAACAGAACCCCCTATTCAATCGAGCATAGAATTGTCCGCCCCGGGGGTGAAATACGCATCGTGCAGGAACGGTGCATAAATCACTACGACAATTCCGGTGCCCCTCTCTATTCTCTCGGTGTGGTTCAGGATATAACAGAACTTAAAAGAGTCCAGAAGGAAATCGAGGAACACAAGGACCGGCTAGAAGAACTTGTAAGGATCAGAACCGAGGAGCTTGCAATTATCAATAGCCAGCTCAAAATTGAAATTGAAAAGAAAAAGCAGGTGGAGCTTTTACTCAAAGAGTCGCTTAAAAAGGAACGGGAGCTTAACGAACTTAAATCCAGGTTCATTTCGACTATTTCACATGAATTCAGGACTCCCCTTACCTCTATCCTCTCATCAATGCAGCTGGTTCAAAGATACAGAAAGAGATGGGACGACACAAGAATTGATGAGGAGTTCCTGAGGGCAAAAGATTCCATTTTTTATCTCACACAGCTGCTTGATGATATACTGACTATCAGCCGTGCAGAAAGCGGGAAAATTATACTAAACCCGCAGCCTTTTGACCTAAATGAATTTTGCCTAAGGATTATTGAAGAAGTAAAACACCTGGCCGGGGAGGGTCATGAGTTTACTTTTACTTATACTGCTGAGGAAAGGATCTTTATGCTCGATCCCAAACTGCTCCGCTTCATAATTATTAATCTGCTTTCCAATGCATTCAAGTATTCACCCGAAGGGGGCAAAGTGGACCTGAAGGCTTCATCCGATCCGGCATTTATACAGATAGAAGTCTCTGACGAGGGAATCGGCATTCCAAAGAAAGACAGGATTCACCTGTTTACCCCTTTCTTCAGAGCCGGCAACACTTCTGAAATAGAAGGCAAGGGGCTGGGGCTGTCAATTGTTCAGAAATCTGTTGAGCTGCATGAGGGTACAATCAGCTGCTCTTCAAAACTTGGGAAAGGAACTAGATTCACCGTAAAGATTCCGAGGGGGAAAAATGACGAAAAAAATACTGGTCATTGAAGATGACAAAACAGTCCGGCAGAATATTTCTTCACTGCTTAACGAGGAAGGCTACACGGTCTATACTGCCAAAGACGGAGAGGAAGGATTACTGACGGCAAAGAATGTCTGTCCCGACCTGATCATCTGTGATATAATGATGAAGGGCCTGGATGGCTATGGTGTTTTTATGAGGCTTTCAAAGGATTCTGCCACCAGAACTATACCTTTTATTTATCTTACTGCCAAGGTTGAAAAGGAAGATATCAGAAGGGGCATGAGCCTTGGGGCTGATGATTATATCTTTAAGCCCTTTGATGCCGATGACCTTCTTAATTCCATCGCCGCAAGGCTGAGAAGAATCGAGACGATTAAAGCTGATATTGATTCTCCAAATGAAGATAACGGCCAGAAAAAATATTCTATCGACGACAAGCTCTTCGTACAGGTCAACAGCAGGCCTCACCTTGTAAATATCTCAAGCATTGTTGCCATCAGCGCTGAGAAACAATATTCCACCTTAAAGACATCCGACGGAAAATCTTACCTGTTAAGGAAAACATTGACTAGCTGGGAAAAGATGCTGCCTGAGAATAAATTCCTGAGGATACACCGCTCTACAATTGTAAACATAGATTATCTCATCAAGATGGAAACCTGGTTTAATTCGGGCTATCTGGTTTACCTCAAAGGCGTGGATAAACCCTTTGAAATCAGCAGAAGGTATTCAATCAAGCTCCGGGGCAGATTACTTAAGTAGCGTATGACTCCTTAAACTTTGCTGCATGCGGGAAGACCCCATGATTTTCCCGCATGCAGCTTCATAAAACTTTTCATTTTATTCCTCCTGTTTTCAGTTCCTGTTTTCAGTTCCTGTTTTCATTCTCCTTCTTTTTTCTTCAATATTCCTGAAGGTGCCGTAAGCTTTTTCCTTAACCGCCGCCCGGAACAGCCACAAACCGCTAATTCCACTGGAATTCCTTTCATTCCAAATCCCTGCCTTTAAGCTGAATATCGTGTTATCATAAATAAACCACAGGAGTAACTGGAACTTATGATGAAAACCCGGAAAACGATTTTAGTGGCTGAAGACAACAAACTGATAAGGAATAGTTTAATTGATTTTCTTTTGAATGAGGGTTTCAGTGCAATTGCTGCAAAAAACGGCGCGGCGGCATTTATGCTGGTCCTTGAATTTAAGCCCGACCTGATTTTTTCAGATATCCATATGCCCGTAATGAATGGACTGGAATTGCTGGAGAAATTAAAAACTGATCCCTGTACTTCAACGATCCCTCTGATATTTCTGACTTCGGATGTTGAATTCCTGGAGATTAAGGCCGGCATCCCAAAAGGAGCAGCTGGCATAATAATTAAACCTTTTACATTCAATGAAATACTTAGAGCTATCAGTATCCACCTGCCGGATTACGGCAGCTGAAATTTCAATATAAAACACAAATCATCAATCCTTAACAATTCGAGGGGAAAATGGCAAAATACTTCTTCACATTGATTCTCCTTCTGGTCATGGCGTTTGAGTCTAATACACTGGCACAGACTCCTGTTCCCGCAAACGGGGATTACCAGTCGGTTACTAACGGGATTTGGGAGGATCCCGCCACATGGCAGAAATACAACAACGGCATCTGGGAAAATTCCACTGATTTTCCTGTTAGCCAGACACTGACAACCACCGCAAAAATCAACATCCAAAACGGAACCACGGTTACACTTACTGCTCCAAAGACAGTCAGGAATCTCTGGCTCAACGGCGTTCTGGTCACCTCTTCGGCCAGCCTGCTTACTGTGCTTCCGAATTACAGTATTACAGGCGGGAGCCTTACAGCTTATATTGACGGCCCCGTTGCTGCTCAGGTTAATTCTACCATGATGCGTGTGCTTAAATTTCCTCTCGGCAAATCCGCTCAGGGCAGGCCAGTTGAGTTTACAGTTGCCCACAGGCTGGCAACTCTAACAACCTATACTGCCGAACTCATCATGGGAGCACCCCCGGCCTATACACTGACAGGAAGTTTGGGACAGGTTTACGAAACAAGATATGTAAAAATATTAAAAACAGGCACCAATATTACGACTAACGCACAGATAAAATTAAGCTACGATACAGATGACGGCGTGGGAAACAACTACGGTCAGCTCAGAATAGCAAAAAACGACTTTAATGCCAACTGGATCGACATCGGCGGAACCGGCACTGCGGCTCAGACAGGCACAATTACTTCCCTGGCTACTGCAATGGCTAACTTCGGCAATTCTGATGCAACAGGAACTGCCTTTGCTCTTGCAAGCACAATTACACTCCCCAAGATCACCGGTAATGCCGGAATCCCAGGCGTTGAATTAAGTTACGTGGACGGAACGTTGAAGACTGTTACAACTGATGCAGCCGGAAACTACAGCATAAGTGTGCCTTACGGCTGGTCCGGTACTCTTACTCCCGCACTTACAGGCTATAACTTCACCCCGCAGAACAGGGCATACAGCAACGTAATACAGGATGTGACGGGAGATAATTACGCGCCCGCTTCAATTTACAGCGACTACAGAACCTCATCCATAGGCAACTGGGAAGACCCGGCCATCTGGGAAGCCTTCGACGGCACCAACTGGATCGCCTCTCCTAATTACCCTGTTGCAGTTACGGGTACGGTTACACTCAATCCCGAAGCACAGGTGATACTTAACACAAAGTTAAATATCCTCAGCGGAGGAATTCTGGATAATAAGGGACTCCTGGATATAAGCTCTTCTTTAACCATTGATGCCGGGGGAAAACTCAGAAATGAAGGCTTCCTGGAAAATCCCAATGTAGGAACATCCACTTCCCCAAGATATGCCGGCTTCCTTTATGTGAACGGCACATATGAGCACGCTCAAAACGCTGGGATGGCGGGCCTTTCCGGCAGCTTCGGATACACAAGCACAACCTGGGGCGCCGGCTCCACATGCCTTGTAACCGGCGTCGTTGACGCAGCTCCCACATTCCCGACTCAAACTGCCATGTACGGCGCTACAATGGTCTGGGACTGCCCAAATCAGACAGGGGACGCCTTCCTTAACCTGAACAGCAATAGCTTTTATTCTGCCTGCGGCGTTACCGTGCTCAACAGTAATTCTCACCAGATTTATCTTTTCTCGGGCCAGGGCACAAATGTCAGGAATCTGGTTGTAAGCGGACCAAATTCAAAAATGACTGCCTTCAGCAGAATGAGCCAGGGAATTGAATACCTGTTTTTTACTTACTGCGACAACCTCACGGTCGAAAACGGCGGAGAGTTCTACATTTGCACTCAACCTGGAACCAGCGCTCATTATGCAACCATCAACATAAGGAATAACCTGACTGTAACTTCTAATTCCAAAATCGGGGCCTACGGCAATCCTGCCAACAGCGGCATCAGTTATTCAAGATTTGTTTTCGGAGTCAGCCCAAATAATACGCCGCATGTAATCAATACTGCGGGACTTGTCCCCGTTACAGGCATGGACGACAGGACTAACTGCCTGAACTACTTCATATCCTCGGATGTCACGCTCAACTCGCCCTTGACAGCCTTTATGCTGGATATGAGCGGCAAAATATCTTCCAACGGTAACCTGATTACAATTCTTCCCGGAGGAAGCGTTACAGGAGGAAGCAAAACCGGGTTTACCGATGGAGCTCTTGCTTTTCAGGTTGCATCCACCACCCCAACGGAGATGAATTTCCCTCTGGGCAAAGGCACCTCAGGCTACTTTGCAAAACTTACTGTAACCGATTCAACTTCTGAACTTACAACTTACACTGGGGAAATGACCGCCGGAACACCGCCGGATAATAATCTTTTCCCCTACTTAAGTGCGGTTTCTTCCAGCAGATATTTTACAATTTCAAAGTCTCCTAATTCCGGAGTTCAAAGTGCGGCCATAACCATGAGCTATGATGCATCTGATAATATTGCCGACAGTTCAATGGTGCGTATTGCAAAAAATGACGGCTCCGGCAAATGGATAAATCTTGGAGGCACTGGTTCAGCTTCCGGAACAGGAGTTGTCACTTCAAGCGTCAATTTTTCTGATTTTACAGGAAATATATTCCTACTTGCAAAAGCTTCCTCTGTCCCATTGGGCCTTGTGAGCTACTGGAAGCTGGATGAACAGACCTCCGGAATCTACTCAGACTTCCTGCAGACAAACAACGCCTCAGGAACTTCAGTCCCGAACCCTCAGGGGAAAGTCGGTGGAGCCCAGGACTTTGACGGCCTGAATTCA
>DATAKL010000033.1:0-71211 GCA_036261625.1 Ignavibacteriales bacterium | reverse complement strand
TGATTGCCATTTATGGTGTGTTGGGATTTACCTGTCGGACTTACCCCAATCCCAAAACATGGCGCGGCCACGTCATAGACGGGCAGGCCACGTCATAGACGGGCAGGCTGACCGCGGCGCATTGGATTTTAGGGGATTCCGTGGTCCCGGGGTTCGGTCGTCCGCCAGAGGCGGACTCCTTCACCCTGGGCTATCAACATGAGGCCAGCTGACCGCGGCCTAAGAAAAGATTACGGATTCTTAAGTTGCAGCCTAAGGCTTCTGGATGGCAAAACCTCGAACTTTGAACTTCGAACCTTGAACTTGGTTTACTTCACCACCCTCAGACGAAAATAAACTTCCTCGGGCGAGAAGATGCCGGCAAAAAAGCGTTCATACATTACAGGCTCTATATTCAATATCGGATCCATCCATTTAAGAGGCGCAAAGTGAGAAGTTATAAACCTCTTCTCTATTACCTCAAACTGCGCCTTGCCTTCGTAATTCGTACGGTGCGTCAGCTTCCACTTCTCGTAAAACTTCAGATGCCTGTTTCCAATGTATTCGTAATTGTCAAACGTCCTTATCGAAAAGGGTATCTTGTGATCCGGTTCGCCGAAATACTTCGTGTTAAGGAAAAACGGAGCATAAACTATGAGCGTGGCATCGGGCTTTGCAATCCTGTAAAGCTCTGTTATGGTATTGTGAAAACTCTCCAGATGCTCCAGAACATGAGAGGCAAATATTTCATCAAACGTGTTATCCTCAAAAGGATACGGGAAAGTATTTATATCATGGATCATATTGCCGCCGTAATCCACAATATCCAGATTTACATACCCCTCTTTTAAGTCCCTTCCGCAGCCAAGATTCAGTTTCATATTGATGTAATTCCCTTTGATATATTTTCCTGGTGAAAATTCGCCCGAATTTTTCAGTAAAACATAAGCGGAAACTTTGGAAAAGTCAAAGGTTTATTACACTGCCGGATAACTGGATTTAATTAAACTCTTTCGGCCGTCAGTTTGTCTAATAAGTAGATTAGATGAAGAATGATATAAGTTTTAAGATGAGAGAAGATTATGGCAAACAACAATAAAATTTCACGCAGGATAATCACAATTTCAGTGATTTCACTGCTCATAATTGCCGCTGTTTCCTACTACATATTTGCCGCGGGAAAAAGTGATAAGAACGAATACAGGTTCGTCAAAGTTGAAAGAGGAAACATTGAGTCGCTGGTCTCCAGTACCGGCGTTCTTAACCCGGTTGTAACAGTGCAGGTGGGAAGCCAGGTCTCAGGCAGAATTTCCAAGATTTTTACCGATTTCAACCGGAAAGTTAAAAAAGGGCAGTTGATAGCCCTTATCGATACTACCTTCCTTTCAGCTTCCGTAAGGGACGCGCAGAGCAGCCTCGATAAGGCGCAGGCACAGTTCGTACAGGCGCAGAAGGATCTGGAACGCAATAAGGTTATGGTCCAGAAAAACCTTGCCGCCGATACCGACCTTGAAACCGCGCAGTATAACTATGCCGTGGCAAAGGCAGCGGTCAAATCGGCTCAGGCCAGCCTCGACAAGGCAAAAATTGACCTTAAATACGCCAAGATAACCGCTCCTATAAACGGAACTGTAATTGCCAGAAATGTAGATGTGGGACAGACCGTGGCGGCAAGCCTGCAGGCTCCTACACTATTCCTGATCGCAAATGACCTCTCGCAAATGCAGATCATTGCTAACGTCGATGAAAGCGATATTGGCCAGATAAAAGATGGACAGAATGTAACCTTTACAGTCCAGGCTTATCCCGATAAAACCTTCAATGGAGTGGTCCAGCAGATAAGACTTCAGCCGACAACTATCCAGAACGTGGTAAACTATTCGGTTGTAATTAATGTCGATAATAATGAAGGCTTTCTTATGCCGGGCATGACTGCAACGATAAATTTCGAGATAGCACATGCCGATAACGTCCTTAAGGTCCCGAACGCAGCGCTCCGCATGAGACCTACCCCCGAGATGATTGCCGATGCCAGGGCATCTTTTGCTAAAAACGGAGGGAGAAAAGATTCCTCCGCGCGGCAGAACGGCAGCTATCAGCAACATAATGGAACGGCTCCCGGAAACGGACAGTTCGCAAACGGGCAGTTCGGAAACGGACAGTTCGGAAACGGGCAGTTCGGAAACGGACAGGGAGCTTACGGCCAGGCCGGCGGGCAGCAGCA
Source organism: Ignavibacteriales bacterium (assembly GCA_036261625.1). Classification (GTDB taxonomy): domain Bacteria; phylum Bacteroidota; class Ignavibacteria; order Ignavibacteriales; family SURF-24; genus JAAXKN01. Next base: position 69,008 of record DATAKL010000033.1, on the reverse strand, counting down.
TCGTAACTCTGCACTGCTGTGGTACCTGGATAATCAGGGCAAGCCTCAGGCTGTAAGAGTCCGCACAGGGCTGAGCGACGGCCAGTTCACTGAAGTAAAATCGGATAAGATTCATGAAGGAATGGATGTAATTTCAGGAATATTATCATCCAACCAGACCACCGCACAGTCCGGCTCATACCAGCAGAACAGGGGCTTCATCGGAGGAAGGAGGGGATTCTAAACCATGAAATGGAGCGATTTTATACAGGTAGCTATCGGTTCTATACTTAAGAACAAAATGCGCAGCCTGCTGACAATTTTAGGCATTATCATAGGAGTTGCTGCCGTCATCGTAATGGTTGCAATTGGCCAGGGCGCCCAGGCAAGAGTCGAAAGCCAGATCCAGGGACTGGGCACTAATCTTATAATCGTTTTCCCGGGCTCTTTCCGCCAGGGAGGCGTTAGCATGGGAGGCGGATCCAATACACGCCTTACTTTGGAGGACGTCGAGAAACTTAAGGCTAATACGACGCTCCTTTCCGGAGTATCCCCTATCATCAGGGCTCCCGGACAGGTTATCGGCGGTATCGGAAACTGGAACACTACTACTATGGGTGTCTCTGCCGATTATCCCGATATCAGACAGTGGACACTCTCCTCGGGCGACTTCTTTACTATTAATGACGTCAGAACCAATGCCAAGGTCTGCGTCATCGGACAGACAGTTGCCCAGAACCTCTTCCCTGACCAGGACCCCGTCGGGCAGGAGCTCAGAATTAGGGAAGTACCTTTTAAGATCGTGGGCGTTATGAGCCCCAAGGGGCAGAATGCAATGGGCATGGATCAGGATGACATTATTCTGGCCCCCTATACCACGGTGCAGAACCGCCTGAGCGGATTTAAGAATATCCAGCAGATTCTCTGCAGCGCCATATCCCCCGACGCCATGGCCGAAGCCCAGCAGGAAGTTACAACTGTACTCAGGGAGGCTCACAAAATTCAGCCAGGCGAGGATAACGACTTTACAGTAAGAAACCAGACCGACATTGCCAACACCGCACAGGAAACAACAAGAGTGCTTACAATACTCCTTGCTTCTATTGCCAGCATTTCCATGATCGTGGGCGGCATAGGAATTATGAACATCATGCTCGTTTCCGTTACTGAAAGAACACGCGAAATAGGCATCAGACGCGCTATCGGCGCCAGAGGAAGCGACATACTGACCCAGTTCCTCTTCGAAGCCGTTGTCTTAAGCCTGGCAGGCGGCCTGCTTGGCATCCTTTTCGGCTTTATTGCCGCTCAGATCGTCAGCTTCTTCAGCGGATGGACTACAGTCATTTCCCCCTTTACGGTCTTTATGTCATTCGGTTTTGCAGGCATTGTAGGCATCTTCTTCGGCTTCTACCCTGCACGCAAGGCTTCGGGACTTGTTATTATTGATGCTCTGCGCTACGACTAAAGCGTTTTGTTTATTAATTTTTGTCTGCCCCTTGTGGCTTTTATACTAAATTCTCACTAAGTTTTAATTCGAAATTCAGTATAAGAATCATTAGGGGCAGATGATGAAACATATTCCTACTTTTTTTCTCCTTTCAGTTCTATTCTTCGGCTGCAGCTCTTCAGATACTGCTACAAGAGGCGGCCTCAGCCTTATTACTCCCGAACTTATGAATAAGCACATATCCTTTCTTGCCTCCGACTCCCTCAAAGGCAGAAAGACACCCGGAGCGGAACTTGACGCTGCCGCACACTATATTGCTCAAGAGTTTAAGGACCTGGGGCTTCAACCCTTAAACGGAAGCTACATGCAGACTGTTCACCTTGGCAAGGTGGACCTGGGAAAAGACAACAGGCTCATTATTAAAAAAGACGGCAGGGAACATTCATTCACCATTAAAACAGAATTTACTCCTTTTGAAATGACCGGCAGTAAGGAGGTAACTTCCTCCATTGTCTTTGCCGGATACGGCATTACAGCACCTGAATTTAATTACGACGACTATAAGGGCCTCGATGTAAACGGGAAAGTGGTTTTTATTCTTCGCCATGCCCCGCGGGAAAATGACCCTTCGGCCGCCTTCTCATCAGGCAGTGCCGGTGATTATTCACAACTGAACACAAAAATTAAGAACGCCGTGAAACACGGCGCCAAAGGAGTTATTGTTGCAACTGACCCACTGAACCATACCCTGCTAAGCCCGAGAGGATTTCCCTGGCCTTCGCTTTCAGCCTTTATTCCAAAGGATGCTCTTCCAATTACGCTCTTGAGCGGCGAAAAGGATAAAATTCCTGTAGTGCAGGCCGGTAAGGAAGTAATTGCAGAACTCTTCGGCTCGGTTGACAGCCTGAAAAGCCTGGAAAGTGAAATCGACTCGAAGCTAACCCCTGAATCATTCGAAATTGCAGGCACTTCGGTACAGCTTAAAACAACTACAGAGGTTACGGAAACACCGGCAAGCAATGTAGCGGGCTTCCTCGAGGGATCGGACCCTGTCCTGAAGAATGAGCTTGTTATAATTGGCGGACATTATGATCACGTCGGCTACAAAAATGACCATAAGCCGGGTGAGGATTATATCTATAATGGCGCCGATGACAACGCCTCAGGCACTAGCGGGGTCATGGCTCTGGCAAGGGCTTTTTCTTCCATGCAGCCCCGCCCCAAAAGGAGCATTCTTTTTATTGCTTTTGCCGGCGAGGAACTGGGACTTCTGGGTTCCAAGGCTTATACTGAGACCCCCCTTTTCCCTCTTGAGAAAACCGTGGCCATGCTGAACCTGGATATGATCGGGCGGAATAACCCCGATTCTCTTTATATCATAGGATCCTCTGTCTGCCCACGCCTGAGCGACCTGGCTAAAGAGGAAAATGAGAAGATCGGCTTTAAGCTCGGCTACAGTTTGGAAAAATTCCTCAATTCCAGCGATCAGGCCTCATTTATCGCAAAGGGTGTTCCTTCCATATTCTTCAATACCGGCGAGACAATGGATTACCACCACGTAAGCGATGAGGTTTCTACAATTAATATGGAAAAAGCTGCCAGGGTTGCCAGACTCGCATTCCTGACCGCCTTAAGGATTGCTGAAGATAGTGCATTTAACAAGATCTATTATAAACCAATTTCTCACAAATAAACAGGAGACCATATGAAAAGGGCTTTGCCTTTTATCCTTTCCGCACTTTTTGTTTTTTCCCTGCTCTCAGGCAGCCTCTTGGCCCAGGAGAGCTACAAGCTTAAGTATAATTTCGAGAAGGGGAAAAACTACGTTTTTATGAATACCATGGACGGCAACTTCACACAGGAAGCCATGGGGCGCGAAATGAAAATGTCAGTTAACGGCGGCTACAGCGTTAAAATACTTGTTGATAATGTTAATAACGGAAAAGCCGAGCTGATTACAATGCTTGATTCAGGCAAGATTTCCTCAAAGAACCCGATGAAGGATACAACCATTTCGCTTGCTCCTTTTGCCGGAAAACGCACGCGCCTTTTCATGCTTCAGGATGGCACAGTTGAAAAAACCGAGGTTGTAGATACAATCAAAATGTTCAACCTCCAGGGACTTTCACAGAACAATATGATGAGGTTTGTAAAGCTGCCTGCTGAGGAAGTTAAGACCGGCGTGCCGTTTTCAGTTACCACCAGCGACACAACTGACGTAATGGGTTCCGGCAAAATAACAAATACCATCAATTCCACTTACACTATTGTCGGAAAGGAAAAAGTTCTGGGCCATGACTGCCTTAAGATGACTTATACGGGTGACGTTAAAACAGGCGGAAATGCACAGGTTATGGGAATGAACCTGGTAATTGAAGGAACGGGTAAAATTTCCGGAAACTTCTACTTCGATCCTGTTATGGGAATGGCTGTAAAAAACGAAGGAAATATGGACAGCGAAATGACCATGGCGGCTACGGGACAGCAGAATATGATCATCCCGATAACTCAGTCCATGAAGACCACTCAATTTCTGGTCGAGTAACCCCCGGAAGTTCAGAATATTTTCTCAGAGTCTTTAAAAAGTAAAAACCTGCCTCAAGAGCAGGTTTTTTCTTTTTTAGTTATATTTGTTTCTCAGTTAAGGGCCAGCAGGGGTTTATTTTCATCTGCCAAGGCTATTTCTTCAACCTTGAGCTTTAAGACCCCGCGCTTAATGATACCGAGTGCAATTGCAGCGCCTTTGGAAAGGTCGAGCTGCCTGCCGCCGATGTAGGGACCTCTGTCGTTAATTCTGACTATAACAGACTTCCCGTTCTTCGGGTTTGTAAGTTTAAGCAATGTCCCGAACTTAAAAGACTTATGTGCGGCGGTAAAAGCCATCTGGTTATAAATTTCACCATTGGCTGTCAGTTTGCCATGGAACCTTGGTCCGTACCAGGAGGCTGTCATTCTGCCTTTGTCCAAGAACTGAATAAAAGAACTCTCTTGCTCTACAGCATTTTCGTTTTGAGTATTGTTACTTAATTCTTTTATTCCAGTGCTCTGACCGGTTTTGTTATCCCCGAGTTCCTTCTGTAAAATGGTAAATCCGACCAAAAGTAGCATGACCAACAATACTAATGCTTTAGTTATCGATGTCAAATGTACCTCTCATTTCTAGTGATTAAAATATCATCTACTATAAATTAACGGCATTTACCGCCGCCTTACAATCATATAGTATATGTGAGAGGAAGGTGGAGGGTTTCCCGAATATCCGACTTTTTTAGTGTATTAATTCGGGTTTCTGAGGTTTTTCAATATTTTTAATTTTTTTTTGTACATCTTCATAGATTAATTTTTCATATTATATAATTAGGCACCTTTACAATCCCCCCCCGGAAGAGCGGGGGCTAAAGCCCAAATGGGTGGGGGATTCCGCAGTCCACGAGCTAAAGCTCGTGGCTATTCATAAAAGAAAATATCATTGCCTGAACTTGACTAGCCACGACTGACTAGCCACGAATTTCAGGTCGTGGGCCAATAATCCCAAACCCAAGGGACTTTAGTCCCGGATATATCTTAGACAGATAAAATATATACTATCTATATATAAACCTGAATTTTTACAGAAATAAGATTAATGTATCTTTGATTTATTTTCTTTAATTTTCCCTAAGCAAAAAACATTTTTACGGAGAATAGATGGAAAGGAAAATCACAGCCTTCATCCCATACAGCGGGAATGATTTTACCAGGAAAACTCTCAGCGATCTGGAAAAGTCGGGTCTGGTGGACAAGTGCTATTTAATTGTAACCTCAGATGTCGATTCAGGCATTGAAGGATGCGAAATCATTAAAGTTGAATCGCTCTTCAGCGCTCAGACTATCTCGGCCCTTAAAGAGAAGTCAAATGCTGATTATACTTTATTTATTACACAGGACAACCTGATTGAATTCGGACAGTACGGAGTTGAAAGATTCCTCCACGTTGCCGAAGACACCGGGGCCGGACTGGTATACTCTGATTACTATGAAGTCAAGGAAGGCCAAAGAACCGCCCACCCTGTAATCGACTACCAGGTTGGCGCAATCAGGGACGATTTTAATTTCGGTTATGTATATTTCTTCAACACCAAAGCCTTAAAGCAGGCAGTTAAGAAAAGCAAATATAAATTTGCAGGCCTTTACGACCTCAGACTTAAGATCTCACAGAAAAATTCAATCATCCGCGTGCCTGAGTACCTCTATGCAACAATTGAAACTGACGTGCGCAAGACGGGCGAAAAGCAGTTCGATTACGTAAACCCCAGAAACCGCGCCGTACAGATTGAAATGGAAGTTGCTGCTACAGACCACCTTAAGAAAGTTAAGGCTTACCTGAAACCTGAATTTAAGGAAATAGACCTTACCGCCGGAAATTTCCAGTTCGAGGCTTCGGTCATTATTCCGGTTAAGAACAGGGTTAAGACAATTGGCGATGCCGTGGAATCGGTCCTCAGACAGAAGACAGACTTCCCCTTCAACCTCATTGTAGTCGATAACCATTCGACCGACGGCACAACAGAAGTCTTAAAGGAAATCGCCTCGCGCGACAATAAACTTATCCATGTCATTCCCGACCGTGAGGATCTTGGTATCGGCGGATGCTGGAATATGGGCGTGCATAACGAAAAATGCGGACGTTTTGCCATCCAGCTCGACAGCGACGATATGTACAAGGATGAAACCACGGTTCAGAAGGTTGTCGATAAATTCAGGGAAGAAAAGTGCGCCATGGTAATCGGAAGCTATCAGATGACAAACTTCAAACTGGAGGAAATTCCTCCCGGAATAATTGACCATAAGGAATGGACACCCGATAACGGACGCAACAACGCCCTCAGAATTAACGGCCTTGGCGCCCCGAGAGCCTTCTATACCCCGCTTTTAAGGGAAATCAAGGTCCCTAACGTCAGCTACGGCGAGGACTATGCACTGGGACTTGCAATTTCAAGGGATTACCAGATCGGCAGGATCTATGAACCGATTTACCTCTGCCGCCGCTGGGAAGGCAACTCCGATGCAGCGCTCGATATAAATAAGGCAAACACCTATAACTTATATAAAGACAGAATTAGAACTATTGAACTTTTAGCACGTCAGAGAAAAAATTCCTTATGAGAGAAACTACTATAATCAAAGATTCCGAATTAGAACTATATATTACATCTAGTGATCTGGCAGGCAAAGCGAAAGCTTTGCTTGCCCAGCAGAAACAAACCTGGGAACTCTTAAGCAAGGGCTATAATAGCCTCGATGGCGTTGAAGTTAAGACATTCGATTTCGGCCATTTTAAAATAAAGGTCCAGTTCAACCCCGGAAGAATCACTTCCTCGGCCGCCAAGGTGGATGAAAAGTCAATAAAGGAAAGAAAATGCTTCCTTTGCCCGGCTAACCTGCCCGAACCGCAGAAAGGGATACCTTACAAGAACGACTACATTGTTCTCTGCAACCCGTTCCCGATCTTTAACGAGCATTTCACGCTTCCCAAGGTAAGCCATGTGCCGCAGGAAATTAGGAGCTCTTTTCCGGACCTGCTGGACTTCACAAAGGACTTAAGCCGTTACTATACGGTTTTCTATAACGGTCCCAAGTGCGGAGCCTCGGCACCGGATCATCTTCACTTCCAGGCAGGCGATAAATCCTTCATGCCGATTGACGGCGAGTACAATGAGGTTAAGGAGAAGCTTGGCCGTAAGATAGTTGACTGTAATGACTTACAGGTTTTTGCAGTTGACGGCTATCTGGCCAAATTCATTTCATTTGAGTCCTCAAACCGCGAGGCTCTGATAGAAGGTTTCAACCGTTTTTACGAGGCTTTCCAGGAAGTCTCCGGCAGCCAGCCTGAAGAGCCGATGATGAATATATTATCTTTCTATGAAGATGGAAGGTGGAATGTACTGGTATTCCCGAGAGGGAAGCACCGTCCGAGCTACTTCTTCATGGAAGGAGACGAAAATATTCTTTTAAGTCCAGCGGCAGTGGATATGGGCGGCGTGCTGATAACCCCGCTTGAGAAGGATTTCAAAAAGATGACGAAAGAGAACATTGAGGATATATTCCGTCAGGTAACGCTTTCCGATGAATCCTTCGGCTACATCAGAGAAAAGCTCACAAAAATCTATTCATGATTTATTTTTTTGAAAGGGCGAGCGCCGCTCGCCCCTACTGTTTTTGACGTCGGACGTTGGACGTCGGACCTACTGTTCCTCGTACGAAATATTATACTTTTCCATAAAACGGTATACCGTAGCGCGCCCGATCTCCAGCTTCTTTGCCACTTCCACTATATTGCCGTTCGTAACCTTTAAGGCATGCCTTATGGCTTCTTCTTTCAGCCTGTCGAAGGGGATTATCTGGTCGTCAGAGAAAATGGGGCCCGAGAAGGATAAAGGCACATTATTTTCAGCAGCCCTGATATTTGGCGGAAGATCACTCATATCCATCGTATCGGTTTCAGAAATAATAATGCATCTTTCGATCGTGTTTTCCAGCTCGCGCACATTGCCCGGCCAGCTGTAGTCGTAAAGAACCTTCAGGGCACGCCTGGTAAACCCGCGGCTGGAGCGCCCGAGCTTTTCATTAAATTTATTTACAAAGTGATCTATAAGTGTAATAATATCGCTTCTTCTTTCCCTTAAAGGGGGAATAACAATCGGGAAGGAGTTCAGCCTGTAGAAAAGGTCCTCACGGAACTCCCTTCTTTCAACTGCGGCTCTAAGGTCCACATTTGTAGCCGAGATAATTCTGACGTCTGTCTTAATTACCTCAGTTCCGCCTACCCTCTCGAGCTCTTTCTGCTGAATGACTCTTAAGATCTTGGCCTGGAGAGACATCTGCATTTCACCAATTTCATCTAAGAATATTGTGCCTTCGCTTGCCATTTCAAACTTTCCGATCTTTCTCTGATAGGCGCCCGTAAAAGAGCCCTTCTCGTGCCCGAAGAGCTCACTTTCCAGAAGCTCCCTGGGAATAGAGGCGCAGTTAACTACAACAAAAGGCCTGTCCTTTCTGATGCCGTTATAATGAATTGCCCTTGCAATGAGCTCCTTGCCCGTGCCGCTTTCGCCATGAATAAGAACGGTTATGTCGTTATCTAGGACTTTGGAAACCATCTTAAAAACGTCCTGCATCTTGTTGTCGCTGGATATAATGTTATCGAAACTGTACTGCTTCTTTACATCCTCCTTCAGAATGGTCAGTTCGCGCTGAAGGTCGTGGTTCCTGATGGCATTTTTAACGGCTGGTTCCAGGCGCTGTGTATCTATAGGTTTCGGGAAATAATCGAATGCCCCCAGGCGCAGGGCCTCAACGGCAACTTCAATACTCCCCTGTGCCGAAAGCATTATGACGGGAATGTTCTCATCGAACTGCTTGACCCTTTTTAAGATCTCTATGCCGTCAATATCCGGAAGCATGATATCCAGAAGGATGAGGTCGGGAATTACCGAGGAAAGCCTTTTGAGCATATCCTGGCCGTTTTCAAAGACTTCAGTCTTATACTTCCATTTATCCTTAACCCAGTAAGTCAAAAGTTTTGAGATTGCCTTTTCATCGTCAACTATAAATACCAGTTTTTCCAATGTTTATCCTCGGTTAATTTCTCTTTGTTAGTTACTCTTTGGCAGTTTAATAATAAAAGTAGTGCCCTTATTTACCTCGCTCTGGACGGAAATAAGTCCCTTGTGCATGTCGATGATCTGCTTGACCAGTCCGAGCCCTATTCCCGAACCCGGAATTTGTGTGCTGCCGGGGCGGGCCGCCTTGTAAAACTTCTGGAAGATATTTGGCAGATCCCTGGCCGGTATGCCTATTCCGGTATCGCTTACAATAATTTCAATTTCCTTAATGAAGTCCTGCACAATAAGTGTAACGCGGCCCCCCCTTTCAGTAAACTTGATTGCATTGCTGACCAGATTCTGAAAAACCTGCAGAATTCTCTCCCTGTCGGCAGCAATAAGGACCGGGTGCTCCGGAACTTCAAAACTGAGAGTAAGCCCCTTCTGCCTGGCTTCATCGCGTACAGAAGAGAGCACCGACTGGAGGAGCTCAATGATGTCGAATTCAGTCTTAAAGATTTCCAGCTTTCCGGCTTCCATTTTTGCAAAGTCGAGCACATCGTTAATAAGCTTTGCCAGGCGTTTACCCTCGCTTAAGATTATATTGCTGAACTCTATAACCATTTCCCTCGGCATGTTGGGGTCGGATGTAATAGTTTCCGAAAAACCTACTACCGATGCCAAAGGCGTCCTGAGCTCATGCGAAATATTTGAAATAAAATCGCTTTTAAGTTTGTTGAGTTCCTCCAGGACCGAGATCTGCTGCTTTGCGCGGTCGCGTTCAATTGAAATGAGGCGGTTGGCCTCAATAAATCTTGAGTTCAGCTCTCTTAATTTCTCCTCGTCACGCCTTCTCTGCGTTATATCCCGCCCGATGCCGAGCATGCCAGTGATCTCGCCGTTATTCTGTGTCGGGCGGCCCTGGACCTCAAAAATAATTTCCTTGCCGAACTTGTCTATGAATGCAGCATCGAAGGATACCAGCTTGTCGGCTTTCAGTATCTGCTGGAAAGCAATGGCAATTTCCGCCTTATGATCGTCGCTAATAAACTCCAGGAAATGACGCCCCATCATCTCCTCCGGCTTATAGCCAAGGGCAAGGGCGCCGTAGTTATTGACCATGAGGAAATATCCCGAAGGGTCCAGATTAAAAATCAGATCGTTTGCCGTTTCAATTAAAAGACGGAAACGCTCCTCCGATTTTTCCAGTCTCAACTGTGTTTCCTTTTCCCGCGTTATATCGCTTAGCACGCCGTCAATTCTGACTATCTCCTCATCCTTCACGACCGGGTGTCCAGAATTTCTTAAGAAATGCGTGTTTCCCCGGCTGTCTTTTACCTGGTATTCCACCGTTGCGCTTTTGCCCTGGCGGAGCTGACGGACAAACTCCCTGAACTTTGCATAATGCTTAGGCTCAATCCTTCTTAAGAATTTTCCTGGATAGCGCATGATGTCTTCAGGACGGTAGCCTAGGATCTTCTGCACGGCATCGGTAATAAAAAGATAATTCTCCCCTTTTACGTCGGTGGAGTATATTATAGCCTCAATATTACCTGCTGCTTCAAGAAGCGACTGCTTGATATTCTTAAGCCCTGCAACTTCAATATATTCCAAAAGAAAGTCTTCCAGGATCTTTATACTTTCCAGCCTCGCGGAATTAAAATACCTTGCTTTCTCTGACATAAGCACCAGAAAAAGCCCTGATCCGTTTTCAGCTTTTTTATCCAGTTTTTTAACATAAACCGACTTAAGCCCGGTTTTTCCGGAAAGCTCCTTAAAAGGCTCCTTGTCTTTAACACATTCCAGCTCCTCATCCTTCGAGCGGCAAATATCCAGATTAAGCTCATGATAAAGGCTTTCCGAACCGGCTCCTGTAAAAACAGCAATGCGCGGCATGTCATGATCTGCTTTTAACAGATAGACCACTCTGCTGCCCGTAACGTTTGCAAGGAGCTGAATTATATGTGAAATTCTAGTTTGCATTAAAATATGAAAAGTTCAACTGAAAATATCGCGTTTTTAGAAGAAATTCAATTGCAGAAATAAAACAGCGGAAATTTATTTTATTAGATGAGAAGATCTGCTCCGCTTTGCCTGCAGAGAGGAGGTGGCGGGAAATAAAAATATGTACAGTATTTTTCAAGGACAACTTGTCTTTATTTAAGTTTTTTTTTACATGTGCTGTTAAATTGCCATTCTTTAATATTGACATTTCGCAAAAAATGCTGTAATATTTGAACAGTCTACAAGCTCTTCATATTCGACGTAATATCCTGTTCATAAAAATAAAATCATTAACATTTCAGAGGGTAAAAAAAATGGATAATGCGACATTAGTTCTTAATGGAAAGGAGTTTCAGCTCCCGGTAACAGTAGGAACAGAGGGTGAGGTTGGAATCGACATTACGACTTTAAGGTCTAAGACCGGTGCGATAACGCTTGATTCAGGTTACGGGAACACAGGCTCTTGTGAGAGTTCAATTACATTTATTGACGGTGAGAAGGGAATTCTGCAGTACCGCGGCTATCCGATTGAGGAGCTGGCTGCAAAGAGCAGTTTTCTTGAGGTTTCTTATCTTTTAATTTTCGGTCACCTGCCCACCAGGGAAGAGCTTGACAAGTTTACTTATGATCTTACACATCATAGCCTGCTGCGCGAGGATATGAAGAAATTCTACGAAGGATATCCTGCAGCCGCGCATCCTATGGGTGTACTGAGTTCCATGGTTGTTTCTTTATCGGCTTATTATCCCGATACAGTTGAAGAACGCTACAACAACATCATCCGTCTTCTTGCAAAACTGAAAACAATTGCAGCTTTCTCATACAAGAAGTCAGTAGGCCAGCCCTACGTTTATCCGCGCAACGATTTGAGCTTTGCCGGCGATCTTCTTCATATGATGTTTGCTGTTCCGTCGGAGGAATATGAAGTACACAAGGAAGTTGCAGACGCTCTGGATCTTCTTTTAATCCTTCATGCAGATCACGAACAGAACTGCAGCACCTCTACAGTAAGAATGGTTGGCAGCAGCGAAGCCAATCTTTTTGCTACAATTTCAGCAGGCATATGCGCCCTCTGGGGCAAGCTGCACGGCGGGGCAAACCAGCACGTAATTGAAATGCTTCAGAAAATCCAGAATGACGGCGGCGATTACAAGAAGTTTGTTAACATGGCAAAGGATAAGAATTCAGGCTTTAAGCTCATGGGCTTCGGTCACAGAGTTTACAAGAATTTTGATCCGAGAGCCAGGATACTTAAAGAAGCTGCCGAGAAGGTGTTGAACAAGCTGGGTGTAAACGATCCGCTGCTTGACATTGCAATGAACCTCGAAAGAGTAGCTCTTGAGGATCCGTATTTTGTAGAACGCAAGCTCTATCCGAACGTGGATTTCTACAGCGGTATTATTTACCGTGCAATGGGAATTCCGACGGACATGTTCACAGTAATGTTTGCAATCGGAAGGCTTCCGGGCTGGATAGCTCAGTGGAAAGAAATGAGAGAGGATCCTACGGTCAGGATTTACCGTCCCCGTCAGATCTACACCGGCTGCACAAAGCGTTCATACGTTCCAATTGACGAGCGCAAGGCAGTTGAAGCAAAATAATTTAGTTGGACAGATTACAACAAAGCCCGGGAATAAAATTCCGGGCTTTCTGTTTTTAAATAACCTGTAGCCCAATTGGGCTCTTAATGATTAGCCACGACCTGAATAGCCACGGCCTGAATAGCCACGACCTGAATAGCCACGACCTGAATAGCCACGACCTGAATAGCCACGACCTGAATAGCCACGACCTTCAGGTCGTGGAGAAAATGCCTAAAACAACCCGTGGCTTTAGCCACAGATTTTCCGGAGATAATCTGGGGCTAAAGCCCAAACGGGAGAGGAGCACCCTGTCCACGGCCTGAAGGCCGTGGCTATTCAAAGAAAAACAAAAATTCTTCTCCCTCCACTGAATAACCATGGCTATTCATTCTCAGGTACCATCTAAGTGTGTTGACATTGTTGTCGTTCAGGTCTATTATTTAATTATATCACGGTGAGATACTCTGCTGTTCTTCTGCTTTGAGGAATTTTTTGAGAGGACAATTGTTCAGGAATTATAAAGATTAAGCGGTGTGCGGCAAAGGAAAAAAGGATAAAAAAATAATCATTCCTTATATAATTGATCGTGATAGCGGGGATAATGTCTGTGGAAAAAAAAGTCTGCATACCGCTTAAAGCTCGGCATTATCCCCGCTATTTATTTTAAATGTGATACTGTTTATTCGAACTCTATTAAGAGTTCACCCTTTGCCACCTGTTTGCCCTGTGAAACATGAATTGACTTTATTACGCCGTCAAAAGGCGCCTTAATGGAATTTTTCATCTTCATCGCCTCAAGCACAAGCATCGACTGATCGCGCATTACACGCTGCCCCTTGTTTACTGTAACATCCAGTATGACACCGGGAATTACGGCGCATATCCTTTTCGGATCCTTCGGTACAAAAGTCTTCCTGCCTGCAAACTTCGGCGTCAGCCTGGTCAGGTAAACCGTATCATCCACTACTAGTTTCTGCAGATCTTTGTGATTGTCATTCATATTAAAATGGAGGTATCCCGTGTTTTTTGTTAGGTCTTGTTTCTTCTTTATTTGCTGAAGCCCTGAGAGCGTGAATAATTGCATCGCGGGTTTCATAAGGATTTATAACTGCATCGACGTGCCCGTTTGAGGCTGCCACATAAGGATTGGCGAACTTTTCGGTGTACTCCTGTACCTTCTGCTTTCTTACGGCATCAGGATCCTTTGCCGCTGCAATTTCACCGCGGAAGATGATGTTTGCCGCGCCTTCGGGGCCCATAACTGCAATTTCAGCAGTCGGCCATGCAAATACAAAATCGGCACCCAGGTGACGTGAGCACATTGCGATATAGCCGCCGCCGTATGCTTTACGAAGTATTACGGTTATCTTCGGAACTGAAGCCTCGCTGTATGCATAAAGAATTTTTGCACCGTGGCGTATAACGCCTGCATGCTCCTGATCAACTCCAGGCAGGTAGCCCGGAAGGTCCACAAGCGTTACAAGCGGAATATTGAACGCATCGCAGTAGCGGATAAAGCGTGCTGCCTTGTCGGAAGAATCCACATCAAGTACGCCTGCAAGCACCAAAGGCTGATTGCCCACAATACCTACCGTTTCACCGTTCATTCTTGCAAAACCGATTACAATGTTTGAAGCCCATCTTTCCTGAATTTCAAGGAAGTCAGAGTCATCGCAGATTGATTTTATAATGTCCCTTATGTCGTAAGGCTTTGTAGCTTCTGTTGGAATAATCCTTTCAACATCGAACTGCGACTTCGGAAGCCTTGGCGTAATTGCAGGAGCTTTCTCCCTGTTGCTCCATGGAATGTAGGACATAAGGCGCTTGATCTGTTCGAAGCATTCCATTTCGCTTTCGGCATAGAAATGCGCGTTGCCGGTAATTTCAGTCTGCACGCGTGCGCCGCCGAGATCTTCCATCGAGATCTCCTCACCCAGCACGGTTTTAATTACCTCGGGACCGGTAATAAACATTTTGGAAATCTTATCCACCACAAAAACAAAGTCTGTAAGTGCGGGTGAATAAACAGCGCCGCCGGCACAGGGGCCGAGTATAACAGAAACCTGCGGTATGATGCCCGAGGCCAGAGTATTCCTGTAGAATATTTCGCCGTATCCGGCCAGCGAGTTGACGCCTTCCTGGATGCGTGCCCCGCCTGAGTCGTTAATGCCTATAAGAGGAATGCCCATTCTTACGGCATGGTCCATCACCTTTGTAATTTTTCTTGCATGCATGAGTCCCAGAGAGCCTCCGGCCACAGTAAAGTCCTGTGCAAAGACGCTTACAGGGCGGTTATGAATAGAACCGATGCCTGTAATAACGCCGTCAGCCGGGAGCTGTTTTTTATCCATATCAAAGTCTTCGCATTTATGCTCGACGAAAAGGTCAGTTTCGTGGAAGCTGTTCGGATCCAGGAGGACCTTCAGTCTTTCGCGGGCTGGCAGTTTCCCCATGGCCACCTGTTTCTGGAGGGCCTTTTCACCGCCGCCTGTGCTGATTTTTTCTTTTTTTGAGAAAAGCTCTATTAGCTTACTTTTTAATGACACTATATTTTCCTTAAAAGATTAGAAAAACTTCATAATAATAATTGCGACACCCTTGTCCGCAAAAAATCAATTACAAAGATAATAAAATTCCCGGTAATTATAAATTTTTGCACGGAATTAATGAAAAGTTGTGAAAAAATGCTCAATAAAAAGGTTCGGCCTGGCCAAAAGCTTTACGCGTCAACTTAAAATTCAAATAAAAAGAAAAATAAAAGTAAAAGAATATTAGAGGTTCTTGAAATGGTAAACTCAACTGATGCCGGGAAGTGGTTCCCGGCATCCAACCTGCCCAGATGGGTTTCATGCTGATTTCTAAAATCTCTATCCCACCTTTTTTAGTTCTTCGCGGATTTTTTCCTCCAGGAATATTTTGATCAATGACTGATATGGAACATCCTTGCGGTTGGCCAAAACCTTCAGATCATTTATCATAAAAGTCGGAATCCTTAAGGATATCGACTGTGTGGTCGGCTTTAGGTTCGGAAATCTTACAAAGGCGGCCTTTGAGCTGTCAAAATAGTCCAGCACACTGTTCTTGGCCCAGAATTCCCTTTCCTCATCTTCATCCCTGAATTTCGGAATCTCTTTTTGCTTCTTCATAAAATTGCCTTTCTCTTTTATTCATATCCCGAGCTGAAATAGCTCTTATTTTATTTTTTCTGATTGTAAAAATTACCTGAAGCATTCTGCCCGTATGCGTTCTGCCTAAAGCACCGTGTCTTTTTTCCTCTGCGCTTGAATGAGAGGGATCGGGGAAAAATAATAACGGAGTATTAATAAACACTTCCTCTATCTCACTGTTCGAGACATTGTGTTTAACTAAATTTTTTTCAATGTTACCCCTGTCCCATTCAAATTCAACCGGTTCAGGTAAGTCATATATATTTATCATATTATCACTGATGTATATACGGGAAATATACAAACTATCTTTTAAATAAGAAATAGATTTAATTTCCTCAAAATCTGCTGCTCTTATTTTTTTGCAATACCCAAAGAAAAGAGATCATCCCCCACCCTCATCATTAGAGCCTCGGAGAGGCGACTTGTCTGTAGAAAATGCCATTCAAAAAAAATAATCCAGAGCTCCGGAGGAGCGACTTGTATAACGGTTATATACGTTTAATCGCCTTTTTACAATTCGCCTCTCCGAAGCTATTTTGTGCTGCTGATAATTTAGTTTGATAGGGTTTGGAAAGGGTGCCATGAGAAGTCATGGCACCTTGGGGAAAAATAACTTTAGCCTCTTTTGGGTCTGTAGAGGTGCGTGGCGGTGCCGAAGAAGACTTCGGCTGATTCCATTACGGTTTCAGATAATGTAGGATGCGGATGAATGCTTAATGCTATATCACTGGCTACAGCAGCCATTTCAACTGCCAGAACGCCTTCGGCTATCATCTCGCCTGCTCCGGGGCCTACAATCCCGACACCTAAGATCCTTTCTGTCTTTGGATCTATTAGAAGCTTTGTCTGTCCGTCGGTTCTGTCGAGCGTTACAGCCCTTCCTGAAGCAGCCCATGGGAAACGCGCAACTTTAACTTCAATTCCCTTTTCCTTTGCCTCGGTTTCAGTCAGGCCGCACCATGCAACTTCAGGATCAGTGAATATTACTGCCGGAATTGCAGCCGGTTTGAATTCCAGGTTGTGCCCTGCAATAACTTCAACTGCAACTCTTCCTTCATGAGAAGCTTTGTGAGCAAGCATCGGATTGCCCACAACATCCCCGATTGCATAAATCGTCGGCTCTGCTGTCTGCATCTGTGAATTTACTTTTATAAATCCCTTCTCAACCTCGACCTTTGTATTTTCAAGTCCAAAGCCCTTTGTATTTGGTGTGCGTCCTATTGAAACAAGCACTTTTTCAAAGACCTGCTCTTTTTCCTGAACGCTTTCGCCTTCAAATGTAACCTTAACGCCGTTACCCATGTCTTCCATCTTTACAACCTTGGTGCTCAGCATAATCGATTTCATGACCGGCTGAAGCGAGCGTGCAAGAATGTTTACCATGTCGCGGTCAGCTCCGGGCAGGAGTCCCGGGGTCATTTCAACAACAGAAACTTCAGTTCCGAGTGAAGCATAGACAGAACCAAGTTCAAGTCCAATATATCCTCCGCCAACGACGAGCATATTCTTAGGAATATCTTTAAGAGCAAGAGCTCCCGAAGAATCTATAACTCTTGGTGAATCGAGCGTTAATGAAGGTATCTGTGCCGGGCGCGATCCCGTGCAGATGATAAGCTTTTCAAATGTCAGCTCATCTTTTCCGCCTTCCGTTTTTTCAATTTCAAGTGTTGTGGGATTGAGTATTGTTGCCCTTCCCTGAATATAGTTTACTTTCCTCTGTTTGGAAAGAACGCCCAGGCCGCCGGTAAGTTTTGCAACAACGTTTTCCTTAAAGCTTCTTAATTTATCCAGGTTAATTCTGGGGCTGTCGTATTCAATTCCCCATGCGGCTGAATGTTTTGTTTCCTGAATTAGTTTTGAAACGTGCAGAAGTGCCTTTGAAGGGATGCAGCCGCGGTAAAGGCATACGCCTCCGGGATTTTTTTCCATGTCGATCAGTGTAACCTGCATCCCAAGGTCGGCAGCCAGAAATGCTGCGGCATAGCCGCCCGGGCCGGCGCCTAGGACTGCAAGCTGGGTCTTATTTGCCATACTAATTAAACTCCAAAAATAAAATTAAAACTTTAATGAATTTTCACGTTAAATTTATGATATAAATATCTAAGAGCAAAAAAATATTTAAATCTGTCATATATTGAATGTACCCAAATGGGGTACATCAGAAATCGTTACTTCATATCATTGTATCGTAGGGGCGAGCGGCGCTCGCCCTTTCCGATTGCATTACGAATATATCCATTCATTGGGATTACGTCACAATCATTCTGTATTATAAATTTCAGTTTATGTTTGATCGTCTTGGCCCTTCCGGGCGAGCCTGCCTGCCGGAGGGCGAGCGCCGCTCGCCCCTACGGGTCATGCGAATTGGATATTTATCCTTCCAATGCCATGAGGAACGGCTGCTCGATGGCGCCAACCACCCATCTGAGGAAACGTGCCCCGTCGGCGCCGTCAATTATCCTGTGATCATAAGACAGTGATAAAGGCAGCATCATTCTGGGCTCGAACTTCCCGTCGCGGTAAACCTGCTCGTAGCTTCCGCGCGAAACGCCCAGTATTGCAACTTCAGGCGCATTTACAATGGGCGAAAAATATGTTCCGCCTATTCCGCCCAGATTAGTAATTGTAAAGCACCCGCCCTGCATCTCCTCAAGCGAGAGCTTCCTGTTCCGGGCCTTCTCGGCCACCTGGTTAAGCTCAACTGCAAGCTGAACAATGTTCTTCTTATCCACATCCTTTATAACAGGAACAAGCAGCCCGCGGTCTGTATCCACGGCAACACCTATATGATAATATTTCTTATAGATAACCGCGCTGTTTGCCATGTCGACGCTTGAGTTAAACTGCGGGAAAGCCTTGAGCGCTGCGGCAACAACTTTAAGAAGGATTGCTGTAACTGTAAGCTTGCCTCCCTGCTTTTCAGCGTGCGAGGAGTACATTTTCCTCAGGCGTTCGAGCTCCGTAATGTCTGCCTTATCGAACTGTGTAACGTGAGGAACTGTAGCCCAAGCGTAGCTGAGGTGCTCGGCAGTCTTGCGGCGTATATTCGTCATCTCCTGCTTTTCAATTTTGCCCCACTTGCTGAAGTCCGGAAGCGCTTCCATTTGTATGCCGGGCAATGCGGCGCCTTTTGGAGCCCCTGCCTTCTGCTCTTTTCCTGCAGTTTCGCGGGCATAAGCTTTAACATCATTTATGGATATGCGCCCGCCCGGACCAGTGCCCGGGACTTCATTTATATCCACTCCTATCTCGCGTGCAAAGCGCCTTACGGTCGGTGCCGCAGGTGCAATCTTGCTGGGATCTTTCGGCAGGCCCTGTTCGGCAACTATGTATGTTTTTCTTGGAGGCTGCCCTGCAATTACCACGCTTGAGGCCTGGTCTTCGGCCGCCTTTTTGGACGGAGTTCCTTCTTTTAAGGATGGCGTTGGGGTGATCTGTTCAGGAGCGATCTTTGCTCCTCCCTTTTCCTCTAAATCCTCCCTTTTATTCATTTCAAGCTGCTGCTCGCGGCGTTTAGTGCCGTCAGTGGGCTGCTGCTGAGCGGCTCCTTCAGCTGTTTTTACTGTAAAGACAACCTGCCCCACGCTGGCCTTCTGCCCTGCCTTTACAAAAACTTCATCAACTTCTCCTTCGATGTCCGAAGGGACCTCTATGGTTGCCTTGTCGGTTTCGATTTCAAGGATCACCTGGTCCTTCTTTACATGATCACCCGGAGAGACCTTAACCTGAAGCACATCGGCCGCACCGATATTTTCCCCTAGCTCGGGAAGCTTGAACTCCACAGTTCCGCCGCCTTTTTGTTCAGCCTTGGGTTCAATTTTAGCCTGAGCCTTTACATCCTCTTTCTTCGGCTCTTCCCTTTTGAGCTCTTCCTTTTTCTGTTCTTCTTTTTTAGCCTCCTCTTTCGGAGGCTGTGCTGCCTGTGAAGGCGCCTGCTTTGCCTCCTGAGCCCCGCCTTCTTCTTCAACCCCCTCTTCTTCAACAGTAAAAATTACCTGTCCAACCTGTGCCTTATCTCCAGGTTTTACATTTACCTCTTGGACTACGCCGCTTATAGTAGACGGCACCTCAATAGTGGCCTTGTCGGTCTCTATTTCAAGCACGTTCTGATCTGCTTTCACCTGATCCCCGACTTTAATAAGCACCTGCAGTACGTCTGCAGAGGCTATATTTTCCCCCAATTCGGGAAGTATAAATTCTTTTGCCATTTTTAAATCCGTATTTTTATTTCATCAATATTTCCAAAGTTTATGCCCGGGGGCACGCTTAAGAAGCTGCCCCGGTTAGAATTAGACTGGCCAGTATATTACTGGTGCAAAGGATTTTTTTTCTCTGGGTTAATACCCATATCCTTTATTGCCTTTGAAACCACGCCCGGCTTTATTTTTTTATCATTAGCCAGAGCCATCAGTGTTGCCACGACGATATATCTTGCATCCACCTCAAAGAAGTTCCTTAAGCCTTCCCGGTCCTCGCTTCTTCCGAAACCGAAAGTGCCGAGAGTATTTAACGGCCTCGGCAGATACTTTGAAATTGAGTCGGCCATTATCTGTACGTAATCGGAAGCCGCCACAAAGACACCCTCTTCATTCTGAAGCTGTTCTGTAATAAAAGGAACCTTCTTCGGCTGATCGGGATGCAGCATATTCCACCTGGTTACATCCATAGCATCAACATGCAGAAGCTTGTAGCTTGTAACGCTCCATGCATCGGCCGAAACGTTGTACTTGTCCTCCAGTATCTCGCGGGCTTTTAAGACCTCGTTCATAATTGCTCCGCTTCCGAATAGGTGGGCACGTGCTTTCCTGTCCTTCTTATCCGAAGCCTTAAAGCGGTACATTCCTTTAAGAATTCCTTCCTTAACGCCTTCGGGCATAGGCGGCTGGGCGTAGTTTTCATTCATAACCGTGATATAATAATAGATGCTTTCGTTCTCCTCGTACATTCTTCTAATGCCGTCGCGTATGATGACCGCAATTTCATAAGCAAATGCAGGATCGTAGGACACGCAGTTAGGAATAGTATATGAAAAAAGCATGCTGTTGCCGTCCTGATGCTGAAGGCCTTCGCCTGCAAGCGTTGTACGGCCTGCGGTTCCGCCTATCATGAAGCCTTTTGCTCTTATATCCCCGGCCGCCCAGGTCAGGTCGCCCACCCTCTGGAAGCCGAACATTGAATAGTAGACAAAGAACGGGATCATGTTTATTCCGTGCGTTGCATAAGCTGTTGCAGCCGTAATAAAGGATGCCATGGAGCCCGCCTCAGTAATTCCTTCCTCCAGGATCTGTCCGTCGACAGCTTCCTTATAATAAAGAAGGCTTGCCTTATCGACCGGCTCATAAAGCTGTCCTGCGTGAGAATAGATGCCTATCTGACGGAAGAGAGCCTCCATGCCGAATGTGCGTGCCTCGTCGGGCACGATCGGGACTATAAGCTTTCCCAGGTCCTTGTCTTTTAAGAGCTTGGAAAGGATTCTTACAAACACCATTGTAGTTGAAGCCTCGCGCCCTTCTGTCCCTGTATAGAACTCCTCAAAAAGCTCTTCCGGTGGTGTCTTAAGCGGTTTTGCCCTTACAACTCTTTTAGGAAGGTATCCACCCAGCTCCTTGCGTCTTTCCTGGAGGTATTTCATTTCAGGACTGTCGTCAGGCGGTCTGTAGAAGGGGGCCTCGGCCACCTGGTCGTCCGAGATCGGGATGCCGAAGCGAGTGCGGAATATCCTGAGCTCGTCCTCGTTTAATTTTTTCTGCTGGTGAGTGATGTTCTTTCCTTCGCCGGCTTCCCCTAAGCCGTAGCCCTTAATTGTCCTGGCAAGAATGACCGTAGGTGAACCCTTATGTTCAACTGCTGCCTTAAAGGCCGCATAAACCTTTTCGGGATCGTGACCTCCGAGCCTCATCTTTGCAATCTGCTCATCGGAAAGGTTCTTAACCATTTCCTTTAGTTCAGGGTATTTGCCCCAGAAATGCTCGCGTATATAGTCACCGCCTTCAACAGAGTACTTCTGGCTTTCGCCGTCAATCATCTCGTTCATGCGCTTGATTAAAAGACCGCTTTTGTCTTTTTCCATGAACGGATCCCAGTCGTCGCCCCAGACAACCTTGATTACATTCCAGCCCGCGCCTCTGAAGCTTGCCTCAAGTTCCTGAATGATATTGCCGTTTCCTCTTACCGGGCCGTCGAGTCTCTGAAGGTTGCAGTTGATAACGAATATCAGGTTGTCGAGCTTTTCCCTTGAAGCCAGTGAAATTTCACCTAAGGTTTCAGGCTCGTCTGTCTCCCCGTCGCCTAAGAAAGCCCATACCTTAGTGCCGTTCATTTTCTTTAAGCCGCGGTCTTCCAGGTAGCGGTTAAACCTTGCCTGGTAGATTGCCATAATTGGCCCCAGTCCCATCGATACGGTCGGGAATTCCCAGAAGTCGGGCATAAGCCATGGATGGGGGTATGAAGAAAGCCCTCCCCCGGGCCTTGTTTCACGCCTGAAGTTTTTCATTTTTTCTTCTGAGATTCTTCCTTCCAGGAATGCCCTGGCGTAAATACCGGGCGATGCGTGCCCCTGAAAGAATATCTGGTCGCCGTCTGTCTCGCCGTCTTTACCCTTAAAGAAGTGATTAAAACCTATTTCGTACAAAGTTGCAGCCGATGCGTATGTTGATATATGCCCCCCGATGCCGTGCGACTCCCTGTTGGCCCTTACAACCATGGCCATGGCGTTCCAGCGAATAAGGCTTTTAATTCTCCTTTCAATTTCGCGGCTTCCCGGAAAAGGAGGCTGCTTGTCGTGAGGAATTGTATTTATGTAAGGTGTATTAGCTGTAAAAGGTATTTTTACATCGTGTTTTCTTGCGTATAACTGCAGGTCTCTTAGCAGTTCCTGGACCCTTTCAGGCCCGCTATGATATAATACATAGTCCAAGGATTCCAGCCATTCCCTGGTTTCAATGGCTTCCAGATCCTTTTGCTGAGTATTGTTTCCGTCCATTACTCATTATCCTTATTTGTCGTTAATTTAATGAAATGAATTTAATAACACAGATAAAGGATTTTGTTTTGCCCTAGTTATCTGATATTCCCTAATTATACGGCATTTGAGGCGGAAATGCAAAAGCACAGGTCAAAAATCTGTACTTTTTTGTCAATATTCAGTATAATATCTCTCTTTTAGGCGCTGTTTTTCTGCTTAAAGACTGCTATTAGAGTCTTTTCCCAGCTGCAGGCGGTCGAAATACGTATCAGACGGATTGACTATCTTTTCCACCTTCCGGCAGAAATTTATCAGGAATTCAAAGATTTTCTCGGGACTTTCGAACAGGTTCGGGATTAAAAGTCTTAAGACATCCTTCTGCTGGCTGAATTTGATCTCATTCTGGTAGTTATCCATTATAAAACGCATGAGCTCGGTAAATTTCGTCTTATAGTACTCCTCGTTTTCACCCTTAGGCAGAATGAGCATGATGTTCTTCTGCTGAATGATGACACGTTCGAACATGGCGTAGGATGCGTAGTACTTGAGGATGGACATTGCAATGAGCCTTTTTACAAGTACGGGAAGCTTGCCGAAGCGGTCCTCTATCTCCTCTCTTATTTCCTCAACTTCCTCAAGATTCTTGATTGAGAAAAGTGCGGTATAGAAACTTAACCTGTCTGCCTGATCGGGCATAAAAGCCTTGGGGATGCCGACTTCAAAATAAGTGTCTATTGTAGCGTCGGTTTTCATTCTCTGCCTGGGAAGATCCTTAAAGACCTCCTGGAATTCCTGGCGCTTGAGTTCCTCGACCGCCTCGTCCAGAAGCTTTACATACATATCGAAGCCTACTGTATCAATAAAGCCGGTCTGCTCTGTTCCTAAGAGGTTGCCTGCACCGCGGATCTCAAGGTCGCGCATTGAAAGGTTAAAGCCCGCGCCCACATCAGTAAACTCCTCAATTGCCTGAAGACGCCTTACGGCATTTTTATTTATCGATTTAAGCGACGGCACAAGGAAGTATGCATACGCCTGGCGGTCGCTCCTCCCTACTCTTCCCCTCAACTGGTGAAGCTCAGCAAGGCCGAAGCGGTCGGCGCGGTTTATAATTATAGTATTAACATTCGGAATATCTATTCCCGATTCAATAATTTTTGTTGCAAGCAGAACGTCGTACTTTTTGTTCAGGAAGTCGTAGATTACGTTCTCCAGCTGAAGGGGCTTCATCTGTCCGTGTGCAATTGCAATTCTGAGCTCAGGGATATACTTTCTAATATAGTCTGCTATTTTTTCAATCGACTGAACCCTGTCGTGAATGAAATAGACCTGTCCGTTTCTCTTAAGCTCGTTTAATATCCACTCACGGATCTTCATAATGTCGAAGGTCTGCACGTGCGTATAGATTGGCTGACGGTTCGGCGGAGGCGTTGAGATAATGGATAAGTCCCTGGCCCCCAGAAGCGAGAAGTTAAGCGTTCTTGGTATTGGTGTAGCCGTAAGTGTAAGCGTGTCGACGTTAAGCTTGAAATTTCTGAGCTTCTCCTTAGCCATAACGCCAAAGCGGTGTTCCTCATCTATAATAAGAAGACCCAGGTCGCGGAAGTGAACGTCCTGCGAGAGGAGTCTGTGCGTTCCGATTACAATGTCTACTTTCCCATCCTCAACGTTTTTAAGGATTTCCTTCTGTTTCTGTTTTGTCTGGAAGCGCGAGAGGCCTTCCACCTTAACCGGGAACTGCGAAAGCCTGTCCTTAAATGTATTCAGGTGCTGCTCGGCCAGGATTGTTGTAGGAACAAGAAGGGCGGTCTGCTTGCCGTCGTTGGCGGCCTTGAAGGCGGCACGCACGGCAATTTCAGTCTTGCCGAATCCCACGTCGCCGCATACCAGGCGGTCCATTGGGCTTTCGGACTCCATATCGACCTTGACCTCGCCGGTAACCCTCGCCTGGTCGGGCGTATCCTCATAGAAGAACGATGCCTCAAGCTCCCTCTGCCATATGGTATCGGCATTAAACGCGTGCCCTCTGGAAGCCTTACGCTTGGCATAAAGGATTATAAGCTCCCTGGCAGCCTCCTTAATTCTTTTCTTAACCTTCTTCTTGGCACTTTCCCACTCGCCGCTTCCGAGCGTTGAGAGTTTTGGCTCCTCGTTATCCTTGGAAGAAAATTTCTTGACCAGGTGGAAGTAGTTAAGATTGACGTAGACTTTTCCCCCTTCGGCATAGAGTATTTTTATGCTCTCCTGGCTTACGTCGCCGATCTTAATTACCTCGAGGCCGTCGTACTTTCCTATGCCGTAGGTTTCGTGGACCACATAGTCGCCTCTTTTAATTGAAGCAAACTCCTTTGCACGCGACTTCCGAAGCTTCTGCTTTGAAGATATTTTTGTTCTGTAGGGCTTGTTAAATATCTGATAGTCTGTAAGAATGAGGGTTTTGTCGTTTCTTAAGACAAAGCCGCGTCTGATTGCGAGTGTTTCAATCCTTATTTTGCCCGATTCAATAAGTTCGGCCAGTTCCTGCTTAAAATCGCTTAAAAGATCGAGGAGTCTTTTACTCTGGAAGTCGTTCTCGGAGGTAATAATAATTCTGTAGTCGCGGTTCGAGTAGTCCTGCAGCGTATTAAAAAGTAGTTCGAAGTTGCTGTTTACAGCAGGGGCCTCAGTAATATCGAGGCGGATCTTCTCCGGGGAATCGTCGAACGGGTCATCTAAGACCCAGCGGGCGTTTTTCTTAAAAAGATCTTCGCCCGTAAGGCCTGTATCAATTATTATATCAGTTTTCTTCTTTTCAGCAATATTCTCAGAGTATTCACCGCTATCCTCAAGCAGGAGTTCCTTTGCCAGTTCCTCGTCCTCAATCCGGGCAGGCTCTTCCTTTTCAACATCTTTCGATTTTGCATCCAGGACTCTGTTAAGTTCAAACCTGGAGGCGATTACAAGAGGGTTATCGAGGAAGTCGAATATGTCTGAAGAAAGCCCCTCATTATTTTCAGACAAATTCTGTGCAACGGTAATTGAGTCTACCAGGTCGCTTGAGCGCTGGCTTTCAGGGTCGAAGTGCCTGATCGATTCCAGGAAGTCGCCGTCAAATTCAAGCCTTGCCGGGTTAGCCTCGCTATAGGACCAGAAGTCTATAATAGAGCCTCTTACAGAGTAATCGCCGGCATTTTCAACGAACTTAACCCTTGTATAGTTAAGGAGGTTAAGATACTCGATCAGTTCCTCATAGGTAATTTCGCCGCCGGGGCGGAGGGTTGTGGTATTTTTAGAGAACTGATTCTTTGCCGGCAGCTTAATCCTCAGGAGCTCATAGGTTGAAAGAAGAATAAATCTGTCGCGGTTCTGCACCTGCGTCATTTTTTCCTGGAGGCTTTCGAAGGTGATCTCATCAATAACAAGAACGGAATCGCCCAGTCCCAATATATTCAGTTCCACCTTAATTTCATTTACCGTCTGCACGTCGGGCAGAAGGAGGAAAATCTGGTTAATTTCAGCCTCAAGGAGTTTAACGAATAAAGAGCGTGCCGATCCCGGAAGCGGAGAAGTGTAGATGGGGTGGTCTTTACCTGCAATTGCCGCTTTTTTCAGCTGTTTTATGGATTCAGAACGGTTAAAAAGTTCAACTAGAGACAGACTCATAAGTTTGAGGTATTATTATAAAAATTACACTATAAAAATAGCAATAAAACCCATTGCCACTCAACTTCTTAATTTAATAAATTAAAATCGAGGGAAAAATCAATGTCCAGGATCCGGAGTTTTTGATCGTTCCAAAATGACTAGCCCCGACCTGAATAGCTCACGACTGAATAGCTCACGACTGAATAGCTCACGACTGAATAGCTCACGACTGAATAGCTCACGACTGAATAGCCACGACCTTCAGGTCGTGGAAAGGAGATCCCCTCTCCCCTTTGGGCTTTAGCCCCCGACCTTCCGGGAGAAATCTGTGGCTAAAGCCCGGGCTTGTTTTGGGCATTTCCCCACGGCCTGAAGGCCGTGGCAATTCACCGTGGCAATTCACCGTGGCTATTCATTCCAGGCAATTCCAACAATTTTCCGACCCAAAAAATGCTAAAAAAGAGAAAATTTTCGCAAAAGAGACAAATAATTCCACAAAATAGTTGTAGGATTTAAATAATTTTATTATCATATTTGTACGTCCGGAAATAGTCCGGGGAATTATATGTTTTATTTTTAGGGTTCTATAGTGAGTACTAAATTATTTGTAGGTTCATTACCGTGGTCGGTTAACGACCAGCAATTAGAAGAAACATTTCAGAATTACGGAAAGGTTCTTTCTGCAAAAGTTATAATGGACCGTGCTACCGGGAGATCGAGAGGATTCGGTTTCGTTGAAATGGAAGATTCTTCAGAAGCAACCAGTGCTATTAACGCTTTGAACAACTCAGAGCTTAAGGGAAGAACTATCGTTGTAAACGAAGCAAAACCGCGCACATAACCAGATATTTTATGGTTGGTTAGAAAAGCGCCCTTTCGAGGCGCTTTTTTTCTATCCTTACTTCATTATTTCTTTGTATACTGCGAAGCAAACTGCTCCACTGCCTTAAATACCCTGAAGAAATTGCCTCCCCAGATCTTTCTTATATCCTCGTGAGAGTAACCCCTGCGCAAAAGCTCAACTGTAATGTTTTTCATCTGGCTTACATCGTAGCAGTCCTCAAGCTCACCGCCGCCGTCAAAGTCCGTACCTATTCCCACGTAATCAATTCCCACAACAGAAACAACGTGATCTATATGATCCACCGCATCTGAAACCGTTGCCAGCTTCTTGGGATATTTCTTATCCAGCTCGTCGCGTTCCTTTCTCATTGCAGCTTTCTCCTCGTCAGTCATCGTGTCGTAGCTTGCATATTTCTGACGGAAAGTAGACATAATGGAATCGCGCATTTTATTCTGAGGCTCTGTTTTTACATAATCGCTCAGTATGCAGAGCTGCATTACGCCGCCGTTTTTGGCCAGTGCGCGCAGCATGTCGTCATCCAGGTCGCGCGGACTGCTGCAGAGAGCCCTTGCCGAGGAGTGCGATGCAATCACGGGTGTCTTGGAATATTTAAGCACGTCGTAGAAAGCCTTGTCGGAAATGTGTGATACATCGATCATCATTCCCATATTATTCATTTCTTCCACGGCTCTTTTCCCCAGTTCACTTAAGCCGTTATATTTTACGGTATCGGGATCAGTCGAAGAATCGCACAAGTCGTTATTCTTTGTGTGGCAGAGTGTAATATATCTTACCCCTAAGTCGTAATATTTTCTTATAAGGGACAAGTCCTGCCCGATTGTATATCCGTTTTCAATACCGAGGTAGATTGCAAGTTTGCCTTCCGACTTTATCCGTTCGGCATCGGAAGACTTAAGTGCAAGCGAAGCCGCGTCCTTATTCCTCCCCAGGACTGCATGGACGGTATCGATTATTCTGAGCACCCGTTCCTTGGCTTTTTCATTTCCCTCGGGTGTTCTCGGTCCCTGTGCCACGAATGCCCCGAAGAATACGGCATCGAGGCCCCCTTCCTTCATTCTGGGGAAATCGATTTTGGAGTGATCCTCCCGTGCATTATGGCGAACGCTGATATCGAAATCCTTCTGCATGAGGTTAAGAGGCGCATCGGTATGGGTATCTATTGAAATAATTTCCTTATGGAGCTCATCGGCCTCTTTTTTAAGTGAGCTTATGTCGTCATTTGAACCAATATTTTTCACGCTGCTGCATCCTGCTATTAACAGGCATGAGGTAACCATGCCTAAGATTAGTCCTGTTTTCATTTTTTATTTATGTTGTTAATAAAAGTCAGCTTTCAAGGCAGAACGATTTTCGGTTTTTCGGGGAAAGGGCGGTAGAGTACAAAAATCCTTCCGATCACCTGAATGAGCTCAGAGCCATCGATTCTTTCTGCCAGATCACTCCCCGCTTCTTTTGCGCTAAGAGGAGCATATTCCAGCACTTTTACTTTAAGCAGTTCACGCCTGTTAAATGCATCTTCAACAGCCTGTCTGGCGCTGTCGGTTACACCTTCCTTACCGATATTGACCACCGGTTTAAGGTGATGGGCTTCCGAGCGCAAAAATGCCCTTTGTTTGGAGTTAAGGCTGTTCATCTATATTCTCACCATGTAAAATTCCCATATTTATAATTAATTAGCAATGTTGTCAAAACAACTCCCAAAGATAACGATAATCCCCGAAATTTTAACGGATAATCGGCACGGAGTAAGGGAAATGTTTTCAGGTACCCCGAGCTAAAGCTCATGGATTGAAACCGGCTTTAGCCGGCTTTTCCCAGATGAATAGCCACGGCCTTCAGGCCGTGGACAAATGAATCAAAAAACCCCGTGGCTTTAGCCACAGATCCTCCGTCCGGGAATCTGGGGCTAAAGCCCAAATTGAGAGAGAATCCCGAATCCACGACCTGAAGGTCGTGGTTATTCAAATTATAAAAATTTAAATTATTCATACGTGCAACCTTTTCCGGAAGTTATAAGTCTAAATAACATATAAACAAATCGGAGAGCAAGTTATGAGACGCAATTTACTAAAAGGACTTTATCTTTCAATGACGGTCATGTTCCTGGCATTCAGCTTAATTTCAGCACAGGAGACAAGGAAATTCGACTATAAGGATTTTAATAAGGTTGAAGCAGGATACGGCATGCACGTGCAGATTACACAGGGAAACAACTACTCAGTTGAGGTCAAGGCCAGCAAGAGAGATTTTGAACACCTGAAAGTTGACAAACACGGCAGAACATTGGAATTTACAATGAAAGGCTGGTTTACCCGCAGGCAGGATGAAATAACCATTAATATTACTATGCCTAAACTTACCGCAATGCAGTTAAGCGGCGGCTCAAAGGGAATGATTACAATGGATAACACTTCCGACAACTTTAAAGCCGAACTCTCCGGAGGCGCAAAGCTCAAAGGCAGATTAAAATGCGCAAACGCATCCTTTGACCTTTCCGGCGGAAGCTGGGTGAGCCTTGAGGGAACAGGCAAAAACCTCTCTGTTGACGGCTCCGGCGGAAGCTCATTTAAGCTGAAGGATTTTAAGGTTACTAATGTCAACTCCGAACTCTCAGGCGGAAGCGAGGCGGAAGTAAATATGAACGGAAAACTAAATGCCGACCAGAGCGGGGGCTCCAGGATAATTTATTACGGCAACGCCACACTGGGCAGAACCGATATGAGCGGCGGCTCCTCGGTTACAAAAGGGGAATAAAATTGCGGCGCCGGGAACCACTTCCCGGCGCCATTTCCTGACATTCACAAAACAATACTAAAGGGATTTTATCCCATCCAATGCCTTCTCTGTTGCGTTAAGCAGCGCATCGGGACTTACGACAGATCCCGTGGCGCCCTTCATCCACATGTCGGGCAGAATGAGACCCTGCCTTGTCATTCTTTCCACTTCAGCACCAACGTTGCCGTTCTTCTTTATCTCATCTTCAATCTGGAATGCAATCATGTGCCCCATCGGGTAATCGGGCAGATACATGAAAGAATCTATCATGTGCGAATAAATTCCAAGTAGCACTACATCTTTCTTTCCGAATACCGGGGCGTAGTACTTATTCCATATATCCTTTGATATACTGAGAACGGCTTCCTTTAACTGTGAGGGTGTCGCATCCGGATTATTGTACATCCAGTGCCATACCTGCATATCCACAAGAGCTACACCTGCAATCTCGTAAACAGCCCAGTAATCGTTAAGCGTCTGAAGAGCTTCATCCTTCTGCGCGGCATCACTAAGCCCCAATAGCTCCAGATCGCGTGCCTGGAATACAAATGCCACAGCCTCTGTAAATGCCGTATTCGGCACTCCCTGCAAAAACCAGTGATCCATGAGGTTAAGGGAAAACGTCTGTTCCACATTGTGGCCCATTTCGTGCACAGCAATGTTATAACCCTTGTAGTTCATTCCGCCTTTTTCAACACGGGTGCGAAGGTGAGCCTTTTCCGACCTCATGGCAGAACCCGACGCATGGCCCGATCCTCTGGCAGGGTCGACCAGAATATTTTCTGCCAGCATATGGGCGCGTTCAGCGCTGAAGCCGAGTTTCACGAGCATATTCGGAATATCTTTTTTATAGGCGTCTGCCGTAGGATACTTTTCTGAAACGATCTTATCCAGCTCACTTCCCGAATATTTTCCCTTCGGGAGGAATCCGTTGTACCATATGTCAAACGGCTCAAGAGACCGGCCCAGTCTTTTTTCAATGAGCTTTCCTATTTTTACTGCCGAGGGTGAAGAAACCACTTTCTCCAGCATGGCTTTAACCCTTTCTTCCGGAAGCTCACGCCCTTCATCAAAACGCCTTGCAATAAGCGTTGGAGCCGTAGGTGAATACGGGTCTGTCAGCCGTGCAGCCTTGAAAGTCTTAAGAAGCGTTTCATAGCGCGTATCGGGTTCGGCATCGTTTACAGCCTTAAGGCTTTTCTTGCTTTCATCACCTCCGTCATTTACTGCGGCTGTTTTTACTTCATTTGTGTATGGATTCCAGTCGAGGAAAGGATTATCAATCACGTTTTCAGGAATTGTCTGTGTAACTATTCTTTCCATTACCTTCTGAATCATCTTCTGTTTTTCAAAACCCTCTTTCCCTTCGCCGTAATCGGATTTAATTTCATCTCTTAAGTTCCAGTGCGAAAGTAGTCTGAGCCCCTTGGGGAATATGCGTTTACCATTTTCATCCAGGAGGTGATGCATCCATATATTATATGAAGCTATATAGCTTTCAGCCTCAGAGCCGGCCTTTGCCGATTCGAGGTTAACCGAGGCAGGAATTCTTTTCGAGAAGCGCTGTGCAAGCCTTACCTCGGCCCACTGCCTGCGCGACCAGTTATTCCCGTTATCAATTCTTTCCTGAAGAGTTGTAAGGGGGAAGTTAAGGAGGACTATGAAAGCTATCTTGTTATTGAACAGATCGTCGTTCAGGTGAGCCGACGGGTCGTAGCCAGCGAAGACTTCGTCAAAAGGATAGATTGTGCCCAGATCCAGGTCTGTCTGCCAGCGGAACTGGCGCCCTATCTCCAGCATATGTCCGTCCAACTGTTCAAAGAGGCGTTCGAAGCGGCTGAACATTGCATTAAGCGTTGTTGTGTCGCCGGCAAAGTTTTCCCTTGCAAAATTTTCAAAGGTCTCCTGGCTCCCGTCTTCTTCAGTCCAGAACTGAGAGACCTGCTTAAGTCCCCTCGAAACCCTCTCTTTCTGAGAAGCTCCATACTTAGAGGCAAGTTCACTTTCCAGTTTGGAAATCGACTTTTCCATCCAGGCTGGAGCCCCTGCGTGTGCGGCAGTGTTTAATAGCGTCATAAAAATAAAGATAATTAAAAATAAGGGCAGATGCTTTAAGGTCATATTTCCCTCTTGGCTGTTATGAGTGTGTAAATAAAAGAAATTCTGCCATGAAATATAGAAGCTAAATTCCTAACACACCACAAATTTTATTTGAACGGTTTTTCCTCCCCTTGAAAGGGTTTTTTCAGGAGCGATTAATATTGCATCTATGGAAATAATTTTTGATCATTGTACCTGATTTTTAAGAGTACTTTTCCCGGAAACTTTTCTTCCGGGGCTCAGCTATAAACAACAAATATTATACAGGGGTCACAATTATGTCAAAAACAAAAGAAAACCTGAAAGAAGCCTTTGCAGGCGAAAGCCAGGCATACCAGAAATATCTTGCATTTGCCAGAAGAGCAGAAAAAGACGGCCTTCCGAACATTGCAAAACTCTTCAGAACAGCAGCCGAAGCCGAAAAAATCCACGCCGAAGGTCATTTGCGTTCACTCGACGGCGTAGGCTCCACGGTTGAAAACCTGAAGGAAGCAATTTCAGGCGAAACTTTTGAATATACTGTCATGTATCCCCCTATGGCTGAAGAAGCCGAAAAGGAAGGACACAAGGCAAAACGCATGTTCAACTACGCCCTCAAGGCCGAGGAAATTCACGCAGAACTCTACAAAATGGCTCTCGATGCAGCAATTCTGGGCAAGGATCTGGAAGACTGCCCGATCTATCTCTGCCCCGTGTGCGGACACATTGAAATCGGACAGATGCCTGAAAACTGCCCCATCTGCGGCGCCCCGGGCGACAAGTACACCAAACTCTAAAGAAAAATGACTGAGGATATTAAAAGGCTCGAAAAGTCCGCCTTGAATCTGGAACCCGATGCTAAAGAAAGAAAAGAACTTCTTAAAAAAGTCATAGACTATTCGGAAAATTTCCTGAAGAACGTCTACAATATGCCCGCATATAATTTTAATGCGGGCAAGGGCGAAGGGATCTACGGCTTCCCTGTTCAGGACAATCCCATAGATTTTGACAAGGTTCTTGATGTACTTAAAACAAACGTGGACAATCCGGGCCTTAATCCTGCCCATAGGGGCCATTTGGGCTACATTCCCGGTGGAGGCATTTTCCATTCGGCCCTGGGCGAC
This sequence comes from Ignavibacteriales bacterium, assembly GCA_036261625.1. Lineage (GTDB taxonomy): Bacteria > Bacteroidota > Ignavibacteria > Ignavibacteriales > SURF-24 > JAAXKN01. The sequence goes on along the minus strand of DATAKL010000033.1, from coordinate 35,814 downwards.
TTTCTGGCCGACGTTACAAACCGCTACGCCGGAGTCTTCTTCGCTTCCCCCGGCGCAGTCCGCATGGAAAATATGCTCCTTAAATGGATGGCCGGCTTTACCGGATATCCTGAAACCGCCTCCGGCAGCCTCACCTCGGGCGGCAGCATAGCAAACCTCATGAGTATCGTTACCTCGCGCGACGCGCATAACCTTAAGGCAAAGGACTTTGATCGCTCTGTAATCTATGTAACCAGCCAGGTGCATCACTCGGTTGATAAGGCGCTCAGAATTGCAGGACTTAAGGACTGCATACGGAGGTTTATTCCTCTGGACAGCTCGTGGCGCATGAAGCCAGGGAGCCTGGAAGAAGCAATTATTAAGGACAAAGAGGCGGGACTTAACCCGTGGCTCATTATTGCCTCGGCCGGAACTACAGACACTGGTGCCGTGGATCCTTTGCAGGAAATTGGAGAGATAGCTTCAAAATATAAACTCTGGTATCACATTGACGCCGCCTACGGAGGCTTTTTCAATCTTTGCGATTCAGGCAGAAAAGTATTGAAAGGAATTGAGACTTCCGATTCCGTAATAATGGATCCGCACAAGGGCTTGTTTATTCCTTACGGCTCGGGCGCCGTTCTTGTGAAGGACAGGATGAAACTTTTGGAATCCCATCATTACGAAGCAAACTACATGCAGGATGCACTTTCCTCAACCGATGAACTGGCGCCAGCCGACCTGTCGCCCGAACTCTCGAAGCATTTCCGGGGCTTAAGACTCTGGCTTCCTTTGATGACGCTCGGAGTAAAACCTTTCAGGGACGCACTTGAAGAAAAGATTCAGCTTGCCAGGTATTTCCACGAAAAACTTGCAGAAATAAAAGGCATTGCACGCGGCCCTTATCCGCAGCTTTCTGTTGACACGTTCCGCTACATTCCTGAAAAAGGTGATGCCGATGAATTTAACAGCCGCCTCGTGCATGAAATTCAGCACGACGGAAGGCTATTCCTTTCATCCACAATGGTGGATGGTAAATTTACGCTCAGGCTTGCCGTCCTCTCCTTCAGAACACACCTCGACACGATTGACGAGATGCTGGAGATAATAAAGGAAAAGATTAAAGTTGTAAAAGGTTCATAATCATTTCTTATGAATAACCACGGCCTTCAGGCCGTGGATTAATATTCATCCCGAACTCAAATTACTTTCCCCATGAATAGCCACGACCTTTAGGCCGTGATGAATAGCCACGAGCTTTAGCTCGTGGGTTAGGCGATCCCCCTCCCGTTCGGGCTTTAGCCCCAGATTATCTCCGAGAAGGATCTGGGGCTAAAGCCCGAATATTTTTTTACTCCTATTCCACGGCCTGAAGGCCGTGGCTATTCATCTGGGAAAAGCCGGCTAAAGCCGGTTTCAATTGAATAGCCAGCGAGCTTCAGCTCGTGATGAATGATCTTTCCCCTGAATAGCCACGAGCTTCAGCTCGTGGATTACGCGATCCCTCTCTCTTTTGGGCTTTAGCCCCCGATCATCCCCAGAGGATCTGGGGCTAAAGCCCGAATATTTTTTTACTCCTATTCCACGACCTGAAGGTCGTGGCTATTCATCTGGGAAAAGCCGGCTAAAGCCGGTTTCAATTGAATGGCCGCGAGCTTTAGCTCGTGATGAATGATCTTTCCCCTGAATAGCCACGAGCTTTAGCTCGTGGATTACGCGATCCCCCTCTCGTTGGGGCTTTAGCCCCCGATCATCCCCAGAGGATCTGTGGCTAAAGCCACGGGTTTTTTGATTCATTTGTCCACGGCCTGAAGGCCGTGGCTATTCATTAAAAAAGAATAGCCCATACCGGAGTATGGGCTTTGATGGAGAAAGTATATGCGTGAAATTATTGTTTTGTTCCGCAGCCCCGAAGGGGCATCCTGTCTATAGATATGCGTGAAAAATTTATTTACATGTTGAACCAGTAGGTGAATTTCAGCATGAATACGTTGTCGGCCCTTGTTGTGACAAGGCGGTTTAATGAACGCCCGAAATTGAACTGCCCTTCGTCTTCATTGTCACTCCGGCTCTGCGTCCATACCAGATACAAGATAGATCCCGGCATGTACTCCCATCTTAATACAGCATTTCCTCTTAACGACTTGTAGTTGAAATCAGGATTGTCGAATGTGTACTGCGCTGCCTGATTTAACGCTCCGTCGGCATCTACAGTATATTCATTGCCGTTCTTTTTAATGGTTGAAGATCCCGCCCCAAATTTATCGTAGTCCAGCGACATTGCGCGGCTGAGCGACTTGAAGCCGGTGTATTCAGCTGAGGAAACAAGAGGCTGCATGTAAAGCTGCAGGCTCAGCTGCGGCGTAAAGATCCAGTTAAGCCTGATGCCGGCCGAAAATGTCATCTGATCCATCTTTGCATAAATGTATCTTTTTCCAAAAGTTGCCCTGGCCGTGGGGTCGCTGTATGAATCCACCCACTGTATCTGCTGTATGTTGCCCGCAATCTGCGGACTTAAGCTTATGCTGAAGTTTGCTCCGGGCCGCCACGTGAGCTCCACGTATGTATCCCACTGATCGGAGCCGTCTTCCCGTCCGTAGTAATCGTAGCCGTTTCCGAAGAGGAATGTATTCCTGCTGTCGGAGTTCCAGTAGAAGTTGGCCTGATAGCCGGGAGCAACAAGAGCATACGGGCCGCCGCGTGTTCTTCTGTTGCTGGTGGTCTGAGGGTTGTAAGCCAGATTCCAGTTGGCGCCGAAATAATTGGGAAGTGTAATTGATCCGAAGTGAAAGAGCCCTTCCCATATAACGGTTTTTCCGAAGTCGTAGTTTCTGAAAAGTGCGCCTCCAAGTTCAAGGTACCTGAAAAAATCGTTCGGCTCTGTCCACTTATACCCTGCACCTGCGTGCATGTTTATTACGTCGCCGTTATACATATAGCCGGCGTCGTTAACATCGAACTTAGGATCAACAAAACCAAAGGCGGCGTTAACGAAGAAGTTGCCTTTCTGTTTGACGAGGTAGAACCTGGATGCGTAGCCCGTAAGGGAAGTTGCCGAACTGTCGACATGCAGGTAAGAAGCATCGGGCCTCTGGAAGTAATGCTGAGAGTTCCGCTGCAGACCTGTAATTTTTTCTTTTGAGCCGGTTACGTTTGAACCGGCAGCCCAGCCGCTAACGACCCATTCCTTATCAGCGTCCAGAAACGTCCAGCCATCCATTCCGAATGCCAAAGCGCCCGAGTTAATATCATTTCTCAATCTATCATCCTTAAAGAAGCGGTTTGTCTGTGTTGCCAGGAAACCCAGGCCCTGCTTTGCGTCGTTAAAATCCTTCTGCGCGCGGTAGACGCCGTAGTACGAGAAGGGTTCAACCTCTGCACTGGCTTTTTTCCCTTCGTACTGAATATCAGCATATTCACGCATTGTAAGGGCGCTGATGGTTCCAATGTTCCAGCTGCCGGCAACTTTACCGGTAAGCTTTGCCGCCCCGAGAATGTGCGCGCCTGAAGGAACATCGGCGTAATCGTTATCGGGAAGGCTTCCCTGCGGAGCGCGCCCAATGCGGCGGCTGTAGAAAAGTGTGGGTGAAGGCCAGTTGAATCCCCAGTAGTTGGTTGCTCCTCCCTGCCCGAAATTAAATATGCTGGAGCCTTCAACAAAGAAAGGCCTTTTCTCCTGATAGAAAGTTTCCACGTCGCTTAAGTTCACAACTGCGGGATCCACCTCCACCTGACCGAAGTCGGGATTCACAGTTGCATTGAGAGTAAGATTGCTTCCCAAACCCGCCTTAAGATCCACACCGAGGCCCGGTGTATACTTTGAACCGGTATTGAAAGGATCGTTACTGTCGTGATTCAGATATTCGGCCTTACCTACAACATACGGGAGCACTTCCAATCTTCCGCGCGGCGAAATGTTTTCTATGCCGTGGATTTCCGGAAATCTGGAAACAAACCCGTTGCCGTCCTTTGGGGTAAATGTTAAATAATCGTCCTCATTTTTTCTCTGTATAATTCTTTCGAAGTTAATGGCCCATACGTAATTCTCAGCCTTCTGGAACTTCAGCTGGGAATACGGTATTCTCATTTCCGCGGTCCAGCCCTCCCGGTCGATGTTCGTTCGGGCTTCCCAGACTCCGTCCCACGAGTTGTCATTCCAGTCGTCATTATAAAGAATTCCGTCATAAAGGGTTCCCGCGGCATTGACGCCGAAGTAGTTGCCCGTGCGGCGGTCGAGGTAAGGGTCTATATAGAAGTAGATTACGTCTGAATTGGAGGAATTATCGCGGCGGCCTAAACGGGCCACAATAGAATCGGGTTTCGAATCGTACATTCTTGCGCCGATGTAAAGAGCCTCGTCGTCGAATGCAATTCTTACCTCGGTTCTTTCTGTTGCCGGGGCTCCTTCGCTGGGGTCCCTCTGCAGCAGGCCGGAGAAGCAGTTTTCTGTTTTCTTCCAGACTTCCTCAGTGAGTTTTCCGTCTATAACAACAGTCTCCTCTGCCCTTAAAGCCTTAGCGCCGAGCCGTCTTATGGAGTTTGAATCCTTCGCTTCGCCAAAAGCGATGCCAGATAAAATAAGAATTATGATTGCCAGCAGTTTCAGTTTCATAGTTTCCCGGTTTTTAATTATGTAAACGAATAAGAACGGTATATATTGTATAATTGACGGTTATTTTTTATCCGCATTTCTTAAGATGAATGCTTTCTTTAATTGCTTTTCAATTTAATCTATATCGTTTGATATTTTTACATTGCCGCTCATTGTGTGGCTTTTAATGTTTCCTTTAACATCATGCATTAAAACCGGTCCCCCCAGTGTTTCCACACGTCCATCTACATCTGAATCGGTCAGGTTTACTGCTCCGCCCAGAGTCTTAAGATCGAGATATCCCTTCAGGTGCTCCAGCGCAAGAGCGCCGCCAAGTGTTTTGCCGGTTATTTCACCATCAATATTGCTGAGAGAAATAGTTCCGCCCATGGTGTAGAGTGAAAGATTAAACCTGTCGGGCACCATAATTTCGAGTTCGCACTCGGTGCTCCATCCACGCTTATGTCCTGTGTACCTGGAGGTAATTTCAACTCCGTTATCCGTTTCATTAAAATCGAAGGTGCAGTCTTTTGCATCTCTGCCCCCGATTGTGGCCTTGATATTAACCAGTTCCTTATCCCACCCTTTTATTGTAAGCGCGCCGCCGGTTTTAAGATCGATTCTAAGTGTCTTGCCTTTTGCGGCCTTAAATTCCTTTTCGACCGTTTTTTCATGGTCGTCCTTCTTTTCTGTTCCGTTGTCCTTATACTCGCTTAATTGGGAAGGGAGCTTGAAGCCAATGCCGTTATTTACAAGGCATGAGCCGTCGATTGCAAAAGACACGCTGACGCTGAGGGCCAGAATTGCGGCTATCATTAAAAACTTTTTCATATTTGCCTCTTTGTTTTCCATTGTAGTAATTTTTTATTTAGTAAGCTGCCCGGGTTACTTCTTTTTACTGCTTAGCTTTTTGATATTAATATCTGCGTTGACAGTTTCAAGAGATATGACCTCTCCGCCCCCGTTGACCGGGAGGTTAATTCTGACCTCGTTATTCTGATCGTCATATTCCGGTTCCTGCGTGGTATTGAAGTCGGAATGTATCATAAAAGGTTTGTGATCATTTTTATTCCATCCTCTCATCCGTATATTTGCATTCACTGTAGCTTTAATATCATCCTTAAGGTAAAGGGTTATGTCGCCGTTGGATGCAACGATTTTGCTTTTATCATTTCCGGTAGAGAGCATTTCCAAAGTAACGGATCCGCTGCGTGTCTGAGCATCCACGGGGCCTGAAATTTTGCTGAGCGTAATATCGCCGCCATTTGTATTGGCTTTTACCTTTCCGCTTGCGCCGCTGAGGTAGATATCGCCGCCGTATGTATTTACGTCTGCATTGCCGGAAACCTTTTCAATATGAATGTCGCCGCCGTACGTGGTAATTCTTCCGTCGCCATCAATACTGGCAACCTGAATATCGCCGCCGTAGGTTGTGGCAGAGAGTTTTTCGCCCACGTTTTTAACAGTTATGTCGCCCCCGTTGGTATTTATCTGTGCTGTGCCTGCAACGTTTCCAATGGAAATATCGCCGCCCGAAGTGCTGAATGATGCATTCCCCGAAACATCACCCGAAATAATACTTCCGCCGGAAGTATTGAGCGCAACCAGGCCGTCAACTTTTCCCAGCCTTATATCGCCGCCGGAGGTTGAGCCCCGGAACTCTCCTTTAAGGGTGCCGTTTACTTCTATATCTCCGCTGGATGTACTGAGCCTGACGTTATGCTGTGCCGGAAGACTGATAATGAACTTCACCTCATCGGGGTGTCCTCCCTGCTCATAGTTGATCTTTACAATATTGCCCGTCTGCGTAATTTTCACCTTATCGGCATCCTGGTCGTAGAGCCCTTTGGCTTCAATCACCATTTCATTTTTATCCCATGGATTGATCTGTATTGACCCCAGACTTACATAAAGTTCAAGGGCGCCGCTTTTGCCGACTTTAAGCGTCTTTTTGAATTCCCCCTGTTCGGCCTCACGGGCCTGCATTGTGCCGAAGGCGCACAGGATAATAACAAGCATTATTCTTGTAAGCATTTTCATTGTTCTATTACCTCCTGCAGGACGGCTTTAGCACGAATACGTATATAATCGTTCTGATCGTCCCGGCTTTTCTGTTTTAATACTTTTATTAATTCTTTGTCGGACTGAATTTTCTCAGGGTTTTCAGCCTGAAGGCTGTTGATGGCTGCAACCCTCAGGCCTGCATTCTTATCGTTAGAAAGCGTGTAAAGGAAAGCCTCCTTAATGTCCTTATCCATTCTGAAGCGGTTTAAGACCAGCAGGGCCTCGCGCCTTACGCCGGGATTGCTGTCGTGCTTAAGTGCCGAAATGAGAGCCGATTTGATCTTAGGGTCGGCAGTTGAGTCGTTCCCCGTATGGGCTGCAATTGTGTTTATGGTCCTTAAGCGCACGCCGTCGTTAGATTCGTTTACAAGTGCGCGTGCAAGCACCTTCTGAATAGCCTCATCATTTATATTGCCTTCCATGTGCACAGGCTTAACGGCATCGAATGAGAAAGAGACCTTGCCGTCGGATGCATCTGAATCCTCAAATCTCAGGTTGTCTATTTTCACGTCATTCTGTGCCGTGTGCTCCTGACTTATGGCAGGCTTAAATGAACTGTTCCCGTTTAGAGCTGTGTGCGGGCGGAAAACCATGTAGCCAATTGCAAGACCCAGCAGGAGAGTAAAAGCGCTTCCAAGAGCCGCCTTGTAGTTAAGGGTAATGAAGCCGTGCAGCTTTTCTAATATATCTTCTCCGAACGACTTCCTGTTTCTTTCCATACGGAGCGCAGTCTTAAGATCGCGCCTTGCCTCCCGGAGAGTTTTTTCATCGGGCTCCTCCAGCCTGGCTTTTTCAAGAATGCCGCTAAGATGTTTAAGTTCCTCAAGTTCAGCGCTGCATTCCGGGCAGCTTTCAAGATGATTTTTAAGCTCGAGGCTTTCCTCTTCCGTCAGTTCATTCATTACTGAAAGCTGAACCCATTCTTTAAGTTTCTCGTGTTCCATTATTTTTTCCCGGTGGATAATTTATCCAATAAAATCTTTAAGTTTATCGCGCATTTTTCTACTTGCAGTAAACAGGTATTTTTTAACCGTTCCTTCGCCGCAGTTCATAACCTTTGCAATCTCGCTTATTTTCATATCCTGCAGGTGTTTGAGTGTAAAAGCCATTTTCTGCTTCGGCGGGAGGCTTTCGAGCGCGCCGTTGACGTTCCGTTTAATTTCATCGTCCATCAGATTCTGGTCTGCCGCGTTCCCGCCTTCTATCATATCAGCAAGTCTCATTTCCGGCTGCCCTTCAGAATCAAAACACTCGTCAATGGACGCGTACTGAAATCTCTTTTTGCGTTCCTTATAGCTAAGGCACACATTAACGGTAATTCTGAACAGCCAGGTGGAAAAAGCGCTGTTTCCTTCAAAATTTTTAAGACCCCTGTAGACTCTCAGGAAGACCTCCTGGTAAATATCCTTTGCATCCTCGCGGCTGTGGCGGTATTGCTGTGCAATTGCAAGCACCTGGCGGTCGTAGCGTGCCACAAGTGTTTCAAAAGCCGGCATACTGCCGTTTTGAGCTTCCTTAATTAAGAGGTTTTCTTCCTGATGCATCTTCCGTTTAAATAATTTTTTTAGCCTACACTTATTTAGACTTTGCGGAAATAAAAAGGTTGTACGCCGAAAAATAATATTTTTCGGCGGTTCGACGTTCTGACACTCCAAAGGCGGGTTTCTCAGATTGAATAGCCACGGCCTTCAGGCCGTGGGAAACGGATCAAAAAACCAGTGGCTTTAGCCACAGATCCTCCGTCCGGGAATCTGGGGCTAAAGCCCAAATTGAGAGAGAAACCCTAAACCACGACCTGAAGGTCGTGGCTATTCAGGGAAATATCATTCACCACTTTTTAATTTTTAATTTGCTTTTCGTGACCAACGGTCAAAATCCTACATGAACGGCTGAACTTTTAATTCCCGGGGCGTCTAAATTTCATATTATTTATCTTTATATTAGATACTGAATTTTTCCCTTCACAAAACAGGACAAAATTATGAAATTACCTTTTCTGGTACTTGTTTCGGCAACAATCCTTTTAGGAAGCACAATGGCACAGGAGAAAAATCCTTTCTTTTCGGAGTATAAAACCCCCTTCCAGACACCTCCTTTCAACGAAATTAAGGAAGAACATTACCTGCCTGCCTTTAAGGAAGGCATTAAAGAACAGCAGAAGGAAATTGAGGCTATTACCGGCAATACCGGGGAGCCGACTTTTGAAAACACAATCCTTGCCCTGGAAAGAAGCGGCTCTCTCCTTACAAAGGTAAGCAATGTGTACTATAACGCTATGAACACACAGATTTCTGATAACATTCAGAAGATCTCACGCGAAGTTACTCCCCTTATGGCTAAGAATAACGACGACATTAACCTGAACGAAAAGCTTTTCCAGAGGGTTAAGGCTGTGTGGGATAAGAAGGATAATCTCGGTCTGAATAAAGAACAGATGAAGCTCCTTGAAAAAACTTACAAGGATTTTGTACGCGGCGGCGCAAACCTGGACGCAGAGAAAAAAGATGAATTCAGAAAGATCAACACCGAGCTTTCCATGCTCTCGCTTAAGTTCGGGGAAAATGTTCTTAAGGAAAACAATACTTTCGAACTGGTGCTTGGTAAAGAGGACCTCTCAGGACTTCCTGAAAGTGTAATTGCCTCGGCTGCCGAAGCCGCTAAAAGCCGCGGCCACGAGGGCAAATACGTCTTTACACTGCACGTGCCCAGCATTACACCGTTTCTGACTTACTCCAGCCGCCGCGACCTCAGGGAGAAAATCTATAAGGCGTATATCAATAAAGGCGACAATAATAACGAGCTGGATAACAAGTCCATACTTTCTAAAATTGCTTCGCTCAGGGTTAAACGGGCTAACCTCCTTGGCTATAAGACGCATGCCGATTACGTTCTGGAAGAAAATATGGCCAAGACTCCCGATAAGGTTTATGAACTCTTAAACAAGCTCTGGACTCCGGCCCTAGAAAGAGCTAAGATGGAAGCTTCCGACCTGCAGAAAATGATTGATAAAGAAGGACAGTCATTCAAACTGGCAGCATGGGACTGGAATTATTATGCCGAGAAATTAAGAAAAGAAAAATACGCCCTCGATGAGGAGACCCTGAGACCTTACTTCAAGCTTGAGAACGTGCGTCAGGGCTCTTTTGATGTGGCCCATAAGTTATACGGCCTTACATTTGCTGAAAGAAATGATATTCCGGTATATAACAAGGACGTTAAGGTTTATGAAGTTAAGGAAGCCGACGGCAGACACGTGGGCATTCTTTATGTGGATTATTTCCCGAGAGCCGATAAACGCTCGGGCGCCTGGATGAACTCTTACCGCGATGAATCTAAAGACGGCGAAACAGTTACCCCTATTGTTGTAAACGCATATAACTTCACCGCCCCCGCAGGCGACAAGCCCGCACTCCTTTCATTTGATGAGGTTGAAACACTGTTCCATGAATTCGGCCACGCTCTGCACGGGCTTTTGGCCAGTACAACCTACAGGTCGCTTTCAGGTACAGCAGTAGCAAGGGATTTTGTTGAACTCCCCTCGCAGATTATGGAAAACTGGGCCTCGGAGCCTGAAGTGCTGAAATCCTTCGCAAAGCATTATCAGACGGGTGAGACAATTCCTGATGAACTGATTGAGAAAATTAAAAACGCAAGTCTCTTCAACCAGGGATTTATGACTGTTGAATATCTTGCAGCTTCACTCCTGGACATGGACTGGCACACCCTTACCGATACAAACGAAGTTGACGCAAAGCAGTTTGAAGAAAACACAGTAAAGAAGATCGGCCTTATTCCTGAAATAGCATTCAGGTACCGCAGCCCTTACTTCTCACACGTATTTAACGGCGGATATTCCTCGGGATATTACAGCTACATTTGGGCAGAAGTTCTTGACAGCGATGCATTTGAAGCCTTCAAGGAGAAGGGACTTTTTGATCAGGCAACTGCAAAGGCATTCAGGGACAACGTTCTCTCCCAGGGCGGAACCGAAGAGCCTATGGTTCTCTACAAGCGCTTCCGCGGCCAGGAGCCCTCAATTGAGCCGCTACTCAAAAGAAGAGGTTTGATTACGGACAAGACGCAGGTAGGGAAAAAATAACGTTCAACGTGCGACGTTCAACGTGCGACGTTCAACGGTAAAAAACAATTAACCCGCCCTATGGCGGGTTTTTTTATGACTAGCTACCACTGAATAGCTCACGACTGAATAGCCACGACTGAATAGCCACGACCTTCAGGTCGTGGGAAACGGAATCAAACAAACCCGTGGCTTTAGCCACAGATCCTCCGGGAAAAATCTGGGGCTAAAGCCCAAACGGGAGTAGCTTCCCAATCCACGAGCTAAAGCTCGTGGCTATTCAACAAAAAGCCCGCGGAACGCGGGCTTCAAAACATCGCACGTTGAACGTTGAACGTCGAACGTCGCACGCGGCTCTGCCGCTTACTTCGCCGGCACTTCCTTCATTGCCAGATCACTCGTGCAGTTCGGGCAGCGCGTTGCATGCTCGTCAATTGGTGAATAGCAGAACGGGCATTTCCTTACTCCTGCCACCGGCGCCTTTACTTCCTCTTTTTCCATCCTCTTTAAGGTCTTTACAATCATAAATACTGCAAAGGCAACAATCAGAAAACCGATTAAAGCGTTAATAAATAGCCCGATATTCATCGTTACCGCTCCGGCTTTCAATGCCTGATCAATTGTAAAATAAGGACCCGGCGTGGTGCCTTCCTTAAGCACTATGAACCAGTTGGAGAAATCCACGTTACCCAGCAATAGTCCTATAGGAGGCATGAGAATATCTTTTACGAGCGACTGGACGACTACTCCGAAGGCGATGCCGAGAATAATTCCTATGGCAAGATCGACCATATTTCCCTTCAGAGCAAACGCTTTGAATTCCTTTAACATAATTCCCCCCTTTAATAATGTTGAATTATGAATGTTGAATTATGAATGAAGAATGCAGAAGAACTAAATATAATTATATAATTATACTTCAGAATTCAAAGCAAAAAAAGGTGTATGGATAAATGAATCTCAGAAAATAATATTCTTTTTCCTGAGATCATCCTTAAGCTGACGGGCGTTAAGGAAACGGATGCCCTCTATGCCGGCCAGGCGCGCATTATCCACGTTGCGCTGATGATCATCTATAAAAAGGCATTCATCAGGCTTAAGATCAAGCCGCTTTAAGAGCTCGGGGAAAACGGCCGGGTTCTTTTTAACCATCTTAAGCTCATATGAGTATGCAGTCTTTTCAAATATACTGAGGAAGGGATGCACCGTCTTTATATATTCCACCCATTCCTTTGAATGATCGGAAAGAAGATAAAGCTTGTAATTTTTTGCAAGATCCTGCAGAAGAGAAATAACACCGTCTACTTCAGTATGGAAATTCTTCCGTATGGCATTTTTCAGCTCTTCGGGAGTTATTTCCCACTTTGTGCTTTTAAGGACGTAATGGATATAGTAATCCTCATCTATTTCGCCGATTAGGAGTCTTTCAAACTCCCTTCCCCAGAAAGTATCGGCCACATGGGACTGCGAAATCCCGAGGCTTTCGGGCAGGCCCTTTTCAACTCCAAGAATACCGCTAATTATTACTTCAGACAGATCAAATATGAGATTTTTAATCATAGATATTATATCTTTATATTAATACATAATCCTAAAATATACGATTTATGCGTCACAAATAAAATTTCCGTCTCCGGCGTTGAACGCGTGCCCGCCTCTGGCGTGGTTGAACGTCGAACGTTTTTCTCCGGCGCAATTTCTAAATTGATTATTATTCCGGCAATTTTTAGATTAAAAGCGTAAAGCTGCCCCGGGGCCGGCTTGGAGGGGATATGATTAGAAATGGGAATAATTGAAAATGGGAGCAATAGTATACTGGGCGATTATCCGCACTATAATTCTGATACCGGTCATATGGTTACTGAGAAGCTGGGTGGACTATCAGGTATGGTGGGCGATGAGTTTCACGCTACTCTACGGTGTGATATTGCATCCGGCTGTAATCCAGTATAAAATATTTGAGGAAAAGAACAAAGACATAATTGAATCCACTTTGTGCTCTTCCTGTAAATATTTTGATAAGACGGCGGTATTATGTACAAAATTTGACCAGCATCCCACGCTGGAGAGCATTCCCTGCGAAGGGATGGACTGGGAGCCAAAAGTAAGCGAGTTCAACGATGAGGAAACCGAATTCAAATAACAAGGACGGTCAATTTTCGGGCGTTAAGTTCTGTACTGAATGCTGTGAAGAGCTGAAGAATTTTTCTATGACCGGGAAAGCCTCCGACGGGAAATCGGCCAAAGAGAGATTTCACGAATGCCAGAAATCGGGCAAGTTCCAGGGTGAGATTTGCGCCCGGCTATTCATTGCCGACTTCAAGGAAGAAGACCTGCCGAAGGGTGAAGAGAACCTCTTCCCTAATGAGGATGAACCTTAAAGAACAGATCCTTCAAAGCCTGAATAAAACGGGGCCCAGGCCTGAGATACAAGTCGGGATCCACCACTAAAATTCTGTTATCTTTTACCGCCCTAAGCGATTTCCATTCGGGATAGCTGTTTTTAATCACGTCCTGTTCCATCTGCGAAGTGCCCGTCATGATCATAAAGTCCGGATCTCTTTTCATAATTTCCTCGCGGCTGTAGACGGGGTAATTCTGCGGGGAGTCGCCTGCAATATTAATGAGCCCCGCCGAAGTAAGCAGTTCATTAATAAAAGTATTTTTCCCTGCCACAACAATAGGGTTAAAGCCGACGAAGAAGAGGCATTTAGGGTGACTTAGCCTTCGGGTCTCCGAAGTAACCGAATCGTACTGAGCCTGCCAGAAGTTAATTGTGCTGTCGGCCTCAGGGCGTTTCATAAAAATCTGCCCTAAGTCGGCGTAAGTTTTCTTAATGCCCTGAAAGTTTCTGGGATTAGACACGAAGACCCTGAGGCCCAGGTTCTTTAGTTTTGTATAGCTGTCCTTTGCGTTCCCCTCAACGGTAATAAGTATGAGGTCGGGTTTTAAGCTGAGTATTTTCTCATAATCTATAGTAAGCATATCGCCCACTTTAGCAACCTTGCGTGCCTCGGGCGGATAAGTGCAGTAGAGCGTATTGCCCACGAGGCGGCTTCCCATGCCGAGGGAATAGATCATTTCGGTTAAATTAGGGGCAAGGGATACAATTCTTTTGGGGACCTGATCAAAAGGCACAGTAACGCCCAGGTCGTCCTTAACGGGGTTAGCGGATTTCAGTGGATTTTCCTGTTTTTTGGAGCAGGAAAAGGCCAGGAACCCAATAAAGATGGCGATAAATATAAGCTTAATTCGCATACCCTAAGGTAGAATTAAAAATTAAAAATTAAAAATTAAAAAGTGAGGCAGGGGGAATGTCCGACGTCCAAGGTCAAAAATGCGGGAAATAATAGTGCAAAATGAATTGAAATCTGGACAGGCATACCCGGGCATATAATTAAAACGGCGTAGCCGTTTACTATCTGTAGCCCAGGGTTCCAAGCTCCGAAGGAGCGCAGGAACCCTGGGTAGGACAATCCCAATATACCCAAAACCACGTCAGTGGTTTTATATCTGTTACCGGAACCCTGACAATATTATGCGAACACAAACACCCCGATGATTTAATATCTTGACTTCTCCTTCACATCAAAACGAATATCCCGCCCCCAGAGATATCTCCCCGGTGGTGAATTCCTGTGAATAATTATCCAGATTTCTCAAACCCGCATCGAACCATACGGAATGTGTATAGCGGAATTTCAATTTTGAACTGACAAAAAATCCTGTGCCTTCAAAAACGGGCATTGTAAACATCAAAAATCCGTTTACGCCAAGATGTGAAGAGGCAAGCTTATCGTAGAGATTGGCGCGTTCGGGACTTATGAGCACTTCACCAACTTTCAGCGGAGTCTGCAACTCAAAAATCCTGTTTACAATAGAGAAAGAAGGTCCCGCACCATAAGAAAAATAGCGGCTGAATGAGCCCACATAAGCCAGATCGAAATTATGACTTACAAGCGTCAGGTCGCCTCCAAACTCAGCGAGCGGAGTGCCGTCGTAGGCGGCTTGAGTAAAAGTAAAAACATTATTTTTTTTGATCTGGTTATAGCTGTAGTCCAGCATCAGGTTAAGACCGAAGAGGTCCTCTTTCTGAAGGGAGAGGCCGTATAAAAAATGCGAGCGGAATTTCTGTCCGTTTGTAACAGGTGCAGAGTTTTCCGAATTGCCCAAATAATTACCGTATCCCGCATTAAAGCTCACCCTGTTCTGGGCAAAAAGAGTGCAGGCGGAGGATAATAGAGCCGCAAGAATAAGAATATATTTTTTCATTACTTCACCAGATAAAAAGAGGTAGTTTTTTTGGTATAATTGCCCGTTTCCAGGCCTTTAGCCTCCACGGTATAGAAATACATGCCTTCGGGAAGATGCTGCATATCCAGGTTGGGCTGGTAAACACCCGGAGGTTCAACGCCGTCCACAAGAGTAGCAACAACAGTATTATAGCTATTTGCTACAGTTACCTTCACATAGGCCTTTTCAGAAATTGAGAACTGGATTGTAGTTGAAGGGTCATCAAGGATAGACGATTTGCATCCTGCAAAAGCAAGGATAAGAAATAGAAGCGGGACAGTCAGTTTCCTCATTTCAGCATCTCCGGAATTTAAGCAACATTATAGAAATTGGAATTACAATTATGCAAAAAATTGCAGGAAATTCAAAAGTCTGGGGTCTGACGGTCGGCCTCATGGTTCAGAAAGCTAATGAAAGGGAGAGCATTTTTCGTTACATAGTTAACAAGCCCCAAGGGGGCATTCTGTCTATAGAAAACGGTTCCCCCCACACCCATGGAGCCCTGTAGGGGCGGCATATAATGATCTAAAAAACGGTTCAGCTTCGTAAAATACATAAAAAAATCAAAAAAGATACATGGGAAGAAAAAATACCGCATAATATTTTTGGAAAAAATGTGAAATTTTCTTAATTTTACTCCGCACTCTTAGCTCAGTTGGTAGAGCATCTGACTCTTAATCAGCAGGTCGCGGGTTCGAATCCCGCAGAGTGCACCAGAAACCTCTAAAACGTCTTGTTTTTGAGGTTTTTTCATTTTAAAGACTCTCTTTTTGAATACATATCATTGGCACAATTTCGGGCACAAGCATTAAATAAGTGAGGTCTTCTATTTAACAAACAATAAAATACCTACTGAAACCGTGTCGGTTTTTGCATTCTTTACTTCTAATTCGAGAGATTCTTGCGTAACTTTTTTAATAGTAGCATTGAAATCGGTTTTAGGACTTACAAAAACGGTAGGTATTGTTTTAAGATTGTTAAATCCAAGATTCTTAAATGGAATAACTTTATTGTACAATTGAAGATTTGTCAGTTTGTATTCATCTATTACATATAATTTATTATATCCGATTCTCTCATTTAACATTTTCATTTTTTCATTATAGCCCGCTACCTCTTTCCTTGCTGAAACAACTTCAGAATTAAGTTCATTATAGGAATCATTTAAATCTTTGTTTAATGAATCATATGAATCCGAAAAAGCCTTATTTGTGTTATCAATTCTTACTCTTAGCAATGTATCGGTTTGATTCAGATAATAATTAGCTTGAGAAAGCATTTTTTTATTATATATATCCGTCATTTCATCAAGATTTTTTTTCAAGTCCGTCTTAATATCTTTAAAATTGCTGTAACCTAAAGCACCGACAAATGCTAATATTAAAGTTCCAGCAAATCCCATATACTGAATTTTATATTTTAATTCAAAGTATTTCTCATCTGGATCAAGATTTTTTCCCTCTTTTAACGTTTTTCTTAGTCTTTCAATAGACAGAGTATTCCATAACACTACTAATATGCTGGCTGTTAAAGAGAAAAGAATAATAAGTATTATTTTATCTTCCATAACAATTACTTTTAGAAGTTGATTAAATGAAAGTTATTTATGATAAATGGATATTATATCAGAATACCAATTGAACTTTAAGCTCTCGCCACAATTTCACATTATTTAAGATTTTTAATCATGATGAAAATGAATATGCGATTCATTTGTTTTTACTTTGCAGGTAAAACTAATACAATATATTTTAAGAGTGAAGTTATTTTTTATTGTTTTTATAACTTTTCGCCTATTTTCTTAATGTCCAGTGAAATATAGTGAGCTAATGTTGTTTTAATATCCCTATGCCTCATTATCGCCTTCAATTCTACTGGAGTTAGTTTTACGGCATATCTGCTTGCAAAAGTTCTTCTAATGTCGTGAATCGTATATCTTGGAAGATTTAGTGCTTTAAGTGAATTCTGAAACAGTTTCAATGCGTGTCTTGCCTTATATCGGAACAGCTTTCCTTGTTCTTTTCTGAACGACTCCAGAAATTCCTTTAACTCTTTGTACAATGGGAATATGTCAATTCTGTTATCCTTAAAATTCTGAACCAGAATTATGTTTTCATCAAATCTGACTTGTTCCCATGTAAACTGCAAAGCTTCATTTAATCTAAATCCAGTCAGATAAAGAAATCTTATGAATCTGTATAATTCCAATTTGTCATTTTCAGTAAAGTAATTGAATATTTGTTCAAAATGGTCATCTGGAATTGAAACAATTGTCTTTGGTTTTTCCTTAAGTCTCTTAAACGGATTTTTATCTCTGTAAAGTTCTTCATCTTTCAGAAAGTTAAAAAATATCCGAAGATAATTCACATAAGTAGCTGCTGTAGAATATGCCCGATTTTCAAGAAGATAATTCCTGAATTGCAAATAATGCTTGTTCGAAATATCCTTAATCTTAGGATTTCCACAGACTTTACGAAAAGAGTCAAATGCCAATTCATACATTCTTTTATTCTTCTGATTGAAACCTTTACGAGTAAACAAAATCAATGTGGCTTCATCAAAATGTAACGGTTTTAATTTCTTTTCTGGCTTTATAAGATTCTGCTGAACGTTCAGTTCTATTTGATTTAATTTTTTCTGTGCCTGTTCCCTATTTTTTGGAGAATCCTTTAATTTCAGAGATTCTCGAACAAGTTCGCCTTGTACTAAGTATTTTATCCAGAGAATATTCCCACGTGTATAAATTGACGCCATTGTTTACCTTTATAATTTTTTCTGGTTGGATGGTAATCAAATGGCATTTCTTGGTCAACCACCTGTTATTCTACAATACCCAACCCCAATTGAATCCGACTGATTTTTCATTGAATGTTTTATAATTTTTTCATTTTTGAATTATATATTTTTCAAGTTTCAGCGTATTTCTAGTCCAATAATCAAAACATTGTTTTAGCGAAAGCCAATTTCCCAATATCATGCTTGTAGCAAAAACAATACTCTCAAATTCAATCGGTTCAACAATCCTGAACCGTGTATAACTGGAATTGTCATTTGTAAATTTGCTCAAGTTTTTGTTTTTCAGGACTGTTTCTTCAACTAGTAAACCTTTTGCAAAAAGCTCTTTTCTTTTGTCATAATAAGATTTGTTAATATCCTCATATTTGCTACCGACCATTCTAAATCTGTGAATCTCATTTCGCAAAAAATAGCCATCAGTTAAAACAATTCTGCCAGTAGAAATAAGAGCATTAACACATATGTACTTTTTGCTTTTTCTCAAATTAAATTCTAGTATTTCATCAGTTATCAAAGTAAAATCGACACTTGATTCTAAAACATTCTGGTCATTTTTACTGAAATCAAAATACGTATTGCTATATTCAATATTTGAATTCATTCAACACCTCTTTTTTATATTTGACTTTTTATTACGGTAACATTTTTGGTTTTTCAACATGGGGTTTATTAATCAGAAATTGGACTTTTTAACTAACTGCAATCTCTTTTCTGACCCATTTTGCCTATTTTAGCACGCCATTTTACAATTTCTGAATTGATTATAATGTCGCGCCGAAACTTAAAATTCATCTTAAATATACATTCATAAGCTAACGCTTCTTACTTCGTAAGCTGAAGATAGTAGCTTTAACTTTATAAATGTTAATTTATATTTCTCTAGATATTATTCTATATTCAGCTCTCATTAAATATTTCAGAATTAGGCACCGAAGGTGCATAAATTTTGCGTTAGCAAAATTTATAAAGTTATAAAGATTATAAATTATGCTGATTTTAGATTTATTATGTTATTATTATTTGGTGTCTGAATTATACAGGGTTCTCTGTTGATTTCCGACTGGGTACTTTGTCGGTTAAGAGCATGGTGGTCTGCTTCTAAAAGACAGACTTCTGGACTTAATAACAGTTCTGTTATTTTTCCTTCGTTCAGAATAAATCTATTTGCTTGTCCAGTTTGTTCATACATCGTAATTAAATTGTGTTTAGTTAATATGGCCATAGCTCTATCCAGCTTTGAGCGTTTTAATGATACATTTTTGTTAAACTCACTTTTTGCCAAATAGAAGGCACCGTCCTCTTGTAACATATTTCTTTCAGCAAAATACGATTGCAAAGAAATTAACTCACATAACAAGAAAGCTGCATTTAATCCAAGCAACTTTATCAAGAACTTGTTAACCATTGTATAACTTCCAACTTCTGCCAGAGTCAAAAACAAAAGAGTTCTTTTTGTCATATCTTTCTTTTTTTTCATTATAGCCTCTAATTTTATTCTAAAATAAAAAGCCAAATTGCCGACATTCATTATTAGAGGCTAATCAAACTAATGGTCAAATTGCAATTTGGCTAATTTCAATATTTCTATTTTGAATATCGTTATATTTGACCGATTGATTAACCTACTATAAATATAGATTTCAGACGTTAAAGCATTTCTTTTTGCCAAAATGTAGTACAATATTTTCTTTATAATTATTAGCTCATTAATTTGGGCAGGTTATAAAACCTGCCCATAACCCTTTCATATTTTAGTTTTCCAATAACGAATCTGACTCCATGAACATTATTGCATGCTCTAAAAATAACAGCATGGGTTCAAAATAATAGCTTGATTCATCATCTATTGGAACCGAATTAAGAAAAGTTAAATCATCATTTAGCTTTACGTTATTAATAAAATCATTAGCAGATACTCCACTTGCATGGACAGGAAAATATTGGAGAAATATCTCTGCAAATTTTTCTCTTAACGCACATTTTATATGGTCATCGAAACTTCCATATGTCATGAGCATTTTTATATACTTGGAACTAATTAATTTGTTTTGCAACATTTGTTTGTAAATAACCCTATATTTTTCTCCAGTTTTTATAATTTGAATAAATTTTCTGTTATTTGTTTTTACTAGACCTATTAACTGATAAATATTCTAATATCACATTTGGATTGTAGGAATTAAATCATTTGATTTACTTACGATTCTCTTTCTATAAGTTTTTCTTGGCTTATACTTCTTTTCGAGTACTTTTTTTACTTTTTCATAAGTCTCATTATCAGAAATGATAATGAGTGGCGATTCGTCAATTTTAACAATTTGGAATTTGGCCTGAGCATCAACTATTTCCAAATTAGAATTTTGGCAATATAGCTTTGCGATTATTGGACTTTCTCCTTCTAGTTCTTGTAAAAAGTTCTTTTTTACTTCTTCTTGTTTTTTTAGATATTCTTCTAATTTTGAACTTATCATTTTGTATCTCCTATATTTTTAGAGGTATTTAATTAGGGACTGCTGGACTATCCAGCAGTCCTATTATTTACTTTACTTCAGTACTTCTATAGTTAATCTTTCTGAGAACTCAATCATACCTACAATTTTATATTTGGCGTCGAGTTTTTCTTTTGTATAATAATGATCAAAAGCGTCCTTAAAGATTTCACGTACAGTTTTAATTTCGCTAGAAAGCATATTTTGATTAGTTATTACAAAAACTAAATGTGTGTTACTTTTATAATCGTATCTATAGCCAAATGTTGCTGGTACATATTTATTATCACTCACCTTAAAATATGCTTTAAGGTTTTTGTAAAGTGTTATTATGTTTACTTCAGCGTTTGGATCATTATAAATAAACTCTAGTTGATCGTGTATTTCTTCAAAATATGAAACGTAATTATATAAGTTCGATGGTATTTTATCGCTGCTCTTAAATGTGCCATATTGCGTTACTATAAGATGACCATTATTAAAAAGACCTAACTTTTTTAAGTGATGCACGAACATATTTTCTTTGCGTTCTGTTTTTGTTTTGTGGTGTTTTCTTTTTGCTACTTTAACTTCTCTCACTTTTTAACCTCTTTATGTTTTAAGTTTGTGATATAGTTTAGAACTTTTCAATCTTTGTTGAACTCTTTATTTGCTGTAAGTAATAATGTCGTTAGTTGTACAGTATTTCTCAGTGTAACTCTCTATCATTTTTTCCATATTGTTGTGCAAACCATGGAAAAAACCTTTTGTACCTATTAAATTATTACACGTTGACAAATCAAAATAATGTATTAGATAGTTTATGAAGTTATTTGTATCATTTCTTATAGAAAGGAAATCTTGTTTTATGTCACCAAATATGTTTGATAGTAAATCATATGTTTCATATCTAATTTTAAATTTGTCAACATCGCTAAGTGCGTCATATGATTTAGTAAGTATCGCCAGTTCTTGTAATACTTCGTATTGAAGCATAGCTTTTCTTTTTGTCATGTTTGTACCTATAGATTTAAGTTTAAGCGTACTTTACCGACTAGGTATAGCACACCCCTGAAATTGTTGATAATTTTTAATACTAAACAGATTGCAATCGTGTTGTTTATTGTCCTGATATAGAAGTTATATCAGGACATCAAAGCAGTTTTCCTTTGAAGTGTGTTTTAATTATTTATAATCAAAACTTACGGCGTAAATATAGTAGTAAATGCTTGAAATCTATAATGGAAGGAGGGGTACTGTAAGTTGATATAATTCAATAACTTACGGCTTACTTTTGCGGTCTCTCTGGTGTTTTATCACTTCGAAATATACAGATGGTCTTTCTCTTCGCAATAAATCAGCTTCTTTCTGGCTAATAGCCACAAATCTAACAACATGAGAACGTTTTTCAGGTTTGGTTAACATAACTTTTTGCCATGGATTTTCCTTATCCTCTACAAAGCTATTTGCGTCAACATAATAATATTTTTTAATAATAAAGCCATTTGGTGTTGAGTATAATATCATCTCATCTTTATTAGTGACGTGTATTTTCTCACAAAAGAAATCAAATATTTCAGTAAACTTTTCTACTGTTATTACTTGCCATTGTTGAACCATAGATAACATCTTAAGATTATGATAAGCATCATTATAAAACTCTTTGTAAATACTATCCTCACCAGACATATTTTTAATAAATACTCTTACGTTTACAGGTCTTCCTTTTCTTCCAATTTTCCAGTTGCCAGATTTATTATAAAATTCAAATGACGTTTTGACTATATCAATAAAGTTTTGATACTTTTCAGTTTCACCTTTATAGTGAAATCTTTTTATCCCTATTGTTGGCATTTCTCTTCCACTAGTTTACCTAAATCAGCATCAGCATTATTTTTGAAGCTATATTTGCATTTACAAGTACCTATTGTTGTTTTCACTTTAATTTTCAATTTGTCCTCTATTAAATCTTCTGGAGGATAAATATTTATAAAACCATTTTCCTTTATAATATAAATTTC
The DNA here is from genome assembly GCA_036261625.1 of Ignavibacteriales bacterium. Taxonomy (GTDB): domain Bacteria; phylum Bacteroidota; class Ignavibacteria; order Ignavibacteriales; family SURF-24; genus JAAXKN01. Next base: position 13,524 of record DATAKL010000033.1, on the reverse strand, counting down.
ATCCTTATACATCAAGGCAACGTAATCCCATTTGATTTTTTTATAAGTTCCATAGAAAAGATTTAAATACTTTTTTTTCACCTTTACTTCAGTAACAGCTAAGCCATTTTCGTTGTTGGGCACAATACCTAATGATAAGTATATTTCACCAACACCAACTTTTACAAGGCAAGAAACTATTGCAGGGTTTTTCTTTTTGTAATCTTTGAACTGAAAAATACTGTTAATGATTGTACCCGATAATGCTAATCCAGCTATAATATTACTTACAATTTCAGCTTTCATAATAATTCCATTATTTTATGCTCAAAAATAATATTTAATATCAATAATAACAGTTAATATATCTTAATATCTATATATTGTCTCATACAATATTTTCCGCTTTATAATTTTGATTTCCTAGTTCTGGTATTTCAGGCATTTCAATTTCATCAGTATTATATTTATGTCTTACTGTACCGATAGTTGTTTTAATTTTAATCTTACAATTTCTAGTTTCCCAATTATCTGGAAGTGTGATTGAAATAAAACCTATACCATAGATAATGTTAAATGGATTTATATGTTCCTCACTCTTTGACTGGACTTGATATTTACATTTTCTGTATGATCCATAAAATAAGTATTTATACTTTGGTTTAACTTGAACATATTTAACACCCATTTCATTTGTAATATTTGTGACCATTGTTAGTATAACTTGATACTCCATGCCATAATTATCTAAGTAATATTCAGTAATCACTGGTCGATTTCTTTTATATTTAATTAAATCAAAAACAACATGAACGACAGATATTATAAAAGCTGAACCAGCAATAATAGTGTTTATATCTTCACGTTCCATTATTTAACCTGTATTTTATTAGTAATCTTATTATCGGTTATAAAATTTATTAATTTTATTATCGTTCTCTTCCATTTTTTTGATGCTCTCAATTTTAATCTTCCAATGACAATTACCGCTCGTAGTTTTAATAACTAACTTACAAGCTTTATCCATATATTTATGAGAAGGGAAAGCTCTAATATAACCAGTTTCTTTAATCATTAATTGTTCTTGAGCAAATATATTATCACCATATTTCCATGATACATAATGTTGAGAACCATAAATAATTCCCAAATATCTCCTTCGTATTACTACATCTTTTATTGCTAATCCATTCGCATTATTACTTGTGATTTGTATCAATAAATAATCTACTGTTTCAAGACATCGCTTTACTTTAACTATTTGTGGTATGTTCTTCTTATAGTTCTTAAATACAACATAACTAGTAATAGCAGTACCGATTAATGCCAAGCCTGATATAATACTATTAAATACCTCTAACTTCATATTGGGATCCGAAATTGTTCGATGCAATATAATAAACCTGCAAAATAAAAGCTCGATTGTAAATCGAGCTTTGAATGGAATAAAACCAATAATTCAACAGGAAACCAGTGTAGGTTCGCTTATTTCTCAGTCTCTTTAATCTCAGTGACACCTTTCTTGTAAAGCCTTATGACCTGACTTTTCAGCCATTTGACCTGTCCCTTTTTGTTCTTTCTCTCTTGCCTTATCAGTTCTTCAGCAATCTTGTCATAAGACAATCCTTGTTCATCCTTCAGAGATTTGACCAGTTTTATTGTCTCAAGTTCGTCAGAGTTATCAACCAGAATTCCATTTTCATCATTATAGCCGAAAGGAACCTGACCGATTCTCTCACCCTTGTCTTTCTTATGCTCTAAGACTGATTTAATACGTTCCCCCATTTGTTCAGACTCTAACTGTGCAAGGGCTGAAAGTGTAGTCAGAAAGAATCTTCCCACTGCTGTAGTAGTGTCTATGGACTCTGTAAGACTGTGAAACGAAACGCCGTACTTATTTAACAGGTCTATCGTTTCTATTGTATCCTTGACGTTTCTGGCGAATCTTGAGAGACTATAAACGATGATTGCTGAACACTCTCTGGATTTTACAAGCTCAATCATCTCATTGAAACCCACCCTATTCTTTGTGCTTCTGCCTGAAATTCCTTCATCAGAGATGACCTTGACGTTTGTGTAATTATGAACCAGAGCATATGCTTGAAGTCTGCTTAACTGATTTTCAAGTGAGAAGCCTGTTTCAGCTTGTTTTGAGGTTGATACTCTTAAATAGATGACTGCTACTGACATTTTTGACTCCCTTTTGTTTGTGTTGGTTGGAACCTACAAGGTCTTTCTGAATTCCTCAACCAGCATTTGAGACATCAGGAAATTGAAAATTGGTGGGTGGTCTGTTTTTCTCGTGAAGCGAAACTTTGAAATTTTTCAAAAATGTGCCGTAGTAGATTTTTATCGAGGTCAATATTTCAACCATTGGTCTTTTTTAGCTACCCCTATATGTGACCTTCATCACATAACCCCTACAAAAAGAGAAATGGTTACACTCCATTAGGAGTGTAACCATTTTAAAATTAAAAGTACAAATACTAATTAGGGTCCTTATAAAACTCTATGCCTTTAAAGTTCTTTAAAATAATCTTTTCTTCTTTTGGAAAATAAATCATTCTTTCGTCTGATTCTTTATTTGAAACTTCATGAATTAGTTTACATTGATAAATACATTTATTCGACTCAACTTTTTTTGAAAGAAGTATTAATTTATAGTCATACTCTTTTTTCCCATCATTACTTCCCATACCATGAATTTCACCTTCGTCATTATTCTTGAAAATGATTTCATTTGTATATTCCTTGCCATTATCAGCAATAAAATGACTGTGTTTCAATTTGATGTCCAATATATTTTCACTTTTATTTAAATTATCATCTTGTCTATTATCTTGTTCATTTCCTTGTTTATCTTCTTGTTTATTATCTTGGCTTACATTTGAATTATTAGAAGGAGTAACCTGTCTTGATTTTCTTTTTTTTGCCTGAATAAAGAAGCTAGTATTTCCATTTATTCCAGCATTCATGCTAAACTGCATAAAATAATTTTTACCCTCTTTATAAAATAAAATCTTTTCAAGTTTGGGAATTGGGCTTTGATCATTCGTTTCTAAAGTAACTTTCAATGCAGAATCTTTACTCTCATTCAATTCTACAACTTCTAATTTACAGTTTCCACGATATTCAAAACTTTCTACTCTACCAGTTTGCATGTCACCAACTTGTTCTTTTAAGTCGAACTCATAGGGCTTTCCCTTCTCTTTGAATATACCAATCAAAACTGCATCTTGCATGAAATTGAAGCCACCAAAAGCAACATTTTGAAAACCCTCAAATTCACCAGTAATATTATCTATTAATTCCTTTGGTAAGTTGGGATATGTATATGGCTCCACAACAGTTTCAGGATTTACTTTGTCGTTAGAATTTGAACTATTTTCAAATGTCGCAGATTCAGAATTTTGAGGAAGTGGTGAGTACATGAATCGTGAGCTGGTAGCTAAAAAGATGACGAAGAAAATAAGTGAACCTAAGATTAAAACCATTTGTCTTGTCAGAACTGACCATAATTTCGTCTTCATTAATAGGAAGGCTCCTAATGGGAAGAAAACAATTAAAAATAAAACAATAACAAAAGGTTTCGTGTACCAAGCGACATTGGAATTTGTCTCTTCCATTTTTCCTCCAAAGGAATTGTTTTTTAGTTGAATAATATTTTACTCTATGAATACTTCTCTGCCATTATTAACTGAAATTGTTCATTTATTGATAACTATAAATTCAAGTTTGGTCATATTTGTTCAAGAATTGATTTCCGCTTTTCATGATATTCTTCATTAGTTATAAGCCCATTAATTTTCAAGTCTTCTATTGTTTTTAACTTTGAACTTATATTATCTTCAACTTTTACTTCTGTGGGTGATGATTGCTGTACAGTATTTATTATAGAGGATTCAGATTTTCTTCTGGTTTTGGCTGTAAATTTCTTTTCGCCATATATTCCCCCAATAATACCACTAACAATTGCACCTACAAATAAACCTACAACTACACCGCCACCAGCAACGAAATGTCGAAAAAATCCTAATTCTTCAAAACTATCACCAATTAAATATCCAATCACTGCAAATACTATACAAACTGGAATCGCTATTATTAAAGAAATTGAATCTATCCATCCATTGTAAATTTTATCATGACAGTACGGACACATATGCGAATTATCTGGAATAGTCATTCCACATTGGGTACAAATCATTTTATATTCCTTATGATATAATTTAAATATCCAAACTTTTCGAAGTTTATTTGTTAATATTTATTCGCGTCTAAGTTCAATATTCTTAAATAAATCATCGACCCCATATCCACTTGTAACTTTAAAAGCATCATTTGCTGCCAAATAGGTCATTGTAATATTATTCTCTTTTAAAGTTGTAGCCTCAGTTGCCTTACAACTAAAGTCACGCGTTCCAGAACCGTCAGATTTTGAAAGGTACTCAAGTAATAATTTCGTTTCTTCACCTTTTAATAAATCCGTGATACTAAGAACCATTCCTTTATTCTGTGCATCATCCTGATAGTATAGCCTATAATAAAAAGCATCGTTTGATGATTTGGCAGAAAAGTATCCAGTTTTTATTTCTCCATTCCAGTTACTACTTGAGTTAGGTGAATTAGGCGAAGCAGAATTATCAGAAGTTCCTTTATTAGAATTATCCAATTTAACTACGATTTTTGCACTTTTGATTTTTGAAAGGTCAATGTCATCTCCATAATGTGAACATAAGTATTCAGGAATAAAAGTTTCATTATTAGTTATTTCACCCGTAACAGATCCTTCAAACTTTCCTATTACTACACCATTAGCATCCATAACATTTGCTTGAACATCTGATATCTTAATTGTCTTACCCATCAGATTTTTAATTTCCACTGTAGCTTCAAATCTACTCCCATCTGGTGCAATTGTCATTTTCCCAAACTCAAAGCCATCAGTATTGGGAACCGAAATGGCAATTGGTTGTTGTTTACCACAGCCAGTAACTAAAAGTGATGAAATCAAGAAAAATAATAGAAAAGTATTTTTCATTTTAGCCTCCTATGTTTTTGAATGTTAGAATTAATCTATTGATTTTAATTTTTCGATCTCAACTCTTAAAGGGATATGTTAAATGGGACTGAAAAATAGGGGATATAGGTTACCAAATGGGTTACTGAAGGGGGTGTGTGCTGATATTTTATGAAAATAATGTGAATCTCAGGAAATTATTTTGCCAATTCTGCAAATGTCAGGTTATAATCTGTTTCTAATGTCTTCTGATATTCAAATGTAAACAATTCATAAGTGGATTTTGCTTCTCCGTAGCAGCCTAATTCTATCAGTTTATTAATTTTCAAACGTAGCGCGTTTTCATTTATAGGGTCCCAAATCAGAACAACATTCATTAATTCTTTTATAATTTCGGGTTTTTGACTAAATGTATAAAATGAAGTCAGCTTAAAACAATCCGATATTACTTCGGATTCCAGAGAAACTTTTAAGGGATCTAACCATTCATAACTAACATTAGCAAGCAAATTTCCTTTACTAAGAATGGTCAGATAAGATTTCAGAGAGTTTTCATTTATGCTTTGTGGATTATTAGATAACTCATTCCTCAGGTTCAAATACTTCAAATAATCACAATCATTACTGACTTTTGTCTTAAATATCCATCCGTTTTCTGAAAATTCAATATCCAAACCATCAATTTTATGTAAAAATGCTCTTATTTTTGCAATACTACTGTTCCTATTATTTTTGGCATGTATGGGATCAGAATCTGGCCAAAGCAATAATGTTAGTTTTTCACTTGAAATGCCCGTATATGCTTCACCTTGAACTCTCATATTTAAGATAATTAGCTGCAAGATTTCTCTTAATTTTGGACTTAATTCGTTAGTAATTTCCTTTTCTCTTCTATCCATTATCCGAAATGAACCGAATAAATTTATTAAAAAGTGAGATTTGAATTCCAAATCCTTAGAAATTCCAAGCTCTGAATTAATCTGCACAATTTCTTTTTTATAGTCGTCTATAGAATCATTAGATTGATTTATAATTTTTGTTGTCAGCTTTTTATTAATATTTCTCTTCCTGATGGCCATATATCCAATTAGGAAGGAAATAATAAAAGCTAACCCTGCAAAAATGAACAGATATTTTTGGGGACTACTTATTCGTTTCTCATTTTCACTCTGAATCGTTGCAAAAACCTTGTGGTCGACTGGAGGCATTGATATTTTGTAAATTTCGCAAATTACTGAATCATAATTACTGGTTTTGAGATTAATATTTATGTAAAACTCGTTTGTACTACTTTTCACGAAAAATGAAGCACCCTCAAAATTGGCTTTATCTGAAACTATAGAATCAATTGCCGTAATTGTAAAATTATTAAGTTCTAATTTGTAGAAATAAAAATGTGTAAGTTCACCAAAAACATTAACTGCAGGAAAATAGACGGTATGCAGTTTATCATAATAGGCATAATTCATGAAATCAAAGTTCCTGTCTTTGTTTTTTATTTCTCCTATTTTCTTCAAGGATGTATCTTTCATATTAAGAACAAATACATCAGAATAACGCCTTATTCCTTCTTCCTGCGCTCCGGAATTGGTTCCTTCTCCGCCTATAATTAAGAATTCGCTCCTGCTCTTATATTGAGTAATGGCCGCATATTTTCTCGGCTGAATAAAATCTCCTTTTAATTTCAATGCCTCCCATTTACGAGTTTTGAAATTATACTTCCTCAATTCATTCTTAAATTTGAACCACCCATATCCCCCAAACATCAGCAAATCACCATTCAACGGATTTATAAATGCAGTATGATTGTAGTAATGTTCATTGCCGCGTTTACACGAATCGGCACTTGACCACAGCCTTTTTTCTTCGTTGAATATTGAAACCTGTCCTTGTCCCCTATAGTAGCTGTAGATTTTATTATTGTAAGGATTGTAGATTGGATTATCTGCATGATATGGACGCTTGTTATTGTATTTTTTTTTCTGAAATGTTTCAGAAATAATATTGTATTCAATAAAATAATCATCATCAAAAAATAAAAGTCTCTGCTTCACTGAATCAAACGCCGTTCCAAAGGAATCAATTTTGGGGAACTTAAATTTTGCAGCTTTTATCCATTTTGTATGCTTTGGTGCAAGCCATTCTCCATTTGAAACTTCTGCATATGTATCACTTACAGAATCAAAAGCCTTATTTCCATAGATTTCTTCAAATTTCCAGAAATGGATAAGCTGGTTATATTCATTTCTTATTTCTACATTCGCCAAAGCTATTCTTGGCGAATCGAAATCCTGGAAAATAGAACCAGAGCTTAATGATAGGTTCAATTCTTTTGGTAATGGTACTGATACGCTTGCTATAAATCCCTTGTTCGTTCTAGCATAAATCTTATTATTTTTTAAGTCAAATAGCAGCTCAATTCTGAACCAGTTGTTTCTTATCAATTCTTTGTCGGGCAATGGGATCTTAATTGAAGTTTCAGTTTTGTTAATTACAAGAATAATATATGAAGTGTCTTTATTCAGATGATAAGCATATGGCAGTTCTATTGAAAAACCGTTTTTGTCCTCTGCACGGAAAATTCTGCCGTAAGTTGATTTTGTCCAAATTGAAACATCAAAACTCAATGTAAATTTATCTTTCAGATAAATCGGCTTTTCTGGAGTAAACTTTACTAATGTTCTTTTTGCAAAAGGAACATTTTTATTTCCAGATAAAAGAATTCCACCACTGACAATCGTTTGAGAAAATACTGATTTTGTCAGGCAGAACAGTAAAGCAATTATATATATTTTTATTTTCAAATCGTGACCAAAAACCTTAATTTCTCAAATGGTGTAATAGTCTGAAAATCTTTCATTTCGGAAAATTTGTAAATTATTATTAATAAGCAAGCGGGTTTTTATTATTCTGTCTGTAGGTTCTTTACCCATATATTTCCTTTCCCAAGAAGAATTAACATAGTTTCATATTTATTAAAAAAATATGGAGTCAAACTATGAATTTTTTTACAAAAAACGAGAATATTTTAGCGAAAATGGAGGAAATATTCGGGAAATCATCGAATTCAAATCTGGTCAATTTTTCAGGCGATTATTCACAAGGCAGAAAACTTACTTCCGTTTCTGTCCAGATAGAGGGATTTCCACTTTATCACAGCTTAATTTTCATTTATAACCGTTCCGTTCAATTATATGATGTTCTGAAATACAAAAATCATACAGTTTACAGAATGGGACAATTAACACAAGTCACTCCCCAAATTGAAGCAATCAATAATTTCATTTTGAAAAATATTCCTCATGTAAATCCGCAGAATTCAAGAAAACTGAATGAAGATTCTGAAATAAACGATTCTCAAATTGAAATTCTGAAATCTGAAAATAAAATGCTGAAAGGTAAAATACAGTCACTTAGAAGTCAGATGGACAGTCTAAGAGATAAAATTTCGATGCTAAATAATAAGATTAAATGGCTGAGAAATTCGAAAAGTGATGATAATTTCTAAAATAATTAACAGCTATGGGCTTAAAAGTGGTCTATTTCTTCTAAGGTTAGCTTAGGAAATATCAATTTGACAAAAATGATATTACAATTGTGCCCATGTACAAAAGCGAACCTACCCTCATCCAAATTGAAAATGTGAAATTTTGGGAATAATTGATTTCCAGTGGGAAATGAATTGTAATTTCAGGCACAATTTTGGGCACAGTCATAATTCCCAAGTTTAACAGTTTATGCAAGTCCTTCAATTACTTTAACTTACCTCAACTACCAGAGTTTGAGCAATCTGACTCTTAATCAGCAGGTCGCGGGTTCGAATCCCGCAGAGTGCACCAGAAAGCCTCAAGATTTAACGTTTTGAGGCTTTTTTATTTTCCCCTGTTTACCGCAGGGCACCTGAAACTGACCTAAAATACCCCACTTTTAGCTAAATTACCCCCAATTAATATGGCAAAAGGAACTCGGTTATCAATTCCGAATAGGCTTTGTGTCACAAAGGAATAAATGAATTCAAAGAAGAGTTTTAGATGTATTGTTAATTAAATAATCAATTTATATGAGCAATTGATAGTGCATTATGATACACTTTTTATTTGATTTCCTGGATAAATATGACTATCTTGCATTAAAAGTGCGTTATAATACACTATGACAAAAGAAAAAATTGGTTACATCATAAAAATGAGACGGAATCTTTTGAGGATTTCTCAAATGGATTTGTCGGAAATTGCTGGAATTTCTTTACGGAGTTTGAAAGATATTGAAATAGGTAAAGGAAATCCCACTATAGAGCAATTAAAAAAAATCCTGGACCCATTGGGTTTGACAATAATAATAGAGGTGGATAATGGGAAGGAGCGCCCAAGTCTTTTACAATAGTATTTTAGCTGGAAAATTAGTCCAGGGAGATAATGGCTTCATATTTGAATATGAGGATAACTATTTTCAGAATACCAGCCTTCCTGCCATTAGCCTGACTTTACCAAAAACAGAAAGAATTTATAAATCTGACTTTCTATTTCCATTTTTCTATGGTCTGCTCTCAGAAGGCGAAAACAAGGAAATTCAATGTAGAATGCTAAATATTGATGAAAATGATCATTTCACTCTATTATTAAAAACTGCTCACTCGAATACTATCGGTGGTATTACCATCAGGGAGGTCTTATGAATTATTGCCCTGGATGCCTTAAAGAGGGTCATGAGACATATTGTTCTTCTTGCAGAAAAATACTCTTTAATGGGAAAAAGGTAAGTCATATTCTACCATTCAGCCGGCCTGAATTTGATACTGTTAAAATAAATAACAGCCAACGTTTATCAATTTCCGGCATCCAGGTTAAACATTCCTTATACCTTGATGGAAATGTACTAAAGCTGAATGAAAGGAATGGACAATATATTTTAAAACCAATCCCACACGGAGCGTTTCAAAACCTGAATGCTGTACCGGCAAATGAGCATCTTTCAATGCAGATAGCTTCACAGGTCTTTAAGATAAATACAGCAAAAAATGCGGTAATATTTTTCTCAGATGGAGAAATGGCCTATATAACCAAAAGGTTTGACGTTCTTGAGGACGGGAAAAAGTTATTACAGGAGGATTTTGCTCAAATTATGCAGCGAACTGAAACTTCTCATGGAAGAAATTTTAAATATAATGCTTCTTACGAAGGTATTGCAAAGAAACTAGAAGAACACGTTGCAGCCTATGCTATAGAAATTGAAAAATTTTATAAAATAATACTATACAACTATCTAATCTCAAATGGGGATGCTCATTTGAAAAACTTTTCTTTATTTAGGAATGAAGGTTTTGGTGATTATATCTTAACGCCTGCTTATGATATTATGAACACTTCCCTTCATGTACCAGGAGAAAGGGAGTTAGCTCTGGATTTGTTTTCTGATGGCTATACAACTGAAGCTTTTCAATATGGCAATAAATATACCCGTCCTGATTTTTTTGAATTTGCAGTTCGAATATTTTCCTCCAATAATCACCGCAGAGTTGATAGGTTTTTAACAGAGATCATTTCAGATAAAGAAAGAATAATAGAAATGGTAAATAGATCTTACTTGCCACCGGACTTAAAAGAAAAATATATAGAATCTATCGATATGAAGAGAGATCGCCTTAAGTATTAAGTTACTGGGGCGTATATTTAATTAATTTTAGGAAGTGTCAGTAATTCCGTGTAATTGATTAAGTGGAAAGATTAAATTATGTCCCGTAGTGGAGCCCCTGGAGGGCTTGCCCGAAAGGGGCGGAGCGGAGGGACATAATTTTCGGAAAAATTTTGGGAGGAGAAACTTCCAGAAAGAATAAATAACTTTAATCATTTACATGATGAGACGAGATGAGAAAGGATCGGTTAGAAGATGGAACTTACGAAAGATCAGCTGGAAGAGCTGCAGAAGGCTCTCAAAAATGCAAAGACGTATGATGACTTAATGGGACGTGACGGAGCAATAAAGAAGCTCCTTAAAAACTCTTTAGAGCAGCTTTTAGAAAGCGAAATGACCGAGCACTTAGGCTATGAGAAACACTCTGCTGAGGGAGACAACTCAGGCAACAGCCGTAACGGGAAGAACAGGAAATCCCTCCGCAGTTCCCAGGGGGAGATTGAACTTGAAGTGCCCAGGGACCGTAATGGTGAATTTACTCCCATAGCAGTTCCAAGGCACCAGAGAACACTGGGGGACTTGGAAGACCGTATTATCTCAATGTATGCCAAGGGGATCTCCACCCGTGACATAAGAAGCCATCTTGAGGAGATATACGGCATCAGGCTAAGCCCTGAATCCATATCGAACATCACCGAATCCATTGTAGCCATAGTTAAGGAATGGCAGATGAGGCCCCTGGACTCGGTATACCCGATTGTTTTCTTAGATGCCATTCACTACAAGGTACGTGAGGACGGGAGGGTGCTTACCAAGGCAGCCTACACATGCCTGGCCATTGACATAAACGGACACAAGGACATGCTGGGAATCTGGATCGGTGAGGCAGAAAGTGCAAAGTTCTGGATGAATGTCTTAAATGAACTGAGGAACCGGGGAGTAAAAGACATACTGATAGCCTGCGTTGATGGGCTTACAGGTTTTACCGATGCAATTCAGGCCGTATTTCCCGAGACTTTAGTTCAGAAATGTGTGGTCCACCAGGTTAGGAATTCCCTTAAGTTTGTGGCCAATAAGAACATGAAGGAAGTTGTTCAGGATCTGAAGATGATCTACAGGGCTACGGAGGAGAAAAGTGCCCTTTATGAACTGGACAGATTTGAAGAAAAGTGGGGAAAGAAATATCCCGTAGTAGTTAAGCAGTGGAGGGATAACTGGACTGGGCTTAGGACCTTCTTCGAGTTCCCTCAGGAGATCAGGACCCTAATTTATACGACCAATGCCGTTGAAGCCCTGCACCGCCAGCTCAGGAAGGTGACCAAGGCAAAGACACAGTTCCCGAGTGACGAGGCTTTAACAAAGATGATTTACCTGGCCTATAAGGGAATCTCAAAAAAGTGGACTATGCCCGTGAGGAATTGGGCTCTTGTTATTTCTCAGTTTGCACTAACTTTTCCGGAGAGGCTTAAGGCTTACGTTTAAGCCTGCTCCGGTCAATTACACGGAAAAGTTGACAGTCTCGCTCATAAAGTTGTCATCGTATAAATAATCGGTACTTATTACCTGAAAATTGAACTGCACGCCTTCAGAACTAAAGGTTCTGTTGAAATTACTTGTAACCTGGCCTACCGATGCCACAGCATCATTTGAGCTGAGGCCCCCGGTACCGTTCGCAAAACCTACAATATGAACTGCAACTTTTATGTTGTAGCTTGATGAAAGCGCCTTGTGAAGTCTTGTAGCATTTCCATCACCATACTTTGTTGCCTCTGCAAGTGAATAATCCAGCGTCTGGATTCCGCAGTCAACTTCCTGAGAGAAAAGATTCGTATGAAAAATTAAGAACAGCAATAGGGAAGTACATAATAGGCGCATCTTCCCGGAGAACAGAATTGGTTTCATAGAGCTCCTTGAAAATTAAGATATTAGATAGATTGGTGTATTGTATAATACCCGGGAGCTATCTTCTCCCGAGCATGATGAATGCGTAGGATCCACCGGGACCATTTCCTCCGGTTACAATAGTATTTCCTTTTACATCAAGAGCGAAAAGGGTGCTGTAGAGGATCTGCTGCGACCTGTCATCTGTCCACTTAAGTCCGTCATAGTGCCAGACCACTGCATCGTCACCTACTGAGAAGACATCATTAAGTGCTGTTCCCCTGATTCTGTATGGTCCTGTTCCGTTTTTAACTATAGTATGAGTTGAAATATTGCGGTTCAGGTAAGATTGTGTGTAGTAGTCATATCCTCCTCCGCTTAGGACAAAAAATCCCTTGTCTGTGCACCAGAGTGAACTTACTACATTCTGATCAAAAAGTGGATCTCTTTTGTCCGGAATATATTCATATAGCTTTTCTACTTTGTTTCCATTTACCCTGAGAAGAACACTCTCCATGGTAAAAAGATCAAATCCGCATGCCCAGATATTCTTCCCGTCACTTGTGCCATAGATGTCTCTAAGCTGAATCTTGTTTCTGGTCTCAAGGAATTCAAATTTTCTTCCGTCATAGTGCGTAATTGTTCCTGTTGCATTTGCAAAGTAGAGGTTATCCTTTGTTGTACCCCATATCCTGGCGTCACTAGGCTTTGGAGTACCGAAAGGGTCATCAATGCAGTTCCACTTTGTTCCGTCATAGATGGAGAGCCCGCCGCCATCACCTGTAACACAGAGATAATTGTCCTGTGTCCTGAAGATTGAATAGAGTTCAAGCGGAGACTGGAAGATGGTTTGACCATAGTCTAATTTTAATGGAATGGAAAAGTAGTCCCACTTATGCCCGTCCCAATGAAGCACATTGTAAAGAGTGTCATTGTATGCGCTTTTATATATATTACCCACAGCCCAGATATCATCGTCATTTATGATGAGTATGTCTCGTATCACGCTGCCC
>DATAKL010000006.1:0-15489 GCA_036261625.1 Ignavibacteriales bacterium | reverse complement strand
GATCCCAAACACACCCAAAAGAGCCCCGATGAGGGGCGACTTGTTGGCCCCTCTAAATACAAATCGCCCCTTGTCGGGGCTCTGAAATTATGGGGGAATTCGGTCTCCCGGGGGTTCCGGCATCCGCCAGAGGCGGATTTGGTCCACGCCAGAGGCGGGCACGGCACCCCGGGCTATAGACAAATCGCCCCTTGTCGGGGCTTTGTAATTTGAACGTTTATTTATGCTTTCCTTTCATTGGCTTTTTGAAATCTACCAGTGACAATAAGGTCACACAATTAGTGAATCATAGCAAGGCTATGTCAAGTGCCTTAGGTTGACGCGCAAAGCCCAAGGCGGGTTTGGTCCACGCCAGAGGCGGGCACGGCACCCCGGGCTAAAGACAAAGCGCCCCTCATCGGGGCTTTGTAATTTGGACGTTTATTGATGCATTCTTTTCATTGGCCTTTGGAAATCTATTAAGTTGACGCGTAAAGCCTGAGGCGGGCACGCGTCCGAGGTCTCCCGCCGCAGAGGATCGTGGAGCAGATTTTTCCCCTGAATAGCCGCGAGCTTTAGCTCGTTGACACGCGATTTCACACTGAATAGCAACGAGTTTTTTTATCCGCGTAGGGATCTGTGAATTGCCAGGGCGCCCGATGAATGCGTCTGCACTGCACCGCTCAGCCTGAACTTTGACACAATCTCCTGAAGATTTACTGTAAGGCGGTTCAAGTCCTCGGCTGCACGGGCTATCTGCTCGGTTCCTGAGGCGCTCTGCTGCGTAACGGCTGAAATGCCTTCTATATTCTTTGCTATTTCTTCGGCTGCACCCGACTGCTCCTCACTTGCCGCAGCAACCTGTAGAACCACGTCAGTTGTCTTCTTTGCACCGGAGAGAATTTCACTAAGCACTTCAGCTACTTCCGCTGTAAGATTCATGCCTTCAATTACCGCGGTTTTTGATTCACCCATGGCAGAATCGGCTTCCTTTGCTTCCAGCTGAATGGCTTTAATTGTCTCGGCAATCTCTTTTGTGGCTTTTGTTGTACGCTCGGCAAGCTTGCGCACTTCATCGGCAACTACTGCGAATCCTCTTCCCTGCTCGCCTGCACGCGCGGCCTCAATTGCGGCATTCAAGGCAAGTAAATTCGTCTGGTCTGCAATGTCGTCAATTACCTGAGTGATCTCGCCGATCTGCTCGCTTCTTTTTGAAAGGGATGCTACTATTCTTGAGGTCTCCTCCGATGAGGCCACAATCTTCTCAATTCCCTTCTTCGTGTCGTTAATTTTCATTGCACCTTTTTCAGCGGCCAGACTGGAGTGTCTGGAGACATCAGCCGCCTCATTGGCGTTCTTTGCAGTTTCATAAACTGTCTTTGTCATCTCCTCAATAGCTCCTGCCACTTCGGTTGCCTGCTGGCTCTGTTCGTGTGCACCTGCGGCCATCTGTTCACTGGAAGAGGAGATTTCATTTGCTGCACTGGCTGTGGCCTGAACGGCTTCGCTAACCATTGAAAGCGTGTTTTGAAGATCATTTATCATCTTGTTTACATTCTGCCCGAGTTTATAAAGATCGCTCTTTTCATCCAGCTGAAGTGTCCTTGTAAAGTCGCCCTGCGAAACCTGTTCAATCACCTCTGCAATAGGGGCTACCTGTTCATTTAAGTACCGCTTCTGTTCAGCTTCAAGCTCACGCAGATCCACAAAGTTTGAAAAAATGCCTACCATTTCTTTTTTGCTGTTATAAACGGGGCCAATTTGAATCATCAATGGAACAGGATTGCCCGCATGGTCCACAAGTGTAAGTTTAGCACCTGCTGTAAATTCCCCCTGCAGGGCTTTTCTGGCAAGTATATCCCTGAGGAAAAAGTCCTTAACCGTCCATTTCCCTACGATCTCTTCGGGTTTTTTATTTACCTTCATCATATTCAAAGCCGCTTCATTGATTGAAAGGATGGTCAGATCCTTATTTGCAATGAACACAGCAGCGCTAAGCCCGTGCTGGAAGCTCTGCGCCATGGCAATTTCATCGTTAATCTTTTCAATCATATTATTAAAGCCCTCGGAAAGCTGGCCTATCTCGTCGTTGCTTTTATAATTTACTGTGACTGAGAGGTCGCCTGCAGTGGCCCTTCGTGTGGCCTTGCTCAGTTCGACAACAGGATTGCTGACTTTTTTAAGTACCATAAAACAGTTTACAGTCTGCGATAACAAAAGGAAGGCACTAATTCCATAGACCATATTCTGCATCATCATGGAATCAGCCCAGAAAAGGCCCAGAATGGCCACGGCTGTAACAAAATAGATCAGAAAAAACATTCTTTTGATTGACACTGAGTTTCCCCCCGGTTAATCCTGAGAAAAGGTAAAAATTTTCCGTAAATTTAGAGATAAACGTCCTATTATAAAAGCAAAAAATCATCAAAGATGAGAATCAGTTATAATAAGGCGGGGTATAAAATACACCCATTGAAAACCGGTACCTGTTTGAGTATACACCATAGGCTTACAGGCCGAGAGCTATTCTGTTATAGCTACGGCGAAGCTGAAAGTGCTTCCGCAGCCGGGCCGGCTTTGAATGCTTAAGGAGCTGTTCTGAGCCTTGAGCATTTCCTTTACCAGAAGAAGTCCTATTCCTGATCCTTTGCCTGAATTTCTGATTGCGGAATTCTGCCTTGCCTTTACGTCAGCCGGGTTTTCCGAAGCAGGTTCGAATCCGATGCCGTTATCCGAAACGGAAATTTTAACCGCGCTTAAGCCGGCTTCTGCTTTAAGCAGAATTTTGCCTCCGGTATATGAAAATTTAATGGCATTGGAAATTAAATTCCTTAATACGGTCTGCAGCATCCTTTTATCTGCAAATGCATAAAGTTCTTCGGGAATTTCATTTTCAATATTTATTTCCTTCAGCCCGGCCTGAATCTTAAACAGATTTACAACATCTTCAGCCAGGAGTTTTACGGAAAATTTTTCCGGAGCAGGCGAAAGCATTCCGCTTTGGGAAGCCGACCACTCAAGAAGGTTTTCAAGGAACAGATATGCCCTCCTCGAAGAATCTCTTATAAGGGCAACGTCCGTGGAAATATCTGTCGTCAGGCCGTCCTCAGCATCCTTTATTATAAGCTCAGAAACACCTATTACAGAATTGAAGACATTTTTCAGGTCGTGCGACATAATTGAAAAAAGCTTATCCTTGGTATTATTTGCCTCTTTGAGCTCTTCCTGAAATATTTTTCTCTGCTCAATCTCAAGGTTCAGCTCCTTAACGGTTTCATTCAGCTTATTGGTGCGTTCCTGCACCAGCAGCTCCAGATTTTCCGAAAGCTCACTGAGCTTTCTGCCGCGCTCTACCGACTGGCGGTATACCACAGTCTGCTCCCAGGCAAGCATAAAAAACAGCACAATATTAATCAGAAACATTCCAAACGGAATAAGGAGCACATATGGCTTTTCATGCAGAACCAGCATAAAATAAAGGTCGTTAGCAATCAGAAACAGCTCAGTTAAATAAAAGATGAAGAACGCCAATGAAGTTCTGCTTTTCTTTTTAATAAAAAACAGCCAGCAGCATACTACGGCAAACACATAAACCGGGATGTGAAAAATGAGCACATGAAGGAAATAATACCTGAGGAGAGTCGAGTAGTTCGGGCTTAATAGAACAATTACAACCCCGGCGGCAAAGATAATTAAGGCGGCTGTTTGTATCCGGCGTTTATGCTTAAAGAGGCCGGTAATTTCAAGGATGAACAAAACTGTAAATAAAGTGGCAAAATTATAAGCAGCCTTAGATATCTTTTCCATCAGCATTACGTTCTGGTAATCGAAGCTGAAGGCATTGTTGGCCTGCGAGAAGCAAAGCGCCAGGTTAAGAAGTCCAAAGTAAAGATAATATAATTTATCGTACTCCTTGCGGAGCATAAAGAGTGCAAAAAAGTACAGAAATATAATAATGCTGAAAACCATAATTGCAAAGCTGAAACCGGGTCCCAGCAGGTTGCGCCAGAATTCGTCGGTGGAAGCGGTGTGATATCCGGAAACATAAACCTTTGAGAAGGGGCGGTAGTTTTCGCCATATTTGGGGTACAGCTCAAGCGCAATCTGGTTAACATCCGGGGCGTATTTAAGCAGGCCGGGGGGCAGAAGAATAGTTCTTGCTTTGTGGAGGCGGCTCGTATAGCCTTCAGTATAATCGCCCCTTTTGGCAATTAAGCTGCCGTTAAGGTAAATATTTGCCGGATACTCCAGGCTGGGGCATAAAACCGCCAGCGGATTTTCCCCCTTTAATCCGGGTGCAAGCCTGAAGGCGGCCCTTAGTGTAATCATTCTGTTGTATTGCGGCAGGGCATGAGGCAGATCTCCGTAATTATAATTTACAAACCCCTGCTCTTTATCATTTCCGGCAGCATATCTGCCGGCTTCAGTGCTGCTTTCCAGGACTGAGAAATTCAGGTATAGTTTATGGCCTGTATTTTTAAGTGTATCCCGGGGCAATACGGCGCCGGTAGAAATGAGGAGAAAAAGAATTAAAATTTTATCCGTATAATTTTTGATTTCGATATTCAAATATTCTTTCCTGAAAAGTGCATCAATTACAATTAAGAAGCCGGAATTTTTCTAAAGGCTTCACTTATTATTTCCTTTATTTCAGCTTCGTCGAAGGGCTTAAGAAGGCAATCGTCGAAGCCTTCGCCCAGCAGAAACTGCACGTCTTCGGAGGCAGCATAACCGGTTACGGCAATTATAGGCACGCGCTGGTAATTTTCATTTTTCCTTACTTCCTTCATTACTTCAATGCCGTTTAGCCCTGCTCCCAGATTAATATCCATTAGAATGAGGCTGTAATTTTTGGCCATAACCATATCCAGGGCCGAGACCCCGTCTTTGGCATGATCCATTCTGAAGAATTCCCTGAGATAAATCCTTGCCGCCATAGCATTTAATGTATTATCCTCAACAAAGAGAATTTCGGGCAGGGGCAGCCCGGGTTCAGGCAGATATTCAGCCATTTTCGCCTGCCTGAGCTTTTTATTATCTGCCCTCATGGCGCCTTCTTCCTGCACGGGCATTTCAGCCAACGGCAGAAGCAGGCTGAAATCCGAGCCTTTATCCACCTCACTCTTAATTTCAATTTTACCGCCGAGCTTTTCAATAATTCTCTTTGCAAGGGTAAGTCCAAGTCCGCATCCTTCAAATCTCCTGCTGTAGCCGCTGCTTACCTGCCTGAATTCGCTGAAAATCAGGTCCAAATCCTCCCTTGAAATTCCGATTCCGGTATCCGAAACGCTAATTACAGCCCGGCTTCCCTCAGATTCCCTCCTGAGGGCAAGTTCCACCTTAACAGTACCCCGGGCGGTAAACTTAACGGCATTATCCAGCAGGTTATTAACAGCCTGTTTAAGCATTGCCTCGTCGGAGGATGCCATTATTGAGAAGCCGGGAATTTCATTCAAAATAACGAGCCCCTTGCGCTCAGCGCCGGCGCGCCATTCTTCTGCCAGCTCTTTGAGCAGGGAATTTAAGTTCAGAGGTTTAAGCTCAGCCTTAAACTCGGGGTCTGAGAGCTGCGAGAGCGACAAGACAGAAGTAAGCGTAGAGAGGAGTCTTTTGCCCGACATGTATATTCCCTCGGCCAGCTCATTGGCTTTGGAAACATCCTTTTCAGTTCTCATAATGTCCGAAAGGCCCAGTATGCCCATAAGCGGTGTTCTGAACTCATGGTTCATGTTTGAAAGGAGTGTGGATTTGATGGAGCTTAATTCCTCGGCTTTTTCCTTAGCTTTTTTAAGTACGGTTTCCTGTTTAATTCTGTCTGTAATATTCCTTTGAATTGCAATATATCCATAATAGTCGCCCGTATCGCTTAAGATAGGGTTTACAGTAACTTCAACATTAACGAGGGTGCCGGATTTGGTTTTATTAACAAATTCAGCCTGAAAGATTTCCCTGCTTTTTATTTTATTGTCGAACAGTTCTACTGCCGAGTTCTGGCTTTGGCCGCTTGATAGGATAAGAGGAGTTGTTTTGCCCACCACCTCACCGGCCTCATAGCCGTAGAGGCGTGTAAAAGCCGGATTAATAAAAGTAATGGTCCCCTGGTTGTCGGTAATTAAAATCACCTCGCCCGAAGACTCAACAACCTTCTGAAGCTGTTTCATCTTCTGTTCCGATTCAAGCTTCCCGGTAATATCGTGCACAATTGTAAAAAGCAGTTCCTCATTTTTCAGCCTGATGGATCCGCTATTTACCTGCACATCCCTTATCTGGCCGTTTGCCAGGCGGTGCTTAAAGCGGAAGTCATTTTTTCTGCCGGAGCGGGTTTCCCGCATTCGGGAAAAAATTTCCTCTTCGGGCATTACGTTAATATCCGAAACTTTCAGTTTTTTTAGTTCCTCTATGCTGTATCCATAAAATCGGCATGCCCTGTTATTTGCGTCAACTATTTCCAGCGTTGCCGGATTAATGACGAGCATAATAAAATGATTGTCCCTGAAGATAATTTCATAGTATTCCGAATTCAGGACGGGTTCAGGCAGCAATTTATTTTTCGGTTTATTAAAGAAAAGAGACATGGAATTCCTTCCCGAATTTTACAAAAAGATCATTACCTGCTTAATTGTTTTTCCATAAGGAAAAGAACTTAAGAAAAACATTTTGCGAAAAGTTAAATATTATATTATCGGAAAAATTCCGTTGAATTTAAGGTCAGTAATCCTGTTTTAAGTTTAACCGGCGGTGCCGTACGCAGCAGATGGGAGCTGTTTTTGCCAGGGCAAGCTGTATGGGCAGCCGGCGGCCGCCCATACGAAAATGTGTTTAGACAAGGGGGAAGGCGGGGTTAAGCGGTTATTTGCCTGCGCGTATGGCTTTTGATATGCCTGTCAGTTCCGCTGCGTATCTTAAACCTCGATACAATCTCCTGAAGGTTTACTGTCAGGCGGTTCAAGTCTTCTGCAGCACGGGCTATCTGCTCTGTTCCTGCTGCACTTTGCTGTGTAACTGATGAAATGCCTTCAATGTTCTTCGCAATTTCTTCGGCCGCACCCGACTGCTCCTCGCTTGCCGCAGCCACCTGCAGCACCACATCTGTGGTTTTTCTTGCGCCTGAAAGAATTTCACTTAAAACCCCGGCAACTTCTTCGGTCAGTTCCATTCCCTCTTCCACTTTCTGCTTCGCCTCTGACATGGAATGGTCGGCTTCTTTGGCTTCAACCTGAATAGCCTTTATGGTCTCGGCAATCTCCTTTGTTGCTTTAGTTGTACGCTCAGCAAGCTTGCGCACTTCATCGGCAACAACAGCAAAGCCGCGCCCCTGATCACCGGCACGGGCGGCCTCAATGGCGGCGTTAAGAGCAAGGAGGTTTGTCTGGTCTGCAATGTCGTTAATTACCTGAGTAATTTCTCCGATTTGCTCGCTTCTTTTGGAAAGCGAGGCAACAATCCTGGAGGTCTCCATGGATGATGCCACAATCTTCTCAATTCCCTTTTTCGTATCGTTAATTTTCATTGCGCCTTTTTCGGCTGCCTGGCTGGAGTTTCTGGATACATCGGCCGCCTCATTGGCGTTCTTTGCTGTCTCATATACGGTTTTAGTCATCTGTTCAACAGCGCCGGCCACTTCTTCTGCCTGCTGGCTCTGTTCGTGTGCGCCGGCCGCCATCTGCTCGGATGCACTTGATATTTCACTTGCGGCGCTGGCCGTAGCCTGCACGGCTTCGCTTACCATTGAAAGCGTATTATGAAGGTCGCCGATCATTTTATTTATATTCAGACTCAGCCTGTAAAGATCGCTCTTTTCATCCGTCTCAAGCGTTCTGGTAAAGTCGCCGTGGGCAACTTCCTCAATCACCTCGGCAATGGGTGCAATCTGCTCGTTCAGGTATTGTTTCTGTTCAGCTTCAATACTGCGGAGGTCGAAAAAGTTGGCAAAGCATGCAACCATTTCTTTTTTACTGTTATAGATAGGTCCAGAAGTTATTAATGCGGGGAACGATTCTCCGGAATGGTCCTTAAGAAAATGTTTTTCGCCGCTGATGAATTTTCCCTGGAAAGCATTTCTGGAAACAGAATCCTGAAGGAAAGCTTCCTTAACGGTAAGTTTTCCGATTACTTCTTCAGGTTTTTTATTCAGGCGGAGCATCTTGAGTATTGCATTATTAACCGAAAGCAGCTTCGTATCCTTGTCGGCAATGAACATAGCGGCGCTTATTCCCTGCTGGAAGCTCCGGGCTATTGCAATTTCATCATTAATTTTTCCGATCATGTTATTAAAGCCTTCGGAAAGGCGGCCTATCTCGTCCTCGCTTTTATAATCCACCGATACCGACAGATCGCCCGAAATTAGGCTGCCCGTGGCCAGGCTCAGCTCAGTTACAGGTTTAATTACTTTTTTATTTATCAGAAAGTAATTTACCGCCTGGGATACAATAAGAAAGGCGATAATTACATATGTCATACTCTGCAGCATCATTGTATCAGCCGCAGCAAGGCCCAGAATTGCCATACCCGTTATAGTATATATAACAAAGAACATTTTTTTAATTGACACCGATTTCTCCTTTTAATAACTGTTTTAATGAATCTGCAGGAATCGGGCAAACGCACCGGCACTTAATAAATGCATCCGGCAGCTGAAACGGGCCTTTTCAGCTGTTCTTACCATAGAAGCGTGATAATTGAACCGTAACTGAGGTAAACACAAGGATTGCCGGCGCTGAAGACTTGCCACTTTTCCCGAACAGGTTTTCGTAAATATTTTACATACGTAAACAAAATTTCATATCTCATTATCGGCAGTAATCTTTTTCAATTTAGGGGATGTGTAATTAATAATTCACCCGCGCTCTGAAGCGCTGAGGCGGGCCGTTTAATAGGGGAAAAAGAATTCCCCGGTTGTATCCTTTTCAGGTATTACTTAAAAATGGACCTTGATTAATTTTCTGTTTTTTCTAGCTTGGCTGGAAACAACAGCACCAAAATAGTTCCAAAAGACAGGAGTAAAAAGAAAGCACAATAAAACAAAAAGGAGGATAAAATGTCAGTACAGGAAAATATCTCTATGTTACGCAATATATATGATTCATATAACCGCAAGGATTTTAACGCTGCGGTAAAAAATGTAGATTCGGGTGCAGTCTTCACAGATGTTCCGGCCAACAGGACATTTAAGGGGCCCGATGGCTTCAAGCAGCTTCTGCAGAATTGGAATACGGCTTTCCCGGATTCAAAGATCGAGATAAAAAATATTTCAGCCGGGGAAGATTTTGCCGTCTGCGAGTTCCGCGGCACGGGCACACACAAAGGAACGCTCAGAACTCCCGATGGTGATATTGAAGCTACAGGAAAACACGCCGATGTTCCGTTCTGCGACGTTTACCGACTGAAAAACGGGAAGATTGTAAGCTCAAGCAGTTATTACGACGTGGCAACTTTTATGAAACAGCTGGGAATTCTGGAACACAGGATGCATGCGTAAATAACGTTCAACGTGCGACCTCGCCGGAGGCGGGCACGCCTCGCCGGAGGCGGGCACGCCTCGCCAGAGGCTTTACGCGTCAACTTAATAGATTTCCAAAGGCCAATGAAAAGAATGCATCAATAAACGTCCAAATTACAAAGCCCCGATGAGGGGCGCTTTGTCTCTAGCCCGGGGTGACCAAACCCGCCTTGGGCGGGTGCGGGAACCCCCGGGAAACGAATTCCCCCAATCCCCCAGAGCCCCGACAAGGGGCGATTTGTATTTAAACGGGATGAACAAGTCGTCCCTCATCGGGGCTCTGAAATTGTGGGGGGATCCGTATCCCAGGGGTTCAGTCGCCCGCCTCAGGCGGGCTTCCTCACCCCGGGCTAAAGACAATGCGCCCCTCATCGGGGCTTGCTTTGTGAGTGATCCCAAACTGCTTACATCTTTTTTGTTTTTTTGAATTCTCTGCTGCTTTTTTAACCCACCTGCATAAATCCATTTTAATGAAACTATTACTATATTAAATCCGTTTAAATTGAAAGAAAATAATGCTAAAATTGCATTCACAATTACAGATATTTCGAAAGGATTTTAATGAATAATAATAAACTGAAGGTCGAGGTCTGGAGCGATGTTGTCTGCCCGTTCTGCTATATGGGTAAACGCAAATTCGAACTGGCCCTCGAAGAGTTCCCTCATAAAGATCAGGTGGAAGTCGAGTGGAAAAGCTTCCTCTTAAACCCCGATGCCAAAACCGATACTTCAACAAATGTCTACGACCACCTTGCACGCGTAAAAGGCTGGAATGCCGAAAAAGCAAGAGAGGTTAACCGGCAGGTCACTGAAGCTGCGGCCCAGGTGGGCCTCGAATATAACTTCGACAAGGCCGTGGTGGCAAATACTATGAAAGCCCACGGCTTCCTACAGTTCGCAAAGGAACATGGCGCGCAGAACGAAGCCGAAGAAAAACTCTTTAGGGCTTACTTTACCGAAGGAAGAAACATAGACGATACCCCCACTCTTGTTGAAATAGGAAATGAAATGGAGCTTGATACCACTACGCTTGCCAGGGCTCTTGAAGACGGCACTTACACAGAAAGCGTAAGAAAAGATCTCTACGAGGCCCGCCAGTTCGATATCCGCAGCGTGCCTTTCTTCTTGTTCGATGGAAAGCTCGGCGTAATTGGCGCCCAGCCGCAGGAGTACTTCCTCCAGGTGCTGGAAAAAGTCTATTCAGGCTGGCAAAGACATAACGCGGGACCGGATGGTGCCGCGGAAGGCAGCAGCTGCTCCATAGACGGAGACTGCTGAAAATTTAATGCTGAAAATAAGAAAGCCCCGGATTCGCCAGAACCCCGGGGCTTTTTCGTGAGAGTACCAGACCAAATTACTTCATGAGAACCAGTTTCCTGGTGGAGATGAAACTTCCTGCCTCAAGCCTGTAAATGTAGATTCCGCTTGCAAGACTGCTGCCGTCGAAGGAAACTGTATACTGCCCTGCAGGCTTGTTTCCGCTTACAAGCGTGGCAACTTTGCTGCCCAGCATATTATAAACTGTAAGACTTACAAACCCTTCCTTTGCTACCGAATAGCTGATTGTAGTAGTTGGGTTGAAAGGATTCGGGTAATTCTGGCTCAGGCTGTATTCTGCCGGAAGGGAAGATGATCCCTCCTTTACATCTGTTGTTGTAGAAAGACTCAGAACCAGGCCTGTCTGTCCCGGATGCGCCTTCAGCGGGGTAAAGAAGTAATTTTGCCCCCCGTTCTTGTAATCAATTACAGGGTAAATTGTAT
This sequence comes from Ignavibacteriales bacterium, assembly GCA_036261625.1. Classification (GTDB taxonomy): domain Bacteria; phylum Bacteroidota; class Ignavibacteria; order Ignavibacteriales; family SURF-24; genus JAAXKN01. The sequence continues at coordinate 4,250 of DATAKL010000006.1, read as the reverse complement.
AATCGGAAATCTTGCTCGTTACATTTGCCGTAAAGTTGCCCTGCGTGTCTGTCCATAAATTGGAAAAAGCCGAATCCGGGTTCAGGCACGAGAGCTGCATCATAAAACCGGGGGCGTTCCCGTCAATGGTAACCTTGCCGGTAATTGCGGCATTGGGCTTGTATATAATCAGGTTGCGCGTAATATTGTTCCCTGCGGCAACAGGACCCAGACTGCTGTAGGCATTTAAGACGTTGTCATCATTGCGTGAATGCGATTCAAGCACAATCATTGTCTGCGGCAGTTCGCCCGGAAGAAGTCCAAGATGGAATGTGCCGGCAGTATCTGTAGGAGCATAGCGGTAAAAGGCTCCTTCTCCTGCCGCAAGGCTTACTTCACCGCCCAGAACCGGGCTGCCGCTGTCGTCTTTAAGCGTTCCTGAAATTGATGCGCCTGCGGCTGTAAAAGTAAAGTTGTTTCCTGTATAGGCATGAGTTCCCGAAACAAAGTGAATTTCCTTATCCAGCGGATTAAGGATTGCCGAACCCATTACGAAAGTGTTGTTCGGTTTTACATACCACGGGGCGCCGGCCGTATCGGAATTCATTTCAATTGTATAGTTGCCGTTTTCATCTGTAGCGGCATCCCAGAAGCCTCCCGCTCCGTTTTCGGCTTCAAGTGAAAGCACGATGTTCTTTTTGCTCATCCCCTGGGGGACTGTAACCGTTCCTGAAATTGTGTATGCCGGCGAAGCCAGATGGTTTACAACGCCCGAGGCAGTTGTATAGTGCCCGTGATTTCTGAAAAGTATAATGTAGTGACCCGGGGCAAGGCCCAGCGGCTGTTCGAATGCAACAGTTCCGTTGGCGGCACCGTCTCCATCCGGGGGACCGTTCTGACCGTGCGGGTCGCCGTCAATATGATTGAAGAAAGTCCAGAGAACGTCTTTTGCCGGGTCGAGAATTCCGTTCTGGTCGCCGTCAAGCCATATCTGAACGAGTGTCGTGTCGCCCGGTTTGGGCACACTGAAGCTCCAGCCGAATGTGTCGCCCGAAGTGACCGAAAAGCTTGCTGTACTGCCCAGAATTTTCAGGTTGGATATCTGGCTGTACGATGAGCCGGCCATAAGCAGGAGCGTAAGGAACATGAAAAGTAAAAGTTTTTTCATAAAACATTCCCGAAATAGATGATCATTGATTCAGTTAATTAGCACGAAACGAAAATGGATCCTTATCCGGCCGGGTTTTCTGAGCAGTTTAGGTAAAGACATCAGGCCTCTGTGCATTAGTCCGGCCGGGCAGAGAGAATATGTAACAATGACTTCAGTTGGTCCCCGGGAGCCATAAAGGGCGGTTTCTGGCGAAGCAGACTTTCTTTCCCCCGGGAAAGCCTTAATACCAGCAAAAACAAAAAGTTGGTCAGCGGCAAGATAGTTTACAAAGATAAGATATGCAACAGGATTTTAGAAAACGAGAATATAAATATTCAATAATGCCGTTCCCGGGTGTATTATCGAAAAATAATCCCCCGAATTTAAGCTTTGCCTTAAGGCGCCTGCAGACGGCAGGAAATTTTTTTTCTACCATATGGTCTTTTAATCTTATTTCTCCTATCTTCCGGTTGGGAAATAGAAAATACTGTTCCGGTATTCAAAAAAAAGCTGCACATGGCCGGTTTTAACTGCAGCACTTTGGGGGTATAATGAACGCATCTCAAAAAACCATTCTGCTTGTGGAAGATGAGGCCATTATTGCTATGGCCGAAAAGAATGATCTTACCGCTGCCGGGTTCAACGTCCTGATTGCTTTCTCCGGCGAGCAGGCTGTTAAGATGACTGATGAAAACCCGGAGGGAATCGACCTTATTTTAATGGACATCAATCTCGGCGAGGGCATAGACGGCGCCGAGGCCGCAAAGAGAATCCTTAAGAAAAACGACATACCGGTCATTTTCCTTTCTTCTCACGCTGAACCTGATGTTGTAGATAAGGTGGATAAAATCACTTCCTACGGATACGTAGTTAAAGGTTCCAATAATACAATCCTTTTTGCTTCCATCCGCATGGCATTCCGGCTCTTTGAGGCCAACAGGAAAATTAAACAAAATGAAGCTGCACTTAAGCAAAGCGAGGAAAAATTCCGCCAGCTCTTTGAGAATATGACTAACGGATGCGCCCTTTTTGAACTGGTATACGATGAAGAGGGCACTCCCTTCGACGTCAGGAACATTGCTGTAAATCCTGCTCTTGAAAAAATAACCGGAATCCCTGTTGAACTCCTGCAGGGCAGAACCTTTTTGGAACTTGATCCCGCTATAGACAGGACCCTGATTAAGGAATATATTGATGTGGCCGCAACCGGAACCCCCATGGCTGTTGAACGTTATTATCCTGAAATAAACAAATATCTGAACTTGTGGATCTTCAGTTACCAGAAAAATCAGGCGGCTTCAATTTTCTATGACATAACCGAAAGAAAAAAAGCTGAGGAAAAACTTATTTATTCCTACAACCTCTTAAGCTATTTTATTAAGCATGCCCGCAGCGCAATTGCCATCCTGGACCGCAATATGAACTACCTCTATGTAAGCGATGAGTTCCTGAGGCAGTATAAGATAAAAGACCAGGACATTACAGGCAAAAACCACTACGATGTTTTCCCCGACCTTCCGGAAAATTGGAAGGAGGTTCACCGCCAGGCTCTTCATGGAGTTGTTTTAAGCGCCGAGGAGGACCCGTACCCCAGAGAAGACGGAAGCCTCGAGTGGATACGCTGGGAATGCCGCCCCTGGTATGAAGCCGACGGAAACATTGGCGGCATAATATTAAATACCGAGCTTATTACTGAAAAACTAAAATCGGCAGAAAACTTCAGAAGGCTTTCCAAAGAAATTATGCAGAGCGAAAACAAGTTCAGAACCCTTTTCGAGAATTCTCCCGTGGGAATTCTAATTACCCGGGAAGGAAAAATTCTCAACGCAAACAACGCCCTCTGCGAAATGTTCGGCTATTCGGATCCCGAAGAGCTGACCGGAAAACCCGCACTGGACAGCGTGGTGCTTGAAGACCGCCACCTCCTTAAGAACAGCAGAAGGGACTGGACTTCAAATGAAAAAAAGCCGAACGAATTTACCGTAAACGCCGTAAAAAAAGACGGAACAAAATTCCCCGTCTTTGCCGCCATAGATCACGTGTGGATACATGAGGGAGAGGTTGCAATAACATTCTGCACCGATATGACTGAAATTGTAAAAAAGGAAGACCGTATAAAGGCCTCTCTTAAAGAAAAGGAACTCCTCTTAAAGGAAATCCATCACCGCGTAAAGAACAACCTCCAGGTAATCTCAAGCCTCATCAGCCTGCAGTCTGATTATATGGATAAAACCACGCAGGAAGAGGCATTCAGGGAAAGCCGGAACAGGATCAAAACCATTTCCCTGGTTCATGAAAAACTTTACCGCTCCAACAGTTTATCTAATGTCGATGTAGGCGATTATATCAGGGCCCTTATTGCAAACCTGAGAAACGCCTACTCCGGCCAAGGCTCGATGGTTGAGGTCAGGGAAGATTGCGAACAGGCCTCAATTCCAATAGACGTTGCCACTTCGTGCGGACTTATACTAAACGAAATAATTTCAAATGCATTCAAGTACGCATTTCAGGGAAGAATAGACGGGGTTTTATCCTTCAGCGTAAAGAACAGAAAAACCGAAATTGAAATAATGATCAAAGATAACGGTCCGGGTCTCCCCGAAGGAATGGATATGAATAAAAGCGGAACCTTAGGGCAGATTCTAATCAGTTCGCTTGCCGCGCAGTTAGGGGGAAATCTTGAAATAACAAACGATTCCGGCGCCAAATACACATTTACCATCCCCGTTAAGTGGTAGGTTAGCCAGGATAACACTGCGGTTTTCAGGTGAGGCGGCCACATTACCCGGGGCTCCTGCCTCCGCCAAAGCCTCAGGCGTCAGCTTAAGGCACAAGACATAGCCTTGCTATGATTTACTAATTGTGTGACATTATTGTCACTGGTAGATTTCAAAAGGCCAATGAAATCTGAGCAAGTAGAATAACGCACACACTAAGCCCCGATGAGGGGCGCTTTGTCTTTAGCCCGGGGTGACAAACCCGCCTCTGGCGGGTGCGGGAACCCCCGGGAAACGAATTCCCCCAATCCCCCGGAGCCCCGACAAGGGGCGATTTGTATTTAAACGGGATGAACAAGTCGCCCCTCATCGGGGCTCTGAAATTGTGGGGGGATCCGTATCCC
>DATAKL010000005.1:0-37428 GCA_036261625.1 Ignavibacteriales bacterium | reverse complement strand
CCCAATAAACCACGATTATTGATTGAATTTCATCACAATTTATTTGCCGCGGGAATCGGAATATGTCGCGGCTGCCGCGGCTCCGGGGGATTGCGGGGGATTACGTGGTCCCGGGGTTCAGTCATTCCCTCCGGGAATTCCATCACCCTGGGCTATCGACACCATGCCGCTGCCGCGGCATTTGGATTAATAAGTGTAAATTGTCGATGCCTATGGTAATTTGTGGGTTTAACTTTAACCCTGTATTTATGCAAAAGGCCCTAGCGGGCCTTTTTCTTTAGTGTAAACTTGAATGTGCTCCCCTTCCCGGGCTGGCTTTCCACCCAGATCCTGCCCCCGTTACGTTCCACAAAATCCTTTACCAGAATTAAACCCAGGCCCGTCCCCTTTTCCTTGTCGGTGCCGGCTTTGGAAACATTTTCCTCTATCCTGAAAAGCTTCGCCTTGTCCTCCTCTGAAATTCCCGTCCCTGTATCGCTTACAGCAACAACGACATTATCTGTATCGTTATGCAGACTTATGGTTACACGTCCATCGGGATATGTAAATTTCAGGGCGTTGGACAGGAGATTGCGGAGCACCGTGTCTGTCATATTTTTGTCGGCATATACGTCGTAGTCACTGTCAAACTCAAAGTTCAGGTTTATTCTTTTTCTGGCCGCATTGACCTGGTATATGTCCAGCACTTCCTTAATCAATATATTAAGACAGAAATTAACTGGGGAAAACTCCATTCTGCCCGACTGCAGTGTCGACCACTGCAGGAGGTTGTCTACAAGGCGGAAAATGCGTTTTAAGGAAGCATGCACGCGGTAGGCAAAATCCTTTATCTCTTCTTTGTCCAGTTCATCGATATTCTGGCTTAAGTACTCGGTAAAGCCTAAGAGCGCAGAGAAAGGGCTCCTCAGGTCGTGCGCTACAATTGAGAAGAACTTGTCCTTGCTGGCATTTGCCTCCTCAAGATTTTTATTCAGCGCGTCCAGCTTCGCTGCGTTTTTCTCAAGCTCCTCCTTGCTTCTTCTGAGCTCCGCCTGGCTTTCAATTAAGGCCTCTTCGATGCGCTTGCGTTCAATGGCATAGCGCAGTGAATGCTCCAGAAGCTCAGAGTCGATCCTTCCTTTTACAAGATAATCCTGCGCTCCTGCCTTTATGGCCTGAACCGCCACAAGCTTGTCGTTTAAGCCTGTCATAACAACTATAGGTACATGGCCCGACTGCTCCTGAAACTTATGAAGAGTATTGATGCCATAGCTGTCCGGAAGACCCAGGTCCAGCAGCACGGCATCCATGCCGTACTTTTCAAGCGCTTCAAGACCTGCCGCAAGACGCGTAACATGCATCATCTCAACCCGGATTTCAGAGATGTCCCCTATCATCTCTCCAATTAAAGCTGCATCGCCGGGATTGTCTTCTATAACAAGAAGTCTTATCGACTCATTTGCCATCCTTTGCCGTCATTTCCCCTGAGAAGGAAGTTTAACTATTGAAAACCAGAAATTTTCTATTGAATTAATTACATTTATAAACTTTTCAAAATCCACAGGTTTGGTAATATAACAGTTGGCATTCAGCTTATAGCTCATCAGAATATCCTGCTCTGCCTGCGAGGAGGTGAGGATTACAACCGGAATTATTTTCAGGTTTTCATCCGCCTTAATCTCCGCCAGGACTTCCTTGCCGTTTTTCTTGGGAAGATTCATATCCAGAAGGATCAGATCCGGCGTGGGCGCATCCTTATAATTACCCCTCCGGTGCAGGAACTCAATGGCGTCCATTCCGTTTTTTGCCACGCTTAAGTTGCTGCTGAGCTTACCCTCTTCCAATGCTTCCTGTATTAAAAGTATATCTCCGTTATTGTCTTCAACCAACAGTATCTCCATCGGTCTTATTAGTGTCTGACTATCCATAAATGTGTCTTTCCTAAGGACAAAATCATAAAATATATTATGGCAGTTTCTCTTAGGCCATTATTGCAGGGCTCCCCATCGGGGCGGATTTATACGAGAACAGCCTGTTTCAGCCATAGCCTCTCTTAATATAATATAACGAATTAGACTCTAGAAATACAAAAAGTTATCCGGGGGGAGGAATAATTAAGATTTGGGGGAAGCACACAGAGATGAGCATAAAAAAACCAGTTCCCCTCAGGGGAACTGGTCCGTTATTTTTCACAGAGAGGTTCTCTTTACAAAGAGTTCCTAAAACCTTTCGAATTCATCGTCCAGATTTATCTGATCCATATTTATAACAACGCCATTACTTTTAGCCGATTTATTCAGTGCAGACTGTGGTATTTTAACCTTGTTTTCCATATGTGGTACACTGAAATGGTTTGCAGCCTGTGGTGCCTTGCGCCTAATGACCTGTTGTTTTCCATTAGAGCCTGAGTCAACCTTGAAGAAAGACACTGTATCGAGCAGCTGCTCGGCCTGGCTTGCAAGCTCTTCGGCAGTAGCGGCCATTTCTTCGCTTGCCGATGCATTCTGCTGGATTATCTGATTTAACTGCTGAATTGCACTGTTAATCTGTTCGGCTCCGGAGTTCTGTTCATTTGAAGCCGCGCTGATTTCCTGAACAAGCTCGCTGGTCTTCTGAATGTCAGGCACTATCTTCTTCAGCATTTCCCCGGCTTTTACAGCTATCTGTACGCTTGCATTTGAGAGCTGGCTGATCTCGCCTGCCGAAATCTGGCTGCGTTCGGCAAGTTTTCTGACCTCGCTTGCAACCACTGCAAAGCCTTTCCCGTGTTCACCAGCCCTTGCAGCTTCAATTGCGGCATTTAAGGCCAAAAGGTTGGTTTGTCTTGCAATTTCCTCAATAATTGAGATCTTGCTTGCTATTTCCTTCATTGCCACAACGGTTTCTTCAACAGCCCTGCCGCCTTCCCTGGCATCCTCGGCGCTCTTAAGGGCTATTTTCTCGGTCTGAAGTGCATTTTCGGCATTCTGTTTTATATTGCTTGTCATTTCCTCCATTGAGCTTGAAGCTTCCTCGGCTGAAGCAGCCTGTTCGGTGGTGCCCTGTGAGAGCTGCTCGCTGCCGCTCGACATCTGCTGACTGCCGCTTGCCACATAATCTGCTGCCTGTTTTACATTTGCCACTACTTCGGTAAGACGTTTGATCATAGAATCCAGGGACTGCATAAGCTTGTCGTTTTCAGATCTTTCCCTGGCATTAACAAGAAGATTGCCCGAAGCTATTTCTTCAGCCAGATGTGTTATATGATGCATGGCATCAATAAGGACGTTGATATTATTCTTGATCTTATTGTAATCGCCTTTATACACATCTGTTATTTTATCCGGAATGTCGCCTTTGGATATTCTGTCTATATAATTTGCTGTAACCATCAGGGGATTTACAATGTTGGTTATCGTGTCATTTACACCCCTGACAAGCTCATTCCAGCCGCCTGCGAACTGATCGGCATCTGCGCGTTTTCCCAAATCCCCGTCAGCTGCCGCCTTAATGATCTTATTGGTTTCAGCTAAGAGGTTTCTCATCATTTTAACAGTTGCGTTGAGGTTGTTCTTAATTACATTAAACTCGCCGTTATAGCTGTCTGTAATCTCAGGAGGAATGATGCCTTTACTGATCTTATCCACATAATCTGCCGTAACATTTAAGGGATTTATCAAAGCATCCAGCGTCTGGTTCACTCCAAGGACTATTTCTCTGAAGCCGCCAGAGAACTTTTCTGAGTTGCCTCTTGTCTTTAGTTCGCCGTTTACGGAAGCTTTGGTTAAAAGCCTTGTCTCTGAAATCAGTTCCTTTAATGTTGATATTACCTTGTTTAATGAAGCACTAAGAATATCCTTTTCCGATTTCAGCTTTAGATTTACATCCAGATCACCCTGCGAAATTTTATCGGCGGCAGTTACCTGCTCTTTTATGTTTTCAATCATTTTTTTGAATGATTTCATCAGAATTCCGATTTCATCTTTTGTTGTTGATTCAATACTTACGTCAATATCGCCAACTGAAAGCTTATCTGCCGCATCCGAGAGCTGCTTTATCGGTTTGCTGATTAACCTCGAAATGAGGATGCCCAGACCCACACCGGAAACTACGCTTATAATAATCAACAGAAGTAAAAATGATCGGCTGCTCTTGTAAATTTCAGCGCTGGCGTTAAAGGCTTCCAGTCCTCTTTTTTCTTTTATGGAAGTGATCTGATCCATAAGGCTGTCGACTGCATCGGCGTCATCGCGTGATTTGGCAATTGCCTTTACCACACTTTCAGAAATGTTTGAAAACCCGTTGGCATTGATAGCATTGACCAGCTCCTTTGACGACTGAATATATTCTTCAAAACCTGCCATAATCTTTCTATGAATTTCTTTTGTTTCATCTGTATTCAATGCAGCCCACACCTTCTGCATATTGTCACGATAAAGCCGATCATAATTTTTCATATTAGCAATACGCTGATCCCTTTCCTCTTGTGTCTTCGCCAGAACATAGTTTCGTAAAGCCCTGTCGTAATACATCAGGTCAAGATTGGCTTCTTTGCTGTTACTTAATCCAAGAAGATGATCCTGATATAAGATATCGAGCATGTTATTGATTGTGCCCATATTGCTAAGGCCTACAAACCCTACAAGTGCAGTAATTGCCGCTACTGCTGTAAATGAAGAAATAAGTTTCACACTTATTTTTAGATTTTTAAACCAATCCATAATCTTATTCCCCTTTGTATTAATGGGTTTTACATATTTGTTTCATTTGACTGCTTCAGAAGTAACAATTCATCTGAAGAAAAAACTTTGTTTATGTCCAGAATTATCAAAAACTTCTGGTCCTTTTTACCTATCCCCTTTATAAAGTCAGTGTTCAGTTTTGAACCTAATTTTGGGGCGGGTTCAACATCCTTATCCTCAAGTTCAAATACTTCTAGCACCGAATCCACAAGCGCGCCGAGAGATATGGGGGTGCCTTCTATTTTTGCCTCCATAACTACAATGCACGTGTCCTTTGTCGTTTCGGTAAAGGGCATTCCGAACTTCGTTCTTAGGTTAATTACCGGGAGGACATTTCCCCTGAGGTTTATTACGCCGCTGAAATAATCCGGCGTTTGCGGAATTTTTGTCAGACTGACATCATCTATGATCTCTCTGACTTCGGAAACATCCACTGCAAATGTTTCCTCGCCCAGCCTGAATGTCAGATACTGCTTTATCTGCTGACTGCCTGTTCCGTCCATTTCCGACTCCTGTTATTTGTTCACTTTTTCCTATGATGAAATATTTCTTAATTGGTTTTTAACAGGCTTATCAAAAGGGGGGGGCCTGTTGAATATGCTGGAAATATTGAATGCTCTGGGCCTTTTCGTCTTATACCCAATGAAGTTGCAGCAGTACAATAATCGGCAGCGAGAACTGATTAATCTATACCTATTAATAGGTATTTTTTATGGCTAATTTATGGTATTATTTCTCCGGCTGCTGAGCGTGAAATTGTTTGCCGCGGTTCATCATATTTTTAGGGTAAAAATCGGTGCCCTATTCCTGAAAATGAAAAATGAATCATTTAATGCTGTGTATCTGCTGCTTGAAATATTGAAGTTTAGAACTCGAATTGTTCTGAAATTCCCCCCGTTTTTAGCCTTTTTATTTTCCGCCTTATGACAACTCTGCCGTTGGAACTCGGTTCTGAAAACAATGGACTGAAAAAAATAAAAAGTGGACGAAATTATGGACTAAAATGACTATAAACTTTAAGACAATTAATCCGAATATTAACAAAAAAGTTTATCAGCAGAATTTTGCAGTAGAAGTGTTTAACTAAAGAATTGGAGAATTATAATGCGGGCACATACTCAAAGCCTGGATTTGTATCTGGATGAATTAAAGAGGGGACAGCATAGGTTTGAAAACGTTTTTGAATCTATTGCCAGAATGCTGTTTGATGATCCTAAACATATCCAGCCCATTGTCGTAAATGGGAAAAATACTTACGACTTCATGAAGTTCAGAACGGGCAAAAAACATATCATCGGTATGTTCGACGTCCTTAACAAATTCGTCGCCTTTATTAAGGATGCTGCCGAAGACGGCGAAAGCAAGGAAATGGCTTTCGTCCTGGCCGGCGAACCGGGTAACGGTAAAACTTATTTCGTGGACTACCTTTCTGCAATGTACCGCGATTTCGTGAGCATCCCGGAAAATAACCGCTATACCTTCCGCTTTAAAATCCCTAAGGATATGGAAGGCTACGGTAACCTCCGCGTAATTGAGTCTCAGACCTACGAAGACCCCGTAATTCTTGCAATGAATCTTTTCCCCTGCAAGGACGACAGCAAGGAGGCTCTCCTTGGGCAGGGCTTTTCTACGGCAGATATCGAACTGTTTTATAAAAACTACAGACCCCTCGGCGCCGACAGCGAATTTATTCTGAATGACCTTAAAACCCATTTCGATGAGGACCTGGACAGGGTAAAAGAATGCATCGAGATCGTTAAGGTTCCTATCAGCGAAACAATGGGCACCATAACGGGTAAATACCCCGCAAAGGATAAGATTACGAGCTCGGGCGTCGACCTGGTGGGAGAGGAAAGCATACAGAGGCTTCTTCACATCACTAATACAAACAACCCTTACCGCTTCGATTTAAGACGCGGCGCCCTGGCAAGAGTCGGCGGCGGCGGAATCCACTTTGCAGATGAGATCTTTAAGAATAAAACCGACCTTATGAAGATCTATCTCGGCGTTGTGCAGAACAGGGTTATTGAAATTGACGCCTTCAAGTGGCCGATTGATACTTTTATTATTGCTACAAGCAATAATGCCGACGTTCAGAACTACAGGGCTAACGGCGAGGAAAAGCCTATTATAGACCGCTGCAAGTTCTGCTACGTTGCCCATAATACAGACTATAAGCTCCAGCAGCAGCTTACTAAATACGCCCTCGGCTCAAGCGAGAAAACTACCTTCTCGGGCGAAAAGCTGCACATGGATCCGAACCTTATCTATGTGATGTCTACCGGCGTTACATTAAGCCGCCTGCCCAGAGCCGAGGATAAGCTTACTCCGGTTGAAATGATGAAGCTTGCCGCAGGCGAAGTCGCCGGCGAAAAGAGCATTAAGGCCCTGGCTGAAATAGTTGAAGAGCTGGAACATGAAAGTGATATTACAAAACGCTTCGGCCAGAAAGGCCTGGGCCAGAGAGACCTTGCTAGAATAATTAACACCCAGCGAGGCTACTCGGAGACTAACGAAGGACGCTGCATGTTCGGCGAGGATGCCTTTAAGGCTACCGAAGAGGTTATACTCGATTACATTCAGGATACCAACGAACGCGCAAAGTACTTCGAAGACCTGAAAATTGCACGCGGATTATACCGCAAGCGCATCAGAACTGAAATGTTTAACGCTTTTATGGATGAACCCGCGGCAATTAAAAAAGACGTGCTCATGTACGTTAACATGATTGTCGGTATGGGAAGAAGTGACCTGGGGTCGGATAAAATCATCACCTACCGCGACCCGCAGACAAACAAGATGCAGCCGATTAAAATTGACGAGCGCTTCGTTAATGCCGTGGAAAATGAACTGGAGATGAAAACCCGCGAGCAGAAGGAATCCTTCCGCGGCCAGATTAGAAAGATCTATGCGCAGAGACTCCAGACCGACAAGAACTACGACTTTATGGATAACGTGGACCTCGTGAAGGCAGTTACAGATACCAGACTGAATTCAGATATAGCTTCAGCCGGAGGACTCGTGGGCGCCCTTGCTAACCGTACCAACGAGGATAACGAAAGACTCTATAACAGAATAGTTACAACTATGACTACCAAGCTCGGCTACTGCAATACCTGCGCACAGAAAACAATTGAGTTCTTCTGCACACAGGACCACCAGACCTGATAACTTATTACTCTTTCTGCGGCAGGTGCCTTTGGCGCCTGGCCGCCCTAAGACAAAAATAAAGCGATAATATGAGCAAGACTAAAGAACTGATAGATTATTTAAGACAGCAGGGACTCTCGAAAGAGCAGCTGAGGCTGATTAATTCGGAGATGGCCACCCCCGGAGATCATGCGGATCCTTCCCAGGATGCCCCAAAAGGCATTTACGTGGAGAAGCGTACTTTTTACGACTACTTCGACTCGCGCGACATGTTCCAGATGAACATGAACGCGGGCCAGCAGGCCAGGCTCCATGCCCTGGATAAGCTCCTTGAACGCGATAAGCAGCGCGAGAAAGACGGCTTCCCCAGAAAAGTTAAACTCGGGAAACTTGTAAAACCGATCAAGGGCGGAAACGATAAAACTATTATCATCCCTACTATCTCCGAAGAAAAACTCTACCACTGGAAAGGCGATCAGCAGCAGGGACAGGGAGAGGGTACCGGAGGAACCGGCGACGGCGAGGAAGGCGAAGTTATTGGTGAAGAACCCCTGCGCCCGGAGGACGGTGCAGGTCAGGGTGCCGGCCAGGGCAAGGGCGGACAACACGGAATGGGCGCCGATGCATACGACATCGGACGCATCCTTACCGAACAGTTCGAACTCCCCAATATCAGGGAAAAGGGAAAGAAAACTTCCCTGACAAAGTTTACCTACGATATGACCGATAAAAACCGCGGTCAGGGACAGATACTGGATAAGAAAGCTACGCTTAAAAGGGTTATTAAGACAAACCTGGCTCTCGGCAATATTTCGGGCAATGAACCGGTGGATACGTCAAAAATACTTATTCCGCCTAACGACCGCGTCTACCGCACCCTGTCCAGAGAAAAAGACTATGAGTCGCAGGCTCTCGTTTTCTTCGTGCGCGACTATTCAGGCTCCATGACAGGAAAGCCGACCGAGGTTGTTGCAACGCAGCATATTTATATAAACAGCTGGCTCGTGTACCAGTACCAGCGCCAGGTTAAAACCCGTTTCATTTTGCACGATACCGAGGCCGAGGAAGTGCCGGACTTTTATACATATTTCAACAAACAGGTAGCCGGCGGAACAGATGTGGCAAGCGCATTCAGTCTGGTAAATAAAATTGTGGAAGAGGAAAACCTGGCCAAGGACTATAATATCTATGTATTCCACGGCACCGACGGCGACGACTGGGATGCCCGCGGCAATAAGGCGCTCGAGGAGCTGGAAATTATGCTCTCCTACTCCAGCCGTATAGGCATTACCATTGCCGCCGGCATAAGCGACTATAATAATACATTCGTCGAGCAGTACATAAGAAATTCAAAATTGCTCGAGACCTATCCCGATAAGCTCCGTCTCGACAGCATGAAAGCCCAGGACGCCGACGAGGAGCGAATTATACAAAGCATCAAGCACCTGATATCATAGCCGGGCGGATCTGGGGCTAAAGCCCCCGTGGATTTTGGAGATCGCATATTCCACGAGCTAAAGCCCGTGGCTATTCATAAAATAAAAATCCTGATTGAATAGCCACGGCCTTCAGGCCGTGGACCGGGAGCAAAAATATATTCGGGCTTTAGCCCCCGATTCCTCTACGGGATAAAACGTTATTAAAAAATATTGAAATTGAATTACGATGAAATTAATTGACCAGCATACAAAAAGAATTATGGAAGGCTGCAAGGAACGCGCCGCAGCCGCCGGACTTAAATTCGATAAGGAAACGCTCGAATACTATGTCTCCAATACAGACATGATCGAGCTCAGCCCTAAGAACATGATCCCTACCCTCTACGACTACTGGGTGCAGGATATCCAGGTCTTAAGAGGCAAGGGGGAATATGAATATTACCCCAATAACCCTTACGAGACTGTTATTAATACCAGACCGGTTATTTCCTTCTACAATAACAATAACCCCGACTGGCTGAACGTTATGATATTCTATCACGTGCTGGCCCATATAGATTTTTTCCAGAACAACAAGTTCTTCCAGCACACATGGGATTACGATTTTAAGGAAAAGGCCCTCACCGATAAAAGAATTGTTGCCAGACTAAGAGCGCAGAAAAAACGCCAGGTGGATTACATCATAGAATTTGCGCGCGGCATCGATAACCTCGTCGGCTTCCATAGCTCTTACCAGGATGAGGATGATAAAAAACAGTTCAGCTTTACCGAAAAAGTGGATTTCTACTTCGGGAGATTTCTGCAGCAGATTAAAACCGTGAGCATGCACGACTTCCTCGAGGAGGTGGAGCGCTACAATAAGGATTCCGAAATGCCCGACGCCGAACATGAGGCAACGTTCCTGGACAGGATAAGACTGAAACACCCTGAGTTCGACAGCCTTTTTGAAAAGGAGAGAAAGAAAAAGATGAAGCCCCCAGTTGAGGACCTGATGCAGTTTGTGCTGGCCGAAAGCCGCATCCTCAACCAGGAGGAGAATAAGTGGATGAAATCCATCGTGGAAATTGTCCGCGAAACTTCGCTCTACTTCGCCCCTATGATCAGAACCAAAACCATGAACGAAGGCTGGGCAAGCTTCTGGCACGAAAACCTTTTCTTGAATGACGACCGCATTAAAGGCCATGAGGTTGCCTTCGCAAAAATTAACGCCGGCGTTACTGCCCTAAGCAAGGTGGGCCTTAACCCTTATGCCATCGGATGGCGGCTTTTTATGTACGTCGAGGAAATGGCAAACAAGGGAAGACTTTCTTACGACTTCCGCCGCATTAACACCCTTAGCGAAAGAAAGGAATATGACTCCAAAAAAATGGACGGACGCGACTATATATTCCACGTGAGGGAAAATTTCTGCGACTTTACTTTCTTTAATACTTTCGTCGACCAGGATTTTGTGGACAAGCATAAGCTTATGGTCGTAGGCCAGAGAATCAATCACCAGCGGCAGACACGCGAGTATTATGTAAAAAGCCGTAAGGCAAAGGACTATAAGGAGATGCTCTACGATAACCTTTATCATCCGCCTTATATTACGTTCCAGAAGAAGTACGAAAACTCCCTTTACCTCAACCATCACTTCGAAGGGCAGGAACTCTACAGGGATTATATTCCGAATACGCTAATGGGACTTGAGTACCTCTGGGGCGGTCCGGTCTATCTTGAGACAACGGAGCTCGATCAGGAAGCAATGAGAAAGGCCGCCGGGCGCGATGAGAACAACATCCAGCCCATTTTCCACAGAGTCCTTTATACGATGCAGAACCGTCAGCTGAAAAAGGAAAATTTTTAAGAAAAAGTTTGTTAAGGTTAAGACAAAATGGCACCCAAATCAAGTAAAGATGTAGCAAATATACTGGCCCTCTTAGACAGAAAGCTGAAGCGCGAGGAGAAAGGGGCTGTTATAACATTTACACAGTTCCTCGAGAAGGTAAGCGCACAGCCGGATAAGATATGCCGCAACATTTTCCAGGTATTTCACGACCTCATTTACTATTACACAAATGAGGAGGAGGATTTTAATAACGATCCTGAAAGCATAAACTATAAAACCATCAACTGCGACAGGCTTTTTGTGGAGGAAACCGATATGCCCTTCTTCTCCGACCTCCCGCTGGCTAACCGCCTCGTTCGGCTTGCCGACAGCTACAACGAAGGCACACAGCAGAACAAGATCTATGTCTTTGTGGGCCCTCCGGGAAGCGGCAAAAGCACTTTCCTTAATACACTGCTCCAGCGCTTCGAGGAGTACTGCCATACTTTGGACGGGCAGAACTACGAGGTGGTCTGGAGACTCGACAGCTCAAAGATCAATAACAGCGGCGCCTCAGGCGGTATACTCGAAATCCCCTGCCCCAGCCACGACCACCCTATTCTCATGATCCCCCGCGCATACAGGATGGAAGTCCTGGAAGCCCTTCTGCCGGCTGAACACAAGGACCGGATATTCCACAAGAAGGAATACGAGTGGGTGCTTAAGGATAAACCATGCAGCGTATGCAGCTCAATTTATGACGCCCTCTCAAGCCGCCTTACAAGCCCGGCGGATATATTTAACATGATCTATGCAAGGCGCTACTATTTTAACCGCAGGCTCGGTAACGGAATTAGCGTCTTTAACCCCGGCGACCCGCACCCCGATAAGTTCGTCCTTACCAACGAGGCCATACAGAAAGAGCTCAGCAGCATTTTCAAGGACAGCAACCTCGTTCAGTATATCTATTCCAGATACGCCAGAACGAATAACGGCATCTACGCCCTCATGGATGTTAAAGGCGACAATGAAAAACGCCTTATGGACCTGCACGGAATTATCTCCGAAGGGGTGCATAAGATTGAGGACCTGGAGGAAAACGTAAAGTCGCTCTTCATTGCCCTAATGAATCCCGAAGATAAAGAGAAGATTAAAGACGTCAGCTCGTTCCACGACCGCATAATTGAAATTAACGTCAACTATATTCTCAACTACGCCGAAGAGGTGAAAACCTATTATCACTCGCTCGGGCCGCAAATTGAAAAGCATTTTCTGCCGGGAGTGCTGGAAAACTTTGCAAAGATTATTATCTCATCCCGCCTTAATCCCGACAGCGACGCCATTAGGGAATGGATTGAATACCCGAGAAAATATGAAAAGTACTGCGACGACGATATGCTCCTTCTTAAAATGAGCCTTTATTCCAATATCATCCCTTCGTGGCTGCAGGAGGAGGACAGGAAAACTTTCGACAGGAATATGAGACGCAAACTTTTCAGCGAATCTGAAAAAGAAGGGCGCGACGGATTCTCCGGGCGTGAATCTATAAACATCTTTAACGACTTCTACACCGCGCACCGCAAGATGACGCGTAACGGAAACGGCACAAACGGCGATAAGCTCATTACAATGGAAGACGTGAAGAACTTCTTCGAAAAACATGTGGACAGAAATGAAATAATCCCCGACGGCTTCATTGAATCCATAATCAGGCTCTACGATTATAACGTTATGGAAGAGATAAAGGAATCTCTCTTCAACCATAACCAGGGAAGGGTGAGCCGCGACGTGCAGAACTATCTATTCGCTTCCAATTATGATATTGGAGATAAGCAGTATTGTCCTTATACAAATGAGACTATCGAGATTGGCGAAGCTTTCTATGAAGTTATTGAGCAGCATCTGTTCAAGAAAAAAGTCAGCATGGAATCGAAAAAGAATTTCCGTCTGGAGATAGCATCTAAGTTTACCATAACGCTGCAGGAAATGGTAATTGAGGACAAGCCGATAACAGAAACGACGATTTACAAAGAGCTCTATAATATTTATATGAACAATCTGAGAGAAAACATATTTGAGCCGTTCCTGAAATTTACGGCCTATGAAAACGCAATTAAGGAATACGGGACAGACAAGTTCCACAAGTACGATCAGAGGGTTAAAGAAGACGTAACATTCCTCTTAAAGAATCTGACCACCAAGTTCCGTTACACCGAAGAAGGCGCCAGGCAGGTATGCATATATATCATCAGCAAAAACCTGCAGGGCTGAATACAATCATCAACCTTTTGCATATAGAACCCGCCGCGGCGGGTGCCGGAACTAATTAATGTCATTTCCGTCTGGGCGCACCGCCGTGCGCCCACAATTGCATTGAAGTTGGACGCGTGCCCGCCTCTGGCTTTACGCGTCAACTTAATAGATTTCCAAAGGCCAATGAAAAGAATGCATCAATAAACGTCCAAATTACAAAGCCCCGATGAGGGGCGCTTTGTCTTTAGCCCGGAGTGCCGTGCCCGCCTCTGGCGTGGACCAAACCCGCCTTGGGCGGGTGCGGGAACCCCCGGGAAACGAATTCCCCCAATCCCCCGGAGCCCCGACAAGGGGCGATTTGTATTTAAACGGGATGAACAAGTCGCCCCTCATCGGGGCTCTGAAATTGTGGGGGGATCCGTATCCCCGGGGTTCAGTCGCCCGCCTCAGGCGGGCTTCCTCACCCCGGGCTAAAGACAATGCGCCCCTTATCGGGGCTTAATGACTGCGCTATTCCAGATGCTCTGTTTTCACGAAGTTTTATGAATCGTTAAGTTGACGCGTGAAGCCAGAGGCGGGCTCAATCACCACCGGGCTATCGACATGAGGCCGCTGACCGCGGCCTTAAAACATCACAAAATCCCTTTTTCCGGAACTATTGAACCGGAGTTCAGGTTTGGAACTCTAAAAGTGCCTTTACAAAATGAGAGGGCCTGTCTATTTTTGTCTTGACCTGCCGCACAAGGTAAATCCAGTTTGGAATTTCCGGCATCATATCCTTGTTATTAATATAAAGGGACAATTGAATAACAGAACTCCAATACACCGCAGCCTGAATCAGATGATCCGGAATTCAGTTTTCCTTAAAATAGACGTTTTTTTAACTAATGTTAATCAAAGAAAGTAAAATAAATTGGTTTACGAAGTATTACTACTCGACACCTTTGATTGGAACGGATTTAAGGGAAAACTCTACTTCTCGAGATATAACGATATGAATCCCGCTCTGATCTTTAAGACTGAGGACGAAATTCCTATTTTGACCTTTACAGTCAATGCATACGATTTTTACAGGGAATATCCCTTCGGCGATAACCGTCTGGTTGCCGTAAGCAAAGGCCTGGAATCCGAAGGCGCCGTTGAAGCCCTGCATGAGGCCGGAATTATAAGCAGACCCGCTTTTAAGGTCCATAGCGAACTGGGCGAGTCTGTTGCATGCGAACTGTCGGACCAGGTAGTGGATCTCCTGAAGGCATTTGGCGAGTATTATGTGTAATTGGGTTGCGATGTTTACCGGGGGAAATCCCGGATTTTTTCAAATTTCGCCGGTTTTGTCTACAAATCGCCCCTTCGGGGCTCTAAATTGTGGGGGGGGGGATTTGCTTTCCCGGGGGTTCCGGCACCCGCCAGAGGCGGGTTTGTCACCCCGGGCTAAAGACAAAGCGCCCGACTGAGTCGGGCTTAAATGTCTGCCCATTTATAGCTGCTCAGCTTTCTTTTCCTTTCTTTCCCTTTCCTTTCTTCACTTTTTAATTTTTAATTTTTAATTGATTCCGCCCTGTATATTATCTAAAATTACTAGTATGTACACATCAGGGAGGAATAATGCGTCTGCTTACAATACATGCGCCTGAAGGCCATGGAGCCGTGATTGCACAGATGGCTCTTGATATGGGCCTTCTTAGCGCATCGGTTTCTCAGGTATGGAAATTAAGGGGAAGGCAATTAGAAACTATGCGGACACTCTTAAGAAATGAAAAAGGCTGCCGCGGCTTTTTATTTCCGCAGGCAGCCCTTCTCTTATTTGGGGAATATCTTTATTTTCAGCAGAAATTAAGGACTTTTTCTTCCAACGAAGCCTGGAATTTTTCCAGTTTCCGCTGCAGTTCCTGAACTGCCGTTCTGTTAAGACCTGCTTTTTTAAGCAAGGCTGAATTTTCACGGGCCATTGCCACAAATTCATATGCCGCCTGGATCAGATCGCCGTGCTTCAATCTCATGAAAAAGCTTAATGTGCCTTTTCCGGCTTCCAGAACCCCGTTTGTATATAAAACAGATCCAATGCGGACCAGCGAGAAAACCAGTTCATTTTTTGCTTTTGAAGTCTGAATACCTTTTTCAAATGTTCCCGTGGAAAAACTTTCTTCCTTGCGCCTTTTTTCCTCAACCAGCTTCCTGAATCTTAAATGGGTACTTTCCTCAGATAAGTGCAGTCCCCCGTAAATTTCTTCTTTATGGCTCAATCCGTTAAACATGTAATCCTCTCATTTCTTTCCCGGGCTTCATCAACCCTGTTTAATTGTTGAAATAAAAATAATATAATGAGAGGCCTGCGCAAATAGGGATATCTCTGAAAGATTTGTAGGAATTTGGACTACTTAGCGTCCTCATCCTTCACGAATTTCCTCCCGTTTTTGTCCTTCAGCTCCAGGTACCAGGAAATAATCCACACAAAGGATGCCCACGCAAGTCCCAAAGCCCATCCGGCAAGAACGTCCGTAGGATAATGCACCCCCAGGTAAACGCGGCTTAATCCGATAATAAAGGTAAGGAACAAGGCCACTATTACCACATAAATGCGGATTATCCTCTCTTTCTGCATTCTGGCTAAGAGCACGGCAATTGAGAGATAGACAACAGCCGACATCATGGAGTGCCCGCTCGGGAAGCTGTGCGAGTATTCGGGCATGAGCTGGAATACGGGGCTCGGGCGCTCACGCGCAATGAGCAGCTTAAGAAGGTTTTCCAGCAGTCCGCCCCCCACAATTGCCAGGAGCACCAGCATTAGCGACCGCCATTTTTTCTCGAGCAGAAGGTAAATAACCACAATTACGGTTGTAAGAGTTACAAATGCGGCTCCGCCAAGGGCTGTTATATCGCGCATGATCTGAATAAGGGCGTATGGGCCTTTGGGCTTCGAAAAGTTATAGGGTTCCCTGAACGCCTTTACAATTGTTTCATCAATCTGGCGCGTGTCGCCCGAGACGACAATGCCGGTAATTACAAGGAAAGCCAGGAGTCCCAGCGTCATCAGGAGAATTGTAATAATAATTCTGATTTCGATTGAGGCGTAAGGGCCCGGGATTCTGCCGAAAAAAGATTTTTTAGGGACAGGGTTTTTCATTAATTTTTCCGTTTTATTCAATTTAATGGATATAAAATAAATATAAAACACATACAGTTGTATTCAATGCCGCGGTCAGCGGCATGGTATTGATAGCCCAGGGTGAAGAAGCCCCAGAGGGGCGACTGAACCCCGGGAATTGGATCGGAAAAAAATCCCATGGAGCCGCGGCAGCCGCGACATGTTTCCGTTCCATAAAGGATAGATTATTATATAATCAGATCATCATTTTTGGTTTGTTGGGATTTCCTAAATTGATTCGCTCCATTTTCGGAGCATTTCGCGGCTGCCGCGGCTCCGGGGGATTGCGGGGGGGGGGAATCCGTTTCCCGGGGTTCAGTCGTCCGCCAGAGGCGGACTCCATCACCCTGGGCTATCGACACCATGCCGCTGACCGCGGCATTTTAATTAAACAGATTTATAAATTATTTTAAGGCAGAATATCGGTTTCACGTCTTGTGAAATGAAACGATTATTTTTATGTTTATCCTATTGTAAAACAGAAGGGGATGTAATGAAATTTTTTGTATGCGAAATTGTTTATAAAGCTCCGCTGGCAGAAATAGAGGCTACCACACAGGAGCACAGAGGTTTCCTCAGAACAGGATACGACAAGGGCTTTATTCTTTTATCAGGCCCGCAGGTGCCGCGCACCGGAGGGATGGTAATTGCAAAAGGGGAATCGATGGAAGCCGTTTCGGAATTCTTCAGCAACGACCCGTACCAGAAGAAGGGATTGGCCGTTTATGAATTTATTGAGTTTAATCCGAAGAATTATCAGGATTTTCTGAAAGATTGGGTAGAGTAGAATGTTGCCAGGGAATGGTCCCTGGCAACGCACTAACGTCCGACCTCGCCAGAGGCTTTGCGCGTCAACTTAACGATTCATAAAACTTCGTGAAAACAGAGCATCTGGAATAGCGCAGTCATTAAGCCCCGATAAGGGGCGCAGTGTCTTTAGCCCGGGGTGAGGAAGCCCGCCTGAGGCGGGCGACTGAACCCCTGGGATACGGATCCCCCCACCATTTCAGAGCCCCGATGAGGGGCGACTTGTTCATCCCGTTTAAATACAAATCGCCCCTTGTCGGGGCTCCGGGGGATTGGGGGAATTCGTTTCCCGGGGGTTCCCGCACCCGCCAGAGGCGGGTTTGGTCACCCCGGGCTAAAGACAAAGCGCCCCTTATCGGGGCTTAATGACTGCGCTATTCCAGATGCTCTGTTTTCACGAAGTTTTATGAATCGTTAAGTTGACGCGTGAAGCCGAAGGCGGGCATGCGTTCATGAAACCCTGGGGGAAGTTCATGAAACCCTGGGGGAAATAAATTCATTACCTCCTTAAATGATATTCCTTCCCTGCCCTTGCCTTTTCGTGGGCCAGCGCGGGATCATCAGTGCACCTGATTGCAATAAAACCGGTTTTTATTTTACTTAATACTTCATTTAACTTTGCAGCCTCTTTTATCTGCCCGGCCTGTGATGTGCGGGTGAGCTCCATTATATATTCATCCAGAAGCCTTTTAATTACTGACTGATCAACTTCATCCGGCTTCATGAATTTTACCATGGCTCCTTTGGCAAGCCTTTTTCTGATGGCTTCAGCCGTCAGCCCCCTCTCCTCATCCAGATAACAGTAAATTGCACCTCCCGTCATTCCGGCACAGATCCATGGCCCCGGATCGCCAAGCACTACAACGTTTCCGCCCGTCATGTACTCAAAGGCAAAACCTTTCAGGTTTGCTCTGGATGCCATATTGGGAAGATTATCATTCACGGGTTCACTCACCATTGCACCGAAAACAACCTGGGCGCCTGAGAGTCTTATGCACGCACGCGAGTCGGCATTTCCCTGCACAAAGAATTTCCCCTTCTGTGCGCCGTAAGCAAAACACTTTCCAACCGAACCGTCAACAAGCAGTCCGTCGTGATTGTAGCCTTTAAGCACTACCACCTTGCCTCCGCCGGCCGACTTTGCAACGCCGTCCTGCCCGCCGCCCTGCACTCTTATTGTCATGCCGTCTGTGATAAAGGCTCCAAGCCCGTTTCCGGGTACCCTCGTGCCGGCAAACTCAAAATCTATATCGCCTTGAAATTTATACCCGGAGAGATCCATCTTTGCCAGTTCGCCCGCACTTGCCGTGCCGAGCGCACGGTCTATGTTGCCCACCAGATCATCCTGATACTTGATCGACCTTGCCCCGGCAGTAATTTTTTCCCTGATCTTCTGCGCCACAATCCTGGATAGCGATGTCCTCGGGCGGCTTATTACAACCGAAGTGCTTTTTATTGCATCGGGCCTGTATGTGTAAAGTGACGGGATAAAAAGACGCCTCAGGTCAACCTTATCCAGAAGCGCCGACTGGTAAAGCATCTGACGTTTGCCTACAATATCGCTTAAATGCTCAAGACCCAGCATGCGCCCTTTTTCCTTAAGGCTTTTTTTCATCTCATCAAAAAGCCTTACAAGTCTTTCTACAGATGTTTCGGGGACTCTCGGTTCATATTCCTTTATGCCCTGAGCCATGGCTTCCTCTTTTGTTTTGAAGTGAGCCGTAATGCCCGTGTGGCAAGTGCCTGTATTGCAGTCGCGGCATATGGTGCATCCGACTGCAATCATTGCAAGCGTTGCAACACCCACACGGTTTGCGCCCAGGGCCATCAGCTTCAGTATGTCGTCGGTCGACTTTACGCCCCCATCGGCCCAGATCTCAACATTATTGCGAAGCCCTGCTGCCAGGAGCGCCTCGTGGGCTTCATGGACGGATACTTCAGCCGGAAATCCCACGTATTTAAGCGAATGCACGCGGGCAGCACCGGTGCCGCCGTCGTAGCCCGAAATGGTAATTATGTCCGCATTAGCCTTTGCCACTCCGCAGGCAATGGGACCGATATTAGGTATTGCCGGAATCTTAACGCTTACCTTGGAGTCGGGGTTTACAGTCTTAAGTTCCTCTACGAGCTGCGCCAGATCCTCAATGGAATATATGTCGTGGTTGTTTGAGGGCGATATGAGGTCGATACCCTTATTTGTATGCCTCGTCTCTGCAATTTTTGAAGTAACCTTAAAGCCCGG
Organism: Ignavibacteriales bacterium; assembly: GCA_036261625.1. GTDB lineage: Bacteria > Bacteroidota > Ignavibacteria > Ignavibacteriales > SURF-24 > JAAXKN01. Next base: position 17,885 of record DATAKL010000005.1, on the reverse strand, counting down.
CAGGTGTCCTCCTTCGCCGGGCTTTGCGCCCTGCCCCACCTTGATCTCAAGATATTTTGAGGAGTTCAGCATTACGGCATTTACGCCGAAACGGGCCGATGCAATCTGCTGACCACGGTGGTTATAGTATTTCCCCATTATATCGCCTAACTCGCCTCCTTCACCGTTCATGCATATAATGTTTGAACAGTAGGCCGCCTCGGCGTAGGAGCGGAATGAGGTTTCTCCCTGCGAGCCGAAAGACATGGCAGAAATGTAAAACGGTGCGTCGTACTGCCCGGTTGTTATATCGCATTCCCGGACTGCTTCAGCCTTAGGATTAATGCCTATTATATGGCGGAAAGTAACGGGCTGCTTTTCAATGAGCTTTTTGTACCTGTCCTCAAACGATTCATATTCCAGTTTGCCCATTGATGAGTCCCCGATGGCCTTCCACAATTTTACGTACAGGCGGTTTTCAGCAGGGAGCCTCGATTCCTTTGAGGAAAGAATATCGCGCCTCATTTTATACTGATTATCAACGTCTTCAAAACTAAAAGCCGCACCTTCATCCAGAGCTGAGGTTATGCCGAGAGACTTTGCAATCTCATGCGACAGGCCGATGGATGCAAACATGGGGCCGTAGCCGCTTATGTCATGAATGCCCATGGTTGAAATTACTTTCTCTATTCCGGCCTTCAGAACATCCACTGCATTCCTGAGGTTCCGCCCCATGCTTTCAGCATCAGCATGCTGTCGGGCTACCTGCCAGATCATATAGGGAGCCACTGCATCGGCGCCAAGTCCCAATGCAATGCAGCAGTCGTGTGTATTTCTTAACTGTCCTGAATGAAGCACAATGCTGGTCCTGCGCCTTAATGAAACTCCGTCTTTATTTTTAATGAGTCTTAGTTTTTCATTCAGTCTTCCGAGCGTTATAAAAGGGTCTATTGAGTTTTCTTCGCTATAGATGCTGACATCCGAAAGAACAACAATGGATGAATCCTCAGCCTCAATTTTCTTAACAAGTGCGTCCGTAAACTTGTCTATACGCTCCTTCATACCGGCGCCCACCGATACTAAATCCTCAAAGAGCACTTTAGGCCCGTGAAGTGTATGGAGGCTCTCAAGTGAAGTCATCTCCTCAGAGAGGTATCCGTCCATAAGAACCGGGTGCTGAAGCATTATCTGCGGATAAATGTCCGGCTTACTGAATTCAGGGCGCGCACCGAGGAATGTTCTCAGTGAGAACTGGGCGCTTTCCCTTTCACGGTCGATAGCTGGATTTGTAACAACAGCCACTGTTTCCTTTATAAATTCGGGCACATTGACTATGTCATTTCTTAAAACTGCAAGCGGGGCGTCGTAGCCCGTTGCACCTACGGCTTCCTTTGCGGTTCTCGCCATTCCGGCTACAATTTCCTCATCCTCCCTGTACCATCCGAAAGAGCGCAGAAGAGGAACTGAAAGTTCGGGCAGCTTATAGCAAAGCTGATCCTGGGCATCAGCCTTTATTCCAGGTTTAATAGCCGGGCAGACCTTGCGTCTTCTGTATTTAACTTCCTTTAATACCTGCATCTGGAGGCTTGCATAATCAAACATTTCAGCCTTCCCCGGAATGAGCGTCCCCTTGTCTGAATCTATCTGGCTGATGGGGCGCCTTAAGAGAAAGCCTCTTTTCTCCCCCGGTGCAATCGGCGTAGGATCCGAGTGCAGCTCTTCAAGTTCAATAACGCCTTTTTCCGAAGATGCAAAATACTCCTTATCAGTCTCACCGAACCAGAGCGGGCGAAGGCCCAGTGCATCCACGGAAAAAACAATCTCATCACCCTGGCGCGCTATAATTGCAGCCGGTCCCTGTGCCGGCATGCCGATGACACGCCTGTAAAAGGTATATATATCCTTCATCTCATCTTTATAGGAATCTATCTCGCTCCACACGGGGGGGAAGACAATTTCCATAGCTTCCATCAAAGAAAAATTATTTAAGAACATGAGGCTTTCAATCAGGCGGTCCAGGTCCTGGCTGTCGGAGCCCAGTCCCACTACAGGCATTCCCAGCATCGAAGCCTCGCGCCTCAGTCTTACAATTGTATTTATCTCGCCGTTATGCCCAAGCGTCGAGAACATCTGCGCGCGCTCATGGTTCGAATCCGTGTTTGTAGAGTACCTTCCGTGCCCGAGTGAAATAGCGCTCTTAAAGACCGGGTTTTTAAGATCGGGATAATAATTAACCAGTGTGCGTACGTCTCCCCTGACTTTATAAATCACGCTGTTCGGACTCATTGACATTACGTGTATGTAGGGGAGTTCCTTCTCAATTTCATTTCTTGAAAACAGTATATTCTTCCATGAAAGAGCTATTCTGCCGAGAGGAACCATTGCCATTGACCACACAACAGGCTCAATCGCCTTGGCGCGCGCTCCCAGCGATTCGCTTTTTACAGGAAGATGCCTGCTGTAGAGGACTTCAAAGCCGTTGCGGTTTAATATTGCTTCCACGGCCTCAAGCGACTTCTTCAGGCCGGGACTGTCTGGCTGCTGCCTTATCATCAGATGGGCAACAGTAAAATAGTGCTGGTACACAGTCCTGGGATCTATCCCTTCCTGTTCAAGTCTTGCCATCCAGATCTGCTTCGGTATATCGGTCTGTATTCCCGTTCCGTCGCCTTCATTATCTATTTCACCCGTACGGTGCCCCATATTCTCAAGGGCAAGCAGAGTACGTTTCACGTTACCGTGAGTTGCAACTCCGTCTTTCTTAACGCGCGCAATAATTGCGCAGGCATCCTTTTCCGGGTCGAACAGATTTATTCCGTAGATATCAGAACCTTTCATTTTCCGCTTTCCTTCTGTTATTAAACAAATAACGTATAGTTTTCCATCAACTCATTTTTCAGAAAAAAGAGCAAAGATTGTTAAGTCCTAAAAATATTCTCACGGATCCGGTCAATCCATGATCTTTATTATTTGTGATTTATAATTTGATTTTGGATTGACCCTGAATGTTAGCCGATTTGTATGGTAATACTTCCTGCGGCCGGAGGTTTGGTAATCCCTGGTTTGAGAACGGGCGGTTGGACATTATGAATTTCCAGACATAACTCTCTCAAGAAGAGCGGCCTCCTTATCAATGGGGTAATATTTAATAAAGATTTCTTCATGCCTGTATTTAGAAATGAATATAATTCCGCGGATGTACTTTTTCAAGTCAATAAGATAAATAAAATCGGATTTTTACTAATTATTTTCAGCCTTAAGCCGGTTTTTCCGTAATTTCTACTGATTTTATCGTGATTTGCCTTAATAATTTAAATTAAAACGATCAAATGGGCCCTTTCTCAGAATTTTCAGTAGCCCAGATCCTTTTTCATCTGCTCATACTGATCACGCGTTATCTCGCCCTTGGCATAGCGTTTCTTCAGTATGTCCAGCGGCGTTTCCTCCTGATGAGGCAGACCGGGTCCGCCCGGATAATGGCGCGAGCGGTTTAATATTGCATATACAATCACCCCTATAACAACTATCCAGAACAACGGTCCGGCCATCATCCACCAGCCATAATCATGAAACATAATTTCCTCCATTCCGTGTCATTATTATAATATTCTATTATTTCATAGTAACTTCAAGGATAACAAAATGCGGATTGCAGCTTGCGATTAAATATTTAGATTATATTAAAATAATCCATAGAGGTCAGAGGTATGTTCAGAGAAAGAATAACCATGGTTTCAGAAATCTTCCGCGCCTCCTCGGAGGCTGTATATAAGGCCATAGACGGGGCAACAAAGGAAGAACTTACATGGAAGCCCGCTCCCGAATCGCGCCCGATTGCAGAAATTACAGCACACATTGTAAGGGTTGACTTTTTTTACCTTAAGAAGATGGGATACACTCCTCCATTTGAGACTCCGAAAACAGACAGCGAAAGTGAACTTAAAGCAGCCGTTAAGAAAACAGAAGATTATATTCTTAATATACTAAATGAACTGGGTGAGGATTCAGAGCTCCTGAAGCCGAGACCTTCAGAAGTTGCACCGGAACACGAAAGCCTGGACCACATACTGCCTCACCTGAGCCAGCACCACCTGTATCATCTGGCACAGATAATTTATCTCAGAAGGGCTCAAAACAGGAATTGGAACTCACCCGTGGAGGACTGGGAGAAAACAACATACATCATAGGCAGTTACCTCCATCCCAAGGCCACCGCAGCACTAAAAGGAGTCATCTGAAATAAGGCCAGATATTAATCGTTGTAGGGGCGAGCGGCGCTCGCCCTGACGGAATACTTCGTTCCTGATCATCATGGATTTTCAATTTGGATTTGATTGTTTTGGCCCGTGAAGGGCGAGCCGCCGCTCGCCCCTACGAATCAATGAACTTTCTGACTTCTTAAAATTTCGCCCGAACTCATTACCGGCTCACGGCTCATCTGGAACTCCAGGGTCCCGCCCTTTAACAGGTCATTATGACTTATCTCAAAATTCCGGTATGGCTTGCCGTTAAATATTACCGACTTCACGTAAACATTTTCTTCAGTAATGTTATCTGCCTTTATAACAAAATCATACCCGTTGGCTGTTTTAATTTTAACTTCCTTTAATGCAGGGGACCCCAATACGTACATTCCGCTTGCGGGATTTACGGCATATAAGCCCATGGCGCTCATAACATACCAGGCCGACATCTGCCCGCAGTCCTCATTTCCGCAAAGCCCGTCTACCTTATCCGTATAGAAAAGCCTCATTATTTCCCTTACTCTCTCCTGTGTCTTCCAGGGATATCCCGCATAACTGTAAAGATAGGCCGTGTGATGCCCCGGCTCGTTGCCGTGCGCGTACTGCCCTATCGTTCCCGAAACATCCGAGGGAGTACCTTCACTTCTGCCAATTATTGTAAAGAGCGAATCCAGTTTTTTTACAAATGCCTCTTTGCCTCCCATAAGACTGATCAGACCCGGAACATCCTCAGGCACAAACCACGTGTACTGCCAGGAATTGCCTTCTGTAAAATCGTTCCCGTATGAGGCGTTAAGAGGACTGAAGTTTTTCCTCCACGAACCATCGGAGTTCCGCCCGCGCATGAAGCCCGTAGTCTTGTCAAAAATATTCCTGTAGTTTTCTGAACGCGTTATAAAAGTGTTGTACTCATCCTTTAGCCCCATCTCTTTTGCCGCGTGCGCGATGCACCAGTCGTCATATGCATATTCCAGCGTTTTGGAAGCCGACTGCTCCCAGTGATCCGCCGGCACGTAGCCCAGCCTCATATATTCTTCCAGACCTTCATATATCCTGCACGTGGCGCTCATCTTCATAGCCTCAAAGGCTTTCTTTGCGTCAAAACCCCTGAATCCTTTAACGTATGCTTCTGCAATAACGGATGCCGAGTGATATCCTATCATTGCCCAGGTTTCTATATTTGCCAGAGGCCATATGGGGAGTATCTTAAAAGTGTTTTCCTCATAATCGGCCAGAAGCGAATTAACAAAGTCATTTACCCTTTCAGGCTGAAGAATTGTATAAAGAGGATGCGCTGCGCGGAAGGTGTCCCACAAGGAAAAAGTGGAGTACTTTGAAAATCCCTTAGCCTTGTGTATGAGCCCGTCGTATCCGCGGTAGCTTCCGCTTATATCCATGCAGAGACTTGGTGTAAGAAAACTGTGGTAAAGAGCCGTATAAAAAATGGTCTTATCTTTGTCTGAGCCGCTAACCGAAACTTTTGAAAGCTCCTTATTCCACGCATTCTTTGCATCCAGCCTTACCTTTTCAAAATCCCAGCCTGGCATTTCTGTATCGAGGTTATTAAGAGCTTCTTCGGTAGAGACATAAGAGATACCCACCTTAACATAAATTACTTCATTCTGCCTGGTCTTAAAATTAACAAAGGCAAGAAGGCTGTCTGAAGATTCCTCGGGCCAGTTCTCAACAATTTCTCCTCTTAGCTTTAGTCCGTATGAATCAAACGGCTTTGAAAACCTTGCTGCAAAGTAGATAAATCTGTTCTTTGCCATTCCCATCACCTGGTGATATCCCGTAATGAGGTCGTTTGATTTTATCGATACTGTGGACATTACAACTTTCTGGTTATAAACCGTATGCCTCAGGTCAATTATAAAGTGCGCACTGTCTGTCTTGGGGAAAGTATATTTATGAATTCCGGCGCGGAGGGTTGAAGTAAGCTCGGCCCTGATTTTAGGGTCGTCCAGAAAAACCGAGTAGTAGCCGGGGCTGGCAGTTTCATTATCATGAGAAAATCTGGAGCGGTAACCCGATTGGGGCTTATTTTTATCTCCCGGCTCAGTCTTAAGCCTTCCCGCTTCAGGCATAATGAGGAAGTCGCCCATGTCGCCAATTCCCGTGCCGCTTAAGTGTGTATGGCTGAAGCCCATGATGCTCTGGTCCATGTAATTATATCCCGAACACCAGTCCCACCCTTCCGTACCGGTATCGGGACCAAGCTGCACCATAGAGAACGGGAGCGAGGCCGCTGGAAAAGTATGTCCGTGCTCTGCGGTGCCGATAAAAGGATTTACATACTTTGTTAAATCCTCTTCCGGCTGGGCGTTAAGAAGAGAGGACATAACAGCAGCCAGTAAAAAAGTGATATAAATATTTTTCATGGCGAACCATAAAAATTAATGCAAATAAGTTTCTCCCAATATATAAAATTTTATACATGTTCGGGAGTTTCCTCATTTATTTCCGTAGATGAGATATACCTGATCTTGGGAGGCGGATACTTTACCGCGTTAAGGATTGCACTGGCGACCTTTTCGGCAGGGTTCGGCCTGTATTTGCCGGGTATAAGAAAAGCAAAGCTTTTGGCAATTTCCTCGCCCAGGCGGAATTCCTTTCTTTTGCCCAAAAGAAGTGAAGGTCTTAGAATTGTAAGCTGCTTATAGCCGAGAGCCTTAAGCGCCTCTTCAAGCTCCCCTTTTGTCCTTAAATAAAATGTGCGGGACCGCGGGTCGGCATTTAGTGAAGAGACAAGAACGTAGTGTGAGGCTCCCTGCTGGAGCCCCATTTTAGCAATACGCAGGGGATAATGATAGTCCACTTTCTGGAAGTTTGCTTTGGAACCGGCTTTTTTAATTGTAGTCCCCAGTGTGCATATTATGGCTCTTACCTTAAAAATATCGGGGTAGAGTTCCATTTCATCGAAGTTGACAACAAATTCCTTCAGCTTGGGGCTGGCAGTTCCAATGGGATTTCTTACCATTGCATTTACCTGGGCAATAAACGGATCGTGCAGAAGCATTCTGAGGCATTCGGATCCTACCAGTCCGGTAGCACCCGCCAGAAGGACCCTGATATTAGTTTCCATAGCGGCATCTTCATTATGTTTCAAATTCCGGATTTAATTACTTTTTGGGGAGTTTAGCCTTAAAGATAAGTTTATAAAATTGCACCCCATTGTCAAGCCTGGCCGCCAAAGGCGGCGTTCAACTGAATAGCTCACGGCTGAATAGCTCACGGCTGAATAGCCACGACCTTCAGGTCGTGGGAAGATGAATCAAAAAAGACGTGGCTTTAGCCACAGATCCTACGTACGGGAATCGGGGGCTAAAGCCCGAGTATTTTTTGCTCCTATTCCACGGCCTGAAGGCCGTGGCAATTCAGCTCGCGACGAGTCGAACGTCGGACGTTGAACGCCCCTGCATATCCATGCCATCCCCCCTTAAACATAACATCAAAAACCGCATGCCCATGCCGTTGCCCAAGGAAGAATATATTGGTATTAATGTATTGAGAATTTAATCCTCCTGTAAAAGGCTCTTTAGAATAGATTTTATCCGGCAAGACGGAATAGTTAAATCACAATTCTTATTCATTTAAGAGGCGGAGGCAGGCCATGACAGCAGTACTTAAAAACCTCACCGGGGGCAGTATCCCTACTATGGAAGAACTTGTTTTTGCAAATAAAAACAAGACATACGGAGCCTATGTGTTAAGAAAAAATTATCCCGCAAATCTCATGATCGCCTTCTGGCTCGCCGTTACACTCTTTACAGCAGGCGTAACAGCTCCGCTTTTTTTGGGAGGACATGCGGCAGACGTAGGAATTATTAAAATCCATACAGGCGGCATAACACTGGATAATTTAATACCGATAGGCTCGGAAACAAAACAGATAAGCGTTGAGGACCTGGCCAAACTGATCCCTAAGGTCAGCACATTCAAGTACATGGTTCCTCTTGTAAAGCCTGACCCCGAGGTTATTGAGGATTACATACCGGATGTAACCATGCTTAAGAATGCTATTCCGGGAATGGTTACAAGAACAGGCAGCGATGCCGGAATTGATGTTACTCTTTTTGACACAAAAGAACCAGCCGCTGCAGATGTAGTAAAAGACAATGATGCCGGGGACAAGACTATATTTAACTGGGTTGAGGAAATGCCCCGCTTCAGCGAGGGCGAAGACGGTCTTCTTTCGTTCCTTAGCACAAACATAAATTACCCTGAACTTGCCCGCAGGGTAGGTGTAGAAGGCAAAGTAATGGTAGGCTTTACGGTCGAGAAAAACGGCACCTTAAGCAACCTGAGGGTCTTAAAGAGCATTGGCGGCGGCTGCGATGAGGAGGCCATGCGTGTAGTTGCCCTCACAGCCGGCAAGTGGATACCGGGAAAACAGAACGGACGTGCAGTTAAGGTTAACATCAGCATCCCTATAGTATTCCGCCTGCACGAATAGAAGGCATCTTAAGGCAAAGGACAGAAAAAATATTCATTTGTACCTCTCTGACTAAATCAGGAACATCCCCTATGCCCCGGGAAAAAGCCGGGGCTTTCTTTTTTATTCTGGTATGTGTTCCAGAATAAACAAAACAGCAGAAAACTGCATTCCCTTAAATTTATTCGTGTATTGATAATGGCAGCGTAAAGGTAAAGACTGTTCCTTTTTTCGGCGTGCTTTCCACCCTAATTTTACCTCCGTTTTTCTTTACCAGTTCTTTGCAGAGAATAAGTCCAAGCCCCGATCCGTCTTCATTGTTTGTCCCTTTGGTCGAATGAAGCGAGTCAAGTCTGAAGATCCGTTCCATAATTTCATAGTCTATGCCTATGCCCGAATCTGAAACCGATATTTCCAAAAAGTCACCGCCCTGTTTGGAAGTGATATGAATGCGTCCCCCCTCATTTGTGAACTTAATGGAATTTGATATCAGATTTCTGAGTATTGTGGAAACCATATTCTGATCGGCATATACAGTGCTGTTGACATTAACCTCGTTAGTTATAAATATCGATTTTGAGGTTGCGGCCGGATAAAAAAGCCCGATTGTATTTTGTATTTCGTTACAGATATTGAACCGGACGGGCTGGAATTCCATCCTGTCGCTCTGCAGCAGTGACCAATCCAGCAGATCGTTCAACAGCTCATAAAGCCTCCTGGCATGCGAGTTCAGAACAAAAGCATATTCTGTAATTTCTTTTTCATCCAAGTTATTCAGATTATTTTTCAACTCCCCGGTCATTCCTAAAAAGCCGTTAAAGGGGCCCTTGAGGTCGTGAGCAAGTATTGAAAAGAATTTATCTTTGGTTTCATTGGCTGTTTCTAATTCCCGGGCATACCTGTTCAGCTGCGCTTCGGTCTTTTTACGGTTTGTTATATCCCGGAAAATCTCCAGCATGGCTTTTTTACCTTTATAGTACATTCCGGTATGCAGTATCTCATAAACCGTATCACTTTTCGAATCGTTTGTCTGCATTACCGCAGTCTCGCCAATTCTTATTCCAAAGTGCAGGGGGCAGCCTTCACACTGAGTTTTATCTTTGCGGTAAAGCCCCCAGCATTTTTTGCCTATCGACTCTTTGCCGAATTTTTTTTCAAATACCTCATTTATAAAAAGGACATTGCCGGATTCGTCAACTATATCAATCCCGAAGGGAATTGTCTGCATAAGAGTCTTATACAGCTCTTCCATCTGTTTAATTTCCGAAATATTCTCGTGCTGAATTATTACATTCAGCAGATTCCCGCTCTTGTCCAGAATCGGCCATGCTTTATTCTTAAACCAGAGCTTTGTTTTCTGTTTAACTTTGATATTTTGTGAATCAGCCGCAATGCCGATATCAAAAAATACTTCCCAATCGGCCGATACCTTTTCTTCAAAAACTCTTCGTAAAATTAAATCTATGCCGTTTCGTTTTATCTCATTGTCATTGAAAATATTATAAACCTTTCCCTCTATATCTTCAGGCCTTACCCCGAACAGTTCGGATAATTTGGGATTTATTCTTACGCACCACCCATCAGCATCAAGGATCTGAGTGCTTGTAGCCGACTGAAGATACATCTGCTCGAAAATTTCCTTGCTTTCAGCAAGCCTTTGATTTGCGTTAAAAAGCTTAAATGCCATCTTAATAGAAGCCATAAGCACCGTTTTGTCTGAGCCTTTTACTACGTAGCCGTATGATGAGATAGTCTCGGTTTTTTCAACAATTTCTTTTTCGGTGTGTGAAGAAAGGAATAACAGCGGGATGTCCTGACCTTTTAATATTATCCGTGCAGCCTCAGTGCCGTCCATAGCGCCCCTGCCAAGGTCAATATCCATTAAGATGAGATCTATTTTGCCGGGACTCTTCCTGACTGCCTCAATTGCATCTTCTCCGCTTGTGGCATGAATTACTTCAAATCCCTCTCTGGCCAGCCATTTTATCTCCAGCAGAGCAATAATAGCATCATCTTCTACAAGGAGGATTGTTTTTTCTTGTTCCATACCCGCCTTAAACTTTTAACGAACAGGCCTATTTTTACCGGGAACATACAAATTGCAGTTGTAACTGGGAATTATTATTTGATATTCGATTGGATTTTGTTGCGGGGAATTGGTTTTTGATCCGGGCGATGAGCACTAAAGCAAGGCTTTTAGTATGAGGAGATACGTCTTATCCTTATGCAGGCTCAAAGTTTTAACTGCGACCTTATTTTTGCGGCATAGCGCTGGCTCACGGTAAAGGGTTTATCGATCCCCTTTAGATATATATGATAAGTGTAGCTGCTCCATTTTTGCATTTTAAGGATTAATTTCAGGTTAATAATAACTGACCTGTGTATGCGCAGAAAGATTTTGCCGTCAAGCGACTTCTCCCACGAGCTTATTGATTTTCTGTACAGAAGCTCCGGACTGTTTTCAAGATATATCCTGCTGTAGCTGCCTTGGGCTTCAATGCACTTTATTTCGCTTATCTTAATTGCCCGGGGGGAAGAGTTTGTAAGATTAACAAACAGTATATCATCGTCCGAATACTTTCTCAGGCCTTCATCAGCTTTGGCCTTCTTAGTTTCAGATGCTCCTTTTTGAACTATTTTTTCGTGAAGGCTGAGCCGGGATTCAATTATTGTTAAAAGTTCAGAGACCGCATATGGCTTGGTAAGATAGTCGGCGGCGCCTAAATTCATTCCCCGCCTGAAATTTTCCATTTCTGATCTTGCAGTCAGAAAAACAAAAGGGACTGTTGAAAGATCACTGTCAAGGTTCAAAATTTCCTTGAGCTTAAAGCCGTCCAGGTCCGGCATCAGCACATCACAAATGATCAGTGAGGGAAGAAATGCCTTTGCAGTCTTCAGCCCTTCAACCCCGCTCGATGCGGCCTTTACTTCATAACCTTTTAGCCTGAGAACATTGCAAAGCCCCTCGCGCGTGCCTTCTTCGTCTTCTATAATTAAAAGTTTCGCCATGAATAAAGTGTCGACATTTATAAATAATATAACCTGAATTTTCAGGGCATTTAATTAAAAAAAGAATTCCTTAAAAAGCAAGGAAGCCCGGTATCTTCCATAGGCATTTATTTCAGGATGGTTTAGTGAAAACCACACCTTAATTTAACGTTTAAAGATTATCTTAAATCGTTTATATTAACCCTCTATCATCCGGATCATAATACAATCGTTCAGATCTTTATTGCAGAAAATGTGATTTATTTGAGCAAATTTTTAGGATATTGAGATAAATTTGTCAGTTTAAGCCCGGTGATTTAACAATTTAATTTTTTTGGGGAGGAAATAGGTTGAGCAGTAATATGAGTAAAGAAGCTAAAGCAGGCAATATGAATAAATTACACGGCAGAACAGATGATTTTTACTTCCACCTCTTTGAGAATTCAAAATCAGTAATGCTGGTAATTGACCCTGAAACCGCTCAGATTGCCGATGCAAATAATGCTGCCGCTGAATTCTACGGCTACTCAAAAGAGAAGCTTTCATCGATGAAAATAACTGAAATTAACCTGCTTGCTGAAGAAGAAATATTTCAGGAAATGAAACTGGACAGGCAATCCGGGCCGGTTTATTTTAATTTCAGGCACAGGCTTTCCAGCGGGGAAGTCCGAAGTGTTGAAGTATATTCAAGTAAAGTGAAACTGAATGATAAGGAATACCTGTATTCTGTTATCCATGATATCACCGAAAAAACAAGACTTCAGGCAAGGCTTTCTGAAATTGAGAAGAGTTACCGTCTCATCTTTGAAAACAGTATGGATGGAATACTGCTTACCGATCCGAACGGCGAGATCTTTCACGCCAATAAGGCGGCAGTTGAGATGCTGGGCCGGACGGAAGAAGAGATCTGCCGTCTTGGAAGGAATGGAATTGTCGACACCAGCGATCCCAGGCTTAAATCCGCGCTTGCCGAAAGGACTGCAACGGGAAGATTCTTTGGAGAACTCAGATATAACAAAAAAAATGGCACGGTATTCCCCGTTGAAATAAGCAGCAGCATTTTTACTTTGGAAGACGGACGCAACAGGACAATTACTATTTTCCGCGACCTTACCGAAAAGAAAAAAATGGAACTTAGCATCTCTCAAAGTGAAAAACGATTCAGGGCGCTTTTTCAAAACTCCTCCGACGTTATCGTGCTGGTTGACAAAGATAAAATAATCCAATACGTCAGTTCTTCTGTAACAAATGTTCTGGGTTACAGCCAGGAAGAAGTCCTGGGCAGTCAGTCTTTTCTGATTACCAATGCGGCCGACCTGTCCGGGGCCTTATACTTTTATAATAAAGTACTGACATCAAAGAATGAAACAATAAGAACACAGCTGCGGATCCGAAACAAAAATAACAATTATATATGGGTTGAAGTAACCGCTGTTAATATGCTCGATGACCCTTTTGTAAATGCAATAGTTGTGAATTACCGGGATATTGATGAGCAGAAGAAGTCTGAACTGAAACTCAGGGAAAGCGAAAAATCGCTAGCAATAAGTGAATCACGCTATAGAACACTGGCCAGCAACATCCCTAACGGAGCAGTTGTACTGTTCGATAAAAACCTGAAGTTTATATTGGCCGAGGGAACTGAGCTTGCCAGACTGGGATTTGATAAAACACAAATGGCTGGTAAATCAATTTCCGAAACCCTGCCCGCGGATATCTCCGAGGTTGTGGCACCACACTGGAAAGCCACGCTGAATGGAAGCATGGAGACCTTTGAAGTTGAAGGCCCCGGTAATATCTATGAAATACGTACCGTGCCTATCAGGGACGATCTTGGCAATATAGTTTCCGGAATGGAACTGTTACAGAACATTACAATGCGCAAGAAAAATGAAAAAGAGCTCAAACAGCTTAATGAAAGTAAAGATAAGTTTTTCTCCATAATCGCTCACGATCTCAAGGGCCCTTTTACCTCCGTCCTCGGTTTCTCCGAATTCCTTCAAAACTACATTGACGAACTCGGAAAAGAAGACATAAAGAATTTTTCGGCAAATATTTATAAATCGGCCAAAGCAATTTTCAATCTTCTTGAAAACCTCCTGCAGTGGTCAAGGCTACAGTCGGGAAGAATGGAATTTAATCCGGGCCGGATAAATCTGAATGAACTCATAGAGGAAAATGTCATTATTTATCAGGCAAGTTCTCTCAAAAAAAATATCGGCATGGATTTTAATGCCGGCAGGGAAATATATGTCAATGGGGACAGGAACATGGTGGATGCAGTCCTAAGAAATATTTTATCCAACTCGGTTAAATTTACCAATCCGGGCGGAACAATAAAAATTGAGGCAAATACTCATCAGGGCCATGCAGTAGTAGCTGTTAAGGACAACGGCATTGGAATCAGTAAAGCCAACCTTGAGAAGCTTTTCGTTCTGGGTGAAAGTCCCCTTACTCTTGGAACTAATAACGAAAAAGGAACAGGTCTGGGACTTCTGCTGTGCAATGAATTTATTAAAAAAAATAAAGGAACAATTAATGTTGAAAGCAGGATAGGCGAGGGCACACTGTTCACCTTTACACTTCCGCTTTATGATGAGCAGTATTAATTTCTGATGGTTTAAGCAGCAGAATCAGAAAATATTCATTTTTTACCTCTTGAACTTCCCCTATGCCCCGTGAGAAAACCGGGGCTTTCTTTTTCTAAAATCCCCTCCAAATGCCCTTTAAAAAGCCCCTCATTTTGATTATTTCTTAATAATGACACAAAATGAGGATAAACCATGAAACTTGGAATTGCGGCCGACCACGGCGGATATGAAATTAAAGAAAAAATTGCCGGTCTGCTCCGCTCTATGGAGCATAGCGTAAAGGATTTCGGGGCGTATAATCTTTCGCAGGGCGACGATTACCCCGACTTTGTTATCCCCCTGGCACGCGCTGCGGCTTCTGGTGAAATTGACCGCGGCATCGCTATCTGCGGAAGCGGCGTAGGAGCCTCTGTGGCCGCAAATAAAATCCCCGGCGCAAGGGCAGCTTTGATTCACGACTGCTATTCGGCACGCCAGGGCGTCGAGGACGACAACATTAATGTAATCTGCTTCGGCGGAAGAGTAATGGGATACTCACTCATTAAAGAGCTTACCCAGATCTTCCTTAAAGCTGAATTTTCCGGCGCCGAAAGGCATAAAAGACGGCTTGAGAAAGTCGCAAAAGTGGAAATGAAAGGAGAAAATAAAATGGCCACTGGCAAAATGAACCCTCTTATAAAAATCGGAGAGTACCTGCAAAGCATATGGCTCGATAACTTAAGCCGGCAGATGATTCAAAGCGGGAAATTAAAAAAACTTATCGACGAAGACGGCTTAAGCGGAATTACTTCCAACCCCGCAATTTTCGAAAAGGCAATCGTCGATAGCGAAGCTTACTTGAGCGATATCCGGTCACTCGCTATGCAGGGTAAATCAAAAGAAAAAATCTATGAGGAACTTACCATCCGCGACATACAGGATGCTGCCGACCTGCTGTTCCCCGTATTCGAAAAAGCTCAGGGGCAGGACGGCTTCGTTAGCCTCGAGGTATCACCATACCTGGCTCATAAGACTGAAGACACTATAAAGGAAGCCCACCACCTCTGGGAAAGGGTAAACCGCCCGAACGTATTGATTAAAGTCCCGGCTATAACCGAAAGCATACCCGCCATACGTCAGCTCATCAGCGACGGGATAAATATCAACATAACACTTCTTTTCGGGCTCGACCGCTACCGCGAGGTGATTGAAGCCTACTTCTCGGCTCTTGAGGAACGCATCGAATCCGGCAGACCGCTTAATCATATCGCCTCTGTGGCAAGCTTCTTCTTAAGCCGCATAGACGTTATGGTCGACCCGATGCTTGAAAAAATTGCAAACGATGGGGGAAAGAAAGGCGAACTTGCCAAATCCTTAATCGGACAGATCGCAGTTTCATGCGCAAAGGTGGCCTACAGGATTTTCCAGGAACAGTTTGAAAGCGACCGCTACCGCGAACTCTTAAACCATGGAGCTCACGTGCAGCGCCTCTTGTGGGCAAGTACAGGCACAAAAAACCCGGCCTACAGCGATATAAAATATATTGAGCCTTTGATAGGTCCCGATACCATTAACACCATGCCGGAGAAAACTCTTGAGGCCTACCGCGATCACGGTAATCCCGAGCTCCGTCTGGAAAAGGGTGTCGATCAGGCTTTTAAGGCGCTTCATCAGCTGAAGGAACTTGGAATTGATATGGATAAGGTTACCGGGCAGCTTGAAACTGAAGCTGTGGATAAATTCATCAAACCTTACGACAAACTCATGCAGACACTGCAGAATAAGGTTAAAGGTATACAGGAAAAAAACCTGGCCAGGTAAATAAATTTCTATTACCCCGGATAAAGAAAGGATGTAAAATGGAATCTGCAAGACGGCCCGACCCCTGCGTCCTCGTGGTCTTTGGGGCCGGAGGCGACCTGACGTGGAGAAAGATCGTGCCGGCATTATTTAATCTCTATACAGGAGGCTGGCTTCCTGAAGACTTCCGGATGATAGGCCTCGATATTAAGGAAATGAGCGACGAGGATTACCGCGATCACCTCAAAGAGGGGGTGACTAATTTTTTCGCCAAACCTGAAACGGAACTCTGGAAGGAGTTCGCTTCGAATGTCTTTTACCTGAAGGCCGATTTTACAAACCTACAGGTTTTTAACAAAATACACCGGCAGCTCGAGGCTGTAAATAAGGAGTGGGAAGCTAAAGCCAACCAGATCTTCTACCTTGCCGTCCCTCCGCGCTTTATTGAACCTATAGCTGAGGAGATCGGAGAGTCGGGCCTGGCCAAGGATGAAAAACACTGCCGCATCGTTGCGGAGAAACCTTTCGGGCACGATTTGGAAAGTGCCCGCGAACTGAACCGGATACTCCTTAATATATTCAGTGAAAAACAGATCTACCGCATCGATCACTTCCTGGGGAAGGAAACGGTTCAGAATATACTGGCATTCCGCTTTGCAAACGCGCTTTTTGAGCCGGTGTGGAACCGCAATTATATAGATAACGTGCAGATTACCGTTGCCGAACAGCTTGGCGTGGAACACAGGGGATCTTATTACGATCACGCCGGAGCCTTCCGCGACATGATTCAGAACCACCTGCTTCAGATCCTCTGCCTTGTTGCCATGGAACCCCCAGTTTCATTCGGAGCAGATGAACTCCGCAACCGGAAAGTCGACGTCCTCCATTCGATTGAGTGCTACCGCGAAAGCGACGTCCATAAGTATGCCGTGCGCGGCCAGTACGGCCCGGGCTGGATCGAAGGTCAGTACGTGAAGGGCTACCGCGAGGAGCCGGGTGTAGACCCGCATTCAAATACCGAGACTTTCGCGGCTGTAAAGTTCTTCATTAATAACTGGCGCTGGCACGGCGTGCCTTTCTACCTGAGAACCGGTAAACATATGGCTGAAACCGTATCCATTGTTACCGTGGAATTCAACCCCGTGCCTTTCGACGCTTTCCCTCCTGAGGCTACCATTAACTGGCACCCCAACCGCCTCATTCTCGGCATTCAGCCCGAGAAGGGAATAAGACTTAACATTCAGGGAAAACGCCCGGGTCTTAAAATGACTTTTAACCCCGTCGACATGGTTTTTAATTACAGTGATGTCTATACGGAGGAACCCCCGGAAGCCTACGAGACACTTTTACTCGATGTTATGCTCGGCGATCAGACGCTCTTTATGAGGGAGGACCAGGTGGATGCAGCCTGGGGACTTATTATGCCGATATTGAATGTCTGGGGCTCTACGCCGCCGCTCGACTTCCCGAACTATCCGGCCGGAACATGGGGACCTGAAGACGCGGAAGCCTTAATTGCCAGGGACGGCAATCACTGGCTCTATCTGCCGATAAAGCTGAATGGGAAAAAGAAGAATAATAATCAAAAGAAAGATTAAAGTTCTAATTTGATCAGGTTTTCAGCCTGAAAACAAACCTCTCCTAACCGCTTTAGCGGCTACCTATTTGTAGCAATTTCGGAAAAACCCAATCCCAAACCACGTCAGTGGTTTCATATAGCCCGCCTCGGGCTTCATGCGTCAACTTAACGATTCATAAAACTTCGTGAAAACAGAGCATCTGGAATAGCGCAGTCATTAAGCCCCGATAAGGGGCGCATTGTCTTTAGCCCGGGGTGAAGAAGCCCGCCTGAGGCGGGCGACTGAACCC
>DATAKL010000030.1:0-66588 GCA_036261625.1 Ignavibacteriales bacterium | reverse complement strand
TATAAAGTTCAGAGGCTTTAGTCTTATTAGTCGAATTTATTTAAGAAAGCCGTATGAGGGAAAACCTCACGTACGGTTTGACGAGGGTTTGAGGGAAACATAATGGAAACATTCATGCGCCCTCATCCTACTCTACAAAGTGTTTCTCCTTCTTCCAGATCGCCTCAACAGGCACCCTGAAACCTCTTCCAATATAGACGGGGAGGTTGTTTTCGTAGGGCATTGCGTACTGACTTTTGATAGTTCCCCTTTGGGCTACACTCTCGAGTGCCCTCATGTGGTCTTCTATACGTCCGCCGATTATTATTACGGTCTGGTAGTAATTTTTCCTGTTTGGGTCTTTAAGTTCCTCATTTTCCCAGATCCAGAAGCTGTTGTGGGGGGAAACTATCTTGGGAAGGGGGTATTTCCGGCTGTAGTATTCAAGGGCCGAGGCCTCGCCGTAATTCTGTGCAAAAACAAAAGTACTTTCCCTTTCATCCTCCGGCAGGGTAAGATAGACCTCTGAGACGGTCCTGGCCATATTCTCCCAGCCGAACATATCGGCATAAAACTGAGGCAGTTCCGAAAGATCTTTCCCCTCGTGCCCGTCGGGCTGAACTCCTGTCATTTGGCTGTATGCTATATAAGTTTTAACCGGCAGGCAGGGGAGCACAAAAGGCGCCATAAGTGTCCCGAAGAGAACAATTACTCCGGGGAAGGCATACTTAAGCCATTTGAAGTATCTTCTTCTGAAAAAGTCTTCAATTAAAACACTTCCCCCTGCAAAAAGCACAGGGTAGGCCGGAGCGGCGTATTCAGGTTTGCTGTGCCAGTTAATAATCAGTATGGCAACAGTAACAGCATAGATAATTCCTGCAGCACGGAAACGTTTCCCGTGTTCGTTAAAAAAGAAGTAGTATATGCCCGAGGCCCAGACGGGGATGCTGAAGGGAAGCAGTATCAGAAGCTGTCCTAAGATAAAATCCAAAGGTGTAACCCCTCTATACTTAAGCCCAGAGGCATTGCGCATAAACTCCAGGTGCGGAAGCCCGTTCTGAAGGTTCCATATAATAAAAGGGGTAAAGATACCAAGAGCAATAAAAGCTGAAATGTAGGGCCCGGGGGTTTTTAGGTAGTGCCTGTACTGCCTGGTAATGAGCGCAAGGAATAGTCCCGCCATAAACCATCCCATGCTGATCTTATTCATAAGTCCAAATCCCATAACAATGCCAAGCCACGTCCAGTATTTTGGCTTTCCTTCCAGGATTAACAGGAGCAGGTAAAAAGCCAGAGTCCAAAGGAGTATATCGAAGGCATTCATAGAATAAATATTGTTCATCCCCAGGAATATGGGGGCTGCGATTATGCAGACAGAGGACAGCACCACGGCGTAAATGCCTCCGCCGAGGTGCCGGACTGTAAGTCCCGCCAGAAAAACGGTTATAGAGCCGGCCAGGGCAGGTAAAATCCTGATGGCAAAGAGTGAATCGCCGAAAGTAAGACGGCTTAGGCCCAGGATGAGTATGGACAGGGGGGGCTGGTCCACGTAGCCCATAGCCGGCCTCGTGCTGCAGGAAATATAGTAAAACTCATCGCGGAAAATTCCGAACTGAGTAAAAATATTTGTAAAGAAGTGGATTAAAAGCAAAACAAGAGATAATACAGATAGTATTACAACAGTATTATCCTTTTTTTGAAGTTTTTCAGGTTCTCTCATAACTCCATTTCCTTTTTTAAGATTTCCCCGGATAAATTAATAAGAAATCATGAAATTTGCACTTAAAGCAGATAAGAAACTGCTGTAAGTAAACTCTCTTAAGCCATATAAAAGACTTATTTAGAATTTCAATAAACGCCAATTAAATTTTGATAATTTAATTAATTACAGGTTCCACCTATTGATTTAAAGAAACTTTTTAGTAAATTTGGCTGAAAAAATTCCGGGATGGTTTTGGGGGTTAGTTAAGAGCAGAATATTTTTTTATGTGCTGCGCGATTTTTTAATTTATGGGCTCTTTTTCAGGCTTTGTTTTGAGAATGAAGAAATACTTTTTATTTGGACTACTTTTTTTTGTCAGTATAAAAATCAGTGCTCAGGTTGAAGATCAGATAGTTGCTAAGGTGGGCAAGTCCGCTATAACAGCTTCAGAGATTAAGGAGCGGTTTGCACTTACTCCATGGCCGAAAGGTCAGAATGATAAGCGTTCCCAGGATCCAAAATCTGATTTTATCTATACCTTAATTGCAGAAAAGCTTCTGGCTCAGAAGGCCAGTGACCTTGGTTACGATTCTTCTGCTGTCATACGTTCGGCTTTTAAAACGGTAGAGAAAATGTACGTCAGGGATGCTCTCTTCAAGCATGAGATCAGCAGCCGTGTCAGTCTGAGCGCCGGTGAAATAGACAAAGCCACAAAAAAGAACAGATATAAACTTAAAGTCGACTGTCTGAAAGCGCAGGATGAAAAAGAAGTTCAGGCGCTTTACAGCTCTCTTAAAAAAGGTGTTCCTTTTAATTCTTTGCTGAAGAATAATTCGGCTTTGCCTAAAGATTCGCTCCTTGAGGTTTCTTTCGGCGAACTGGACAGCACTCTGGAGGGGATGCTCTACAGCCTGAAGCCCGGGAACTTCACACCTCCTGTATCCACACCGGACGGATGGATTATCTTCCGTTTGGTTAAGCGTATAGACAGGTATGCCATTTCTGCCGACCAGAGAGAAGCTGTTGCCGGCGAGGTCAGAAAAATTCTGACTGAGAAAGATGAGGATGTCATTTTTCACGATTTCCGTAAAAAATTCTTCAGCGGAAAGAAAGTTGACGTTGACGGCTATATTTTCTGGAGCTTTGCAGATAAGGTAATAGCTATTCTAAATGAAAAACAAAAAGATTCGAATATAAAAGATAAAGAAAAGGCTTTTCTGACCGCTTCCGACTTCCTGAAAATTGAGCAGGAGTTCGGGCAAGACAGCCTTAAGATGACATTTGTTAAACTGGATTCCGATCCTGTAAGCCTGAAACAGTTTATTGAAGAAATTGCCTTTGACGGCTTTTTCAGCAATACCGTTGAGGCCCGCACGCTGAGAGCAAAACTCGACAGCAGGGTAAAGGACTATATAGAAAAAGAGCTCCTTGCACGAGAAGGCCTTAAAATGGGATTACAGAATCTGCCGGATGTAAAACGCTCGCTTAAAATGTGGCGCGACAGCTATCTGGCAGAGCTTATGAAATCCAGACTGATGGATTCGGTAAAAACTGCTCCAACAGACACTGAGTCCCTGGAGCTGGAAGATGCTCAAAAGGAAGATACGGCTAAGGCCCCCATAATGGTTAATATTGTGGAAGTTCTGACCGACAGCCTTTCTACGGTTGAAAAAGTTTTCGACGGACTGAAAAACAATGTTGATATGCATGAACTTGCCCGCAGATACACCAAAAGGGTGTGGACGAAGGAAAAAGGGGGTGAGTTCGGTTTTTTCCCCTCTTCTGCCTATGGAGAGATCGGGAGGATTGCCGGCAAGATGAATATAGGCGACGTTTACGGTCCTCTCAAGACAGAGGATGGATATTCTGTTTTTAAGCTGATAGACAAGAAAAAAGACGATAGCAGTCTAAATGGCGGCAAGGACGCAAAACACAGCACCCTGACGCAAAAAGATATACTAACCCGAAAATATCTTAAGAAGCTTACCGGCTATACTGTTTCACTTGCCAAAAGCTATGGTGTTAGAGTTAACGAAGACGCCTTAAATTCCGTCGAAGCACTGAATCTGAACATTTTTGCCTACCGGGCCATGGGTTTCGGCGGCAGGCTGATGGCTGTTCCGCTTACGGTGCCCTTTACCAACTGGGTTAAACCCTGGAAGGAAAGTCAGAATATGCCTTAAAGGCTTTTGGGACCTGTGAACGGCTGTTTTTTCTTTACACTTTATTTTTCAAGAGAACTCTTTTTGTTTTCTGCATGATCACGCTTTGTGTGTCTATGCTTTGATTTTATGTTTATACGTTTTCAAATGATGTTTTTGTGATGCTGTTTGTTTGTGTTTTAGGTTAATGATTGATGTCTGAGAACAAAACTTTAACTAGTTTTTTTAGGGAGTAAGCCGAAAGTCCCCAAGGGGATACAGGAGTGCTCCAATTTATAGATCAGATGGACCTGGTTCGAAAAGGCAGTTCCGGCAGTAGAGGCCGGAGGCTGTCAGTTTTATTAACCCAAAACAAAAGGAACAGTTATGAAAAAAATCTACTCGTTTCTACTGGTTACTTTAATGCTGGGCGGCGCAGTAATGGCACAGGAACCCATTACTATGAAGTCCATGGCCACTTTTAATGCAGCACAACCTCAGAATACCCCCGATTCAGTTCTGAAGACTCTCCCCTACTACAAGGATCTGGGTGTAAGAAGAGTTATTGTTGCAGATCCAAACAAGGACGGGAAGCAGGAAATCATTGCAACCGACTATTCCAACGGCGGAAGAGTTAACGTTCTTGCTCCGGTTAACGACTCCACTCTTGAAGTGATCTGGTCTTCACCGGTACTTGCCGGCAAGAGCAGCGGCTCGACACCGAGATACCCTCAGGTTGGCGACTGCGACGGAGATGGAAATCCTGAAATCATCTTCGAGCGCGGCGGCGATTCAAGAATCGTTTTCTATGAATGGAATCCGGATGCTAACACCTGGGGATATGACGCGACAGGTGAGCCTGATTTCTACATCGACAACACTACATTAAAGGCTGTTGGTTCTCTGTATGACATCAAATTAAACAGGGAAACCCTCCTCGTTAAGGACATTGACGGCGACGGCAAGAGCGAAGTCATCTGCCACACAGTTGGAAAAGATGTATACATCCTCAGCGTTGAAAACGAATTCCCTGGTTTCTTTGCTCAGCTTAAGATGGAAGGCGGCGACCCCGCTACAACAAATAACGGCCGCAACTGGTCTACAGGTTCCTATTACAGTACAGTTGCTGCTGACATCGACGGCGATGGAAAGCTTGAACTCGTTAACCACCACTGGGATAACTATGCATTCTGGTCAATTGATGTTAACGGAAAGGACTCTTATACATACCCCGACACCAACAACGTCAAGAGAAACGATATCTACTGCCGCTATAATCCCTGGGACGGCGTTTCTTACTTCGGTGTCACTGCTGCCGATGTAAACGGCGACGGAAGAAGCGAAATTGTCGGTACAAAATACACCAGCTCAAAGAAAAGCGATTACTTTGACGTTGCTCTTCTGAGCTTTACAAAGGCCGATACAGGCGTTTATATCTGGAACCCCGATTCAGCAAGCATGTCTTCAAGAATCGGCACAATTGCCACCAAGTCACAGCTGACCGCTCTGGGCGGAAAGACTGCAGGCGAATTCTGGCCGATAGTTAAGGGCGACCTCAACGGCGACGGTAAAGACGAACTCTACACAGGCGGCGGCACAGGCCTCAACCTTATCGCAATTCAGTACAAGGGTTCAGGAAGCCTGACCGATGCCAACAATTATACCGAAAACCTCGTTTACACCGGTGCCGGCGGCGGCGTTTTTGCCACTTATGAGATCTACAACGGCAGGGACACAATGATCGTTAACGGCAGCGATACTACTTATTCAGTTGATAAGTCCAAAATCGATACCGTAAAATCAGAAGTTCCCTTCACATCTTACATTTTTGCCGACAATGTCGACTTAAACCAGAACGGCAAAAGGGAAATCGTCCTTTCAGAACAGAGCGTTTATGACTCAATTACAGTTAACACCTACGACTGGGATGACATCAATCATCAGTGGGCTTTGGATAAGTCGAAGACTCACAAAATCTTCAATCCTTACCGCAAGACTGTCCGTGTCCTGGAATACACAGGCAAGACCTCAGGTCTTAGAGAGCGCGATTATTCTATAGTTTCTCCGGGCGACTATAAGCTCGAGCAGAACTTCCCGAACCCGTTCAACCCGACTACAAACATCAGATTTACTCTGCCATTGGACAAGAAGATCTCTCTTAAGATCTACGACATGCTTGGCAAGGAGGTCTGTACTCTGGTTAACGATCAGCTCTACAAGAAGGGTAAGTATGAAGTTATGTGGAACGGCAATACCAGCAGCGGACAGCATGCCGCAAGCGGTAACTACATTGCCAGACTCGTTTTTGGAAACTATTCTCAATCAATAAAGATGACATTACTCAAGTAATTACTCTTGAACTAAGGGGGCCGCGGAAGGTGAAAACCTTTTCCGCGGCTTCATTTTTTTAAGCTTAGTATGCGGGATAAAGTGTCTTAATATTCACATGAGGCTTTAATGAAAATTAGAAATTTATTTACTTTTTTGATTTTTCTAAGTTTTGCAGTAACAGGCAGCCTGTATTCGCAATCCACCGGCAAGATCATGGGTAAAGTTCAGGACAAGGCTACCGGCGAAGCCGTCGGTTTTGCTAACGTTATCCTGGAAGGTACCTCGCTCGGTGCGGCTACAGATGCCGATGGAAACTTTGTGGTGCTGAATATCCCTCCGGGACTTTACAGCGTAACTGCATCCTATATCGGATACCAGAAAACAACCGTTAAGGATGTCAGAGTTAATGTGGGCTTTACAACCAGGCTCGAAATCGGTCTTAATTCAGGCGAAATTACACTTGGCGCGGTTGTCGTCCAGGGCGAAAGAAATCCCCTTATCAGACAGGACCTTACGAACCCTACAGTGGCAATTACTTCGGAATCCATCCAGGTGCTCCCTGTAGACAATATTACAGATGTTATTAAATTACAGGCCGGTGTTGTTACAGGTGACGACGGAAGTATTCACGTCAGAGGCGGCTATGGCAATGAAGTTGCTTATTCATTAAACGGCTTATCTATGAACGATCCTTACGGAAACAGCAGGTCTGTAGGCATTGCTACAAATGCCGTTCAGGAAGTGTCGGTTTCAACCGGAACATTCAGCGCCGAATTCGGCAACGCTCTTTCAGGCGTTGTAAACTACGTTACTAAAGAGGGAAGCGATAAGTATTCCTTCAGCGTCAGAGGCTATGCCGGAGATTATCTTACAAATAGAAAAGACCTGTTCTTCAACATTAATGATATCGACCCCATGAACAGAAGCAGGGCTGAGGCCACTTTGGGCGGACCTGTTCCGCTTCTTGGCGGCACGAACTTCTTCTTCTCAGGCATATTCGAAAACTTTAAGGGTTCATTCTACGGAATAAGAAAATACAACACAACTGACTCTTATATTTCACCCGATAACTTCAGGGCATCCGACCCAAGGCACGGAAATGCCTCGGATGCTTACTACTTCAACCCCTATGGCCAGGGCAGCAACGGCCTTCCGACCGGTGACAGCGCAATCGTTCCGATGGATCCTTCCAGGAGCTGGAACTTCCAGGGAAACATCAGCCACCGCTTCGGCTCTCTTCTGAAGTTAAAGTATGAACTGGTTTATAATAAGGCTCAGTCGAAAGGCTACAGCAGAAGCTACAAATACGATCCCGACGGGCTTGGCTGGAACTACAGCAACGGTTATATACATTCAGTTGACCTTACTCATACCGTCAGCAAGAATACTTTCTATACACTGAAGGGTTCCTACTCATATAACCAGGGCGAGTATTACCTTTATAAGAACTGGAACGATCCGCGCTACATGCCGGGTCTCTACAGCAGGGCTCTGAGCGGTACGGCATTCTTGACCGGCGGAACAGATAACAGTATATCTGAAAGACATACCAAAACCATGAGTCTTAAGGGCGACCTCGTCTCTCAGATGTTCGGAGTCCATGAGGTAAAGGCCGGATTCGAGCTGAGGAAACATGACGTTGAAAGAATAGGTTATTCGGTTAACTTCTTCAAACTTCAGACGATTAACGGAGTTCCGACCAGAACATCTCTTAACATAAGCGACATGCTTTACGATCCGAATCTTTCAATTGTAAGAGATACAATCCGCAGCGCAAGCACTTATGAAAAGAAGCCGTATCAGATTGCTGCTTACGTGCAGGATAAGATCGAGCTCGACAAGTCGCTCATTCTTAACGTCGGCTTGAGGTATGAATACTTCGATCCCCAGACGATGTATAACCCGGATATTTCAAAAAACCTGACCGATTCGCTTGCAGGCTATATGACCGCAGGGCTCGAGCCTGTAAAGGGCAAGCACATGGTATCCCCGCGCTTCAGCGTTTCTTATCCTATTACAGACAAGGGTATCATCAGGTTCTCATACGGACACTTCTATCAGATCGGTTCACTTTCAGAACTCTATCTGAACAACAATCTCTACGTTCAGAATGTGGCTTCCATTCCAACTTTCGGCAATCCGAACGTAAAGCCGCAGAAGTCGGTTCAGTATGAACTCGGACTCCAGCAGCAGCTGACTGACGATCTTAAGTTCGACCTTACGGGCTACTACAAAGACGTGCGCGATTATATCTTTACGCAGACCGTTTATACTGAAAATGCAAGACAGTACAACATTCTGACAAACCTTGCTTATTCAAACGTCAAGGGCGTTACTCTCTCATTCCTGAAGAGAAGATCGGCTGAAAGTTCGTTCTCAGCCACACTGGATTACACATTCCAGATTGCAGAGGGCAACAGGACATATCCTTCTGAAGACCTTTTCTTCAGCGAGGCCTCGGGAAAGCAGTCGGAGACATTCCTTGTTCCCTTAAGCTTCGACCGTCCGCACCTGATCAACGGTACAGTTACTTTCTCGGATCCTGAAAGCTATTCTATTGGTATTATCTATAATATTCAGGCGGGCACTCCTTATACGCCGCAGCTTCCGCCTTCGCTTTCACCGATTACTTATACACAGAACTCCTCGGCTAAGCCGATGGACTGGAACGTTGACTTCAAGGCTGAAAAGTACTTTAGGGTGGGAGGCCTGAGCTATTCAATATTCCTGCAGGTTGAGAACCTGTTCGATACTCAGAATGAAAGATATGTATACGCCTCCTCAGGCAGGGCTCTCTCAAACGTTGAACAGACTTTGAATGCCTCACAGTTCAATGACATCCGCAACCGCATTCAAAGAGATCGTGGAATGATACCTATGTCTGAAATCGACAACTATTACAGAAACGCTGAAAACCTGAACATGCCGCGCGAAGTCAGATTAGGTTTCTCAATATTATTCAATTAGCATTGTCAGAGGTATAAAAGTAATTATGAAAAAAAGTTTAACTTTAATATTAACATACGTACTGGCTTTTACCTGCCTTAGCTTTGCCCAGGAAAAAGACTCTTTAGGTAATTACAACCTGAAGAAGCTCACTTCTGAAGACTACCTTAGGCTCTTTGGCCCCATTACGGGCACAAGGCTCAATAAGATAGCAGGCGACCGCAGGGAGATAAAAGACATCACAATTAAGGGCAACAAGATCACAACCATTCTTTACAATTACGGATCGATCTCCTCGCCTGGTGCTATGGCGAACATAAATGATCTGGTCTGGAACGGTCTGGGCTACGGCTACGAGTTCAGCGTTCTGGCAGGCGCCGAGGTGACTGACGTGGATGGAAATCCCCTGCATATTGTAAGCGACGGCGAGGTGCTTGCAGCCCTTGGCGACTACGACGCCAAAAAAGAATTA
This sequence comes from Ignavibacteriales bacterium, assembly GCA_036261625.1. Lineage (GTDB taxonomy): Bacteria > Bacteroidota > Ignavibacteria > Ignavibacteriales > SURF-24 > JAAXKN01. Next base: position 57,017 of record DATAKL010000030.1, on the reverse strand, counting down.
AAATGGGGCTGGCTGCCCAAGGGCGGCTATTCAGACCCTAATCAGACACACATCGCTTCACTGAACGCTGAGGATAAAGACGGCGACGGAAAGCCGGACTCATGGCCGCAGAGCTGGTACTCGGCAGGAGCCGGAAAATATCTCTGGCCCGCATTCCTGGGAGATATGTCAACTGCCCCGGATGAGGAAGTTTATTATGCGATGGACGACTATACGAACTATGAATTCCAGGGCAAATACGCTCCTTTCCCGAGCGACCTGACAAAGGGCGGTCTTGGCCTGGATGCAGCAGTAAGAATTCTTCAGTTCAACAATCCGATGGCAGAAGACATTATTTTCTCTGTCTATCAGATCACAAACGCCAGCGAGAAGAATATCGACAAGATCTTTTTCGGAATGTACGGTGATCCGCACGTGGGCGGCAGCTCCGACTATACAGACGACATGTCGAAATTTATTCCTCCCATTGGCGAGCAGGCCGACCGTTACGACCAGCGTGCAAGAAGCATGGTATTCTCATGGGATAACGACGGCAAGGGCGTCGGAGGTAAAACTCCCGGTTATTTCGGCTGGAAATTCCTCGAGTCACCCTCAAGAGCCAACGACGGCTTCGATAACGACGACGACGGTATTACGGATGAAAGCCCCTTTAACGGCAAAGGCGAGTACATAGACGGCGTTTCAAAACCTCTTACCACAGGCATAAGCGATGTGGCCAAATATACAAAGGTTTTCGGCGCTCCTAAGCCGAGATGGTCAGGCGATGAGGACGGCGACTGGGATCCTACAAAAAATGACGTCGGCATCGACGGCATAGGCCCTGATTCCAAGAACTATCCAGGTCCCGATTTCGGCGAAGGCGACGGGTCGCCTACGCAGGCCTGGTTCCAGGATCTCAACGGAAACGGCGTTCTGGATCCGGAAGAAAAATCTTCCCTTACCGATCAGGCCCTCCCCGGCTACAAATGGGCCGGCTCCGAACCAAACTTCGGCTACAGGGATATATCCGAATCTGATCAGATAGGTCTTACAGGATTTACCGCCGCAGCTTACGACAATACGGGCGCCAATGCCCCGAAAGAAGACGAGCTCATGTGGCAGTGGTTTACAAAACCTGAAATAGATCCTGAGCAGCCGTTGCTCAGAACCTACGGAGACAATATTTTCTGCTTCTCTACAGGTCCCATGGCTCTGGCAAAGGGAGAAACACAGAGATTCTCAATGGCAATTCTCATGGGTGAAAACCTTAATGATCTTCTGCTGAATGCAGTTACTTCAACCAGAATTCTGGAGGCCGATTACCGCTTTGCACAGCCGCCGGCAAAACCGGTTGTTAAGGCTGTTGCCGGTGATCATAAGGTTACACTTTACTGGGATGCAAAGAGTGAGGAATCTCTTGATCCGTTAAGCGGCGAAAAGGATTTCGAAGGCTATAAGATCTACAGAAGCCGCGACTATAATTTCTCTGACGTCTATAAGATTACAGATGCCAACGGAAACCCGTACCTGGGCCAGCCGTTCTTCAACAGCCTTACAGGCAAGTATGCACAGTGGGATCTTATTGACAACTACTCAGGTCTTGCCGAAAAAGAATACGAAGGACGCGGCGTTAAATACAACATGGGTGAAAACACAGGCCTCGTTCACCAGTATGTCGACTCGACTGCAGTTAACGGCATTACTTATTACTATGCCGTTGTTGCATACGACAGAGGATCGATGAATTATGCGATCGGACATATGGATCTGCCTCCAACGGAGACTCAGGCTGTGATTCAGCAGGATCCTCTTACAGGCAAACTTATGTTTGACGTAAACACTGTTCAGGTTACTCCGGGCGCTGTAACCTCGGGACTCGGAACTGCCGAGGCCGGCGTAAACGGACTGCCGAAAACCCTTTCAGGCATCAGTACAGGTCTTGTCAGGATGCAGGTTCTGGAGGATCAGGCAGTACAAGACAAACAGTATAAACTGGAATTTCCTGATTCACTTTCCTACAACGTGCTCGACTCCACAGGCGTCAGCAACGATTTTGTTTCAAAGGATACTGTCCTTGTATTCTTAAAGCACAGCCATATAGTTAAGGAAAGTGTTCAGGTTTTGGATGCAGGAAACAACCTGGTGGATCCTTCAAAGTATATTGTAAACCCCCTGACAGGCCAGATCGGCGGTGCCAGTGCGGGCAGTCTTCCGAAGGGAAACAAATTTACAGTAAATTACAGGTACTATCCTGTCTTTAAGAGCACACTCATGAATTCTGAGGACGGGAACCCGTCGTTTGACGGCGTAAGAGTTTTCGTTCAGAACCAGCCGCTGGATGTGGATAAAGCAAACACTAAGTTCATCAACGATGACCAGGTTACTGTAAAGCCTGAGGTTGTATTCCCGCCTGCTCTCGGCACAAAGAAAGTCAAGCTGGCTGAGGACTGGGAACTTACCTGGCTGGGTACCGATAAGAATTCAGACGGTACATGGAAAGTTGCCGATTCCGTAAAGGTAATGAGCACTTACATGAAAGTCCCCTTCAGGATTCAGAACGTTACAAAGAATGAGCCTGCAAACTATGTGATTTACGAATCAGTCAAATCAACTGAAAAGAACAAGCAGTGGGACTGGGGCGAGTACGTAATTCTCATGCCGCAGGGCGACAAGGGAGTAAGCGCTTCATATCAGTTTACTTTCAAGATCGATACAACGGCAAAGCAGGTGGTCCTGCCTAAGAGCGGAGACATCTTCCAACTGAAGACTACAAAGCCTTTCAGGAAGGGTGATGCATTCCTCTTCGAAACAAAAAAGGCAGAGTATTCTCCTGAAGATGCAAAAGAAAAGATAAATGACATATACGTTGTTCCTAATCCGTATGTTGCCTATGGCATGTCTGAAAACCCCGGCCGTACGAGCAGCAAGCGCGGCGAAAGGGAGCTTCAGTTCAGGAATTTACCTCCAAAATGTACAATTAGAATATATACGTTAACAGGTGAACTGGTGGATACAATAGAAAAAGATGATATGACCAGCACCGCGGGCTGGGATCTTTTGAGCAAGGAAGGTATGAGGATTGCCTACGGCGTATACCTCTTCCATGTCGATATCCCCGGCGTTGGTGAAAAGATAGGTAAATTCGCTGTTATTAAATAATACACGGTAAAAATTGCTGTTATTAAATAACAGTATAAATTCAGTCTGTCTTAAGGCGGAGGAGTAAAAACCTTCCGCCCGGGACAGAAATTCGAAGATACTAAATGACAAGAGAATTTTGGAGAAATTAAGCATGAGAAAATCACTTTACTTAATGATTTTACTTGCAGCCTTCAGCTTCGGCCAGGTAAATGCCCAGATCTTCAGGGATATTACCAAGGTCGGCACCACGGCGGCACAGTTCCTCAAGATAGGAGCCGGCGCCAGGGCTATCGGTATGGGCGGAGCCTATACGGCTGTCAGTAATGATATATATTCTACTTACTGGAATCCTGCCGGAATTGCAAATTCCGAGGGATCGGGCCAGGTTGCATTCAACCATACGCAGTGGCTGGCAGATGTAAGTTATGATTATGCGGCAGGATCGATCAACCTGCCTGAAATGGGAACAATGTTCATCACACTGACCTCACTCGGAGTACCCGAGGAGAAAGTCAGAACTTTTGAAAATCCTGAAGGTGATGGAAGGTACTGGGACGCAGGCTCTCTGGAGCTGGGCTTAGGCTTTGCAAGAAAGCTTACCGACCGCTTTTCAATCGGCTTCCAGGCAAAATATATCAAGGAAAGCATCTGGAACTCAAGCGCCAGCGGCTTTGCTCTTGATATCGGTACTTATTATGTTACTCCTTTTAATGACCTCGTCATCGGCGCCAGCATCTCCAACTTCGGTTCAAAGATGCAGCTCGACGGACGCGACATTCAGTTCAATACCGATCCTAACACAGACGGTAACTCAGGCCCGAACAACATACCCGCAAAGTATGAGATGCAGAGCTACGATATACCGCTTAACTTCAAGATCGGTCTTTCAATGGACGTCATTAAAACCAGGTATATCCGCCTGAAGACCGCTGTTGATGCTACGCACCCGAACGATAACAATGAGTACGTCAATGCAGGTGCCGAACTTGCATACGACGAGACTTTCTTCGTCCGCGGCGGCTACAAATCGCTCTTCCTTACAGACAGCGAGCAGAGCTTCACAGTTGGAGCAGGTATTAACTACGAGGTAAGCCCCGGATTCAGAGTGCAGGTCAACTATGCATATGCCGACTACGGCCGTCTGAAGAACATTCAGTACATAGACCTAGGCATCGGTTTCTAAGCTTAAGCAAGATAAGACACAATAAAAAACGCCCGGCGAGGTTTTCCTCATCCGGGCGTTTTTGCTTTTAAAAGCTTCTATTTCCTGCCATTAACTCTTACGTATGCATGCTGAAAACAGAGAGGCCTTAGGCCTATTTGCCTAGCTGATAAAAAGAGTTCCAATTAGGCCGATAACAATTATAATGCCATAGATAATGACGATAGTAAATGACTTCCATAATGCCGAAAATATCTTCTGCGGAAATGCATTCTTCATTGATAAAATAAAGTAAAGAACCGACACCAGAAAAAACGCTAAAACGAACCATCCGGATGAGAAAAATGTCATTACAATCAGAAAAATAAGAAAAAGTATAAATAGGAAGCTGTGCAGATGGATGGAATGAATGAGAAATTCATAGTAATAGTGACCTTTGCCTATATTGAAGAGAAATACAAAAAATGCAAAAAGAGGCATTAGAAAAAACATAAGGTAGGAAATATTTTTAAGTGCTGAATGTGAAAATTCCTTGTCTCCCTCTTCCGACTTCTTTTTTACCAAAGACCATACAAAATGGTTAGTTGCTGAATTCTTAACCTGCTTGGATGCTAAAATGGAATCGACCTGTTTTTGTGTGGACTCGCTATTATCCGAAGGTCCGATCTGCACGAGTGATTTTGAATCCTCTTTCGCGCTTTTATGTTCTTTATTGCTCTTATGTCCCGACATCAGGCCGACAAGCAGAAAAAAAACAAAACTTACAAAAATATAAATTCTTACAGGAGGGACATATGCAGCCCTTTTGCCGGTATTGAATTCACGCGTTAAAAACCCGGGCTTAAAGAGGAGGAACTTGAAAGTCTGTAATATTTTTGTGTCCAGGTGGATTGTTCCCTCAAGGAATTCAAGTACAAGGTGTTTAAATGGTACGTGAAGAGAGTGGTTCTGCTGTCCGCAGCTGGGGCAGTAATTGTTTTCATCTTTGAATTCGTAGCCGCAGTTGAGGCATGCTTCTGGTTTAGAGTGTTTGTGGCTCAATTGTTACATCCCAATATTTTGAGCCTTTAAGATAGGATGTAATTTTATTTTTTGCAAGAATGAGCGTGAAATGAAGCAGAGTTGTTTCAATTTTCCATGAATAGCCACGATATGAATTGCCACGACCTGAATAGCCACGACCTGAATAGCCACGACCTTCAGGTCGTGGGTTCGGAGGCCCCTCTCGTTTGGGCTTTAGCCCCAGATTCTCTCCGGAAAATCTGTGGCTAAAGCCAGGAGAGTTTTTAGATCATTGGCCCACGACCTGAAGGTCGTGGCTATTCAGGGGAAATATAATCCACCACGAGCTAAAGCCCGTGGCGAGTCAATCAGACAAAAAACAGTGTAATGGATGAAACTGCAAGCCAGAGAATTACGCCCATAACAAATGGCCTGACGCCTACAGCCTTTAATGTCGTGCGCGAGAGGTTTGCCCCGATCAGGAAAAGCGTAACCACGAGACCTCTGGTTGCTATATGATAAATGACATTTGAAACCGGTGCAATAACCGGGAGATAAGTGTTAAGAATCATGGCAATAAAAAATGCGATTATAAAATAAGGGATCTTAACCTTCTTAACGTCACTCCTGAATGCAAGTCCCGACACGAGCGCCACGGGTATTATCCACAGTGCCCTTGCAAGCTTAATTGTTGTTGCAGTTGCAAGAGCAGTCTTGCCGTATTGTGATGATGCACCTACAACAGAGCTTGTATCGTGAATTGCAATTGCCGACCACAAACCGAACTGCCCTTCCGAAAGATGGAAGTGGTGCCCAATGGCAGGGAATATTAAAAGAGCGATGCTGTTAAGAATAAAAACGACTCCGAGAGCAACCGAGGTGTTCTCGTGTTTAGCGTTTATTACCGGGGCTACGGCTGCAATGGCGCTGCCGCCGCAGATGGCAGTTCCGGCAGAAATAAGGTAAGAAGTTTTTCTGTCGACCTTAAGGATGCGCGAGATAATAAAGCCGAATGTGAAGGTAAAGGCAATTCCTGCCACGGTATACATGAGGCCTCTTTTCCCGGCATCCAGGGCAGCCAGGGCGTTCATCCCGAAACCGAGTCCTATTACAGAATACTGCAGGAGTTTGTGAGTCATTTTGCCGGTTTTCTCCTGGAAGGGATTGCCTGTAACAAGGGAGAATGCAATTCCGAGTAAAAGCGCCAGCGGGGCCGGCACAAAAGGCAGAATACAAAGTATTATAAGTACTATGAAAATGATCTTTGCGTACAACGGATTTGTCATGCTTAAAATTCCAGATTTGTTCATGACAAATTATCAGAATTCCCGCTTAAGTTCTAATGAATAAAAGTTATCTGCTATAACCAAATGTTATATCTAGACGTTATACCTGTTTTTAAGAAACGATATGAAGTTCGCTACCAGTTTTTCAGGTGTTCCTTTTGCATGAACGAAGTAAAAATTTCTGAAAATCCTTCCTTCCTCAAGCTCAATTACCTTGAACTCCCCGCTTGTGATCTCTTCCTTTACGGCCTGAATGGACACGATGCCAATTGCATCGGCATGCTTAAGAAAAAGCTTTATGCTTTCCGTGCTGCCGAGCTGAATGAGAGTGTTCATTTCATTCAGGCTCAGGCCGTACTGCCGGATGAAATCCTCAAAGACTTCGAGTGTTCCGGAGCCTTTTTCTCTTAAGACAAGGTCCTGTTTCCTCAGGTCATTTAACGAGCATGCTTCCAGGCGGTGATAAATACTGGTCTTATGTGTAATTAGAACCAGCTCATCCTTAATGAAAAGGGTATACTGAAGGGCGCTGTTATTCGGCAGGCCTTCAATTATTCCAAGATTGATTTCGTGCCTCTGGAGGAGGCTTTCGATGGTTTCGCTGTTATCATTAAGGAGTGTGAGCTTCAGCGACGGATTAGCCTGGCGGAACTGGGCCAGCACGGGGGGCAGTACATACTGCGCAATCGTGGTGCTGGCGCCGATGGTAAGTTCTCCTGAGACCTGCACGGAAAGAAGCGACATGTCGTTCTTGAGTCTTCTGAACTGCTCGAGTATGACGCCTGCATGCTCCAGGAAAAGCTTGCCTGCTGCCGTAAGAGTTATTCCCTTATTGGTTCTTTCAAGGAGTTTTATTCCAAGTTCATCTTCAAGGGAGTTGATCTGCTTGGTAACGGCCGGCTGGCTGACATAAAGGTCTTCTGCGGCCCTGGAGAAACTCCCTTCGGTTGCAACTTTATGGAATACCAGAAGTTTAAATTCACTCAGCATTACAAGCACTTTCTCCGGAAAAATTATTGATTTATAAAGTAACAAATTCCGCCTGAAGTCGCAAAAAAAAAGCTGAAAAGGACTATTTTACTTTGCAGTCATATACATGATGCTGAAATATTGGTTCTCGTCTGTCCAAATGCTGCCCTTTCTGAAGTACTCCTGTGTGAGCCTTTCAAATTCATCTGTGTCGTACTTGTATGAATATTCAGTGAGTATTTTATCTCCTTTTGCAAAAAATATTTTGCGGCCGAAAATGTGTGCTGTCTGAACCATACGGCTTATGAGATACATCTCAATTCTTCCTTTATTCTGGTTATAAACAGCCTTATGACTGAAATTAGAAACGTTAAAGTCCGCTCCGAAGTCCCGGTTGAGTCTTTCGAGAATATTGAGGTTAAAGGCTGCTGTAATATTTTCCCTGTCGTTATAAGCCTTTTCCAGAATGGATGGGTCCTTTTTGAGGTCAAGTCCAACGAGGAATCCGCCGCAGTGGCCCAAAAGGCGTGAGGCATTTTTTAAGAACATGAGCAGTTCCTTCTGTGTGAAATTTCCGATAGTGGAACCCGGGTAGTAGAGCACTTTTTTAAAATCTTTCGGAACATTTTCAAAGGGAGCCTCAAGGTCTTTAGTATAATCGGCTGCCGAGGGAATTACCTCGAGAGTGGGATAATCCTTCCGGAGCTTTTGGGCGGTCTTCCTGAGATGCTCTTCGGAAATATCCACAGGAATATAAAGCGGAAACTCCTTAACGTTGTCGAATAAAAGCCGGGTCTTAAAGCTGCTTCCGCTTCCAAGCTCAATTAAAGCGGTCTCGGGCCCTTCAATAAAGCCAGCAATTTCCTGGATGTTCTCTTCCATGACACGGAGCTCAGTCCGGGTAAGATAATATTCGTCGAGCATGCAGATAAGGTCGAAGAGTTTGGAGCCCCTTTCATCATAGAACAGTTTGCTGGGCAGTTTTCTTGTTTCTGCAAGCAGGCCTTCAAGAATTTCTTCCTGCAGACCGGATTCTTTTACGGGATTGTTTTGTAACATATAGTTTCCCTCCGGTTGTTGGTAATGGAAATATAGAGTTAAGCCTGAATATCAGGTCGTGACCACAGGCAAAACCATGTGGCGCCGCCCGGAATTAAGAGGGCGTCTTTAGTAACTTCAGATTGCAGGCACATCCTTTGCTAGGCGGATTCCTGTAAACTGCCACCTTTTTTCGGGATGGAAAAAGTTTCTGTATGTTCTTCTAATATGCCAGAGGCTTGTTGCGCAGGAGCCTCCGCGTAAAACCATCTGGTTAGCCATGAATTTGCCGTTATATTCGCCTAAGGTCCCCTGAAGAGGCTTAAAGCCGGGATAAGGCGTATAAGGGCTAGAGGTCCATTCCCAGACATCGCCGTACATCTGATGCAGCACCGGAGAGGCAATATTATGCATAACGGGAGCAGGGTGGAAAATGCCGTTTTCAACAAAATTGCCGTCTATCGGGTGGTCGGAAGCTGCAGCTTCCCATTCCTCCTCTTTTGGCAGGCGGAATCCTGCCCAGCGGGCATAAGCATCTGCCTCATAGAAGCTTACATGGCAGACGGGCTCTGAAGGGTTAAGCTTCATGAGGCCGCCAAGAGTAAAATTAAGCCATTCGCCGTCTCTTTTCTGCCAGTACAAAGGCGCCTGCCATTGCTCCTGTTCTGCAATGGCCCATCCGTCGGAAAGCCAGAGTTCAGGATGGCTGTATCCGCCGGCTTCTATAAAATCCAGATAATCGCCGTTTGTTACCAGGCGTGAGGCCAGTTTATACGGCTCTAGATAAACATTGTGAACGGGCCTCTCATTGTCGAAGGAAAACCCCTTGCCATCATAACCAATGCGTGTAATGCCTTCATCAAAGCTCAGCCATTCGATTGGAGGCGTGTGTACAACCGGGGACTCTTTGACATTGCAGTAAATGGGGTAAAGCGGATTGAGGGAAAACATGTGCTTAATGTCTGTCAGGATGAGCTCCTGATGCTGCTGCTCGTGATTAAGCCCGAGTTCAATTAAGGGGGCGGCCTCGTCAACTTCCTTGTCGGAAGCTTTATCCAGGAACTCAAGCACATTATCATCAATATGCTTTCTATAGTCGCACACATCACTTACCGTGGGGCGCGAAACGAGCCCCCGCATTGAACGGGTGAAGAAATTTCCGGCCTGAACGTAATAGCTGTTGAAAAGATAATTGAATACGGGATTGTAGAAACTATAGTTATTTATAAACTTCTTTAACACGAAATTTTCAAAAAACCAGCTCGTATGTGCAAGATGCCACTTGGCGGGACTTGCATCAGGCATCGACTGAATGACGTAATCCTCTGTTTTAAGAGGATTGCAGAGTGTACAGGAGAAAAACCGCACCGCCTTAAAGTTCTGCACCAGCTCCGTTCTTTTGGTAAAGAGGTCGTCAGTTCTTCTGTTTTCCCCGGTTTCTCTTTTATCTTTTACATCCGGCTGATCTTTTATTTCTGAGCGTTTCTTCATTTCTGCCCCTTAAATTTTATCAAAAAATTAAGATTCCATAAAACTACACCTAGTGATTATTACAAAATTATCAGCCCTAATTCAATTGATGGAAATTTTATTGCCCCGGGGTTTAAGCAATGTCTGTTCCAAAAACCAAAATGCCTTGATTTTATTAGGCGGTGTTTTTTCTTTGTTCTATGAAGTGAATTCATATAAAACAAACATGATAGGATCGAAGCATTGGAAAACAGTTCCGCTTCAGAAAAGTCCAGAAGAAAGTTTAACATATCGGAGAAATCAGATGGAAGATAAAAAAAGAACATTCGGAATAATTGGACTTGGAAAGATGGGGGGCAACCTGGCGCTCCAGGCAATGGAAAAAGGCTACAAGGTTGCCGGCATGGATAAATCGGACCTGTCGCCTGAGCTGCGGGAATCGGCTATTAAGAGGGCCAGGGATGCAAAAGAGTTGATTGCGGACCTGGAACGCCCGCGCGTGGTATTCATTTACGTTCCGGCAGGAAAAGTGGTAGATGTGGTTATAAATGAACTGACAGACGTTATGGAGAAAGGGGATATTATTATTGACGGGGGCAATTCCTACTGGGGGGATTCAATCAGAAGAGCCATAAGGCTGAAGCAGAAAGGGCTTTATTTTATAGACTGCGGCACGAGCGGCGGCATTTCAGGCGCCAGGAACGGTGCCTGCTTTATGGTTGGCGGCGAGACCGAGCCGGTTAATATAGTAGCCCCCATTCTAAAGGACCTTGCCGTTCCTGAAGGTTTTGTGCACGCAGGCCCCTCGGGGTCGGGGCACTTTGTAAAGCTTGTGCATAACGGTATTGAGTTCGGGATGCTTGAGGCAATAGGAGAGGGCATGGACATGCTGGAACGCTTCAGGGTGAAACTCAATATAGAGGAAATTCTTCACGTCTGGAATCACGGATCCGTAATCAGGTCGTGGCTTGTTGAACTGATGGAGGAGACCTATAAAGATAAAAACGGCATGGAATCGGTACCCCCTTACATAGAAGATACAGGGGAGGTTAACTGGCTCATAGAAGACGCTCTGCATATGGAAGTATCAGTTCCTGTAATAAGCCAGTCGGTTATGAGGCTCTTTGCCTCGCGCGACAGCCAGGATAACTGGGCGCGTGCAATTGCAATGATGCGCCACGGCTTCGGCGGGCACCCTTACGGGGAGAGTGAGGCAATTAGAAATGAAAGGAAGTTTGGGCGAATCGGCGGCTATCTGATGGAGTAACCCTAAAAACAGCTCTCCCCGGGCATTCCGGCAGCTGTTTCTTGCTTTTAATTTCTACTACTCCTATATTTCCCGTGAACAAAATACCGGGAGCTCTTCATGAAGAAAAAATACTTTTTACTTCCTCTTTTATTTCTTTCGGTTTCCTTCATGGCTTTCATGGCTGTGAATTACACGATCGATTCAATACTGCAGAAACTTCAATTGACAGGTGAAGACGCCAAAGAGTATGTATGGAACGACTGTTCGGGCTGCTATTTCGGTTACCCGATGCCGGGCGAGCTGAAAAATACCTCCATGGATGAGCGCCCGCTGATAGTTAAGGCAGTGGGAGAATTTGCAAAGATTTATACCAAGTCGGACGACTTCAAGCGCCGCTATCTGGAGCACCGTGAAAGCAGCAAACCGAATCCCCCGCAGCCGCCGGAATCGATGGACGAGATCAAGCGCAAGCAGAAGGAGGAGTTGAAGAAAACCATTGCTGAGATGGAAAAATCAAAGTCAAATATTCCTGCCTCGGAGAAAGCTGAATTTGAGAAAGCAATAGAAGGATTAAAGGCTGATATGGCTGAACTGGATAAGTCTGGTGACGCATCCGATAATTCCGAGATGGATCAGTACATGAAGCAGGGCTATGAGGCTGAAATGCAGGATTACAAAGAAAAGCTTCAGCAGTGGGAAAAAGAATATCCCAAAGAGCCGGATATGATGATAAAAAGGTGGCTGGAGGAATTCCTGAAGGTTTCATCGGATGTGGATTTCAATGCAGAGCTGAGTGTGGATAAATTGGGAAAGAAGCGTTTTGTAAATTCCGAATATGAAAACAAGCCCGATATATGGAAACTTTGTTTCAGATCAGGCAAAAAGACCACCGAAGCCGCCCGCACGTTTGCCGAAGAGTGGCTGAAGGAATTGAAATAAACAATTGAATCAGGCAGTGCAATACAGGCATGATTTATAAATCCTATATGATTTTCAGGCCGCGGTCAGCGGCCTCATGTTGATAGCCCAGGGTGATGGAGCCCCTTGGGGCGACTGAACCCCGGGAATTGAATATCCCCAAAATCCCCAGAGCGCCGCGGTCAGCCGCGCCATGTTTCATAAGGTGTGGATTAATTTGGAAAATCCCAATTCACCACAAATGATGAATTAAATTTATAAAAATACATCCGCTATGGAATCAATCGGAATATGTCGCGGCCACGTCAGAGACGGGCAGGCTGCCGCGGCTCCGGGAAATTGGGGGATCCATAACCCCGGGTTCCGGCACCCCTCTGGGGTTTGTCACCCGGGGCTATCAGCACTATGCCGCTGACCGCGGCATTTGAAGGGTGCCTGTAAAATATAAACCGTGTACCGTTTCTTTTACATCACCTCATGCTCGTGTTTTGAATGGTTGTGCAGAAAGGGACTCAAAAGATCAATCGGTACGGGGAATATTGTTGTCGAATTCTTTTCGGTTGCAATTTCTGTCAGGGTCTGAAGAAATCTTAACTGCACTGCAACGGGGTTGCTGCCGATTACTGTGGCCGCTTCATAAAGTTTCTGGCTTGCCTGGAATTCACCGTCGGCATGGATTATCTTAGCACGCCTTTCACGCTCTGCCTCGGCCTGCTTTGCCATGGCACGCTTCATTTCAATCGGCAGATCGACATGCTTTACTTCAACGTTCGAAACCTTTATTCCCCAGGGGGATGCCTGAGCGTCAATTACTTTCTGCAGGTCAATATTGATCTTCTCCCTTTCGGCTAAAAGCTCATCTAAGAGCGACTGCCCCAGAATGCACCTTAATGTAGTCTGCGAAAGCTGACTGGTCGCCTGATAGTAATTCTCCACCTCCACTATAGCCTTTTCGGGATGAAAGACGCGGAAGTAAACAACAGCATTTACTTTGAGCGAAACGTTGTCCTTTGTAATTATGTCCTGTTCCGGAACGTCAAAGACAACCGTCCTAAGACTCACCCTTACCATGCGGTCAACTATTGGAATCAATAGCACGAGTCCCGGTCCCTTACTTCCAATAAGCCGCCCAAGGCGGAAAACAACCGCGCGTTCATACTCGCGCAATATTCTGATTGCGCTGAAAAGAACAATGAGCGCAAAGAAAACCAGTACCATCAGTAACGCCGATACGGTTTCCATAAAACCTCCCATTATTGTTAATTCTATTTCATGAATTTATATGCCGTGATTCTGCTTTCTTACTTTCAGGTTCATGCCGTCAACTTTCTCTACCACAACCAACTCACCTTTCTTTATTCCGCCGTCCAGGCTTTCAGCCGACCAGATCTCGCCGTGCACGTGGATTTCCCCCATGGGGGAAAGCTCTGAAATTGCAACTCCCGACTCTCCGATTATCCCCTGGACACCGGTAGAGGCTTTTAGCTTCTGGGCCCTGATGCCCATGCCTATTACAAAAAGGAAGAAGACTACAGTCATAAGTACAATTGCAATTACAATTTCTTTTGAAAGCATTAAAACCTCCAGAAAAGAGCTTGTCTGGAAAAGCATCATAGATCCCAGGAAGAGCGTGACCGCTCCTCCAATTGTCAGAAGTCCGTGGCTTACGATCTTAATTTCAAGTATGAATAAGACAACTGAAAGGATAATAAGGCCAATGCCTGCGTAGTTAATCGGAAGCGTATGCATGGCGTAGAAAGCAAGTATGAGACTGATGGCGCCGACTACTCCGGGGAATATTGAGCCCGGGTTGTAGAGCTCGAACATAATTCCGTACATGCCCAGAATAAGGAGTATATAGGCAATGTTCGGATCGCTTAAGACCTTGAGCATCTTCTGTTGGAATGTCATTTCAATATTGACAAGTTTCGCATCATTTGTCTTAAGTATTTTTTCTCCTGCGGAGGTTTCTACTTTCATGCCGTTTATCTTCTGCATCAGGTCCCTCGTATTCTTTGCAATAAGGTCTATTACTTTAATTTTGAGGGCTTCGGTTTCGGTAATTGAAAGGCTTTTGCGGACTGCATTTTCAGCCCACTCGACGTTGCGGTTTCTTTTCCCGCTGATCGAGCGGATGAATGCAGCGGCATCGTTTGTGGCTTTTGCTAGCATCACGGAGTCTGCCTGCCCCTGCAGTGTAACCGGGTGCGCAGCCCCGATATTGGTACCAGGCGTCATGGCGGCAATGTGAGCCGAGAGGGTTATAAAAACTCCTGCCGAGGCTGCCTGTGCTCCTTCGGGAGCCACATAAATTACTACGGGGACAGGCGACCGGAGGATTTCCGAGACCATGTCGCGTGTGGAAGAAAGGAGCCCTCCCGGAGTATTAAGTTTAACCAGGAGGCATTCGGCACCATTCTCAGAAGCTTTAGAAATGCCCAGCGTGAGGTAATCTTCAGTTACCTGTGTTATTGCCCCCTCAATTGCAATAACATAGACCTTAGGCTGCCGGGCACTTAAAGAGGCAGTAAAAAGCATTAATATGAAAACTAACAATTTCATGGCTTAACCTGGTTTAATTATATTCCCGGAAGCCAGAGAACGTTTTAAAAACAGTAGAATTTATTTTCCGAAATAATTCCTTTCTTCAGACTTTAATTTTTTTTGTGAAATCGAGTACAATAGGATTTACTGTGCGGTTAAATTCATCCATAGTCAGTTCAATTGCATCTGTGTGGCTTCCTGCATTAAAGAAAATCTCTTTGTTGTTAAGGAGGCATTTAGCCATATAGACATCCATGTCGTAAAGCGTTCCAAAGGGCGGCATGGCACCTGCCTCACATTCGGGGAATTTGCTTCTGAATTCTGTTTCGCTGCAGAGCCTGACCTCATCGGCGTCGAGTATGCTTTTAAGCATTTCAAAATCGATTCTGTGTGAAGCCGGGAGGACAGCCATTGCAAGCTGGCCGTCGATTCTGATCATGACAGTTTTGGCAAATTCCTTTCCCTTTATGTGTATGGATGCCGCTGTTTCCTGAGCCGTAAAGGCCAGCGGATGGTTGATGTTTTTGTAATGGATGTCCGTCTTTTCCAGGAACTCTTTTACCTTGCTGTTAACCATATACACCTCATATATTTAATTTTATAATCAGCATATAGAGCAGTACTGTTTGCCGGAAAGAGAAAATTGCAGCTGCGCTTTTTAGCCGGGGCGGGATGAATAAGTACCCTCATGGCTTTACCCTCTGTTTCTAAGACAGTTTAATAAAATGCTTTAACTAGCGCAATACAGAATCTCTATTTTTTACAAAATAGTCAAGCCATTTTACCCGATACACCATTAAGCTTAATATGCTGTGCTAGAGCGCAATGTCTTTCGTCATCCGGCTTTTGGTAAAATGGCAGCGGACATTTCTGTTTTCAAGGTACTGAAGGATTTTCGAATAAATTCTCTCCTCTTTCCCCAGTGCTTCAGGCGGAATTATTCCCATTGCGGTAATCCCGCCCTGAAGTATAAGTTCAGCCGCGGCAGCGCAGGTGTAGCCTGTTGTTCGCGCCATGGAAGAGATATTTTCCTTAGTATCTCCTTCATCATAAAGAGAGGCGGTGATAAGGACATTGCCTTCAGGTGTTACGGCCTGTATTAATATTTCCATTACAGTAAACTCTTTTTCACCGGGCACCTGTTTCCATATGGGGAAAAGGAGTTTTGTGGTAAGGTCCAGAGGCCTTATCTTATGGCTGCCCAGGTCTACAAAGTCGGTGCTGAAAAGTCCCGTATTCTTAAGAGTTTTTACTGCTTCAAGGTGCCCCGGGTACCGTAGGGTTTTCTCCAGCATATTAGGCACACTCATTGTTCTAATAAGCGTGCGGAGCCCGTCGGTGTTAAAGGCCTCAAGTGTTCCGATGCCCCGGATATCGACATATTCCCGATCTGAAAGTGCCTCTTTAATAACAATCTTTCCGCCTTCGACAATTCTTGCAGGACGTGTATATTCCTCTATTACATCGATCGGTGAAAAAGGAGCCTTGTACTGGTAGGGGAATTTTCTTTCCATGGGGAGGCCTCCCACCATGCATTTATAGCTTTCCACCTGATATTCCGAGGCGTAGTGACCGAGGATGATATTACTCATGCCGGGTGCCACGCCGCAGTCAATTACAGCCGTTACGTTATTATCCTTTGCAAGGGAGTCGAGCAGGAAAGGGTCCTCGTCGAAAAATGATATGTCGACGACATTTTTGCCCTCAGTTATAACAGTCTTCAGGGTATTGAAGCCCATAAAGCCCGGCACAGCGCCAATGACCAGGTCGGCCGTTCTTACTGCTTTTTTCAGTTCTTCGGGGTCGTTCAGGTCAATAGTCAAAGTGTGAATGC
The DNA here is from genome assembly GCA_036261625.1 of Ignavibacteriales bacterium. Taxonomy (GTDB): domain Bacteria; phylum Bacteroidota; class Ignavibacteria; order Ignavibacteriales; family SURF-24; genus JAAXKN01. Next base: position 40,425 of record DATAKL010000030.1, on the reverse strand, counting down.
CAAAGCGTTTAAGGGGAGAAAGTTTTTCTTCAAAGAGGTCGGCAGAAGTAACCTTATATTTTTTAGCGAGGTCTTTAGCGATTGCGCTTCCGACCATGCCTGCGCCCAGGACGGTAATATTTTTCATAGATCCATTCCTCTGCAGTTGAGTTTAGTTGTAATAAGAATATATTATTTATTAGGGCAAGTCAAAATGGTACCTTTTGGGTACCACCGCAGATTGTTTTATAAGAACCGTTTACCGATTTACCTAACCGCTTATTTGTTAAGGTTTTCTTTTAGGGCAGAATTCTTTTTTTTTATTTCATAAAACGCGGGATGGAATATTTAATTTAAATAAGGGGGATGCGGGTATGTACTATAGCGCAGGCGGCGGTGCCGACAAAAGGCTCATCTGTTTTCCTTATGCCGGCGGGAGTTCTCATATATTCAGAAGGTGGCAGGAAGCACTGGAGAAGCATGTGAATGTTGTTGCCCTTGAACTCCCCGGAAGGGGAAGGCGCTATACGGAAAGACTTTGCCACAGTCTCCCGGAGCTGATTAAAGATTTGATGGATTCAATTCTGCCGTATCTGGATAAGCCATATTACTTTTTCGGTCACAGTATGGGAGCCCTTATAGCTTTTGAAATGACTGTAGCCCTGAGGAGAAACTTTCTGCCCGAGCCCGAGCACATTTTTGTCTCAGCACATCCGGCTCCAAACATGCACAAAAGAGAGCCTTTAATGTATAAGCTGCCGGAGGATGAATTTATTAAAAGGCTGAAGGATATGAAAGGCATGCCGGAAGAGGTACTGAAAAACAGTGAGCTTATGGAGATAATGCTTCCGATATTAAGAGCAGACTTTTCGGTAAGTGAAACATACATTTACAAGCCCGTTCCGAAAACCGACTGTCCTATTACCGTTTTCGGGGGGCTGGCTGATGAAGGTATAAGCCTCGAGGAGCTAGAAGGCTGGGCAGAGATGACAAACTCGTCGTTTGAGCTGAATCTTCTGCCCGGCGATCATTTTTATATTACCAAATCTGAACCAATGCTGCTGAAAATCCTTTCCGGGAAACTGGCTCTTAAGAGTATTGGTGTCAGCTTCCAGTAGAGGATTCAGGGGAAAGACAGTTACAGTTTATCCTTGGCAACTTCGATATTAATTCTTTTGCCGCGGATCTGGTTATCCTGCATTACCTCGATTATATCCTCAGCGTATTTTTCAGGGACGTTGACGAATGTGAACTTGTCGAACATATCGATTTCGCCTATGATCTTGCCCGGAAATCCGGTTTCTCCGGCTATTGCGCCAACGATATCGCCCGGCTTGACCTTGTCCTTTTTCCCGACGTTAAGGAAGAGTCTGGCAACAGCGCCTTCACTTCCGGAGAGGTTTCCCTTTTTTGATTTTCCCTTTGCGGGAGCCTCACCCCAGAACTCATCGAGCTTATTGCGCTTATCTTTCTTACGGTCTTCTTTCTTATTTTTATCATCCCTGCGGCCTTTGGATTCCCTGCGGTCATCCCTTCTGCGGCCTTCTCTCTGGAAGTCATCGCGTGAGGAGAAAGATTCTCTTTTTTCGGGCACGTAGTCGGGGGTTTCCATTTCGCTCTGGAAATTCATTTTCATCATTGCTGAAGCTATATCAAGCGAATTGAACTCCTCGTCGATAAGTTTCTCAACAAAGCGGGCGTATTTTTTAAGTCCGCCTTCTTTAATCGTGTTTCTTATCTGGTCCAGGAATATTCCCGCCTTAACCTCGCGCACGTCGTCGAAGGTAGGAACGTCCATGAGCTTCATTTTAGTTTTTGTGTATTTCTGAATATCCTTCAGGCGGTAGAGGTCGCGTCCTGTAACGAAAGTAAACGCACGGCCTGATTTTCCGGCACGCCCTGTTCTTCCGATGCGGTGCACATAGTATTCCTCATCCTGCGGCATGTCGTAATTAAATACAGCTTCCACGTTTTCCACATCGAGTCCGCGTGCTGCAACGTCGGTGGCAATTAAGATTTCGATAACACCTTTTCTGAACTTGCCCATAACCTTTTCGCGTGTAGCCTGTTTCATATCGCCGTGAAGAGCGTCGGCAGCGTATCCGCGTGCCTGGAGGTGTTCGGTAAGTTCATCGACGCCTCGTTTTGTATTGCAGAAGACGAGAGCAAGCTTGATGTTATAAAGGTCAACTGCGCGTGTGAGGGCTTCGAGCTTATTTTTCTCGCGGACCTCGAAGTAAATCTGTTCAATGCTTGGAACGGTCATTACCTCGTGGACGACTTTTATATTGACGGGGTCCTTCTGATATTTTTTTGCCAGTTCTTTTATCGGTTTAGGCATTGTGGCTGAGACGAGAACAGTCTGTCTTTCCTCAGGTGTATGCTTTAATATCAGTTCAATATCGTCCCTGAAGCCCATATCGAGCATTTCATCCGCCTCATCGAGGACAACCATCTTAACGTCGCTAAGTCTGATGGAGCCGCGCTCCATATGGTCCATAACCCTTCCTGGGGTACCGATTACGACCTGCACGCCTCTTGAAAGTGCGTTAAGCTGTCTTTCAATTGACTGTCCCCCGTAGACCGGAAGGAAAGAGAATCCTTTTTTATATTTTGCGATTTTGCTTATTTCTTCAGAAACCTGCAGGGCGAGTTCTCTTGTAGGGCAGAGAATGAGCGCCTGAATATTCCTGTTATGGGGGTCGAGCATCTCGAGGACAGGTATACCGAATGCGGCGGTTTTTCCAGTTCCGGTCTGTGCCTGTCCGATAATGTCATGCCCGGCAAGGAGTGCTGGTATAGCTTCCGACTGAATGGGAGTAGCTTCTTCGTATCCAAGGTCTGTAATTGCTTTTTGAATTTCCTTTGATAAGTTTAATTCTTCAAACTTTTTGTTCATTAAAATCCCGTTTTTGTAAAATATAATGTATTTGCGGCTACTTTTCAGCACATATCGATCCCTGTCCGGGTAGCCCGGTTTAAGGGTTTCATTACTCATGCAGGATATGGAAATATTAGAAAAAGGATCCCACTTCAGCAGTCACACAGTTATGACATACTGGCCTGGCGGCAGCCGTTATTACGCAAGGTGATATATACAATTGAACTTTAAGCTAATTGTACAGACAAAAAGACTGGATTTAATTACAACCTGGTAGAGGAAATAAAATCATATTACTCTTAAAGTAAGAACGGAAAAGTAAACCGTTTACAAGAATACCGAAATTATTCATGGAAAACAAGCTAAACTTTAGTCCGGAAGCCTTTTAGCCATACCTGCACGGGCTGGCGGGGTGAATATTATTAGAAATTTTTAAAAATTATGCCCCCGAAATGAATAAAATATGCGCTAAGTTGAACTTTATTGCAAAAAATTCAGGAATTTACTTGACAAACGGGACTTGAGGGCCTATATTGTAACCAATAATTAAATCTTTATGAAAGACATAACAAGAAATATTACAAGAGAAAAAGCTGCCGCATTCGACGGAAGTTGGGGTTATGTCTTGCCTGTTACTTCAACCAATAACATTTCTTTAGAAATTCGCCTCCTTGGGATTAGCATTATTATTGTAGTGCTCGGTATTATTATTAGCATTCTAAGCTAAAAATACTCGTCAATCCCTAATCAAAAATCAAATTAACACAAACAGAAATTAAAGATCAGATCAGGGGTTGACCTGAACCCAAAAGGTACGTCTTTCTGAAGAGGAATTTTTCAGAGGAAAACGTGAGATCTGATTTAATAAAAAAAGGTTTCGATAAGGCTCCCCACCGCAGCCTCTTAAGAGCAACGGGAGTTATCAAAAGCGACGAGGACTTTAAGAAGCCCTTCATCGGAATCTGTAATTCATACGTGGACGTAATTCCCGGTCACGTGCACCTTCAGGCTTTTGCCAAAATAGTCAAAGAGGCCGTAATTGAAGCCGGAGGAGTACCTTTTGAATTTAATACCATAGGCGTCGATGACGGCATCGCAATGGGGCATATAGGAATGCGATACTCACTGCCCAGCCGCGAGCTCATAGCCGACTCGGTTGAAACCGTTATAGAAGCCCACCGCTTCGACGGCATGGTATGCATCTCAAACTGCGACAAGATAGTGCCCGGAATGATGATGGCCTCGGTCCGCATAAATATACCGACCATATTTGTCTCAGGCGGCCCTATGAAGGCAGGACAAATGCCCTCTACCGGTGAACGGACTGACCTCATATCCGTCTTCGAGGGAGTGGGGCAGTATAAGTCGGGACAGATAACATCCCAAAGGCTTAAAGAACTTGAAGACTTCAGCTGCCCTTCCTGCGGATCCTGCGCGGGCATGTTTACGGCAAACTCAATGAACTGCCTGCTTGAAGCCTTAGGATTGGCACTTCCCGGAAACGGAACCGTACTTGCAACAGACCCCAAAAGAAAAGATCTGGCTAAGGAAGCCGGTAAGAAAATAATCGAACTCGTAGAAAAAGACTTAAAACCTCGCGACCTTATTACACGCTCCTCAATGCTTAACGCATTTGCTTTAGATATGGCAATGGGCGGAAGCACAAACACGGTTCTGCACACGCTTGCCGTTGCAAGCGAGGCCGGTCTGGCCTTCGACTTAAATGAGTTAAATGAGCTTTCACGCAAAGTCCCATATATATGCAAGGTAAGCCCTGCTACAAGTCTTGTGCATATGGAAGATGTTGATATGGCAGGCGGCATTCCGGCAGTATTAAATGAGCTCTCAAAGCTTCCCGGCGTATTGGATCTTGATAGGCCTACAGTTACAGGAAAAACTCTGGGTGAAAATATAGCTTCGGCAAAAGTTAAGAACCCGAAGGTTATACATCCCGTTGAGGATCCCTACAGCCAAACCGGAGGCCTGGCAATTCTTTTCGGCAACCTGGCTCCTATGGGTTCAGTTGTCAAAACCGCAGCCGTGGATGAAAAGATGCTTAAGCATACGGGTCCCGCAAGAGTTTTTAACAGCCAGGATGAAGCGGTAAATGCCATAATGGACGGAAAGATCAAGGCAGGCGACGTGGTTGTAATAAGATATGAGGGCCCCAGAGGGGGACCCGGAATGCCCGAGATGCTTTCTCCTACAAGCGCAATTGTCGGAATGGGCCTTGGCGACAGCGTTGCCTTAATTACCGATGGAAGATTCTCCGGAGGCACAAGAGGCGCCTGCATAGGGCACGTTTCACCTGAGGCCGCAGACGGGGGTCCCGTTGCAGCTCTTCAGGACGGCGACATTATAAAAATCGATATCCCGGGCAAAACCCTGGAAGTGGAGCTTTCGGATGAGGAAATGGAAGCCCGCATTGAGGCTCTGCCGGAATTTGAACTTAAAATTAAAACGGGGTATCTCGCCCGCTATTCACGCATGGTCACCTCGGCCAATACGGGCGCGGTCTTAAGAATCCCTGAAACCAGAAAGAAAGAGAAGGTGCAGTAATATGAAAGAAAATAGCGGTATGATGAGAGGGGCAGACATATTTTTTGAATGCCTCCGGCATGAGAAAGTTGAGTACATTTTCGGATATCCGGGAGGTGCAGTCCTGAAGCTTTATGAAAGACTCCACGACGTGGATTTCCTTAAGCACATACTGGTACGCCACGAGCAGGGTGCCGCCCATATGGCTGAAGGTTACGCAAAGGCTACCGGGAAGCCGGGCGTGGTACTGGTTACTTCAGGCCCCGGCGCAACGAACACGGTTACAGGTATAGCCGATGCATACATGGATTCTGTGCCTCTGGTTGTTTTTACAGGGCAGGTTGCCTCGCACCTTATCGGCAACGATGCCTTCCAGGAGGCGGACATTGTAGGCATTACGCGCCCTATTACAAAGCATAACTTTCTCGTGCGCGACGTTAAGGAACTGGCTGCAACAATAAAGAAGGCTTTCTATATCGCTTCTACAGGAAGACCTGGACCCGTACTGGTGGACCTTCCGAAGGATGTCATTAACTCAGAGTGCGAATTCGAATATCCTGAAAACGTTGAATTAAAAGGCTACAGGCCGTTCTTCTACGGGCATCAGTATCAGATCAAAAAAGCAGCCGAGATGTTAAAGAAGGCAAAGCGCCCGGTGCTTTACGTTGGAGGCGGCGTTATAATGAGTGACGGCGCAAATGAACTGAGGGTACTTGCTGCGGAAAATAACCTCCCCGTAACAATGACCCTGCAGGGCCTTGGCGCCTTCGACGGCATGAGCAATCAGTCACTCGGTATGCTCGGCATGCACGGCACCTACTGTGCAAACCAGGCTGTCAATAACTGCGATCTTCTTATTGCCTTAGGGGCACGCTTTGACGACCGCGTTGCCGGCGACACGCAGAACTTTGCCTCCAAGGCTTTCAAGATACACGTCGACATAGACCCCACTGCAATAGATAAAAACGTTGTTGTGGATCTCCCGATCGTAGGCGACGTAAAGCACGTAATGGCTGAACTGGCCGCCGAACTTTCTGAACCCTTAAGCTTTCCCGAATGGTGGAGCGAAATTAACCAATGGAGAGATGAATGCCCGCTTGTATATGAGGACAACGACGGACAGTTAAGAACGGAATATGTAATTGAAAAATTATCCGAAAAGACAAAGGGGCAGGCTGTAGTTGTAACCGACGTTGGTCAGCACCAGATGTGGACAGCTCAGTACTATAAGTTTACAAACCCAAGATCGCTTCTTACAAGCGGCGGACTTGGCACCATGGGATTCTCTGTTCCTGCGGCCATCGGCGCCTCCTTTGCAGTTAAGGACCGCCCGGTCATCTCAATCAGCGGCGACGGCGGCTTCCAGATGAATATACAGGAGCTCATAACGGCTGCCGCATACAGGCTCCCGATCAAGTTTGTTATTATCAATAACAGCTTCCTCGGAATGGTGCGCCAGTGGCAGGAACTCTTCCATTTCGAGAAGTACAGCTTTACCGACCTTGCCGAAAGCAACCCCGACTTTATGAAGGTGGCCGAGGCGTTCGGACTTAAGGCGTTTTCAACAGATTCACCTAAAGAGGTGGATAAGATACTTGACAGGGCCTTTGAGGTAAATGACGGTCCCGTGCTCATAGAGTTCAAGGTGGTGCGCGAGGACATGGTATTCCCGATGGTTCCCCCGGGAGCAAGTTACGAAAAGATGCTCGTTAAACGACTGAATCCTAAATCAACCAAGTAAATAAATATGAAACACATAATTTCTGTATTACTCGAAAACCGCTACGGCGCTTTTAACAGGGTTGCCACCATGTTCAGCGGAAAGGGTTTTAATATCCAGAGTATTTCAATCGGCGAGACTGAAATACCTGAGATCTCAAGAATGACGCTCGTTACCTCAGGCGACGATAAGATCATTGAACAGGTGGTTAAGCAGCTTAACCGCCTCATAGATACAATAAAAGTAGTTGACCTTACACAGTCTCCCACGGTTATAAGGGAACTGGCCATGATAACAGTATTCTATCAGAAAGGCACACGGGCCGAGATACTGAACGTGAACGAAATTTTCCGGGGCAATGTGGTTGATATAAACAACAAAACCATAACGCTCGAAATTACCGGTCCCCCCGATAAGATTGACGCGGCCATAAACGTCCTTTCTCCCTACGGCATTAAGGAACTGGCGCGCTCGGGTGCTGTAGCCTTAAAAAGAGGCGAACAGACTAAAGATCTTAAAAAGCAGACAAATTATTCACAACTTTAACACAAGGATTAAAAATGAAAGTCTATTATGAACAGGATGCGAACCTGGATGTATTAAAAAATAAAAAAATTGCCGTCCTGGGCTTCGGAAGCCAGGGACACGCCCACTCACTGAACTTAATGGAAAGCGGACTTGACGTATGCGTGGGCTTAAGAGAAACAAGCGCTTCATGGGCAAAGGCTGAAAAAGCAGGCCTCAAGGTTAAAACTGTAAAAGATGCCGTTAAAGATGCAGACGTTGTAATGGTGCTCCTGCCGGATCAGACACAGAAGAAAGTTTACGACGAGGAAATTGGCCCCTATCTTAAATCGGGCGCCACATTGGCCTTCGGTCACGGATTTAATATTCATTATAAGCAGATCGTTCCGCCGGCTGACATTAACGTTATGATGATTGCTCCTAAAAGCCCGGGGCACCTGGTAAGAAGAACTTTCCTCGAGGGTAACGGCGTGCCGAACCTTATAGCTGTTTACCAGGATCCTTCAGGCCAGACAAAAGAAATGGCTCTTGCATGGGCTAAAGGCATCGGCGGCACAAGAGCAGGTGTTATTGAGACCAACTTCAAGGATGAGACCGAGACCGATCTCTTCGGCGAGCAGGCAGTTCTCTGCGGAGGATCTGCTGAACTTATTAAAGCCGGTTTTGAGACACTTACTGAAGCTGGATACCCTCCTGAACTTGCATACTTCGAATGCATGCATGAAATGAAGCTTATTGTCGACCTTTACTATGAAGGAGGTCTTACAAGAATGAACTATTCCGTCAGCGACACGGCTGAATACGGCGGCATGACACGCGGAAGAAGAGTTATTAACCCCGAGGCAAAAAGCGAAATGAAGAAGATACTGGCTGAAATACAGGACGGACGCTTTGCCAAAGAATGGCTCGATGAATGCAATAACGGACTTCCCAACATGCAGAAGATGAGACAGGAGAACAGGGAACACTCTATCGAAAAAACCGGAAGTAAGCTCCGCTCCATGATGAGCTGGCTCTTTAAGAAAAACGCCAAAGAAGAGGTGGGCGTATGACCTTCAGAGTAATGCTGCTCCCGGGCGACGGCATAGGTCCTGATATCGTAAGTTCTGCCGTGAAGGTAATGAAACTGGTTTCGGAAAAAATGAGTATCCCTCTGGAATTTACAGAGGGACTCATGGGCGGATGCTCATACGACAAGTACGGCAGTCCGCTTACAGAAGAGGTATTATCCCAAAGCAAGGCTTCAGACGCCGTGCTCCTTGGAGCCGTCGGCGGCCCCAAGTGGGAAACACTTCCTCACCACCTGAAGCCTGAGGCAGCATTATTAAGGATCAGAAAGGAACTTGAACTCTTTGCCAATATAAGGCCGGCCAAGGTCTACGACTGCCTTGTTGACTCCTCCTCACTTAAAACAGACGTGGTAAAAGGAACCGACTTTATCGTCTTAAGGGAGCTTACAGGAGGAATTTATTTCGGCGAGCCCCGCGGCTACGATGAGAACAGGGGATGGAATACGATGGTATATACAAAGGCGGAGGTTGAACGCATAGCAAGAATGGCCTTTGAAATGGCTCGCACAAGAAAGGGCCGCGTAATGTCGGTCGATAAGGCAAACGTGCTTGAAGTTTCACAGCTCTGGAGAACTGTGGTGCATGAAGTGCATAAGGAATATACAGACGTGACTTTGTCAGATATGTACGTCGACAACGCAGCCATGCAGATAGTAAGAAACCCCGGTCAGTTTGACGTAATTGTAACGGGGAACCTCTTCGGCGACATATTAAGCGACATTTCCGGCATGATAACAGGAAGCCTCGGAATGCTTCCTTCGGCCAGCATGGGAACAAAGTACGCTTTATATGAACCCATTCATGGAAGCGCGCCTGACATTGCAGGGCAGAACAAGGCAAACCCTCTTGCTACAATTGCTTCGGCTGCAATGCTTTTTGAGCATTCAATGAAAAACCAGAAGGCAGCTTCTGTTGTAAACGATTCAATTGAAGCTGTTTTATCTGAAGGATACAGGACTGCCGACATTTATTCCGAAGGCACAAAGCTAATGACGACAACAGAAATGACTGAGGCGGTTTTGGAACAGGTTCAAAAATTACTTTCTAAAAAGTAACTGTTATTAAGTCCTTACAAAGTCAATAAGAGGAAAAAATTGGATAATAAAATAGTAATCTTCGATACAACACTGCGCGACGGCGAACAGTCGCCGGGAGCTTCTTTGAATGTATTTGAAAAGCTCGAGATTGCGCGGCAGCTTGTAAGGCTTAATGTGGACGTGATAGAGGCGGGTTTTCCCGTCTCCTCACCCGCACAGTTTGAAGCCGTAAAAAGAATTGCAGATGAATCGACAGCTGTAATTGCGGCTCTCGCAAGAGCCAAAGAGGCCGACGTCAAGGCCGCCTATGAGGCCCTGAAGAACGCAAAGCATCCGAGGATCCATACTTTCTCCAGCACTTCGGACATACACATTCTCGGCAAGTTCGGAGACGATAAGTACGGAAAGACACTGAAGGAAAAACGCGATACTGTACTTAAGATGTCTTATGACGCAGTTGCATTTGCAAAGAGTTTTGTTCAGGACGTTGAGTTTTCGGCCGAGGACGCAGGAAGAACCGATATAGCATACTTAAGCGAAGTTATTGAAGCTGCAATTGAAGCCGGCGCAACGACCGTGAACATCCCCGACACGACAGGATACAATCTTCCTGAAGAGTTCGGTGAAATCATTAGTCAGCTTAAGAAAAGAGTAAAAAATATAGACAATGCCGTAATAAGCGTGCACTGCCACAACGATCTGGGACTTGCTGTTGCAAACACTCTGAGTGCTCTTAAGTTCGGGGCGCGCCAGGTGGAATGCACCATTAACGGCATTGGCGAAAGAGCAGGCAATGCGAGCCTGGAAGAGATAGTAATGGCGCTTAAGGTAAGACAGGACTTGTGCGGATTTTATACAGGCGTAAACTCCCCCGAGATATTCAATACAAGCCGCATGGTATCGGGCTTTACGGGAATGGTAGTTCAGCCGAATAAGGCAATTGTGGGCGAAAACGCATTTGCACATGAATCCGGGATCCATCAGGACGGAATGCTCAAGAACAAGCAGACCTATGAGATCATGACTCCGGAGCAGGTGGGCGTTAACAAGACAAGGATTGTTCTGGGGCGTCACTCAGGGCGTCACGGACTGGAATCGCGCCTTGCCGAATTGGGCTACAACGCCAAAGGAGAGGAACTTCAGGCAGTTTATGATAAATTCCTGGCCCTGGCAGACAAGAAGAAGGAAGTCTTTGATGAGGACTTAAGACTTCTCATGGGAGACGAGGTTCATAAAGAAGAAGAATATTTTAAACTCGTGTCACTCCAGGTTCAGTCTGGTAGTACAGCCATACCAACGGCTACAGTTGCAATAAAGAGTGGCGAAGAGGTTCTTCAGGGTTCTGCCATTGGCGACGGGCCCGTGGATGCATGCTTTAATGCAATTGAAATGGTGCTCAACGTAAAGCCTGTAGTTGAAGCCTATCATGTAAGAAGCGTTACCTCGGGGCGCCAGGCAATGGGTGAGGCCATTGTAAGAGTAAGGTATGATGAGAAATCATTTACCGGACGCGGCATTTCAACGGATATTATTGAGGCAAGCGCGAGGGCTTTCCTCATGGCTGTAAATGCACAGTGCCTTTACCTGAAAAGTGAAGCTTCTCTGGATAAGGATGAACAGCTTTCTGTAGCTTAGATCTGAATATAAAATGAAATGAGATAATTTTAGAATCTGAAAAAAGAACAATACCAAAAAAGATTAATACTGAAGGAATATAAAATGGGAATGACGATAACTGAAAAGATACTCGCCAAATCAGCCGGAAAGTCGAGGCTTACTCCGGGCGAGAATGTCTGGCTTAATGTCGATGTACTGATGACGCATGACGTCTGCGGACCGCCGACAATTGAAATATGGAAGAAGGAATTCGGACAGGAAGCTAAAATATGGGATAAGGATAAACTGGTTATTTTCCCCGACCACTATATATTTACCGCAAACGTTCATGCAAACCGTAACGTTGAAATGCTGAGGACGTTTGCAAAGGAACAGAACTTAAAGAACTATTATGATCCCGGAACAGAGCGCTACAAGGGCGTATGCCATATAGCTCTTGCTGAAGAAGGCTTTAACGTACCCGGAACGGTGCTCTTCGGAACAGACTCCCACACATGCACCTCCGGCGCTTTCGGCATGTTCTCAACCGGCGTCGGAAATACAGATGCCGCCTTCATTATGGGTACGGGAAAAATCTGGGAGAAGGTGCCTGAATCGATAAAGTTTACATTTAACGGCAAGATGCCGGATTATCTTACAGCAAAGGACCTTATCCTTCAGATACTTGGCGACATAGGAACCGACGGCGCCACATACTGCGCAATGGAGTTTGACGGCGAAGCCATAGAGTCCCTTTCGATGTATGAAAGAATGACTCTTACCAATATGGCAATTGAAACAGGCGCCATAAGCGGCATAATTGCATTTGACCAGGTTACGGAAAAGTTTCTGGAAGGAAAGGTCAAGGGAAACTACGAAGTATTCAAAAGCGACAGTGATGCAAAGTATCTTAAGACATTTACCTATGACGTTTCAAAACTGAGGCCCGTTGTTGCAGCACCCCATAGCCCAGACAAGCGCGCTCTTGCAAGCGAAGTCAAGGGTACAAAAGTTACAAAGTGCTACATCGGTTCATGCACGGGAGGTAAAATAACGGATTTCCGTTTTGCGGCACGCGTGCTCCATGGCAATAAGGTGAAGGTTCCGACTTTCATCGTTCCCGGCTCAACTGCAGTTGCAAAGATGCTGGAGGAGGAAACCTTTGAAGGCTCGACATTAAAGGAGATATTCCAAAGCGCAGGATGCAATATTGCACCGCCGTCGTGCGCGGCATGCCTCGGAGGTCCAATTGACACCTTCGGGCGCTCGGTTGACGGTGACGTTGTTGTATCCACTACGAACAGGAACTTCCCGGGACGCATGGGAAGCAAGAATGCCGGCGTTTACCTGGCCTCCCCCCTTACAGTAGCGGCAACAGCCGTAAACGGCTCACTGGCCGATCCGGCAGAATATATGTAATTAAAAATGTTCAGATAATTAAAAATATAAGGTAAAAGATGAACAATAAAATTTCCGGCAGGGCATACGTCCTGGGCGATAATATAGATACAGACCAGATCATTCCGGCTGAGCACCTTGTATATTCTACAAGTGATGAAGAAGAGCTGAAGAACTACGGCCGTTTTGCACTCACAGGCGTGCCCCCCCTGCAGGCAGGTCTTCCTGAGGGAAGAAAGCCTTTTGTAAAAGAAGGTGACTTCACCTCTGAATATTCGGTTATAATCGGAGGCTCAAACTTCGGATGCGGGTCTTCACGCGAGCATGCGCCATTGGCACTTAACGTTGCAGGCGTAAAGGCAGTTGTTGCAGAATCCTACGCAAGAATATTCTACCGCAACTCGGTTGACGGAGGGTTCCTCGTTCCTTTTGAAACTCCGAAGAAGCTTAATGAAGTCATAAAGACCGGGGACGAGGTTGAAATAGATTTAGGCGCTAATACAATAACAAACTTGTCTGACAGCAAAACCTACAGCCTGAACTCTCTCGGCAGCGTTTATGACATTGTAATGGCCGGCGGCATATTTTCATATGCAAGAAAAACAGGAATGCTTGCAAAGTAAAAAGAAATGAGGAAAGTGTGGAAAGAAAGACGATAGAAATATTCGATACAACGCTCCGCGACGGTACTCAGGGAGAGGGAATAAGCGTATCTGTGCAGGATAAGCTCATAATAGCCCAAAGGCTCGACGAGTTCGGTGTGGATATAATTGAAGGCGGCTGGCCCGGAAGCAACCCCAGGGACGAGGAGTTCTTCCGCTATGCAAAGGGGCTTAACCTTGAACGGGCTCAGCTCTCGGCCTTCGGTTCCACGGCGCGCGACCTGAAGAATATCAGGGGCGATGCCAATCTGAACGCGCTCCTGAAGGCTGAGACACCGGTTGTATCCATTTTCGGGAAAACCTGGCGCCTGCATGCAGAAAAGGGACTGGGACTTACAAAAAGTGAGAACGAGGAACTGATATATAATACTGTCCGTTTCCTGAAAGAGCAGGGAAGGAAGGTTGTCTACGACGCTGAGCACTTCTTTGACGGTTATAAGGATGACGCTGAATTTGCTCTTTCCATGCTCCTGGCAGCTGAGAAAGCCGGGGCGGACGTTTTGGTACTCTGCGACACAAACGGAGGATGCCTGCCGAGCGAGATCTTTGAAATTATCAGTGCTATTAAGCCAGGGCTTCAGACCACGATCGGCATTCACGCCCATAACGATTCTGAACTTGCCGTTGCAAATTCACTTGCGGCAATTCAGGCAGGCGCCATGCACGTTCAGGGAACGATTAATGGTGTGGGTGAAAGATGCGGCAACGCTAACCTGTGCAGTATAATACCGAACGTTGTTCTTAAAATGAAGGCCGGAACAAAATCCAGGGTTGACCTTCAGGGTCTTACCGCACTTTCAAACTTTGTTTTTGAAACGATGAATCTGGCGCCTTACTCAAGAGCCGCCTATACAGGCAAATCGGCATTTGCCCACAAAGGGGGCATTCACGTAAGCGCTGTCTTAAAAGACAGCAAAATGTATGAGCACATAGATCCCAAAGAGGTAGGTAATAAACAGAGAGTGCTCGTTTCAGACCTGGCGGGACAGAGCAATATACGCTACAAGGCGCGTGAGCTCGGTGTTGATATTGAAGGGGAGCCAGAGCTGACAAAGAAGCTTATAGCCCACATTAAATCTATGGAATTTGAAGGCTATCAGTTCGACGGCGCCGATGCCTCATTTGAGCTGATACTGCACTCGGAGATGAAGGATTTTACGCCTTACTTCCAGGTGCTTAATTCCAAGGTCAACGTTGTAAGCGACTCGGGCGGCATGAATGAGGCCGAGGCAATACTGAAAGTTGAGGTGAACGGGGAGCTTGAGCATACGGCTTCAAATGGCGACGGACCCGTAAACGCTCTGGATAACGCACTCCGCAAGGCCCTTCTCAGGTTCTATCCCGAGATCGCGCTTATAAAGCTCGTCGACTACAAGGTGCGCGTCCTGGATGAGAAGAAAGGCACTTCGGCCAAGGTAAGGGTTTTAATTCAGTCGAGCGACGGCTCTGAGACGTGGTCCACGGTCGGTGTAAGCAGCAATATTTTTGAAGCAAGTCTTCAGGCATTGAATGACAGCATTAATTATAAACTTTTCAAATTGAATAACAGAATTATTTCACAAGCAAATTAACTTTTTCGGAGAATATATGGCATTTGAATCAGATTATGTGTGGATGGAAGGGAAGATGGTTCCTTTTAATGAGGCCAAGGTACATTTTTTAACAAGTTCACTGCATTACGGTACAGGCGTCTTTGAAGGCATACGCGCTTATTCTACTCCCAATGGTCCAGCGGTCTTCAGACTTAAAGACCACCTGACACGTTTAATAAAAAGCACCCAGGTCATCGGCATGAGCGAGCTGCAGTATTCAATAGATGAGATCTACAATGCAACAATGGAGCTCGTGCGTTTGAATAAAATGGATGAATGCTACATCAGGCCATTGGTCTATGTTAAGGAAGGGGGCTGGAACCTTACTGTTGACGGCGTAAAGATAGACCTCTCAATTGCAGTCTGGAAGTGGACAAACTATCTGGGGCAGGAAGCTTTGAAAAGGGGCGTAAGGGCGAACGTATCCTCATATCCCAGGCACCATCCGAACATAATGATGACAAAGGCTAAAGTTGCCGGAAACTATGTCAATTCAGTGTTGGCAAAAACCGAGAGCCTGCGAGCAGGTTTTGATGAGGCCATTCTCTTAGATCCGTACGGATATGTTTCCGAATGCACGGGAGAGAATATATTCTTAGTCCGCGACGGCATAATCTACACTCCTCCGCGCTACGGCATACTTGAAGGCATTACGCGCGACAGCATTATAACGGTTGCAAAGGACCGCGGCTATGAAGTTGTGGAAGAGCAGATCTCGCGCGACCAGCTTTACATTGCTGATGAAGTATTTGTCACCGGTACGGCAAGTGAAGTTATTGCCCTGAGGGAAATCGACCACAGGAAGATCGGTCAGGGCTCTATGGGACCCGTTTGCGCCGACCTGCAGGAAATTTACTCAAAAGCAATACACGGTAAAGACAGAAATTACTTCAAATGGCTGGACTATGTATATACGGACGATTCCGATGAGGTACGCGAAGCAGTTTGATTTAGGGATATAAAACCTTCTGATAAGCTGCCGGGAGCCATTTTCCGGCAGCTCATTTTTTTAAAGCCTAAAAAGTTTTTCTCCTTGAATAGCCACGACCTTCAGGTCGTGGGGAAATGCGAAAAAATATCCTGGCTTTAGCCACAGATTTTCAGGAGATGATCTGGGGCTAAAGCCCCAAAGATGGGGATCGCGTAACCACGAGCTAAAGCTCGTGGCTAGTCAAAAGAAAATCAAAATTCCGCTTGAATAGCCACAGCCTGAATAGCTCCCGACTGAATAGCCCCCGACTGAATAGCTCCCGACTGAATAGCTTCCGACTGAATAGCTCACGACTGAATAGCTCACGACTGAATAGCCACGACCTTCAGGTCGTGGAACAGTGAATCTCTCTCTCATTTGGGCTTTAGCCCCAGATTCTCCTTGCTTTAGATTCCAAGAACTGTTAATTTGAATCCGTCCATAAAGAAAACAGTGCCCGGAATCACTGCCAGGGTTTCATCATCCTGATATATTTAAGTATTAATAGAAGGAGAAGTAATGATAATTTGATACCTTTTTCCTAAATCACAAACTATAGAGGTAGCAAAATGTCAAAACTGTTTTTCTCATTCTTTGCTCTTGCCGCAATTTCCGGAATTCTTATGGCTCAGAATTCCCAATCCATCCAGTTCAATGCCGGGGCAGTCTTCCCGATGAACTCATCCAAAGGTTTCTCTACCACGCTTCAGTACAATTATTCACTCAGTCAGTCTGTTCAGCTTTACGCATGGTCGGGCATTTCCTGGTGGGGTGAAAACCATGTCATTCATGAAATGGACTGGTCAGAAATCCAGACGAACCAGTTTATCACGTCCTATGATGCAGATGAGCACGTCTTAATTCCTTTGTACCTGGGAAGCCGTTTCAATGTTCATTCCGACAAGCTTTTTACAACTTTTCTGAATCTGGAATTAGGGTACTCCCATTTGAGCTACAATGCTTATGACAATGTTAAGGTGGTTGATGAGAATACAGGCAGGGTAGTGGAGTTTTATGCAGATCCGAAAACCAAGAGGAAAGTTAATGAAAACCTCTTCGGCATAGGTGCGGGGCTTGGGCTTTCGCGTGAGATTGCACAGGGGGTAGAACTGATGCTTTTCTACAAGCTGAACTCATTTATCAACTCCAATTACGGAGGATTTTTCACCAGCCGGGGCACATACAACACCGTTTCGCTGGGGATTAATTACGGGATATGATTTTTTTAGCTTCTTCCTGAATAGCCACGACCTTCAGGTCGTGGACAAATGAATCAAAAAAAACGTGGCTTTAGCCACAGATCTTCCGTCCGGGAATCTGGGGCTAAAGCCCAAAAGAGAGAGGGAACGCGTATTCCACGACCTGAAGGTCGTGGCTAATCATGGGGAATCTCTCTGCCCACGAGCTGAAGCTCGTGGCTATTCATAGGAAAAATCCAAGATCCCCATTTGATATTCATTCCAAAATCTCCTGCACGCGGCCGACCTGGCCGTCTTCTAAGCGAACCTTGATCCCGTGCGGGTGAAATTTGGATGAGGTTAGAATGTCTTTTACTATTCCCTCTGTCCTTCTGCCTGTTCTCTGATCCTGCTTTAATACTATTGCCACCCTTGTGCCGGGCGTTATATCATTACGGTTTTTCCCGTCCATTTAATTTTCCTTTTTTATAAAACTTCCCCGTAGCCTGTCAGTTCAACGTATCCGCTGCCATTAACAGGACGGTTATCCCAGTTGCCTTTAATTTTAACTGCCCCTTCCCAGTAGCGTATAGACACAGTTAATTCCTGGTCCCTAATGTAAGGAATTATTTCCAGATATATATTCTTCGAAGGAATTGAAAGTTTCCAGCCCGATGGGTATTCGCCTCCAGAGGGACTAGTCCATTTTCCCGTGACCTCAATTTTTACATCTTCCTTTCTTACGGGCTCAGTCTGTCCATCTTCATTTACAATTACTCCCTGACTGAAGCGGTCGGGCGCACCGGTTTTAAGCCTCATCTGGTAATACATTATTTCTTTTGAGTTACTGAGCTGAAGTGAAAACCAGTCCCAGCCCGCCTGATTGCGGCTTAAGGCGCTTGTGCTCCTCTCGCGGTCCATCCAGGAAAGTCCCTTTATCGTAAAATTATCGTTATTTACTTTGACCGTTCCATCAGTCTGAAGTCTTGTAAGTGAATAGTAGTATGATGCGTTTCCTTCTTCGGGACCCTTCCGGCTAAAGCCATGATCTCCCTGGAGAACGACCGGTTTCATGCTTCTGAGAGTAAGGTTAATGGAGATTCCGTTTTGTTCAGCTTTAATTTGGATTACTGGTATTCCGTTACTTTTTTCTCCTGCAATTTCACTAATTTGCCAGTCCTCCAGCCAGACGTGGAATGGAACTGCCGCGGCCCCGGCGAGCTTTTCAGCCCCGCGGCTGAAGCGTTCAAAATTGTAGAATTTGTTATCGCTTACATCCGTAAGTGTAAAGTGCCCCATATAAACCTGATTGCTTCTTAAGGGGGATGTACCCTTTGGAGTGCCGTGTGAAGTGTCGGGCGAAATTGCAGTACGGAATATGGTAAGCTGATACCCGAAGTGCCGCCCGCCCTCTGCATCCAGGTTTCCGGTAAAGTACCACCACTCTGTCTTGAAGCCGGGGTGAGGCCCATAATCCTCAGGAAAAGTAAACTTCCTTGGAGCAATTGCTCTTTCGTAACCTGCCGTATCGCCTCCCGACATGGCCTTAGAAACCGAGATGCTGGTATTTATTTCTGCGGGATGCCTGCCTTTAAGAAGAAGATAAGAGCCTGCAGAAAGAATAATAAGTGCAATTAGAATTATGCTTAAGGCCTTTTTCATTTATTCCTCCCTCAGGGCAAGAGCAGGGGATGTGCGCGCCATCTTAAATGCCGGATAAATTCCGGCTAAGAGTGCTGCCAGAAGTGCAACGATAAGCGCCTGAAGCAAAACCTCGGGCAGGACAAGATACTGCATCGTCCAGCCGAAGGATCTTCTGTTAATTATGTAAATAAGAATCCACGCGAGCACGTTTCCAAGTGGAAGCGACATGACTCCTGCAAGCAAACCCATGAGGCCTGTTTGTATTGTAAGAAGCTTCCAGAGCTGAATGGGGGTCATGCCGTTAGCCCTAAGAATTGCAAACTCACGGCTTCTTTCCAGCAGAAGCGCCATAAGGGCGCTCAGGATGCCGATAAAGGCAACAACAATTGCAAGAGCCTCAAGAACATTTGTTATCATAAAGGAGCGGTCGAATACATCTATTGAAGTTTTTCTCAGGTAATTGCTTGAACGGACAAGTATCTCCTCGTTAGGTCCCGGCATGGTGCGGATAAAGTTTATCAGACTGTCGCGGTTTACCCCCGGCTTCAAGAAAAGCGACAGTCCTGAAATCGAATGCTCCTTCCAGAAGCGCTTATACGTATCAAAGGACATGGTAACCATCCCCAGATCAGAAACGTAGTCGTAATAAACTCCCCCAACCTTAAAATTTACATTCCCCTTTTCGGTAGGTATTGTAATTTGGTCGCCCACTTTCAGGTCGTGCCTGTACGCGTAGGGCTCGGTTACCATAACAATATCGCCTGTCCTGAACTGGGGCCAGAACTTTTCAGGATCACCCTCCTTGAATTTGAAATCGTTGTAGCTTGCGGGCCCAACGTCCAGGGCAAAGATCCTCATCTCATCGTTCCCGGTGTTTAATGTTATCTCGCGGTAGAAGTTATACGACTTAACGCCGGGCAAAGCCTCAATTTTTTTTACGAGAAGGGAATCCATGGTGGCGTCGTTATTTCTTAACACTAGTCCGGGCGGGGATATATAAATATCCGCCTCCAGGTTGCCGTTAAGCCAGGTGAGGACGGTCTGGCGGAAACTGTTTACCATTGTGCCAATACCGACTGAAGCTGATACCGCGATGCTGAGTGCTGCAACGGCAACTGCGGTACGGCTCAGCTGTGAGGTAATGCTTCCGGAAGCCATGCGCCCTGTAAGGCCGAAAAGTTTCCCGGAAATTAGTCCCAGAAATTTCATGGAATAAAGTATCATTATGGGTGTAAGAAGACTGAAGCCCAGAATTACAGGAAGTATTCCTATGTAGCTTAGAATTATACTTTTTTCAGGAAGGGCCAGTATGCCTGCTCCAAGTAAAAGCATTATGAGGCCGAAGGCGGCAAGCCGCGGAATTTTTCTTCTTAGCTTAATTTCCTGCTCGCTTCGGCTTAAAGCCAGGCGCGGCGGAACTGAGGATGCCTCGAGTGAAGGCTTTAGTGCGGCAAGAAGTGTTGCGCCTATGCCGACAAAGGCCCCTTTTGCAAGGCTGAAAAGAGATATATTAAGCTCCCGCACGGAAAGCACCATGTAAAGATCGTTTATAGTCTGAGTGACAAGTCTAAGCATCCCT
The DNA here is from genome assembly GCA_036261625.1 of Ignavibacteriales bacterium. GTDB lineage: Bacteria > Bacteroidota > Ignavibacteria > Ignavibacteriales > SURF-24 > JAAXKN01. Next base: position 20,056 of record DATAKL010000030.1, on the reverse strand, counting down.
TTGGCAAGAACAATTCCAGCCAGTATGCCTAAGATTGTGCCTGCAGCGGCAAGCACTGCAGCCTCGGACAAAAATATCCTGAAGATTTCCTTCTGTGTTACGCCTATTGAACGCAGAAGCCCAATGTATGTCCTTCTCTGCAGGACTGAGAATGTCATGGTATTATATATGAGAAACATGCCTACAATAAGGGCAAGGAGGCTTAAGGCAGTTAAATTGATGTCGAAAGCCTTAAGCATATCGGCTGCAATTTTTGTGCGTGTTTCAGATCTTACTATGGAGGCGCCTTTTGGGAGGCTGTCTTTAATTATCTTTAATGTTTCCTCGCCCTGTGCGTTATCGGGAATGATAAGGTCAATGCGGCTTAAGTAGCCCTGCATGCCCAGGAGTTCCTGGGCCGTTGAAATGTCGCACAGTATGAGATTATCCAGTATATTTCTGCTTCTTTCATTTTCTCCTTCAATGAGGCCGAGTATCCTGACCTTTTTATAATTCCCCGCAATTTTAATTGTGAGCGTATCGTTTTCATGCAGGCCCATCTGTGAGGCTGTCCTGGTTGAAATGATTATTGATCCGGGTTTGGCTATGAAAGCCGAAATGTCCCCTGTAATTTTTTCGCTTATTGGGGATAGATACGAGCGGAAAGGATTCTCCGAAAAGGGATCGACTCCCAGCAAAGTAAAAGCTCTCATTACCGTGGGGCGCCACACGGCAACGTTGCCTTCAACAACAGGCGCCATGGGACTTATATGTTTTTGGATTTTGAGGTAACTGTATACGGAGTCGGGCAGTCCTTTTGGGCCTCCTATTATCTGATGAGTTGCTTTTCCGGCAACGCTTTCCATTGAAAGTTCAAATGCTCTTGAGGCACCGGCATTAGCGAGGTCAATTCCAACAACCACTGCAACGCCGAGAGCAATGCCGAGTAAAGACAGCACAAGCTGAAGCGGGTGCCGGAGGAGGTAATTTAAGGCGGAGCGGTTTAATACATGGCTCATATTGGTCATTCCACCTTTGAAGCTGAAAGTTCAATTATCTTTCCCTCCTTTACAGTCAGTATCCTGTCGGCAAGTCCTATAACCTCACGGCTATGGGTCGCCATAATCATTGTCTTGCCTTTTTTTCTGACGAGTGTGTCCAGGAGGCTGATAATAACGAGTCCCGTTTCATAGTCCAGGTTGCCAGTAGGTTCGTCGGCAAGAATAATTGAAGGCTCATGGATGAGCGCCCGTGCAATAGCAATTCTCTGCTGTTCGCCTCCAGAAAGCTGGTCGGGGTAGCTTTTAGCCCTGTCCATCAGGCCGATTTCCCCGAGCATATTCCGGGCTTTTTCCTTTGCCTCTACGGTGCTCACGCCGTTAAGTTCAAGAGGGAGGAGGAGGTTTTCCTCCGAAGTAAGAGTAGGAATCAGGTTAAAGAACTGGAAAACGAATCCAATATTCTTACGTCTGAAGAGGGTTCTTTCCTGTTCAGAAAGTTTTGTTATGTCTATGTTATCGATTAAGATATTTCCGCTTGTAGGGAGGTCAATACCGCTCAGCATATTAAGAATAGTAGATTTCCCGGAGCCGCTGCGCCCCAGGATGATTACAATTTCCCCTTTTTTAAGTACGGCATTAACCTCATAGAGGACCTTGCGTTCGGTATTATTTTCCTCCATATAGCTTTTCGATACATCCTTAAGAATGATCAAAGGGTTAAAGCCGTTATTTCCGTCGGGTTTAGTTTCCTGCATAATCCTTTACCAGTTACCAAATTATCATGAATAAGCCTTATCAATAAAATGTAATACTTTTGGAGATTTTTTTGGAAGGGAATAATTATTGGCGTTCCTGGAAAGAAGAAAATGAAATAATGAATATTGGAAAGAGCCTTCCCCCTCACGAAGGCTCTTTCCTTTTTGTCTCTCCCCATCTTATCTTTTAGTGAGGGCATCCTTTGCAAGCGCGCGTGCAATCCCGAGTTCAACGCTGTTGCTGCTGCAGCGGGCAATTTTTGCAAACCAGTCGTTGGCACTGTTCTGATCATTCTTCTTCTCGTAAGCAAGTCCTGTATAGAACCAGTTAAGCGGGCTCTCGCGGTTTCCTTCAGAGAGGTACTGTAAGGCCTCGTCATATTTATCTTCCTGAATGGCAAGAGCGCCTAAAGTGGTGTTAAGGTACATTATCTGCGGTTCGTTTTTCTCCACCTCTTTGCACTGGTTTAAGAGATTGCGTGCTTCATTAAGGTCACCTTTTTCAATCATCGCGCGGCAGCGTCCGAGGTTTGCAAGGACGAGCCGCTGGGTTTTCAGGTTTTCAGGGAGAGCAGATTTTGAAATCAGATCGGCCGCCTGTTCAAAGCGTTTTAAGCCGTCACCGGCGCGCCCCATCTCGGAGAGGATTGTCCCTCCGGTGTAAAGCGAGCGGAATTCCTGGTTTATGAGTTTTTCCTTCTCAGCCATGTCCCTGCTTTTTTCCATCAGGCTTACTGCTTCGTTTATATTCCCTTCATAGAGGTATGATATGGCTTCATTATACATTGCCTCCAGTTTATCGATTGCAGTAGGGGCCTTCTCAAAAGCCTTGCTGAAATTATCCCTTGCGTTTTTATAGTCGTTCCTCATGGCATAGTTAGTTCCTATGCTGTTCAGTGACTGGTAAAATGAAGGATCCTTTTCCAAAGCTTTTTCATTCTGTTTGCGGGAATCTGTATAGCGGCCGGACTTCAGGAGAAAGTCGGCATAGTGATAGTAGGGTGCAGCGTCATCGGAATTAAGTTTGATATTATCCAGGTAAACTTTCTCTGCATCCTCGTCATTATTAAGTCTGGCGTAACAGGAGCCGAGGAGGCTGTATGGTGCGGCATATTTCTTATCGGCATCAATTGCCTGCTTTAAGTGTTCCGAGGCCAGTGTGTAGTTATTAAAGTCTTCAAAATAAAGGCTTCCCAGCGTATACTGTACGTTTTTGTCCTTAGGGAATAGTTCATCTAATTTCTGAAGCCGGGCTTTATAGTCCTGAAGCGGTCCTTCGCTGCGTGCTTTCATAAGAAGGATCATTTCCTTTTCCCCTTCGGATACATTTGCCGTGAGGCTAATAGCCTTATCGAGATAAGTCTTGCTCTGTTCAAGATCGTTACCCGTGATTCGGGACATCTCCAGGTAGCCCATTGCAAAATTAGGATCGGCCTTTACAGCCTTCTGGAGAAGCGACATGGCATCAGTGTATTTCATTCTGCATGCCATTTTTTCGGCGTCGTTATAATACTTCAGTGCTTCAGCTGAAGCTGTAATTTTCAACTGGGCTTTCTGCGGGTAGACAAGTCCCGAAAGAACTGCGGTTAGTACCAGGAACAAAAGAATAGTCTTTTTTAAGCTTTTCATTTTGACCTCCTGAGGTAATACTTTTATTTATTTGTAAAGAAGAATTACTGCAGCCGTAAGTTGAAAATTGGTTTGGGAATTTTGGGGTGTAGATTGAAGCCGGGAGACAGCAATGCCTGCCGAAAGAAAAAAGTTCCTTCTGGAGAGAAAAAGGTAAAACCCTGATGAGGCAATTATTCACGACCTCTCCTAAAAAACTTATATACAATTATCAATTTTATTTTAACAAATTCAAGTAGCGGGAGTATAATTAAGGGGGCGTAAAAGGAGTACGTATCCCATTATTGTCTTGGGTAAACAACTTAATTTTAATCTATAACAGATACCTCAAAATGCCGCGGTCAGCGGCATAGTATTGATAGCCCAGGGTGATGGAGCCCGCCTCTGGCGGGCGACTGAACCCCGGGACCAAGGAATCCCCCCAGCCCCCGGCGCCGCGGTCAGCCGCGCCATATTTTGAGAGGCCATGTTTTGGATTGGGGGTGAATCCATTGTAAAAACCCCCTATACACCACAAATTATAATCTAATTTTGTTGGAATACTACGTCGTGGAATGAGAATATGGCGCAGCTGACCGCAGCGCCATGAATTTTGTGGATCATTTCCCCAACCCACCGGGCTTTGCCCGGGGGCTATCAATATGATGCCGCTGACCGCGGCATCTGAAAAGATTTATTTATATGCTACAGTTTCAAGATCTTTTGTTGATTTGAATGGATGAGGCGGCTTAAGGTACCTGGCCAGGAAGGAGTAGATTTTCATGCGCGTCTCCTTGGCAAGCTTCGTATCTATGCGGTCGAAGCTGTGGCCGCCGGGGGCGTCCTTAAAGATCTCGTATTCAAATTTCTTCCCTTCGGCCTTAAGGGCTCTTATCATGCTTTCAACTTCAAGCACGTTTACGTCATCGTCGTTTGTGTTTGTATGGATTAGTAAAGGAATCTTAAGCTTATCGGCATAATTTACGGGTGAGCGTTTTCTGTATTCCTGTACGTCGTCATAGGCTTGTTTGCCCAGGTGGAATTCTGCAGAAAATTCCTTGCGGTATTCGTCGTCGTAGTAGCCCATGCGTGCAATAAGGTCGCTTACGGGTACGCCTGCAAAAGCCGCCTGGTAGTCATCCGGGTGCTGGAATATGTCCATGAGTGTAATAAGACCCCCGTGGCTCCATCCCACAAGTCCAATGCGGTCCTTATCCACAATATCGAAGTTTTCTACCATATAGTCGCGTGAGGCGTGATTGTCGTCAATTTCAAGTCCGCCGTAATCAATTTTCTCATAAAAGCTCTTGCCGTATCCCGTGCTGCCGCGGTACTCAGGAGCAGCGACAATGTATCCCTGAGCGACCATCTCACGGATAATGTGTGTGTGATAAGTGGTGAAATTGGCATGAACGCCTCCGTGAGGCAGTACAATAAGGGGGTACTTTTTACTGCGGTCAATATTCCTGGGTATAAAAACGTAGCACCAGAATTTAAGGGGGTTATTGGCTCCCATGGCTGTTGGGTTTTTTACATGATTCGAGGGAGGGCCAACAATATAAACCTTATCCACTGTTGCCACGTCACTTACCTTATCGTACCAGAGAATGTCGTCGATTCCTTTTTCAATTTCATCGATCCTGTGGTCCAGGTCCTGAAATTTCTTGTCCAAATATTCCTTGTAATTTATAAGGTCGTCCTGTTTTTCCTGGCTTCTAACGGGGGATGATGCTGCCAGGAAGCAGAGGACAGAAATAAAAATTGTAAATTTTAATTTCATTACAGACTCCATGTTAAGATTACTTTCATTCCTAAAGAACAGAAAATTATGCCGGAATTTTAGAAAAATTAGTTTTAATAGCAAACTGAAATTGACCTGGGAGATTGTTTTACCCGAAAAGACTCTTAAATTAAATAATTAGGGCTAAATATCTTTTGGAGGGGCCGATGAAAAGGTTTATGCTGCTTTTTATTCTTGTCATTCCTATGTGTATCTCCGCTCAGAAGGTCAGCAACTCGCTTCTTTACAAATGGATACCCATAAGAATAAATCAGGAGTCTTCAGCACTGCGGCAGCGGTGCCATGTTGATAGCCCAGGGTGATGGAATTCCCGGAGGGAATGACTGAACCCCGGGAACAGGAATCAAAAAAAAATTTCGAAGCCGCGGCAGCCGCGACATATTCCTATTCCACAACGTTGGTATATTTTAATGGAATTGAATCATCATTTATGGTGTGTTGGGATTTCCATAATGGATTTATTCCATTCCCAAAACATGGCGCGGCTGACCGCGGCGCATGGGATTGTGGGGGGATTCCGTGGTCCCGGGGTTCAGTCGCCCGCCAGAGGCGGGCTCCATCACCCTGGGCTATCGACACTATGCCGCTGACCGCGGCATTTAATTCAATAGATTTTAGTCCTTAACTGCCTTATGTAGATGTCTCTAAATCTCTTTTATCCTTATCGTCCAATCTCCTTCTTTGGATCTTTCGCCCTCTGGATAATCACCTTCTTATATATTACATTGACAATGAATGTTTTAAAATATTGTTTAATGTTAAAATTACCAGGAGAGGCAATATGAAAAAACTAATTATGATCCTCTTTTTCCTTCCTATATGCATCTATGCCCAGAGGGAAACGGTCTTTGAAGGCGATATCGATAACGGCGGCTTCGGCGGACCTGTGGTTAAGTTTACACAGGTTAAGGGCAACTTCGGCGTTATTGTGGGGGGCTACGGCGGCTGGCTCATAAACCACCAGTTCTTATTGGGAGGCGGGGGCTTCGGCCTTGCTAACGATATACTTGCCGACGAGCAGGTGACAAACATCTTCGGATATACTGAACGCCCGAAGCTGAACTTCGGATACGGCGGACTTGTGCTTGAATACTATCATGATCCGATGAAACTCATTCACTGGTCTGCCTCACTCCTTGTAGGCGGGGGCGGAATTTCGTACCGCGAGGGATTTTTTATGGATATGGAGCACTCTTTGCAGGATATTACTCCCGATGCTTTCTTTGTGCTTGAACCCGGAATTTCGGGCGAGCTTAATGTGGCTAAATTTTTTAAGATCGGCCTCGGCGCCAGCTACAGATGGGTTTCAGGCGTAAATATGGTAGGAATTAAAAACTCTGACTTGGGCAATTATTCCATCAACCTGGCGCTGAAATTCGGGAAGTTCTAAAAAGGGAAATTCCAAAACAAAACCGGTTATCCTGCGTCTAATTATTTAACAAAACAGGATAACCGGATGCAGACAACCCGTAGCGTTCTATTATTGATATTACTGGCCTTTTCAACAGCCGTGCCTCAGAAGCTCTCAAAGAGCAACAGGGTTTATATCGACAGCATTATGAATGCATCTTATAAACCGGGGGAGCCGGGCGCGGTTGTGCTCGTAGCCCGAAACGGCCAGGTCCTCTTCCGCAAGGGTTACGGAATGGCAAGCCTCGAGCTTAATGTTAAACAGAGGCCTGAATTCCTCTTTCCCTTGGGATCTATTGTAAAACAGTTTACCGCAGTCGGCACGCTGAAGCTCTGCCAGGAAGGGAAGCTTTCACTTCAGGATGATGTCAGGAAATTCATCCCTGACTATAATACTCACGGCCGGATAATTACAATTGAAAATCTCCTCACCCACACAAGCGGCATAATGAGCCTCTATGAAATGCCGGACTATATGAAGCTCAGGCGCAACGATTTTTTGCCCGATGAGGTGAGAAAACTTTTTCAGGACAAGGAGCTTTACTTTGAACCCGGAATGGACTGGAACTATTCCAACTCGGGCTTTACACTCCTGGGCATCATTATTGAAAAAGTCTCCGGCATGAGCCATAGCGATTTCCTTAAGACAAATATCTTTACTCCTCTAAATATGACAAGGACTTTTATTGCTTCCGGGGATAAAGTAATCCCGGGACTGGTGCCTTATTATAAGGCGGCTGGTAAAGGGAACTATAAACCGGGGCCGTATTTCAGTTTTACTTCGCTCTTTGCCGCAGGCGACATTATTTCCTGCTGCGACGATATGCTGAAGTGGGATGAAGCCCTTTATACGGAAAAAATTCTGAAGAAGGAATGGCTCAGTAAAGCCTGGACCTCTTACATTCTTCCTGACAAGGAGAACACCAACTACGGCTTCGGCTGGGCTCTGGGGGAATACAAAGGGATGCATTTTATTCAGCATGACGGAATTGCAGGCTACCTTTCAGATGCCATAAGGGTTCCTGAAAAGCACCTTTACGTTTTTATTGCATCAAATAACGGTTCCAAAAATCCCAATGATGCCGCAAACAAAATTGCCTTAAGACTTCTGGGATTAAGTATAAAGAATACTCCGGTAAAAATGGATGCTGAAGCACTTGAGGAATATAAGGGCACATTTGAAGTCAGGCGCCCTGCAGGAAACGACTTCCGGTATGCCTCAAAAGAGAAGGTCTTACGCAGCATTAGCTTGTCCGGTGACTCGCTGTTTTCTGAATGCAAAGCCGAAGGCCGCTACAGGCTCATTCCGGTTGAGAAGGATGTATTCCTTTTTGAGGCAACAGATACAAAAATGCAATATCAAAGAGATGAAAAAGGAAGGATTAAAGGAATAAGAATATATTCGGAACCGGTTAATTACGGTCCCGATGACATAGAGCCGGTTTCAAAAGTTACGGTTTCTGCAGAGAGGTGAGCAAAAATAAAGGTGAGAGTCTCTCACAGACCCTCACCTTTATTTTTTAATGTAGTTCTGTCTTCAGGGGGTTTTCGGATTCATCAAAAAACTGCTTCTGGAGATCCAGGATGTTGTTGTTCTTTTTTACATTCTGAATGAACTTTGTAAGCTGAGCGACTTCATTGTTTACTAAGAGTTCTCCAATTTCCTTTGTTGCAGCACTTCCGTCGCCAGCGTAATGGTTGGGGAATCTTGCATACCACCAAATACCTGAGAATGAATCGGGCAGGTCCTTCAGGCGCTTCTGGTCTTCCCCGTTCTGGCTTTTTGCCTGGTCCAGATGGACAAGGGGAGCGTTTGTAACAAGCATTTCTGAAGTTTCAGTTTCGCCTGCATGGCCGTCGTTGGTCGTCTTGCGGAGTTTCTTAACCTTCTCCGTTACTTCGGGGTTTTCCGACGGAGTAAAAAGTATCACAGCGTAGTCTTTTCTTTTTTCCAGCTGTGCCTGGCAGAAATACCTCAGGAAGTATGTGTTGCCGCCGTGGCCGTTTACGAGAATAATTTTCTTTATGCCGTTTCGTGAAAGCTCGTCACACGTTTCCTGGAGCATATTCCATACAAGATCGTGGCTGTAAGCAATTGTGCCCGGCTGGTGCCTGGCTTCAAATATCTGTCCGAAGTAATACTGCGGGAAAATAATTGTGTATTCCTTTTGGGCTGCACGGGAGACGATTTCCCTCACGTCCAGCATATCGGTGCCTAAGGGGAGGTGTGGACCGTGCTTTTCAAGAATTCCCATAGGTATGATGCAGGTTTTCTCCGACTTCTCCACGGCTGTCTTAAAATCGGGTGAAGTGAGCTCCTCATATTTTGTTGAGAGCCCGGGTGTCTCCTGTGCAAAGGATGCCGATGAGACTAAAAATAAAACTGTAATTATGGATAGAAATTTTTTCATTATGGTTCCCTAAAAAATTAAAAAGTCCGTGATGTAATTTAAGGGAAAAGCAATTAAAAATTAAAAAGTAAAAAGTAAAAATTAAAAAGTAAGATAGAGCAGGAGGCTTAGAAATTGGGGGCAGGAAGGAGTTCCTGCCCGGATAATGGTAATAGTTATAAATTACGGTTCAATTTTGGTTCCGAGGACTTTCAGGAACTGTTTTATCCATTCGGGGTGGGCAGGCCAGGCTGGCGCCGTTACAAGATTGCCGTCTGTAACTGCGTTGTCGGCATCGGGGCTTATGTCGCCATACTCGGCTCCTGCGATTCTGCATTCGGGGCCCACGGCAGGATAAGAAATCATTTTTTTACCTTTAAGCACACCTGCAGCAGCCAGTATCTGCGGGCCGTGGCAGATTGCCGCAATCGGCTTATTCTCTTTTGCAAAGTGGCTTACAATATCCAGAACCCTGTTATTTAATCTCAGGTATTCAGGCGCCCTTCCGCCCGGCAGAACCAGAGCGTCGTACTTCTCCGGCTGCACCTCGTTAAAATCGGCATTGATCTTAAACCTGTGTCCCGGGAATTCGGCATAGGTCTGGTCGCCTATAAAATCGTGTATGGCAGTTTTAACCGTATCGCCCGGCTTTTTATTCGGGCAGACGGTATGGACCTGGTGGCCTACCATTAAAAGCATCTGGTAAGGCACCATTACTTCATAATCCTCCACAAAATCACCAACAATCATGAGAATCTTTTTAACGGACATTTTGACCTCCTGTTAGTTTGTCAGTTTATAATATCCCTCCCAAATGAGGCAATTCTGTCTTCCGGCAGTAATAAGAATCCGGACTGCTTAATAATTTAAGATTCCTTCAACAAAAAACCAGTGAAAATTTTTAAGGTTACTTAAGACCCTCATCCGGCAGATTCAACAATGTTAAAATTTGAAACATTTTACTGAATATGTCTCAAAATAAAACAAACCCGTCTTTGTAAAATTAAGGAAATTTTTAAATAAAGGCACCTTTGGGCCTTGGTATGCAAATTGATTAATAAGATTGTTAACTGCCAAAATAGTTACAGGGAGTGCTGAAATAAGAGGGACAGGCACACCAAAATGCTCCCGGGGTAACTATTCACGTTTAATAGAGGGAAATAGTGGAACAGGCTTTACTGATAAGTCCGTTGTTTATACTATTGGCGGGTTTAGTCTTCCATGCCGCAGCAGCGCATCGAAACCCGAGCCCGGTAATAACACCCTTTTGTTATGTCCCCCAAATCTATATACTTCTTATCCCGTTCCGAATTCTCCTTGCAAGCCATAAAGAAAACAAAAACAGATTCAGACTTCTTCTAAAGACTGCCAGCTCGGAAATTCCTGAAAACACTTCACATAAATTCAAAAATTCCTTAAAAGTTATTCTTTCACCTTCCGATACTTCCATATTACATCCGGAAAGAACGTCTCCAATATATAAAGCACTGATGAACAGAAAGGCCGCTCTGCATTTACTCCTGAGATCTGATGAGTTAAGAGAGAAGCTGAAGCTCAGCAAAGCATAGTTTTCCGGGAAAGCATAGTTATCCGGGCGCTGAAATTCTCTTTACAAAATTAAGTTGGGGCGAGACATATCACTATCTGATTCTTAAAAATTCAATTTCAATAAAAGGTGACCTATTATAAAACAAAATCCTGCAGGGGTGGAAAATGAATTACAGGAAAAGTGAAATGGAAGATACTTCTTGAGCTGCAAATTTTAAGCACAGGAGTCTCCTGCCTCTTTATTGGGAGGTGGAGAGAGCGGGAGACTTCTGTTTTTTTTAATGGGAGGGAGAGAGAAAGCGGTGGCAGTGTTGGTCAGGCGCGTACCATCAGAGTAAATGGCAAATTTTTAATGAAAAAAATGGAACAATTGCGATAAAAATAATTAGGGGGTACGAAATGAAATATAGTTACTTGCAAAAAAACAGGGATCGCCTTAAATATAATGTCTTTAGTGGAATTGCTGCAGGGAGGATCCTCGGAATTCTTCTTGCGGTAATTCTATTTTTAAGCTTGACGGGCATTAGTGCGGCCCAATCGGTTCTGAATGTGAATGAATGTGACCTGAGCGGGTTTTATACATATACTCAGGGCGGCTGGGGTACTGTGGCAAATGGAAATAATCCAGGCACAATAAGGGATGAATACTTTGATCAGGTGTTTCCCAATGGACTAACTGTTGGCGGAACTTACTGGATAAAAATTACTTCTTCTCAAGCAGTTGTAAATTATTTAAGTGGGCAGGGTACTCCCGATAAACTGACTCAGAATCATACTGATCCCACTTCAACCGAGTCGGGCACATTCGGTGTCCAGATGGTTGCCCTTACATTAAATGTATATTTTGATGAAGCCGGTAAAATAGGAACAAACTCACTACAGCTGAAAGATCTTATGATCGTTTCAGGTCTGTTTGCCGGCAGGACAGTTTCCGAATTTTTGGCAATTGCAAATGCGGCCCTGGGCGGCGCAGATATTTCGATGGCCGGCTATACTTATTCAGATTTGAATGACGCCGCAGCCAAAATAAATGAGAATTTTGATAATGGTACGTCAAATAAAAACTTTCTTACGTGCCCGCCGCCAGAGACAACAGCCTCTTTGGGCGACTTTGTATGGAATGACGTGAACCATAACGGAATACAGGAACAGGGAGAAGCAAGCATTCCGGGCGTTACCGTTAACCTGTATACTTGCAACGGCAACACTGTACTTCAGACAACTACTACGGACGCCGGCGGTTTCTACCACTTCAATGACCTGGCTCCGGGCAGCTATTACGTACAGTTTGTGCTTCCGACCGGATACACATACAGCCCCATGAATGCCGGAACAAATGATGCAGCCGATTCAGATGCCGATCCGAATAACTTCGGAAAGACTGGCTGCTACACGCTTACAGCCGGTCAGACGAATAATACAGCCGATGCCGGTATGTACCCCACGCCGCAGGCCCCCGCTTCTTTAGGGGACTTTGTATGGCTGGATACAAACCATAACGGAATTCAGGAAGCAGGTGAATCTGGACTTCCGAATGTTACGGTTAAGCTCTTTAAGTGCTCAGACAACAGCCTTATTGCTGCAACTACAACAAACCAGAGCGGAATGTACCTTTTCGGTAATCTCCCGGCAGGAGACTACTACGTGAAGGTTACTGTCCCTTCCGGTTACTCGGTCAGCCCCCAAAACCAGGGGACCGATGATGCAAAGGATTCCGATATCAATAGTTCCGGCCAGACAGCCTGCGTAACACTTGCTGCCGGTGAAAACAATTTGACAGTTGATGCAGGCCTCTATCCTACTCCTCCTGCACCGGCTTCAATTGGCGACTTTGTATGGAACGATACAAACCATAACGGAATTCAGGATCAGGGCGAAGCTGGAATTCCTGGTGTTACAGTAGAACTCTACAGATGCACCGATAACAGCTTTGCTGCAACAACTACAACTGATCAAAACGGAGCTTACCACTTTACAGGCTTAACTCCCGGCGACTACTATGTGAAATTCATTCTGCCGACAGGATATACCTTCAGTCCTGCAAATGCAGGCGCCGAAAATGTGGATTCGGATGCAAATGCCGCTTTAGGCGGAAGGACCGGATGCTACACGCTTACGGCCGGTGAGACCAACAATACGGCTGATGCCGGTATGTATACTGCACCTCAGCAGACTGCAAGCCTTGGCGACTTTGTATGGAACGACATGAACCATAACGGAATTCAGGATCAGGGCGAAGCAGGCATTCCGGGCGTAACGGTTGAACTCCATAAGTGCTCAGACCAGAGCCTTGTAGCCACAACCTCAACAAATTCAAACGGACTCTATTCGTTTGCAAACCTTCCTGCAGGAAATTACTACATAAAGGTTCTTGCTCCTGCCGGATATTCAATCAGTCCTGCTTACCAGGGACCGGATCCGACAAAGGACTCCAACATAGGCTCAGACGGCCAGTCGGCATGCATTACGCTTGCAGCTGGCGAAAACAACATGACCATTGATGCCGGTCTTTATACTACACCACCGCAGACGGCATGCATTGGCGACTTCGTATGGAACGACCTTAACCATAACGGAATTCAGGATGCCGGAGAATCTGGAATTTCGGGTATCCAAATCCAGCTTTACAAATGCTCAGACAACAGCCTTGTTGCCCAGACTGTAAGCATTAATAACGGATTCTACTCATTCTGCGACATTCCTGCCGGAAGCTACTACGTGAAGTTCATTACCACCGGCTGGACTGTAAGTCCCGCAAACCAGGGAAGTGATGATGCAAAGGATTCCGATATTGGTACTGACGGCAAGACCGCATGCTTCGACGTAGTGGGCGGCCAGAATAACTATACGGTCGACGCCGGTCTTTATCCCCAGACACCGGGTAATAACGGCTGCGTAGGCGACTTCGTATGGAACGACCTGAACCATAACGGAATTCAGGATATTAACGAACCCGGTATATCCGGAGTTACGGTTGAACTGCATGACTGTGCTGCACACGCTCTTGTTGCAACTACTGTAACAAATACGTTCGGTCATTACCAGTTCTATAATGTCCCTGCCGGAAGCTATTACATTAAAGTGAATGTTCCTGCCGGCTTTAACATAAGCCCGGTTAACCAGGGTTCAAATGACGAAAAGGATTCTGACATAGGCGGCGACGGACAGAGCGCATGCTTCAATGTTGTGGCAGGCGTTTCCAATAATTCAGTTGATGCCGGTCTCTATACTTCTCCGCAGAATCTGGCCTGCATAGGCGACTTCGTATGGAATGACCTGAACCGTAACGGAATACAGGATCAGGGGGAAATGGGATTATACGGAATAACAGTTGCTCTCTACAGGTGCAGCGATAACATGCTGGTTGCCTGGACGACAACGAACTACTTCGGACTTTATTCATTCCCGAACATCCCTGCCGGGGAATACTACGTGAAATTCACGGTTCCTGCAGGCTACACTGTAAGTCCGGCTAATGTGGGTGGAAATCCGGCTCTTGATTCCAACCCCGATGCAACCGGAAAGACTCCATGCTTTACTGTTGCCGGCGGAACCTCAAATGTAACAATCGATGCCGGTATGTATAAGACTCCTTCCGACAAGGGCTCAATAGGCGACTTTGTATGGAGAGACCTGAATGAAAACGGCATCCAGGATGCTAATGAACCCGGACTGCCCGGTATAACAGTAGAACTGCGTAAGTGCCCGGACCACAGCCTCGTTGCCTCAACTACAACTAATGCTACGGGTTATTATGCATTTACAAATATTCCTGCCGGAAGCTACTTTGTGAAGATACTCATCCCGGCAGGATATACTGTAAGCCCGGTTAATCAGGGCCCGAACGATGCTCTTGATTCTGATATCGGCAGTGACGGACAGACTGACTGCTTCACTGTTATTGGTGAAGTTACCAATAATACGATCGATGCCGGTCTTATTCCGCCAGTTGCTGCAGATCTGGAAGTTATGAAATTCGCCAGCAAGCAGTTCCTGCAGTGCGGCGAGAACTTCACTTATACTGTAACTGTTAAGAACCTGGGTCCTTTTGCAGCAACTGCGGTGGTAGTAACCGATGTAGAGCCGGCCGGAGCCGACTTTGCAGGCGCAGCTGCTTCACAGGGCACATATGACATGGCAACGGGTGTATGGCAGGTAGGCAATCTTGCCGTCGGAGCAACAGCTGCACTGACACTAAATGCAGTTGTCGACTGCAACGAGCTCAGTTCAGCTTCGCTTAACCTTGGTCCTGCATCCGGTTACAATTTATTTGTATTCAATGATATGAACCAGACTTCAACCAGCATTCAGGGTAAGGCTGCCATCGGCGGAAACGCTACAATGAGCGGTTACTCTGCAATTGGCGAAGGTCTTGCACCAAACAGCGGCAACGTGCTGGTAGTTGGCGGGAACCTTACTATGGTTAACGGCAAAGTTGAAAATGGTAACGTGACCTATGGCGGAACAACAAATCTGCCTCAGCCTTCGGTAACAATACCCGGCGGAACACTTACCCATGCAGCACCCATTGACTTTGCTGCTGCACAGACAGCTCTCTTAAGCCTGTCTAATGCACTCCACGGCTATGGTGCCAATGGAACATCTGCATTACAGTGGGGAAGTCTGACACTCTCAGGATCAGACCCTGTGCTTAATGTGTTTAATGTTTCAGGAAGCGACTTATCTAGTTTCAATAACTTCGTAATCAACGTTCCTAACGGTTCTGTCGTTGTTGTCAACATTTCCGGACAGAACCTGACATGGAGCGGAGGTATGACGGTTACCGGCGCTGCTGTAAACCATGTAATCTTTAACTTCTTCCAGGCGCAGACGCTTAAAGTTCAGGGACTTACTGTAAAGGGTACAATCCTTGCACCTCTTGCTGCTATGGACTTCCCGTCAGGTATCATTGAAGGCGAGGCAATAGTTAAATCCTTAACAGGCGCCGGCCAGTTCACTAATTGTCCGTTCAGCGGCAATATACCGGCTTCGAAGAGCTTCACCAATACTGCAATGCTGAACGGCAGTTCACCGGCTGACCTTATAGCCGGCAATAACTCCTCCAGCGTAACTGTAACGGTAGGCACAGGGGGCAACGGCGGCACGCAGCCTCCGATCTGCCAGTTCGACGGCAGGATTGTTGCCTTCGCATTTGACGGATGCAATATGTATGCTGCAACTGAAGGCGCAAAGATCTACCGCTCGAGCGACGGCGGAAAGACCTGGGAGCCTTTCAGTGAAGGCCTCGATGCCACATTTATCTGGGGATTAACAGTTGTTGATGGAAGTGTATTTGCGGCTACTGAAAAGGGTGTCTATGTGTTCAATGGAACCAAATGGATGCTTATGGGCTGCGAAAACTATGACGTTCATGACCTCGTTGGATGCAACGGCTCACTTTATGCTGCAACATGGGGACATGGAATTCAGAAGTCAACCGACTATGGTGTCAACTGGCTGCCGTGGAATAAAGGCTTCACAGGAACGCCTTTTATTCAGTGTCTGTCATCCGTAAGCGACAACATCTATGCTGCCACATTGGGAAGCGGTATCTTCAGCCTTCCCTGCGGCGGAACAGACTGGATGACTTTCAGCACTCCCGGACAGTCGTTCTCGATGATAGCAGGTTGCCAGAACTACCTCTATGCTGCAAGCTTAGTCGACGGGCTCTTCTCCTCATGCGACGGTTCGACATGGAATCCTGTAACTACCCTGCCATGCCAGAACATCTCTTCGATTGATGTTGCTCCGTGCGGAAGGGTCTTTGTAAGTTCGCTTATGGGCGGCGTTTACTGCTCGGCCGACCACGGCGCTACATGGAATAACCTGGGCTTCGGCGGAAGCGATGTATGTGCTGTTTATGTCAACCCATCAACTCAGGAAGTTTATCTCGGCACAAAGGCCGGTGAGGTTTACAAGCTGGATGCCAGCCTGACAGGTGTTGAAGACATGAAGAAGGTACCTACAGAGTTCAGTTTAAGCCAGAACTATCCTAACCCGTTCAACCCGTCAACCACAATTGAGTTCGCAATTCCGGCTGCCGGCAAGTATACTCTCAAGATATACGACATGCTGGGTCAGGAAGTTACCACACTCATTAACCGCGAGCTTTCTGCCGGTTACCATAAGGCTGTCTTTGATGCAAGCAAGATATCTTCAGGCATGTATATCTACAGACTATCTGGAACACACGTCCAGATGATCAGAAAGATGATGCTCGTGAAGTAATCTTATGATCAGGTGAATATGGGAAGCGGGGGGATTACCCCCGCTTCAGATTATTTAGATTTTTATTTCACTCCCAAATGAAGTTTAGGGGGCTGTCTCTACAAAAGAGGCGGCCCCCTTCTTTTATATTCTCCTCCTGGGGCTCCTTTGGGACACACATGCCAGAAAAAATTAAAAATCTTCTACTTTCTTTTTTTAATGCCTTGATTTGGATCACGAAAACTTTTATATCATTATAACTGCGACACAGATCACAACGGAAATGAATAATCTTATTAACAAACGTGAGCCGCTGTGAATGCAATTATAAAAAGAGGGAAAAGTGGAAGGGATTATACTGGTAAGTCCGCTTTTATTATTTATCGCCATTGCCTCATCTTTATCAGAAAGCAGCCGGAAACACATTCCGGCTGCTGACGCGTGCCCCTTGTACCCGGAAATCCTTCACAATTTCTCCTCAATGCCTGTTCCATCAGGAATGATACCTTACTTCCAATTGAAAAATGTTCCTGTTTTGAGAAAGGTTTACTTTTCCTCTGCAATGACCAGAAAGAGGTGTTCTTAGAAATTTTGCCTGTCCGTTGATGTGACGTCTGAAGAAACGGTGCGAATAAATACAGATCTACTGATTAAAATCTAACTTTATTTCATGGAGGGCGGGATATGAAGATTCGATACTTATGTGCCATGTTTATGCTCTTATGGTTTATTGCGCTTTCCGGGCCGGTCCCGGCACAGACACAATGCGACCTGAGCAAGTTCGTAACCTACAGCTGTGCCGACTGGAGCTCGAACAAGTCGAACATCTGGAGCCTTGTAGATACTTACTTTCCGCAGATGTTCCCCCAGGGGCTGACTACAGGAAGTATCTGCACAATTAAAATCACCACCTCTCAGGCTCTTATTGCCTACCTCAAAGGAGACGGGAGTCCTGATAAACTCACACACAGTTATCTAAATCCGCTTACAACTGAAAGCGGGATTTTCGGGGTTCAGGTTGCTGCACTTACGCTGAATGTTTATGCCGATGAAATGTTTAAGACAGGAATGAATACACTTCTCTTAAAACAGCTCGTGATAGCCTCGGGAACATTCCAGGGGAAGACTGTCGGGGAATTCCTTGCGCTGGCAAATAAAACCCTTGGAGGCGAGTCCACCGGCTACCAGGTTTCCGTGGTAAACGACTGGGCGGGCAAGATAAACGGAAACTTCAGTTCTGGAAACAACGGATACCTTGCGTGCCCTCAGCCTCCAAACCCGGCTTTGGGGGATAAGGTCTGGCTGGATACGAATAAAAACGGAATCCAGGACGCGGGGGAAACGGGAATTTCAGGCGTGACGGTACAGCTTTATAAGTGCGATAATACGCTGGCCGGAACGGCAGTTACGAATTCAAACGGAAACTTTTCATTTACAAATCTCGGCACCGGGAGCTACTATATTAAGGTTGTGGTGCCGGAAGGCTATACAATAAGTCCTATGCATCAGGGCACAAACACCGCTCTTGATTCGGACATCGATCCCTCGACTGCCAAAACCAAGTGCTATACGCCCTACGGCTGCAACTGCGACTACGACCAGAGTATTGATGCGGGGCTCTACAAGACAACCCAGGACCAATATCTTTTAGGCGACTTTGTATGGAATGACCTTAACCATAACGGAATTCAGGACACGGGAGAGCCCGGCATAAAAGGAATTTTAGTTGAGTTGCGTAACTGCGTCGGAACACTTATTTCCACAAGGCTGACAGATGCCAACGGGAAGTATACGTTTATTAATGTTCCTGCGGGAAGCTACTTTATAAAGGTTGTTGCACCCGGATTTACCCCGAGTCCTAAAAACCAGGGTTCCGACAGGGCAAAGGATTCTGATATAGGCTCTGACGGCAAAACCGCGTGCTTCGATGTTAAGACGAATGTAGAAGATCTGACAGTTGATGCGGGACTTATAAAGCAGACAGAGGAATGCACCGATCTGGAGGTTTTAGTAACGGCAAGCAAGACGAGCCTTCAGTGCTCAGAGGCATTTATGTACACCGTAACGGTGAAAAATAACGGCCCGGCTGCAGCTTCAGGCGTAGTTGTAAGTGACCTTCTGCCATCCGGAGCAGATTACATAAGCGCCGATGCATCGCAGGGCACTTATAACTCTTCAGACGGCAAATGGTCGGTTGGAAGCCTTGCCGTGGGTGCAGGCGCAGCATTAAAGATACATGTAAAGGTAAACTGCGGCGAACTGGCAAAAAAGACTCTGGACTTTGGTCCGGCCAAAGACTACAATGTATTTGTGCTTGAGGACCTGACACAGCCTTCAGCAGATACACAGGGCAAGATGGCCGTTGGTGGCAATGCTTATCTGGCTAACTATTCCGTAGGCGACCTCCTGCCCCCCGGAAGCGGAAATGTACTTGTTGTTGGGGGTAATCTTACATACATCAGCGGGGCAGTAAACAACGGCAATGTGGTCTATGGAGGAACTACAAATCTTCCGCAGATGGCGGTTTCAATTACCGGCGGAACTCTCAGTCACGGTCATCCGATTGACTTTGCCGCTGCCAGAACATTCCTGCAGAATCTTTCAATGACACTTTCGGGCTACAGCGTAAACGGCACCGTTGCATCGCAGTGGGGTACAATAACGCTTACAGGAACAGATCCGTTCATGAACGTTTTCAGGATTTCGGGCAGTGATCTTTCGAATACCCATAACCTTGCGGTTAATGCTCCTGCGGGATCTGTTGTAATAGTTAACGTATCGGGGCAGAGCGTTTCGTGGATGGGTGGAATGAGCCTAAACGGTCCGGCTGCAAGTAACGTGATATTTAATTTCTACCAGGCACAAACCTTAAAGATTCAGGGTATAGCAGTTATAGGTACAATCCTTGCCCCGTGGGCGGCACTGGAGTTTCCGTCGGGACTTGTAACAGGACAGGTAATTGTCAGGTCGATGACGGGCTCCGGGCAGTTTAACCTTGCCCTGTTCGGAGGTGACATTTGCTCTTCCATGGTTATTACCAATACGGCTGCACTTTTAGCAAGCGTGCCGTTAGATAATATATTTTCAAATGAGCGCCAAGCTAAGCTTGGGCCAATCTAATTGGGTGAGGCAGAGATAATTGCGAAGTCTCTGCCAAGTCCCAATCGTGGTAAAACTCTAAAGCCACGTAGCGTGAAACCGGAGTATGGCTGGAACCGGTCATGCTCTAAGCGGTTTGACAAAGTAGCCTTTTAGGGCGCAACGCAAACGACCGGGTTGTAATATGAGTGAACACAGAGGTAGCCTCGTAAAGATCGAGTAGAAGTGGACGAGCTGTTATTTGATCAGCGAAGTCAG
>DATAKL010000059.1:0-237212 GCA_036261625.1 Ignavibacteriales bacterium | reverse complement strand
AGGAGCCGACTTCTTCTGCCGCATCAGAGGCTACATCTCTTCAGCCAGAAAGCAGGGCTTTAATGTCTTTGATGCACTCTTATCTGCTTTCCAGGGTAAACCCCTTCTAAATTTCTAATTTTCTACTGAGTAGTAACTATTAAAGTAGAGAATAGTATATTTGCAGGAACATATTGGGGCTTGTATTTATCCGACAATATCGGTCTTAACTGGGAAGCTGTGGATAATGGATTACCAAAAACACAGATATATTCACTTGCCTCAAATGACAGGTATCTTTTTGCAGGAGGTACTATAAATGGAATATGGCGCCGCCAGCTCTCAGAAATGATAGATGTTAAAGAATTGCCGGACAATTTTTTACTTTATCAGAACTATCCTAATCCTTTTAACCCCGGGACAACAATAACTTATTCACTTCCAAAGCAGGCATTTGTGGAACTGAAAATATATGACCTGCTCGGCCGTGAAGTTACCACCCTTGTAAACCAAGAGCAGAAGGCAGATGAGTATAAGGTTCAGTTTGATGGCTCAAACCTCCCCAGCGGAATGTACATATATTCCATTCAGGCCGGAGAGTTCAGAGCCTCAAAGAAACTCCTCCTGATTAAATAACCTCAACCAATATTTAATTCAAGGCCCTTGAAGATTTATTCCTCGAGGGCTTTTTTGTTGAAAAATATTTAGGACATTTTTAGGACATCGACTCATCAGAAATGTTCAAAACGATCTGATTTCCAAACATTTTGAAGACCTGCGCATCTTCTCCCCCTTTCCGCTTAGAAAAACAAAAGCTCAAAGACGGATTAAACGTTTTTGAGCTTTTTGCATTTTAGTACTTCCCTGTCCCTCTTTGTGATCTGCTGTTATGGGTAGCCCGTTTGAAAATAAATCTCACTTTTTTGTGTTTTTTTCAATAATTTTCCGAAAACGCTCTTTGTCACCATTTATGTTACAAATAGGGTAATATATTATTTGGTGAATAAATTGAAGCCACTGGTTTAGATAAAAAGTAAATTTATGAAGCATTCGAAATCTTTAGTGAAATTCTTTCTGTTGATTATAATTGTAACGGGCTGGGCTTGCAAGGTAACGGAGCCTCTCCAATATGAAGAAAACAATATACATATTACAGTACTTGATATTGGCGTAAGGGAGGTTTATCTAAATGTTCAGGCCAAAATATCTTCATCAAACTCCTCATTAGTGCTTCAAAGAGATGGGAAAGAGATTATAACATTTTCCTCACTTTCTGATACCCTGCTTGTTGATTCAACTACTGAACAGGGAAATACTTACAAGTATAAATTAGTATTAAAAAAAGAGGGCAGGCAGATTTCAGAAAGCAATGAAATTGAACTGACTACTCTTAATCCAACGAGTAATAACTACAACTGGCAGATAATTGAATTTGAAGGATATAATCCTGCCTACTTCCAGGATGTTGCCATAGTAAATGAAAACGATATTTGGGCTGTTGGAGAAGTTGACCAATATAACCCTGACGGGACTTATGACTGGCAGCCCTATGGTGCAGCGCATTACGACGGTAATAGCTGGAAGTTAGTCAAAGTGCCATACAGAATTGCAACTCAGCCTGAATGGCCGGGACTCATTAATGCGGCATGTTCAGCTGACGGCTATCTTTTCTTTGCCCCTCTGAGCAGTTTGCTTATAAAAACCGGCGATACCTGGAAAGAACTTGGATATTTTGCAAGCGGGACGGTTTTTACCGGACAGGTAGCTGCCGTCTGGTCACCGGATGCGTATAATATATATTGTGTCGGTGGAAGCGGCTCAATCTATTACTGCACGAGTGGTAACTGGGTGAAGTGGATGAAGCTTAATTCCGGTACCAGTTCAAACATATGTGATATTTACGGTTTTAAGGATCCTGCAACAGGTAAATATACGGCCTATATGGCTGTTTTACCCCCAAGTTATGCAGGCGATGGGCAAATTCTAAGAATTACTGAAAAGACAAAAGTGGACACTGTGAGCTGGGAACCACGTCATTATATTTATTCACTCTGGACAAAAAATGGATTTCCAATGTATGCCGGAGGGGTGGGTTTATACGCAAACAGCGGGGGTAAGTGGAAGGAATTTCCTGAATTCCACAATATGATAATAAATAAAATCAGGGGTACGGGATTAAATGATATTTACGCAGTGGGTTCAAAGATTTCACATTATAACGGCATAGAATGGAAAACATTTGATCAATTGAGTTTATCCTATGGAGTGTACAATTCAGTAGCCGTAACAGAAAATAAAATAGTGGCAGTGGGATGGAACGGGAATAAAGCCATTATCATTGTTGGCAGCAGATATTAAAAACTTAATCTAAAGGAAACTGAAGCCGCACAATAAGAACTGGACTCTTGATGAATTATTCTTACTGGGAAATATTTAGGACACTTTTAGGACATCGGCATACAAGAAATGGCTAAAACAGCCTGAATTCCAAATATTTTAGGGACCTGCGCATCTTCTCCCCCTTTCCGCTTAGAAAAACAAAAGCTCAAAGACGGATTAAACGTTTTTGAGCTTTTTGCATTTTAGTAATTCCCTGTCCCTCTTTGTGATCTGCTGTTATGGGTAGCCCGTTTGAAAATTCTCCACATTTTTTTATTTTTCCTCATCGTTTTTTCCGAAAACGCTCTTCGTCACCATATATATAATAAAGCAAGCTTTTGCACATTTATGGATAAGTAACAGATCTGACCAGATATAAAATACATAAATTCTAGGAGGTGTATTCAACTTGGAGCACAACAACTCCCTGATACCCCTCATCAGCTTTTAATATTTTTCGCTGTGGCAATTAATATTTACTTTATTTTTCCTTTTCAAGAGCAAAATAATCGAGGACAAAGAAATGAAGGCAAATCCCCCCTTTCTAAAATGGATTTTCTTTCTGAGTTTCTTTCTAATCTTTTCATTTCATCTGAAAGCCCAGACAGATGAAAACGGCTGGCAATGGCAGTACCCTAAGCCTCAGGGCAACACAATTCACGATATATTCATGTTCAGTAAGGACACCCTATGTGCAGTAGGCGACCTCGGGACCTTTATGAAGACGACCGACGGGGGAAAAAGCTGGGATGTAAAGCATCACATAGGAAATACTTCCTACAATCTTGAAAGCGTTCACTTTGTGGACCGAAATAACGGCTGGGCAGCAGGCGGCATATGGTTTACGGAAAAGAATGTGCTTCTTAAGACAACTGACGCAGGGGACTCCTGGACTGAGGTCAGTGTAAATACAAAGCTTCCACTTCTTTCGGTCTATTTTGTGGATTCGGATACGGGGATTGTTGTAGGTGAAGACGGAATAGTACTTAGGACAACTGACGGGGGGAAAAACTGGGACACGAAGAAGATGGACGTCTATATAAGCCAGGACCGGGGGAGGGATCTTTTTCTGGACATATTCAGGCTCTACAGGGTTACATTCACCGATAAGAACAACGGCTGGGTAATCGGGGCCGGATACTATGGTGATCAGATCTACAGAACTACCGACTGCGGAAAGTCGTGGAAGTGGACAGACAGCATTGCAGAAAAAAGAATCTGGAGTTCACTATATGATGTAAGCTTTGTGGGGAAAAAGAATGTCTTCATGGTTGGTGACCAGGGTGTATTTATAAAAAGCAGTGACGGTGGGCTTTCGTGGAAGTATCAGAATTTATCCGAAAAGTACAAGAATGAAAAATATCAGTATTTCTACTCACTCTCATTTAAGGATTCTCTTACGGGTTGGATTGTGGGAGGCAATGGAACAATAAATGATTCCTGGGGAGGGCACATCCTAAAGACAACCGATGGAGGAGAGAACTGGACTGAAATTAATCCAGATACAAGTTATGGTCAGCTGTTAAGAGTAAGATTTTTTGATAAGAATAATGGATTCATTATGGGGCAGTCAGGACTACTTTTCAAGACAACTGATGCCGGTCAGAGCTGGAATCCGTTAAGGAAAGAGGCAATAACTATAAGATCTGTTTCCTTTGCCGATGAAAATATAGGCTGGGCAGTCGGAGATTCCGGTCTTATTATGAATACAACAGATGGAGGAAGTACCTGGGTAAAGCAGTATTATGACAGGGACAGGCGATTTTACTCTGTCCATGCCATTGATAAGAACAATGCCTGGGTA
The DNA here is from genome assembly GCA_036261625.1 of Ignavibacteriales bacterium. Taxonomy (GTDB): domain Bacteria; phylum Bacteroidota; class Ignavibacteria; order Ignavibacteriales; family SURF-24; genus JAAXKN01. Next base: position 233,050 of record DATAKL010000059.1, on the reverse strand, counting down.
GCAGGAGGTATGCTCTATAGGGCTGGTGAGCCTGATCCGGCTCCAAAGCCTCCGGTACTATACACCACAGATGGAGGACAGCACTGGCTTTCAAAGGAAGGGGATTTTCTTTCAGGAGCATTTTTCTATGTAACCTTTCAGAATGATTCCTTAGGATGGCTTTCAGGTAAAGTATTACTTAAAACAACTGACAAAGGTCAAACCTGGAAGAAAATACCTTTTGATTTTAAGAGTGTGTTGAATAAAGTACAATTCATTAATGATTCCACGGGTTGGCTATCATATTCAACCGGTAATACACTGCTGAAAACAAGGGATAAGGGGGTAACATGGAAAGAGCAGGTTGTGGATTCCAACTTCACCGTACGTTCATTCTTTTTCGTAAATGAAGAGGTTGGTTATAGTGTTGGACAGTTAAACTGGAAGGAAGCTATAATTAAAACGACAGATGGAGGGAAAAGCTGGTTTCCAACAAATAAACCCCTTATAGGAGGATATAGCACTATATATTTTCTTAATGAAAAAACAGGATGGTTAGGAGGATTTGATATTCCGGATCAAAAATCAGTGATCATTAAGACAACTGATGGTGGGAATACCTGGTTCGATCAGAATTGTCCTCTTAACGATGAAGTAATCAACTTTTGTTTTCTGAACGGATCAACCGCTTGGGCATTAGGAAACGGGATCGTGAAAACAACAAACGGGGGAGGAGTCGTATCCGTGGAAGAACCTAATGTTCGGAATAATAAAGTAATTCCTTCTCACATGGATCTGATGCAGAACTATCCAAATCCATTCAACCCGGCAACAACTATAAGATACTCAGTCACTAATAAGTCTCATGTTAAGCTCATGGTCTACGACATGCTGGGCCGTGAAATTATAACTCTTGTAAATAAAGAACAGAATGCAGGCGAGTACAATGTTCGCTTTGATGCCTCTTCCCTGCCCTCGGGAATGTATATTTATTCCATGCAGGCCGGAGAGTTCAGAGCCTCAAAGAAGCTCCTCCTGATTAAGTAGCATCAAGCGATATTTAATTCAAAGCCCTTTAAGATCCATCCTTTAAGGGCTTTTTTGTTGAAAATAATTAGGACATTTTTAGGACATCACCTCATCAGAAATGCTCAATACAGCCTGAATTCCAGACATTCTAAAGGGCTGCGGAAAATCTCCCCCTTTCCGCTTAAGAAAACAAAAGCTCAAAGACAGTTAAAAACGCTGTTTTTGGGCTTTTTGTATTTTGGTACTTCCCTGCCCCTTCCTTGTGAATGGCTATTATGCGTAGCCCATTTGAAAATAAATCTCACTTTTTTATATTTTTTTCAATAATTTTCCGAAAGCGCTCTTCGTCACCATATATATATGTATAGGGTCAAATATTTTTGATGAATTATTTCTTTCATTTTCTCTGGAGTCACCATGAAATACTTCCAAGTGGAATGTATTTATATAAAACCAGAGCAAATGATTTTACAAAAATCGGTATGATGCTTCTTTTGAAGTAATAAGCTATTGATAGAGTCCTAATAAATTCACAAAATATCAAAATAACAGGTGACCTAATGAAACTCAGAACCATCATCCTTTTTGTGTTAGCATTCTGTTCCCAGCTTTATGCTCAGCAGGAAGATACAACTTATTTCCCCAGTAGATTAGGAAACACATGGGTTTACAAGTATGATGATGGAAGAATTGAGGTACAAAAAATAATTGAGGATTCAATAAACCAAAAGGGGTACCGTTCTCTCTGTATTAAGCAGGACAGTATTATTTTTACAGATAAATGGATTTTTATGGTATCTCCTAAGCAGGACAGTGTTTTCCAATATCCGACATCACTAATGGAACTGGTATATAGATTCCCAATCGCAGGAAGTGGAGATAAGTGGATAGTAAGACCTGATATAGATTCCATCGGAGGTTCTCCCGAGATAGCAACAGTAACTAAGACTTATGATGCCATTGTATTTGGAAAGCCTACTACTGCATATGCAATCAGTTATTTTTTCTTCAGAGTTCAAAACGGTGACACAGTTCTTGACTTCAGAACATGGGAAAGGGATGAGATAATTGCAAAAGGGTTCGGGCTTATTTGGGAGGGAATAGAAGTAGAATATAAGACTTTGATTGGATGCGTTATAAACGGCGATACGTTGGGCTTGGTGCCGACTTCTGTAAAGGAGGAGAAAGGAAAAACTGTTCCTGATAATTTTGCTCTAGAGCAGAATTATCCTAATCCTTTCAACCCAACAACAACAATAGATTATTCGATTAAGGCAGCAGGTAACGTTAAGCTCTCAGTGTTTGATGCACTTGGGAAAAGGATTGCCATTGTTGTAGATGAATATAAGCCAGCAGGAAGCTACAGCGTGAGGTTTGACGGTCGTAGCCTCCCAAGCGGAGTATACCTTTATAGACTGGAATCAGGCGGGTACAATCTTTCAAAGAAGTTTATCTTAATGAAATAGGATTAAATACCACTTTACTCGAAGCCCTTGAAGATTGAACCTTTGAGGGCTTTTTTTTGAAAATTAATTAGGACATTTTTAGGACATCGACACACAAGATATGCTCAATACAGTCCAAATTCCAAACATTTTGAGAGGCTGCGGAAAATCTCCCCCTTTCCGCTTACAAAAGCTCAAAGACGTATTATAAATGTTTTTGAGCTTTTTGCATTTTGTACTTCCCTGCTCTTTTTTGTGATCTCCGGTAGCGTGTAGCCCATTTGAAAATAAATCTCACTTTTTATATTTTCTTCGTTAATTTTCCGAAAACGATCTTGGTCACCATATTATATTAAGGAAATATTTTCCCTTGTCTGGTAAATGGAATAAAAACCATTTTGTAAATAATTGAATCCTACTGAGGAGTTGGTAATAATGATAAAATACATCATGGCAGCACTGGCTGTATATTCTTTAATATTTGTCTATGGATGTAAAAAAGATCCGGGCACTATGCCGCCGGATTCATCAGGTAATAATACCTGCGAATTCCCTACAGGAAACAGGAACTTCTCATGGCAGATGGATTCAGTTGCCTTATTCCCCTCAACATTAGGGGGCATATGGGCATTCTCCGATAGTGATGCATACCTGATGGGGGATATTTACCAGTGGACAGATGGTGTCTTTACAGGCTACGCAGGCCTTCACTGGAACGGGAAGGTCTGGGAGAAGAACTTAAACGGTACTTTCGAGGAGATTTATAAACATATAGCCAATGACGTTACAGGAGACGACCATTTCATGGTTTCAGTTGGATACTGGTATAAAGGAAATGAAAAAGCAGGGCTGGGGGAATTTGACAACAGGACAAAGAAGTGGAAGGGCTACCAGTTTCAGACCCCGGGAGAACTGTACTCGGTCTGGACAGACGGGAAAGGCTTCTTTGTAGCCGGAGGAACAGATGGAATGGTCTATACAAAGGACGGTTATACATCCGGGTGGGTATACACCAAGGCTCCTACGGATTTTAATTTTACAAAAGTCAAAGGCACTTCAAAAAGTGAGATCTATTTTCTCGGGTCAAAGTCTTATGTGACCGGTGAGTATCCAGGGCAGTTGTGGAAGTATAAGGATAATAAATGGACAAAGCTTTTAGACAATCATGATACGACAGGAACACCTGTAAAAATACCTGAAGTAACTGGCTTTTTCTATGACCTGTCCGTTTACAGATGTTCTCAGACAGACTCACTCTACATTTATCTGGCAGGGCATGGGATATATGAACTAAAGTCCCATGGCAGCTCAGAAGTCTTCAGTAAAACCACCTTTGTTTCAAGAGGCTTCCCTATTCAGCCAAATGAATTGCCGTCTATGAGCATCAAAGCCTTTTCTCCGAATGACATCTGGACAGGCGGTCTTCAGTACAAAATGTATCATTGGAACGGGAAAGATTTCATGAAGATTGAGCCTATTTCATACCTTCCATACGGACAGTTTGAGGGAATATTTATGAAATTTTCCAAAACCAGTTCCGGCAAGATCTGGATGATACTTGAATTAGGTTCACAGGTCTACGCTGTCGTCCAGGGTACACCTTATAAGTAAAAAGAGAAAATATTTAGGACATTTTTAGGACATCGACTTCTCAGAAATACTTAAAACAGCCTGAATTCCAAACATTTTAAGGAGCTGTGCATCATCTCCCCCTTTCCGCTTGCAAAAGCTCAAAGACGGATTAAAACGTTTTTGGGCTTTTTGCATTTTGGTACTTCCCTGCCCAGAACAGGTAGGCTAAATTGACTTTTGAGGCAAAATTACTGATTTTTGTATCAAGACATAAGTTTTGAACTTATGCTTTATCTAACCCATACTTGGATCAGATTTTTTAAGAGGAGCCAAATGAAAAATTTGATGGAATTAAAAGCTATCCTTGCCCGCAGTAAGGATGAGCTTAAAAGAAAATATAACATTAAGGAAATGGGCATATTCGGCTCCTATGCCTATGGACTCGCCACAGAATTGAGTGACATTGATATTCTGGTTGAATTTGAAAAACCGATAGGACTGGATTTTGTTACTCTTGCCGAAGAGCTTGAATCACTCTTAGGAGTAAAAGTTGATCTTGTTTCTGCCAATGCAATAAAACCTAATATGCTCCCCTCAGTAAAAGAGCACCTCATTTATGTCTAAAAGAGACTGGAAGATTTTATTTGAGGATATTTTAGATTCCATCAATAAAATCTCTACTTATACAAAAGATTGTGAGTTTGATGATTTCGCCTCTTCATCACTTGTTGTAGATGCAGTCGTCAGGAATATAGAGATCATAGGTGAGGCCTCAAAAAATGTTCCTGAAGCGGTAAAACTTTCCGCCCCTGAAATCCCCTGGAATAAAATGGCAGGCATTAGAAACAGGATAGTGCACGAGTATTTCGGAGTTGACATATCAATTATCTGGTTTATAGTAACAAACGAACTGCCTCAACTTAAAGTGCGAATCCAAAGTTACATTTCTGAAAATTCAGAATTTGAATAGCGCTTGAAAGAAATGAAAACTATTGCGAGATTATTGTTCCTGATTTTATTTCCAATTACATTTACTTCGTGCAGTCTGGTTGCAGGAGGATTTGTAGCTTTGGATAATGCCACAAGTACAGGTCCAAAGGTGATCGGCTATGAAGATTTAATTAAGCTGCATGATGGAAGAAAAGTCATTCTGGAATTAAATGATTCAACTAAAGTATCAGGCGTCTATAAAGGCTATAACGAGTCCAGGACCGAAGAAAATAAAAAAGTAATATCAATAAAAGTACTGAATGAAATTGGCGGATTAAGACTGGTCAATGCCTCTGAAATAAACAAATATATCTATGTTGATGAAGGAGGAAGCTTCTGGACCGCAGTTGCAATTGGTGCGGCTATTGATGCTGTGATTATATTCAGCATTATAAAAAGCCAGAGCAGTTTTTTAGGCGGGACTGGAAGAATCTTCTGACCAGGGTACAAGTTAATGTACTACTTAATGAGGCTAAAATCAGGCGAATGCTATGCTTCCATAAATTTATTTTAGTGAGATAGATTTATCTAATATCCAGTTCATAGCCCTTGATTGTTTATTCGTCAAGGGCTTACTATTGTAAAATAATTAGGACACTTTTATGACATCGGCTTGTAATAAACGCTTAATATAGGCTAAATTCCAAATATTTAGAATGGGTGCGCATCATCTCGCCCTTTCCGCTTATAAAAGCTCAAAGACGGACTAAACGTTTTTGGGCTTTTTGCATTTTGGTACTGCCCTGCCCTCTTTGTGATTTCTTACATTATGTAGCCCATTTGAATATTTTCCACTTTTTTCTATTTTTCCTCATTATTTTTCTGAAAGTGATCATCGTCACCATATATTTATGTATAGGCTAGTATTTTTGTGCATCCCTTCTGTAGAAGTAGTTCTGTACTGGCTCCCTGGTAATTTTTCCTGAGGTATCTATTCTTATAAACCTTTAATCTTCGGAGAAATATCATGAAACATCTAACTCTTTTCATTTTATCTGCTGTACTAATAATAAGTTCAAACAATAATGTTTCAATAGCTCAGGCTAAGGATTCAGTAGAGGTAAAAGCAAATTCGCCTCAGAATACCTTTTATTTCTTTTTCATCAACGGTTATGCTCTTGCCCATAAGTTCTATAATTCTGAGAACTCGGATTTAAGACTTCGCATTGATCTTTCAAGTTCATATTCAGATGCTAAAGGCCATTGGGATGGTGAATCAACCAATTATTCAGACAAAGAACGTTCTGAAAATAATTTTACAACTAGCGTTAATAATGTTACAGCAGAATTTGCCTATTCTTATAATTTCTACAGGTCCCGTCTTAGCCTTGCCTATGCAGGCATGGGACCATTTATTTCATTTAACAGAACAAAACAGGAGTCTACAAACAAGGATACTTATCCTCCCAATACTGGATATAGAAGGATAATTTCAAATCTTGATTATGGTTTTTCTGCAGGACTTTCAGCGTTCATCGGCCTGGAAGCTTTCTTAACTCAGAATCTCCGTGTATTTGCTGAAACACAGCTTACCGGCGGAAGAAGCTGGAGCAAATCAGAAGCTAATTTTGAGCAAAACTCGCTATCAACTCCTTCTAAGGATAAATCAGCCTCTGCAGGAACTAACAGCAGTTGGTCCTATAATTTTACCTCTGTAAGAGTTGGTCTTGGAATAAGTATTTAACAATCCGAGGAGGAATTTTTGTTCTTAAATTTTTGGGACACTTTTAGGACAACGACTAGTCAGTAATGCTCAAAACAGCCTGAATCCCAAATATTTTGAAGACCTGCGCTTCTTCTCCCCCTTTCCGCTTGCAAAAGCTCAAAGACGGACTAAAACGTTTTTGAGCTTTTTTTGTCAAATGATTTTTAGCTGGTAAGAGTAGTAAAAACAAATTGTCAAAAAGGGACTAATATGTACCTCTTTTGAAAAAGAAATATTTCCATGATAAAACAAACTGACTAAATTATTTTCCAATTACCGCTTTTGCTAAATATCTTACATCCCTTTCTAAAACCACAATCCATAACTGAACTTCAGGATCAGCTGGTTTGAATCATACTGCCAATTCAATCTGTCGAGCTTATTTAAATTATGATTGTAAACAAGGAATAGATCTCCCAGCATGTTAAACATCCACCTAAGGCGCGTGTTTGTGCCTATCTGTCTTGAATCGGTATCGTACTGGATAAAAGAACTAAGGTCGATGCGGGAGGAAATCCCCAATTGAAACTTCAGGCCTAACAAATCCTGCGTAAAATCGCCTTCTGGGAGCCTGGCAATATTTTTCTCATAAGTCACACCTATATTAATACTGTTTGACGGCCTCATATTCACCTCCCCGCTTATCTGATCCAGATAACCGTTATAGAATGAACCGAACCACCAGGTTGCAATACCGTTTATCAGACGCTTCGAAGCAGTCTCAGCTTCAATCCTGAATCTCTTCCAGTCGTATGGACCTTTAGGGATAATAACCCCTTTGCTGATTTCAAAATCCTCAGGCAGGTATTCGCCTTCAGGAGCAATATTGAATTCAACTCTGTCTCCGCTTTCAAAAAGAGTATTGATTGGAGCTAAGAAAATCCTCCAGTACTGCCATTTATTCTTAAGATCGGTTATCAGTGAAAAAGACGATTCAAAATACCAGCGCCTTATATCCAGCACCCCCGGCTGAGGCATATAGTCTGCGCCAAATGAGTACTTATTTATTCCGCTGCGTGGAACGAACCCCAGAGAAGGCGAGAATCCATCACCAATTCTCAAAACTGTTAAGACCATGTCAAGCACATCATTCGGATAGTCGATCCTGAATCCCGCTGCCGTCCTGTCTTTGTCAAGTTCATTCTTATTGTATAATCCCCAGATACCGGCGGCAAAATTTTTGTCACCTAAAAATTTTGATGTATGATATGTCAGGTCAGTTCCAAGCACCCATTCATTATTTTTTCCCGCAGGATCACCTACGGTTCCGATCAGTCCAATGCTTGATTCCTCAAGGACATCCTGTTTAATTCTGAAAACGCCGAGTGAGGACATCGGGACCAGACCGCCTACGGAATTTGTCCTTGTAAAAATTCCGCCGAAGCTTGTTCCACCTATCTTGCCGTTTACTTTTCCCCCGAAAAGAATGGGTATCTTCTGCCCGTTAAATAGACCAATTCTGCGTGAGAAAAAAGGGATAACGTCCTCACCGGTTCCGATACCGAAATCGAATAAGTCTGCTCCCTCAAGGAAGAATCCTCTTTTCTCGGGAAAATAAAGCGGGAAGCGGGTAAGGTTTGTCTGCCTTGCATCCACTTCTGTTTCAGCAAAGTCCGTGTTTATGGTCAGCTGTGCATTTATATCATTAAATTTCTGAGAAATGTCAGCGCTTAAATCAAATTTTGAGCTATAATTTTTATCATAAGATTTACTGGAGGATTCTATGGTTGAAACTTTTGCTGACAAACCCATTCCATTATCAAACCCAGGCAGTTCAGTTAACCTTCCAGCATGAACAACATTTCCTAAAAGAAAGTCACGTTTAAGCCCTGTCCATCTGTCCCGTTCAAGAAGCCTCTCGATCTTTCTTTCGAAATTAAATCCCCACTCCTTTAGTTCTGGATTATAGGATAAAACTCTTACGGGAATTACAATCTCTGCTGTCCATCCATCTGAAATCCTTTGAGTTGCCGCATCCCAGGATCCATCCCAACTTGAATTCTCGCCTTCACCGGCGTTATATACCAGAGCATCATACTTTGTCCCGTAAGGATTAATTGCAAAAATATAGCCTGTCCTCTGGTCAAGATGCGGATCAAAGACAAAAATAATCCTGTCTTCATCCGACAGATAAGCATCACGGGTCTTTGAAATAGAGATTATTTTATCTGGTTCAGGGTCATAACATATAATGCCTAAATATATGTTCTTGCCATCTGCTGCAATCTTAACTACTGTATTAAACTCAGCACGTCCTCCTTCAACAGGGTCCACCATAGTAAGGCTGGAAATTGAATCAGCTTTAGCCCAGAAGGTTTCATTTAATATTCCATCCAGTTTGACGTTTTCGCTATCAGGTAAATTATAAATCTTAAGGCTTTGCGGATAACTTATTGAAGCCAGAAGAGCTAACAGTAAAACTACTCTCATTTACATTCCAGTGTTTTTAACATTTTAAGGCGCCTTAGAAACTAAAAATAGAGTTGAAAATATAGGTAAACAGTTAATTAGAGGCAAAAGAATGACTAGGTGCCCTTAAATATCATTTGTTGACTGTTTTTGAATGATTATCCTTTGCACACAATCTCGTAAGATGCTTTAGCGGTTTCAAAATATAAATTATAAAAACAGAAGAAAGGTCAGCAGTAATTGTTAAAATCTTAAGACATCGTCATACAAGAAATGCCCAAGACAGCGTGAATTTCAAACATTTCAGGGACTTGCACATCATCTCCCCCTTTCCCCATAGAAAAACAAAAGCTCAAAGGCAGTTAAAAACGCTGTTTTTGGGCTTTATTTTTTTATAGTGACAACTCTAAAATACACCCACACTCACCTTGTTTACCACTTTGGCACAAATTCAGGACTTTTTAGGGGACACTGAAATTTCTGGCTACATCCAACTTCAATTATTCAGAAATACTTTACTTTTGAGTGCAGGGTTTGTTATTTTTCGCTTGTATCGGATCTGCTCTGTTTGTGTATTGAATTTCTAATTGGCCATTCATTTTCAATATTACAGTTCGTCTATGAAATCACGCAAAGTACTGTGCCTTACTCTCCTGCTGACAATTCTTTTCTTTTATGATTTTATGGCCCAGAATGCCTCGGCCATCTCAAAGCCGCTTAACAGGTTTTCAATTAAGCTGTATAAATAAATCATTGAGAATGAATCTGGAAACCTTGTATTCTCCCCTGCAAGTCTCTCCTCTGCATTTGCACAGATGTATTTGGGAAGCAGTAATAATACTCACAAAGGGACCGAAGCAGCTGCAGTAGAAGTGTCCGTAACGATTCAAAAATCTGAACCGGAGGAAGAATCCATATGTATTTCCCCGGCTTCAATATAAAAATCCGGATATGTGGTTCTCAGCTTTCCTATACTATTCCTCAGATTTTCCAATCCGGCTTCAGCTTTGAAATCAGGCAGCTCGAATTCGGGATGCACAACTGCCTTAATGTCTGATCATCCCGCTATGAACTTATTTTACCTGGAAGGATGTATAAAGAACAATCCCCAAAAATATCAGCAGACCGCCTGTCATTGAAAGCGTTTCAGTAGGTGAAATAATGCCTGCATTTGCCATAATTATTCCTAAAGACAGGATGAAAAGACACAATATTTTTAACACCATCTTAAAGTCTCCGCTGGTTTAATAGTTCCATGGACTGACGAACAGACTTAGCTTATCAGCCGCATCCGCTCTGCAGTGTTTTTATTGTATAATAATTAACCTAAAAAAAACTGCTTCAGCTCCAATGCATAATGAAGGTGATACCATTATTTTGCATATACCCTTTTCCAGCCGGAGAACTCTTCCAGAATAAAACAAACCTGTCATAGACATCCAGTTATCAGTACCGACACGCCTGCAAAATGATATTAATTTCTGGTTATTCGGATTTATATAAAATTTGTTTATTTTACACCCGTAATATTTTGCCTAAACAAATATTCCCGGAGTTTTTTATTGTGAAAATATTCTGCCTGCCTTTGAATAAAAACCTTGCATCAATTTTGTTTGCTGCGGCAGCTTTATCTGCAGCATTGATCTGCAGCGGCTGCAGCGAAAATAAACCAAGCAGCCAAAAACAGACCGATTCATTTCATTCTCCGGCACAGAATTCTCCGGCACAGAATTCTTCGGCAAATTCTTCTGTACATACATTGCCTGACTTTACCTGTACGGGCTATATTAAGGCAGTCTCTTCCGGTATGTCTGCCAATTACATTTTAATTGATACCGTGGAATGGTTCAGCGGCGATGATGCATTGAAGGCATATTCTGAAGATAAGAAGAAAAAGATTGCTAATCTTCCTGATCCTCCGCAGGGATTCTATATTAGAAATCCCAAAATAGATTCGCTTAAAATTAAAATTTCCGCCAATCCTGATATTATAATGCAGACACTTTCATATGATGATTCCGGAAATTTTAAGTTTAACGAAGCTATCGGTCTGCAGAAATTCCTTTCGATTTTCAGCCGGAATAATTATGCACAATTCAGGCATAAGCCTTTTTCATTTAAAATAATGAATGGCGAAATAATAACAGTTAAAGAAAAATACATTCCTTAGACCAAATGTTACCCGGAGCTTTTTCATGAAGTATTTTTTAATGTTCCTCTACTTTGTCATTTCGATCGGTTCTGCTGCAGGGCAGGCAGTTTTTACCAAGCTTGCAGAAAAAAATTATTCTGATCTTCCTGTAAATTTAAAAATAGACAATTCAGGCATCTACTGCATTTCATCCTTTGACCTTGATAAAGACGGCATATGGCTTAATGCTTTCGATTCTCCTGTAAGTTACTGCATTACAGGCAATCGCCTTAAAAAAACAATTGAACAATACAGTTCCGCTGATGGCTTTATTCCGGGCAGCGATAAGCTCCAATGTGCTTTGCCGTATAATTCGATCACTTCAGCCCCTGAGAATCATTATACCTTTAAAAGATCATTCCTCTTTAATAAGCAGGATGTTTTTATAGATGACTGCGGCGTGCTTTCAAATGCTTCGGGAGATAAAGTTACGGTAAATGTCAAAAACCGGAATGAGCTCTTATTAAATTATGAAATACAAAATTTCAATAAAACATTCAAGCTGAACTTCCCTTCCAGCCTGGCATATTCCGACCTGATAGGAATAGATTCGAAAGGAAATTCTTTCGTCCTCGTTGAAACATATTTATCTGAAGTTCCCCTGAAGGTTAAGCGTGAGGTTTATATTTTATCTCCTGAAGGCAGTGTACTTTCAATTCTGGAAATTCCTTCAATTAAATACCTTTATACTGTGCGCGATTTCCAGATTGATGGTGATGGAAATCTTTATCACCTCCTGACCGAAAAAGACAAGCTCACTCTGATCAGATGGAGCGGCCTTACTGTTCCGGCCAACGGAAAGATTTCATATCCTTCGGAATATAATTATGAACTTCATTATAATAATATTGTACCTCATGTTGAAGCTGTTGTTTCTAAAGGCCAGAATGATAGTTTCGGAAAACAAACCTTCGGGATTCAGGCAGCAAGCAGAAATAATGCTTTAAGACTCGCAGAAAGTTATGTCCTTTATAAATATCAATGCAAACAAAACAACCTCGCCCCTTCAAATGTAACCGGCCCCGATGGCGACCTGGTCAGGACACCATCATGGCTTATCGTTGGAATGAACGCAAAGGTTCCTTATATGTGGGGCGGATTCTCTACACTCTCTGATTTCTCAAACGGTCTCTTGAACGGCAGGTATTCCGGCGATATAAACACTGCCGGCGTTTCCGGTTATGCAGTCGGAGTCGATTGCTCCGGATTTGTAAGCCGCTGCTGGTCATTAAGCTATCATTGTACAACATCCTCTATGCCAGATATTACAACACAGTATTCAAGCTGGGATGAAATCAAGCCGGGTGATGCTCTGCTTACAAACGGGCATGTAAGAATGTTTATTGATAAAGCTTCTAACGGTGCTTTGAGGGTTGTTGAAGCCTCCGGACGCGACTGGGCAGTTTCTTACTGGTCTTATTCACCCTCAGACCTTACTGCTTATACACCCAGATCTTATAACGGAATGGTGAATGATTATTCTCTAAAACAGCCTCTGCTCTTAAGCGTATTAAAGCAATCGGACGGAACTGCAAAAATTACCTTCAACTGCGACACTGCAGGAGTAAAAGGCTTCAGGCTTTACAGCTCTGCAGACGGCACAAACTGGAAGCAGATCCATAATGAAAATACATTAAAGTCACTCTGTGCAACAGTAACTATGAGCAGCAACACCGAATATTTCCGTGTTTCAAGCGTAGCCGACAATTCAACATTAACTGAAAGCAGCTGGTCAAACGCTCTCGGTACCGGAAAATCTTCCGCAGCAAAAAAGATTTTGATAGTTGACGGCTTCGACCGTGATAACGGAGGCTGGAGGGGCAATGGAACTGTCTTTACCTGCAGGTACGGCAATGCATTATCAGCATTGAATATTCCATTTGAATCGGTAAAAAGTTCTCAGCTGACAAATTTATCGGTCAGCCTTAAGAATTACGATGCTGTTTACTGGATGTCGGGCGATGAAAGCACCCTTAACGAAACCTTCAGTACATCTGAACAGGCATTGCTACAAAGCTATCTTGAAGGGGGCGGAAAGCTTTTTGTCTCCGGCAGTGAAATAGGCTGGGACCTGTCTGCTAAGGGAACTGCATCCGATAAGAATTTCTTTAACAACTGCCTGAAAGCAAGTTACTTAAATGACAATTCATCTTCAAAATCCGTAGCCGGTGTTGCCGGTTCAGCTCTTGGCGGAATAATTTTTAATTTCGGACAGACATATGAGATCGGCTACCCGGATGAGATTGGAACCTCAGGAGGCAGCACATTGTGCATGCAGTACGCAAATGGCAAAGGTGCCGGCATCCAATATTCAGGCCCGCTCGGGACTTCCACGAATACTGCAATGTTAATTTACCTTGGTTTCCCCCTTGAGTCTACGGCCAATGATACAGCATTTAATTCCGTGATTACCAAATCTTCTAATTTCTTTTTCCCGGAGATCAGTGCCGTCTCATACAATGGAAATGCGCCTTTAAGTTACAGCCTGTCGCAGAACTATCCAAACCCCTTCAATCCGTCAACAACCATAAGCTATTCAATACCAAAACAGTCATATGTAGAACTGAAAATTATTGACATGCTAGGCCGAGAAATATCAACACTTGTCAGTAAAAAGCATACTGCAGGTGAGTATAAGGTCCAATTTGACGCCTCTAACCTTCCCTCTGGAATGTATATATATTCTATACAGGCCGGGGATTTCAGAGATTCAAAGAAACTCCTCCTGCTCAAATAATATTAACAGATATTAAATTCAAAGCCCCTGGTCTATGCCAGTTACTTAAAACAAAAATCCTGTACAGGCTTCCCCACACAGGATTTTCACATGGAATTAGTATTACTTTGATTAATGATTATGCCCGCACTCCTCACCTGCCGCATGGCGTTCGTGCTGTGAGCAGCTGAGGCCAGAATCGGATACTTCTCCCTTTATAAAATCCTCCACAAGAGCCTTAACATCACCTTCACAGCCCCTGTAGACATCTATACCGCTGGCGTTCAGAACGTAAACTGCTCCCTGCCCCATATTGCCGGCAAGCATTGTGCTTACACCCATTTGGGCTAGGACTTCTGCGATATTGGATTTGCATCCGCAGCCCTGGGGCGACTGTACCACCTCAGAATTAATGATGCTATTGTTTTCAACGGTAAAAACCGTAAAAAATTCACAGTGGCCGAAATGAGAATCGACCTGGTCATTGTGTGTTGTTGGAACCGCTATTTTCATTTTACCCTTCCGATAATTATTTAACTGATTTGAGTTCAGAAGTTTCCATATATATCATAATTCAGGATGCCTGCCGGAATCCGCCTATTCATTTCCCTTATGAAGAGAACAGCCGGGACTGAATTTACTTTTTAACTGCTCAGTCATTTCTTCCGAGACACGGATTGCCTTTCCATGGATAATGCTTTCTGCAAGCTTCTTCCTGGCCTTTGCAACAATTCTTCCGAAGGTGGCCCTTGAGATATTCATTCTTAAGGCGGCCTCCTCCTGAGATAAGTCAAGAAGATCAGCAAGCCTGATCGCCTCAAGCTCGTCTGCCTCAAGCACAACCTCTTCGAGCTCCATCATCGGAATTCCCCGGGGCTTGAAATAATAAGCAGCCGGGCTGCAGGAAACTATTCTGTCTTTTTTGGGTCTTGTCATAATAAAATTAGTTATGAGCATATGCTCATAACTAATTTAGCACTTTATGACTGTATTGTCAACAGGGAAAAAGAAAAGCCGGTAATTAAATGACAGCCTTCACTTTTGAAGATATTTAATATTCCGGGACCTTAAGCGGCAGCCATGGCCAGTATAATCGTCTTTAAGAGCTTTTGCTGGAAATTTCTTTATTCATAATATTTTTTAGCGGAAATCATTTCAGCTTTTGCAGCTTCTGTGTATTCATAACCTTTTACTTTCAAAGTTATTTTATACTGAGAACCGCATCCTTCAGCATCAGTATTGCATCACAGACTTTGGGATATGCAAGCGAAAAGTATTCTTCGCTCCCCTTCTTCACCTTCTTTACCAATCCTAAATCTGTAAGCTTTTCCAGATGTCCATTTATAACTTCAGAATCAAGACTGGTAAAGCCTGAAATTGCTGAAGGCGTTAACTCCTTTTCGTAGACAGAACAGATAACATTTATGATTTGCGGCTCTGAGAAAATATCTCTCAGAGTTTCATCAACTTTACTTTGGCTAAGCATCAAACACCTCTTTTTGAACCGGCCGCCCTGCTCTGGCTGCCATAATTTCATGCATCATAAACTTCCCTCCTGTAAAGATACTTCTTTATTTGATTCGACCGTCCACTTTGTCAGCTCTGCCATTGAGCTTATCTGAGCGTCTTCAAATTGAGCTTTTACTTCTTTCTTAAGCTCCCCATGAACAGTAAGTATCCTGTGAACCACCTTACCAAGAATAGCTCCAGCAATAGGGGCAACAATATATAACCAAATGCTTTCAAAATGACCCGATACCAGAGCCGGCCCCAAAGACCTTGCCGGGTTCATCGATGCTCCGCATATGGGGCCTGCAAACATCGCTTCAATCATAACTGTAAGCCCTATCAACAAACCTGCAAATGGCTTCACAGATTGGTAGTGCGTTGCCTGAAGAATAACGATCATAAGGAAAAATGTCAATATAAACTCCAGAACAAAGGACTGTAACTCTGCTCCAGAGGGAATTGTAGAACCAAGCATTGCATTCGAAGGAAAAAGAAGATGCAGAAGAAGGCTGGCTGACACTGCCCATGCAGTCTGGCTGAGAATATATGAGACCTTCCCCAAAAAATTCAGTCCATCTGTTTTCAGGAGTGCAATAGTCACTGCGGGATTCAAATGAGCTCCGGATATTTCTGAAAAAGAGTATATCATCAGAGTGACAATCACCCCGAATGTAACAGCTACCCCTACATGCGATACTGTTCCGGATGACAGCTCGTTTACAATGATACTGCCTGTACCGAAAAATACAATTCCGAATGTTCCAAGATATTCAGCGAACAACTTTCTCAGATTTTTCATTCTGTAAACCTGTGAGTCGGATTTGGAAATCCCGGCTGGAAATAGCTGATATTTTGCTCTTTTAACAGAAGAGTACCGGCAGATGAAAATGATTTAACAGCGTCTGATACTATTTCACGCAGTTTTTCAGGTGAAGTCTGTATTCTTGCATTAACCAGCAGTTTTACTTTATCAGCCTCTTTGAGTTTTATTGTTTCCCTCCAGTTCTCATTCCAGATTACTGTCGTAATGCTGATCTTCAGCGATTCAGCTGGAGTTGAAAGAAAAAACTTCAGGTGACCGATGGGCAGCCAGTTACTCTTAGCATCTGAATAAACTTTTTCTACAAAGCTCAGGGCTGTATTTACGGCGTCATTTTTATTACTAATAAATTCTATTTCTTCATCTAGCCAGGCAAGATTTGCCTCCCCTTTTCCATAAATATTATAATCCACATCTATTGACCTTTTTTCCCTCTTCGGGATAAATGAATCAAGTTCTTTAAGCCACTGTTCAACAGACGACAGGTCATGTGAGTTTTGAAAGATCAGTTTTTTATCTGCATATTTTTCAGCCGATAGGCTTTTAATTTTCTCTAATTCTTCCTCTTTGAGAAGATCTATTTTATTTATAACCAGGATCTCAGATTCTTCAATCTGCTTTAGCCAGATATAATTAGTTTCAGGTAAGAAAGGCAGTTCCTCTCCTTTAAGATGCACTAGTAGCATCCTGGAATCCACAAAATTAGAAAATGATATTTTATCAATTTCTTCTTTGCGAAACCTGGACATCGGTTTTATGACTGTAGCCATGAGGTCTGTACATGAACCGACAGATTCACCAAAGATTACGTCTGGATTTTCTGAATCTATAAGGGAACTGATCCGGTCATCAAGCTGGTCATAATTACAGCAGAAGCATCCGCCCTTAACCTCAGCACCTGCAATATCACTCAGTTCCATGAATTTACTGTCTACAAGATATTTCCCCTGATCGTTGGTAACTACACCGGTTTTTAGTTTTCTTTCAGAAAGAAGTCCCGCAGCTGCTGCAATTGCTGTTGTCTTGCCGCTGCCAAGAAACCCGCTGACAAAATGTATTTTCATAATTTCACTTTATCTTTATTAAAAATTCTGCTTCGATGCCTGTTTGATTCAGAATTTTTTAATAAGATTCAAAAAAGAGAAGATAAATTCGATTATTTGGACCACCGTTATAGATAGGTGCTGCCCATTCAATATCCTGATGGTTTACCCATCATCTTCCCTTTTCCGCTTTAAAAAATAGCTCAAAAACGAATTGTAAAACGCTTTTGAGCTTTTTCCATTATTGTGCTGCTAACAATTATCAGACTTTTAATATTTCCTGAAGCACTTTTTTATTTTGATTTAGGAATTGAGGCCTTGAAAACAAGGGAACCATTGCTGAAATTGATTCTTAAATCTTTTACCAGTGCAGGAATCATTACAGTGTCCCCTTTTTTGTAAGAGATCCTCTTTCCATCTATTTCTAATGAAATATTTCCTTCAACAATCAGAAGGATACTTGCGCTGTAATTATCCATAATCCTGGAGGAATCTTCCTCAAATTTCCATCTGGTAATTTCAAATTCCTTTGCCGGAACAGAGTATGTGTTTTCCTCGTTTTCGGATGAATTGCCGTTTATTACTTCAACCGGTCTTAAATCATAGGAAAGTATTTCAATAAGTGAATCAACATCCTTGAATTTTGGTGTCAGTCCCACGCGCACTACGTTATCTGAATTTGCCATGCATTCAATAATATTTCCCTTAAGATAAGCATGAGGGATACCTGCATCAAGGAATATGCCCTCCCCTTCTTTCAGTTCAACAAAGTTGAAAAGAAAGACTGAGAACAGCCCTATATCTGTCCCATACTGACTTTCAAGCTGAAGGAAAAGGATCTCCTCTTCTGTCCTCTGGCCTGCATCTTTATTAAGAATTTCTTCCTTTATTTTACATACAGCGGTTTTCAATTCCACGGGATATAAAACTGATTTCCTTATTATTTCCTCATAAAGAATTTTAACTTTTTCTTCCTCTGGAAGCACCAGGCTTTTGACCTCGTCAATAAATTTGCTGCCTGCAAATTCCTTTAATCCGCTATAGCTTTCAATTGCGTTTAAGAATTTGTCCAGAGGCTTAAAACCAACGAGCGCCTTAAGGCTGTCGAGCGCAATGGCAATTTCAGGCTTGTGATTGTCGTCAGGATAATTCTTCGGATCTTTCCCGTGAAGTATTTCAGCTTTAATTTTGTTGGGGTGAGCCTGTATGGACAAGGCTTCCCGGGCAGAAAGCACTTTAAGCAGAAAGGGCAGCCTGCCTTCAAACACCTTTGCCACTTCACTTCCCAGTATCTCCTCAGGATATTTTTCTATCAGTTCATCCAGGTTGACTTCTTTTCCGCCTGGAAGTATAACTTCAGAGGGAGCTTTGGAGTGGGCTCCAATCCAGAGTTCGGCATAAGGCGTTCCTTCTTCTGGCTGAAGGCCGAGGAGTTTTGGAATTATGGCATCTTTACCCTTTGTGCCCCATTCGTAGTTCTGAATTTTATTTTTAAGCAGGTATGCCGCGGCTTCAAGCTTTAATTTACCGGTCTTCATTCTTAAGTTTATCCTCATTTTCAAAAACAATATTAAAAAATAAAGAAAAGATCAGTTAAAACCATCAGTAAGGCACAGAAAAGTGCATCAGCCTTGTAGTTTTGGATTAAAAGGATAGCCCGATATCAGGGCTTTGAATGCGACCAGTTTGAATGCGCAAGCTTCCAGTCGCCGTCAACTAGATGGTAAACCTCGGTTGTATTCCATTTGTCTTTCTGCCCATTGGCGAAAACACCAACAAAATTGAATGTCAATATTGCAGTTTCACCGTATAGCTGAACCCGCGGATTCAGGAGTTCGTAGGCAGGAAAGCTGAATGTGCCGTTGAAGGAAGAATAGTGGTCACGGAATTCTTTAATGCCCGTAAGACGGCATTCAACGTACGGGTCGAAATACGTGATGTCCACAGAAGCAATTTCAACAAATCCGAAGGTGTCGCCCTGTTTCCAGCGGTCGAGGGCCATTTTTTCCATGTTCAAAATCAATTCTTCCGGACTGAGCCTGGCGTCAGACATTTTACTGCTCCTATTGTGATTAAAATTTATCAGCTGCGATGTAAGTTAATCACTAAACCGCACTGAGTCAATGCCCCTGGAGTTTCTATTAAATATTATAAATTTAAAAGTGAAGGAAGAGGAAAGGAATAAGGAAAATAATGTGATGGCAAAATAAATAGCGCGGCCTTATTCCGGTAATTGAATACGGAATAAAGCCTTTTTGAAGCTTTTTTGGAAAGGCAGGACTTTAACTAAATAATTTTATTTATCTCTTTCGTCCAGTATTGCCAGAAGCTCGCTGTAAATGTGGCTTTCAAGATCCTGCGCAACCTCAAGCTGGTCTTTAATTATATCGCCAACCGGGCGCTTTGAAATTTCACCTAAATGATTTCTCATATATTCAATCTGCCTCATCCTTCTTTTGGGCAAAACCTGCTTATCAATAAAATCGTTAAACTCCCTTATGGTTCTTGAGAATGCTTCCCTTACCATTACATCCTGATTAGGAGGAATAACTTCAGATTCCCCGGGAGTTTCAAAAGTTTTGTGCGCCCTTACTGAATTTAACAGGAATTCTCTCTGCTCATCTTTGTAGTAATTAGGAACAAAAGACATGGGAGATATGGCGCTCTGCAGGTCATCCACATTCTGCAGAAGCACCCTTATCCTTTCTTTCTTATACGCATTCATAATGCCTCCTCGTAGTATTATGAATAAAATTGTGATTTTCCATGGATCAGACAGGCAGCCCCCTGGTGCCCCAAAACAACTTAGCAAGACACTTTTTTTCTTACAAGGCATTAAAACAGTAACCATATATTTGACTCTGAAGTTTTTATGTAATAAGTTTTCAAATAAACTACAGTCATTACTTTAGATCTGTCATTGAGTTTCTTGTTTAATAAATCCGGAGTTAAAATGTCACAGATTAAAGTTCTTCTTCCCATAGTTTTATTTTTCCTTGCAGCTTCAGCCTGTGCGCAGGATAAAATAGTTAAACTCCCTGCGCCGCAGAAAGATACTGGAAAGCCTCTCATGAAGGCCTTAAACTTAAGACAGTCAAACCGCACCTTCAATCCGGAAGCGCTTTCGATGCAGCACCTTTCAAACCTCCTCTGGGCGGCTTTCGGTATCAACAGGCCTGAGTCTGGCAAAAGGACAGCTCCATCGGCCAGGAACTGGCAGGAAGTTGACGTCTATGCGGCTACAAAGGACGGCATGTTTCTTTACAATGCAAAGGATCACTCGCTAATTCAGGTCTCGGGCGAGGACTTGAGGCCTCTTACGGGAAAGCAGGATTTTGTCAGGGATGCCCCGCTTAACCTGGTCTATATAGCAGACGTGTCCAAAACCGGCGGCTCCTCAGGAGATGAGGGTTTAATATTTATGGGAGCCGACTGCGGCTTTATTGCGCAGAATGTGTATCTGTACTGCGCCTCGGAAGGGCTTAATGTAGTTGTGCGAGGCATGGTGGACAGGGATGCCCTGACAAAGAAGCTCAACCTCAAACCGGAGCAGAGGATAATGCTTTCGCAGACAGTTGGATACCCGGGTAAATAATAGTTTCAGACCGCCCTCTGTACCGTCAGGAAATGGTTCCTGACGGCCCGGAGAGGTGTTTATTTCAGCGTTACAATTTCGGCATCAATCTTACCGTTTTCAATTTTAAGCAGTCCCGCCGTTATAGGAAGGCGGAATCTCTGCGGGCCTGCGCTGCCGGGATTGAAATATAAAACGCCGTCTTCCGTGTTGATAACAGCTTTGTGCGAATGCCCGCAGATCACAACGCCGATCCCGTTTTCTTTGGGATCTATTCCAAGATCTGCAACGTTGTGCATCACCAATATCTTATTATTTTCAACCTCAACGGTTTCTCTTTCTTTTAACCCCTGAGCCCAGTAATCCACATTTCCCCTTACGGCAACAGTTTTCCTGAAGTTCCTCAATTCCTCAAGTACAGATTCCTTCCCTACGTCCCCTGCATGAAGTATCAGTGTGCAGTCCTTAAATAAACTTTTTACCTCTTCACGAAGCAGCCCGTGTGTATCTGAAATCACTCCTATAAGTGCCATAGCTTTACTACTTTCATTAAAAAAAAGGACAGGCTGACATTTGCCTGTCCTTAAATATACAATTAATTGATAACTTATTGGGCAGTATTGCCTGTTAAAGTAACCTGCATTGCCGAAGGAACATGATAGCCTTTCTCAACTATCTGATCTTTTTTAAAGACGGCCCACTGCGGCATGCGGTAAAGATTCTTCGTCATGTGATAGAGTTCAAGAGCGCTGTTGCTTATGAAAAGGTAAACCGTTTTCTTCGGGTTATACGGATTCGGGTAAGCGGCAAAAAGTCCGTCGTCTGAACTTCCGTATACTTTCCCGTTCCAGTTAAACACGTTCTTGCCTGCCTTAAGGCCAAGCTTCTCAGCAACATTCTTCATGAGTCCGTTTTCAGAAGCGCTTCCCAAGATTACGAGATCATTCTCTGAAAGCTCCTTAAGGTCTGCTTCATTGTCCTTCTTTATTGGGAGGAGAACTTCAGTAAACTTATCGGCAGCCATCTTCTGGAATCTCTGTGCCAGCGTATGGTTTGCCTCATTTTCGCTAGCCGTTCCGTATACGATAAGTGTTGTTGAGAAGTCATCCGTGAAATTGCTGAATGTATAAATGTATTCCCTTTCAACAGGTATGTCGTTTCCGGCATTAAATGTCAGCTTTTCAGGTTTGTCCTTAAGCCTGAAGGAAAATGTATTGTTCTGATCTGTAACTTCAACTTTCTTCCAAACCTGCTCTTTGGCTGTTTCAATCATTACAGTAGAAATGAAGTGATAGGGCTTGCCGCTTTGGTTCACAGTAAGTGTTACATTCCATCCGTCACTTTCAGCGCTTGACGAGGCCATAACCTTAAGCTCAGGCAGGTCGCTTCTTGAAATCCACTGGCTTATAAAAGAATCGAGTTTCTTGCCGCTTACGCTTTCAACAGTACTAAGAAAATCTTTTTCGGTAATTTCCTTTTCCTTAAAAGTATCGTGGAATTTATTCATTGCCTTTCTGAATGTGTCATTACCCAGGAGCAGGCGCAGCTGATGCAGAAGATAAGTTCCGCGGATTCTCGGGATCTGATACTGCTTGTATTCAGTGTAAACAGTTTCAGCCCTGTCGGGGGCAATGGTGCCTTCGCGCTGCATTGTATAAAGAAGCCTTGAATTAAGTTCAGCAAGCTCGTCTTTTACAAAGTTTGAAGCTTTCACTGCGTTTGAAGGCATTGAGTTCAGAAGGTTCCAGTATGCTGCTGTTCCGCTTATAAACCAGTTTACCTTGTCAGAAGAAGGATAGACCGTATTGTGCCACAGAGCAGCCTTGTCGAATGTGTAGTCTTCCTTTACATCTTCAACCACAGGGGAAAGTTCATTTACTTTTTGAGCCGATTGCTCTTTCTGGTGCAGTTCTGTCAGCTTTTCAGTAAAGAGTACCGGGTTAATTACAGTGTAACCCAGGGAGAGGTGCGGTATTGCACCGGGCAAATCGGGCACTCTTCCGTTTTCATTTATAAACGTTTCCCTTAAGGTAACTTTGCCGTAATTGGCAAAGAACATCATATGCTCTGCCATTTCCGAAGTCGTAACCTTGCCGTCGCATGCATGCGGCCGGTTAATGGGGGATGAGTTCCAGAGGTTAATTCCCTTATTGGCATCTATCTTACCGTAATTTTCCTCATAGAACTTTGTAAAAGCCAGGTCGCGGTTAACAGGCCTGAATGCCAGGTCATAAGGAGCGTTATCGTCATTGACTACGTATTCTTTTCTTACATCAAGCGACTTAACATTGTTATCGCTCCAGTACCAGTCCTTCTGATTGCCGTAGAATTCTTTTTTGGAGCTGCGCCACAGCTGGTATTTATTTGTGCCGAGTGCAAGAACTGCAATTTCATCTGTCTTAGTGTCAGCAATCAGCCAGTCGTTTGTGTAAAGGCCGTTGTTCTTTGTTGTCATAATGCTTACGACGTCATCAATACTCTTAGCGTACTGGGCAGCCTTGCGGATGCGGTCCGACTGCGGTATGCCGTCCGGGTTAAAAGGGGTCTGGCTAACTGTGGTCTCACCGATCGTAATGCCTGCACTGTTGATATAGAAGTCGGCTCCTGAATGAATTCCGCCCGGATACGTCTCATAAACAAGGCGGTTGCCCTTTGAAGGCACGACATCAACAAAAAAGTTCCAGTGCGGACCTGTATATCCGTTCCACATGAAGATCTGGCCAAAGACAACTCTGTTATCCTTTGTTGCCGATTTTGTAGCCAGGAAGCTTGAGCACTTATGGAGCTTATCCTGGATTGTAAGTTCATCTTCTGCTGCAAGGAAGCTTTTCCCTGTAAGGGGGTTCGGTGTATTATGAAGCGCATCGCCCGCATAATCTATATCTATGGAAGAGTTAAGAGCAACGATATCAATCAGATCGGGATTCTTTCCGAAGAGCTTAATGCCTGCCTTACCGGCGCCATCGGCAATTCCTTTCATTTCGGTCAGGTATTCCTCTTCATATCTTCTTAACATAATTGCATCGGCAGAGAATCGTATATCCTTCCAGCCTGCCTGCGGGTCTGCAGTATTTTTCTTTATGGCAAGCTTTGTTATAAATTCCTTAATTTCATCGGCAGCAAGATATCCGTACTGAAAGCCTCTCTGGTAAGGTTCTCCTTCTATATGAAGAAAAACCCATCCCTTATCCTCGAAGCGGAAAGCCTTTCCATACCATCTGACTGTCTCCATAGGGATGTATTCTGAAATATCATTAACTTCCTCAAGCCGCACGTCATCAAACCAGGCATTGCCCCGTGCGCCGCCGTTGTAGCCCAGGTTGAGTGAAATCCTGTCTTCTTTTGTTGTTGCAATAAAAATGGTTTCAATCTTCTGCCATTCAGACGTGCTCCCTAAGGCAGGTGAATGATTTGTAAAAGGAAACGACTGCATCGAAATGCAGGCAGCAACCGGAGTCGGATACTGGTCGTTGGGATTGGTGTATGCGTTTTCGGTCTTCACCCATGCGCTCAGGCGGTAGAGGTTTCCAATTTTAAGCTTTACCGGAAGAGATAAAACCGAAGTACGGCTGAAGTCCTGATTGCTGATAAAAAGGCTTGATGAGCCTTCGTGCACTGTTTTACTGTCAAGTACTACCTGCGAGGCGCCTTTTACCTCAGTCTGCCAGTCAGCGGGCAGGTTAACAGAAGACTTCTGTTCAAAGCCCTCATTTGAAATCTGAATTTTTTCCGCCTGGGCCTGGAGTAGTCCTGAAGCCAAAGGCAGGAACAGAACAGATAGAAGAAGTAGTAGTCTTATCCGGTTCATTTTGCTCCCTGTTAAATACTTAATGTATATAATTTTAAGGTCTGTGAAAAATTAAGACAAGAAACGTTTTCATGCAATAATTTTTTCGGGTATTTACCAATAAGAAAGGGTTATCCGCCTTTCACTATCGGCAGAAAACCCGTAATATTTTCCATCCATTCATTTCTGAAACTTATTTATAAAGAAAGGCCGTCAAGAAACCCGGATATAATCCCCGTCATCTGCTCAAATTCAATCAGGAAGGCATCATGCCCGTAAGGAGAATCTATTTCGGCATATCTGGCCTCGGGAATGAGTTTTACAATCTCCTTCTGCTCCTCAGCAGGATAAAGAACATCTGTATTTATTCCGACTGAAAGGGCGGGTGCCTTGATGCTGCCCAGCACATCCTCAAGTTTTCCTCTCTTGTAGCTTACGTCATGCAGATCCATGGCATCCGACAGGTAGATATAAGTGTTGGCGTCAAATCTTTCCACCAGTTTCTTCCCCTGATAATTCAGGTAGCTCTGCACCTGGAAAAGGTTTTCGCTTTGGAAGTAATCCGAAAGGTTGTTCAACTTTTCTCTTTTGAACCTCGAATTAAAGGATGCGTAGCTGCGGTAGGTAATCATGGCAATCATTCTTGCCAGCTCGAAGCCCTTAAAAGGCTGTTCAGTGTAGTTTCCGTTATTCCATGCGGGATCGAACTTTATTGCGTTACGGGCAGTATCGTTAAGTCCAATAGCCCAGTCGCTGTGTCTTGCCGTAGTTGCAACTGGAATTATGGAAGAAACGATTTCAGGGTACATTAAGGCCCATTCAAGCACCTGCATGCCGCCTAAGGATCCCCCGGCAACGGTAACGAGCTTATTTATGCCGAGATGCTTAAGAAGTTCATGCTGCACCTTTACCATATCGCGCACTGTCACCTTGGGAAAACTGCACCTGAAGCTATGCCCCGTACTCTCATCGATCGTGGTTGGCCCCGTGGTGCCGTAACAGCTTCCCAGTATATTTGAGCAGATGACAAAATATTTATCTGTATCGAAAGCTTTTCCGCTTCCGATCAGGCTGTCCCACCAGCCCGCCTTGCCGAAATTCATGCTGCTGTATTTAAGGAGGCAGTCCGGATCGCTATCCGGATTGCTTTCCACGTGACTAAGTTTACCTGCAGCATGTGCATTACCTGTTAAGGCATGGCATATTAAAATTGCATTAGTCCCTTCGGCATTAAGACGGCCGTAAGTCTGGTATGCAACTTTAATGTGTGTTAATTCAGCTCCGGTTTCAAAGTTAAGCGGATTCCGCTCGCTGTACAGATCCTGAAACTTTGTCACCGGAGTAAGAGTATTAGTTTCCACAGTAGTTTCGTTTAGCATTCGCATATTCTGATTTTTTT
This sequence comes from Ignavibacteriales bacterium, assembly GCA_036261625.1. Lineage (GTDB taxonomy): Bacteria > Bacteroidota > Ignavibacteria > Ignavibacteriales > SURF-24 > JAAXKN01. The sequence goes on along the minus strand of DATAKL010000059.1, from coordinate 206,882 downwards.
ATTTTTTTACTGCCGTATTCAGCACTGCCGCATTAAGTGCCTGGTTAAAATCTTCCTTAATGTCGTCTATATGTTCAATTCCCACAGAGACTCTTATCATATCAGCCGAGACACCTGCCTCTATCTGTTCTTTTTCAGAAAGCTGCTGGTGAGTTGTTGAAGACGGATGAATTACCAGTGTTTTTGCGTCACCCACATTAGCAAGAAGGCTTGAGAGCTTCACATTGTTTACAAAAGCTTTTCCTGCCTCAAGGCCTCCCTTTACGCCGAAGGCCAGCATGGAGCCTGCCTGTCCCTTGCGAAGGTATTTCTTAGCCCTTTCATGTGAAGGATGGCTTTCAAGTCCCGGGTAGAGCACCCATTCCACCCTTTCGTCATGCTCGAGCCATTTGGCCAGTTCAAGGGCATTGAATGAATGCCTTTCCATTCTAAGCGACAGGGTTTCAAGCCCCTGCAGAAGGAGGAATGAGTTAAAGGGGCTTATAGCCGGACCCAAATCTCGCAGGTTTTCAACTCTTGCCCTGATAATAAAGGCTATATTGCCGAAAGGCGACTTTGTGCCGAAGGCGTCTGAGAAAACAACACCGTGATATCCCGGGCTCGGTTCTGTAAACAAAGGGAATTTTCCGCTTTTGGCCCAGTCGAATTTTCCTGAATCCACAATTACGCCGCCGATTGAAGTGCCGTGGCCGCCGATCCATTTTGTAGCTGATTCCACTATAATATCCGCTCCGAAGGAGATCGGGTTTGCAAGATAACCGCCGGCGCCGAAGGTGTTGTCAACAATAAGAGGAATTCCGTTCTTATGGGCAAGTTCAGCAATAGCTTCAAAATCAGGGATGTTCAGCTTAGGGTTGCCGATTGTTTCAATATATAAGGCTTTTGTTTTATCGTCTATCAGTTTTGCAAAATTTTCCACTTCATCGCCGTCAACAAATTTTACGTCTATGCCGAGTCTTGGAAAAGTGACCTTGAAGAGGTTATAAGTTCCGCCGTAAAGGAAGCTGGATGAAACTATGTTATCCCCCATCTGGGCGATAGTTGCAAGTGTTATTGTAGCGGCAGCCTGGCCTGATGATACGGCAAGAGCAGCAGCGCCCCCTTCCAGAGCCGCAATGCGTTTTTCAAAGACGTCCGTTGTAGGGTTCATGATTCTTGTATAGATGTTGCCGAACTTGCCAAGGGCGAATAAATCAGCGGCATCCTGCGCGTCGTCGAAGACATAGCTTGAAGTCTGATATATTGGAACAGCCCGCGATTTTGTTACCGGATCAACTTCCTGTCCGGCATGAAGCTGAAGAGTTTCGAACTTGTATCCGTTATTACTTCCCATTTGTTTCTCCAATCATTTATTTCTATCTGTTTTAATAATGCATGTTAATTATAACCGGTCAACCTGATATGGGCAAAAAAAAACCGGCTTCATTGCTGAAGGCGGTTTTAATACTTGTAATTATGCGCAGCCGACGTCAGCTTCCCAGGGGAATCATCATCATACACATCCACATTGCGCTATTTGATTTAATAATTTTCAATTTTTGCCGGCTGATATTATATGTTAAACTCTACTAAATATCTCATTTATGATTTATAACCTAACATATAAAAAGTTATTTGTCAACATAATTAATCGATTATTTAATTATTAATGTAACTAAATTCATTTTTCTGCATATATTTTTCTTTGATTTTACTTTGCGGAGGTCGCGGCTATTCAGGGGAAATAACATCCGCCACTAGCTAAAGCTCGTGGCTGTTCAGACTGAGTTTTCTCATTCTTTCTCATCCTTAACTTTCACAGCAATTATATAACAGACATAAAAATATAATATTACTCCACCGCCATGACCTTAAATAAATGTGTTAGATTTTTTATTTATAAGCTGCATTAATTTCTACTTTAACCCTGGAGCGTGTTTCCATTGAAGCTTTGCATCTTTAGCTTCAATACAAATACCTGCACTATTGAATTAATGTATTTCTTATGATTCTGTTTCTTCTGCAACCAGGCTTATCCTATTTATTTATACTGCTAAAGCTAATCACCACTTCTCATTAGTTTAAGTATTCAGCTAAAGGTTTACCGCATAATATGTAAGCAGTAATCTTTTATTAAATGCATTAGATATACTGCTGTATTATGTTATTTTCTCTTTCTGTAGTTTAATTCTGAAACAATTTTTTCAGGCATCAAATGCACTTTACACCGCATAGAAATAAAGGCATTACACTCTCCTAATACAATATTTAATAGCATAATAACACTTCTTCCTGAAGTGATTTTAATACCATTCGGGCTACTTATTATTTTATAAAGAGTTACAATAATCTTCTACTTTAAAGGTTTCAATGCTTCATCGCAATAGCGTTTAACTACTGAATACTATGCATTTTTCCTGTCTGCTATATTAAGGAAATACATCTACTTTTGTTAAACTTAAACTTACTATAACGTTTCAGAAAATGTTTTTATAGGCTATAATTTTTTCAGGAAAGCACAGAAACTTCTTATTGTTGTAATTCTTCTAGTAAGCTTTTATACTTCTGCTGTAAGCAGAGGCAGGTTTTCTTACGTCGAGTTCAGATACGGTAAAGAAAGTTAATTCAAGATCAGATGCTTTCTTAAGAATTGATTCAAGGCGTGAATATGCTGTGCTTCCCTGCGGCACCTTCAGTGTATCCCATGTAATTTTATGGCCATAAAATACAGCCACCCTTTTGCTTTCTTTGGCATTTTCAAGCATGTAGTAAATTGACTCAGTCTTGACTTTAAGACTGTTATCTATCCCCGTGGCCTGAAGAATTCTTGTCCATCCCCAGTTGTAGAGCACTCCCCCGCTTACATCCGTAATTCCCCTGAGGACCCTGAAGTGCTTGAGAAGAGCCTCATCTGTCTCAGAATTTCTTGATCCGAAAGGGTAAGCAAACGATTCAGGATAAAAACCTTTGGAGCGCATGGAGTCCAGGGCAGGCAATATTTCATTGTCTATATACTTTTCAATTCCCTGATCCATCAGGTAGAGAAGAGCATCTTTATGTGAAAGCGTATGGCAGGCTATTTCGTGGCCGTCTTCTTTTAACTGCCTGAGTTTATCTATTTTTCCTTCATCCAGCTTATGAAAGTTTGTTACAAAAAATGTGCATCTTGCATTATACTTTTTGAACAGGTTACGGGCTTTATACCAGTCATCCACTGCATTGTCATCCCAGGTAATGGCAATGCCCCCCTTCCCCTCGTAATTGAAGTCGTATCCGCTGTTATCCTCAATTTCATTGACATTTATACTACATGAGCCGAATGCAAACATCAAATTCAGGAAGCAGATCTTTAAGAAATTTTTCCCGCATGAAATCATTACTTCATACTCTTTTTCAGTTTTTTGTGGCGTCTAAAGGCAATGGGGAAACAAAAAGCGGATCACAACAAAAGGAGATCCGCTTTTTTTAATGTTTTAGAAAGCCTGCTGATCTTTTCTGGGATATGTCCTTACAAAGCAGCCGAACTTCTTCGGTTCCTCGAGGCGGCAGCTCCAGACAAGTTTGTCCTCCCATACGGTTATATCTGGGCATCCGTCGCACATATTCTGCCCGCCGTCTTCCAGAATATCGATCGGCTGAATCATCATTATGGACTGGTAATGGAGCCTTCTGAAGAGGTTTAACGGATTCTTGAAGACAGATTTCAGGTATTTACCGGCAGCTTTTTTTGTTCCTTTATCGAACGGCCAGAGTAAAAGAATGCTTTTACCAAGCTTTGTGATGCCCGGAGAAGCATAAGCCAGGTACTTCCCTTTCCATAAATGGTACTGTGTCTGCATCAGTTCTATGAATCTGGAGCCCATGTAGCCCATTATGGTATCCTTATTTCCTACTCTCACAGTCAAAAGCCACTTATATGAATCGGGTTTTTCGGTACCGTTGAGGTATCCGCAGGGGTTAAAATCGGGGAATTTTTCCTTAACTTTGGCCAGAACGTCAGTCGACATGATATCAACCTTTCTTGTTTCCTGGGTTGCATACCAGAATGATCCCATCTCCACTTTATTACCGCCTACAAACCAGTCCATGGGCATCTGAGGCACAATCTGCCTGTAGGCAATAAAAACCATTACCTGCACGATATCTATGTGCCTGTGGGCCCATTCTACGAGTTCAGGCACATACTGTAGTGTATCGTCGTAAACCGTGGCATTAAATGAGCAGGAGATGTTTCCGGCCTCATGAAGCATCTGTGCATAGTGAAGCCTCAGCTCGTTTAATTCAACTTCATTTTTATTTTTCCATTTGGGCCGGTTCTGCTTGGAGTCTATATGGAAGGTAAAACCGAAAACGCCTGCTTTCTTGAGCTCCATGAGGAGTTCTTTAGTAAGCGCCAGGCCGTTGGTGTTAATGATCGGCTTCATGTCGCGCTTTGCCACTTCACGCACAATTTCAATAATCTCCGGATGCAGCAGCGGGTCGCCTCCGGCGATCGAAACGCCGTCGGTTATTCTAAGCCTTTTGAATACGTCGAGTTCATTTTTGACCAAGTCGAGCGACTTATGGGAGTTGCGTTCATTTTCACGGTAACAGCCGTCGCACGTCAGGTTGCAGAGTGACGTCGGCTCCAGCCAGCTGATTGCATTATCCGGCAATGTCCAGGGCAGACGATAAAGTTTTTTTTGATCGAGTAGAAGTTCCTGCATAACCGCCTCCATTTATTCAATAAAAATTAGAGCCGCTTAGAGAGTGAAAGAACAAAGAGAAATTCAGATCAAAAGAACACTTCCGGCCTTGGGCCGTATAAATCATCCATTTAAGCTAAAAAATAATGAATAATTCATTAAATAAGCAAATTTTTTTTGGGACCCACGGCTATCTGCCGGGTTTCCGGTCATTCAGATACATTTTATACCACCCCAGGTCATATAAAAGCCTGTTGAGGTTAGACAGGCTCTCCTGCGTCATTGAGAAATATTTCTCAGCAAAAATATTCTTAAAGAAGCTTCCGGCCCCTTCAATTATATCTGCCAGGTTTTTCTTTATCTCTTCAATGTTTTCAGTATATTCGGCCATATAGCGCCCGAGAACCTCCTCGTCAATTGAGCTTTCACCGCGCTGTATTATTCCGAAGAGACCCTGAAGGTACTTTGCCTTAAAGGCAGCTTCCCCGAGGAGTGAGAGTTTGTCTGTCTTAATACTTATGTCTACTATTCTCACGAGGTCGTCTTTCACCTTAAGGCGGTTCTTTGAAAGAACTTCTACCTCTGAGACTATACTATTGGCTGAGTTCTCTTCCATTGCTTCCTTTACTATTCTCTAATTTATCTTTTCTTTACTCCAAAACCTATTCCGTCACCTATAGGAAGAATAGACGCAGTTAGATCCGGATGGGATAAAAATATCTTGTTAAACTCTCTGATGTGCTCAGTGGAGGTTTGAAACTTCTTCGGGACCTGGCGGGATGCCGTATATCCGTGCCAGAGGAGATTATCTACAAACATTACTCCCCCTTTCTTAAGAAGCACCATTGAAAAATCAAACAGATCCTTATAGTCTTCCTTGTCGGCATCCAGGAATATAAAGTCAAACTTCTTCTTTATTTTTGGCATTAAGTCGAGTGCATTGCCTTCAACAAGCTTTATCTTCTTCTCAAGGCCCGAATTCCTGATGTTCTCTTCAGCCAGCCTGATATTGTCCCGGCTTTGTTCAATTGTAATAAGCCTGCCCTTTTTCCTGAGGCATCGGGCTATATGAATCGAGGAATATGCAATTGCTGTTCCTATTTCCAGCACCCTCCTGGGGCGGTAGAGCAGTATGAGCTGCTCCATAAACTCAACCGACTTCCAGTCGAGTATCGGCACTTTATGCTCTTTTGCATACTTCTCCATATCGAGTATAATAAGGTCTTCTTCTTTTCTTAAGGATTCCAGGTATTGAAGCTGGTCAGGACAGAGTATATTTTCCATTAAGGTCCCTTGTAACTAAATTCATAATAATAGAAAAAACAAAATTTCCGTTTAATTGCAAGTCTTATTTTATCAGGCGCTCATTTTAAGAGGACCATCTTTTTGCTGTAAAAATTCCCGTTAAGCTTTAATGAGTAAAGGTAAATGCCGCTCGAACACTCACTGCCTTTCTCATCAACACCGTTCCATAAAACGGTATTTGTGCCGTTTTTGGTCAGTACGTTAAAAGTGAACACCTTCTGCCCCAGTAGGTTATAAATCGTGATCCGGGCATCAGCATTTGCAGGTGCGGCAAAATCTATTTTGGTCGCCCTGTTAAAAGGATTAGGATAGTTCTGCGACAGGTGGTAACTTTCCGGAGGTGTACCCGGGTTAACAATAACATTAATACTGTCGGCATCCATGTTAAAGCTTCCCGTTTGAGGCACCCTCACACTCCTTCCCTGAGAGCTGTCGGAATATGTAAAGTAGAACCTGAGGTGGCCCGTCTGATTAAAGGGCAGACTGGCGGCATAGAAAGCCGTGGAGTTCTGACCTAAAAGCTGAAGAGAGGTAAAATTCGAGTCGCTGAATGAATAGAACATCTTTACGCTTTCAGGTTTTACGCCGTTGGAATCGAGAAAAGCCTTATGAAGAACGAGTCCCGCAGCTGTATTTTCAATATTAGGATATTCAATTGCCTTAAGGGCCGATACAAGTCCGTATCCCCTGGAGGAATCGGGTGTACGGGCGTTATCGGATGAAAGGAGGAGTATTTTTCTCATTTCGACGTTATTGAGGTATGGATATGCCGAAAGAAGAAGCGCCGCGCATCCGGATGCAATGGGTGTTGCAAATGAGGTCCCGTCGCCATATGTATAGCGGTTCGAAGAGTGTGCAACAGCCTCATAGTCTAGAACCCCCTGGGCTACAACATCAGGCTTAATGCGACCGTCGGCTGTAGGGCCGCGGGAACTGAAGGCGGCTACATTATTATTCATTGAAACGGCTCCCACGGCAATGGTATTAAAGCCGTCTGCCGGGGCTGTAATATAATGCCAGGAATTGTTTCCCTCATTTCCTGCTGCTGTAATTGTAAGCACCCCCCTTTTGAAGGCCAGTTCAGCGGCTTTTGTTACAATAGCAGTCTTTCCGTTCATATCGGCGTATGTGTAAGATGCCTCTGGATCATCAAAAATATTATAGCCCAGGGAGCTACTCGTAATGTCCACGCCCATGCCCTCCATCCATTCAAGGGCGGCAGCGTAGTTATCCTCCTCTACGTGCGTCTCGCTTCTAACGTCTTCAGTCTTTGAGAGTATGAATCCGGCACTGTAGGCAGGGCCTATCAGGTGTCCCGGTGCATAGCCCGCCAATATGGAAAAAACAGCCGTTCCGTGCACGTCCTGAGAGGGAACATCCCCGGCCTGGTTGGCGGTGATGCTGTCGTTAAAAACAAAGTCGTGTTCGGCAATGACAACTTTATCTTTCAGTGACTCGTGTTCTTCCCAGTCGAATCCTGAATCGAGTATGCCTATTATCACTCCCTTGCCTGAAATTCCTTTTCTATGCACCTGCGGAACTTCCGAAAGGTTCACCTGTGTAAAAGAGCTGCCGTAGTCAAGTTCCCCGGTGCTGCCGGTTTTTCTGAGCCCCCCGGGTGGTTCCGGGCTTAAAGGTTCGTCGGGCATGTAGAGAACCTTTACCTTTTCAACTTTTTCAACGAAAGGAAGCTCTAAAACTTTTTTAAGCTGTCTGTCTGTTAGATATGCGCTTACAGCATTAAACCACTTTAGAACATTACTAATATTAATCCCGAGATTTTCAACTGAGTGAATGTAATTTTCACTTACAGGAAGATCCTCATAAGTTATCAGGGAATCCTCGGCCATTACTTTCCTGCGTCTTTCGATGCTCCTTTGACTAAGCAGGCTTTCTGCTTTCATGTAAAGGGAAGATGACTTCGAAAGCGATTGGGATGGTTTTATGCCCTTATCCTTAAAGTAGATCATGTATTTTGTCTGTGCAAAAGACAGGCCTGAAAAAAGGAAAAAGGCAACAATTAAAAATATTTTTTTCGGCATACAACTTTTCTCAAAATAATGAAAACTGCCACGGCCGGAACACCCGGCAATATAGAAGTTAGTCTTAAATGTTTAAAACGTCAACTGAATTTCAGAGTCTTAATTTCCGTTAAAGATGATCCTTGATATTTATCAACGGATGAGCCTTGCCACACGGTTCCATTTTATAGAAGCAATTATATCAAGTATATTAGTCTTTAAGGGATCCCACGACCAGTATACCATAAAGGCCTTGCCTATGATTCTGTCGCGCGGCACAAATCCCCAGAAACGGCTGTCTGCACTGTCATCCCTGTTATCGCCCATAAAAAAGTAATAGTTTTTTTTCACGGTATAGGAGTCTGCGGGCCTGTCGAGAATGTAAATCTGTCTTCCTTCAACCCTTACGGCTTCCGAATCGAGTTCCCGGTTTATAATGGCACGAAAGAGCTCAATATTTTTATAATCAAGATGTACCCTTTCTCCTTTGCGGGGGACTACAACGGGGCCGTAGTTATCCTCATTCCAGGAGGCTCCCCTGGGGAAAATCCTGTATTCAGACTCATCAGGAGGCTTTGTGTTTGAATTTACATACTGTATGCCCGGAGGTCTGAAGAATTCATGTCCGTTGACGAATACTACCTTATTAACTATTCTGATCGTGTCGCCAGGAAGACCGACGAGGCGTTTTATAAAGTTCAACCTTTCTGTGGGTCTTACCTGATCCCTGTCGCCGGGGTATTCAAATACCACCACATCCTTTCTTTCGGGTTCCCTTAAGGCAGGAAGCGTTAAGTGGGGCAATTCTTTACTGGTAAAAGGGATGCGTTTTGGCGTCGAGGCGCCGTAGATGAACTTATTAACAAGGAGGAAGTCGCCAACAAGGAGTGTTTTTTCCATTGAGCCCGTGGGAATACGGAAAGCTTCCACCACAAACGTTTTCAGAATGAAAGCCGCCACTACGGCATAAAGAAGCGCCTTCGAAAACATTCTCAATTTTTCAGCAAGAGATTTCTCTTCGCTTAATTCCTCTCCGGCTTGATCATCATCATATTTTTCAATGTCATCGGAAAAGGACAAGTTCAAAACTCCTCGCAAATAAATGCCGGCGGAAAAATGTTTTCCGCCGGAGAATCTAAATTCTTAATGAATTACCTTGGCAATCCGGTTAAGCCTGACCGAGCCCAGGAGGTCGAAGAAATCCGAAAAAGGTATGGAAGGATCCCACGACCAGTAGACGATGGCCGCCTCGCCGATTACTCTGTCGCGCGCAACGAAGCCCCAGAAGCGGCTGTCGAGGCTGTTATCCCTGTTGTCGCCCATCATGAAATAGTAATTCTTCGTAAGCGTATAACTTTCTGCCGGCTTGCCGTCTATTGTGATCCGGTTTCCTGAAAGTTTGACTACACGGCGTCCAAATTCCCTGTCGATTATCGTTCTCCACTGCTCCAGATTAGCCGGCGTAAGATGTATTACGTCACCTTTTTTCGGGACAACCAACGGCCCGTAGTTATCCTCATTCCAGGGCGCTCCCGGAGGGAATATCCTCGGGTTTGCAATTCCTGCAGGAATGGTCTGCGGACTAATGTACTGAATGTGCGGGGGCCGCCAGAATTCTTTCCCGTTTACAAAAACAACCTTGTCAACAATTTTTATTGTATCGCCTGGCATGCCGATGAGACGTTTTACATAGCTCATAATTTCACTCGGCTCGAGGTCGTTTGTGTAGCCCGGCCAGTCGAATACAACCACATCCTTTGCCCTGGGCTCCCTGATTGAGGGGAAGCTGAAGTGCGGCAGCGAAATGTTTGTAAAAGGAATGTTGCGAGGCGTGGTCGATCCGTAGATCACCTTATTTACCAGGACAAAATCCCCCACCAGAATTGTATTCTCCATAGAACCCGTAGGTATTCTGGAGGATTCCAGCAGAAAAGTTTTAATTAGAAGTGCACCGATCAGGGCAAAGACAAGAGTCTCAACAAAATTCCTGAATTTTTCCTGCGGTGTTTTAACCTGTTTTAATTCTTCTTCTGTTTTAATGCCCAGGAACCTCCGGGCACTTTCCTTAAAAGTCAATTAACCTCCTAGTCTTCAATTTGCAGAACTGCCAGGAATGCTTCCTGGGGTATTTCAACGTTGCCCACCTGCTTCATCCGTTTTTTACCCTCTTTCTGCTTTTCCAGCAGTTTTCTTTTACGTGTAATATCGCCGCCGTAGCACTTGGCAAGCACGTTTTTCCTCAAAGCCTTTACGGTCGAACGGGAAATAACCTTGTTGCCGATTGCCGATTGGATTGCAATTTCAAACATCTGCCTTGGTATCAGGTCCTTTAGTTTGTCGCAGACTTTCCTTCCCCATTCAAAGGAGCGGCTGCGGTGTACAATGATGGAAAGAGCGTCTACCTGTTCACCGTTGAGCAGAATATCCAGCTTCACGAGTTCGCTCTCGCGGTAGCCTATAAATTCATAATCAAAAGATGCATAGCCGCGCGAAAAGCTCTTCAGCTTGTCGTAGAAATCAAAAATGATTTCAGAGAGTGGAAACTCATACTGAAGATCGGCTCTCGTCGGATCGATGTACGATGTATTCTTATAAATGCCGCGCTTGTCTGTAGCCAGCTTCATCAGGTTGCCCACGTACTCGCTCGGGCATACAATCTGTGCCTTAACGTAAGGCTCTTCAATGAGCTCAATGTCCCCCATATCAGGCATGTCGGCAGGGTTATCAACTATAATCCTCTCCCCGTTTTTCTTATAAACATAATATTCAACGTTAGGAAGCGTGGTTATAATGGACTGGTTGAATTCCCTTTCAAGTCTTTCCTGCACAATTTCCATGTGCAGCATGCCGAGGAAACCGCACCTGAAGCCGAAGCCGAGAGCCGCTGAAGTTTCAGGCGTAAACACTAAAGCTGAATCATTAAGGCGGAATTTCTCCAGGGCATCCCTCAAGTCCTCATACTCTTCTGTATTTGTGGGATAAAGGCCGCTGTAGACCATAGGCTTAACTTCCTTATAGCCGGGCAGCGGGTGAAGAGCCCCGTTTTTTGCAAGCGTAATCGTATCGCCTACTTTAGTGTCGTGCACATCCTTAACGCCTGAGATCAGGTATCCCACGTTGCCTGCAGTAAGCTCTTTGGTTTTAATTTTCCTTAAGCCTAAAACCCCGATCTCTTCGGCTAAGAAAACCTTGTCGTTTGCAAAGAACCTGATCTGGTCTTTTTCATGAAGCGTGCCGTTAAAAATCCTCACATATGCAATAGCGCCTCTGTAGGCATCAAACACAGAATCGAATATAAGCGCCTGCAGGGGGGCTTCAGAGTCGCCCTTGGGCGGCGGAATCTTCTTTACCACGTCCTCTAAAATCTCATCAATGCCTGTTCTGGTCTTTGCGCTTGCCAGGAGAATCGAGCTTTCATCGCATCCCAAAAGGTCAATTATCTGCCCTTTTACGGTATCGACCATCGCGCTTGGAAGGTCGATTTTATTCATAACAGGAATTATCTCAAGCCCGGCTTCAATAGCCAGGTAAAGATTGCTTATTGTCTGTGCTTCAACACCCTGTGCGGCATCCACAACCAGTATGGCTCCCTCGCATGCTGCAAGCGAACGCGATACCTCGTAGGAAAAATCCACGTGCCCCGGCGTATCAATTAAATTTAAGGTGTATTCATTGCCGTCTTTTGCGTGGTATTTCATCTGGATAGCGTGGGATTTGATTGTAATTCCCCTTTCCCTCTCCAGATCCATGTCATCCAAAAGCTGCGCCTTAAGCTCACGCTCAGAAACCGTCCCGGTCCTCTCTAAAAGACAGTCCGCTATGGTCGACTTGCCATGATCTATATGTGCTATTATACAAAAATTGCGAATTTGTTCCATTTTTACTCAAAATTTTAGAATAGTAATATATCAATACATGGCTGCAAATTCAACGAATAACTTTTGCCTTCTGCTTTCTCCTTTCGGACGGCATTTGCCTGCTTTCTATTTTGCTCCATACATTCTTTCCGGATTATACAACCACAACTCTGAAAAAGTTCTTACCTGGGGAGCTCTTTTCAGCTTAAGAATAATTTATATTTATTTCAATTTAAATTTAAAAGAGAATATTTAGTAAATTTAAGGTATGGTTCTTTTTTTATCTGAAGCGCATATGTCAGAAAAATAGAAAAAATTTTAATATAAATGACAAATCCGGACTCTAAAAAATGAAAAGATTTAAGTTATCGATCCTTTTAACCCTCTTATTAAGCGCAATTTCCTTTGCTCAGCCCTTTAAGTTCGGCTGGATAACCGACATACATATCGGGAGCCCAAAGGCTGATGAATACTTAAAACAGGTTGTCCGGGACATCAACAGCCGCAGCGATATTCAGTTCGTTATAGCCTCGGGCGATATAGCTGAAAAAGGACTTTCCGGTGAGCTTGAAGAGGCTAAGGAGATCCTGAACACACTGAAAGTAAAATATTACATTCTGCCCGGAAACCACGATACTAAGTGGAGCGACAGCGGACTTCTTAAGTTTATTGAACTCTGGGGCGATACAAAGTTCAGCTTCGATTTTAACGGCATAAGATTTATCGGCATGAATTCAGGCATCCCATGGAGGGGCGGCGGAGGTCACTTTGCAGTTGAGGACCTTAAATGGCTGGACTCGGAGCTTGCAAAGCTGGATAAAAAGCAGGAAATCATCTTCTGCGCACATCACCCCTTAAATGAAGAGGTGGATAACTGGTTCGAAATTACAAACCGCCTGCGTAACTATAACATTAAGCTCGTAATGCTGGGCCACGGCCATAAGAATGAAGTGATGAATTTTGACGGCATACCAGCCGTAATGAGCCGCTCGACACTGGGCGATCAGAAAAAATCCTGGGGATACACTGAAGTCCTCATCTCGCCCGATTCACTCACATTCTTTGAGATCAATCAGGACTCAATCCCCCATGAGTGGGCCGGAATAGCTAAATCGATGCAGCTTAACATCCCCAAGATCGATTCTTTGCAGTTCATTAACTATAACACAAATCTTAAATGGCAGAAAGACCTCAAAACCACTCTTGTAAGCCCTCTTGTTGTCTGGAACGGAAAAATCTACTCCGCCTCTGTTGACGGCACCGTTTCCTGCTTTTCTGTACAGGGGGATTTATTGTGGCAGTTGAAAACCGGGGGAACCATCTACAGCCGTCCTGCTGTTGCTGATAATGTGCTTGCAGTAGGCACAATGCAGGGAGATTTAATTACAATCGATGCAACAAATGGAACTGTGCTGCAGACAATTGGAGTAGGAGAACCTGTAACGTCCCAAATACTGGCCATAGGCTACCATGGCGATAAGCGCCTTATGTCGGGAGCCAGGCCGGACTCGGTTTTTATTTTGGGGACTTCCAAAGGCAGGCTCCTCAGCTACGATATAAATACGTTGGACGAGATCTGGGAGAACTCGAGCGCCCAGGGGATGATTGAAACCCGCCCCCTTTACTATGAAAATAAGCTCCTATACGGGAGCTGGGACAGTTACCTCTACAGCATAGATGCACGCTCGGGCGTGATGCTGTGGAAGTGGACCGGCGACAATAACTTCTATTACTCCCCAGCCGCCTGCACACCCGTAACGGACGGAAAGAATGTCTATACGGTAACGCCCGACAAGTTTACTTCTGCGGTTGATCTTCTCCTGGGCAAGAAAGTCTGGAGAAGCAACGCCTTCCCTGGCTGGGAGTCGATAGGGATAAGCAACGATAAGCAGACGCTTTTTATTAAGGGGATGACAGATAAGTTTTATTTTGTCAAGGCAGCCAAGGGAAAACTGATTAAGGAAGTTGACATGAAGTTCGGACTCGATACGGATCCCGTTACTCCCATTGAGTATGATGGCAACGTAATTTTCGGCTCCAAGAACGGTATTGTTTACCAGATCGATAAAAATTATAATTACAGGCCGCTCCTTTTTACAGGAACAGCCAGAACGCATACGGTAATCCCCCTTGGAAGAGGCACTTTTGCAGCATCCAACATGAACGGCAGGATTTTTGTTTTCAGCATTAAAGAAGGACAGCAGTGAAGAATTTCGATGGTATTTTGTTTGATATAGACGGCACTCTTACATCAACAAACGAGTTAATATTTGCTTCATTTAATCACGTTGCAAAAAAATATTTAAATAAAACATACACGCCCGAAGAGCTAATTGCCATGTTCGGACCCCCGGAAGATGAGATCCTGAGGGAACTGACCGGTGAAAAATATAACGAGGCGCATTTCGATTATTTCGACTTCTATCATAAGAACCACGAGGCCCTGGCAGATATTTACCCCGGAATAAGAGACGTTCTGGAGGATATTAAAAAAGCCCGGATCCCCCTCGGTATCTTTACAGGCAAGGGGCGCAAGGCTTCAACTATTACACTTAAGACGCTCGGCATTTTCGATTATTTTGACATGATCGTAACAGGCGACGACGTTAAACGCCACAAGCCGAACCCTGAAGGAGTCTTAAATTTTGTGAAGAAATTTAATCTTCAGAAAACCAGGGTCCTCCTTATAGGCGACGCCCCGGCAGACATCAAGGCCGCGCGCTCTGCGGGCGTTAAGATTGCCTCGGTTGTATGGGACAGCTATGCAAAAACACTTGTAATGGAATCCAACAGCAGTTACCTTTTCCACACGGTTGAGGAACTGCACAGGTTCATTAAGAAAAATATTCAGTAACTGTTGTGAGCACGGCTCAGCTCATCTGCCATTTTAAGCAGTGTTGGAATGCGGTTTTATCCGGCACTTATGAGATTTAAAGGTTTTGGATTCCTTCAGAGATCCATTCCCGGGCAGAGGGGAAGGCAATATGAAAAAAGCAGACTTTCATCTGCTTTTAACTTAATAATCAAAACTTAAAACTTAACACTCAACCTTGTGGAGGTGGCGGGAGTCGAACCCGCGTCCGAAGCTGAAACACTAAGAACGTCTACACACATAGCCTGTCATGTTTTTTGGGCTTAAAGCATCCCGGCAGGCAGGGTTGACTCTAAGCTTGCCCGGTTAAGTTTCGCAGGACGTACCCGGACGCTCATCCCGCTATCACACCTGATCGGCGTTCATCTTAGACCCGGTGCGCGAAGTCAAAGTGAACGGCTGCTTATTTTAATTAGGCAGCTAAGGCGTAGTTATATTCGCCAGTTATTGTTTTGTTACCGCCGTTTTACGTGTCTACGGTGAACACGGTGTGCAGTCCAAAGCCTGACTAACCCCGTCGAAGCCAATTTCACCCCCTTGAAAACTTTTTCAAAGGAAAGGCTTAAACCTATTAGAGCCTGCGGCCTGAAACTTAATCAACATAATACCCAACACTATAAATAGTAAAAAAGTTCTCCCTTTCTACTACCTACTTCTTCCTACTTACTACCTGCTTCCTTTCCACACAACATCCTGAACACCCGAAACCTGGTTTTCATACCTGGCCAGGACGAATAAAAGATCAGAAAGACGATTTAAATATACGATTATTTTCTCCCCTGTTTCAACTGTTTTATTTAAGCCTACAACAAGCCTTTCTGCCCTGCGGCAGACCGTGCGCGCAAGATGCAGATATGAAGCTCCCATGGAGCCTCCGGGCAGAATAAAATGCCTCAGCTCTTCCAGCTTCCCTGAATAAAAGTCTATCTGGTGCTCAAGCTCTTCGCTTAATTCCTTTTCCACCCTCGGGATCTTAAAGTTTGATCCTTCCTTATCATGCGGGGCTGCCAGATCACCTCCGGCAACAAAGAGCTCCCTTTGTATTTCTTTCAAAAGAAAGACAACAGATTCATCTTTGACGTAATTTATGGCTACACCAAGAACCGAATTGAGTTCATCAATCGTCCCGTAAGCCTCAATCCTCAGGTTATCCTTTGCCACCCGGCCTCCTCCGAAGAGTCCTGTTTCCCCTTTGTCACCTGTTTTTGTGTATATCTTCATTTTCTAATATAACTTCATTTTCTAAGCGGAAGATTGCAGACCGTGGCAGAATACTCCTGCCCGATTTCATTCCGTGCAGTAAGCCTGGTGCCTGCCTGCGATGAATTCTTAGCTATTGAGCAGAGAGCTATTTCCTTCTCCAGATAAAACGATCGGGCCATAGTGGTAACTTTCCCCGCCTCATTTCCCCCGTTATAAAGAGTGTAGCCTGTCTTTACCTCAGCTTTTTCTTCAAAGATCAGACCTGTCATTTTTTTCTGCACCTTGTCGTACGTATCCAGGCGCGCAATGACCTCCTGCCCGATATAGCACCCCTTCTTAAAACTCACGTCCTCAATTACATTTGCTTCATATGGATTATAAGTGTCGTTTATTTCGTTCGGAGCCGAAGGTATCCCTTTCACAACGCGATAGACTTCATATGCTTTTTCGCCTGCCATGGTAAAATCAAAAACGCTCTTCTGGCTCTGGATGTACTTAAGAAGGTTAATACCGTCTTCAACACTTCCCCAGATAATAAACTTCTTCTGATTAAATTCTATGACCTTGAGTATGTTTACCCGGATCCCTTCGGCTTCAATTCTTTTTACCGAATTGAACTCAATACTGTCAGCCGGACTGCCGAAGATGAGTGTCAGAAACGACTCAGCCTGCGGCCCCATGAGTTCAAAAGCCGCGTAGCTTCCAAAGACGTTCCTGAGCCTGATATCTTCCATTATGATATAGCGGCTGATCCAGCTCTGAAGCTTATTGGCATAAACAGCGCTCCCCATCAAAAACAGATACTCCCCAAAGTTTACAAGCCTCGCCCTGTCTATTATGCGCCCTTTGTCGTTTGTAAAAATTGTGGCCTCGGAATGTTCAACCGGCAGATCTATGAGCGAATTCGTGCTTATTCTATGCAGGTACTCAAGACTGTCTTTTCCATGCAGTTCAAGCAGGGCGGAATTGGACACGTCACGAAGTGCGACCCCGTTACTGAGAGCCTCATACTCCTGTTTTGCACCGGTATAGGCACTTACTGCACTTCCGGTTTCATCCAAAATTATATTCTGATATACTGACTTAAAGAAATCCATTACCGGAGAAATTCTTAAAACAGTATCTGGCATTTACACTCCTTTCTTCATACGGGGAAAATAGCAAGTTTAACGGGAAATTGCTAAGAAATATTTCAAAATTACATTTAGAAAATTACTTCTTAATACGCTCATGGGCAAGGAAATTTCATTTCCCGGCATCTTCCCCGTATCACCCTTTCAAAGGCTAGTAAGGTCTGGTCTGCCTGGGGTTCCTGGAGTTTACATACAAATCCCTTTTCTGATCCCAGTAAAAGGCAACTGAATCAACCGGATAGATCCTGTTACTCAAAGAATAGAATGTATACTCGTAGTAATCGGGATAGTTGTCCTTGTTCAGATCAGCAATGGTTCTTTTGCGGGAGATCCCTTCATAGGTTTCCAGCAGGTGCGGCATTTGTCTAATACCGTTATTCATGAAGACATTATAGTTCCTGTGGCCTACAATAATGCCGTCTTCAAAGTTAACCTCCACGTAGAGGATTTTCCTGGGGCCCCAGCTTTTTAGTATCATGCGGTTAAAGCCGCCGTGCATCGGTATTTCCTTCTCCCAGACCGGCTGAAATCCGTTCTCATCACACGTGAAAAGTGTCAGAAAGAAAAAAGCCGTACCCAGCTTTGTGCTGTCGAGATTAATAAAACTCGATTCATAACCTGTAATGTTTTTGGTTTCAATGAGCCTTTCACCAGGCTTTGACTTAGCTATAACAGCAAAGACGTAGGACTGATCGGCCTTATAATAAATCACCGCCGGGCGGGGCACACTGAAGGTATTTGTCCTGTCAAAATAAACCAGATATGATCCGGCAGGATAGTTGTGAAGTATATATTCCTTCAGGGCAATTGTATCAGTTGCCGTCCTGTGGACAGCCTCTTCCTTCTGCATCTCAAGATTATACTCCTGAATGCGCCTGTCCCTTACATCCGAAAATTGAGCATCATAGCCCTGGCTCTCTTCCTCTTTTTTGCCGCATGAGATTAAGAGAAGAGATAATAGTAAAATAAACAGCGAACCAAACGCGCATTTTTTCATTTTGGCCCCTCTAATAACTGAAGCACAGCCTGGAATGCTGTGCTTTACGTAACTGTTTTTTTCAGCCTTTCTGTGACAGCTCTTCTAAAAAGTAAGATGAGCTTAAAATTCCTAACCTGAAGTGATTTAGATCAAAATGCTCATTGGGCGAATGAAGATTTTCGCTGTCCAGTCCGAATCCCATCAGTACAGCCGGAGCTTTCAGGTTTTTTACGAAATCCACAACAATCGGAATCGATCCGCCTTCACGCATGTAGACTGTCTTCTTGCCGAAAGCCTTTTCCATTGCATCGCTGGCAGCAACAATGACTTTATGTTCAAGTGGTACTACAACCGGGTATCCGCCGTGAAGAGCCTTAACCTGAACCTTTACGCTCTTTGGAGCTATCGACTTGAAGTAGTTCGTAAAGAGTTTTGCCACCTTTTTGGGATCCTGGTTTGGAACAAGCCTCATGCTGATCTTTGCGCCTGCCTTGGATGGGATGACTGTCTTTGCCCCCTGCCCCTGAAAGCCTCCCCAGATGCCGTTGCAGTCCAGTGTGGGTCTGGCCCAGAGCCTTTCAAGCGTTGTGTAGCCTTCCTCGCCTTTGAGCTCGGAGACCTTCAGATCCTTTGCATATGCCTTCTCGGAAAATTTCAGCCTCTTAAAGCTTTCCTTTTCTTTTTTGGTCAACGGCTGCACGTCTTCGTAAAAACCCGGAATTGTTATTCTGCCTTTTTTGTCCTGTAGCTTTGCAATCATAGATGAAAGTATGTTGATCGGGTTTGCAACTGCACCTCCGAAGCTTCCCGAATGCAGGTCGCGGTCGGGACCCGTAACTTCAACTTCCATGTAGCACAGGCCCCTGAGGCCGTAAGTCAAAGAAGGAACTCCCGGGGCATAGAGCGAGGTGTCTGAAATTAAGACCGCATCGCACCTTAGCATATCCTTATTCTGCTTGAGGAAGCTCGTCAGGCTTTCACTTCCGATTTCCTCTTCCCCCTCAATAACAAATTTAACATTCAAGGGTAAACTGCCGTTGCTTTTGAAAAAAGCTTCAACGCTCTTGACGTGAACAAAAAGCTGCCCTTTATCGTCTGTAGCACCCCTGGCCCAGATCTTACCGTCTTTTACTACCGGTTCGAAGGGAGGACTGTTCCACAGCTCCACCGGATCAACCGGCTGAACATCGTAATGGCCGTAAATAAGAACTGTCGGTTTTCCCGGAGCCCCCAGCCATTCGCCGTAGACAATCGGGTGGCCTTCGGTCTGGAAGATCTCTACCCTGCTTAAGCCTGCCTGGGTCAGTTTGTCGGCTACGAAAGAAGCACATTGCTGAATATCCTTCTTATTCTCTGTGCCCGCGCTTATGCTCGGGATCCTGAGAAAATCTTTCAATTCCTCAATGTAGCGGTCCTGGTTTTCTAAAATGTAATTTTTTACGTTTTCCACTTTTACCCCACAAAGTTAAAATTACTGAAACGGGTGCTTTTATATTTTATTTTTATCAGGCTTTTACACAGACATACAGACAGACAGAGTCCTCACTAAGCGCAACTTTACATAAAATCAATTTGTATAATTGTAAATTTAATAATAAGTATTAACAATTTAAATGTTTCATGTAATATAATATAATTCCGGATAACTTAATTTGTTAAACTTTTCCTCCTTTTTGCTATATTTATATATTACAAATGAAGACTTTTATTCCTGAAGAATGATTTTATACAGATATATATTAAGAAACCACGCAGGACCCTTTGTATTCTCGCTTCTTACGCTGATATTCATCTTCCTGTTTAATTTCCTGACGAAGTTTGCCGACCGCCTGGTGGGCAAGGGGCTGGGTTTCTGGATCATCACCAAACTAATTGCCTACAACCTGGCATGGATGGTAGTGCTCGTTGTTCCCATGTCCATTCTTGTGGCAACGCTTATGGCATACGGCAATATGTCGCATAACAATGAAATTGCCATCATGAAGGCCAGCGGCGTAAGCGTCTATAAAATGATAATGCCAACTTTTATACTGAGCATTGTAATAGGCTTTCTTCTCGTTGAGTTTAACAACAAGGTCTATCCCGATGCCAATCACGCTGCACGCCTTTTGATACAGGACATATCAAACAAGAAGCCCACGCTCTCGCTTGTTCCCGGGCTTTTTTCTCAGGAGGTGGCAAACTATGCCATATTGGTCAGGAATATTGATGAGAAGACCAATACGCTCGAAGGCGTAACAATTTACGATTACTCCGATCCCGTCCACCTGAACATCGTTACGGCTAAGAAAGGCAGAATTTATTTTTCTGCCGATCAGAAAAAACTTATCATGGACCTCTCAGATGGGGAGATACACGAGACCAGTCCAGGAAACAGTACTGTCTACAGAAAACTTCTTTTTACAAAACACAGAATTACAATGGATGCCTCTCAGTTCTCCTTCCAGCAGTCGACGCCCGGAGGCCCCAGGGGCGACCGTGAGCTGAGCGCACAGGATATGCTGGTTATTGTAGACAGCCTGAAGCAGCTGCAGAACCGCTTCCAGGTAAACCTCAACAAGGATATTAAAGAGTATTTTTTAAGCGACAGTGCCTATATCTATAAAACACCGTATTCACTGGGCACAAGCCCGAAGGATCTCCTCCTCTACAGAGTACAGGACAGGGTTAATGCGGCAAAGAACATCATAACCTCCGACATTTCGAATCTCGAAGTCTACAGGGAAAGAATCGACAGCTATATGGTTGAGGTTCACAAGAAGTATTCAATTCCCTTTGCATGCATCGTCTTTGTTTTAATCGGTGCCCCCTTAGGCATTATGACTCGCCGCGGCGGCATGGGCGTTGCTGCCGGCATAAGCGTTATATTCTTTCTCGTCTACTGGGCATTTTTAATAGGCGGGGAAAAGTTTGCCGACCGCGGACTCCTTTCGCCATTCTGGGGAATGTGGAGCGCCAACTTTGTGCTCGGAGCTTTGGGGATTCTCCTTACAATAAAATCTGCCCGCGAGACTGTCAACATTAACCTGTCATTCCTCTCAAAACTGATTCCGCGCCAGTTTAGAGCACCTCAGGAAGAAAATGAAGATAATTGACCGCTATTTTACAAAGCAGTTCCTGCAGACGCTTCTGTTCGCTCTGGCAGCCTTTACACTGATATTTGTCATTATTGATATGATGGAAAATCTGGACGACTTTCTCGACCAGAACGTTTCCTATCCCGTCATATTTGAGTATTACGTCTACTTTGCCCCGGATATCATAAGACTTATGATCCCTGTGGCCACGCTGCTGGCCTGCCTTTTTACGGTGGGCAGAATGGCTAACCAGAATGAACTGACTGCCATAAAATCCAGCGGCGTCAGCCTTTACAGAATCATGTCACCGTTTGTCGTAACTTCCCTTATTATCAGCCTCTTCTCGGTTTATTTCGGCGGCTATGTGGTCCCCCAGGCCAATAAGGCCAAGGTTACAATTGAGCAGGTCTATATGAAAAAAGAACTTTCACAGGCGGGAACAAACATATTCTTTCAGGATACAAGAAACAGAATAGTAGATATTTATTTTTTCGACACGCAGCATTCAAGGGCAAACCAGGTCAGCATACAGGAGTTCGACCCCAAAGACCTGACACACATGACCTCAAGACTGGATGCCGTTCAGATGCAGTACGACAGCACAAAGAAGGTCTGGGTGGCCTTTAACGGCACTAAGAGAACTTTCCTGCCTGAGGGTGAAAACGTTCAGACTTTCAGCCAGATGAACCTGCCCGGGCTGCACTTTACCCCCAGAGACGTCCTGACCAAACAGCAGAAACCTGAGGAGATGACACTTTCACAATTAAGTGACTTTTACCGTAATCAGGCCCGGACGGGAAATGACCCCACAAGAACGCTCATTGAGTACCACTCCAGGTTCTCATTTGCCTTTGCAAGCGTTGTTGTAATATTCCTGGGGCTCCCGCTTGCCTCACAGAAAAAAAGAGGGGGGCTGGCTCTTCAGTTCGGCTTAAGCCTTCTTTTTACATTCCTGTACCTGGGTTTCATGAAAATCAGCGAGGCCTTCGGTAAAAACGGCGTCCTCGATCCCGTCATGACCGCCTGGCTGGCAAACATTATTTTCCTGGGCGCTGCCATCATAAATCTTTACCGGACACAAAAGTAAATTTCACTCCTCCGGCTAAAGTGAATTTCATTCCCCCGGCTGCAGGTTAGTTTCATCTAACCCTCAGCCGGAAAACAAAAATCTCTTCCCGTAAGTCAATCTATCTTATACAATTAGCTAAACTTTGAATCCGCATAGCCGATAATTCATTAGTATAAAATACTTCTTGTCTTTGTAGAACAAACTTTATAAATTCTGTTGCAGTTTTCAATATTTACCCAAGGAATTAATTCACAACTACACTAACCCAAACCTTTTTATGATCGGAGAACGATTCATGAAGCAAATTTTTACGAGAACTTTTATTTTCTCCCTGCTTTTCCCTGCGCTTTATTTATCCGGATGTATGGATACCCCGGACGGCTTCGAGGCCCCGCAATGGGATGTTAATCTCAGTACCCCGGTAATGGATACCACTTATACACTTGCCGATGCAATTAAAAAATCTGATATGATAAAGTCTTATCCGGCCGGCAGCCCGAAGGAAAACCTACTTTATTATGCCGACAATAAACCTATTGAAAAAGTAACCGTGGGCGACAACCTGAAGATAGATCAGATTGTCGCACAAAACACTGCCGGAGTAAGCATAGGAAACATTAATATCGCGGCTCCGGCACCAAGCTCAACTTCAATTGCCATCACCAGCATCTGGGGAAATCTGATTCCTAATCAATCCGTTCCGCTTCCCCCGGCCGCCGTAGATATAAATCAGGGTTTCGGGCAGATTAATGAATTTGAACATGTAGTATTACAATCCGGATCACTGGAGCTGTCTATTCAAAACTCAGTGGCTGTTAATTTTGAAATAGATAATTTTAAGATCTTTAACACAGACGATCCTAATAACCCCATTGGGTCAGTTGCAGTTATCCCGGTTCCTCCTGCCGGTAACAACCCAGCCGTAGTAACCATTCCGCTGAATCCGGGGGCAAGAATTTCAAACAAGCTGAGCTTTAGTGGTCACCTAACAACGCCAGGAAGCGGCACAACATTCATCACTATTCCACCAAAGGCAATTACCATAACTTCATCTTTTAAGAATCCTGTTGTAAGTGAAGTCAATGGCCAGATACCAGCTAAGGCTATCAGCACGCAGAAAAGCTTTGAACTCGACAATCAGACCAAGTTCCAGACTGTGGTAATAGATCAGGGAAGCATGAGTCTTACTCTGAAAAACAACATCGATATTGACTTGGTGGGAAGTATTGAACTTTCAAGCATCTACAAAACTCCCAGCTCACAGCAGCCTATTTCAATTCCTTTAAATGTTTCGGGAAATTCAGAAACTTCCATACCGGTGGATCTGAGCGGCAGTGTACTGAAGTCGGGAGGTGCGCCTACAAACCTGATATCTTATACGATAAATGTTTCAACTGTCTCATCAGGTACTCAATACAGGACAATCAAAAGCACAGACAATATTTCACCAATTATAGAAATGTCGCAGCTTTCACTGCGCAGCATCACGGGCATTGTTAAGCCTACTACCATTGATATTAAACCGACTACGGTTTCTATCAATCTGGGAGACATGAAAGAAAAGTTCCGTTATGCTAAATTGAACTTTAAGGATCCCGATCTGAAACTCTATCTTAAACCCTCTTCACAGTTTAAGGTGAAAGTAGACGGAACCGTGAAAGCCAAGGGATATGCCAATACTCTTAAATTCTCAGACTATATCTCAAACCTGAATGGACAGGTAGACAGCCTGGTCGAAGTTCCTTCGGCTGACCTGGCTCAGTTCCTCTCAAGCTTTGCTCCCAATTTCCCGAGCGAGCTTACAATAAGCGGTACGGCAACAGTGAATCCCGATTCCGATCCGGCAACAATTTACAAGGTGGCTCAGTCGGATTCTATTACAGGTCATGCAGAGATTACTTTCCCATTGAATGCAGGCATTTCCGATGGAGAGTTTACTGATACAACCAAACTTAATCTCAAAGACAACCTGAAGAAGGAAATAAACAAAATCCAGTCCATTGTGCTTACTCTTCAGATTACAAACGGGCTTCCCGCCAGCGTAAAGTGGACGGGCTCTTTCCTGGATGCAACAGAGAAAATTAAGCTGCTGGATCTGCCTCCGAACAGGAAGCCGGAAGACAGATTTATTCTTGTACCGGGTGCAGCAGTTAATTCAGACGGTAAGGTTACGGCTCCTGCCTCAAGAACCGAAACCGTTGAACTGACAGGAAGCGACGCTGAAAAGTTTGTAAACAGCAGCTTTATAATTTCAAATGTTGCAATAAATACAAGCGGCGCAACCTCGGGCTCTGCCTCTCCCGTGGAATTCAAGATTACCGATTCCATCAGGCTGAAAGCCTCGGCCACAGTGGTCTACAGGGTAAATGAGAAATAATAAGCCATTAAATAAAACTGAAAACAAAGAATTGGGGTTTGCATGAAATATTTTTTCTTAATGTCTTTTCTCCTCGTCATATATATAAATTCCGAGGCTCAGATAGGCGGCTCCTACGCCCCTTCTGATGCCCGTTCAACAGCCATGGGGAATACTTACACGGCATCTACAAGAGGAATCTTTGCCGTCGGTAAAAATCCGGCCAACCTGGCCTTAAACTCTAATAACGGAGTCGAAATTCAGACGGCTGCCATTCCGCTTCCTTTGCCTTCAATGAATATTGGCGTGGGAACCAACTTTATGTCGCTTAAGGATTATAATTACTTTTTCGGCGGAGTTCCCGATCCTGCAGACCCGTCTAAGAAAGTAGGAAGATACCTTACTCCGGCAGACAAGGAGCACTTTGCCGATATGTTTAAGGAGGGCGGAAATGTCTTTACAGATTTCTCACTCCCCTTGTTCAACCTCTACATCAATGCAGGTGACAAAGTAGGCGCTTTTGCCCTTACACTGGGCGACAGAGTCTCTGTTGATTTTACTGCCCCCAAGGGACTGGCCGACTTTGCCATGAACGGAAACCCCGAAGGCTCCGTATACAACTTCAGTGATGCAAAGCTTACGGCCTGGTGGCTAAGGAGCTACGGGCTCTCATATTCAAGACAGATTAACGACCTTTTAACAGATGTCTTTAAGCTGCCCTCAAATTTGTTTGAGCAGGTTACCTTCGGCGTTACTGTAAAGTACATTCAGGGCTATGCATATGCAGCTACAGACCAGTTTAATGCTTCAATTGAAACAAATGCCGGCGGTATTACAGCCGATGCTCAGGCCCGCGGACTTGTGGCCGCTTCGCCTAATTTCGGCATTACATACAGCTTCGATTCTCTTTCAACTAAAAGAGAAGGAAAGTTCTCTCCATTCCCCACTCCGGCCGGAACTGGTATAGGACTGGATTTCGGACTTACGGCAAAGGTAAACGACATCCTTACTCTTGGCCTTGCCCTTACTGATGCAGGCAGCATCAGCTGGAAGACAAATGCTGCCGAGTACAGCTACAGTACACATTTTATTATGACTGACCCTTCCAATGAAGACAAGATGAATGCAATAGGCGACAGCAGCAAGGATTATGAAGGAAGATACTTAAGCAGTTTCTCTACTTCACTTCCATTGGCTTTGAGTCTTGGGGCAGCCTATCAGCTCGATCAGGCACCGTTTATTTCCCGCTTCCCAGGAAGCATGCTCCTTGTATTGGAATACCATCAGGGCTTTAATGACCTGCCCGGCAATACAACAACGCCAAGATTCGGTTTCGGATTTGAATGGAAAATTGCCAACGGCGTTCCTTTTATCCGTTCCGGTGTTTCTTTAGGCGGAAGGGAAAACTTCAACTGGACGTTCGGACTCGGTTTCAACGGCGGCATCTTTGATGCGGCAATTGCAACACGCGATCTGAATTACTTCTTCTCCAATGATATTAAACGCGTAACACTTGCCCTCGATACCAGATGGAAATTCTAAGCAGTTAAGTAAGCTTTAAAAAATTAAAAGCCGGATGTCAGACTGAGTTCTGATATCCGGCTTTTTTATAACATTCCTACCTTCAGGAGGAGATCTGGGACTAAAGTCCCAGGGTTATTTGAAATCATTATACGACGGCCTAAAAGGCCATGGCTATTCATCAAAACGTTGAACGTCGCACGTTGAATGTCGCACGTTGAACGTCGCACGTTGAACGTTTAGTTAATCTTCTCGTCGCGCTTCTGGTTCTGATAGCCGAACTGCTGCGGATCCGGCTGCCCCTCAAGCTTGATCTCTCCAAAGCGGGCTTCAAACTTCTCTATGTTTTCGCTTAAAGCCAGCATGAGCATCTTTGCATGCTGCGGCGTGGTTATTATCCTTGCATGCACCTTCGCTTTCGGCACTCCCGGTACCACGCGCGTAAAATCAATAACAAATTCCGCGGGGGAATGGGTTATTATTGCCAGATTGGAATAGATCCCCTCGGCTTCCTTTTCTCCCAACTCTATGTTGATCTGCTGAGGCGCCTGAGGCTGATTATTATTAGAGTTCATTTCATCTCCAAAATTTATATTTAATATAATAAAAAAGCCCGCATGTTACCATATTACAAAGCAACATGAGGGCCTGATAAAGCTAAAGTTAAATTACTTTCTTAACTGATCTGCCTTTGCAAAAGCTTCCTGCGATTCCTTGTTCATTCCGAGCACTGCATAAACCTTAGCTAAGGTTTCCCATGCAACAGGATCATCAGGCTTGAGTTCAGTTACTTTCTGCAGATACGGCAGAGCCTGCTGGTATTTGTTCTTGTATTCAGGATTTTCCTTGTTCTGCTTGTCTGCCTGTGTACGAAGAGCTGTTCCCCACTTTACATAAGCAACACCCAGGTTGAATATTGCATTGTGGTATTTGGGATCAATTTCCATAGCCTTTGTGAACTGGTCGGCTGCTTCCTGATACTCTGAAATAGCTTTGTCAAAGTTTTCTGCTTTTGTATCATTATCAGCTGCCTGAAGCAGAAGTGTACCGTAGTTGTATCTGTAGTACTGGTTCTGAGGATCTTTTTCAACGCCAGTCTTGAATGTTTCCATTGCTACAGAGGCTTTGTTGGCCGAAATATATGCATTTGAAAGGTGAAGGAGTATGTCCTGATCTTCAGGATACAATTTACGTCCTTCTTCCAGAACGTTTACAGCCTTGTCGAATGACTGCATTGCTTTTACACTGTCTTCAGGAGACTTTGTCTGCCTGTATTTGCTCATTTCAGTAGTTCCCTGCTGATTGTAGATCTGTCCTAAGAGCTTATAAGAATCAGCAGATTTCTTGAGAGCTTTCAGTTTCTCAAGAGGAGCAACCGCTTCGTCTGTACGGTTTGCTGAAAGAAGAGCAAAAGACAGGTTCTTATAGGTATCGGCTGAATCCGGCTCAATTGTAATACCGTCGTTGAAAGACTGAATAGCCTTGTCGTAATACATGTTTACACTGTCCTTAGCCTGGGCTTTGGTAGCCTTATTGAAGAAAGCAACACCCCTGTTGAAAGAATTCATCCAGTGATATTTTCTTGTGTCATCAATGTTCTTTGCATATTTTTTGCTGATACCTAAAGATTTATTAAAAGCATCCATCATTTTTGTATAATCACCCTGTTCGCTGTAAAGATAGCCCAGGTAGTAGTAGGCTTCATCGTTCTTAGGATTTTTCTGCAGTTCTTTCTGCAAAGCTTCCATAGCTTTAGGATAGTTCTTCTGCTGAATGTAGAGCTTGGCACTGGTCATTTCAGTCGAAGAGCACTGGAATGCGCTTAAACTGAGTACCAGCAGGATCGCTGTCATTGAAAAAACAAAAATCCGTTTCATTTAATCTCCCGGTTAGTACTTGTTATTTTTGTCGAAATTTACTTGGAAAAGTTACCATTTTAAGCTTCTAAAATCAAGATTTATTTCATTCTTTTGCCCGATCTTGTCCATTATAAAATGATTTAGTAACTTCTATCAAATATACGAAAATAATGGCAGAAAGTTACTTTCCGGCCAAAAGGCGATGTTGCTTTTCGGACCTAAAACAGATATTTTACTAGTCAAAATTGAGGTTAAATTGGAAACTGAACAGATCATTCGTACTGTACCCAAAGTACTGCTTCACGACCATCTCGACGGCGGCCTGAGAGCATCAACTGTAGTAGAACTTGCCAACGATATAGGATATAAGAAACTCCCCACAAAGGATGCCGGTGAACTGGCAGAGTGGTTCCACCGCGGGGCAAACAAGGGCAACCTGGTTGAATACCTGCAGGGATTTGAACATACATGTGCCGTCATGAATAATAAGGAGGCACTTATTAGAGTAGCCTACGAAATGATGGAAGACATGAAACGTGACGGAGTCTGCTATGTTG
This sequence comes from Ignavibacteriales bacterium, assembly GCA_036261625.1. Lineage (GTDB taxonomy): Bacteria > Bacteroidota > Ignavibacteria > Ignavibacteriales > SURF-24 > JAAXKN01. Next base: position 178,409 of record DATAKL010000059.1, on the reverse strand, counting down.
AAACCCGGTTTGCTCCTGTTTTCCATACGTCCAAAGGAATCTACTACGACGACGTCGTAACGGCAGTCCTCGAAGGCCTCGAGAAGGGAAAAAGGGATTTCGGCGTTGGATACGGCCTCATTCTCTGCGGCATGAGAAATATGACAAACAACCTTGAAATTGCAGAACTGGCCGTAAACTTCCGCAACCAGGGAGTTGTAGGTTTCGATCTTGCAGGCGAGGAAGGCGGCTACCCGCCCAAGAAACATCTGGATGCGTTTCAGTTCATTCAGCGCTCAAACTTTAACATCACCATTCACGCCGGAGAGGCTTTCGGTAAGGAATCCATCTGGCAGGCACTTCAGTGGTGCGGAGCACACCGCATTGGTCACGCCACGCGCCTTACAGAAGACATTGTGCTCGATGGAAACGGCAATGTCGTAAGCCTGGGTGAACTGGCTCAGTATATACTCGATAAAAGGATCCCCCTTGAGATCTGCCTTTTAAGCAACGTGCATACGGGAGCAATAGACAAAATTGAAAACCACCCCTTCGGCTATCTCTATAAGGAAAAATTCCGTGTCTCCATCAACACCGACGACCGCCTGATGAGCGATACAACAATGACAAAAGAGTTTCTTACTGCAATCCAATATTTTCATATAACTCTCGATGATATCGAAAAGATTACCATAAATGCAATGAAATCGGCTTTTATTCCGTATAAGGACCGCCTCCATTATATTTATAACGTAATTAAACCGGGCTATCAGTCTATGCGAGAGAATTTACTATCATTAAACTTCAACAGGAACTATGAAAAAGCTATTTAAGAATTATACCTACGAATTTGACAAAAATGAAAAAAGATTATTAATTAATTTCTGTAAGCAGGCAATTAAACAGATGGAATCCGACAGCCGTTTCTTCCCTGACGTCAAGGCATTCAGTTCGATTATTGACAAGCTGAACGAGCCCGCGGAAAACGTTAAACTGACTAAAGATGAACTCACACGCCTCAGACTTCAGCTTAAGGAAAATATTAAGTTCTTAAGAGAGAAAATGGAAAAAGGCTGGTTTTTGAAAAAATGGATGTATAAATCGTTATATACACAGTATCAAAATATTCTAGCAACACATTTTAGCGACTGACAAAATGCAAACAAACCTAAAAAGCGGTATTACAGCTCCGCACGGCACCAATCTTAGCTGTAAAGGCTGGATCCAGGAAGCAGCAATGAGAATGCTGATGAACAACCTGGACCCGGAAGTTGCGGAAAATCCCGATCAGCTTATTGTCTACGGCGGCAAGGGCAAGGCTGCCCGCAACTGGGATTGCTATAACGCCATTGTTAAATCTTTGCAGGAACTTGAAGACGACGAGACGCTCCTTGTACAGTCCGGCAAACCTGTGGCTGTCTTTAAGACACATAAAAATGCCCCGAGAGTTATTATCTCCAACTCCATGCTCGTTCCCAAATGGGCAACTTGGGATGAATTCCGGCGCCTGGAGGATTTAGGCCTTACCATGTACGGCCAGATGACTGCCGGAAGCTGGATCTATATCGGAACACAGGGCATACTCCAGGGAACATATGAAACTTTTGCCGAGTGCGCCAGGAAACATTTCTCAGGGGGCACACTGGCAGGAAAGTTCCTCCTGACAGCAGGCCTGGGAGGCATGGGCGGCGCTCAGCCCCTGGCCGCCACAATGAACGGTGCCGCTTTCTTAGGCATCGATGTCGACAGGTCACGAATCCAAAAAAGAATCGATACCGGATACGTGGATATCATGACTGAAGACCTGGATGAGGCTTTAAGACTTGTCCTGAAGGCAAAGGAAAACCGCACTCCCCTTTCTGTAGGACTTGTTGGTAATGCCGGGGAAGTGCTCCCTGAAATGTTAAAAAGAAACGTTATCCCCGATGTCCTGACCGATCAGACCTCGGCACACGACACCTTAAACGGATACGTCCCGATGGGAATGACCTTTGAGGATGCCCTCTCCCTTAGAAAGCTTAACCCTGAAAAGTATATCCGTCTTGCCAAAGAGACAATAGTTCAGCACGTGAAGGCCATGCTGGAATTCCAGAAAAAGGGCGCCATTACATTTGATTACGGCAATAATATCCGCGGCGAAGCCAAAGAAAACGGCCTTCAGAACGCCTTCGACATCCCGGGCTTTGTGCCCGAATATATTCGCCCCCTTTTCTGCGACGGGAAAGGACCTTTCCGCTGGGCTGCACTCTCCGGTGAGCCGGAGGATATCTTTGTTACCGACCGGGCTGTAATGGAAGCCTTCCCTGAAAACAAATCCCTCATCAACTGGATAGAAAAAGCTCAGAAGAAGGTTCATTTTCAGGGCCTCCCAAGCCGCATCTGCTGGCTGGGCTATGGCGAAAGGGCAAAAATGGGCGAGATATTCAATAGTCTCGTACGCGACGGAAAAGTTAAAGCACCTATTGTTATAGGACGCGACCACCTGGACTGCGGTTCTGTTGCATCGCCTAACCGCGAGACCGAAAAAATGCTCGACGGAAGTGATGCTATTGCCGACTGGCCGATCCTTAACGCGCTCCTTAACTCTATAGGAGGAGCAAGCTGGGTATCGGTTCACCATGGCGGCGGCGTCGGTATAGGTAATTCAATTCATGCCGGCATGGTTGTCGTTGCCGACGGAACCGAGGAGGCCTCCCGGAGACTTGAACGGGTCTTGACCTATGATCCCGGAATGGGTATCGTTAGGCATGCCGATGCAGGTTATAAACAGGCAGTTGAAAATGCTAAGTCACTTGGTATAAAAATGCCGATGCTTTAGCTGAATTTATTTATAAATGATCCCAAAAGGAGTAACTTATGAAAGTCTTAGTAGCCGACAAGTTCCCCGAACATTATCTCCAACAAATGAGAGATCTTGGTTTGGATGTTATTTTCGCCCCAAAACTTGGCGAAAACGATCTGCCCGCTAATATTCAGGACATAGATATTCTTGTTGTCCGCTCGACAGTTGTAAATGCCGAGACAATTAAGAAAAGCGATAAACTGAACCTCGTCGTCAGAGCAGGCGCCGGAGTAAATAATATTGACGTTTCTGCCGCCAATCAGAAGGGGGTCTATGTGGCCAACTGCCCCGGGAAAAACTCCGTTGCTGTTGCTGAACTTGCCATAGGCCTTATGATTTCTCTGGACAGAAGAATTCCCGGTAACGTAATCGATTTTAAGGCAGGCAAATGGAATAAGGCTGAATATTCAAAAGCAGAGGGACTTCTGGGTAAGAACCTCGCGCTCATCGGAGTAGGCAATATCGGCAAGGAAGTTGCCCACAGGGCTCTTGCACTCGGAATGAACGTCTACGGCAAGGATATCTCACGCATTGAAGGCGTGGCAATAAAGGACTTTTCGGAAATGGACCAGATACTTCCTATTGCTGATGTTATTTCAATTCATCTACCGCTTACAAGTGAAACACGCCATCTCTTCGATAAAAAAATGTTCAGCTATGTAAAGCCGGGCGCAATTTTTATCAATACCTCGCGCGCTGAAATTGTGGACGAGGAAGCCTTGATGGAAGCTGTTAAGACAAAGGGATTAAAAGCCGGCCTCGATGTATTTAAGGATGAACCGGAAGGAAAATCAGGTGATGTCTGCTCGCCTCTTCAGGAGCTCGATAACGTATACGTCACGCACCACATCGGGGCATCAACCGAGCAGGCGCAGAATGCTGTAGCTGAAGAAACAGTAAAGATAATAAAGAACTTTATCAAGAGCGGCGTAATTGCAAACTGGGTGAACCGTGCAAAGAAAACCGATGCACAGTATCAGCTCGTTATAAAGCACTACGACCGTCCAGGAGTTCTGGCTGCCATTTTCGATGTCTTAAAGGAAGGACACATAAATATCGAGGAAGTTGAGAACGTTATCTTTGAAGGCGGTATTGCTGCCTGCTGCTCTATGAAAATAAACAAGCCCGCAACGGGTGAAATGCTTAAGTGCTTCAGAGAAAATGAGAATGTCCTGAGCATATCGCACGTAACCATTTGACCAAATAAAAAAAGGGAAGGCATTTCAAGATGCCTTCCCTTTTTACCTCAGAATATTTAACTATTCTCAGACAAATTTCAGTTCAACCATATCATCGGTTATACCATGAAAATATGGAAGCTGGAGGAGTTCCTTCAGCGCTTCGACCTCGGAATTTGTCATTTCAAAGTAAACCGAATTAAAATTGTTCTTTATGGTTTCCTTTGAGCTTTCATCAAGATTAAAACCGCCAAGGAGCCTGTCCAGATTGTCCTCAATTAAAACGTCAGTATCCTTCAGGGCCTGATTGAGCTGCTCTAAGTACCGGCTTTCCTTCGAAGCGGCCACAAAATTTACATACGGCATAAAGAGCATCTCCGAGATTTCATCGGACAGGCTCATGCCTGAATTAAAAAGCCCATGATCCAGGTTAACGTCGCCCACCATGAGGTAGTTTTTGTTCTTCAGGTCCGTCTGCCCGGTTTCAAGATGGATCTGTACATCCTGTGAGTACTTCTCCTTGAAGAGGATTTTTGAAAGTATGATTTCATTTGTAGAGATATCACCTTTCATGTAAATATCCGAAAACCTGTTCTGTTCAGGCATGAAATAGAAGAATGCATTCGACAGGAGTCCGTCGAAGGCAATTGCCACTTTTGAGGAGACAAGGAAATGCGAATGCTTCAGAAGGTCGCAGGCCGGCACAAGCGCCAGGTCGCAGTTCCCCGCCTCAAGCTCTGTGCTTAAGACCGAGGCCTCGCGGAATGTAACGTCTTTCCTTAGGTCCTCAGGCAGCACCTGGCTTAACATTGAGGTGTAGATATTTTTTGGAAATAAAATTTTCAATTTCTTAGCGTCTTCTTAAAGTCAAAAGAAAAAAAAAGCCGCTTCATGAGAAGGCGGCTCTTGTGAGATTCCAAAACTTATTTAGCCTTGTTTTTAATTCTGGCTGCCTTACCTGAAAGATTTCTGAGATAAAAGAGTTTGGCACGTCTGACGTCGCCCTGTTTGAGGACTTCGATCTTGGCAATTTTAGGTGAATTGATCGGGAAGATCCTTTCAACTCCAACGCCTGAGGAGATCTTTCTAACAGTAAAGGTCTTGCTGATGCCGCCGCCTCTTATAGATATAACGTCGCCTTCAAAAGGCTGAATTCTTTCTTTATCACCTTCGATTACTCTTACGTGTACGCGAATATGATCGCCAGGGTTAAATTCCGGCAAGTCGGTTTTAATTTGATCCGCAACAAATTCTTTTAAGTTATCCATGTCCTACTCCGAACTATTTATTTTTTTCCATTTTTCAGTTAATATCCTGGACTGGTCAGCTTTCCAATCCTTAATTTTCTTGAAGTTACCCGACAAGAGCACTTCGGGCACTTTTAAGCCCCGGTAATCAGCCGGACGGGTATAATATGGAGGCTCCACTACATCCCCATCCTGAAAAGAATCTTCGAGAGCTGATTCACTGTCGCCCAGGACCCCGGGAATCAACCTCACAATAGAATCGACAATAACCAAAGCCGGCAGCTCGCCGCCGCTGAGGACATAATTGCCGATTGAAATCTCATCTGTAGCAAAAGTTTCTCTAACCCTGTCGTCAACACCTTTGTAATGACCGGCTATGACCAGCAGGTTCTCTGCAATTGAAAACTTATTGGCCAGCTGCTGGTTATATACCTTTCCCTTCGGGCAGCTGTAAATAACGTGCTGATACTTCCTCTGGCTCTGCAGTTTTTCAATGCATTCAAAGAACGGTTCGGCCTTTAGGAGCATACCGGCCCCGCCTCCAAAAGGCTTATCGTCAATAGTCTTATGTTTATCGTGCGCATAGTCGCGCAGATTATGAACTACAATCTCTACCTTCTTAAAATCCTGCGCCCTTTTTATAATGCTTGTCTTCAGCGGACTTGTAAGCAGATCGGGAACCGCAGAAATAATATCAATCCTCATCGTCCTCTTCTTCGAAAAGATCGCCCCCCGGCTTTAAGACCAGTATTTTTTTTACAGGGTCAAAACTTTCCACATAATCAGTTATTGCCGGAACCAATAATTCCTTATCAGATAGGTCCTTTATGACGTAAACATCATTGGCCGGAAGGCATAAAACATCCACCACCCGGCCTATAATTGCGTCATTACGGAGCACCTGACTTCCGATTAAATCATGAACAAAATAAGTATTCTCTTCAAGTTCAATCAAATTTTCAGAATCCACAAAAATCCTTTTGCCGAGAAGAAATTCAACTTCCTGGGCTGTGTCAAAATTCCTGAACTTCACAGTCCACCACCTGCCCTTTTGAATTGCCTTTTCAACTGAGAATTTTTTTTTATCGCCAAAGACGTCTATATAAACGTCATCAAGCTTAAGATACCGTTCAGGACTATCTGAGTAAGGAATTATAGTTACAAAGCCTCCGTTTTCATAGAGGCTTTTTATTTCACCTATTAAATAATAATCACTCACAACAGTCAAATCTTGGACTTCCTAGTCCAGAATCTCCAGAACCACACGTTTACCTTCCTTAGCGGCAACAGCAGTCAGCAATGTTCTCATAGCCTGGGCTGTTTTACCCTGCTTGCCAATCACCTTTCCAACATCTTCCGCACTGACTTTAAGAGACAGCACGATCTTATTGTCTTCCGAGCTTTTTTCTTCAATACTTACGCCATCCGGGTTGTCCACAAGATGCTTTGCGATAAATTCAATGAATTCTTTCATTTTTTAACCCTCTTAAGTTTAAGCGAAGAGTACTTAGTTAGTGATCTGAAACCCTCCCAAAGTTTCCCTTTTTGAGACCACTTTAGGCAGGATTCTCATCGGAAGTAGTACTCTTTACTTCCGTGACTTCCTTTGGCTGCTCTTTGACTGATGCTGTCCCTTCCTTAGCACCAGCTTTAGTCTGCTTTTTGCCAGAACCAGCTTTGGCTTCATTAAGTTTAGACCATGCTTCAAATTTGGAATTCTGGTCTGCTTCAGAAAGACCCTTTCTGGATAATTCCCTCTTAAGAAGTATTCCCTTCTTGCTTAAGAGATTCTTTACAGTTTCTGTGGGCTGTGCGCCAACTCCAAGCCAGTAAAGAGCCCTGTCTTCCTTTATGTCGATAGTAGCAGGATCTGTAAGCGGATTATACAATCCGATAGCTTCCAAAAACTTTCCATCTCTTGGGGCGCGTGAATCTGCGGCAACCAATTTATAGATCGGCTGTTTCTTTTTACCCATTCTTCTTAATCTTAGCTTAACTGCCAAATTATTTGTTCCTCCGAGTTATATTTCTTTATATCAATTTAATCTAAAATCAATTAATTTTGAAGTTTTTAAGTCCTGAAAAAGGATTTTTCCTTCCCTGCATTGAAGACGAGTTGATCATTTTCATCATCTTCTGCATCTCCTGGAACTGTTTTACGAGCCGGTTCACATCCTGGATTGTCGTTCCGCTGCCGCGTGCAATCCTCTTTCTGCGCCCTCCGTTAAGTATCTTCGGATTTGAGCGCTCCTGCTTTGTCATCGACTGTATTATTGCCTCAACCCTCAGGAGCTGACGGTCGTCGATGTCTGCATTTTTAATCTGAGAACCTATGCCCGGTATCATGCTTATAATGGATTTCAGAGAACCCATTTTTTTGATCATCTTAATTTGCTTAAGAAAATCCTCAAAGTCAAACTTATTCTCCCTCAGGCGCCCTTCAAGTTCCTGCGCCTCAAATTCATTAAACTGCTCCTGAGCCTTCTCAACCAGGGAAACAATATCCCCTTTGCCCAGAATTCTACTTGCCATGCGCTCGGGGTAAAAAGGCTCCATTGAATCGAGCTTTTCACCCAGACTGATGAATTTTATCGGGCGGTCTACCACGGCACGTATAGAAAGAGCACATCCGCCCCTTGTATCGCCGTCGAGCTTTGTAAGAACAATACCGTCGTAATTAACCTTGTCGTGGAATGCCTTGGCAGAATTAACTGCATCCTGCCCTGTCATTGAATCCACTACAAAAAGAGTTTCAGAAGGATTAACGTTCTGCTTTATGGCAGAAACCTCCTGCATCATCTCCTCATCCACGTGCAGGCGTCCGGCCGTATCGATTATCAAAGTATCCAGCCCGTTTTCCCTGGCGTAGGCAACGGCATCCTTTGCAATTTTAACGGCATCCTTGTGGTCTGCCGAAAAAACCGGAACCCCTAACTGGCTGCCCAGCTGCTTGAGCTGATCGATAGCAGCAGGACGGTAGATGTCATCAGCAACTAAAAGAACCTTTCTCGACTTCGCTTTGAGCGATTTAGCCAGCTTGGCGCTGAAGGTCGTCTTGCCTGAACCCTGAAGCCCTACCATCAGTATTACCGAGGGGCTTGAACCGCTTAACTTTATCTCAGACTGACTCGAACCCATCAGGGAAGTCAGTTCATCATATATAATCTTTGTTATCTGCTGCCCGGGAGTAATGGAGTTCAGAATTTCCTTTCCCACGGCCCTGGCTGTCACGTCATCTATAAACTTTTTTGCAACTTTATAGTTGACGTCGGCATCTAAAAGTACACGTCGTATCTCACGCAAACTATCCGAAATATTACTCTCAGTTAACCTGCCCTGTCCACTTATTTTCTTAAGAGCTGTTTCCAGCTTGTACGTTAAATCTTCAAACATATCGCTTTAAAAAATGACACTAAATTTAGCTAATTTTCCGGATTTTTTCAAATTTTTTATTTTTATTCGCCCTTGAGGGCATTTGCGCCCGAAACAATTTCCAGAATCTCTTTTGTAATGGCTGCCTGGCGTTCCCTGTTATAGCGCAGCTGCAGAACCTTAATTAGCTCTTTAGCGTTTTCGGTGGCCATATCCATAGCCGTCATTCTTGCGCCTAATTCCGAAGCATAGGATTCCAGGAGAATCCTCCACATTTGTGAATTAAGGTGCTTTGGAAGCAGATTATTTAAGATATCTGTCCTGTTTGGTTCATATATATAATCAGTATTTGCATTTCCTTCAACGTCATTATTTATAACCCTCGGAACCGGCAGTATCTGTTCAATTGTAATCCTCTGCTGCATGACGCTCTTGAATTCATTAAAGACTACAAGAACCCTGTCTATCTCCCCTGCCAGGAAACGCTTCTTAAGGTCTCCGATGATTCCTGCTGCCGTGGGAAACTTCAGGTCGCTGAAGACGCCTGAATTTTCACCCAGCATCTTATAATTTCTTCTCTGGAAGTGATCTGAACCTTTTTTACCTATGGGATATACATAAAGGTTCCCGGATTCGTAGTAATCCCTGTAATCTTCATGAATCAGCCTTGTAGCCTCGCGTATGAGGTTCATGTTAAAGCCGCCGCAGAGGCCTCTGTCGCTTGTAACAACAACAACAGCCACATTTCTTAGAGGTCTTTCAGCCAAAAGAGGGTTATCTATACTGCTTCCAATTGAGGCCAGCTGTTTGAACAGCTCGGATATTTTTCTTGAATAGGGCCTGGCATTAATGATGTTTTCCTGGGCTCTTCTGAGTTTAGCAGCAGCAACCATTTTCATGGCTTTTGTAATCTGCTGTGTATTTCTTACACCTATAATTCTTCTTTTGATGTCCCTTAATGTAGCCATTTTAATTGTATTTTGAGGTTAAAACATCACTGTATTTAAAATAAAATTTTCCGTATTAACAACAAGTCTAAAAGCTTTTATGGAGCTCATGAAGTATTCCCGTAATAAAAAGCTCCCTGAATTCTAATTTTCCACACAGCCATAAATTATAAATCTTGCCTTTTGAGGGGCAAGATTTATAATCGGATTCTGCACATATCTAAACAGCTGCCGCTTACTTTTCGGAAGCCTTGAATTTCGGCAGAAACTCTTCAATGGCACTTCTGAGTCTGGCAACCGTGTTGTCTTTTAATTCCCTTTCCACCCTGATAGTTTCCAGAATATCGTTGTACCTCAGTTCAATAAATTCCAGAAGTTCCTTTTCAAAGCGTTTTACGTCTTCAACGGGAATTGATTCCAGGTAGTCGTTTGTACCTGTAAAAACGCTGACGATCTGCTTTTCAACAGGAATAGGGTTATACTGCCCCTGTTTAAGGAGTTCCACCAGGCGGGCGCCTTTAGCCAGAGTGCGCTGCGTAGCCTTGTCGAGATCGCTTCCGAACTTGGCAAATGCTTCGAGTTCCCTGTACTGTGCAAGGTCCAGCTTCAGTGAACCGGCAACTTTCCTCATAGCCTTAACCTGTGCATTGCCGCCCACACGCGAAACGCTTATGCCTACGTTAATGGCAGGCCTGACGCCGGCATTAAAGAGGTTCGGTTCGAGATAAATCTGTCCGTCGGTAATTGAAATTACGTTTGTCGGAATGTATGCCGAAACGTCGCCCTGCTGGGTTTCAATCACCGGAAGGGCCGTAAGGCTTCCGCCTCCTAAATCATCGCTTAATTTTGAAGCGCGCTCAAGGAGCCTTGAATGGAGGTAGAATACGTCGCCCGGGAAAGCTTCACGTCCCGGCGGTCTTCTAAGCAAAAGTGAAAGTTCGCGGTAAGCCGCAGCCTGCTTCGAGAGGTCGTCGTAGACAACCAGGGCGTCGCGCCCTGAATCCCTGAAGAATTCGCCCAGCGTTGCACCGGAGTAAGGAGCAATATACTGCAAGGGAGCAGGTTCAGAAGCAGCAGCCACAATAACCGTTGTATAATCCATTGCCCCATGCTCCTGGAGCTTGGAGACAACCTGTGCTATAGTCGAAGACTTCTGTCCTATGGCTACATAAATGCAGTAAACAGGCTTAATGCCGATCTTTTTGGCGTCTTCGGTATGAGTGTACTTCTGATTGATAATTGTGTCAACTGCTATAATGGTCTTTCCGGTCTGGCGGTCGCCAATAATGAGCTCTCTTTGTCCGCGTCCTATCGGAATCATTGCATCCACAGCAGTAATACCTGTCTGCAGAGGCTGCTTGACGGGTGCGCGGGCAATAACGCCGAGAGCTTTTCTTTCCAGAGGGAGGAACTTATCTGTATGCACAGGCCCCTTTCCATCGACAGGCACGCCCAGAGGATTAATAACCCTTCCCAGCATAGCCTCTCCCACAGGAAACGAAGCAACGCGTTTTGTTCTTCTTACAGTATCCCCCTCTTTAATAAGGGAATAATCGCCGAAAAGAACACATCCAACGCTGTCTTCCTCGAGATTAAGCACCATACCATAGACATCATGCGGAAACTCAATTAGCTCACTTGCCATAACTTTCGACAACCCGTAAACTCTAGCAATACCGTCACCGATCTGGAGCACGGTACCTACGTCATAAACGTCTACTTCATTGTCGAAGCCGGAAAGCTGTTTTCTCAAAATTGCAGATACTTCATCAGGTCTAACTTCTGCCATTTTATTTCCTTTAATTTTAATCTAAACTTTAGTTCAAAGAGGAATCACCCTTCATGAACTCTTCTTTTAAGAGTTCAAGCTGGTGATCCAGTGAGGCATCTATTACCGTATCCTCAATTTTAACGATAAAGCCTCCAAGTAAGTTCCTGTTAACCTGAGCCGAAAGCCTTACTTTCTTGCGGGTATACTCCTCAAGTTTTTTTGTTAGTTTGTCCATCTGCGCCCCGGTAAATTCCGTTGGGCTCGTAACCAGAGCGTTTACAATTCCAAGCCTCTCGTCTCTTAAGGCAAGGAACTGCCTGACTATGTTAAAAAGCAAATCTTCCCTGTTTTTCATTACAATAAACTGCAGGAAGTTCAAGGAGTCGTGACTTATACGGTTTTCAAACACCTTTAAGATAACCTGCTCCTTGTCTGTAGTTTTAATAACAGGACTTGTAAGCATCAGCTGAAACTCACGGGAGTCGCGCACGGTATTAAAAACCGTTTCCATATCGGTAGCGACCTGAAGGAAAATGTCCTTCTCCTGTGCCAGCTGCATGAGGGCACTTGCATATCTTGTAGAAATATTATAATTGCTCATAATCAGTTTTTCGGTAAATCATCAATAAATCTGTCCACCAGATGCATTTGCTTTTCCTTATCCAGGTTCTCCTTGAGTATCTTTTCGGCTGCCTGGATGGCAATTAAGGCCACCTGACTTTTCAGCGACTCGAAGGCCTCATCGTTTTTGCGCCTGATCTCGGCAGAAGCCTCCTCCAGCATTTTCTTAGCTTCCTGTCTGCTGTCTGAAATGATCTGCTCTTTTAATTTTTCAGCGAATTCCCTCCCCTGAGCAATTATCTTCTGAGCTTCTTCTTCTGTTTTTGCAAGTGCTTCCCTGTTTTCCTCTAAAAGCTTTTCAGCCTCCAGGCGGGCTTTTTCAGCCCTGTCCAGAGAATCCTTTATGTAGTTTTCCCTTTCATCCAGGACGCCGAGTATCGGCTTCCAGGCAACTTTCTTCAGTATAATCAGCAGCACCACAAATGTAACTACTGTCCAAAAGATAAGTCCCGGATTCACTGCAAGTAAACTTGGCTTCCCTTCTTCAGTCTCAAGCAACGCAATCAAAGCTAAATTCAGCTTAACAAACATATTTACCCTTCCTTTGAATTATTAGTCCAATAAATAAACCGGAGTGTCTAAGAAAACACTCCCGCAGAGAAAGAAGACTTATTTCAAAGCCAATAAAATACAGATAACCAGTGCAAACAGAGAGATACCTTCAATAAGAGCTGCGGCAATGATCATGGAAGTTCTGATGTCGCCGGCTGCCTCAGGCTGCCTTCCGCTTGCTTCCATAGCAGAGCTGGCTAACTTACCGATACCGAAAGCACCGCCAATAACAGTTAAACCTGCACCGAAACCGGCTGCCAAATATGCAAAATCGAAGTTCATTTTATTTTCTCCTTTAGTTAAAACATGTTGAGTTAATTCATGTTAAGTTAATTAATGTTCCTGATGGACCGCCATCCCAATGAACAGAGAAGACAGCATTGTAAAAATGTAAGCCTGTATTAAAGCTACCAGAATTTCCAGCAGATAAATAAACAAAGCAAATGCAATGGAAACCGGAGCCACAAAAACGGTTTTCAATATAAAAATCAGGCCCAGCAGAGCCAGTATGACAATATGCCCTGCAGTCATGTTGGCAAAAAGACGAATAGCCAGTGCAAAAGGTTTTGTAAAAAGCCCGAGTATTTCAACGACCAGCAATATAGGCAAAAGGAGTGGGGGAACTCCGTGGGGAACGAGTCCCTTGAAGTAGCCTGCCAGGCCGTTTTTCATAATTCCGCCGGCCTGAATGACAATAAAGGATATTGCAGCCAGTGTAGCCGTAACAGAGATGTTGCTGGTTGCCGTGGCGCTGTATGGAAAAAGTCCCAGAAAATTTGCAGTCAGAATAAAAAAGAAAACCGTCAGAAGATAAGGAAGGAATTTTTCAAAGCCCTTTCCGATGGTCGGCTTTGCTATGTCATCGCGGACAAAGACGACAAGTAGTTCAGCTACATTTGCCAGGCCTTTCGGCACTCTGGAATTCTTATAGCTTTTCGATACGAAATAAAATATCAGAACCAGAATCAGCATGCTGAGCCACATGAAAACAACGTGTTTGGTAATCGAGATGTCAATTCCAAAGAGATGGATTTCCGGCAGATTAATCCGCCCGAACGGCTCAAAATCGATGTATCTGGAATCCAGTATGTGGTGCAGAATCCACCCGCTGTCAGATTTATTGCCCGACTGCGCTACTGTATCTCTTACGACGGCCTGAACTGCTGAATTTACTTCCATAATTTATACCAGATCTATGCTTTCTTTTGTGAAACTTCCAGCCGCGAAGCTTTCAACTGAGAAATTTTCAGTCTGAAGTAGTTGACTTCCACGGCCAAAAATAAAATATACAAAACAGAAAAAGTAAATATAAAACCATATTTGTCAATATTCAAGAATTTAAGCAAAATTAAAATTGCCGCCAAAATGAGCATTATTCTAAAAAGCATCCCCCCAAGCGTAAACAAAATAAAGATTTTGCCCCCTTTTTCCACCGAATAATCAAAGGCCTTTAAGGATGCCGCAGTATTCAGTACATTAAGCAGTCCCCCGTAAAAAGAGGCGTACAAGAACTGCAGGCTTACTGCACCTGTCCTGAAAAGAACAAATTCAGCAATAAACACACACAGCAGTATTATCAAGATCTGATTAGGAGCCTTTTTCACCTTTATTTTTCCTGTTTATCTCTAAAACCGTCTTAATTACATTATAAATACCCGCAAAACCTCCCAGAAAAGACATTAGTATCGTAAGAACAGGGCTTGTACCCAGCTTACCGTCGAGCCAGTAGCCGAGGAAAAACATCAGTACAATTGAGGCCGCAAGCTGCACACCTAAGCCGAGGTAAGGACCAACTTCAACAGCCTTTTTCCCCGGGTTGATATCATTTATCCAATTGAGTTCCTTTTTCTTTTTTCTTTTCTGTTCTTCTGGATCTTCCATGCTTTTTTTCCCCCGGCTTTAGCTTAAATTAATTAAATGTAAGAATTAAATTAATTTATTCAGATACCAATTCTTCGGATGTGGTTTCAGTTTCGTCCATCGTGCATTTGCCGTCAAAAAAAGCTCCCGGTTCCACGACCAGGATTCTGGCCACCAAATCCCCCTTCAGATACGATTTGGCTTCAAGTACCAGCTTTTCAGCCACACTTACCGAACCGGTAACCCTTCCGCTGAGCGTCAGGTTCTCAGCCCTCACATCGCCGTGAACTTCGGAAGTTTCTCCGAGCGTAAGATTACCTGTAACAAAAATATCACCATTTACCGTTCCGTCAATTCTGACGCTTCCCTGGCTTACAAATGTACCTTCAATATTGACGCCTTTACTGATTATACTGACCTCTTCTATGGATCCGCCGCTTGTTCTTCTTTGTATGAGTCCCACGAGTGTTTCTCCTTAGTTAATTAATAGGTCCTTAGGATCAATTGCCTGTCCATCCTTCCAGATCTCAAAATGCAGATGCGGTCCTGTTGTTGCAAGCCCTGTATTTCCGCTCAAAGCTATCGTCTCTCCCTGCAGAACCCTGTCGCGAGCCTTTTTTGTAAGTCCCGAACAGTGCTTGTAGATTGTAATATAACCATCCGTATGCACCAGAATTATCATATAGCCGTCTTCTGCCGTATAACCTGCGAAGGCCACATAGCCTGAGGCTGAGGCCTGTATGGGAGTTCCGGTTTTTACCGCAAAATCCATTCCCATGTGCCCTTTGGAGGCATCAAAGCCACGGCTTATAAAGGCGCTGCCTGCAGGTTTCAGAAAATAAATTTCCTTTCTTCGGAGGCCGCCGGGCTCCCCAAAGAAAATACGTTGAACAACAGCATACAGGTTTCCCCCCAGGGGACTGTTATTTTTTGCCTTACTCTGACTGGAAAGTCTCATGGTCTTTGCCATGTCAGAATCCCCCATTGCAATTGCCAGTTTAAGCCTTTTATTGGCTGCCGATATACTCTGCAATTCCTGTGTAAGCAGCAGCACTTTTTTATTCAGCAGCAGAAGCTTTTTATTCTGCTCCCTTATGGATGCGTCGTTTCTCATTATGAGGATGTTGCCGGCTGGAGTAACCAATAATAATAAGAAAATAATTACAAAAACAAAAAGAGTATATGCTGAGGTGAAGAGGAGCATTTTCATAATGCCCAGCCTGTGACTCTTGGTCTGAATCCCCTGATGGCTTGGTATTACCAGGAGCGAGAAGTCCTTTATTTCTTTGAATTTCTGTAAGTTCATGCCGAATATTTTTCTGCAAAGTTAGTCAACCCTCCTTAAAAAGTCAATCAAAACAAGGCAGCCTTGGAGGATCATTAATTCTGCTGTCAGCTTACAGGAAAAATGGATCAGTAAACATCCATTACATCCTTAAACTTTACAGCACCTTCGCGCAGCAGTTCCGGATTCTGACCGCTCAGGTCGATGATGGTAGAGCTTTTGGCAACAACTTTCTTTTCGGTGTAGAAAATCGCATCGAGCTTGTTTCCGAACTCGTAACTGATTAAATCCCTTTCGTTCAGAGCCTCGCCACCGGATTTGTTGATACTGGTTGAAATTAAGGGACGGTCAATTTCCGAAAGAAGAATTTTGCAGAATTTGTGGTGCGGAATTCTAAATGCGGCCGTAGGCTGCCCCAGAAGCCGGGCAGTTTCCTGATTCAGATTTAGAATTATAGATATGGGATTAGGCCATATTTTGTGAAGAAAATCGAAATGCTTGTCCAGCTTCACCTCGGCATACCTGAAAAGCGCAGTAAGAGAGCCTATGAGCAGTATGAATTTTTTCTTTTCATCGCGCTCTTTTATACCGGCAATTCTGGCAGCTACATCCCTGCTGAAAGGATTTCCCCCAAGGCCGTAGATGGTATCTGTAGGATAGGCAAAAACTCCGCTGTTGCGGAATATATCAGAAGCTGCCCTTGCGGCAGAATTAACATCTTCATCTATAGAAATAAATTTTCCCTTGCGTTCTTCACTCATAAAAAGAATCTGGTTGTAAAAGAATTTTCAGCACATGCCGGCCTTCAAAAGCGATCTCCTGTAAAAACGGCACATTGATTAATAATAAGATATAATAAGATTTTCTGCCAGAGCTAATTTTACGAACTCTGTTCCTGAGGGGCGGTTTTCGTTCCCCCGGCAATTTCATCTACTGCCCCTGTAATTGTCTTCATTTCAAGTTTATAAGCACAATCAAAGGTCTTAACCGGGCACTCCCGTCTGCCATGAATTCCGCACGGCTTACAAGTCAGGTCATCAAAGCTCACGTATGTGCTTTTTGTGTTGTAAGGGTAAAACCCGAAATCGGCAACAGTAGAGCAGTATATGGTAAGAACAGGGATATCGGCACACATTCCGAAATGCGTGGGGGCGCTGTCGTTTGAAATAAGAATGCTGCATCGTCTTAAGAGTTCAATTGTCCCGACAATCGAAAACTGCCCGGCAGCTGAAACTACACTATCCTTAAATTCAGAAGCAATCCCTGAGCAGTACTCCGCATCCTCATTCCCGCCGATGAGTAAAACCAAGTAATGCCTGCTTTTAAGATAACTTATTATTTCAAGGAATCTTTCCCTCGGGTACCGTTTTGTCCACCATACTGAACCCGGGGCAACAGCTGCAAGCTTTAATGCCGGTTTATTCTTATCGTCTTCCGGCGGCTCTAGATTTTTCAGAAATTCACTTACCTTCTTTTTTTCTTCACTGCCTGAGACCACCTCGGGCAATATCCGCCAGTCGGCTTCTGAACGGCCGTTTTCCACGAGGTCGATATTTCTTTTGACTTCGTGATGCCTGGAGTTGTAGTAAATAATATTTTTATAGACCTGAGGGATCGAGGCATTTGAAAAGCCGTAGGTTTCGCTTACTCCCGAAAGAAAGACCAGCATGGAACTCCTGAAAGAGCGGTGCGGGCAATAGAGCCTCGTGTAGCCCTCTTTCTTTATTTCCCGTGCAAACCTTAGAAGACTTCTAAAAGAGCGTTCCTGCCCTTTCTTGTCGTAGGAATAAACCTTATATGTGTACGGGTTTGCCCTGAAGATGCCGCTTGAGGCAGGAGTGGTTACGACGTCAATTGTGGAATCGGGGTAGATTTCCTTAAGTCTCTTAAGCATCGGAAGCGTCAGAATGGCATCTCCTATAAATGCAGTCTGAATGACCAGGATCTTTTCTCTTGTCATAATCAGTACTTCCATCTCTTATGCATCCAAAGCCACTGCTCGGGATAGATCCTGATATATTTTTCAAGAATATCACTGTAGCGCTGATTGATCTCTAAGATCTTTTCCTCCTCGGTTCCTTCAAGCTCTGAGGTTTCAATTACCTGAACGAAACCTGTATAGCAATAGTCCTTTTGCCGGGCAACGATGCAGACAATTACAGGTGCGCCGGTTCTTATTGCAAGCACGGCTGTTCCCGGATAGACAGCAGAACTTATTCCCATAAAGGTTACTCTGGGACCGTCCGGGTCGCCTCTCTGATCGCCTACAAGGCCAATTACGTGGCGGTTTTTTAATTCCTTAAAGATATTACGGAAGGACATACCGAGCATTACCACCCTGTTGCCTGCCTTTTCCCGCATCATGTTCAGCCACTGGCCGACTAAGCTGTTGCGCTGCGGCTTTGCGGCAACATATAGCGGAATGCCAAGCTGCGCGCCTATGGAAACTGCTCCCAGCTCCCAGTTGCCGAAATGAGCCGTAAGTAAAATTGCTCCCTTACCCTCATCATACTTCTTTCTGATGAGTTCCAGTTCAGGACAGTATACCATCTTCTTAAGCTGCTCTGTCTTAAGCCCGGGAATGCACATAATCTCAATAATAGTTACTGCAAAGCTGTAGTAGCTTTTGTATGAAAGCCTTTTCACTTCTTCTTCAGACAGGCCGGGGAAGGCAAGTTTAAGATTACTGATAACGGTCGACTTTCTGATTGGAATAACATAATAGAACATGAATGCCAGTAAATGAGCCGCATACCTGGCCCTTTTAACGCCCAGAAGGCTGAAAACACCGGCAAATGATCTAAATAGTAAGTATTCAAACCTGTTTTTAACGTTCACGCAGCAAAACCTAAATTATTAACAAAAAAAAATATGGATATATGAAACAAATTCATATATCCATATAAAAAAACTGAATATTATTGACAAATTATTCCCTTAAAAAGCCTTAATTTGCCGAGATAATTCTTCTTGACCAGTTGTCATCCCTTAGCTCGCCGCGTTTTGTCGAGTGCAGGAGCTGGTAGTCGGAGAATCCTGAAACATCGCCGAATACAAAAATAACGCCTCCTTCAATCTGGTTATAGTGCCAGATTTCATAAGGTTTTTTGTCGATGTCGCTGGGATAGCGGTCTATCTCATCGGGCTCCCCGTAAATGATCAGTACCCTGCCGCGGTCGGTCTTCATTCCCTTGCGGTTAATGGTGCCATACCTCTCGTTGGCAAGTCTGATCCTGCTCATGTACTGATTCTTAAATTCATTTTCAGGAGTAGCGGGGTCCTGGTCCCTTTTTTTCCAGAACTGGTAAAGGAAATCTCTTTTTCCCTCTACATTATCGAGCTTCTTGTACTGTGATATTTCATTTGAGGTGGCAAGATATTTCCCAACTTCAAACAAATCGTCGCATTCCTCGCTGCTTAAGACCCCGAATTCGCTTCCGAGCATGTCGGTCTTGCCGGCTGTCTGCTTAAATGTATCTGCTACAGAGGGGTTATACACGTAAAATCTTTTTGAGGAGGAAATGCCGTAATTTCCCGCGCTGTCAATTGCATCTACTACAAGTGTGTAAGTGTCGGTAGGATACTTTGTCAGGTTCACCGTGCCAACGTCAACTCTGCTCTGGTTACCTCTTGTAATAGGCTTGATTTTCTCACTTAACTTAAACCCCTTGCTGTTGATGAGGAATGAACGGATTTTAAGATTACTCTTTAATGAATCCTGCATCATGTTGTAAATTTCAGTGTAGTAGAACAGTACGGGCACACCTTCGCCGAATATCATCGTGGGGTTCGGCTGAACCTCCAGAGTATTCTTGTAGAAAATCGAATTCGAATCGGCATTCTCCTGCCTGATGCTTGAAGAGAGTTCAATATCGCTTAAGGCAAGATTTCCTCCTATAAGAGGTTCCACCTTAATTGTTTCAACAATAGATTTCATTTTACTCTTGTCAATGGCGTCCTGCCCCGAGACAACGCACTTAAAGACACCGCGCGGAATTACAAGGCCCACCACTCCGATAAGGTTTTTGTTCATCCCGGCCTTTGAGGTGTCCCTTACCGCATTTTCGATCTTCCAATCCTTATTAAGTACTACTTTTCCTGCCGCAGTATCGGTAATTTCAATGTGCAGAACTGCTCCTACCATATGAGCAGTATCCTTCCTGTACAAAGTCAGCTGGCTTTGACCAAAAGAATAGTAGAACTCCACATAGTTTGAAACAGTGTCGTAACCGAACCTGGCGTAATCAAAATCAAAGTTTAATTTGCCCTGTGCATAGCTATGGCTCCAAGCAAGGAGAGTAAACAAAAGTGCTATGATTTGGATTTTTTTCATATGGATCCCTTTTATGACTAAGAAAGTTATAATCTGCTAACAAACGGGAAGGAAACTGTACCTCTTAGTACAAAGTTTATTTCTTGTGATTAACTCAGTAATTTATATTCTTGTACAGCTAAAATATTAAAAAGTTCTGTAAAAAACAGGTATTATTCAATTCCCTATTCTGCCTGCATGCATAATTTCACTTCAGGACCCTTTAAAACAGCAAAGCCCCCGCAGTAGGGGGCTTTGCCGCAAATTAAGAGGTAATGATATTCTTAAAATCCGAATGCAATTGAAAACACATGATTTGCACTGAAGAATTTTGTCTGTCTATATGCATAGTCAAACTTGAAATCAAAACCGTCACTCTGATAATTTATTCCTGCACCGGCAGTCGGACCGAATGTTACGTCATTTCTGTTTATATCAGAAACGTATGAGTAACCGCCGCGAACGAAGAACAAGTTATTGAAGCCGTATTCAGCACCGAGCTTATACTCATCGCCGTAGAAGTTTGAGTTCTGGAATGCACCTGACAGCTGAAGAGCGTTTTCGCTGTTGATGTCATACTTGTATCCCATACCAAGTTCTAAGGTTGAAGGCAGTTCAAAGGGTGCTGAGGTCATCGTATAGAGCTGCTGTCCTCTGTTGAGGCCGGAAGCTGTTGCCTGAACGAGCAGACCTGAGCCGTCGTACTGCATCTGAGGGCCAATATTCTTCATAACAACTGCGAAGCTTAAGCCGTTGATGTTTCCAAGGTTCTGGTAAGAGATACCAACGTTGAAAGCAAAACCGGTTGCGCTGACGCGGTCGAGTTTTTCAGAAATATAGTTTGCAGTCAAACCAACAGCAATTCTGTCGCTCAGCATTCTTGAATAAGTAACGCCGAGTGTCATGAACTGAGGAGTGAAAGTCTGGCCTGTTCCGTCAGGATTTTCAACAGTGGTGTTGTCGATTTCACCCATTGAAAGCCCCTTAATTGACAGACCCAGTGCACCAAAACCTTCGATGTTTGTTGAAACTGCTCCATATGAGACACCAATATCAGCAATGTAGTTCATCTGAGAGAGCATAACATTGGTGGTGTTTGCAGCTCTTGAAAGATTGGCCGGATTCCAGTAAATGGCTTCCGGTCCTACAGCGTTTGTTAATGTAGAGCCGCCCATAGCAATACCGCGTGTACCGACAGGTATTAACAACTGGGCTGCGCCTGCAGTACCATTACGGTTGCCGCCTCCCGCATAGACAGACTGTGCAGCCGCGAGGACTAATAGTATTAAAACTAAACTAATTTTTATATTCTTCATTTTGTTCTCCTTTTAACTAAAATCTGTCTAAGATTTGTTGTTCCTGGATAACAGCTACTTTTAATATTTTGGTCTTGCCAAGCTGCGGCATGTCAACATAAACGATATACAAGCCGCTTGCTACCGGCAGACCTGAATCAGTAGCCAAATCCCATCTCTGGAATTGATCAGGAGAATCTTTTTGAATCGTCTTGACTAATTGACCAGCTAAGTTAAAGATTCTGATTGTAGCAGTCTGCGGTAAGTGGCTGAATGTTACAAATCTCTGATATTTGTTTAATTCCTGAGAGTTAACAGCATAATACGGATTCGGGAATACATTTATCTTTTCAACATCCTGTTTTGCAAGTTCACTGCTCTCAGAGACTGTCTTCGAAGTAAATGTCCATGAATCTGCAGGGAGATTAATATGGTTTGCCAGTATCTCGAATTCATCACCGCCTGGCCATGAGTCAGTTCTTCTGTTGACAGAGGCCTGATAAAGAACAGGCATTTCACCTGAGAGCACATCAGTCTGCAGGGCAGGGTCAGGGGTTGTAGAATAATCCGTATCAAAGATAAAGAACCATTCTCTCGGGCTGTTAACACCAACGTTATCATCATAAGCTATAGGAGGCCAGTATTTGCCGTCAAGCGTACCGCCAGTGGAGTTATTTTCAAGATAACCTACTGCAAGCCTTCTCGGATTAGCAGGATCTTCCACGTCATAAGCTGCAAACGGGAAGTTATTCTTGAAATCCTGATACTGATAAACACCAGGTCCTTTATTTATAATAAAGTCAGCGAATTCAGGTTTCTTCGGAGCTGCTGCTGATCCGCGCAGATATCTGTAAGCGAATGATACGTTCGGATCACCCTGAGCAGCATTACCGTTTGTATCAACTGCGGCAAGTTTAAGAATAACGTTTTTCATCTTATCGTAACCGACTGAAGAACCGAGCCAGGTAGCACCGGCACCGATGGTACCGTTGAAGCCTTCCAGACCCAAACCTGTAGCGCCGGCCCATGTAAATTGGCGTGCACCTGCAGGTATATCCCAGTCTTTTACACCATTAGGAGGACCTAATACCTTAATGAGCAGACCGTCTACAGTAAGGTAAGCATCATCTCCTGACTGGTTGAACTGCTTTGAAATTTTAACCTGATTTGCAGTTACGTCATTTACTGACCAAACATATTTCAGAACATTTGCCTCTAAATCAGCATCATAAACAGTCAAAGTATCAAATGTTACTGAATACTGATGGCCTGTAACAACTTTCGGGTCGATAACGGTAACAACAACACTTCCGTCGCTCTTTCCGCCTGTTCTGGTTACTACAATGCTATCGCCATAGGCCGAATTATACCTTACGCCAGGATCTGGGGTATGAGGTGTAACTGTCATAACAGCTAACGGGTTTTCAAGGTTGTTTGGAACTGCAACCGGGTCATCTGTATATGCATATGCTGTTACAGCATAGTAATACTTCTTACCGTTAACCAGGGGCAGATTTGTAACATAATCCTTGGTAATATCAATAGAATGCTTTATTCCTGAGTCGCTGCCGAACTGCTGAGCGGCTTTAACTGTAACGCCGGAAGCAGGATCAACAACATCACCCATAATAAATTTCACGCCATCAACAAGATCATATGTGGCAATTCTGATGGCCTGGTTCGGAGTTGAGTTTGCCTGAGGAAGCTGATAAATATTATAACCCTGGAACTTATAGCCCTGTACATCATGACCTTCAGTTTCAGCAACCTGTTTGGCGTCGCTACCCCAGTCGAGTACTACTTCCTTATTGAGCTCAGTCACATTAACCATAGGAGCTCTTGGAGCAGAAGGAAGAACGAAGAAGTTGTCGTAGGCTTCCTGTGCTTTTTCGTCATATGTCTTAAGCAATTTCACTGCCTGGATGTTATTCAGGCCTGAACCAGGACCGCCTGCAACCATCTGTGCAACCACGATTTCCTGTGTATCGCCAATTGCCATTGTAAATGGACCAGAAGCCATACCCATACGGCGGTCATCTGGAGGGAAGAGTTTGCCATCAAGATAACCGGTTCCGGCTACAGGATCACCTGAAAGAGGGAACTTTGTTACACCGCCGCCTAAATTGTCCGGAACCGGGAAATAAGCGTCAATCGTACTCTGTTTACCCTGAAGCAGCCTGTAGAATGCGAGTGTTCCACCCTGATAGTCATCTGCAAGGTTAGGATCTGCATAAACGGCATTGCCATTGATGAAGTAATAGAATGCTGTCATAGGAAGATTTTTCTTTCCATAGACTCTCTTTCCGTTAAATACAGCCGAATCAGTCGGATTTCCTGCAACAACCGGGCCCTGGAAGAAGTCAAATCCGCAAGCAGGGGGATTGCTCTGGTAAACACCGTCTGAATTATCACCATTATAAACGAATGCAAGACTGAGCGTAGTGTCGCATCCAGCAAGGTCATCCGTAGCATCACCTAAATCCGGATCGCTCCACATAGAAACGTACATGTCAGTAACATTGTTTTGACCCTTGTTAATGAGCTTATATTTTCTAAAGAGCATATTTCCAAGAGGACCGGCAATGCCGTAGCCCCAGATTGTGGTCTGGCATTCAAGGCCTATAGGTTCAGAACCATAAAGGTTCTTTACTTTAGTTCTGTTGAAATCGTTATTTACAAACCATATTGTCTGGTCTGCACCCGGTACACCAGGTATGTCAACATTAGGATCGTACTGGCCGTTGCCATCGACGTCTTCAAAAGGAGCGCCTTCATCGGCCGGCCATGTCATCCAGTCGTTTTCATACTGGGCTCTGACTTCTGCATCAGTTCCCTCACCGTCTCTGACCTCAGCACTCATGCTGCCTGTTTTATAGTCTTTTCTAACCCTGTAGATGTGAACATTCGGGGCCTGCTCGTCTTCAGGAGCGCCGTTTTTTACTGCGCCCGGGACAAGGCCGCTTCCGTAAGTTGAGCCGCCGACACGGACGTTGTCACCTACCTTACCGCCCCATACGAAACCAGACTGGTAGAAAGCAGTTTTTCCGTATCCTTTTGGATACACAAAGCCTGAGTTTCCAAGATTATCCAAGTCCGAAGAACCATCATTCATAAACCAGGTGGATATCTGGTTTATGTTAAATTTAGTTGCAGACGGACTTCCTGCCACCTTATTCAGCGATGTTTTCTTGCCTTTGTTTACGCCTTCAGCGTATACCTGGGCAGAAAATCCCGCCAAAATAAGTAGTATACTTATGTATTTTATAAGCTTATAATTCATATTTTTTAAAAACTCCTATCAATATTTGTTTTGTAAAAATAAATCAGAAATTAGTATTCTAATCTAATTCCTAATCTAATTTGACGAGGAGGACCATAGAATAATGGTGAAGTCTGTAACTGAGCAGAAGCGCCCTGATACGTTTCATAATAGTCGATATTTACTGCTTTGTACAGTTCCGCATACTGATCTCCGTAAGTATTCATTAACTGAGCAGCAAGCGTTGGATCGCTAATATAACCATCATCTGTTGTAGAACCGGTTCTCAAGAATACGTTTTCAATGTTCCTGGCATCAAAGAGGTTAATAACCTGGATATAGATATTGGCAGACAACTTATCATAGAGTGATACAGTTTTGTCAACACGCATATCAACCTGGAATACTGAAGGAGTTGTTGATGAGTTAAGAGGTTCAACCGGAATTCTGTTTCTTGCGTCGCTTTCAAGGCTGACACCGCCAATTCCGCGTGTAAAAGGATGACCGCTGTTATAGCTCATGAGAACAGATACTCCGAAGTTATGCAGTATTGCCGGGCCGTCATCATCACCAAAGCGGTAATCAATATTCAGGTTAGCCCTGAGAGCATTGTTGAAATCGAGAGGCGCGATATATTTCGGTGTAAATGCAACACCATCAATCGGGGCGCCAACGATACCGCGGTTTGCGTTCGGTGAAGAACCTGTGCCCTCGGCATCCTGGAATGCCAGAGTACCGTTAAGAGCTAATCTTTCATATCTGCGCATTGTAAAGGTCATTTCCAGACCCTTAGTTGTAGCAAAGTCACCATTAGCTAAAGAATTGTAAGCTCTGAAAGGTGAATTTTTGTCCACAGTCTGCTGTAAGAAAATTACCTGATCCTTAACGTCCTTGTAGTAGCCTGTAACGTCGAAGGACATGAAGTCGGTCAGCTGCTGTGTAAAGCCTAACTCATACTGTGTAGTACGTGTAGGTTTGATATACTTTCCAACAGGGTTGGTGAAGAAAAAGCTGTGAGTAAGTTCATAACCTGTTCTTCTGTAGCCCTGGTACATATCGAGACCTCTGGTCTGCTGAACGAATTTTCCATACTGTGCATGGAAAACGGTCTTATCGGTAACAGGGAAAGAGAAACCTAAACGCGGGCTGAATTCACTGAATGTCGGAACGTCTACCCAGCCTTTTTCAATAATAGAACCATCTGAATGATTGATTGACAGTTCCGGTTTTGAAGGATCTTTCATCATTTTATTGTCGACATCAAAATAATCGTATCTGACACCAAGGTTTAAGACAAGGTCCTGATACTCAATTTTGTCCTGAATGTAGCCGCTGGCAAATACCGGTTTATGAGCTGCATCAATGCCTGCGTCTGTTTCATTTCCAAAAATGTCATAACCATAGTTGTTAAGGCCGCCGCCAAGAATAAGACTTTCCTGGGCTTTTTTATAGTCGGCATTGGGATTTGCCTTCATGGTTTCATAAAGTGATCTTGCAAAACCTGCCTGACCGCCGGTACTCCAGTTTCTGAGTGTGTACTGCTGGTATTCACCACCTAATTTAATTGAGTGGTTCTTGCCAGGATTCCAGGAAAGGTTACCATTGAATGTAATACCGTTTCTGCTGTTCTTTGCATAATTGACAGGAATATTACCGTCACCTACAAATGAGAAGCCCATTATGTTTTTTGAAGAAGGAGGTGTATAAGGACCATTCTTTGTTTCGTCTTTCAGGTCACTTGCGCTTCTCTGCCAAACGAAACCTGCTTTGGCATTTGCAGCACTGTCTCCATAGGCCCAGAAATTGTCCTTAAGGTATGGGTCTTCTGTTACAGAATTCTGAAGATAATAACCGCCTGAGAGTTCATAGAACATGTTTGAGCTAAGAACGTGTGTCAGTTTTACGTTAAATGTACCATTCTTTGCATAGTTAACACCTAATCTCTTCTCCAGGAAACCTGTCACAGGATAATATCCAACATCATTTCTCTGGCCTGTATAGGTACCCGACAGTCTGACAAGCACTGGAGTAAAGTCCATGTTTAATGTACCTGTATATGTTGTCCATTCCTGGCTGGAGCCATATGCAGCGCCTGCCGGAACAATCAGGTTGATTGAATCGTTGGACTGCTTGTCAACAATAGGACCCATATTAACACCAGGATAAGGCTGAGGAGAAGGATCCCTTCTGAAGTTATAGTCAACGTTACCGAAGAACTTAAATCTCTGGTCTAAAACAGGTCCGCTTAAAACGGCACTCATTTCATTGTATCCGTACCAGTAAGCGCCTAATCTGCTCTTGCCGCTATAGGCCTGGTCTTTGCCCTGGAAACCGATATTGTCAGTAATATATTCAAGGCTGGCTTTCATCTGAGAGCCGCCCGACTTTAACTGCTGACGAACGATACCTGAGTTGGCACCGCCGAATTCTGCAGTGTAACCACCGGCCTGAACCTGAATTTCTTCGATTGCATCCTGTGATATTGAAACTGCACGGCCGCCCGTCATCGGGTTGGTGATTGAAACGCCTTCGAGATAGTAACCGACTTCATCAATACGGCCGCCGCGGATAAATACTGCGTTATCTTTTAAGACAACGCCTGCGGTAAGACCGACGATGTTGTTGACGCCTCTTACCGGCAATGCATTGATGTCATCGCTGGTGGTAACACGGATTGCGTTCGTGTTATCTTTGTTTACAAGAGGCTTCGGAGCAATAATTGTAATTGTTCCTACAGAAATGCCTTCAGCCGGAAGCTGGAAGTTCATCTCTGTCGTCAAGTCTGCACTGACTCTGACATTTGATATTGTTACGGTCTGATAACCGATAAATGAAGACTTCAGTGTGTAAACACCGGCTTCCAGATTCTGTATCTGGAATTCTCCATTTACGTCTGTTGAAGCACCCTGTGATGTCCCGTCGACAATCACGTTTGCTCCGATCAAGGGTTCGCCTGATTGCAAGTCAGTTACCTTACCCTTAATCGTTCCTCTTGTTCCTGCAGAGACCACAGCAGGCAAAAGGAGAATTAAAAATAAATAGTAAAATAATTTTCGCTGCATACTACTCTCCTAATTTGTTTAATTAACCTAAGGATATAATTACCTCATATTACCGAAATTTTTCAGATTTGACGAACCTCCAAAATTTGTTATAAAATAGATATTTTATAGGTATATAAATGAAAAATCACCGCGACAGAAAGAGCGTAGCTCTCCCTAAGCCTGGTTAAAAAATGGAAGAATAAATTAACATCGGATCTAATTATAGACAAGCAGGATCTTTTCCTGAAGCATCTGGACTTGAACCCCTCAAATCACAAAACCACAACCCTTAAAATACGCCTGAAAAACGTACTTACATGAATCCCGAAAATAATTTAACAAAAAAAAGAAAAAAACAAAACCAATTGAATCATTTATATTTTCTGCCCTTAAGGCAGTTTCAGCAATGATTCTCAAATTTAATAATTTTCGGGCCCTGATTCTTAAAACGCAAAAGTAATTAAATGTACCCTTTTACGCAACATGAATGTGGAACTTAGAACATTTTTTTTTGCGTAAAATTCCGGTACCGTTTTCCTACTCCAAGTTAATGAATATTTGTGTAAAGAAACAATATTTTTTTGAATATTTATCCAAAAGCCCTGCTTAAAGCAGAGCTTTTACTTTCTGCTCAAACTGCCCTTTTGGAACTGCACCGATGATTGTATCGACAACTTTTCCCCCTTTGAGGAACAGCACGGTCGGGATGCTCCTTACACCGTACTTGATTGCTGTCTGCTGATTCTCATCAACATCCAGCTTCCCTACTTTTAACTTGCCTTCATACTCTCCGGCCAGTTCTTCTATTATAGGAGCGATCATTCTGCATGGTCCGCACCATGTTGCCCAGAAGTCGACTACCACGGGTAAGGACGACTCGAGGACTTCACTCGAAAAATTAGCATCTGTAAATTGAAGCGGTTTCATTAGCCTTCTCTCCATTTCGAAATTTTAATTCTCAAAATTCTTAATTTATAATTCAAAATTTATAATTCATAATTGTTAAAAAACACCGTTTTTCTTCAGTATATCTCGGGCAATAATACCCTTCTGAATTTCATTGGTGCCCTCAAAGATTCTGTTAATGCGCGAATCCCTGTAGAATCTTTCAATCGGAAGTTCACGCGAGTAACCCATGCCTCCGTGGATCTGTACTGCATAATCGGCAACTTTATCCAGCGACTCAGAGCAGAAATACTTTACCATTGCGCTCTGGCGCGAAATATTTTTCTTCAGGTCGTAGTCAACAGCAGTACGGTATACCATAGATTCCATGCCGAAGATCATGATTGCCATTTCTGCCAGCATGAACTGAATTGCCTGGAAATTGCTGATCGTGGTATCGAACTGCTCTCTTTCCTTTGCATACTTTGTAGACATTTCAAGGAGCTCTTTTGCTGCACCCAGGCAGGCAGCACCAAGACCAAGCCTTCCGGCATCAAGCGTCTTCATGGCTATTAAGAATCCGCGCCCTTCGGTCCCGATCATATTTTCTTTCGGCACCCGAACGTTATCGAATGTAATTGCATTTGTGGTGCTTCCCTTTATTCCCATTTTCTTTTCCGGAGGTCCTGCCTGGAAACCCGGAGTTGAAGTTTCAACAACAAATGCAGTTATGCCCTTGGGCGTGCGGGCGAAAACAGAAACAATGTCTGCAATACCGCCGTTGGTAATCCAGAGCTTGTCGCCATTAATAACCCATTCATCACCGTCCTGGAAAGCTTTTGTCTTAAGGTTAAAAGAGTCGCTTCCGGCCTGAGGTTCTGTGAGGCAGAAGGCCCCGATTTTTTCACCCTTTGCAAGAGGCACAACATATTTCTGTTTGAGCTCTTCGGAACCGCCCAAGTAAATTGCGTTTGTTCCGATTGACTGGTGAGCACCAATAAAAGTGGCGGTCGACATGCAGCCGCGGGCAATTTCCTCCTGGGCAATGCAGTAGCCGACTTCACCAAATCCACTTCCACCATACTCCTCGGGCATTGAAACGCCGAGCACACCTACCTCAGCCAGCTTATTTATGAGTTCACGCGGAATTTTCTCTTCAGCATCAATCTTTGAAGCAATCGGTTTAATCTCGTTATTAGTAAAATCCCGGACCATCTCACGCAGCATCTGCTGCTCTTCGGTAAAACTAAATTCAAACATAATTTAATTAACCCTGATTAATTTATTAATTGTTGATTAGCGTGCCCTGCTATTTGAACTGCCCTCTGAATGCCGGTCTTCAGCTTGAGCTTCAGGCAAAAGGCTTACAAACCTTATCGCCCATATAGTTAACCACATATTCACCGCCGTCAACACGTATTGTATTGCCGGAGATCCAGCCTGCACCCTCCTGGCAGAGAAGCGCTATTGCATGAGCCACTTCTTCGGGAACTGTAAGGCGGCCCATCGGGTTCTTCAGCTGTGCTGCCTCAAGCATTTTTTCAGCTCCCGGAATTTTCTTCAGTGCCGGAGTGTCTGTAACACCGGCCATGATTGCATTGGCTGTAACCTTCATGAATCCGAGCTCAACGGCTATCTGGCGAATGTGAGCCTCAAGTGCAGCCTTTGCAGCTGAAACAGCACCGTAGTTTGGAATTACCGTTTCAGAACCTGCGCTCGTAAGACCGAATATCCTGCCCCCTTCGGCTAAAAGATTTTTTGCTACCAGTCCCTGTGTCCAGTATACAAGGCTGTGCGCCATTACGTCCAGCGTCATTGTCATCGATGCCTGTGTTACTGCTTCTTCCGGCCTCTTTGCAAAGTATGGCCTGAGTGAACCGAAAGCCATTGAATGCACGAGCACCTTTACTTTCTCCTGCTCCTTGCGCTCAGCAAACCTTTCCTGAATTTCATCTAAGACCTCTTCCCTTTTAATCGGATCGGCGCCATTAATGTTGAAGTAAACAGCCTTCTGTCCGGTCTTCTCAATTTTCTTTATTATCTGATGAACATTAGGCATTGTTATCTGCCTGTCCAGATGAATACCAATTATGTTATATCCGTTTTTTGCCAATTCAACTGCTGTTGCACCGCCGAAACCGCTCGATGCACCAAGAATAAGAGCCCAATGTTTTTCATTAGTCTTTTTTGTTTCCAACTTATGTCCTTTTTTCGTTAATTCATAAAATATGATTCACATAATACAAAATTAGAATTTGTTATTCAATAAGCTTTAAGCCTGATACTTTTTCTCATGCCGGGGCCTAAGGCTGTTGTTGTGAATTTCAGGTGCAATATAAAATACTCTCCTCGCCCAGCAGCTCCAGCAAACTGGCTGCCAGTTCATCTGAAATTCTGACCCTGTGGTTCTTTAAGTGGAAGAGCCTCGGCTTTGCCCCGTTGTTTACAACGTGCAGAATTACGGGGATATTTCCCTGCGACTTTTCGAGGACCTTCCTGAGCTTCAGTATAACATTTCCGTCAGAAAATTTCTCCTGGTCAATTACCACTTTAAGGCTTTTTGTATACTGCGCTTTTACTCCCTCTAACGGCATGGCATTTTCAATCTGCAGCTTTATTGCATCCCCGCTGCTTTCGGGCCTGCCCACAAGGAGGACTGTTGCCTCTTCCGAAATATACTTGCCGATCTTTTCAAAAGTGGATCCGAAAATAACGCACTCACACGAGCCTGAAAAGTCATCAAGAGTAAAGAAGGCCATCGTTTTTCCCGAGCGGTCAATCTTTGTCTTAAGCCCAGTTACAACGCCAATGGCACGCACCTGCTCAACGTCCTCAAGTGTTTCGGTTTCACCCAGGTGAACCGTGGCAAAAGACCTGTACTCAAGCTCGTACTTTCTTAAGGGGTGATCAGTTAGATAGAACCCGAGCACTTCCCTTTCCTTCGAGAGCTCTTCCTTTGTGGTCCATTCGGGAACTTCCGGCATCTGCGGCTCCGGAATTGCCACTTCCTCAATGTTACTCCCCCCGAAAAGGCTGTCTGTAATTGAGAATTTGGAATTCTTTACCTTGCTGCCGAATTCAAGTGCCGTTTCCACGGCTGCAATGTTCTCTGCACGCGAACCCGAGAGCTTATCCAGAGCGCCGGCCAGGATGAGCCCTTCCAGGGCCCTTTTATTTACAACTCTTGTATCGACGTTTGCGCATAGGTCGAAGATGCTAGTGAAGTTTCGCCCCAGCTCCATTCTTTTTTTCTTAATTTCCTCTACGGCACCAATGCCCACATTCTTTATTGCGCACATGCCGAAGAGAATCTTTTCGTCAATGACATCAAAGTAAACAGACGGCATATTGACGTCGGGACAGAGGACTTCGATCTTAAGCTTGCGGCAGTCTTCAAGAAACGTTGTAACCTTATCCGTATTGCCGAATTCGTTTGTTAAGTTGGCAGCCAGAAATTCTGCCGGATAATGTGCTTTAAGGTAAGCCGTCTGATATGCCACAACGCTGTAGGCCACGGCATGGCTTTTATTGAAGCCGTAATTTGCAAACTTATCTATGGCATCAAATATTTCAGAGGCTGTCTTCTCAGCAATATTGTTCTTAACGGCGCCTTCAACAAACTTTACCTTCTGCTCCTTCATTGCCTGAAGGTCTTTTTTACCCATTGCGCGTCTTAAGATGTCGGCCTCGGCAAGAGTCATTCCGGCAGCTCTGTTTGCAATCTGTATTACCTGTTCCTGGTAAACTATAATTCCGTATGTTTCCTTTAGTATCGGCTCTAAGACAGGGTGAAGGTATTCAGTTTCGGCAAGGCCGTGCTTTCTTTTAATGAAGTCATCAATAAACTCCATAGGGCCAGGTCTGTAAAGGGCGTTCATGGCTGAAAGGTCTTTTACCGATGTGGGCTTCAGCTTTTTCAGGTACTCCCTCATCGGTCCGCTTTCAAACTGGAAGACGGCAGTTGTCTGCCCCTTCGCAAAAAGCTGAAAAGTCTTTTCATCGTCAAGCGGTATGTCGTCGGGGTTTATTTCAACGCCGTGTGTCTTTTTGATGAGGTCGATTGCATCCTGAATAATTGTAAGCGTGCGGAGGCCCAGGAAGTCCATCTTAAGCAGCCCCGTTGTATCGAGCTCCTTCATGTTATACTGTGTAACCAGATCGCTTGAATTTGCAGGAGTAGCCAGGGGCACAAAGTTGCTCACGTCGCCAGGCGAGATTACAACACCCGCGGCATGCTTTGAGGAATTCCGGTTCATTCCCTCCAGGATCTTTCCGTACTTTATGAGCTCCAGTATTTTAGGATCCCTGGATTCATTTACCCACTTAAGCTCTGGCACTTCGGCAAGAGCCTGCTCAATGGTGTAAACTTTTCCGAATTTTGAAGGAATGAATTTCGTAATTGAGCTGACAACAGAAATCGGTATCTGCAGCACTCTTGCCACATCGCGTAAAACGGCTTTGGAAGAAAGCCTGTTGAATGTCACGATCTGGCAGACGGAGCTTTCGCCGTACTTTTCCTTTACGTATTCAATTACACGCTCACGCTTCGAGTCGGCAAAATCGACGTCAATATCAGGCATCGATTTTCTTGCCGGGTTTAAGAAACGCTCAAAGAGAAGATCAAATTCAATGGGATCGACGTTTGTAATTCCGACGGCATACGCCACCAGGCTTCCGGCCGCGCTTCCGCGCCCAGGGCCTACAGGAATCCCCCTGCTCTTGGCAGCATTTATATAATCCTGCACAATGAGAAAGTACCCGGAAAATCCCATGGTTTTAATTGTATCAATCTCATAATTAAAGCGGTCCAGAAGCTCCGGCGTAACATTCTTATATCTTTTATACAGGCCTTCGCGGGCAATCTGTTCGAAGTAATCATCAAGCGTTTCGGCGCCGGACTCCGGAGGGATCGGGAACTTGGGATACAGGTGGCCTTCAAACTCTAAAGAGAAGTCAACCTTCTCTGCAATTTCAAGCGTGTTTTCCACAGCGCCTTCATAGTTCTTGAAGAGATTTGCCATCTCATCTGAACTCTTGAAGTAGATCTGATCGGTCTCGTATCTTAACTGATGATAGTCCGCCGTGCCGCTTTTATCCCCCAGAAGAAGCATTATGTTATGCGCAATGGCATGGTCTTTTTCAATATAGTGGCAGTCGTTTGTGGCAACGAGCTTTATGCCGAGCTCTTTGGAAAGCTTGGGCATTCCGGCGAGAATATTTTTTTCGACTTCCATTTTGTGGTCCTGAATTTCCAGGTAGAAGTCGTCGCCGAAAATTTCCTTGTACGTAACTGCCGTCTTACGGGCCCGTTCGTAATCGTTATTTACGAGGTGGACCGAAACAACGCCTCCGGCACAGGCAGAAAGTGCAATAAGGCCTTCTTTGTATTCACGCAGAAGCTCCAGATCAATTCTGGGTCTGTAGTAGAAGCCCTGTGTGTGGCCGTAGGTTGCGAGCTTCATCAGGTTCTTGTAGCCGGTTTTATTTTTTGCCAGAAGGACCAGGTGATGATAATTCCGGGCGCGTTTTT
Organism: Ignavibacteriales bacterium; assembly: GCA_036261625.1. Taxonomy (GTDB): domain Bacteria; phylum Bacteroidota; class Ignavibacteria; order Ignavibacteriales; family SURF-24; genus JAAXKN01. The sequence goes on along the minus strand of DATAKL010000059.1, from coordinate 144,430 downwards.
TTCCGCCCGTCTCATCCAGCTTAGCCTTCTCGAAGCGGCTTCCTTCTGCCACCACGTAGGCTTCCATGCCCGAGATCGGCTTGATTCCCTCTTTCTTAGCAACGCGGTGAAACTCTGAGATACCGAACATTACGCCGTGGTCCGTTAAGGCCACAGCCGACATGTTGTTCTTTTTAGCCGCCTTTACCAGGTCGTAGACCGTGCAGGCGCCGTCCTGAAGGCTGTAGTGTGTATGGTTATGTAAATGTATAAACTCTGCCATAATAAAGCCGCCCGTTACCTCGTTTCCAGGCCCGTATGGCCGAAGCCGCCATTGCCTCTTTTACTGTCTGAAAGATTATCCGTTTCAACAACATTTGCCGTATAAACTTTTGACAGGACCATCTGTGCAATTCTGTCGCCGCTGTTTATTGTGAAGTCTTCTCCTCCGAAATTAAAAAGTATCACTTTTATCTCCCCCCTGTAGTCTGAATCTATTGTGCCGGGGGAGTTCAGAACGCCTATTCCGTGCTTAGCGGCAAGCCCGCTCCTTGGGCGCACCTGAAGCTCATAGCCAAAGGGAATTTCAACGGATAGATTTGTCGGAATAAGTGCAATCGAGCCTTTTTTTATTACATAGGGTTCTTTCAGGGCAGCACACAGGTCCATGCCCGCACTCCCCTGCGTTTGATATGAAGGCAAAGGCAGAGAACGGAATTCATCTGAAATTCTTTTTATCTTTAATGTTATGTTTTCACTCATATAGTAAGCCAGTAATTTTCAATTAGATGACGGGGCGGACGATTATTGGGATTTGGCCGCATAAGGCCAAATGAAGCTCTAAAAACTATTCCTAAAAGAGCTATAAGAATTTAATTTCAACTTAGGGTAAAATCAACTTGATAATTATTTATTAATTGCTTAGAAAAGATAAATAACATCTCCCCATCCTTTTTAAGCACCGGCCGTGCGGCGCTGCGGCAGGAAGCTTCTCCTGAGTGCCTTTACTTCTTTTTTGTTTATTATCCTGAGACTGAAAAGAAGCACAATGTAAAGCAGAAGGACCCCAAACTTAAATATGAGCGTGTTGATTGGAACAAGATAGTACACTAAGGCCGGAATAAGCACTGAAAGCATAATTCTGAGGAGTTTTCCGTATTCATAATCGATTTTGTAAAATTTCTGTGAGACCAGGAAGAGCGCAATTGCCATAACAACGTAGCTTGCCAGCGTTGCCGAGGCTGCCCCCATGATGCCGAAGCGCGGAATAAGCAGGTAATTAACCCCTACGTTAATCAGCGCGCCAAGACCCGTAATATAGGGCAGGTATTTTGTTTTCTCTTCTATAAATATTCCGGCCGTAAAGTTCACGTATATCCCGTTAAAAAGATAACCCAGCAGCACAACCGGAATTATTACAGCCCCGCTCCAGTAAGCAGCGCCTATGAGCGTAAAGCCCAGTATATGCAGGCGGATCAGATCCCCGATAAATAATGAAAGAAGTACCAGTACCACGCTCCCGGCAAAAACAAAATAAGTTAATACTTTAGAAAAAATCTCTTTTGCATTTTCCTCTTTTGCATTATGAAGGAAAAATGGCTGCCAGGCATACTGAAACATTGAAACGAAGAGCATCATGAAAATGCCCAGTTTGTAATTTATCTGGTAGACCCCCACGGTGCTTTCATTGGTCATCATAAGAAGTATCGGGCGGTCTATTACCTGTATTACCATCGAGGCCAGACTTGCCGGAAGATAAGGCAGTCCGAACTTGAGCATCTTTTTAAGGAGTCCTTTGTCGATCCTTACTTCCAGGTTCTTCAATATATCGGGCACAAGCAAAAGAAGTGTAATTACCGAAGCCGCGAGGTTGCTGATGAAAACAGCAATCATTCCCAGCCTGAAGGCGCGTATGAGTATTATATTCAGGGCCACGTTAACCAGAATATTTACAGTCTTTATCAGAGCAAACTTCTTGGCCTTTCGTATGAGCCTCAGGTGCGCAAATGGAATGACTGCAAGTGAATCAAAAAGAAGAATGAATGTAAAATAGTAGGAAATATCCCGGCTGCCTGGCGGAATATCCATGGCCTGGTTTACCTGAGGACGGAAAATAATTATGAGAAGAGAAATTATGACGGAAGTCAGAGTTACAAAAATGTACGGCGTGGAAAAAACACTTTTTTTATTTTTCTCATCTTTATTTAAGGATGCATATTTCAGATATGCCGAATCCATGCCGTAAAGATAGATAATGTTCAGAAAAGCGATGTAGGCGTAAATGTATCCCACAATGCCGTTTTCCGCCTTCCCAAGGACGTGGGAATAAAAAGGGACCAGAATGAATGTTAAGAACCTGCTAAGAATGGTGCTTATGCCGTAAACAGCCGTGTCTTTGGTTAATTCTTTAAATTTCTCTCTCATAATATCGTCTTACTCATAGAATCTGTCCCTTAAAATCTGTCAAAGAAGGAGAAAAAGCCTTTTCCCTCAGCCTGAATCGATTTCTCAGGTATTCATTATTAAATTCAGTGAAATGTCCAGCGCCTTTACACTGTGCGTGAGCGCCCCTACAGAAATGAAATCCACGCCTGTTTCTGCAATCTGCCTGACCGTATTTAAGTTTACGCCCCCTGAAGCCTCAACAAGCGCCTGATGGTTAATAAGTGCTACGGCCTCTTTCATCAGCTGAAGTTCAAAATTATCCAGCATTATTATGTCGGCCTTCGCATTCAGGGCCTCTTTGGTCTCTTCAAGAGTCTTTACTTCAACCTCTATTTTCGAAGTAAAACCGTTCAGTTTCATATAATTACGGCAGGCTTCCACTGCCCTGGTAACAGATCCCGAGGCCGCGATGTGGTTATCCTTGATAAGGAACATATCGTAAAGCCCCTGGCGGTGGTTTTTACATCCGCCCTGAACTACAGCCAGTTTATCAGTTACCCTGAGGCCCGGAACGGTTTTTCTTGTATCTATAATTACAGCCTTTGTACCTTTTACCACCAAAGCAAACTTTGCCGAGAGGGTTGCAATGCCGCTCATCCTCTGCAGGAAGTTAAGCGCCGTTCTCTCAGCCGTGAGGATTGAAGCTGCAGGTCCCTTGACCTCTGCTATAATTTCTCCGCGGCTTACACTCGATCCGTTTGTCGTGTGAGCTGTAAATTCCAGTTCCGGATCCAGAAGATGGAACACCCTTTCACAAACATCCAGCCCTGCAACAACTCCGTCATCCTTTACCAGAAAAGCGGCCCTTCCCAAAACAGTGTTTGGAACTGTGGCAAGCGTGGTGACATCTCCTGTAGAAATATCCTCCCTGAATGCCCTTTGGATTATTTCGTCTATTTCATCCTGCAAATTCATATTTATCATTTTTCAACTCTGCTTTACTTCAACTCTGCTTTACTTCAACTTCATTTATATGAGGCTTCAGGGCATCAATATAAAACTGCGGAGGCCGCACGGCTTTCTTTGTATCTTCCTTCATAAATATGTGCTCGGTGTATCCTTCAGCAAGCACTTCAGCAGTTTCACTTCTTCTGACAACGTAATCAATGTGAATCTTCGGCCTGGGCATTTCCTTTACACAGGCTTCCACTTCAATTAAGTCATCATAGCGGCCGGGATTTTTATACCTGATGAAGCTTTCAAGCACCGGAAGCTGGAAGCCCAGGGCTTCAATGGAACTGTAGGCAAGGCCTATGGACCTCAGGAGCTCTGTACGGCCTACTTCAAAATATTCCAGATATTTGCCGTTATAGACAAACTGCATTTTGTCCGTGTCGGCATAACGCACTCTGATGTAAGTTTTATTTGACAGCATTAGATGATATATATTTTAATTTTCAAAGACAGCTTTAACGGTAACAGCTTTAACAGCGCCAAATTTATTCGTGCCATACGCCCATTTTAGCAAACTTGGCAAACCTCAGGTCAAGCAGCTTTTCGGTCTTAAGTTTCAGCAGAGGATTTAGTTCTTCCAGAATTGCAGCTTTGAGATTTTTTGCCGCAAGCTCATGGTTGGTATGTGCACCTCCTAAGGGCTCAGGTACAATTCTGTCTATAATTTTCTGCTGAAGGAGATCCGGGGCGGTAAGCCTTAAGGCTTCAGCTGCCTGCTCCTTATAATCCCAGCTTTTCCAGAGAATGCTTGAGCATGATTCAGGACTGATAACAGAATACCAGCAGTTCTCGAGCATGAGTATTCTGTCGCCGACGCCGATTCCCAGGGCCCCTCCAGAAGCGCCCTCGCCTATAATTACAACAATAACAGGCACCTTAAGGCGGCTCATCTCAAGGAGGTTGCGTGCAATTGCCTCAGCCTGCCCGCGTTCTTCGGCCTCCAGGCCAGGGTATGCTCCCGGCGTATCGAGCATTGTAATAACCGGGCGATGGAACTTTTCGGCAAGCTTCATTAGCCTTAAGGCCTTGCGGTAGCCTTCGGGATTGGGCATGCCGAAATTTCTATAAACATTGCCTTTTGTATCCCGCCCCTTCTGATGGCCGATGATCATAACCTTGTGTTCATCAATTTTTGCAAAGCCGCCTACAATAGACTTGTCGTCCTTGCACTGGCGGTCGCCATGGAGCTCAACGAAGTCATTTGCCATCAGATAAATATAGTCCAGTGTGAAAGGACGTTCCGGATGTCTGGCCAGCTGGACCTTCTGCCACCGTGTCAAATCGCCATAAACGCTTTCTTTCAACTTTTTAACCTTTCTTTCAAGCTTTGTTATCTCATCGGCAATATCCAGTTTGCCTGCAAACTGCCGCATCTCATTGATCTTATTTTCAAGTTCATAAATCGGTTTTTCAAAATCCAGAACTGCTTTTGCCATTATTGCTCCATGCCACTAAACATTTTACTAAAAGTTTTGCCTAAAATCTCCAGGTCCAGCCAGATATTCTGATTTTTGGCATAAAAAATATCGAGTTTAATCGTTTCATTGCGGTCCTGACTGTTGTCCACACCCTCTGTATACCACAGTCCCGTCAGTCCCGTCTTGCCCAGATAGAGCTCCATGTCGGGTCTCTGTTTTAAGGGACCCACAATGCTTTTTCTCCCCATTAAGACCTCGGGCAGTAGGAGAATAAAACTTGAAAAATCGCTGCCACTATGTCTTATTTTGCGAAACGAATATATGAAAGGATAAATAAAGATCAAAGCCGGAACTGTAAGTACAAAATCGAATATTCTTTTGCTGATTCTGCTGATGAAGGTGGAAATATTATATGAAATATCAAGCAGAGGGATCTCATCAAGCATTGTGATGGAGGATTTGCCGACCAGATAGTCGAGCTCATTGCCTGCAACCTTGAAATCAACATTTTCTCCCTGGCACTCTGAAACCACGGCGAGCATCTGATTGTATGACATTTCACCGGAGGCAAAGATGACTTCTGTAATCTTCTTCTCCCTTATTATCTTTTTTATATTTTCGAGGCTTCCCAGCACCTCCATACCTTCAAGATGCTCCCCCACATGCTTTCTTGTCAGGCCGACGAGCCCTGCAATTTTTTGTATGCTCGTCAGTTTTGTTTTAAGTTTCATTGCCAGTGCCATGGCATGCATGTCCGTTCCAACGATGAGTGTTCTCGTCTTATAAACCTCTTCCTTGCGCCCCAGCCTGATGCCGAGTTTAAGCACAATGCGCCAGCCGGGCAGCATGAATAAAAGTATGCCGTATGTAAAAATAACTACAGCACGGCTGAAGGCATACTGCTTAAAGAAGAAGGTTACTGAAGAAAGAATAAAGAAGCCGAGAATAGACGAGTAGAGAATCCTGAGGACAGAAATTGAATCCTTTTTATATGCTCCTGTGGCAGAGGCCAAAGCTATCTGAATAAGAGCAGGAATTGTGTATATGCCAGGAATAGTTTCCTTCGGAAAACCGTGCCAGTGAGGCGAATGGTAAATATGGGACGAAATAAAAAGCGAAAGGTCAAAAAACAGAAAGTCGCAAACAATTGCCAGAATAACAAGCCGGTATATATTTAAGAATGCAAAGAGCTGACGAATAATAATTGCAAAGCGCAGAATGAGTTCCACAATAAAAGAAGATGAAAAATGCTTCTTTACAAAAAGGTGCATCGCCTCATAGAAAACCTTTGTCTCATCCAGGCTGCTTCTTTTTGTGCTTTCCCCTTTGTAGTGTATTATCTGCGTCTCGTGCACGTAGTAGACCTTATAGCCTGCCTTCTGCACGCGGTAGCAGAGGTCCAGATCCTCGCCATACATAAAAAACTGGCTGTCGAAGCCGCCGGTTTTTTCATAGACCTCGCGCTTCATCATCATGAATGCGCCCGAAATGGCATCAACCTCGTAAGTCTGATTTTCATCCAGATAGGTCAGGTTATATCTTGCAAAGAGCCGGCTTTTGGGAAACATACGGCTTAGTCCCGTAACCTTTGTAAATGAGGTCCAGGGCCCGGGGAAACCTCTTCTGCAGGCCAGCTGCAGCGTTCCGTCTGAATTTAATACCTTGCAGCCTACCAGGCCCGCATCGGGAGTCCTTTCGAAGAAGGCAATAAGTTTCTGAAATGTATCTTCCTGGACTATTGTATCGGGATTTATCAAGAGGATGTATTTGCCCTTTGAGATTTCGAGCCCCAGATTGTTTGCGCGTCCGAAGCCGATATTTTCCTTATTTGCAATCAGTTTAACCGAGGGAAATTTTTCTCTCAGTATTTCCACACTGCCGTCGTCGGAAGCGTTATCGATGACAATAACTTCGGTTGAAAAATTGCCGCAGCTTTTTTGAATGGAACTGAGCAGGTTCTGCAGGAACTCTTTGACGTTAAAATTAACGATAATTATAGATAAGTCTATCATTATTGTAATTACAGTCTGCCGAAAATACTTTTAAATCTGAGTTTCCAAACCATAAGAACGGCTTCGCGGACAATCTTCTTATTCATCTTTGAGCGCCCCTTGACGCGGTCGATAAATATTATGGGAAACTCCTTAATTTTGAATCCCGCCTTCCAGGCTTTATAATTCATTTCAATCTGGAAGGAATACCCGTTGCTTCTGATGTCCTCAAGGTTTATGGTTTCAAGCACTCTGCGCCTGAACATCTTAAACCCCCCGGTGCAGTCGGCAACCGGAATACCGGTAATGAACCTGGTGTAGTAGCTTGCAAAGTAGCTTAAGAGAAGCCTTCGCATCGGCCAGTTAACCACATTGACGCCTGTAATATAGCGGCTGCCGATAACAAGATCATAGTCCCTTATCTCACGGAAAAAATTGCCGATTTCCTTCGGATCGTGAGAATAATCGGCATCCATCTGAATTGCATAGTCGTAGCCGTTTTCAAGCATGTACCTGAAACCGGCTACGTAAGCAGTTCCCAGGCCCATTTTTCCCGGGCGTTCAATGAGTTTAATGCAACCGTTATTTTCCTGCATCTTCTTCACGTAAGAAGCCGTGCCGTCGGGAGAGTTGTCATCAACGATCAGAATATCAAGGTGAGGATACCGGTCCATCAGGTCCGGTACCAGCACACTAATGTTCTCCAGTTCATTGTAAGTCGGAATTATAACGATTGATTTTCCATCCATAGAGCTTATTTCTTCCCCGCGAATTCAGTTATGGCATTTGCAATATATTCAATTTCCTCTTCAGTAAGTTCAGGATACATAGGAAGCGAGATAATTTCTTTTGCCACAGCCTCAGCTACGGGCAAGTTAAAAGTTCTCTCTTCGTCAAGAAAAGCCGGCTGCTGGTGAAGTGGAATAGGATAATGAACTGCCGTAGGTATTCCCTTTGATGATAAAAATTCCTGAAGGCCTTTTCTGTCCTTGACCCTGATTGAAAACTGATGATAAATATGCGTGGAGAAGTCTGCCGTAAATGGAGTTACGACGTCGGCTCCCGCAAGTTTTTCCCTGTAGAGGCGGGCGTTATTGGCTCTTGCACTGTTCCACTTATCGATATATTTCAGTTTAACGTTCAGTATGGCGGCCTGCAGGGCATCCATTCTGGAATTTAAGCCCAGGATTTCATGAACATAACGCTCCTTCGATCCGTGCGAAGCAATCATGCGTATCTTTTCGGCCAGTACGTCATCCTGTGTAAAGATCATTCCGGCATCGCCATATGCCCCCAGGTTTTTGCTCGGGAAAAAGCTGGTGGCGCCGATTGTTCCCAATGAGCCTGCCTTCTTTCCCTTGTATTCCGTTCCGAAAGCCTGTGCGGCATCTTCAATTACGTAGAGGTTGTGTTTCTTTGCAATTTCAAGTATCGGATCCAGGTCGGCTGCCTGCCCGTAGAGATGTACGGGAATAATTGCTTTTGTTTTCTCTGTTATAAGGGCTTCGATCTTCTTAGGATCGATATTATAGGTGTCGTTTAGTATATCGGCGTATACCGGCACGGCGCCCAGAAGAGCTATGGTTTCAGCCGTAGCAACAAAAGTAAAGGGTGTTGTAATGATCTCATCACCCGGTTTTATATCCAAAGCCATCATGGCAATCTGAAGGGCGTCTGTTCCGCTGGCGCATGCTATTGCGTGTTTTACACCGAGGTACCGGGAGCATCCCGCTTCAAAATCCGAAACATTCTTACCCATAATGAACTGAGTAGATTCCACAACATCTTTAATTGCAGCATCTATTTCATCCTTAATAGAAGCATACTGCTTCTTCAAATCCACCATATTAATTTTCATTTTAGCTCCATTTTTATTCATAATGTCCTTTACCAAAAAGGACTACAAATACCGTCCTGAACAAAATCTTAAAGTCCATGCGAAGCGACATGTTTTCAATGTAGAAAAGGTCGTATCTCAGCTTGGTTTTTACGTCTTCAATTGTCTCATCGTACTTATGCTTTACCTGTGCCCAGCCTGTTACGCCCGGGCGGACCTTGAGCCTTTTCTTGTAAAGAGGAATCTCCTCTGAAAGCTTCTCAACAAAAAATGGTCTCTCGGGCCTTGGGCCTACAAGACTCATCTCCCCTTTTAAGACATTTATCATCTGGGGTATTTCATCAATTCTGACCTTGCGTATGAATTTTCCCACACGCGTTATCCTCGGATCATTTTTCTGCGACCAGACAGGTCCGGTTCCCTTCTCGGCATCATTTCTCATCGAGCGGAATTTATAGATGTCAAATTCCCTTCCGTTGAGCCCCGAGCGCTTCTGCTTGTAGAGCACGGTTCCCGGGCTGTCGAGCTTTATTAAAATGGAAATAATTACCGTAACAGGAAGTGAGATAAGTAAAATAATCAAAGAAATGGAAATATCCATCAGACGTTTTACTTTTTTTTCCCACTCCGGCATCAGCTCGGGCATTATGTCTATGAGCGGGAAGCCGTATATATGGTTCGTTTTTGCCTGGCCTGAAATGATCTCATAAAGGTCGGCTAAAATCTTTATATTGACGTTCTTACTGTCGCACTTTGTTATGATCTCAAGGATCGCATCTTCCTGGTTCTTATCGAGTGCTATAATAATTTCCTTTGCATTATAATTATCAATTGTTTCGTTAATCGAGTCGACCGAGTCCATTACCCTGACCCCCTTGAATTCCCGTCCAATATTTTCCGGCTTCTGTGCCACGTAGGCTATTACGTCCAGGCCTAGAGCCCTGTGCCTGAGCAGCTGCTCGTGCAGGCTGTTTGCCCTCTGGTTAAAGCCGACAATAATGGCATTCTTCCGCCCGAAACCCTTTATGATAAGATGCTTCTGAATGCTGCGGACCAGAAGCCTTCCCATTCCCACAGAGAACAGGAAAAAGGACCAGTAGATGAAAATCAGAAGACGGTTATTTACAGCACTGTCGCTTGTGGAAGCATCATCCATAAATATAATAAAGAAAAGGAGGAAAGTCCCGAAAAATGACGCCTTAAAAAGAGCCGAGAGCTCGTCGAAGCGCGATGCGGCAAACCAGGTTCTGTACATGCCTATAAAAAGGAATATGATGAACCAGTAGCAGTAAATTACAAGTCCCGGTGCAATTAGTTCAGGCTCGGTGTACTGGGCAAGCAGTCCGCTTTTGACCCTGACGTAATAGTAAAGCAGCCAGGTCAGATTTATCATCAGAAAATCTACAATTAAAAGAAACGTTATTTCTATTTTTTTATTCATGACTGTTCAAGGCTTCATAAAAGTTCATCATAACTTTAGAGCGGTCAAATTCCTCCTCAGCCCTTTTGCGCCCGTTTTTACCCAGCTCTTCAACGAGACTTCTGTTACTAAACAATTCCAGAATCTTCTGAGCGAGCATTTCATGATTTTCGGGCTCCACATAAAGCCCGCAGTTTGCGCTTTCAAGAATTTTTCTGGCCTCGCCGTCGACGCTCAGGAGAACGGGAATTTCGGCTGCCATACTTTCATAGAGTTTTGAAGGGATAGTAATTCTAAAGAGGTCATTTTTAACCAGCGGAATTACCATAACGTCAAAGAGTGAAATATACTTAACTATCTCTTCCCTCGATACCGGGGGCAGAAGCATAACATTACTAAGGTCATTTTTCCTGATGTCTTCTTCAAGATCCGGGCGGTCGACACCATCTCCAATAATGAGGTAGACTACCTCTGTGTTCTGCTTCGTGCAGACTGCCGCCTGCGTCATGATCCTGAGCCCCTGGGCGCTGCCGATATTTCCGGCATAGCCTATTACAAATTTACCCTCCAGGTTAAGCTCCTTAAGCAGGGCATCGTTTTTAGGAGCCTTTTTAATAACCTCACCGTTAACAAAATTAGGTATGTAGAGAATCTTCTTTATGTAAGGGTGCAGGTTTTTAACCTTATTCTGTGTCAGCCTTGTTACCGTGTTAACAATATCGCTGTTGGAATAGATAGATCTTTCCAGTTTTTCGGCAAGTGTGATTACCCTTTTATTTTTCAGAAATCCGAGCTGTATGGCTGACTCGGGCCAAAGGTCACCGATGTCAAAAATGAACTTTGCTTTCTTAAGTTTCTTAAGAATAATACCAGTAATGCCTGTAAAAAGGGGCGGAGAAATTGTAAGCAGATAATCTATCTTTCTGATCTTAAATAAAGATACCAAAGTAGATGAAAAAGTAAAGGATAAATAGTAGAGTATCCTTTTAAGGAAGCTTCCGCGGTCGCTTGCATAGACAAAGGTCCTGTAAACTGTTACCCCGTTATCCTCACGTTTTTCATAAAGTTTCAGCTTGGTTCCGGCCTCTTCCTTTTTCATAAGATAGCTGGGAAAAGGAGTAACTACTGTAACCTTCAGCCCAAGCTTTGAGAGTTCCTCTACAAAGCCCACGCTTCTCTGCGAGCCCCCGCCTATTTCAGGAGGATAATACTGTGTTACCAGAACGAAATTTTTTTCTTTCATACAATACTGTTAATGTAATTCATGTAGCCTGAAATAACAGACTCCCAGGAATATTGCTGCTTTACTTTGTTTTTGGCATTCACACCTACTGAATGCATTCTGTCCGGATCCCTCAGGAGGCCATCAATTTCCCTGAAGAAATCTTCGGCCGTATCGGCCAGTATGAGTTCATTGTCCTTTTCGTAATTAATTCCTTCAGCCCCTATGGTCGAAGTAATAATCGGTTTTCCTGCGGCCATCAGTTCAAGTATTTTAACGCGCATTCCTCCGCCGACTCTAAGAGGAATAACGCAGATGCCCGCCTGCTCTACGTATGGCCTGACATCATCGACGGTTCCGGTAACTATAATGTTGCTCGAAGCCTGCTTTTTCATTTTCTCCGAAGGGTTTTTCCCAACCACAAAAAACTTCAGGTCCGGATAGGACTCCAGAAGGCGGCAGAATACGTTTTTAATAAACCACAGCACCGCATCCTCATTCGGCTTCCAGTCCATGGAGCCCAGATAGAGCAAATTGCTCTTCGGCTTATTGTCCAGGCCCGAGAAGTAATCCAGATCCACTCCCGCTGTCATTACATAAGGCCTGATATCCCGGGCATCATTTCTTAAGGCCAGGCGCCTATCGTCTTCAGTAATAAAAATGATGTTTTTAAGCTCGCTGTAGCACTTCTTTTCAAGTCTTCTTATATGCCTGTATTCATTCCAGAAGAACAACTTTAGAAGAGGATTTTTTGCAGTCTGGAAAAAACGGTATATTATCTGCGACTCAACGTTATGCAGGCGGACCACCATTTTTTTATCCTTCATCACTTTCTTTAGCTTCAGTGCATAAGGTACTGAATGAAGGCCCTCAAAATGGATAAGGTCGTAATCTCCCCTCGTCACCTTATCCATCAGTATTCTTTGGAATTTACGGGAATAAAACTTGTTAATCAGGACCGGTTTTCCCAAAAGCAGATTCTTCAGCAATCGGAAATACGAACTGATCTTCCTGTCGTAGAAAACTCCGGGGATGTTTTCTTTGTCAAAGGCAGTCCTTTCTTCCATGGGAACGGGAATTTTACTCGTGCAGATAAAATCGATATCATTCCCTGACTTCCTGATACTCTTATAAAAATAATAGATTACAATTTTCCCTCCGTCGTTAGGCGGAAAGGGAAAATTAGGAGATACCTGAAGAATTTTCAAAAAACCCTCAAAACTTTACAAATTCGGAAGCTGCCATTGTTTTCCGGGTATTGCCGGAACTCAGAGAAAGCTAAAATAACAATTCAATCCCCTGGGACAAACAGTCTATTAATTGTCCCAAAAATAATCAAAAGTAAACAAATATGAAAAGGAATAAAGATGCAGTAATTATGGGAAATTAAAAGTGAGAAGTTTAACCGTAATGATAATTGAAACTCCCTGAAATTTTGGTTATTATAGGTAAATAATTTCCAAACATTAATATATTTACGGCATTCAGATGACCCCAGCAGAATTTTTCGAATTGTTTGAAAAAGAGCTTGATTCATATAACAGCAGCGACTCATACGGCATTAAGGATTACTATAAATTTGCTCAGAAGGGATTATTCTACCCGTGGAGAAAAGCCTATTTGCTCCAGAGGCTTGAGTATATTTATGATAACATCGTTAAAGAACACCCCAGCCGGGTCTGGGATGTGGGATGCGGCTTCGGTACTTCGAGTCTCTTTCTTGCAATGAACGGAATTGCCTCTAAAGGTTCTACTCTGGAATGGTACCATAAACTTCTTCCCCAAAGGAAAGAGTTCTGGAAAGCCTACGGCAACCCCGACCTGTTTAGTGTAAATGTTGAAAACCTCTTCGAAATTTCCATTCCAAAGGACTCGGCAGATTTCATTCTGGTTCAGGATACGCTTCATCATCTTGAACCTATTGATGAGGCTTTGAGGATTTTTCACGAAACACTCAGGGAAAACGGAAAGATGGTTGTAGTCGATGACAATGGAAATAACATTATGCAGCGCATTAAGCTTTATATGTACCGTAAAAATAACAGGGTAATTGAGTTCTACGATGAAAATTTGCAAAAGAAGATTCTCTTTGGCAATGAAAATGTCAGGTCATTTGCAAAATGGGAAGACCTGTTCCACAAAAATAAATTCGAAATTTCCAACGTCCAGTTTATACGCCTGTTCCCTCCTTTACTGGTTAACAGCAGCAATCTCAATTCGTTAATAGATGTTGAACAAAGACTCTGGAGGAAGTCAGGCTTTCTGAAAGAGTATTTCTACTGGGGATTGGATTTCGTGGCCTCTAAAAATTCCGGTCAGAAAAAGTAATTTTCCCCACTGTAAAAGCCACCGGATAGGGAAACCGGTTCGGGAAACCGGTTCGGGAAACCGGTTTCGGAAACAGACAAAAAAGATATTTTTTGCTGAAAGGATGCCCCAAAAGGGGCATTCTGCTATTTAAATAGATTTTTTGGATAGACTCCCAGTTGGCGCAGATAATAAAAAGATTTTTTTAAGAGAATTTTATTCAGGCTTAGTACTCCCATAGCCAGGTAAACAAAAGTCCGCAGAAAAACCCCGAAATAGTGCAGGAAAGCCATCAGGAAAAATCTCACACCTTTTACGTGCTTCTGCAGGAACTGAATCTTGGCCATGGTCTGGTTTCTGAATTTGAACCACTGAATACTTTTTGTACTTGAGCCGTCCAGGTGCACTATTTCTGTACCAGGGAAGTAATAGACCTTTCCCCCCATACTCTTCAGCCTGTAGCAGAAATCAGTTTCTTCCATGTAGAAGTAAAATCTCTCATCTAGCCTGTTTAACTTCTCGGCTACGTCCCTTGGACAAAACAGAAAGCATCCTTTCACAACATCTACTTCCGAAGGTTCAGTAGTTTCGACGTAGTTTTTGTAAAACCTGTTCAGCAGCCGTGACCTTGGGAACACCTTATAAATAAACAAAATCTCAGAAAGAGCATTCAGGAAATTATCAAATTCCCAGACCGAGACCTGCCGGGTCATATCGGCATTTAGTATTTTACAGCCTGCTATGAGATTGTTTCCACGGCTTTCGGAAAAATCAATTAATTTCCTGAGGGAGTTTTCCAGAAACAGGGTGTCGTTGTTCAGCAGTAGTATATATCTGCCACGTGCAATACCAATCCCCTGGTTGTTTGCTCTGGCAAAGCCAAGGTTCTCTTTATTTTTAATTATTTGAACACAGGATAAATATTTCTCTTTAAGCCTGTCTATTTCACTGCCTTCGGAACTGTTGTCAACAACTATAATTTCATAACTGAGGCCTGAAGTATGTTTTATAACGGAGTCTATACAATCATAAATTAACTTATAATCCTTGTAGTTAACGATTATTATGGAACAGTCAGGTTTTACTAATTTGTTTTCCATTATTACATTCTGTTATTTAATTGATTTTTGAAACACCCTCAGGAAACAGGCAGTCTTCTCTTAAAATAATATCTTAATGCCTGCATAAGATTCATTATATCCGAAATAATATAATTTTTGAGTGTGAAGAATACCAGGGCAGATAATGAAATATAAATCAGGATTCTTACAAATAAATTTACTTCAAAAATGACTACTGAGAGGCCGCTAAGCATCAGGAAATAAAATGAAAGAAGAGTTACCAGACGGGCCTCAAATTTCAGTCCCACAGCTTTGCTTACAAAATACCAATGAGGAATAAGTCCCAGTATTAAACCTATCCATAAACTCAAGGACAGGCCGAATGCTCCATAGTGAGCCCCGATGTAACTTGCTGTTCCGATGATCACCGAATTAAGGAAAGAAAGTTTAACCATAAGTCTTTCTTTGTCCGTAGCCAGGAAAATCGTTCCGATAAAAGTATTCTGTATCATCAGAAGCGTGGCCCATACCTGCAGGGAAAACGTTCTGGCCGCATTTACATACAACGGGCCTAAAACAAGGCTTACGATCTCCACGCTGAAAAATCCGAGAAATGAAGTCAGTATTATTCCGGCAATGGAAATTAAGTAAAACAGTTTTTCTGCCTTCTGTCTGAAGGCCGGTTTATCATCAACAAAAAACTTTGCCAGCACCGGATACATGGCAGTAAACAGATTATTTGCAATCAGCGATAATGGAAGCGACAGTCTGCTGATTATGCCGAAATACCCGACTTCCCTTTCGCCTGAAAGCTGCGACAGAAACAGTATCGGGAGCTGTACTATAGGTATAGCCAGTAGTGTGGTTCCGTAAAAAGCCAGGCTCTTGCTCAAAAGGTATTTAAGAGTAATATTCCTGTGAATTTCCTTTGAAGCTCTCTTGAAGTACCCGCCCTTCCATTCAACCAACAGATATACAAGAGCACGCAGAAGGAATACCGCAACATAGATTGGAAGTATAATGTGAATGTTAAAAGAACCCGATGGAATTATAAACAGCGCAACGATAAACACAACAGAGCTCACAATATTTATTGAGGCTGAAATTTTCATCCGCTGCTGACCGAAAGCCAGCGGTTCAGCATAATTCCATGCCATAATACCCATCAGCAGAAGGAAGGAAGACAAAAGAACCAGATTGTCAGCAATGTGTTCAAAAACAACCAGATATAAGACCAGCAGTCCTGAGCTAGCCAGTGAGGCTGCTGCAGTGGGCAGAAGCGTCAATTTCGCAACGTCAAAGAGTCTGGAGTGATCCCTGGCTATTTCTCTTATTACTATCTGCTGCAGGCCGAGAGAAGAAAGTATCTGCGCCATCTGCGTAGAGGCTATTATGATGGTAAATACTCCATAGAGTTCGGGCCTGAACAATCTGGCTATTCTTACAAAACTTAAAAAGAAAAGACCCTGGTAAATAACGTTTGAAATGGTTAAGAGCGACCAATTTTTGTATAATTTGTTCACAGATCTTTTCTCTATTTCCCGGAAATATTTTTATTTAATAAAACTCTCTTCTGGGTCCATTTTTCCATAAAAGGCAAAACAGCAAGAACCATTACAAGGCTGAGTGTCCAGAAGGAGTACTTTGAAAGCATGGTAATGTATGAGAACATGATAAGGACATACAGAAAAGACAGAATTGCCAGGTCTAGTCCCCCCTTTCTTTCATAAAGCCTGTACCAGTAAAACGAGGCAAACAGGCCGAGCAGATAAGGAACCACATACAGTCCGCTGTCGCCGAAGTCACGGTGCACGAGCTTCAGATAAGTGGAAGTATTTGTATACATCGGTATATAATATCCCCTTTCGTAATCTATCGGCCTCTGGACAAAACCGAATTTTGCCAGTAAATTGAAGACCGGCCGGAATGTAAATTCACCGATAACCGAAGGTTTATCATAATCCCTTTCCATATACTCACTGAAAACACCCACATGGCTGCTGAAATAGAGATAAATTGACGGAGAAATTAATAAACCCTTTTTAAGTTTGTTCAGCTGCCGCGAAGAGGCCGAATAACTCTCAATTGTTCCCCTGCTTGATTTAACCAGAACCGCGCCACCTATGACAAGTCCTACAACAAGAACTCCAGTAAGTATAATCCCGAACCTTTTCTTTTTTTTCTCCCTTTCTGCTGCAACGTGTCTGTAGAGGAAAAACGATGAAACAAAAATAAGGAGCGCTGTGAGCATTCCTGCACGTCCCGCATTTGAAATATCCTTTAGTATCACTGTAACAATTGGAATTATGGCAAGCCAACTCACCTTGTTTTTGTATGCGCTGTAAATACCGCTGAAGAAGACACCCGAGAAAGCGGCCACAAACACGTATGGTAGATCATTTTCCAGCTTGCCTTCCACCCTCAGCCTGTAGAGCAGGTTCGCCTGTACAATGACGGCAGTGACACTGCCGAACTTGTGAATGAGGGCCATCCACTGATAAAGAACTCCGGCAAGTCCTGTAATGGAAAAAAACAGCAGTGCATATTTAACCATACGTCCGCCGTCGGCAAAAAGCAGCATCTCCCCGTCTAAAGGTTTGATATCACTTGTAGGCCTGTTAAGGCATTTTCTGGCCACATAAACTGTAACTGAACCAAGGAAGAAACAGAGGAATGCCCCGGCTATTGCAACCCATGCAGTGCTCTTAATATCCACGTAAGACATCAGTTTGATCTCATAGAGGGCAAGCATCATGTACCATACCGCTGTATAAAGCGCCAAATGATTGAACCACTTACCGAAAATCATTTTGCTGATAAATATAAATATCAGCGCTATGGCTGTTAATATTAATACTGACATTTAATGCTTATAATTTATAGAATCTGATTATACGCCTGAAAAACCTTGCGCTCTTCTCCTCCAGGGGATTATTGAAATCAATTTTACGAACCAGGCTTTCACCGATATAAATGAATGGTATTAAGAAAAACAAACCTAAAAATGTTATTGTCAGAATTATAAATGATCTCTTCGGCGCAAACTTTACCTGAGACGGAACGGCACTGTCTAAGACCTGCACCGGCGGAATGCTTTTCTGTTCATCAAATTTGGCCTGTTCATAAAAAGGAAGCACCACTTCAAGAATTTTACTCTGTATCTCCACCTCTCTGAAGTTGCGCATGTACTGCATCGTCATCTCCGGCGCAGTCTTGAAGGGGAAGAGCACGTTTGAAACAGAGGAAAGCTTGTTTGCATTCTTTAATTCATTAACCTTTGACTTCAGCATGTTTACCTGTGCATTAAGGCCCTGGTACTGGGGAGAATTCTCCCCGAACTGCTGTTTTGTAAAATATGCAGCCATCTCTTTTTCTGCCATCTGGGACTCCAGTTCACCGGCAGCTTTTACTGCTACTTCCAGCTGCTCGGGAACGGCAAAAACACCGTACTTCTTCTGGAAATTGTACATCGAATCTTCAGCTGCTTTCAGATCGCTTAAATTTTTCTGATAT
The DNA here is from genome assembly GCA_036261625.1 of Ignavibacteriales bacterium. Taxonomy (GTDB): domain Bacteria; phylum Bacteroidota; class Ignavibacteria; order Ignavibacteriales; family SURF-24; genus JAAXKN01. The sequence continues at coordinate 126,283 of DATAKL010000059.1, read as the reverse complement.
CTTTTTTCAATAAAAATTCTGTTATTCTTTGCCTGCTCCACACTGAACTTCAGATTGAGCGTATCGAGGAGTTCCACAAAATAATTGGCAATGTCGGCGCTTTTTTGGGCATCCTTGTTAACAACGCTTATCTCGATCATCTCGTTTTCATTCGGCCCGAAGGAAACGTCTCCCCTGAGAGCTTTGATTGTCAGATCAAGATTGCTTTTTGTTTCATAATACTTCGCCAGGTCGAACTTCTTAATTACGTTCTCCATTGCAGTGCGGCTGTTCAGGATTCCAAGCAGGACATCTTCAGAAGAGGAACTTCCAACACCCAGGAGCTTAGCCCCTAAAGAAGAACTCCCCCCTTTTCCCGAGATGAGACTCGTCAGTCCGCCCAGACCCATCGAATTGTCAGGGGGAATCATTACAACAGCCGTCGCTTTATACTCAAGCGGAAGGGTAAAGGCAACAACTGCCGCCACTATCACAAGCAGCAGGACATTTAATATCAGAAACTTTTTCCACTTGTAAAGTATGTATAAATAGTCAGATAACTTAGCGGTTTTTGGCTTTTCTATTTCTAGTTCCATGATGCTCTTCGCTGTTAAATTAAAGCTGTTAAATTAAATTTACTTGTGTATTTATTAACTACTTAGCCTGTCTGCTTAATAAGATAATTGTAACAATTGTACTGACTACGCTGGCAACTGCCGCAACACGCGTCATATAACGGTCGAAATACCAGGCGAAAGTCCTGGGGACTTTTTTCGGAACCCAGATGTAATCACCCGGCTCCACCTTCAGAGATTCATCGGTTACAGGAACCCATTTCCTGGTTTTTGCCTTGATAACACTTATATCATCAAAACTTCTTGCAAGCTCTCCCAGACCTCCGGCCTGACGTACATAATAGCTTACATCTTTTCCCGGCTCATATGTCAGATAGCCCGGAGAGGAAATCTGTCCGTAAATATAAACCAGCTTTTCCTGCTCTGGAATAAGAACCACATCCCCGTCTTTAACTACGAAATTGCCCTGAGTGGTATCTGTCTCCAGCTTTGTAAAGTCAATAAGACCGTTTCCTCTTAAAAGCCTTAACTGATCGTCTATCTTAAAGGAACCGGTATCCTCTTCTGTCAGATAGGACATTCTTCCCATCATGAGTTTTTCCATTTCAATGTTGTCATCCAGTGCTTTTTCTATCTTCTCGTTAGACAACTTGTTCTGCTCAAAACTCTTCGTAAGCATGTCTTTCTTGAACAGTGTATAGCTGTCGCTCCCCCTGACAATTTCCGCATTGAAGAGCGAGGCTGTAGGCTTAAAACCCCCGGCTTTCTTTATTACATCCTTTATCGTTGTGTTATCTCTTGTAATTGGTATGTAGCCCGGCTGGCTGACCTCACCCAAAACCAGCACCCTGTAGTCTTTCCTGTTCGTCTCATCTGCCAGTACCCTTATTCTGTCGGCTCTTTTTAAGGGAACATCGCTCTTAAGGTCAACAATAATGGTTTCGTCTTTTGTCCCGGAGTAGTTTGAGCGCATTATTTCGGCCTTCGTAACGTTTTCATAAGCCTTGTTTATCCCCTGTGCAAAAAGCAGCGCATCTGAAAGCCTGTCGCCTTCAACAAAAGGAAATTTCACCGGATGATTAACAGCCCCGTCAATTGAAATAAAATCTCTGGCTATATCAAGGGGGGAGAAAATGAGCACGTCATCATTCTTCAGATAAGGGTTATCCTTAAAGTCACCTGTCATGCGGAACTTTTCCAGGTCTAAAGTCATCTCTTCGCCGTCACTTCTCTTAAGAAGAATGTTTCTTCTTGAAAAATTCTCCGCTTTCTGAGCCGTTTCTTCTGCCTTTCGCGTATCCTTTGTATTTACATCGCTCACCATCTGAACCTTGTACTGGTTAAAGATGCGTGTTACAAACTGATCAACCCTTTCAAACGGCATTGCGGGGAAGGTACCGTTTACAATAAAGGTCCCGCCAATTGTAACGCTGAAAGTGCCGGCTGAAGGCATCATTGAATTTAGATTATCACTTCCGACGGACCTGGTCTGCCCCATGGCAGTAGCCGTAAGAAGCAGTAAAAGCAATATGGTTTTCCTGTACATTAGCTTTTCACATATTGTTAAGTTAGAAAATATATCTACTGGACCCGCATTTAAAAAGTTATTTTACTGCCGGTCCAAAGGCTATTATAAACGATACGAATTTACAAAAGGAAGTATATAAAAACAAAGCAATTACAGCAGTATTTATTTATATGGAAAGTTCCGGATTGCTTACCTTAACGAGCAAATTATCAATGAGCCTTGTCTTCCCTATCCTGCACGCAATTAAAATAAAGTACTCTCCGCCTGCGGAAAGCGCAACTGCGTCTTCAAAGGTTTTGGAATCAACAATTTTAATGTAATCCGGATGGGCAGAATCTACCCTGTCAAACTTTTTTTTCATCTCCTGAATGATCTTCTCCGAATCCCTTTCCCCGGAAGTGATCATTTCATCGGCATATCTCAAGGAGCGGCTTAAGACAAGGGCATCCTTTCTTTCTTTTTCAGAGAGGTAAACATTCCTTGAACTCAGTGCCAGTCCGTCAGCCTCGCGCACAATCGGGGAAACGATGATCTGAATGTTCATTCTGAGATCTAAAGCCATGCGCCTTAGGACTGCTGCCTGCTGGGCGTCTTTCTGTCCGAAAACGGCCACGTCCGGCATTACAGAGTTAAAAAGTATCGTCACAACTGTTGTAACACCCTTAAAATGCGTCGGGCGCGACTGACCTTCAAGTCCTTTTGTTATACCTGTTACCTCGACATAGGTCTGAAACCCTTCGGGATAGATTTCAAGGGCCGAAGGAATAAATACGCAGTCGACACCTTCGGCCTCAAGCAGGCTCTTGTCTTTTTCTTCGTCCCTGGGGTATTTGGAAAAGTCCTCATTCGGGGCAAACTGCGTGGGATTGACAAATATGGAAACGACAACGCTATCGGCCGCTTCCCTGGCCTTTCTTACAAGCGACAAGTGGCCTTCGTGAAGAAATCCCATAGTGGGAACAAAGCCGATAGTTTTCCCTTCCCTTTTTTTCCGAAGGGAATAATCCTGCATTTCCTTAACAGTAGTAATAACTTTAATGGCGAACTCCTAAACTTCAATGGTGCCGGGACGGCGCACCATAATCATTAACAAAAGTCTATAAGGCTGACAAGTTTACTTCTTAAATCCTTCCTGTGCACAATCAGGTCCACAAATCCGTTTTCAAGCAGGAATTCCGAAGTCTGGAACCCTTCCGGAAGATCGCGTCCTATGGTCTGTTTTATTACGCGCGGACCTGCAAATCCTATCAAAGCCCTGGGTTCGGCAATATTTACGTCTCCAAGCATTGCATAACTTGCCGTAGTGCCGCCTGTAGTTGGATCTGTAAGAATTGAGAAATAGGGAATGCCGGCATCAGCCAGGCGGGCCAGGCGTGAACTGGTCTTTGCCATCTGCATGAGTGAAAACGCACCTTCCATCATACGGGCTCCCCCGCTTGCAGAAATAATTATCATGGGAATTCTGTTCTTGTAGGCACGGTCAATTGCGCGCGATATCTTCTCGCCTACAACAGAACCCATAGAGCCGCCGATGAAAGAAAAATCCATGCATGCAAAAGATACTTCCCGTCCCTCAATCTTTCCCGTGCCTGTTCTGACCGCGTCGCTAAGGCCGGTTTTCATTATCGTATCGTTAATTCTGTCGGGATATCTCTTGCTGTCTGTAAAGCCGAGCGGATCGGCCGAACGCATTTTCTTGTCGTATTCCTTGAAGGTGTTCTTGTCGAAAAGAAAGGAAACGTACTCGCTGCTGCCGATTCTGAAATGATGCTCGCATTTTGTACAGGTCCAGAAGTTCATCTCCAGCTGTTTTTTATGAATTATCTCGCCGCATCCGGGGCACTTTTCCCAAAGGCCGTCGGGCAGTTCAAGTTTCGTGCTGTCGGAAGCTATGTTTTCCTTGGATCTCTTAAACCATGTCATATCAGCTTATTTCCTGTCTTTTACTTCTGCATAAATTACAATTGTCTGCTCGGGATCTTTGAAATCGTTTGTGTAAAGAGTAACCGTGCGGCTTAGCTTTCCCGACTTTCCTGCAGAATCAAATTCTATTCTAAGGCTTCCCGATTCGCCCGGCTTAATCTTCTTTCCTGTCACAGATGCAGCCGTGCATCCGCAGGAGGTCTTTATATCTTTGATTTCCAGCTCAGAGGTTCCTATATTCTTAAAGTCAACTTTCCAGCCTGCAATTCTACCCTCTTCCATCTGGCCGAAATCGTGCTTTGCCTCTGAGAGCTGAAGCCTGGGGCCAGAGGTCTGTGTGTCGGGCACTACATTGGCAGTAAAGGAAAGCCTGAACTCAGGATTTTCCCTGTCGTTTGACATAACATAAACATACTTCTTCTGCTGCCCTTCGCGGCCGATAGTATTAAACTTGACGTTAATTTTGGCGCTCTCACCCGGCTTGAGTACGTTTTTTTCGGGCTGTGCAGCTGTGCATCCGCAGGATGCCCTTACATCTGCAATCACGAGTGAATCGTCGCCGGTGTTTGAGATAAGAAAATCGTGCTCCACAAAAATATTCTGTCTGATCTCCCCAAAGCTATAGACCGGGCTCTGGACAGAAAGCTTAGGCCCTACAATCTGGGCAACGCTTACGCCTGCAAAAAGCAGAAGCATGGTAAAAATTGTTTTCATATTGTTCACCTGATAACAAAATTCTTGAGATATGCGGGTTCCAGAAAATCAAAGTCGTAAGTTAATAAATCTTTTCCAAATAAATAAGCCCATTTTGCAATTAATGAAGCCGAAGGGGAAATTACGGGCATTTTACTGCCCGCTTTTACACCATTTCCAAAAACTATGGAAGTGTCTTTCATCTTTTCTTCCAGATCGTCTTTTTGTATTACCTGCAGCTCTTCAAGAAACTCATAGCCCTCTTTTGCGGCAACGAAGCGGGCATAGTAGAGCTCTTCTACATTAACCTTATTTGCAATTATGAATTTTACACCTTCCATCAGGTAGGAAGAAGCCTGAAAGGCAAGGGCTTCAAATGTGGGTACCGGAATTATGGGAAGTCCTGCTCCTATGGCCAGACCCTTGGCAGCCGACATCCCGATCCTGAGACCCGTAAAGGACCCGGGGCCCGCGGAGACTGCAATGGATCCCATGTCGCTAAGGACAGTGCCGGAGGACTTCAGGACCCCGTCAACAACGTCAAGCAGTTTTTCGGAATGAACATGTTTTAACATCAGATTTGTTTCAGCGAATTTCGCATCGTTAAAATACACCGCAGCCGAGCAGAGCTCGCCTGAAGTTTCCACGGCCAGAACCGGTTTATTCTCAGATTTTTTCATTTTTTCCCACAAATATAAAAACCACCTGCGTGGTTCTGTTTAGCTTTTTTAACGGACAATAATTTAGAACAATCAGGATATCTTATTAAAACTGATATCCCTCGTAAAATCCTCATTCAGGACAAAACTGATCTCAATTCTTCTGACCGGTAAGACTTCCGGCAGTAGGTCTGCCCATTCGATGAAAGTTACCGTATCATCTCTCATCAGGTACTCCTCAAAACCTATATCGTAAAGCTCTTCAACCTTATTGATCCTGTAAAAATCAAAATGGTTTACATTCAGTCTGCCCTCGTATTCATTGACAATTGCAAAAGTAGGACTGCTCACGTTATCAATGCCGAATTGGCGGAGAAGGTGTTTGACAAAAGATGTCTTCCCGGCTCCCAGGTTGCCCATTAAGGCTACAACTTCCCCGCCCTGAAGTGTTTTGGAAAATTCCCCGGCCAGTCTGGCCGTTTCTTCCTCAGAAGTTACTTTAACCGAAAAAGGATATTCCACTTTAAGCTTTCGTCTCCATTGTAATTAAAGGTAAAATCATCTCTTCCATTGAAATTCCGCCGTGCTGGAATGTATCCTTGTAATAGCTCAGATACTTATGGTAATCAGTCGGATAAACAAAATAGTAGTCTTCCTTGGCGATAATATAGTTTATCGTAACTCCGCGTTTGGGAAGCTTATACTCGGCCGGATTTGTAATATAGATTGCGTGCTTGTCATCCACCTTCAAATTCCGTCCGAACTTAAATCTCAGATTTGTTGATGCCTCGCGGTCGCCTAAGACCTTTGCCCCTCTGAGCGTTCTGATTGAGCCGTGGTCTGTTGTAATAATTACCTTGGCATTTTTCATCTTTGCAATAGAGCGGAACGTTGAGAGCAAGGACGAATGAGCAAACCAGCTGTTCGTAAGCGAGCGGTATGCAGGTTCATCGGGCGCTATTTCCTTCAAAAGATCAGAATCCGATCTCCCGTGGGCAATCATGTCCAGAAAATTAACCACTACAGCCGTAAGATGGTTGTTCTGGTAGGAAAGTATGTTCTGCTCAAAGTTACGGCCCACCTCTGGATCAATGATCTTTATATATTTGAGATCGTTACGGAGCTTGACTTTCTTCCTGTCCAGCAGGAGCTGAAGAAGTTCCTTTTCGTACTTATTGCAGCTTCTTTCGTCGTCGTCATTACCCGCCTGCCAGAGGCTGGGGTAATACTTTTCAATCTCGGCCGGGTAAAGGCCGGCAAAAAGCGCGTTCCTGGCATAAGGCGTGGCAGTCGGAAGAATAGAATAATAATATTTTCTGTCTATATTAAACAAGTCGGAGAGGTATTTTTCCATTCCGAACCACTGATCCATTCTAAGGCAGTCCAGAACAAAGAAGAATACCGAACGCCTGCTGTCGTCGAGCTGACTGATCACAAAATCATTAGCTATTGAAGGCGTAAGCAGGGGTGTATCCGCCCCTGGCCTTGCATTTATCCACTTCAGGTAATTTTTTTCAACATACCTGCTGAATTCCTGATTGCATTCTTTCTTCTGATCTATAAGAGTCTGCCTGAGGCCGATTTCAGGATGAACATCCAGTTCCATTTCCCAGTTTACAAGCTTAAGGTAAATATCTATCCATTCATCATAATCGGGCCCCATCATAACCGAGCGCGATATCTCGTTAAAATCCTGCAGGTAATCCTTTGCCACGTACTCGCCCGAGATCTTCCGCCCCTCCAGTATCTTCTTGCAGACTAAGAGCACCTGGCTCGGGTGTACAGGCTTTATCAGGTAATCTGAGATCTTCCCGCCGATTGCGTCGTGCATGAGGGTTTCTTCCTCACTTTTTGTTATCATTACAACAGGAATATTCGGATTAATCTCCTTGATTTCGGCAAGCGTCTGAAGCCCTCCAAGCCCTGCCATCATTTCATCCAGAAATATCAGGTCATAAACATTGTCTTTTACTTCCGAAACAGCATCCTCTCCGTTGGTAACGGTCGAAACATCATAGCCTTTTTCCGTCAGGAAGAAAATATGAGAGCGGAGAAGCTCTATTTCATCATCAACCCATAAAATTTTCTTTTTCATTCTTTTTGCCCTGGTTAAGTTTAGATCACTCCAAGTGAGTGTATAAATGATAAACTACAGGCTGTAATAAAAGTTCCATTTATACCGCACCTCACTTCATCCGGCCTTAACTGCCTGAGGAGATATTAGCCATCTAAGGAGATACGAACCCTCCATTTTCCGTCCGGATTGCTTAAGGATATTCATAATTTTAGCCAAAAAGAACTGATTTTCCAAACAAATAATTATTGTATGGAAATATGTACATCCAGACCGGCCTCATTGGTCGTTGTTGCCGATATTCTGGCGGCTCCTTCGGGCTGAACCGAAGAGCGTTTGTAGAATATGGAAAGCGTCACTTTTGAGCTTATTACGTACTTAATTCTGGGCTCCAGGGTTGTTCTTACAGTTCCATCCTGAGGGACACCCCCTTCTGTAAACTGATCCATCAGATAGTTGACAACCGCATTCTTGCTTCTTGTATAAGCCAGTGTAATTTCTATATCGTTCTTCAGCGACAGTCCGAAAATCGGCAGGTCAAATCCTGTCTTGGAATAGCTAGCCGAAATGCCGATTTCGTCCGAACTTGTCTGGGTTATATTCTTTGTCGATGCACCCAGGTCGTACCCGGTTTTTGTTGAATATTTTAGGTTTCCTGAAAGATTTCCGTTCCAGAGCGAATTAAAGGTCATATTAAGTCCTAAAAGGGGCTGGAATCCGTAGAAGATCTTCTGCGACTGTGTGACCTGTCTGCCGTCGGGATCTATCTTCCAGCCTTCGGAGTACTCTGAACTGTATGCATGTGTAAGAGAAACCTTCTTTGCCCATGATTTGAAGATGGAATACTTCTCCAGCCCGTCCCAGTTAAGACTCCAGTTAGGTCTTGGAATAAAGCGCGCAACGTCTTTTAGGAACGGCATCTTAGAAAGCAGCGGAAGCGATTCGAATCCCTGCAGGAATGCATCCGAAAGGTTTCCTTCTTCGGGCTTGTAGAGTTCATTTACACGTTTAATGCCGCTGTTTAAGAAACTTAAGAAGAACACAGGCGGAAGCGATACGAATGAACGGTTTATGCTTCCTGTGGAAGCCATATTGATAACCCTTGTATTGCCGAGCGAATCGTTCTGAAGCGTGGTGCTCTTGTTTACAGACCAGCCCACCTTCCACTTAATATCGATCTGGGCTCCTTCCCATAATGGCCTTGAGGTGCTGAAGTCCAGGTTGTTTCTCTGCGAGAAATTATCCCCCAGGTTTGCATTAAGAGCACGGGGCCCCACATTCTGGCTTAAACCCAGCATAAATGCTCTTGTAGGTCCGTTTCCTCCAAATTGTGCAAATCCCCAGAAATTATAAAGTCCCGTACCTTCAGCCCTGATGCCCGACTTCTGCACTGTGTTGTCCTGAGTGTAATTGAGGTTGACCGATTCGTAGTCAAATAATACGTACTGCAGACCGCTCTTGAAAGCCTTGAACATTCCCTTAAAAGGATTTTTCTTCGGTTTATTAAGCAGGCTGTCCTTTTCAAATGCCACTGCATTGCTGTCGGCTTTGCCAAGAGTAGTATCCTTTATAGCAACAGTATTCTGGTTCGCCTGGTTCTGATTCGTCTGGTTCTGAGTATTAGCCGGAAGAGGAGTACTCTGCTCCTCATCTCCGCGTTCTCTTGTGCGCCTGTTCTTAGAGGGGGTCATCACTCTCGAAGGCTTCTGCTCCAGGTTCTGCTTTTCCTCCTCCGATTCCTTAAAGAGGGGGTCAAAAAGCGCTTTAACCCTTACTTTCAAGGCAAAACTGATACTGTTATTAAAAGCAGCGCTGCGCCCGAGCTCCTTCTGCTGGAAGTTGTTGTTCCAGGTATAGCTTACTCGGTAGCCTGTGGTCAGATTAAAGTAATTATTCAGGTTCCAGATGCTAGGAAGCCTTGGATTCGTCCTCACGTCCACGCTCTGGTTATACTGATAGTCCTTTCCGAAGAACTGTCCGTTAAAGATATCGCCCCAGATTGCACTTTCCCTTCTATCCTGGTCGTTCTTTGTAAGAAGATACGCAAGTGAAGAGGAAATATCCAGGTTGTATGCAAGCGAAGGATTCAAAAATCCTCCTTCAGTCAGTTTCCAACTGAAGGCAGCGCTTCTGGTTGCCTTAAAGTCGCGCGAGATATTAGGTGCCGTATTCGGCACTCTTGAAAGCATAAATCCGTAATTTCTCGTCGCCGTCAGGTTTGCACTCAACGTCTGCGGAGTATAATAGACCTTAAGGTTTCTGTAATCTGTAAATAGCTGCAGAATTGTACCGAGTACAGGGATATCTGCAGGATAGAAATAGTTATTCTGCCCGAATGAAAGCGAATAGTTCACTCCGGCATTCCACACCCAGCTGCGGCTTACAAAGTTGACCGGACTGCGGCCGCGTGTCTTGTTGTAGTTAAAGCTGAAGGAAAGATTGTTAATTGTTTCCCTGACGAGCCAGAAATTTGAAGGAACTTTTATTTTCATGCCCGACATCGACCAGGTATCTGAAATATTCAGCGTATGGGTATTGGAAATAAAATCATCCGATATCTTTTTAGCATCCCCGGCACTTGTACCTTCCTGTATTCTCTTGTCAGTCAGCTGCTGGGCCGCCTGATCGACCTTAATATCGGTTCCGGGAACATAGAGAGGCTTGCTTACTTGCTCGGTTCTCTGGTAATTCACCCTGATGTTACTTCCGGGCATGTTAAAGGGCAGGAGTTTCAAGACGTCGAAATCCATTGATACTCCCCAGTTCTTGGCATCAAGCCTGGAGCCGAAGCGGTCGGCAAGACCGTGGAAATAAGGATCCTTCTGCGACATGTTGAAGTTAACAGTCATCAGGTCGGCCAGTTTCAGACTGGCAGAACTGCTGTAGGCCCACCCCTTGGTATTGTCGGCGCCAATGACACGGAGCTCATCAATCCAGACCTGACCTGAGACAAAATCCGAGTTGCCGTTTTTGGCCGGGTTGGCCACACCGACCATAAAGAACGATACACCCGTAAGTGTTGGATTTCCCCTTACCCTGTAGAAAGCACCCGGGGCGCCGGGAACAGGGCGCTGGAAGGCCGTCTTAACCGAATCTCTCAGCTGTTTTAAGGCCGTCAGCTGATCAAAAACAATGCTGATCTCATTCCACCCCGGCTTTACCGGCTGGCGGTATTCATAATAGTTGGATGTATCGCTTCCGAAACGGAAGTAAACCTCTGAAGCATAGGAGCTGTCGTTTGCATAGTTGGCAACTGAATTTGGTCCGGGGTTCTGATCGCCGTGGACAAAAAGCTTCATCTGCTTATAGTTAAAAAGATCCATTGCGCGCTGGTATTTAACAGCCTGGCGTTCATCGCCCTTCTTTAAGTCTTTAATGATAAGGGACAAGGACTGTTCGTTCCTGAGAACGTTTTCATCAGGCTTGCTCCTGTCTTTTTCTCTTTCCACACCGCTCGGGCTCTGGTATTCAGGAGAGTTTTCCTCGACGCTTACAACTGAAAGCGTAAGGGTTGTATCATCAAGGTTGGGCTTTCCGCCTGCCCCGATAGGAGCAATTTTCTGCCACTGATTTCCGACCAGGTTGAAGTCGGCAATTCTGATATGGACCGGCACGCTGACGCCGTTTACCCACACCCTGATGAAATCGATTAGTGAGAGACTTGGGTCGCCGACTTTATCAATATAATCTTTCAACGGTATTCTTATCTGGTGCCAGCTTTGCTTGGTATTACCCCCGCCGGTTATGAACTTATTGTTTGCCCTGTTCGTATCAAGAGGCACTTCGTAGCGGAAGTAACTGTTGACCTGATCGAGGAAGTTGTTGCCGTTTAAGTCTTCCGTATCGGGCAGTTTACCGGCATCGATGGAAACAGCATTGCCCTGCTGCCCGTTTATGTTTTCATAGTTATCCATTCCCGGCGAAAAGTTGTAGTTATCTCCCGAAGGATCAGGATTATTTGCAGGATCATAGCCCGGCTCCTGAATGTCAGTCAGTCCGTCCATACCGTTGTCTTCACCCTGATCTATAAGGCCGTTCTGATTCTTGTCTTCAGTGTCCAGCTTCCCGTTAGGAATAACGTCTTCTGTTATTCTGCCCAAATCAACGTAAAGTTTGCTGTTAAGCGGTGTATTTGAGCCATCGGGAATCTGATACCAGAACTCAAGGAACTCAATGTTCTCTTCTACAAGGTTATTTGCGGTATTGGAAAGAGCCTTCATTATACCGCCCCAGGATTGTTCCTTCTGCCCAAGGTTCGGTTTATAGTTATAAGTTCCTCTTCTCGAAGGATCGAACCGGAAGTCGAGCACTGTAACCTGCTCGTCGCCTCTGGCAACCTTCTTCTGAGGCCAGATCTGTTCAACAGTAACATCGGAAGGCAGATGGTTATACCACCAGCTTTTTCCTTTATGGCTCATCTGCGCGGAAGTTGATGAGTCGCCAAAAACTTCCATTTTATTTGGTATGCTCAGGTCGTGCCATGAGGTATAGCCCACACCTACAGGAATGGTTTTCTTTGCGCCTTCAAAGTCATCCACATATGCAATGCTCTGGCTCTGGTCGCTTGCAATGGTACTTTTCTTTGTATTAGGGTCAGGAGAGATATAGGCAAACTCTCCCTTGACATTAAACGATGACATCTCTCTTGTGGAGAATACCTTATCCAGCCCTTTTGTCACAAAAGGCAGATCCACGGCAGTTGAAAAGTCCACGCCGTAAATAGAGTTGCTTAAAGGCTCTTCGCCGATACGGACCTTGTCTGAAAGTGTCTGCTGGTTTAAGTTGAGGGCTGAAAAGCCGAGCTTTGTATTTTTTGAGAAGTTCAGCTCTCCCCTCATTCCAAGGAGCGTCTTGCTCGCCATCTGGAAGAGGTCATTCTGCTCGTATGTGATCTTAAGGCCCGCTCCGGGAACGAGCGCCGCCTGGTTACGAATTGTCACCTGCCCGGTCATATAGTCAACCACGTAATCCTCACCGGCCTTAAGTTCCTGGCCGTTTAAGGTTACCTTCACTGAATTTTCCACCACGCCCACATAGCCCAGGTTATAAACAGCTGAAGAGGAAGCCGAATATTTTCCCTTCATTAAGAACCTGTCCAAAGTTCCCTTAAGCCTGGCAAAAGTAACCGTAGTATCGTAAACTTCCTGATAGTGGAGACTGTCAGGAAGATCCTTGGGCATATCATGCCCGAAAGGCTCAAGCACCGGGAATATCACCTCACCGGTCTCAGGTATAATAGTTCTGTTCGGAATAAAATCGAAGTTGCCGTCGGGTCCTCCCGTATTGCCTGAACTTACCTGGTCAAGGCCGAAGTCCTGGAGCAGTGGAACAGATTTACCTCCTGTAACCAGTTCTCTTTGCGGTTCGCTTCCCGGCTGCTGATAGACTATGTCAAACTGGAAGCCCTGCTCGTTAACCTGACGCCCGCCGACGGGATAAATATTTCTTAGCTGCAGCTTCCAGGCTGTCTTAAACTTCGGAATCAGGTTTGAGGGTTTGACCAGTTTCAGCACAATATTCTTACTGCTTGCGGCAGCGGAAGTATCGATCTCGGAGCCTACGAACTCGCCATAGAAACGATCATCATCAGGGCTTGTTGTTGCCCCCTCAGTCCTGTAGGCCACGGCAATAGCATCCTGATCCTGTATCTGTGTCTTAAATGTAATAAAGCCGGTTTCCCGGTGAATCTCATAGTCCTGCCCTTCAGTAAGCCTTACCCAGCGCCCTATCTGCTTTATTCCCGGATCGGGCAGTGTATCCCTGCGCTCGTTATCATAATTAAGGTTAGCCTTACTCTTTGAATCCAGATTTATATAGGCAATACCCATTTTTTCTTTAGCCCTGTCAATCTGTCCTGTTTGAGACTTCCAGACCTCTATATCTTTAACATAATACCTGTTGTCAACCTCGGGTGTCGGATTGCCGTAATATTTATAAAACAGGTTCAGTTCGGGTATTGTGCTTGCATAGACCGTATCAATGAAGAAATGATTCGGCGAATAGTCGTATGCATGTAGAGTAAATTCGTTTGTTGTCGAACCGCCGGAAATTGCAATTTCCTTTACCTCCCCTTTTTTCTGGCTGGCAAGTGCGGTAAGGCTCAGTGGACCCAGCTGGAAGTTCGCCTTAACGCCAAAGAGGGCCTCGCTTCCACCCACCAGAGGTGAGGTCTGAAGCGATACGTTACCTGCCTCAACGCTCTGAACAATTTCATCCTCGTAACCCTTGTAGCTAAGTTTCAGCTGGTTTTCGTACTCAAAGGTTCTTTCGGTGTTCCAGTCGGCGTTGATCTTCAGTTTGTCGCCTATTGTACCCTGAACGTTTATCTGAACGGTCTGCTTGAAGTCAGGTTCATTTCTGGTATTTCCCAGTAGCGAGGCCGTTATGCCTTCGGTCGTCTCGTTTCTCCAGGCGCCGTGTATGTCCACAGCGCCCGAGATTCTGATGTTAATTCCTTTTTTACCGAAAATGCTTAAGAAGCCGACGCTGGGAAGAGGAATATCTATGTTTGTAATATCTGTAATTAATGCGCCAAGATCCTTTGTCTTGTCCTTCAGCTCATATTTATAGGCAATGTCCTCCCAGATATTCCTGTTATTTGCCGCCATTTTCATTTTGACGTATTCATCCAGAGGAATCCTGAGCATTATTTTGTAGGGCTCATTCCCGATTTTTTCTTTGATGAGGACAAAGTTTCCTGTGGAATCCAGCTCCACGGTTCTTGAAATTAACTGCGGGGATGGATTTGCAAAGAATTTGGATTTCTTCTTCGGATTAAACTCCACGTATGGCTCGTCCACCCTTTTGTATCGGAAATTCTCCAGCCTTGCTGTGGAATCTTTAGACCTCATGGCCAGAGAGTCGAGTAAAGTCAGCCTTACCGGCTTCTTTGTAGTATCGGCCTCAAGTCTTTTGTTGAGAGTATCTGTTAAAGCACCTGCATTTGTATTAAGCGTATCCTTCCTTAGTCCCGAGGGCAAAGAATCCTGTGAGGTGCTGCGGGTGTTCCCGGGCTGGATCAGTTTTAATGAATCTTTTCTTGTGTTTGTAGTGTCAGAAAAGGACGGAGATTTCCCTTCGCTTAAAACATCATTTTTAAGCACCGTGGTGTTGTTCTGGGGATTCTCTAATTGTGGTACTTGATAATGAAAAGCACTATTTGTCCTTGCAAAATCAAAACAAGCGGCAAATAATAAATTTTCATTGGCGACCGTATGCTGAGAAGTAAACCCGATTGCCAGCAGACAGTATGCAACTGCTGCCGAGAAGAGAAAGAGTTTGGCGCTTTCCCGTAAAACTTTTTTAATTTTCGGTTTTATTTTTCTACCTAAAAACTGTTAAGTGAACGTAAAATTTTTTCCCTTAAGACCTCCCGGGTTAATTAGACGAAAAATTATTTAATTTAAGTTTTATTGTCAACTGGTTTTCAAGAATAATTCGTAACATAACTTCCAACTTTCAGTGAAAAATCGTTGCGCTAAATAAGTTAAGATTTTACTTAATGTCAATTGAAAATTTGGGAATACTGCTGATTTTCTTCAGGGAGCCGGTTTTATCTAAAAATACCGTTTTTAGTTCAAATATCCGTGAAATGTGTTGGTTCTTCGATCGTTTCAATTACTTCGCTGTGATGCAAAACAACAGCGCTTAGCTTGTTGCCCATGCAGGCACCGGTATCTATGTACAAGGCGTTCGACCTTGTGTCGTACCTCACAGACTCCTGTTTTGTATGCCCGACCACCTGAATTTTCCCCAGGTTCAGGAGTTTTTCCCTCGTCCAGAGGACTCCGGTTTCACTTTCAGACTCGCTGTAGATAAGCTTGTCCAGGTCGCCCAGGTTCTCCCTCAGATTCTTAGGAAGAACTTTCCTGTAAGATTCAGAAACGCCTGCATGTGAAATAAAGCAATCTTCCAGATTAAAGTAAAGAGGCTGAGCCTTAATAAATTCAATATGTTTAATTACGCTCTCAAAATGCTCCAGATAGCTCCTTAAGGTAGCCTCGTTTCCGTTATAAACCCATGCTCTTGCAAAAACACTGCCTGGTTCTCTTATATAGGCATAAAACATGAAATCGTGATTCCCGGGTGTGAACTTAATGCCGTTTTCCATTAAATACCTGACGACCTCAAAACTGTTTTTACCCCTGTCCACAAGATCACCCACACTGTAGATGTCTATGTCCGGATATCTTGCCCTTATTTTTTTAACGAGGGCTTCCAGCGTAAAAAAACACCCGTGAATATCGCCTATTACAGCAACCATAGGCTAAATCTTAAAGGTTTCACTGGCATAGCGCATCAGCTCCTCCCTGAACTGGGGATGTGCAACCCGGATGAGCGCCTTTGCTCTTTCTTTTATCGATTTCCCGTAGAGATGTGCCACGCCGTATTCTGTTACAATGTAATGCACATCGCCTCTGGAAGTTACAACGCCGGCTCCTTGTTTTAACACCGGTACAATCCGTGAAATCTTAAAGTCTTTTGTTGTAGAAGGCAGTGCAATAATCGGTTTTCCCCCTTCGGAACGGGCTGCTCCGCGGATAAAATCCACCTGGCCTCCTATGCCTGAGAAGAACCGGGTCCCGATTGAATCTGCGCATACCTGCCCGGTTAAATCCACTTCAATGGCCGAATTTATGGCAACCATTTTGTTATTTCTAGATACAATAAAAGGATCGTTTACATATTCCTGCGGGTGAAACTCAACAATCGGGTTATTGTTAATAAAATCGAAAGCTCTTTTTGTTCCGAGAACAAACCCAGCAATTATTTTTCCGGGGTGCAGGGTTTTCTTTTCATTGTTTACAATCCCCTCTTCCACCAGTTCAATCATCCCGTCGGAGAACATCTCGGTATGAACGCCTAAGTCTTTTTTATTCTTCAGGAATCTTAAAACTGCGTCCGGAATGGCCCCTATGCCCAGCTGCAGCGTAGAACCGTCTTCTATCAGATCTGCTATATAATGCCCAATATTATTGTAAATAGCAAGGGTATCTTCATTCAGGTCGGAATCCACCTGCGGAAGTTCCTGTATGGCTTCATCGTGCTCTACCAGATAATGAATTTTGTTTATGTGAATAAAACAGTCCCCGAGCGCCCTCGGCATATTCTTATTGACCTGTGCGATGATTATTTTGGATTTTTCAGCCGCCGTCTTTATCGTTCCCACATCCACGCCGTAGCTGCAGAAGCCGTGCTCATCCGGGGGCGAAACATTTATCATGGCAACGTCAGGCTTTATAATGCCGTTCTTAAAGAGAAGGGGAACCTCAGAAAGAAATATCGGAACAAATTCCGCCCTTCCCTCATTAACTGCCTGCCTTGAATTTCCGCCTATAAAGAAAGCCGTATGCTTAAAATGCTTTTCCATACCGGGCTCCAGATAAGGCATCTTTCCCACAGTAAGTATATGAAAAATATTTACATTCTCAAGCTCATCTTTCCGCCTTACCATAGCCCTGACGAGTTCCATCGGAACTGCACATCCCGGCTGAATTACCAGGTTGTCACGGGATTTAATTACCTTCACTGCCTCATCAGCCGTAACGAGCTTTGAGTTGTAGGTCTTCATCCAGTTTGCAGTTCTAACCTGTCCTACTCTTAATTCTTCATATATCATATATTAAACTTTTTTTAATTTTTGGAAAAAATGTGAAGTCTTCTGTATTCGACATTAAATACTTCGGCAATATTTTCATTTGAGCAGAATCCGTTATATGTGCAGACCCCCCTGGATAAGCCCAAATCGCCCAGTAATGCATTCGACAGGCCGTTATCGGCAATATTCAGTATATACTCCAAAGACGCGTTGGTAAGACCGTAACTGGCAGTCCTTGATACCAGGGCCGGCAGGTTCGGAATACAGCAGTGTATCACGTCGTGCTGTACAAAGGTGGGATCGGAAATTGTAGTAGGATGACTCGTCTCAATGCAGCCTCCCTGGTCTATTGAAACATCCACAATAACAGCACCTTTCTTCATCTGACGCACCATTTCCTCAGAGACAACGTGAGGTGTCTTTTCACCCTTTATAAGAACGGCACCAATGAGAACATCGGCAAACCTGGCGCCTCTTGAAACAGTATAAGGGTTTGCAACTACAGTTGTAACCCTTTTCTGGAAAAGATTGTCAATTCTTTTTAAGCGGTTAAGGTCCTTATCCAGAATAATCACCTGTGCACCTCGTCCTAAGGCAGCCCTTGCGGCGTTTGTTCCTACAACGCCTGCCCCCAGAATTACAACGGCTGCCGGGGCAACACCTGTAATTCCGCCAAGGAGTATTCCGCGGCTGACTCTTGAGGTGCTCTCGAGATATCGCTCGGCCACCTGAATGGCTATCTGTCCTGCTATTTCACTCATCGACTGCAGAACAGGAAGATTTTCCTCATTCTCAATAAGCTCGAAGCCGATCGAAGTAACCTTCTTTGAGATCAGTGTATCAAGAATTTTCTTCTTTCCGATTGCCAGATGCAGAAACCCGAAAAGGATCTGGTCTTCCTGAAGCATTGCCGCCTCTGCCTCTGTCAGGGGCGCAACCTTTGTGATAAGCTCTGCCCTGTTATAGACCTCATCAGCACTGTAAACAATGTTGGCTCCTACCTTGCCGTATTCTTCATCGGAAAAGTTGCTGCCGGACCCGGCACAGCTTTCAATAAAAACAGTATGCCCGGACTTTACTAATGCATCGACACCGGCAGGTGCTAAAGCTACCCGTTTTTCCTCGAGTATTGTTTCTTTTGGAATGCCTATTCTCATGTGGTGTGTCTTTTTTAGTTTTTTTTGAATAATTTTTACTGCAAGATAGTCATTTAACTTGTCTATTGCCACTCCCCCGGCACCCCTTAAAGGTGCCGGAGGAAGTCAAAGCAAATTTTATTCTAAACCGGAGGTGGAACAAGGGAACTTAAATGACCGGAGTAAGCGGTTTTTTCCCTTTGAGTACACTGATCACATTTTTTGTACAAAGATCAGCCATTTTTTCTCTTGCCTCAAATGTGGCACTTCCTATGTGCGGCAGCAGGACAACATTCTTCAGCTTAAGAAGCTCCTTATTCAAAAGCGGCTCATTTTCATAAACGTCGAAGCCTGCGGCAAAAATCCTTTTTCTTTTCAGCATTTTTATCAGCTCACCTTCATCCAGTATCTCCCCGCGCGCAGTGTTAACTAAAATTGCAGTCTCTTTCATTAAATTTAAGTGATCCCGGTCAACAAGATTCCTTGTTTTATCCGTTAAGGGAATGTGCAGCGAGATAACGTCAGAAGTCTTCATCAGTTTCTCCAGGGAAACCTTTTTGGCTCCTGTTAACTCTTCAAGCGATTTGTTTTTTGAGCGGTTGAAATAAATAATTTTCATTCCGAAGGCCTTTGCCCTCAAGGCTGCTGCCGTGCCTATTCTCCCTGCACCAACAAGGCCAAAGGTCTTTCCTCTAAGTTCAATTCCAAGGAGCAGTTCCGGGCCCCAGCCCGTGAACCTGCCTTCCCGCACAAGGCGGTCGCCCTCAGTAATGTGCCTCGAACAGGCAAGCATAAGCGCAATTGCAACCTCAGCCGTGGCATCGGTTAAGAGTTCAGGCGTGTTGGTTACTGTAATATTCTTTTCCTTTGCCGCAATGATGTCTATGTTGTTGTAGCCGACGGCATAATTGGCAATCACCCTGCAGCACTCAAGTTTTGAGATCACTTCGCTGTCGATCCTGTCTGAAAGCAGCGAGATTATACCGTCTGAATCTTTTGCATGTTTAAGAAACTCTTCCCTGGAGATCTGACGGTCCTTGCCGTAAACTGTAACGTCAAGACCGCTTTGAACCAATAAATCCACTGCATTGCCGGGAAGTTTTCTTGTTATAAATACTTTCATTTTTTATCCGGATTTTCTTAAATAATTTTCTTAATTTTTTTCAGCAGGTAAGATGCCTAGCCGAATAAAAGTTTTACAATAAAGAGTGCCCCAAGTGCTCCGGCTACGTCGGCCAGGAGTCCGGCTGCCAGGGCATGCCTTGTCCTTGCAATGCCAACCGATCCGAAGTATACTGCCAGTACGTAAAACGTGGTTTCAGAGCTGCCGTAGAAGGTTGAAACCAGTATGCCTATCATGGAATCGGGGCCGTGCACGGCAATGGTTTCAGCCATAATACCGAGCGAACCGCTTCCTGAGAGCGGGCGCATTAAAGCCATCGGAAGCGCTTCGGCAGGCATTCCTATCAGATCCGTAACAGGACGTATGATGTAGATCAGAAAATCCATGGCCCCGCCTGCGCGGAAAATTCCAATTGCCACCAGCATTCCTACCAGGTAAGGTATTATCCTTACGGCAACATTAAAGCCTTCCTTGGCGCCTTCAATAAATTTCTCGTATATCTTGACTTTCTTAAACATTCCGTAAACAACAAATATAAATATAAGCCCCGGTATAGCAAGTATAGAAATAATCTGTATGATTTCCTTGAACAGGTCAGGGCTGATGAAGCTGAAAATACGTCCGATTACAGGGGCAACGCCCAGGGCAAAAACAAGTGCAATGAGAACTGCAAGCGCCATAAAGATGCCCAGGCCCTTAAGGTTCGAGCGGAACCACTCCCCTCCCTCACCTTTTCTGATCGGGAATTTCTCCATTATCTTAGCCGAGCCGACGCCAACAATTGTAGCGCAGATGGCGCCGAAGACCGAGGTGCCGATTATAATTGCAGGATCTGAACTGCCCGAGGCAGCTCTTATTGCAATTGCAGTTGCAGGTATAAAAGTAAGACCTGCCGTATTGACGGCAAGAAAAGTACACATGGCGTTTGTTGCAGTGCCTTTGTTCGGGTTCAGCTTATCGAGCTCTTCCATGGCTTTTAAGCCGAAGGGGGTTGCGGCATTAGAGAGCCCCAGCATATTGGCTGAGATATTCATGATCATCGATCCCATGGCCGGATGGTCTGAAGGCACTTCAGGGAAAAGAAATTTTGTAACCGGCTTGAGCGCTTTTGCAATAATTGTAATTAGTCCGGCTTCCTCTGCAATCTTCATAATGCCCAGCCAGAGGGCCATAATGCCTATAAGCTCAAGGGCAATATTAACAGCAGTGCCGGCATAACTTAAGGCAGAAGAGGTAACGTCCTTCATTTTTGCAAATGAAACTTCCTCAAATACAATTCCGGCTGCGGCTGCCGTATCCCCTCTCATATTATAAAAATAGACCTTGCCGTTCAGGTCATCTTCTTTTCCGGTTACCTTTGCCATCTGTTTCCAGATCTTTGGCGTCGTCTCCTGTGTCTTTAGGAAGAGCGTGGCACTTTTCTTATTCTTGTCGTATGTAAGCTTGGCCGGCTGAACTACCTGACCCTGAACATTTTCCTTGTAGTACCTGCTGAAATCTGTCTGTGAGACAGAAAGCTTTACATTATAAGTCTTTGAAGAATCCTGCCTGAAAGGCTCATCAAAACGAACCTGGGCAGGAATTGGTACGTTGTTCTGATACTTATTATTGCCTTTTTCGACTAAATCCGTGCTTATGGCAACTCCAATTCCCAGTACAATCAGAGCAAGCCAGACATAATTTAACATTTTTATACGCTCCGGAGAAGAAATTAAATGATTGAAAACGCCATATGAACCGTTAAATTCTCATAAACAATTAGTCATTTCCTGTAAAAAGGTCCACTGGTCAAAATTACAGGTAACAATTTATGATACTTTTATTAAAAATTCATCAGGCATTTTTAATTTCATTGAAAGGTTGGCAGAATGCGGAATTTTAAGCGGGGTGCTTTTTGCGCAGAGCCATCCGCTCTTTATGGCGTATGGCTGCGCAAAGATCCTATACGAGAAAGCTTGAGGCCTGTATCTCCTCAGTATCAATAAATGCGGCCCTTATGCCCACAAAGGCCTCCTCGCCTTGGGATCCGGCGTGGTATTTTTCTATGAACCTGCTGTACAATTCCTCGGCATCGCGCGTCTCTTCAACCCTTCTTATAATGCCCCGGAATAAAACCTGAAGATACCTGAAACCCTTTTGACCTGCCTCATTTTCTTCGCCGCCGCCGGCTTTGGAAACCGCAAAGCTAACGCTGCTTTCAAAGTTGATATTTAAGAATGTCTCATCGGTTTCTTCAAAGAAGAAATGAACGTTTTTATCCAGGTAAAGATAAGGCACTGTTGCCTGCAAGAGATCTTCATCCTGACTGATGAAGCTGAGGACGCCTGTTTTTTCCGCCTCCAGTGCTTTCTCAATAACAGACATATCTCTTATCTGGGTAATTCTGCTTTTCATTTTAACTCCTTTTTCTCTTCTTTGAATTTAATTTCATTTATCACATTAAAACGGGGCATCCGATTTTGCTCTTCCTCTTGCCAGACAAACTGTTCCTGCTATCAGATCTCCCAGCCTTCTTCTCCGCTTTGTAAGCAGGAGAGACACAACATCGGGCAATATAAAAAATGGAGGAATAAAATATGTACATCTGAGTAAGTTCCTGACTAAGACTGAATAAAAATCCAGTTCCCTGCCATCCTCCCTTGCCGCATATATACTCAAAAGGAACTTGCCCGGTGTTTTGCCTTTCCAGAACCACTCGAAAAGAATAAAATATAGCTCAAAAGTAAAAATAGCAATAGTCGTATACAGGGAAAACTGCCACGGCGAAAATATTATTTTGTATAAAAAGAAATCAAAATAATAATTAAAAACAAATAAAAATGTCACGAAGAGAATTAAGTGGTCTATTAAAAAGGCAAAGCCTCTTCTAAAAAGCCCCGCCTGGGGCTCCTTCGGAACTCCTGTTTCCTGATTTCCTGCAGCTATGTCGTTTTCTTTCTCCAAGGGGGCTTTATCCATTTCCAGGTTCATAAAACATTACTGCATGATGCAGCGGTTGTCCACAGAATAATAACAGTAATTGCAGTGTTTAAGATTTTTATTAAATTCCATCCTGCGTATTTTGTCTATCACGCTGTATAGCTCTATTCCGGTTACTTCTATGTCCTCTTTTTTCATAATTTGCTTCACCTCATAATCCGGATGCTTTAAGAATATCAGTCTTATCTCCACTTCTTCTGTATGAGGATAGAGCCTGTGGATCAGATAGGCATAGAACTTAAGCTGCGGGAAGTAATGCTCTTTCCTTGAAGCAATTTCCTTTTCGCTGACCGAGTCCGACTTAAAATCCACGACAATTGCCTTTTTATCCTCAATAATGAGCTTGTCTACGATCCCGTAGAGATAAAAATCTTTTTCCCTGACCAGTATCTCAAATTCGTTTTTGAAATTCTTATACGACCTGATTTCACGGGCGGTTTTGGAACTGAGGTACAGGTCCATATCCTCAAGAATTGAATTCCTTATAGAAAGGATGTTCGCCTCTGTTGCATCAATAAAATGGAGCTCGCTTTTTATCATCTCCTCAAGCGAAGCCTCATAGCCTCCTCCGGGCATTATTTCAATCTCCAGGAGCCGGTGCATTATCTTTCCCTTCACGTCTGCAAACGACGGCCTTGAGGCCACGTCTTTTGAGGTCTCACCCGCTGAAGTCTCATCCTCAGCCTTAAAATCAAAATGCGTAAGATCTCTCTGGAATGTCTTCAGGAGTTTCGAATATCCCAGCTCATAGGTCAGATAATACTTCATCGGGCACTGTGTGTAGACTGCAATTTTTGTTGCCGAAATTGTCTCCTCCTCCTGCATGTCGGCTATGGGGTCCACCTTCAGAATTTTTTGCGTAAGACTGGTCTCCTCTCCAGCCATTTCCACAGGCCCTACACCTTCAATGGCACTTAGAACAGGAATTCTTAAGGAGATAAGTTTCTCTTCATTCGTAAAACCATCTTCAAGACTCTTAAGGAAATTCTGATGGAAGGTGATTTCTATATCCTCCTCCCGGGGGAGACTGACCTTAAGGCCTTCCAGTATAAGGCTCATAAAAGATTCAGAGTTGAACTTGAAGTCCTTATGCGTAGCCGAAATATAAAGGTAGTTTTTCGCCCTGGTTACGCCCACATAAAGGAGCCTTTTTACCTCAGCCAGGTTCTTTTTCCTTGTAATGAAATTATGCAGCGCAACAACCGGGGCCTGCCTGTAGTCTTCAAAAAAGTTGCCCTTAAGAGGAACAGAAGTAAGAAGCCCCAGGTCTTTGTTTATAATAACCGATTTTGCCTTAACGGTATCCTGCTGCGTATATTCATGGCAGGCATAAAGGAAGACAGCCTTGTATTCAAGTCCCTTAGCCTGATGGAGCGTCATCACCTTGACGCATGCGCTTTCAACTGCAACAGATGCCTGACCTTCGTCGTCGACATTAATGATGGCATCGCTCAGGTAATTTATAAAATCGTAGAGCGTCTTGTAGCCCGAAGCGGAAAAGTTGTGAGAAATTTGAATCAGCTTCTCAAGGTTTGCTATCTCCTGCAGGCCGTTAGGCTTTGAACTTAAAACCGTAAGATAACTGCTCTCCCTTACTATTTTGCGCAGAAGTGAAGTAAGGTCGAACTGGTGAACAAGCACCAGGTTGCTCTTAAGTATGGATGCAATCTCCTCAATCTTCGCCGATTCCATGGCATAAGAGATAAGCGAATCCCAGAAACAGTATTTTTTCTTCAGCGATATCTCGTAGATCTCAACATCTGAAAGAGAGAAAAAAGGTGATCTGAGAATGCTTATTAAGGCCGCATCGTTTTCACGGTTCAGAAGAAATGACAGGTAGTTATAAACATCCGAAACCAGCTGCTTCTGGTAAAAGCCCGTTCCCCCTACAATCGTAAACGGTATGTGATACCTGTTAAAAACCCTCTCAAGTTCTTCAAAGGATTTTCTTTTCCTGCAGAGAACTGCAATCTCGTCAAACCTTATTGCTTCAGATATGCCGTCCTCAGGCCTGGTAAGTCCCGCTATTTTTCTTGCAACCAGCTCAGCTTCAGTATTTAATTCATCACCTTTCGCAGCCAGTATTATCTCCACACTTCCCGGAGTTGCCTCATCCTTTGCGCAGACCAGGTCGGAGTAGTTCACCTCATTAAATTCAGACTTCGGATTATGGAAAAGAGTGCGGAAAATATAATTTGTAAAAAGACATATTGCCGGAGCCATACGGAAACTGTCAGGAAGGTTAAGGAGATTTTTCTCTCCTGAGACTGCCTGAATGTCCTGCTTTGTCCTGTTAAAGACCTTAAGCTCTGCGTCGCGGAACATGTATATGCTCTGCTTTTCGTCTCCCACTATAAAGAGATTGCCGTGCCTCAGATAATCGAGTATAGGCATAAAGATTTCGTACTGCACTTCATTGGTATCCTGGTATTCGTCGATCATCACGTACTGAAACTTCTCTCTTAAGGCCCGGCAGACATCCTCTTTGGAGAGTATGTTCTGCGTGAATATAAGTATGTCCTCGAAATCGAGATATCCCCCCTGGCGTTTTTTCTCGTCATAGGTTTCAACTGCACTTTGAAAGATCTCAATGAGGTTCCGTCCGAAGCGCGCCAGTTCAAGCTCCACTTCAGCGTGATCCTCAGCAAGTTCAAAGCCTGACATGTCTGAAAAATATTCCTCCACCCTTTTTATCTCCGGGCTTAAAACCTCCCTTTCCTTATTTAGGTAGCCCTGCTTCCTGAGAGTGGATGAACCTGTCACGAGCTTGCGCCTCATTGCGTGAAGTGTAAAGAGCAGATGCTTAAAATCTCGGGGCTCTGCAAACTCCTGAAGAAGTGACTTCATTTCCAGGGCCAGTGTGTTATCGGGCTTGTAGTGAATTACAGCCTCGTTAATTCTCTCTATGTCGCGTCTTAGTGTTTCCCTCTGGCTTTCAATAAAGTGCAAAACAAACTTTTCAAAACTCTCCGTGAAGAACCGGGCTATATCCTCTTCACTTTGAGTGTAGAGGTCTTTTGCCAGCCTTAGTATGTTCTTCCTTTTTTGTATAAGCGATGAGAGAACACTCTTTAGAATATTTTTTGAAGCAAATATCCTTATGAGATACTTCAGACGCCCTGAAAGCTCCTCATCCTGAATGTAGTGCTTTATTGTCTCCTCAACACTTAAGTCCAGAAGCTCATCTGACAAGTTCTGATCTATAGGTGTAAAATTTGCATCCAGCTCAGCTTCCAGCGGAAACTCGCGCAGTATGTCGATACAGAAGGAGTGAATGGTTGATATGTTGGCCGAAACGAGCTGCCGCCTTATTCTTTCAATGATCTTTTTTTCCTGAGGATCCTCTGAGGCTTCGTAGCGCCTTTGCACCTCTTCGGAAATTTTTCTGTAGAGTTCACCGGCAGCCTTATCGGTAAAGGTTATGGCAACTATATTCCTTAAGGAAACATTCTCCTTCAGGGCTATTTCCACGTAGCGCCTTGAAAGAACAAATGTCTTTCCGGAACCGGCATTTGCAGTCAGGGAAATATGCTCTTTGTAGTTCAAAGCAGCCTTCTGATGTGGAGTTATTCCAGCCATTTTTACCGTATCTTTCTAAATTGAAGAAGAATTTTTGTGCCTTTCTCAGAAGATTCGGCTATACTGATGCTGCCGCCGATTCCTTCCATAAATTTCTTTGCGATCTTAAGGCCCAGGCCCATCCCCTTTTCCTTCGTTGTAAAGTTGGGTTCAAAGATGCGTGAAATGAACTCCTCGGGAATTCCGCGCCCGTTGTCGCTTATCTCAAGATTTATCACTTCATCCAAAGATTCTGTCTTAAGTGTGACTGCTGTAGCCCCTGCCTGAATGGAATTCCGGACAAGGTTTATAATGGTTCTCTTAAGCTGGTCTTTGTCGGCCTCAACGGTAAGAGACTGCACCTCATTGCTGACTGAAATCTTCACGTTTTCTTCCACATAAAGATCACAGGCCTCCTGAATTACCATGGACAGGTCCACCCGTTCCATTTTGAGGTTGGGCATTCTTGCAAAGCCTGAGAACTCAGAGGCAATATTGCTCAGAGTATCAATCTGGTTAATAATTGTCTTGGACACCTTGTCAAAAATGGCATCAAATTTCGGGGACTTGTCCCTGTATGCTATCATCAGCTGCTGAACGGCCAGTTTCATTGGTGTAAGCGGGTTCTTTATTTCATGAGCCACCTGCCGGGCCATCTCTTTCCAGGCCGATTCCCTTTCCATTTGGGCTAGCTCTGTCTGGCTGCGCTTAAGCTCCTTGATCATTGAATTAAAGCCGTTTACAAGGTCCTTGATCTCACCTTTCTGCTTATTCTTTACCTCAAAATTAAGATCCCCGCCTGCAACTGAAATTGTTGCACGGGTAAGTCCCCTTATGGGAGAAGAGATTCTGTTGGCCAGAAGCGTACTGATAAAAATAACAAGAATGGTAGCAAAGAAATAGCTTCCGAATAAGAATATATCCACTTCCTCGCCTGTAATCGGCAGCGATATCCTGCTGAACATGTCGCTTACCTTAAGGACATATTCCCGTCCCTGAAAGTTAACCCTGGTAAAAATGGAGTTGTATTTATAATTCTCCACCTTTTCGGTCATATCGTATTTAGTGTAGCCCTGGAAATAAAGCTTGCTGTATGCAACAGGGTTCATCACCTCAGGCAGAAGTCCCGCCCTGAAATATTCCTCACGCGTACTGAAGGTCTGCCGGTTGCCCAGGAAAAGTGAAAAATCGAGATTAAGATCCCTTGAAGCCTCAGAAAGAATTAAGTTAAGAGGCTTGTTCTTCTCGGCATTAAGGTGCATCCTGACGTAGCTTTCAATGTTGAATGTATTCTGACCCAGCTTCTGCAGTATCAGATCCCGGTTTTTCTCCTCAGTCAGGTTCCGGTTGTAGAAGGCCATAAAAAGAAGCGGCAGCAGCGATATAAAAAGAAATGCCGCCAAGAGCTGCGTCCTGAATGTGTACCCGATAAGGCCCGACTTCCTGATCTGCACGCCGTAGAGGACAAGGAGCATTATGATTATAAAAATTGAATGGATGAAAAATACTTTGAAAAAGTTATACAGGCTCCAGGAGAAGTTCTTTTCTCTCAGGAGAAGGGCAATGGTCCTTAAATTATCCCCCTTGACCTCCCTTAGTATATACGTGGTATAATTCTCATCATCCACTTTCAGTGTCGTCCAGGCTTCCCTTTCCTCAGGACTCGTTAAAAGAATGCTTTTTGTATATGTATCGGCAGGAGTAATATCACCGTAAACATTTATCAGCCTGTCGTTTTCAAATTCAAAGACCTTCAGCTTGTCAAAGTTTACGGTTGAATTTGAAGAACTATAGTTAGAAGCAAGAAAAGGCGGCAGGCTGCTGACCTTGTAATTATTCGGGTTAAAAAGAACTGAAGCCGCCACATAGCCCAGAAGCACGTTGTCTTCCTTTATTGGTATGACGCCCGAGATTATCTTCCCGTCGAGACCTTCAGGGCGGTAGTTGTTAAAAATCTGCATATCCTCCCCCTCGTAATTAAGCACCATAGGCGTTACGCGGTACATCGGATCCATATCGACGCCGAAACTGCCCAGGAGCCTTTTATCCCTGTCGAGGAGCGTAACAGAGGAGCGCATTGCTTCCTTCTGGAGTGAACTCTGCGACCAGATCATAAAAGCCGCAGTCTCAAAGTTTGTCCCCTGCTCTTTTAAGGCCTTAACTGTCTCGTCACTTCTTGTAGCATTTATAAGGGCTTCACGGACGAGGAATTCAAGCCATTCGTCGCTTGCTCTTGTCAGCTCGATTGCTGAGGTTTTCAGGGATTCTTTTTCCAGCAGAGAGTTATAGAAGTTCAGCAGGCTAATAGTTACAACTGAGGATACGAGGGCAAAATATACGTAATTATAGAGAATCTTGCCCTCTTCAAAATAAATCTTGTAAGCCAGTAAAAAAGTAAAGCTCACGAAAAGAATTCTGATCAAAGGCGTGCCCTGCGGTTCGTGCTGCGTAAGGTCGTAAACTATTCCCGCAATCTGAAAAACTATGAACACCACAAGAATGCTCTTCTTTACATCGGGCTTTCCTTTTGAGGGGATGTAGTAAAATAAGGTGAGCAGTATCGATATGGCTACAAGAACAGAACCGGTCCCTAAGATAAGAACATTCAGCTGCATTAAGACGGCCGGATAGTTTGGAACAAGACCCGGCTCTTTGAAGTACCTCAAAGAGGAATCAAAAATAACACTTCTTATTGAAGCCCCCAGGCCGCGCAGGAAAATCAGGTACAGGAGAACAGACAGTGCCGTAAGTATGACAAATAAGAAGATATTATTCTTCTCCTTTTCCCCGCCGACTTTTACGTATGAGGCAACATTCTCATAAACGTTTACGCATATGAACAGGGCAAAAACGACTGTTATGAAAAACTCCAGCGGAGACTTTACGATCCCAAGACCGAAGGAAGATGCAAAGTATGAGGCATTGGTCAGGGGCCCTTCAAAAAATTTGGCGGGAATTTCCAGAAAGAACAGTGCAAACCTTACGGCAACCGTAAACATTATGAGTACGGAGCTTTTTAAGATCCTGCTTTTTAACCCCCTAAGCTCATTATAAAAGCCCATGAGAAGCCCGATAAGACCTGTAACTGCAAGTATGGACTGAAGATCTATAAAGAAGTCCTTCAGATTGGCCTGGCTTTCATCCCGGGCAGGCTTTAGAAATGTAACAACAGCAATCTGATGATCTTTGTTATTGTTTATTATAATGGAATATTTCCTCCCGTCAAGACTCTTATGCGCAACAGGAGAGTACTCTATCTCAAAGGGAGTCATGTAATCGCTGGTAAATTTATCCCTCAGGCTTACCCTTTTATAATAATCATTCTGAATGCTGTAGTACTTTTCAACCGGGAGGCTGACCGACTCGTAATATGTGCGGCCGTGAAGCCTAATGGTATCCTTAACTGTCAGGTAGGTGTAGAGTCCGGATCTGAAGAAATGAACTTCACCCGGATCGAAGAAAAGCGGAAAGAACCTTTCCTGCGGAATTGCAATTTCATCTGTCCAGGCACTTAAGGTTTCATGGGTGTCGAAAACTTCAACCGAATAGCCTTCAAAATCCTTTCGGCTAAATGCTTCAATAAGTTCCTGAGAACGCAGTTTCCCATTCTGTGAACTGCCTCTTATGAGGCTCTTTACCTCAGCGCTTTTTTTGAGGACAAGGTTTTCCTCAGCCTTCAGACTTGAATTTACCGAGTTATCTATCGAGGAAAGTAATCTGTTTAATTCCTTCTCCCAATTATTCTGCCTTTGTTCAAGCATTATGGGCGAGACAATGCCCGTTACAAGAATTAAAAAGGCAGACAGATAAAAGACCGAGAAATACTTTTTACTCCCCTTCCGGAAGTACTTATCCAATATTTTTTTATATTTGCCTGGCATCAGTTAATCGTAATCTGGGAAATCTTCCAGCTGTTTCCAAATAGCTTTAATGAGATATATACCTGTGCTGTTCCCCTTACGCCCTTCGATTCATACCTGTAGTAGCCTGAGGCATACGGGTTGTCTGTCCTGTCGTTTACGGTCAGGAATCTGAAACTTACAGGTTTATAGATACGGGAAAAATCCTGAAGAATGTAAAACACCTGTGTAGCACTATAATAGCCGGTAATACCATTCGGTAAGCTTAAATAGGTCTGGGAGCTGATATTATCAGAAAATTTCTTGATATCCCGGAATGAGAACCCTTCTTCAATTTTACTGAATATGACCCTGGGGACGTCACCTGTAAGCTTTTGGTCCTTGAGTTGTCCTTTGGGATTAAAAGACTGGGGATACAAAACTTCACATAATGCTATCCAGATACTAAAGGAAAGAATTATATAAAAAGACTTCCGTATCATTAAAAATTGCATTAAAATTAAACATCAATCCAAATATAAACAGCAAAAACAGAAAAAGCATACTAAAAAGTATGCTTTTTCCACTCACTTACTCCATAATAGCAGTTTAACACTCTTTTTTTCATTCTTACTTGAGCCAGGCTGAAGGCTTCACTTCTTAAGCGGCCTTTTGTGTAAAGATTCATCATAGCTGAGAGATTTTCTTTCACCTGAGGACTCTTTCAGGAGTTTATTTCCTTCCACTGTCTGATAAGCCCAGTCAAATGTAACGCGCTCGTTTGTAATATTACTTATTCTTACCTTTGCAAAATGGTTGTCAAATGTCCAGATTACGTATGTATGACCCACGATTGCCTCAGCGTCCTTTGTACCGGACCATCCGGTTGAAGGAGCCGTCTGTATGTCGTAAATGTCTCTCGTAGCACCCAGATCCATTATATCCGAATCATCCCATACATCCAGGTAAAACTTACCCTGATAGTTTTCAAAGAAGAAGTCCGTATTTTTGCTGTCGTAAGGGAGTATCAACTCAGATGAAAACTCATAGCCTGAAGTATTAGGATAATTCCTGTAATCAAAAATCACCTGGTTAAAACCTTCAGGGCGGGGGGTATTCTGCACAGATTCACGGCTCAGATCGCTTTCATTTCCGTCGTAGTCGTATGACGTAACCGCATAGAAGTACGTATCGCCGTTTTTTGCACCCTCATCAATAAAGTGATCCGACTGTGTAGATCCCAGTAGCGTATACTTGCCGTCATAGGAATAGCTGTAATAAACGTTATAGCCCGAAACATTCTGGTTGCGGCTTAAGTCCCAGTAAATATCCACCCTGTTGTCGCCATTTACGGAGTAGACTCCCGTCGGCGGCGTAAGAGGCGCGCTGTCGTGAGGGTTGTGATCGGTTATGTCGCATCCTGTAAGTAAGAACGCATAGACAGCCGTAAAAATTACCGTTAAATATTTTATAAGTTTCATTTTAGACCCCGAATTGTGTTCCTTTTCTTTCTTTATAACAACTCAAATGCCAGAATAATTCGGCTTATTTTCACGCTTTTTGCCGTCTTCAGGACGTGCCTGTATATAAATCTATACAGTACCTGAGGTTTATTGTTCACTTTCTCCCACTTCATAATTCTTCCTGAAGGTTAAAGGCTAATATTTTTCCTCCTTCGCAGGCACCGTAGAAGCTAAATTTTTGATTGCAATGGGTGATTTTTTTTAATTATATTAACTTAAAGACAGGTATTGCGAAAAAGAGGCAGGATTGAATATAAACAGAGAGAGAAACTCGAAGTTAAATGATTAAGAAAGATGTATTACGTACCTTACAGCCGGCAAAAACTATTGTACCTGAGACCTATAAGATTTTGCTGCCGTTAGTCGTTATTCTTGGATTTGCATTAAGGTTTTTATATGTCGGGGCAGAAAGTCTGACTTTTGACGAGGTTTACTCGGTCAGGCTTGCTCAGATGTCCTTTGGTGAAATAATCAGGCAGACCTCACGTGACTTTCATCCTCCTCTGTACTATTTTCTGCTTCACCTCTGGACCCTACTTTTCGGCTATGGCGAGACTTCCGTAAGGGCACTTTCAGTTTTATTCGGCACACTTTCCATATATTATTTTTTTCTGCTTGCAAAGTATATCTTCAATGCAAAAACCGCGCTTGTCGCCTCTTTTCTTTTAGCATTATCAAACATTAACATTGAAGCAAGCCAGGAGGCAAGAATGTATGCCCTTTTAAGCCTCCTTGCAATTGTTTCCATGTACCTTTTCCTCAGGGCTCTTGGTTCGAATAGCAAAGCCTTATGGATATTCTATACTGCAGTAAATGTGCTTCTTCTTCATACACACGTCTACAGCTATTTTATTCTCTCAGCAGAGTATTTTTACTTTTTCTCGATGGCATTTTATTCAAAGAGGAAATTTAAGGAGAATCTTTTCCCGTTTCTTACTTCAGCCTTCGCCACGGCTTTTCTGTTCATGCCCTGGTTTTTCATTTTCTACAGGCAGTTTCTCCTGGCGCAGAAGATACTCTGGATTCCCAGGGCCACGCTTCTGCAGCTTCCGGAAACTTTGGTCGAATACTCCGGAAGTTTCATGCTCTCGGTAATAATGGTTCCGCTTGTAGTTCTTTCCATTATCTTTATTTCCAGGGTCATAAAGATTAATCCCCAGGGAAAGTTTGCCGGCGAATTTGAAGACGTTGAATACAGGCTCTCGGTTGTAAATGTCAATGAAGCCTTCTTCCTTTTCATCTGGCTGTCTGTTCCGGTAATACTGCCATTTGTTATTTCTCAGTTCCTTTCCCCTATTTTTATGGTAAAGTATACGGTCGCCTCCTCGGCAGCCTTTATACTCCTGGCCGGCAAAGGGCTGAATAATATCCCCTCCAAAGTCGTGAAAATGTCACTTCTTGTTCTTATTTTTGGCTTGTCGGTTTTTAACTGGGCAAATGAGCTCACCACGACAAACAAGGAGCAGTGGCGCGAGGCTGTGGCTTACCTGGATAGCAATACGAAAAAAGGTGACGTTATAGTCTTTAATGCAGGCGTCTGCAGGTTCATGTATGAGTATTATTCAAAAAAAAGGGACGCCGTTTTATTTCCGTTCGATCCTTCCGAGCCTCAGATGAATCCGGACAGCATCCGGGTGCTCCTGGGGCCTGTTGTGAGGACTCATAAGACCGTCTGGCTTGTTTCTTCACATAACCGTGACTGGAATGGTACAATTGCCAGAACACTTCTGGCATCGGCAGATTCTTCAGGGCGGCAGTATTTCTACTCTAATTACAGGAAATACTTTGTCTATAAGACTTATGATGACAGGTCGGCTGACTTTATACTCTTAAGACAGTATAATTCGCCTGATATTAAAGTGTACTGCTTTAAGTTTAACAAATAATTTTTTTCTTGGGGGACTTCCGGGGAGTTAATGGGAAATATAGAATATTGGATCAGCCAGTACGGCTACGGGGGTATTTTTATTCTGCTTGTTCTTGGTATTGTTGGCCTGCCTGTTCCTGACGAGACACTTCTTACGCTGACAGGATTTCTGGTTTATAAGGGTGACCTGGAACTTGTTCCTGCTTTTCTTTCAGCTTACCTGGGCAGCGTCTTCGGCATTACATTAAGCTACACCATTGGGCGCACCTTCGGGCTTTATGTTCTGCACAAATACGGGCGCTATGTGCATATTACAGAAGAAAAACTCACAAAAGCCCATAACTGGTTTGAGCGCGTGGGGCGCTGGGCTTTGCTTATAGGGTACTTTATTCCGGGCATAAGACATATTTTTGCCATAATTGCCGGCACGAGTAAGCTCGAGCTCTGGGAATTTGCCCTTTTTGCATATCTGGGGGCATTTATCTGGGCAGCCGGATTTCTTTCCATCGGATATTTCTTCGGTGATAAGTGGGAGGTTATGCTTCAAAGCGTTGAGCATCACACTGTCTTAATCTCTGCCGTACTTGCAGGCCTTGTACTTCTTTTTCTGCTCTTCAGGAAAAAGATCACTGGGAATCGGGAGAAAAAAGAATCTTTAAAATAAAAAAAGGCTGCCAGATTTCTTTTTCAGCGAATTGGAAGAGTCATTTTTCGCTTTTTCTTTGTCACCACAACAAGGAGAAATCCCAGCCAGCCTTTTTTTAATTCTGTATAATGTTTTCTACTTTTTAATTTTTCCTTTTTAATTTTTAATTGATTTTAGTCCATCATCATTCTTAAGAAGGATGAGCTTTCATCATCATCTCTGTCGTCATCGGCCTGTTTTCTTTTATCTTCAGGCTGATAGTTTGCTATCTTATCGATTGTAAAGCCGCTCTGAGGAGCCTGATCTTCTTCAGGCAGAGCCACACTTCTAGAGCCCTTTACACGGAATATGGTCGGGATATCCAGGTCTTCGCTCTTGCCGAACTTGAACTCATTCTGATCAGCTTCCTGTCTGGAGTATCCGCCGAATGAAAATGAGGGGTTAGCCTGAGGCTTTTGGGCCTGCGGAACTGTTTCCTTCTGTTTTCTCTGGCTGTCGAAGCCGGTAGCAATAACGGTATAGGAAACGTATTCATTCATTTCTTCCTTATTTACCCAGCCGAAGATTACGTTAGCTTCCTCTCCTGCAGCATCATAGATAACCTTATTGCCCTCATCGATCTCACGCATTGTAAGAGAGCTTGATCCGGTAACGTTAAGAAGTATGTTCTTTGCGCCCTTGATGCTTACGCCTTCAAGAAGCGGGCTTGAAATGGCTTTCTGAGCAGCCTCGATGGCACGGTTTTCACCGCTTGCAATGCCGCAGCCCATCAGGGCCTCACCGCTCTGGCTCATGACCGAGCGCACGTCGGCAAAGTCAACGTTAATAATGCCTCCGATCGTAATGATATCGGCGATTCCGCGTGTAGCCTCATAGAGCACTTCATTCGGCTTGTCGAAGGCCTGATTGGCGCTAATAGAAGGATCCAGAATATTTAAGAGCCTTTCATTCGGAATGACTATAAGGCTGTCTACATACTGTCTTAATTCCTGAATGCCCTGCTCGGCATTCATCATTCTTTTCTTGCCTTCCCATCTGAAGGGTTTTGTAACAATTCCAACTACCAGTGCGCCTAAGCTCTTTGCAATTGAGGCAACTATAGGGGCTCCGCCGGTGCCTGTACCGCCGCCCATACCGGCAGTAATAAAGACCATATCGCTGCCTTCTAAAATCTTGGTCAGCTTTTCGCGGTCCTCTTCAACAGCCTTCTTGCCTACATTGGGATCGGCTCCGGCCCCAAGGCCGCGTGTAACGCTTGTGCCAACCTGGATCTTGTGCGTAGCCGTGTTTTTAATGAGCACCTGGGCATCTGTATTGACAACTATGTACTCAACTCCCGATAACCCTCTGTTGATCATACTTTCAACTGCATTACAGCCGCCCCCGCCAACACCAACTACTTTCAGCTGTGCCGACATAGGATTTTCGCGATCCAATGTTGCAAAAAATGACATAAACTTCCTCCTTGTTGTGGTTTTTATAACTCGTCAAAAAACTCGCGTACTTTCTTGAATATATCGAAAACTGCACTTTTGTCTTTGCTTTTCTTTATCTTAACTGCCGCAGCAGCACTTTCGCTCGAACCTGTCCCGGGTACCCCGCGGATCAGTCCTGCTAAAGTTGCAAATTCCGGACTTTCAATTTCTGCTGAAAGGCCCTTGCCCAAGTCCTGCGGAACGCCTATTCTGGTCGGCAGGCCGAAAACCTCCTCGGCAAGTTCTGTACACCCTTTTAAGAGCGATCCGCCGCCGGTAAGAACAATGCCTGCCTTGATCTTGTTCTTAAAGCCCGTATGCCTTATTTCATTGTCTATAAGTGCAAAGAGTTCCCTCATTCTTACGCTGATGATCTGCGTAAGGAGGCTTACAGGTATCTTGACGTTGCCCCTGGCGCCGACGCCGCGGATATAAATATCCTCGTCCTTTATTATGGAGCTTTCGGTTGCATAGCCGTATTCTTTCTTTAAGCGTTCGGCATCCTCAGTCACTATGCCCAGGGCTTCACGAATATCATTTGTCACCTGATTGCCGGCAACTCCAATAACTTTTGTATGCTTGATGGTTTTCTTGTGGAAAACCGCTATGTCTGTGGTTCCGCCCCCGATATCAATGAGAACGACTCCCAGATCCTTTTCATTTTCCTCCAGGACCGATGAACTCGAGGCAATCGGCTGAAGAATATAATCCTGAACAGTGTAACCGGCACGTTCGACCGAGCGCTTGATGTTCTGTATTGCCGGAATTGAAGCCAGAACAATGTGATTGACCGCCTCAAGACGCGAGCCGCACATGCCTATCGGATTTTCAATGCCCCCCTGATGATCAATTGAGAACTCCTCGGGAATTATGTGCAGTATCTGACGGTCCGATGGGATCCTTATGGTCCTCACGTCGGCATCTAGCCTGCTTAAGTCTTCCTGGGTAATTTCCCTTTCCGGGCTGTTAATTGTCACATAATTTCTATGGCGCAAACTTGTAATGTGTTCTCCGGCGACTCCCACGTTGAGGATCCTCAGATCAATTCCTGCCCTGTTGCTGGCGACATCCATGGCTGCCTTGATTGCATCGGCAGTCTTGGCTATGTTGGCTACAAGTCCACGGTTGAGCCCTTCGGAAGGAGCCACACCGAAACCCAGAATGTCGATGTTGTTCTCCGACTTTTCGGCAATAATTGCACCAACTTTTGTTGTCCCCAAATCAAGACCGGCTATAATATTTTTCCTCATCCTTTGTCACCTTTTGCTTCTTTGTCACCTTTTGCTTCGGCAGCTAAGTTTGTCGTACCTAAATAAATTAATTTATCAAACCTCAGATCCACGTAATTGATAAAGCTGTCGAGCGGCTGACCGGCTTTATTAAGTTTTTCCCAAATTTTGCTGAAGTATACCATCTTTGAAGCTTCATTTCCTCTTCCGAGTATCACCTGAAAGTCCCGGCCGCGCATCCTTAAGACTATCTCCTTCCCCTTCCTCAGGTCGACGTCCGAAATACTCTGGTAAAGATCGGGACTCAGCATTTTTGCCGACTCAATTATCCTGAAAGCCGCCTTCGTATCTTCATTCTTCAGTTCTCTTAAAGGCCTTACTTTCGAACCAGGAAGAGCATTCTCAACTACCGGAAGATCAATATTCTTTGTATACGGGAAAACTGGTATAACCATAAAATCATCTGTCAGGAGAAACTGACCGTCATCTTCAAGTAAAAGAGCTTCAAATTTTCTTTCCGTCAGACTGACAACCACCGTGTTTGCATCCTTGAACTTCACTTCTGCTTTTGCAACATAGGGATGCTTCTGCAATCTTGATTTTATAATTGGTAAAGATAAGAATTTGTAATCAGAAATTTTATTTAACCTAGCAAAATTAAAATATTCTTGCGTAGATAAAAAGCGATTTCCAAAAATTTCTATCTTTTCCACATTATTTTTTACACCTTTCTTACCTGTAACCGATACATAGACGGTTCCAAGCATGAGCACAGCAAAAATCAGTATTCCGGTAAGCTTACTTTTGGTTTTCATCTTCTTAAAGCTTCTTCGTCCGGAAGTTACTTTCGGTTTAACAGACTGATGAACTTCTCGCCGTACTTCCATATGTCGCCGGCGCCCATGGTAACAATTATGTCGCCTTCTTTCCTCATGTTCATAAGCACTTCAGGTATCTCTTCCTTGTCCTGAACATAAACGACATTCTTATGACCGAATTTCTTGGCAGCCTGGGCTATTATTTCCCCTGTAATACCTTCAATCGGCTTTTCTCTTGCCGGATAAACATCGGTGCATATGAAAATGTCCGAGTTCAGGAAAGAGCGGCCGAATTCCTCTGCAAAGTCCCTGGTTCTTGTAAAAAGATGCGGCTGGAAAACAGCTATGAGCCTTCTGTCCCACCCTGAACGTACGCCCGAGAGCGTTGCATTTACCTCTGTCGGGTGATGTGCATAGTCATCAATTACAAGAAGCTCCTTGTTATACTTTGTCTCAAATCTTCTGTAAACGCCGGTAAAGGATTCGAGCGACTTCTGTATAGTCTTAAAATCTATTCCCAGCTCAGTTGCAATGGTAACAGCAACCAGGGAATTCTTAATGTTATGAAGGCCCGGAATATTCAGCTTTATTTCACC
Organism: Ignavibacteriales bacterium; assembly: GCA_036261625.1. Lineage (GTDB taxonomy): Bacteria > Bacteroidota > Ignavibacteria > Ignavibacteriales > SURF-24 > JAAXKN01. The sequence continues at coordinate 88,465 of DATAKL010000059.1, read as the reverse complement.
GAGCATCTTGCCCTTATACTTCACATTGTAGGTGCTGGAGTATTCATTATGCCTTATATCAATTGCACGGATGTCTGCCTGCGATGTAATGCCGTATGTAAAGACCTTTTTATTTATGAGCGGCAGTATGTCCTGCAGAGCCGGTTCATCCATGCAGAGTACGACAAATCCGTAGAAAGGAACTTTGTTGGCAAACTCCACAAACGCCTGTTTTATGTCGTCCAGATCCTTATATGTATCCAGGTGTTCCTTTTCCAGAGTAGTCAAAGCGGCAATTGTCGGTGTCAGCTTCAGGAAAGTCCTGTCGAACTCATCTGCTTCAACCACAATATATTCACCTTTACCGAGTCTTGCATTTGTGCCGCCCAGGCTGCTTAACTTTCCGCCTACGATAATGGTAGGGTCAATCCCCCCTTCGGTCAGAACGAGTCCCACCATTGAAGTCGTGGTGGTCTTGCCGTGCGTGCCTGCAATGCCAATTCCGTACTGCATTCTCATGCATTCGGCCAGCATTTCGGAGCGCTTGATGATCGGTATTTTCCGTTCAATTGCCGAGGCAACCTCTGGGTTATCTATGTTTACGGCAGATGAATAGACAAGGACATCCACGTCCTTCAGGTTATCTGCCGAATGACCTTCATATATTTCAACTCCAAGGCTTCTTAATCTCTCTGTTATATCGGTCAAAGCTCTGTCACTTCCTGAGATCTGAAAACCCCGGTTCAGCAGAATTTCAGCAATTCCGCTCATACCTATTCCGCCAATTCCTACAAAATGCACTTTCTTGATATTCTTAAACATTACCTTTACTTCCGAAATTATTTCTTAACTCTTTCATGGCTTCTATCAATTCAATCTTGTTCTCATAATCATAAGGGATTATAATCAGTGGAAGCCTTCTGTTTTTTATTTTAATTCTTATAATTCTTAAAGATTTAACTCTTGAATGCCTTCTTTCCTTAGCCTGCTTGATGCTCACTATGTCTGAAAATTTCACTACTCTTGTCCTGCTTCCCTTTTTTATTACGAGCTCATCGCTTCTTATTTCAATGTGCCTGTTCAGATACAGGTTGTACAAAAGGCTTATAAGGGCAATCAGAACGATCAGTATAAAAAAGTATATTACAGGGTCTTTAAGTATCATCTTAAAGGAATCCTCCATGAAGACCCCCTTTATGAATACATAAAGAAGAAAAGCAACAAAATAAATTATTGTCGACTGATAATAAAACGAAAGATTATACTTAAAAATCCTTCTTTTTCCTGCAGTTGCTGTTGTCATAAAGACTCCGCAAGCTTTATTGCATTTTGGGCTACCGTTAAGGCGGCCTCCGGTTTAGCAAAGAGTTTTATATTCCTTGAGAGTTCTTCGAGTCTCGGTCTGTCAAAAATTACCCCGAGAACCATCCCCTCAAGCTCCATAGAAGCCTTGCTGTCGGCTACGAGTATTGCAGCATCCTTATCAGAAAGGCTTTTTGCATTTAAGTACTGATGGTTTGCCGCCACGTTCGGCGACGGAACAAATATTGTCGGTATACCGAGCATCGTAATCTCTGCAATAGTTGTAGCCCCGGCCCTTGAGATCAATAAGTCGCAGGCTGAAAATGCAGCCCCCATATCCTCAATGAACGGGTTTATCCAGACCTGTGCACTTTCAAGATTCCTGTAAGTCTCGTAATAGTTCTTTCCCGTCTGCCAGATTACCTGAATACCATTTTCCATCAGTGCCGGAATTGATTTTGCCACTGCTTCATTTACCGTTCTGGCCCCCAGGCTTCCGCCTAAGACCAGAACTGTCTTTTTACTTTCAGAAAGATTAAACTTTTTAAGAGCCTTGGACTTTTCTTCCAGGCTGAGACTCGAGCGCACCGGGTTTCCTGTCACAAAAAGCTTCCGTTTGTCCTTTAAGTACTTTTTCGAATCCTCAAAGCTTAAGTGGACCTGACTTGCCTTCTTTTCCAGCAGCCTCGTGGTTATTCCGGGGTAGCTGTTCTGCTCAAGTATGATTACTTTAGCACCCATGACTGAAGCTCCCCAGACGGCAGGACCTGAAACATACCCTCCCGAGCCTATTGCAACCCTGGGCTTAAAGCGTATGCTGATCCAGAGCGACTGAAAAAGCGAAACCACAAGCTTCACGGGAAACAGCAGATTCTGAAGATCCATCCTGCGGGCCACCCCTTTGATCCATATCGTCTTAAAATTGTAGCCCAGTTTTGGCACAACCTGTGACTCAATCTTTGCCTTTGTGCCTACGAAGAGGATCTCTGCCTCGGGCTTAAGCATCTTGATTTTCTCAGCAACAGCAACAGCCGGAAACAAATGCCCGCCGGTGCCTCCTCCGGCGAATAAAAAACGATATTTTGTTTCTGTTTTCTTCATTGTTTTACTTAACTGCCGCTGCATTAGATAACTTAAACTTGTGCGACCTGACCGCTATGTTGACAATTACACCGGCTGCCCCGCACATGAATATAATGGATGTTCCGCCATAGCTTATAAAGGGAAGCGGAATTCCGGTTGTCGGGAATATTCCTGTAACTACAGCGGCATTTATAAAGGCGCTTATAATAATTGTAAAACTTATTCCGAATGCCAGAAGCTGGCCGAACTTGTCCTTTGCATTCTTTGCTATAATTATGCCGGCAAAGAAAATAACAAGATAGATCAGGAGTATTGCCAAAACTCCAATAAACCCTAACTCCTCGCCCAGAATCGAAAAAATAAAGTCTCCGTATGCCTCAGGCAGAAACAAGTTGCTCTGACGGCTCTGCCCTAAACCCAGGCCCAGCAATCCCCCGCTCCCCAAGGCTATTTTTCCCTGTGCAACCTGTATGTTAATTTCGCTTCCGGAACCCATGCTGTTGATAAAGGTCAGAATTCTCTGCCTCGAATGATGAAACATCATCATAAAACAGCCTGCTGCAACTCCTGCAGCCCCGACGGTCGAAATTATGTGAGTAATCTTTGCCCCGCCTACAAACAAAAGCGTAAATGCAATCGTTGCCACAACAAGACTTGTACTTACATTCGGCTGAACAAAAATGAGTCCTGCAATTATCACTATCCAGATCAGGGGATACTTAAATCCCTGTCTGTAATCCTTTAACTCTTCCCCCTTGGCCTCGATCAGGTAAGCCAGGTGTACAATAAGCATAAACTTGGCTACCTCGGAGGGCTGGAATGAAAACAGCCCCAGGTTGATCCACCTGCCTGCGCCTTTAACGTTAGGAGCAATAAAAAGCGTCAGAAGAAGAAGCCCTGCAGCCCCGATTATAATTTTTTTGCTGTAAAGCTTATATTTTTCGTACGGGATTACAGAAAAAGTAACAAGAGCACCAATTGCAAGAACAACCCTTATTATATGGGCAGAAAACAGCTTATAGAGATTGTCATGAAACCTTAAGGCGCTGTAGGCGCTGCTGGCACTTAAGACCAGAGCCGAGCCTACAATCATCAGGACCAGAATCGAGATATAGAATATTCTGCTTAATAGTTTCAGATTCATAATTTGTTAACTGCTTCCTTAAAAACTCTTCCTCTGTGTTCATAATCATTAAACATATCAAAGCTAGCGCATGCAGGCGAAAGGAGCACAATGTCATGTTCCCTTGCCTCGCTGCTTGCCGTAGAGACACACTCTTCCAGAGACTTCTTTACTTCCACTTTTACAAAGCTATGGAAGAAGTTAAATACCTTATCGGCTGAACTTCCGATGGCATAAATCTTTTTTACCTTCTTTACTACAAGGTCTTTTATCTGGTTGTAGTCGTTACCCTTATCCTTTCCCCCTAAGATGAGGAAAATCGGGTCCTCAAAGCTTCTTAAGGCATACCAGACTGAATCGACATTTGTAGCCTTGGAATCGTTTATATACTTTACGCCGTCAAGCTCACGCACAAATTCCAGGCGGTGTTCAACGCCGGGGAAATTTCCGAGGGCACTCTTTATCTTTCCGTTATCAAGATTTAAGATCTTTGCCATTATAATTACAGCCATTGCGTTCTGATAGTTATGCTCGCCTACAAGGCTGAATTCATTTATTCCGATTGAGAATTCTTCAGCACCATTGCGCCTGAAGACCATCTTGCCGTCTTCAAGGGAAGCGCCGTTTTGAACTTTTTTGCTGACAGAAAAGTAAAACCTGTTTACTTTGCTGTTAGTGATCTCACCGGGTGTTCTTTCGTCGTCGGCATTCAGTATCAGAAAGTCCTGTTCATCCTGATTCTTAAATACATTCAGTTTAGAGTTAATGTAGTTCTCCAGGCTGTGGCCGTAACGGTCCAGGTGATCCGGCGTAATATTAAGTATAGTTGATATATAAGGCTTAAAACTTTCCACGTGATCCAGCTGAAAACTCGAGGTCTCAAGTGCCACGCATTCATCTTCCTTTACGCTTAAGACAATGTCTGAGAATGCGATGCCTATGTTTCCAGCCAGGTAAGTCCTAAGTCCCGCTTCATTCAAGACATGGGCCGAGAGGCTTGTTGTGGTTGTCTTGCCGTTTGTTCCTGTAATTGAAATTATTCTGCCTTTGCAGAACCAGGAGGCAAATTCAACCTCGCTTACAACCTTAATTCCTTTTTCATGTGCCGCAATCAGGACCTCTGAGTCCGAAGGCACGCCGGGGGAAGTGATCATCAGTTCGCAGTCAAACGCCCTGTCTGAATGTCCTCCGAATTCAAATGCTATATTTTCGCCTTCAAGTATATCCAGGTTCTTCCGTATCTTCTCCTCAGGAGCCGAATCGCTTACAAAGGGAATGCCGCCCAGATTCTTTACCAGTCTGGCAGCACCGAGTCCGCTTCTTACGGCGCCGATAATGCTTATTTTCTTTCCCGTTAGGTTTGTCATCTTATCTTAAATGTTGTTAAACTGAAAATTGCTAAAATAATTGTCAGAATATAAAATCTGACCACAATTTTGGGCTCCGGCCATCCGAGCATCTCGAAATGGTGGTGCACTGGAGCCATCTTGAAGATTCTACGCCCCTCGCCGTAGCGCTTCTTTGTATACTTGAAATAAAGTCTCTGTATAATAACTGAAACCGTCTCAAGGAAGAATACTCCTCCAAGTATCGGGATTAAAAACTCTTTCTTTATAAGAATCATTATAATACCGAAGGCGCCCCCTAAGGCAAGGCTTCCGGTGTCGCCCATGAAGATCTGGGCCGGATAAAAATTAAACCACAAGAACCCGAGTGAAGCCCCGAGAACCGCTGCCACAAAGACGACCAGTTCACCTGAACCTGGAAGATAGAGTATGTTCAGGTAGTCTGCATAGATTATGTTTCCGGAAACATAGCTCAGGACTGCAAGTGCAATCATAACGAACATTATGTTTCCGATAGCAAGGCCGTCAAGCCCGTCAGTGAGATTGACGGCATTGGAAGTTGCAGCGATAATAAAAACTACTACAGGTATATAGAGATACGAAAAATCAAAATTTGTATCCTTGAAAAAAGGAATAGTTGTTATTGAGTTGACATCCCTGAATTCAGGCAGGAAATAGACCGCGATGCCGACTACAAGTCCAATTAAAACCTGCCCTAAAAGCTTGTATCTTGCTATAAGTCCGTTTGGAAACTTTTTCATCACCTTCAGGTAATCGTCCAGGAACCCGACGCCGCTAAGCCACAGGGTGCCCACGGAAACAAGGATTATATAAACGCTCTTAATGTCGCTCCAGAGGATGACAGGAACAATTACGGAAAAAATTATTATAATTCCGCCCATCGTCGGCGTACCGGCCTTTGACCAGTGGCTCTTCGGCCCGTCGATTTTCTTTGCCTCGCCGATCTGCTTTTTCCTTAAATAGGTAATGAGCTTCGGTCCTAAATACAGCGACAGAAACAGCGATGATATTGCCGCAAGAGCCGCCCTGAAGGTTAAAAACCTGAAAAGGTCAAATCCCGGGGGATTAAATACTTTGTTGATATATTCTAACAAATAATAAAACATCTTACTTACTTTTTTCCTTCCAATATTTTTACAAACTCTTCCATTTTCATTCCGCGTGATCCCTTCACCAGTATGACCGACTTTCCAAAATCATTATTTGCCAAAAACTCTGAGAGTGAACTTCTGTCCTTAAAATGCCGGCTTGTAAGCTTAGCGTTTTTAAGCTCAGCATTAAGATTCTTCATTAGTTTACCAAGCGTATAAACTTCATCTAACTTAAATTTCTTTACCGCCTTTGCCAGGTCCTTATGCGCCTGGGGAGCTTCGCTTCCGAGCTCAAACATATCGCCAAGGACAGCAATTTTTCTTTTGCCGTCAAAGGAGTTCAGGAACTCGAATGCACTTTTCATTGAAAGCGGATTTGCATTATAAGTATCGTCCACCAGAACTAAGCCGTCTAAAACCTTTACGTTAAGGCGCTTATCCACGGCTTTAAGTTTTCCGGCGCCTCTTTTAATCTCACCGGGCTTTAATCCCATTTCAAGCGCTACAGCTGAGGCAGCAAGAAAATTCTTTGCACTGCTTAAACCGTGGATGGGGAGCTGAACTTCAAATTCTTTTCCCTTATAGTTAATGCCGAGCCTGGTCTTACCCTGGCTGTCTACACCCTTTACGGTGCCTTTTACCTGAGGGCTGCCTTCGAAACCGAAGGTAACTGCCTGCTTAAACTCTTTTATTTTTTTCTTTAACAGTTTGTCGTCTGTATTAAGGAACAGCTTTGCGCCTGTTTCCAGTGCCTGACGGAATAAAGCCAGCTTCTCTTCTGCCACACCGTTTAAGTCGTGCAGAAATTCAAGGTGCGACTCCCCTATATTTGTTATAATTGCGTAATCCGCTATTGCTATCTGTGCCGTATAGGCGATCTCGCCGAAGTGGTTTGTTCCAAGCTCAAGCACCAGAGCGTCCTTATTGCCATCTGTTGAAAGTATAGTAAGCGGAACACCTAAATGGTTGTTATTATTTGAGAGCGTCCTGGCGACGCTGAATTTTTCTTCCAGCAGGCCTGAAAGTATCTCTTTTGTTGTAGTCTTTCCGTTACTGCCTGTAATTGCAATTACTTTTGCATTCAGCTTTTCGCGCCAGATTCTCCCGAGCTCACCATAGGCCTTTGCAGTATCTTTCACCGCAACTATGGTGACATCTATATTATCAAAATTCTTCAGTCTGCTTTTATTTATAACAACTGCCGCGGCACCCTTTTTTACTGCGTCCTGAACAAACGTATGCCCGTCCATTTTCTCACCCTTGATGGCAACAAATACCGAGCCTTTTTTAATGGTCCTTGTATCTGTCGAAACACTAAGAGAAGATGAAAATGAATCGGGGTTATAAATAACCGATCCGGTCAGGTTAAACAAATCTTCTAATGTAATCTTTGGCTTACTCATTATAGTTTCTTACTTCTTAATCCTAATTACTCTTCAAATATTTTTCAGCAATTTCAATATCGGAAAAATGGCTCCTTACGCCTTTTATTTCCTGATAGTTTTCATGGCCTTTTCCGGCAACAAGAATAACGGCGTTATCTTCCGATTCCTCAATTGCCGTTTTAATGGCTTCTTCCCTGTTTTCGATCACCCTGTAGTTATTTTTATCAATACCTTTGGTAATCTCAGAGATAATTTCCATCGGCTCTTCGTTTCTGGGGTTATCGGAGGTAACAATGACCCCATGGCTTAACTCGCTTGCAATCTTGCCCATAACGGGTCTTTTCGTGCGGTCGCGGTTGCCGCCGCAGCCGAATACAGTATAAATGGGGTTTTGTCCCTTTGTAATGTTATGTATTGCAAGGAGCGCTTTTTCGAGGCTGTCAGCCGTATGGCTGTAGTCTACTATTACTTTTTTACTTTTATAGCTTACTGTTTCAAACCGTCCTGCAACCTGAGCAGTTGTATCGATGCCTTTAACGATGTCTTCACTTTTCAGCCCCATGAGGGTGGAAATTGCAAAGGCAGCCGCTGCATTAAATGCATTAAACTCGCCTACAAGACGGGTTCTTAAATTAAAATCCTGACCATTATGCCGGATTGTAAATGACGTTCCGTTAAGGTCGTATGTTATATTTTTCACCTGGAAGGCTGCACTGTCCTTTGTGCCGTATGAGTAAGGCTTTGCCTTTGTCTCCGAGATAATCGTCTCAGAACTCACATCATCCGTGTTATAGACTACAAAGGCTTCATCCGTCAGTTCATCAAATAAAATCTTCTTTGCCTTCAGGTATTCTTCAAATGTATTATGAAAATCCAGATGATCTGAAGTGATGTTTGTAAAAACAGCACCTCTGAAGCTTAAGTTTTTAACCCTGTTAAGGACCAGTGAATGAGATGAAACTTCCATGACGGCATGCGTGCATCCTTCTGAGACCATCTGGGCAAAAAGCTGATTTAAGTCGGAAGACTCCGGCGTGGTCATTTTAGTATAAATTCTTCTATCAGCTATAAAATTTGCAATTGTTCCGATCATGCCGGTCTTAAAGCCTGCTGTTTCAAATATATTCTTCAGAAAAAATGACGTCGTAGTCTTGCCCTTGGTTCCTGTGATGCCTACAAGCTGAAGTTTTTTTGAGGGCTCCTTGTAGAATGCATTAGAAATTTCTGCCAGGGCCCGACGGCTGTTTCTGACAAGAATCTTTGTAACGTTGCGGTGAATAAAAACGTCGTTTGGAATGACGTTGTCATTCTCCAGAACAACGGCCGTAGCACCATTATTTATGGCATCAAGTATATATTTGTGACCGTCTAAATTGAAGCCTGTTACGGCAACAAAGAGAGTGTTCTTTTTAACCGTCCTCGAGTCATAGGATATGGCTTCAATATCCTTGCGTTCAACTTCCCCGGCAAGCTGGATTACCTTAATACTATTTACAAGCTTTGTTAATTCCATCTCAGTCTATCCTTGCTCCGGTTAATTTCTTTTCTTCACATTTAAGCTGGCACATAAGCCCCGGTTTTATTTTCGTTCCGGGTGTCAGGCTCTGCCATACTACCTTTCCGGTTCCTGCCACCCTGTACTTTATTCCCATTTCCAGCAGCAGAGCTGCTGCATCTCTTAAATAGTAGCTGCTCAGGTCGGGCATTACGCTTTTGTCCGTCAGTTTCGGTCTTCCTGCAGTATAGCTTTTCTGCTGCGGAAGGTCTGAATACTTTTTATTCCCATCGAGCTTTTCTGAGGCTGTAAAAACTTCTTCAAACCGTGCCTTATCATCGCCTTTTATTTCGCTTCCGGAAATAAGGCTGATATCTGTTGAAATAAGTCTTTCGCAGACGTTCTTAAATATCGGGGCTGCTACAAGTCCTCCATAGCCTCCCACCTTGGGAGCATTCATATATATGTAGCAAAGGACCTTCGGCTTTTGGGCCGGGAAAAACCCGATAAAAGATGAATTATAGCTTGAACTCGAGTACCTGTTATTTACAAGCTGCTGTGAAGTTCCGGTCTTTCCTCCGGCTGTCACCTTATCAAGTTTTGCAGTCTTTGCTGTTCCGTTCTCAATAACACCAACCAGAATATTTCTTAATTTTGCCGATGTCTCCTTTGAAATAACATTTCTCAGCTCTTTTGGAGTAAACTCCTCTTTTACCTCTCCGCTTCTTGAGATAATTCTTTTCATCAGATGCGGCTGATAAAGAGTGCCTCCGTTTATAAGAGCCGCATAGGCTGTCGTCAGCTGAATCGGTGTAACCGAAACCTCGTAGCCGAAAGACATGAAAGCCTGCGTAAGCGGGTTAAAATTACCCGGCTTTTTTAGTAGTCCCCTGCTTTCTCCCGGCAGGTCTATAAACGAAAAATTCCCGAAGCCGTAATTCCTCAGGTATTTGTAGAACATATCCTCGTCTATTTTTCCGATCAGCTTTGCCATGCCGATATTACTCGACTGTTCAATTACTTCTCTAACGGTCAGCCACTGGAGCCTGTGCGAATCGGTAATATTTGCATTCTTGTACTTATACTTCCCGTTCTCGGCAAAAACGCTTTCGGTTCCCCTGATCAGCTTCTGGTCGAAGAGCGTCGAGATTGTAAGCGACTTAAAAGTACTTCCCGGCTCATAAGTGTCTGTTAAGGCCCTGTCGCGCCTTACTGCATCGGGATACGATCCGTAACTATTCGGGTTAAAATCGGGCGCATTGGCCAAAGCCAGAATCTCACCCGTATTAGGATCCATAATAATTCCTACAGCAGAAGTGCTCTTATACTGCTCCAGGCCCTTTTTTAACTCTTCCTCGAGTATCTTCTGATAAGACTTATCAATTGTAAGAACGAGGTTATCTCCGGACACAGGCTGAATGGTTGCATCCTCTGCAACTGTTACCATTCTTCCCCTTACGTCACGTTCAATTATCATGCTTCCATCCTGACCGGTAAGCACTTTATTGTAATACTTTTCCACTCCGTCAATGCCTTCGTATGAAGGTCCCACGTAGCCCAGAATGTGTGAGGCCAGATTGTCATAGGAATAGACCCTGGTCGGATCCTCCTTTGAGAACAGTCCGTCAATTCTCACATCCTTAAGCTTCACTGCCAGCTCGGCAGGGGCTTTCTTTTCAAGACATACCACTTTTTGCTCAGGATCCTTCATCATCTTCCTGTAGTAGTTTTTTGTCTTACCGAAGACTCTTGAAAATTTTGCAGCCAGGGAATCCACGTCCCTGGGTTTTGCCATTCTTGTATCAACAAAAAAAGAAACGTCGTTGCGGTCATAAGCCAGCAGCTCGCCGTTTCTGTCGTAAATAAATCCTCTCTCAGCTCTTAAGGTCTTTTTTTCTATCTGCTGATTCTGGGCATAATACTTAAAATCGTCATGCTTTCTGATCTGAATGTCAAAGAGCCTGACGAGCAAAGCCGCAAAGAAAACGACGAGAAAAAATATTACCAGTAAAGCTCTGTTGTTATTCATATTTGCTGTTAATTTCTTTCACAACCTCGTCCATCTGGTCTTTCTCAATCTCTATAATAATGTTCGGTTCAGAGAATTTTTCCATTCCCAGTCTGGACTCTGCCAGTTGCATGATTCTTTCTTCCGTCTCCAGCTTCTGCACCTCAACCTGAAGCATTACGGTTTCGTTATTTTTAGCCTCCAAAGTCTCTTCCATGCGGATCTTTTCTTTGGTAAGCTTCTCAATTTCAAGTTTCAGGACAACATAGAGTAAAACAACTGAAGCAACAAAAAAAGCTGATATTAGAGCCAGAATAATAACGGGTCTTTTCCTTCCGGATTTTGTTTTACTCATACCTTTCTTGCTGCTCTTAGTTTTGCGCTTCTGGATCTTCTGTTTATTTCAACTTCTTCTTGTGAAGGGACGACAGGCTTTCTGGTTATTACTTCAAGTCTTTTTACCTTATCGCATACACATATGGGAAAATCAGGCGGACAGATACAGGATAAACTTTCATACTTAAAAATGTCTTTTACCACTCTGTCTTCCAAAGAGTGATAAGTTAAAATCACAATGTTTCCTCCTGTCTTTAACAGCTCCACTGACTTTATCAGAAATTCTCTTAAAACACCCAATTCATCGTTAACATATATTCTTAAAGCCTGGAAAACACGCGAAAGAGTTTTGTTCAAATGCTGAGACGGCGTCAGCCCCTCAATTATCTTTGCCAGATCGATAGTGGATTCAATTTTTCTTTGGGAGCGCTCAAGGGCTATCCTCTGGGCAATTCTCCTTGAATTCTTCTCCTCACCGAACTGGTAAAGTATATCTGCTATCTCCTCTTCTGTAAAGCTGTTTACTACATCAGAGGCTGAGATCTGTTTTGCCTTGTCTAACCTTAGATCAAGAGGTCCTTCACTTCTGTAGGTAAAACCCGATTCAGGATTATCCAGCTGGAAGGATGAAACCCCCAGGTCAGCAAAAATTCCATCATACTGCTCAATAAACTCTATTTTTGAAACAGTATCGATCTCAGAAAAATTTGTATTATATAATCTTACTCTTTTATCAGACTGAAATTTGGCCCTGGAGAAATTATATGCATCCTTGTCTACTTCAGTTGCCGCTATTTTTGCTTCCGGGCCCAGTACTTCAAGAAATTTCGAGGTGTGGCCTCCGAAGCCTATCGTACCGTCGAAATAAATTCCCTGTTTATCTGTAATCAGATACTGCAGGCTTTCTTTTAGTAATACCGGAATATGTTTTTCTTCCATCACCTCTATGGTTTCATTACTTCCTGGGCAATCTCTTCGAAGGTCTCCGGCTGAGATGAAAGATACTTCTCGTAGACTGCCGGATTCCAGATCTCAATCTTCTTTATTGCACCCAGTATAAAGACTTCCTTTTCAATGCCTGCATATTCAATCAGGTTCTGCGGTACAAGGAGCCTCGACTGCGAGTCGAGCGTGTCCTCAGAAGCCCTTTGTAGGAATGACCTTAAGAACATGGCTTCCTTACGGTCAAATTCATTTAGCGTGGAAAGCTTCTGATCCACCAGCTCTTTCCACTGGTCAAGGGGGTAAACCACTATACACTGCTCCACACCCCTTGTCATAACAAAAGTATCGTTAGCCTCCGGCTTTACGTACTTACGCAGCTTGGCCGGGATGCTGACACGTCCTTTTGCATCGATTGAATATGTAAAGCTTCCTATAAACATTTTTCCCCACTGTTTGGGATTTTTCCACACCTTTACCCACTGAAGGCAAAAATAACTGAAATTTATCGGCAAAGTCAAGTTTTTTTTAGATTTTTTTTCCGGGAGCTCGCATGGCTTTTCTCATGGAAAACTGCATGTGAGTAGTGATTGCATTAACAGGAAATAGTGCTAATAGAGCTTAAAAATGAAATATTTTGAAATTTTCCCGGGGCAAGGCAGAACCCGCTTTCCCCCGGGAAAATAAAGTATTGAAGGAAAAATAAGGTCCGGTGGGGAATTTTTTTTTATAATTCTCTTTTTCAGAGATTTTTATTTACAAAATCATTGAAATTATAGCCGCGGCTTGAGAAAAGTGATTCATTATCTATAAAATATTTTTTTATCGACTCAACCGGTATGGCCTTCGAAAGCCCGTATTTTATATTCATCCTCCTTTCCACATAAAGCTCTTTAGTATAAGGAACCATGGGGTCGTACTGCTCTATGGTGTAATCCTTCTCGGGTCTTATCACATATTCATAATCTGCAAATAGTGCCTTAATCATTCCTACGAGCTCAAAGTTCGGGCTGCCGCCTTTTAAGGCAAGAATGATCCCGCCAGAAAAGCCCCTGTTGAATACGGCATCAATGATAAAGCTTCCCGACTTGTCGCGGTTGGGGCTGCTCACAAGAGCTTTGGTTAAAGTTTTGTAGCCCATCGGATAACCAAAGATATAAACAAAAGACCCCCATTCCAGTTCTTTTGCCTGCCCCAGGGGATAAGAAAAAACGGATATTCTTTCCCTGGGCTCGTGTCTGAACTCCATTCCGAGGATCGCAACATCCAGACTATTGTCAAGGCTTATAATATCAAGCTCCCCGTCTTCAGGAAAGTCGGCTATATAGTTAGTCTGCCTTTCCTTTACAGACACACTCTGCAGGTATTTGCCTGTGCCTCCTCCGGGCAGCCTGAAGTATGAATATAGAGTATCCTCAAAGTTAACCACATGCGCACAGGTCATAACTGCCACGCGCTTGAAGTTATAGAATATTACTGTTGCCGTCCCGGAGGCGGTGTTATCCATATATTCCAGGCGAGTCCCGTATTTTTTTATAACCTCACCCGTAAGAGCGGACTTCTCGATATGGCTCTCCGGGCTGAAATAGACAGTTCTGTAGTATGCCACAGAGTTAATGAGCTTAATGCTCTCGCTGATCTTTTCAAGCTCTATGGAGCAGTTCCTGTTCGGGAATTCCGAATCGTAGCGACCGGAATTTTCAGATCCCTCCTGCACAGTCTTTCTGCCGGCGTCTTCTGAAGATGAGCAGGACTGCAGAAAAAAGCAGGCCGTTATAAGCAGAATTAAGGTCCCGACTAAAGCTTTCATGCCAACCTCCAAAGCTAATCCTGCTGGAAATTATATAATCTTTTATTAATAAGCTATCTATTTTAGGATAACCCCTTGCCCTTGAAATCACAAGAGCTGAAAGCTGCCCGCATCCATTTTGAGCTTATTTATGCCCTTTACAGACCGGGTTCCCCGCCTGCAGGGCGGCATCACAAAGAAAGTCCTTTTTACTTACTGACAAATTCCCTATTTTCGCATCGATGGGACTACTGACAGATCTTTATGCGGCGAACAATTAGATCCGCAAAGTGCTTTCATAACAATTATTCAGGTATAATATGACCGCTGCTTCAGTACAGGCAGAGAATAAAACCAGAGAGAATAAAACCAGAGAGAATAAAACCAGAGCAAATAACATAGAGTTATTAAGGATAATTGCTATGCTGATGATAGTCTCTCACCATTTTGTCTTTCACGGAGAGGCCCTCAGGCAGACTGCAGTCTTCAGTGTAAACTGGTTCTTCTCCTGGACCGTGGAAGCTGTCAGTGTAGCTGCGGTAAACTGCTATGTTTTAATAAGCGGTTATTTCCTGGTTACTTCCCGCTTTAAGGTGAAAAAGCTGATCAGGCTATGGCTTGAGGTTCTTTTTTATTCGGCCGGCATTTATCTGCTTCTTACAGGACTTGGGCTGGAACATTTCAGCATAAGACATTTGGCCGGGGCATTCCTGCCTGTTTTAACAAACCAGTACTGGTTTGCAACGGTTTATATTGCAATGTATATCTTCTCCCCGTTTCTGAACATTTCCATAAATGCATTAAGCAAAAGGCAGTTCCTGAATCTCTTAATAATTCTCTTCGCCATGCTTAGCATATGGCCCACTGTGCTGCCTTTCGGATACTCACTCGACAGGACCAACGGATACAGCATTATTCAGTTTGTATTCCTTTATTTTATCGGGGCTTATTTAAGGCTGCATTGGAATTACGAGTTAAAAAAGGGCTACTATATCGGGGCTTACATTTTAATCAGCATTATTGTCTTAGCATCCAAAGTCATGTTCACATACCTGGGACTTGAGGAAGGAATTTCATATCTTCTTTTTGAGTACAATTCTGTAACCATAGTTTTATCATCGGTAATGCTTTTTTTGTTCTTTAGAAGCATCTCCCTTAAGAACGCCCTGTTAAATAAGCTTATCGGCTCAGTCTCGGTCTTAACCTTTGGAGTCTATCTTATTCATGACAATGTTCACGTACAGGGTATGCTGTACAAAAAGGTTTTTCACACCGGTCTTTTCATGAATACGCCTCTTTTTATACCGCTGGCAGTAGGATCAGTTGTTGGAATTTTTACCGCCTGCATATGTATTGATGCAGTGAGGAAAAAGATATTTGAGGCATTTGAAGGCAGCAGGTTTTCTAACATCATCCAGGAGAAAATATCGCTAAGTCTGAATAACCGTAACCTTTAAGAGCTGATTAGTCTTTAAGGACTGGAAATTACAAAAGAATAAGACGGAGAAGTGCTCTTCTCCGTCTTATTCTTTCTAATTACTTATTCTGGAAGGAGTAGTTCAGCATCTTGTAGATGAGCTTTGCCGTGTTAAAGTCTGAAGATGTCGATCCCTTTACGGGAGCCAGTTCCACGACGTCAAATCCCACTATATTTCTTTCCTTGCCTATCATTCTGATTAGATTCATCGTTTCATCCCAGAAAAGTCCTCCCGGCTCCGGGGTTCCGGTTGCCGGCATAAACGACGGGTCGAAGGCGTCCACGTCAAAGGTTATGTAAACGTTTTTGCCGGTCTGGTCTAAGACACTCCTCTGCCAGTCCTCGCCATATTTCCCGAGGCGGATTTCCCTGGAGTAGAACGTCTTAATGTTATTTTCCTTAATAAACCACGATTCCTCAATCGACTGTGCACGGATACCCACCTGCACAATGTTCTTCGTAAGCTCGGCTACTCTTGCCATTACCGAGGCATGCGAGTGAATTGAGCCCTCGTAGCTCTGTCTTAAATCGGAATGGGCATCAAACTGTAGTATGGTTAAATCGGGGTACTTCTCCAGGTGAGCTTTTATCGGGGCTATGGAAATCGAGTGCTCGCCTCCTAAGGTTACAACAAACTTCTGGTCATCGAGAAGTGATTTTACGTTCTTATAAATCAAATCAAAAGATTTCTTTATGCTCAGCTCCTTAAAGTCCAATGGAGATAAAGTACAGATCCCCTTTTCAAAAACCAGTTCCCGGTCCATCTCCTCGTCATAAAACTCAACATAGTGCGATGCCTCCAGGATTCCCTTAGGACCCTGTTTAGTTCCATGCCCGTAGCTGACAGTCTTTTCGAAAGGAGCCGACAGGATTGCAACTAAGGAATTTTTATACGATGAATATTTCTTTTCTACTGCCAGAAAATTTTTTTCAATACCTAATTCTTTCATCTCTTTTTTCGGTGATTGTTTATAAAGATACTTAATAATAAAAAAGAGACTTATTGTTTTTTAAGTCTCTTTGTGTCAAGCAGATTCACTTAACAAACCGTTCATCATTGAGCATTATCAGGTGCCCGAGCTTATCGCGCTTGGTCTGAAGATACTTCCTGTTCTTTTCATTGGGAACAATTTCAAGAGGAACCCTCTCAACTATTTCAAGGCCGTAGCCTTTTAAGCCAATGATCTTTTTCGGATTGTTTGTAAGAAGCTTCATTTTTCTAACTCCCAGATCCAGAAGTATCTGTGCTCCAATGCCGTAATCTCTCAGGTCCGCCTTAAAGCCCAGGTCCTCATTGGCTTCAACCGTATCGCGGCCGTTATCCTGAAGGACGTAAGCCCTGATCTTGTTTGCCAGGCCTATGCCGCGCCCTTCCTGTCTCATATAGACAAGAACGCCCTGGCCTTCGGCCTCAATTTTTTCAATTGCAGCATGAAGCTGATCATGGCAGTCGCACCTTAAGGACTGAAATACGTCTCCGGTCAGGCACTCAGAATGCACACGCACCAGTATAGGCTTCTCGGGGTCAATTTTCCCTTTAACCAGGGCCACGTGCTCCTTATTGTCCAGAAGGCTTCTGTAGACGTGCAGGTGAAACTGCCCCTTCTTGACGGGGAACTTAACGTCGGCTTCTTTCTGAACCAGCTTATCCTTCTGAATGCGGTACTTGATCAGATCGCTTACGGTCATGATTTTGAGATTAAACTCACCGGCATACTTTTCAAGGTCCGGTACACGGGCCATTGTGCCGTCGTCGTTTAAGATCTCGCAGAGCACGCCAACGGGTTTAATGCCTGCAAGCTTGCAAAGATCGACAACAGCCTCCGTATGGCCTGCACGTCTTAAGACCCCCTCGTCAAAGGCCCTCAAGGGAAATATATGCCCCGGTCTTGCAAAATCTGTAGCTTTGGCTTTTTCATCGGTCAGTTTCCTGATCGTTACGGCCCTGTCGCTTGCCGAGATACCTGTTGTTGTACCTTCAGCGGCATCGACAGTAACGGTAAACTGAGTCCCATGCAGTGCAGTGTTGGAATCAACCATTAACTGCAATCCAAGTTCATCAAGTCTTTTTCCCGTCATCGGGGCACAGATCATCCCCCTGCCGTGTTTTGCCATAAAATTAACGATCTCAGGCGTAACGAATTCAGCCGCGCAAACCAGATCCCCTTCGTTTTCCCTGTCCTCATCATCTACAACAATAATAACCTTGCCATTTTTGATTTCCTCAATGGCTTCTTCAACTGAACAGAACATTTTATTTCCTTTTCTCTAAATTTGCCGTTTCTAAAAACGTCCAAATTATTTTAATATAGTAGCAATTGCAGAACGTTCAATCTTAATTTTCACGTTATCGCTGATCTTTACCAGACAGGTCTTTTCCTCCAGGGCTTCAATTGTGCCATGGATACCGCCCGAGGTAACAATTTTATCGCCCTTCTGAAGATTAGCCAGAAGCTGTTCGCGTTCCTTAGCCCTTTTCTGCTGCGGTCTGATGATCATGAAATAGAAAATTGCAAATATAGCACCGAACATGATAAGTGTTGAAATCATGCTTCCGCCGCCGCCCTGGGCACCCTGAGGAGCCATTGCTATTAATAAATTCACTTATTCCTCCTTAATTGAGTTGTTGATGTTTAATGATAGTTTACCAATTACCTTACTTTTCCACTGAGTAAAACTCCCTTCAATTATCTTTTCCCTGGCCGCCTTCACAAGCTCAAGATAGAAATGGAGGTTGTGAACTGATGCCAGTTCCAGGGCAAGAATTTCCCTTGCAACAAACAGGTGCCTGAGGTAAGCCCTCGTATAGTTCCGGCACGTATAGCAGCTGCAGTTACTATCCGGAGGCTGAAAATCATCCCTGTAAGATGCATTCCTCATAGAGAGGATTCCGTTCCACGTAAAGAGATATGCGTTCCTGGCATTGCGCGTAGGCATAACGCAGTCAAACATGTCCACTCCTCGCGCAACGCCTTCAAGAATATTTTCCGGACGCCCCACGCCCATAAGATATCTCGGGCGGTCATCGGGCATGCAGTCCGTTGTAAAATCCACCATATCGTACATGGTCTTGGTTGGCTCTCCCACGGCAAGGCCGCCAATGGCATAACCGTCAAAACCTATTTTCTTAAGGTTTTCAGATGAAGACTCTCTTAAATCCTTATAAACACTCCCCTGGATGATACCGAAGAGGAACTGCTCGTGACCATAGAAGGGAACAGTTTTTTCAAAGGCCTCTTTATTAAGCGCCGCCCAGCAGGACGTGAGTTCTTTGGATTTCTTTGCGTATTCATAATCGCACGGGAAAGGCGTACATTCATCCAAAGGCATCATTATATCTGAACCTATGCTTCTTTCAATCCCGATCACCTTTTCGGGAGTAAAAAAATGCTTCGAACCGTCCAGGTGGCTCCTGAATTCCACGCCGTCCTGCCTCATTTTTCTCAGGTCCGAAAGGCTGTATACCTGAAAACCACCGCTGTCTGTTAAAATAGGCTTCTTCCAGTTCATAAAGCGGTGCAGGCCGCCTGCTTTTTCGAGAATTTCAGTTCCGGGTCTTAAGTAAAGGTGGTACGTGTTGCCAAGGATTATCTGGGCCTTTACATCCTCTTCCAGGAGATTCTGGTTTACCGCCTTGACTGTCCCCTGTGTGCCTACGGGCATAAAGATCGGTGTTTCCACCCTTCCGTGCCCTGTCTCGAAGTATCCTGCCCGCGCCTTTGATTTGCTGTCTTTATGTAAAACTCTAAAATCGATCAAAATTTAGCTAGTCTGTAAGCTTTTTACTTGTAAAAAATAAATTTAATAGACTAATTTACGTCAAATTTTTGTGAAGCGCTATAGAAAAGGCAAACTACAGATTTGGCTGGATGCATATATGAAAAGAAAGCGGGACTACTCTTCTGGTCCCGCCTTAAATTACCTGCACTGAAAATCACCAGTCCAAAGATCAACTAAGCTGTTAATTCCAGCAGTATCCTTTTTGTAATATTCCTTAGAAGAGGAATTTTGTAGGCGTTTTTGGAGAGCACTTCGGCTTTCTTTAAGATCCCCTGGGCAAGCTGTGTAAATGATTCCTCATTTAGAGCCAGGTCCTGAAGTTTTTTATTAAGCTCTTCCTCCATCCATGGTATCGGAGCAACGCCTCCAAAGGAGAGCTTCCCATGGGAGACTTTATCACCATCTTTTCTTATTACTGCTCCCACACTTACAACTGCAAAATCCCACACGCCGCGCTCTTTGAACTTTACAAAGCCGCTTTTTGTGCCTTCAGGAAGCTCCGGGATCAGGATTTCGGTTACAATTTCCCCGGGCTTTAGAATATTCTCGCGCCGGTAGTCATCTTCAGGAAGAACAAAAAAGTCCTTCAGCGGAACAGTCTTAAATTTTTTGCCGCCGTAGATGGTGAGTCTGGCATCCAGAGCCAGGAGAGCCACAGCCATGTCGGAGGGGTGCACAATAAAGCACGGTCCGCCGCCCGTTACGCAGTGATATTTGTTCTGCCCTTCAAAGGCGTAGCACATATCGCCGCCTTTTCTAAGGCAGTTGAAATCCTCCCTGAAGTACCAGCACCTTGGGCGCTGGCAAAGGTTACCGCCAAGGGTAGCCATGTTCCTCAGCTGAGGCGAGGCTACTTCACGGGCCGCCTGCTTTAAGATAGCGTACTTTTCAGAAATAAGAGTGCTTTCCGTAATCTCAGAAATTTCTGTCAGTGCCCCGATCTGTAGCCCTTTACCCTGTGTATGTCTGATATATTTCAAATCCGGAACGCTCTTCAGGTTTACAACCTCTTCCGGGGTCAATATGCCTGACTTCATAAGACCCAATACATCGGTGCCCCCGGCATAAAGAACAGCCTCCCCTGGCTTCTTCTTTAGTATGTCAGAGGCCTCCTTAAGAGCTTTGGGCTGTATATAGTTGAAATTTTTCATCATTAACTCCGCTTAAATTTTTTCACTTAGAGCCATGAGCACCTTGTCGGGAGTAATAGGCAGGCTTTTTATTCTGACGCCCAGGGCGTTATAAACTGCATTTGCAATTGCACCTGCAGTCGGAATAATTGCCGGCTCCCCGATTCCCTTTACGCCGGTATTGCTTATTAAGGGGTCGCTGTCGCTTACAATAATGAGCTCAATTTCCGGGGTATCCTTAACAGTAGGCAGTTTGTAGTCATGAATATTTGTTGTAAGGACCTTGCCCGTATATTCATCCACAACTCTTTCTTCCAGAAGCGCATAGGAGGCGCCCTGAATGATCCCCCCGTGGAACTGATTAAGAAGCGTTTTGTAGTTGAGGACGCGCCCTATGTCGTGCGCCGCCACGATCTTAAGGACACGCACACGACCGGTTTCTGTATCCACTTCCACTTCGGCAAACTGGGCTCCGAAGGAATTTATTTCATAGCCTTCAGGATTTGCCTCCCTGGCGCCCGTGGTAACAAGCACCTTCTCGTGAAGCTTGCCTATGACTTCACTGATTGAAAGCGCTTTATCGGGCTCATCAAGCCTCGAGATCCTGCCTGAAGAATATTTCAGGTTGCTCTCCGGGGTCTCAAGAAGCGCCGCGCCGGCGGAGAGGAGTTTGCTTTTCATCTGTTCAGCCGCATCACGCGCAGCCGGTGAAACGCTCGGTGCCGTAAGGCTTCCGCCGCTTAAGCCGCAATAGGGGCATGTTTCTGTGTCGCCGATTGTGACCTCTATTTTATCAATCGGTATTTCCAGCACTTCAGAGGCAATCTGCGCCAGGAATGTATAGGTTCCTGTCCCCAGGTCCTGCGTGCCGGCAAGCACGTGGGCGCTGCCGTCCTGATTGAGTTTTATGGTGCAGTATGCCGGAGGTCCGCCCCCTCCCCACCAGATCTGAGAGGCCATTCCTATCCCGCGCCTGAATCGTCCCTGCTCGGAGCCTGTGGGTTTTCTTTTCTCAAGCCATCCTATTGCTTTTGAACCCTGTTCGTAGGCCTCAAGAATGCGCTTGCTTGTGTAAGGCCTCCCGGATATAGGGTCAACTTCGGTAAAGTTTTTCTTTCTTAATTCCAGAGGATCCATTCCCAGTTTGTATGCCAGGTCGTCTATTAGCGACTCAAAGGCAAAGGTTCCCTGTACGTGTCCCGGAGCGCGGTAGGCTCTCGAGCGCCCAAGATTTGTAAGAACACTGTATTCCTCGGTCCTGACGTTCGGGCATTTGTAGAGGCTCCTTAAGGGAGTGCCGCAGTCGGCGCCATTGGGGTACGCCCCTACGTTGCCATAGGAATACTGGCTCAGAGCCAGAAGTGTTCCGTCTTTTTTTGCACCTGCCTTCAGCCTCTGAACCGAATCGGGCCTGTTGCCTACAGAAAGGTTCATCTCTTTTCTGTCCATCGTAATTCTTACCGGGCGTCCGATCTCTTTGGATATGAGTGCTGCAATGACAGAATATTTGCCCGCTTCAAGCTTGCCTCCGAAACCGCCTCCCATATATTTTTTTATTACGCGCACCTTGCTTGAGGGCATGGAAAGGCTTTTTGCAATTGCATCCCTTACGCCGAAAAGAGCCTGTGTGGAATCCCAGACTGTAAGCTTATCCCCTTCCCACGAAGCCACGCTGCAGTGAGGTTCAGTAGGATTGTGCACTACAACCTGCGTGGAGTATGTATCTTCAAAGGTTAGATCAGATTCCCCGAAGCCTTTTTCCACATCACCTCTAAAGTAAACTGCAGGCCCTTCGTCAATGATGTTTCCCCAGTCGTGAACCTTTGCGGAAGAACTTTTCATGGCTTCCGCGGGGTCAGTTACAAAGGGGAGCACTTCATAATCCACGCGGATGAGCCTTAAGGCCTCTTCTGCAACTGCTTCTGACTCTGCAGCCACACAGGCCACTTCATCGCCCTGGTATCTTACTCTTTCATCAAAGAGCACTGTGGTGTTCCAGTGCCAGGGAATTTTTGGACAGTTCTTATAGGTAAGTACTTTAAGTACTCCCGGCAGATCCTCTGCTTCCGAGGTATCTATATTTTTTATTTTTGCATGGGGCACTGCTGAACGAAGTATCCTGGCATATGTCATTCTTGGCAAATCGACATCAAAGGTGAAGACTGCCTTTCCCGTTACCTTTTCGTAGCCGTCCAGACGTGAAACAGGCTTACCCACTACTTTTAATTCAGCATCAGGTCCCCAGGCTTTATGTTTTTCAGCTGGCACTTCTGAAACGGTTTCAATTAAACCCTCATCTCCAAAGTATCTGCTCTTTACAATTTTGCGAGACATCCTCTGCTCCTCCTTGGGGAAATCAAACGTTTATGTTAAATTTCTAAATACTATCCCTTATTGGAATTTATTTCATGCTGCTGCTTTCATTCCTGAGCTTGTCGGCTGCCGAAAGCACAGACTCAATTATGTTCGGGTATGCTGCGCAGCGGCAGATGTTGCCCGACATGCCTTCCAGGACCTCATCCCTTGTGGGCCTGGAGTTCTTTAAGAGCAATGCCTCTGCTGCCATGATCTGTCCCGGCGTGCAGAAGCCGCACTGGAGGCCGTCATGCTCAATAAAAGCCTCCTGAACAGGATTAAGCTTATCTGCCTTCATAAGGCCTTCTATGGTCGTAATTTCTTTTCCTGAGCAATCAAGGGCCAGAATGTGGCACGAATAGACAGCCTTCTGATCCATAAGGACTGTACATCCGCCGCACTCGCCGTTATTACATACCACCTTGGTCCCTGTAAGTCCCAGCTGCTCACGCAGCACTTCAGCCAGCGTCGTCCTGGGCTCGACCTGGATATGGACCTGTTTTCCGTTTACCTTCATCGTAAGCGGCATGGTAAGCCTGAGCTTTTCAGCATTCT
This sequence comes from Ignavibacteriales bacterium, assembly GCA_036261625.1. Lineage (GTDB taxonomy): Bacteria > Bacteroidota > Ignavibacteria > Ignavibacteriales > SURF-24 > JAAXKN01. The sequence goes on along the minus strand of DATAKL010000059.1, from coordinate 65,268 downwards.
TCGTGAGTTTTTCTGTGGCAGACGAAACTGCGGGTGTTAAGACATATGTTCCGATTATGCCGGAACCCATCCCCTGAAGGAATTTCCTTCTGGAAATCCCCCCGTTTTTTGAATCTTTACTCATATACCTGTTTTTCCCTGGAAATAGATGGTTGTCAATTACTGCCTGTTAAATTACAGAAGCTTCAGACATCTTTCAAGAATTTATTTGCCTGTAATTTCTTTGCAGGAGAAATCAGGATGGAAGGAGCCCTGAAGAACTTATATTTAAGTCTTAGCCTTCCTTTATTACTTCAACACTCCCTTTTTTCGGAATTTTTATTACGTACTGCGCCCCTTTTTTTACAGTCAGTGTATTGTCCCTTAACCAGGGGTTAAAGATCTTAAGCAGCTTGTAATTTATTCCGTGCTGGAATGAAAAATCCGCAAGGTTTGAAATGTCGGAACTGACCATTACTTCATCATACTGGAGCTGAGGATAAAGGTCCTCTTTTTTTATGAGGTAGCCGTATTGGGCAGGGTTTGTAAAGATTGCCTTTACGGCAAGTATTCTGGAAACGTAGCGCGCTGTCTCCTCCCCCAAGAGAAGGTTATAGTAATTTTTAACCTTCTGTCTTTCCTGCTGCTTTGCGATTCCGTAGGTGCCCATATTGTATGAAGCTGCCGTCAGGGTCCAGCTGTGAAACTGCGCATAGGCAGATTTAAGATACTCGCAGGCTGCCTCGGTTGACTTTTCCACGTTATAGCGCTCATCAACCTCATCATCAACCCTGAGGCCGTACTTCTCTGCGGCCCCTTGAGTGAACTGCCAGAAGCCCACGGCTCCGGCCGGAGATATGAGCTGGTCAAAGTTGCTTTCAATTACAACCAGGTACTTGAAGTCATCCGGTATTCCGTTTTTCTTTAATATCGGTTCAATTACAGGAAACCACCTGTTGGCTTTCTTAATGCCAAGAAGGGTTGCCGAGTGATAATATGTGTTTACAATTATTTCGCGCTCAAATCTTTCCCTTACAAACATATTGCCCAGAGGCGCTCCTTCGCCGCAGAAATCTATCTTTGAAGGCAGTAAAGGTGAGATGATCTGGTACTTCTGCGGAAACTCTTCAGCCGCAGTGCCGCCGGACTTATTAGTCTGAACTAAATTGCTTAAAGAAAAGCTGCTGAAAAGATACAGGGCAGCTATTGCCAGAATTACCCCTGCCGTAAAACTTAAAAACTTACCTCCCGAAAACATTCCATCCTCTTTTTTTGTCTCCAAATTCTTCCTCATTTGCTCTAATCCTTTTCTAAAACCCGCCTTTCAGGTAATATATTTATAATCAAGAATAATGCAAATTCTATGGGCCCCGCCTTAAAACCTTGTAAAATTTTACTTGTCTCATCATTGAATCTCTTGTTAACTTTGGATAGATTAAAACTTAAAACAGGACAACTATGCAGATCAGATTTATCGGGGCTGCCGGTACGGTTACAGGCTCCATGCACTTAATAAAAGCTAACGGAACTTCTTTTCTTCTGGACTGCGGCTTGTACCAGGGCAAAAGAAAGCTCGCCTATGAAATAAATAAGAACTTCGAATTCTTTGACCCCGCGGAAATTGACTTTGTCATACTCTCCCATGCGCATATCGACCACGCGGGCAACTTGCCCAACCTGGTTAAATCTGGTTTTAAGGGAAACATTTACTCCACCTTTGCAACACGCGACCTGGCCAGCGTCATGCTCCGCGACAGCGCATTCATTCAGCAGAAGGATGTTGAATATGTAAATAAAAAACGCAGAAAAAAAGGGCAGAATCCCTTCACTCCGCTCTACACAATCGAAGACGCAGAGGAAACCGTAAAAAGATTCGTGGGGCTTAATTACCACAGGGAATTCTATCTGACTCCTGAAATTAAACTCACCTTCTTCGAAGCCGGCCACATTCTGGGCTCCGCCCTTACATTTCTGGTCATAAATGAAAAAGGAAGAATAATTAACCTGGGATACACTGGCGACCTGGGGCGGGCAAATATGCCGATACTGAGGGATCCCGAAAAGATGCCCGATGCGGATTACTTTATTTCAGAGTCTACATACGGCGGAAGATTTCACGATAACGCCGAAGAAACTGAAAGGAAGCTGGCAGAGGTTATAAATAAAGCAGTGAAAAGAAAGGCCAAAGTCATTGTGCCCTCCTTCAGCGTTGGACGCACGCAGGAGATGCTATACTGGCTTAATAACATTTTTGAAAAAGGAATGGCAGAAAGAATTCCGATCTATGTAGACAGCCCGCTGTCGGTAAACGCAACAGACATTTTCCGCCTTCACACCGAGTGCTTCGATTTTGAAATTTCACAGTACCTCCTGCAGAACAAAGATCCCTTCGGCTTTAATAAGCTTACCTATATTAAAGACGTAGAGGATTCCAAGGCCCTTAACTCGCTTGAAGGCCCGTTGATGATTATGGCAAGCTCGGGAATGGCTGAAGCCGGTAGGATACTTCACCACCTTGCAAATAACATTGAAAATGAGAATAATATTATTTTAATTGTGGGCTATTCTGCAGAAAATACACTGGGCCGTAAAATAGTTGAACATGAACCGGTAGTAAAAATCTTCGGTGAAGAGTACAAGCTTAATGCTGAAGTCGTGGTAATGAACTCCTTAAGCGCCCATGCCGATTCTAATGAACTCTTAAGTTACTTTAACCAGTTCGATAAGGACAGGGTTCAGAACGTCTTCCTGGTACACGGTGACCCCGACCAGCAGGAAAAATTCTGCGGCAGGTTAAGCTCCATAGGTTACAACAAAATAACTATTCCGGAAAAAGGAAATGTCTTCGAAATTTAACAGCCTGGCCGTCAGCCTGTTTTTCTTAAGCCTCGCGGCCTTTCCTGGCGGATGCAAAAGAGATACCAGCATAGCTGAGCCCGGCTCAGGCCTTCCGCCTGCTGTGCCTTCGGGTCTTATGGTTGTTGCAGCCCATGACGGAAGTGTGCTTATAGACTGGAGACCTAACCAGGAGGCGAACCTCCTGGGGTATAATGTCTACAGAGGGGTAAATGATTCTCTTTCACTTAAGAAGATTCTCTTTACCACCGACTCTTATTTTCTGGATGACTCTCTTTCATACGACTCGACCTATTACTATAGAGTATCGGCTTTGGACGAACAGGGAAAAGAAAGTGAACCTGCATACTTCGTTAAGGCGACTCCGGTAAACTTAAATGCTCCTAAGGCTCCTTCCAGCCCGGAAATAAATGCCAGGAACTACATGGATTCACTATCTGTATCCTTAAAATGGCAGCCCAACACTGAGGGCGATATTCTAAACTATGAGGTCTACCGAAGCGGGACTTCAGGCTTCAGCCCCTCAAAGGATAATCTTGTGGGCACGGCCCTGGGGCCTTCTTTTCTGGACAAAACCGGCCTGAAGCCTTATGTTAACTACTACTACAGGATAACTGCCGTGGATAAAGGCGGCTTAAAAAGCACTCCGGCTGTCGAGGTATCGGATATGATTCTGGGAGTGCCTGAGGCCGTATTCCCCAAAAACGGAAGCCTGGTCGGTTATTTTAATAATTTTGTAATTAAAGCTGTTTCTCTTCCCGCACACTATAAAATAATTCTCCAGTCGAACGAGTACTTTGGTGAAATCTGGAGCCGGGATTTTACGAGCAGCAAAATAAACGATACTATTCTGGTAAAACTGGACGGCCTGCAGCTGAACACCAATACAGATTATTACTGGCGTATTGTTACTTTTACTGATGACAACAGTGAACCTAATAGTGTATCTGCCCTGAATAAATTTACAATTAGACCCTGAAAAAGTGAAACGTACCGGATTTATATTTATTCTGACATTTCTGCTTTCGGCCTGCTCCTTTGCACAGCAACAGGGCAGCTCCGACAGCCTTAGCTATAGTACGTCCAGATGGGAAAGAAACCTTGTTGCCACAAAATTCGACAAACTTCTCAGCACATACAGCCTTGGATCTTCCGTTAACCTCTCTAAGAGGTTCGGGCAGTTCTTCTTCGGCATGAACGAAAACTATAATTCAACTTTAATACAGGGAACGCCAAAAAACATAAAAGATGAGCAGTACTTCTCTTTTATTACCGAGTATGCTCTGAGTGATATTTTGAGGCTTGGAGTTCTGGCCAATAACGACGTCCTCTCCGATAACAGAAAAATTGCCCTTAATCAGGCTTCTGTCTTAAACGGATCTTTCTACACAAGACTGAGCCCGATGGATAGAGTTTCCATTACCCCTTCAATCGGTTATTCAAACAATAACCAGATCGGGCAGTACGACTACGGTGCCGTATACGGAATTGAAGGCCTGGCCGATAATCTTCTCCTGTCTGATATGAACATATCCTCACTCCTGAAATTTCAGAACGAGGACATTTCTCCCAGGAAGAATACCATCAGATTGTTTAATGCTAACATTACAAACGATCTCGGCGGCGCATTCAGTAATATGCTCGGTGCATACTACCTTCAGAACAGAAAAGATTTCTATTTCAGCGCCGATTCACTAACAGCAGCCAGCTTTAAGGTCGAAAACAACATCCAGTCGCGCATTGAAACAAACTATTTCGCAGAGGACCGGTTCCTTTACAACAAACCAACAGATGAATTTGCCTTCGACCTTACGGGACGCGCCATATGGCGGAGCGTCGACAGGGATACCCGCTACCGTGTTCTTTCAAACCTCTCGCCTTCACTCTTTGACGTGAGGGTTGATGAATTCCGCCTTGAAATGGAATCCAACTCCATCGTCAGGTCATCAGTTTTTGACGGGGCCTTCAGAATAAGTTATTCCGAACGCGATGAAAAACATGTGGTAAAAAAAATTGATGAAACCAACGTGTTCCTGGAGGAAGAAAGAATCAAGTCATACGAGGAAAGACTCCGCCTTGAAGGCCAGAAGAACAACATTGCAACAAAGATTGCCCTCTCCTTATCGGGCAATCTGAAGATCTCGGAAAGTGACCTTCTCTCCATCAGCCTTTTTCACAACAAGCTGCGCTACGATACTCCAAGCAGTGAGAACTTCGACGACCGCGACGAACTGATGTCTATCTTCAGGATCTTATACCTTAAGAAGCTTACTCCTTTTTTTGATACTTTTCTTAACCTTGAGGCAAACCTTAACCATGTTGTGTATATATTCTCAGAGAGAAGTTCCAACAACAATTATATGCGCCTCTTAAAGCTTGCTACAGGGGGAAACTATAAGAGCAGGGTCATAACATCCAAAAATACCTTTGAAGTTTCGGCTAACTATACAGTCTATGATTTTGAGGACGTGAATCCCAACTTCAGGAGTTTTTCCTTCCGTCAGCTTTCGATGCAGGATTCCACCACCATTCTGCTGGCAAGGAAACTTGCACTGAATATATTCGGATCACTTAAGACTTCAGAACAGGGCGACTTCAACTGGGCGCGCTTTGCCGGAAAACCGGTACGCAACCTGGAGGAAATATATTTCGAGCCCAAAATCAGCTATCGCTTTAACGGCACTTCTCTCGGCATGGGAATCAGATATCTTTCACTTAAAACTTTTTCTTTTCAGAATAAGGCAAGGAAAATTGAATCCGATTACCGCAGCATCGGCCCTGTTTCTGAAATTACGCTCTTCCTTAATAACAGACTCAGCCTCAGGCTCTATGGCTGGTACGAGTTTATCAGGGCCGACAGTGTAAGGCGCCAGCTCCCGAATATGAATCTGCAGATGAACTGGGAGTTTTAACCGGTTGAAAATATTATTTTTTTTCTTATTTTAAGCTGTCTCATTTTATCTAAAGAGGAAAAGATTTGTCCATGGAAACATACCATCTTGAGATCAACAGCGATCCTAACAAGCTGCCTTTGGTTGAAGAGTTTTTGGAAGAAATTACTTCAGGCGCAAATGTCGATAAAACTCAGATGAACAATCTCCTGCTTGCCGTAAATGAAGCAATTTCAAATGCTATGATTCATGGCAATAAAGCCTCTGTGGATAAAAAGGTAAAGCTGAAAGTTGAAATCGGCAGCGGCTCCTTAAAGGTCTTTATACAGGATGAAGGCAAGGGCTTTAAGCCGGATGAAGTTCCAGACCCGACCCAGCCGGAAAACATTTTCAGGGACAGCGGAAGAGGACTCTATATTATGAAAAGCTGTATGGATGAAGTCAGCTACAATTTCACACCCGAAGGCACTGAACTGGTGCTCTCGATGAAGCTCAATAATTAGTAAGTGATCCCTTTTTTAGTGCCAGCTTCCGCCGGAGATGTTTTGTCTATGCGTGAAAAACGGCAGGTATGCTCCCCTTAATTTTCCCCAAAAAAACCCGCTCATTATTGAAAAGAGCTTTTTTTATTTATATATTCCTTTAGAAATTGGATAAAAAATCCTAGTTCATATTTCTTCACTAATCTTAAATGGGAGAGAGAATAAATGCCAAGAAAGAAAATTGCACTCATTGGCGGCGGCCAGATCGGCGGTGTACTCACACAGCTGATTGCACAGAAAGAACTGGCCGACGTTGTTCTTTTTGATATTGTTGAAGACCTGCCTCAGGGCAAGACACTCGACATTGCCGAAGCTGCACGCGTCGACGGATTTGACGTCAATATTTCAGGATCCAATAGCTACGAGGCCATTAAGGATTCCGACCTCGTAATCGTTACTGCAGGACTCCCCCGCAAGCCCGGCATGAGCCGCGATGACCTGCTGGTTACAAACGCCAGGATCATGAAGTCCGTTGCCGAGGCTGTAAAGACATATGCCCCCAACGCTATTTGTATTATAATTTCAAACCCCCTGGATGCAATGGTTACACTCTTCCAGAAGGTAACAGGTTTCCCGCACTCTCGCGTTCTGGGACAGGCAGGCGTTCTGGACTCCTCCCGTTTTGCAACATTCATCGCCTGGGAACTCGGAGTCTCTGTCAAGGACGTTAATGCAATGGTCTTAGGCGGCCACGGCGACACCATGGTTCCCCTTATCAGATATGCCAACGTTAACGGCATCCCGGTTATGGAAATGCTGGAAAGAAAGTATAACGACAAGGAAAAAGCAAAAGACGTAATGAACAAGATGGTTGAAAGAACCAAGATGGCCGGCGGCGAGGTTGTAAAACTTCTTAAGACCGGGTCTGCTTTCTATTCACCTGCTTCCTCTGCCATTGCAATGGCTGAATCTATACTTAAAGATGAAAAACGTCTTCTTCCTGTTTGCGCTTACCTTGATGGTGAATTCGGCGTTAACGGCTACTACGTTGGCGTTCCTGCAGTCCTGGGTGAAAAGGGCGTTGAAAGGGTAATTGAGTTATCCTTAATTGAAGAAGAAAAATCGGCTCTGGATAATTCAGTAAATGCAGTTAAGTCGCTTGTTGCGGATATGGAAAGACTAGGATTATAAAACCAAGGGATGTAAGATGTGGAAGAAAATCCACCGCCATAGGCGGTGGATTTTTTTTATTCAATTTTACTTATTGTTCGGGCTCGAAAACATTGACATATTTTCTGTTGTCGCGCTTGGTCTCAAACTTTACATATCCGTTAACCACAGCGAATAAAGTATCATCACTTCCTTTTTTAACGTTGACGCCGGGATGAAGCTTGGTGCCTCTCTGTCTTACAAGGATTGAACCGGCTGAAACCAGCTCACCACCAAATCTTTTAACCCCAAGCCTTTGGGCATTACTATCTCTACCGTTCCTGGAAGAACCTTGCCCCTTCTTATGAGCCATAATTTACCTCCGGGTATTAACCTATCTTTGTTATTTCAATTCTGCTTAATAATTGTCTGTGACCGTTTTTAACTTTGTAGCCTTTTCTTCTCTTCTTCTTAAAAACAATCACTTTGTCATCTTTAAGGTGTTCAAGCACTCTTGCCTGAACCTTTACACCATCCAGCAAGGGGCTGCCAACTTTTGTACCGTTCTCATCTGAAAACAAAAGAACTGATTCAAATGTAATGTCTGTTTCTGCATCAGCCTTCAGTCTAGGAACGTAATATTTGGCTTTTTCGGTAACCTTAAATTGCTGCCCTGATATATCTACGACGGCAAACATCAAAAAATCCTCCAATTGATCTATTTTAAGAATGTAAATATATAAAATAGAGCCTAATAAGTCAATTGCCTTGCAGGAAATTATTTATCAGCAAGAGCTCTAAATTTTCATTCCACTAAAGTACGCATAATTTCCACTGTTTTTCAACTTTTTTATTTGGCCCCACCCGGATTTCCCCCTATTTTACGTCCTCTTTTTTCATCTCGCGCTTGAAAAAATTAATAAGTCCGTTGGTCGAGGAGTCGTGGGAAGTTACTTCAGACTCACCTAATAACTCAGGCAGAATTGCCTTTGCGAGCTGTTTTCCCAGCTCAACGCCCCACTGATCGAAGGAGTTTATGTTCCAGATTATCCCCTGGGAAAATATCTTGTGCTCGTACATGGCAATTAAAGAGCCAAGGGACCTGGGTGTAATTTTCCTGATTAAAATTGAATTGCTCGGTTTGTTCCCCTCAAAAACCTTGTGCGGAATGAGTTTTTCCAAAGCCTCCCCTTTCATGCCGCTTTTTTCCAGCTCCCTGCGGGCTTCCTCAGCCGTCTTTCCCTTCATTAAGGCTTCTGTCTGTGCAAAGAAGTTGGACAAGAGTATCCTGTGATGCTCCCCGATGGAGTTGTGGGTTTCAGCAGGAGCAATGAAATCGGCCGGAATAAGCTTTGTTCCCTGATGAATCAGCTGATAGAAAGCATGCTGTCCGTTTGTACCAGGTTCACCCCAGACAATGGGACCCGTAGAATAATCAACCCTTTTGCCCTGGCGCGAAATGCTCTTTCCGTTGCTTTCCATGTCCCCCTGCTGAAAATATGCCGGGAAGCGGTGCAGATACTGATCGTATGGCAGTATGGCATAGGTCTCTGCATTAAAGAAATTGTTGTACCAGATGCCAATAAGGGCAAGCGTCAGAGGCAGGTTCTTTTCAAAAGGAGCCGTGCGGAAGTGCTCATCCATTTCGTAGGCGCCCTGAAGGAGTTCTTCAAAATTATCCATTCCTATATATATGGCAATCGAAAGACCTATTGCCGACCAGAGCGAGTAGCGTCCTCCTACCCAGTCCCAGAACTCGAACATGTTCTCGGGATCGATTCCGAAGGCCTTAACCTCTTTTTCATTTGTTGAAAGCGCCGCAAAGTGTTTAGCTATTTCCGATTCCTTCTTTGCCTTATCGAGGAACCACTTTCTTGCTGTATTTGCATTTGTTATGGTCTCCTGTGTGGTGAATGTTTTTGAAGCTATGAGGAATAGCGTCGTCTCGGGATCTACCTTCTTTAATACTTCAGCAATATCCGTGGCATCAACGTTTGATACAAAATGCACATTGAGCCCCTGTTTCCCATAAGGCTTCAGGGCTTCGGTCACCATGACGGGGCCCAGGTCGCTTCCGCCGATGCCGATATTTACGACATCCTTGATCTCTTTGCCTGTGTAGCCTTTCCACTTTCCGTTTCTTACCTCATCGCTGAACTTTCTCATCTGCAGGAGCACCCGGTCGACCTCCGGCATTACGTCTTTTCCATCCACCATTACAGGACGCCCCGAGCGGTTGCGAAGAGCTGTATGCAGAACGGCTCTGCCTTCGGTCAGATTTATCTTTTCCCCTTGGAACATCTTCTCAATCCAGCTTTTCAGATTGCGGCTTTCTGCAAGACTCCTAAGAAGCCTCATAGTTTCTTCAGTTATCCTGTTCTTGGAATAGTCCAGCAGTATATCGTTAAATTCCAGCGAAAACTTCCTGAAGCGCTCCGGATCGTTCTCAAACATCTGCCTCATCTGAAGATGGGCAATTTCCTTCTGGTGACTTTCCAGGTCCCGCCACTGTTTTGATTCTGTAAGTTCAGACATTTTATCCTCTCCCCCTTTACTATATGGCATTAAAAAATTTGCTGCCTTAAAAAATAACCGATTAAAAATCAGCTTTAGATTTACTCATTATATAATTTCCTAAAAAGGAATTCTATAGTTTAATTTTTCTATTCCGGGAAAACCCAGGCCATTTTCCTTTTTTCAAGCGGAAGTCTACTTCTTCAGCCTGAAGGAAAACTGAGAGCCTATTCCTGCAGTGCTTATTACTTCAACCTTTGATCCGTGGGCTTCAACAATGTGCTTTACAATTGCAAGGCCCAGGCCTGTTCCCCCGGCCGTACGCGAGCGGTCCTTATCCACCCTGAAAAACCTTTCAAATATGCGCGGGATGTCGCGTCTGGATATTCCGATACCTGTATCCCTGACTGAAATTCTGACCGACTTTTCCTCCTCATCTGCGCTTACTTCAACCGAGCCCTCGTCGGTATACTTTATCGCATTTTCAACAAGATTTACCACTACCTGCTTGAGCCTCGTTTTATCGCCGTATACTTTCAGGTCCTCTCTTACAGGAATAAGCCTGAGCGACAGGTTCTTATTTTCTGCAAGCGGCATTAATTCCTGCGTTACCGAGGCAAGGAATTCACTCAGCTTAAAATATCTGAAGCTCAGGTGCATCTCCTGGGATTCAATCATTGAAATATCTATCAGGTCGCTTAGGAGGTTATTCAGGTTTTCGGTGTGCTTGGCAGCCTTCTCAAGAAAGCTCCTGTTTACTTTTGGGTCATCTATTGCACCATCTAAGAGAGTCTCAATAAAACCCTGAATTGTAAAGATCGGCGTTCTTAACTCGTGAGAGACATTGCCCAGGAATTCGCTCCTGACCTTCTCCAGGCGTTTCAGGTAATTGATGTCGTTCTGAAGGCGGAGGAACATCTCCTTTACCTCCTGCTGCAGGCTTTTTAGTCCCCTGGAAAGCCGGATATCTTCAGCAGAGGTGATCATGTCTTTTCTGATGGCATGAATTACCGTTTCAATGGATTGAAGTTCCCTGAAGCGCCTGCCTCCGGAAAAGTAGAGCATCAGGAGGTCAAAGACAACTATAATAAAGGCAACCAGAACCCATTCTGCTCTGAGGCCGGGAATGGAAATTAGAAGCACGGCAAGAAGAATTCCGCTTAAGAGAAGCACTTCTTTAAGTATAATTCCGGAGGATAAAAAGTTCCGCTTAAGATTATTCAGGATTTTTGAAACGATAGCCGACTCCTTTAATTGTTTCAATCATATCTGCATAACCGGAAAGCTTCTCCCTGATTTTCCTTATGTGGACATCTATTGTCCTGTCGACAACAAAGACGTCCTGCCCCCAGATGTCGCGCAGTATGGCTTCGCGTCCGAATACCTTTCCGGGCTGGCCAGCCAGGTAGCTTAAGATCTCGAACTCCTTGCGGGGGAATACAATCTGCTCCCCCTCAAGTGTCACTTCATATTTTTCCCTGTCAATTACAAGGGGACCTGCTTTAATCGGTGAATTCTCTGAAGTCGGGCCCTCAGGAGTCTGCACTTCAGACTTCCTCAGGTTAGACTTTACGCGTGCAACCAGCTTCTTGGGAGAAATTGGTTTACCTATAAAATCATCGGCCCCAAGCTCAAGGCCTTTAATTTCATCTGCTTCAGATGACTTTGCTGTCAGAAATATAACAGGTGTGTTTTGGAATTGTTCTATCTTTCGTATCTGCCGGCAGACTTCATAGCCGTCAAATTTCGGCATCATTACATCAAGAATAATAAGATCGGGCTTATACGACAGTTTTTCAATGGCCTCTTTGCCGTCGTATGCCGTTATTACATCAAAACCTTCTGAGGCGAGGTTGTATTCAAGAAATTCAACTATATCCTTTTCGTCATCTGCCAGGAGGATCTTTGCTTTCATACTTGACCAGACCGCTTTTATTTCGTGGTTTACAATTTTCTTCAGGCTAATTTGCCGAGGGCGTGATCAGCCTGTCCTTTTAGAAAAAGCTTTACTCTTGAAAGAATTCCTTCACTATCCATCTCAAGCATCCTGTGCAGTTCAGCCTGAGTGCCATGTTCAACAAACTTGTCGGGCAGGGCAATTCTAAGGATATCGTTCTTGTAATTTTTATCAATAAAATATTCTGCCACGGCGCTTCCGAAGCCCCCGGCAACAGAATTCTCTTCAAGCGTAATAATCTTATTATGACGTGAGGCCACTAAGTCCAGCATTTCACCATCCAGAGGCTTTATAAAGCGCATATTTACCACTTCACATCTTATGCCTTCCTGTGCAAGCATCTTCTGGGCCTTCAGTGAATAATTTACCATTGATCCCACGGCTAAGAGCGCACAGTCTTCCCCTTCAGTCAGCTGTTCGGCTTTTCCAATTGGGATTGCCTCAAAACCTTCTTTTAGCTCAACACCCAGGGCATTGCCTCTTGGATACCTGATTGCAACGGGTCCGTCTTTATATTCTGTGGCAGTATAGATCATGTTCCTGAGCTCAGCTTCATCCTTGGGAGCCATAATTACCATCTCGGGAATAAGCCTTAAGTACGAAAGATCAAATGCGCCGTGGTGAGTCGGTCCGTCAGCTCCCACGAGTCCTGCCCTGTCAAGAACGAAGACCACATGCAGGTGCTGGAGACTTACGTCGTGCACGATCTGATCGAATCCCCTCTGAAGGAATGTTGAATATATGGCAACAACGGGGATGATTCCCTGAGATGCCATGCCGGCAGCAAATGTAACAGCATGCTCTTCAGCAATACCTACATCAAAATATCTTTTCGGAAATTCCTTCTGCAGAAAATCGAGCCCTGTTCCGTCGGGCATAGCAGCTGTAACGCCCACTACCTTCGGGTTTTGTCTTGCAATTTCCACAAGAGCCTCCCCGAATATCTTTGTATACGAGGCAGCAGCGCCGGCTTTCTTGAAAGCCTGCCCGGTAACCTTGTCGAAAGGAGTTGAAGCATGCAGCCTCTGAACGTCTTCTTCAGCAGGCTTATAGCCTTTGCCCTTTTGTGTAATTGCGTGGACAAGTATAGGGCCGTTCAGGTTTTTAACCTGTTCAAATATCTTTACAAGCTGTGAAACGTTATGTCCGTTAACAGGACCGAAATACCGGAAACCCAGAGCTTCAAAGAGCATCCCCGGAGTAAGCACAGCCTTAAGGCCGTTTTCAAGCCTTGCCGCCATTTTTCTCAGGCGGTCACCTCCCTGGCCCAGTTTACCGGTAAAGTCCCAGACTGAGGCCTTCAGTTTATTGTAGTCGGGATGAGCAATCATCTCTGTAAAATAGTTGCTGAACTGCCAGACGTTTGAAGTAATTGACATATTGTTGTCGTTTAAGACAACGATAAGGTTGCTCTTTAAGACTCCTGCGTTATTCATGGCCTCATATGCCATACCGCCCGTCATTGCGCCGTCGCCGATAATTGCAACTACCTTCTTATTGGATTTATTCAGGTCGCGTGCAGCAGCCATGCCCAGGGCGGCTGAAATTGAAGTGGAAGCATGCCCTGCCCCGAAGGCATCGTAGGGGCTTTCACTTCTTTTTAAGAATCCGCTTATTCCGTTAAACTGTCTTATAGTTGCAAGGGCGTCCCTTCTTCCTGTAAGCACCTTGTGCGGATATGCCTGATGGCCCGTATCAAAGACGATCAGGTCATCGGGTGTATTAAAAACCTTATGGAGTGCCGCCGTAAGCTCAACGGCCCCAAGTCCGCCTCCGAAATGTCCCCCGACTTTGGAAACAACATCTATCAGATAATCCCTTATCTCCTGACAGAGGATTTTCAGTTCCGGAGTCTGAAAGTTACGGATATCTGCGGGTGAATTTATCTTAAATAAGAACTTGTACTTATTTTCTTCATTCATGTTAAAATACCTGACAAATTATTCTTCAATATCGTCTGACGACTCATTATCTATTTCAAGGCTCTTGCGAAGAGCGGTAACTTTTATTTCAGCTTCTTTCAGCTTGCTGTAACAAACCTTGGAGAGTTCGATTCCCTCTTCGTAGAGAGCAATAGCCTCATCAAGCCCTATCGACTCGCTGTCGAGCATTCCGGAGATCTCCTCCAGGCGCCGCAGCATGTCTTCAAACGATCCCTCATTTTTTTTCTTCATAACTCTTTTTATTCACCCAAATTTCTTTATCATGGAATTTTAGTTCAGCCGGCTCATCCATCCTGAAATCCTCACCCCGAACTACCAATTTAGAGCCCTGTTTTACCAAGACAAAGCCCTTTTTTAGTATCCTGTTTACGTCGTGCGATTCCAGCCCTTTTTCATTTAACGACAGACGGTTACCAAGGCTCAGGAGCCTGCCGTCTATCTTCTGCTGAAGGCGGTAGAGCGTGTTATCCAGCTGCTGGGACCTTATACGCACAAGGTCCTGCGGGACCCTGAAGCCGTATGCTTTCAGATGAGAAGCAACTTCCCGTTTTTTCCGGTCTATAATATAAAAAATATTCTCGGATGTTCTAAATGAAAACTCTTCCAAAAAGGCAAAAAAGTCGTCCTTGTTCGGTGTTGCTACTTCCATTGCAGCCGATGGAGTTGCAGCCCTCAGGTCGGCTGCAAAGTCGGAGATGGTAAAATCCACCTCATGTCCTACGGCGCTTATTACTGGAATGCAGGAGGCAAATACGGCGCGGGCAACAATTTCCTCATTGAAGGCCCATAAGTCCTCCAGGGATCCTCCGCCGCGGCCTATAATGATGAGGTCAATGTCATCCCTTTCATTTAGGTATTCAATCCCTTCCACAATAGACTTGGCCGATCCTTCGCCCTGGACCCTGGCCGGATAAACCATTAGTTCAACCAATGGGTAACGCCTCTGCGCTATGGAAACCATGTCCCTTAAGGCTGCTCCGTCAATTGCAGTTACAATACCGATTTTTTTTGGGAAAACGGGTATAGGCTTTTTGAATTCATCGTCAAAAATGCCCTCGGCCTGAAGCTTTGCCTTCAGCCTTTCAAATGCCGCCTGAAGTTCTCCTACTCCGGCAGGCTTCATTGAGCGGACTTCCAGCTGATAGCTCCCGCGGGGCGGATAGACCGTTATGCGCCCGTTTGCCACAATCTTCATGCCGTCTTCGGGCGTAAAGAAGACATAATTGTTAAACCCCTTCCACATCGTGCAGCTTATCATGGCATTAGAGTCCTTAAGATTGAAATACCAGTGGCCCGAGACGTGCTTCTTGAGGTTGGAGATTTCGCCTTCAATGCTTATGGAGGAAAAATTGTCCTCCAGCTCCTCCTTGATAAGGCGTGTAATTTCACTGACAGATAAAGTCATATAGCCTAAAAACTACCTTCTTAAATATGTTAGAGACCAGGTTCCGGAATTTATCTTACAAATATATCAGTTTATCGGATAATTTATGTTATAAAAAATCAGTTGCAAAAAAAGCAGGGTCCGACGTCCAACGCGTGCCCGCCTATGGCGAAGTCCGACGTCAATACAAGGCAGTCATTTTTAAGTTAGAACTTTACGCTGAAGCCGAGGGTGGGAACTATGGGAAACATCGTGTTGACCCTTCTTCCAAGCGTGAGGTCGTCATTTATAAAATAGCTGTAGCCTACCACATTGTGGCGGTTGTAAACGTTTATTACATCGAGATAAAAAGACCAGTCTAAATTCCAGAAACCCGCCAGCCATGTAAGCCTTACATCCAGCCTGTGGTAATCGGGCTTCCTGGCATTGTATCTCTCGGCATTTTGCCCCCGGTCTACATCATAAATCACCTGAGGCTTTGCTGATTGTCCGGTCTGACGCGTGGCGATTTCCGGACTGTCGGGTATTCCGTCCATATTTGTATCTACAAGTACTATCCTCGGTTTTACGCCTGCGGGTTCAGTATAAGGAAAGCCCGAACCGAACTGCCAGCGAAGACCTATGTTGAAACTTGGGCTTACCTCGTAGCTTAAGACCACATTAACCGTATGTCTCTGGTCGTACTGGAAGGGGATCGTTACGTTATCTTCATATCTGTTTGCAAAAGCCAGGGCATAAGAGATCCAGCCCGACAAAACATTGCTTCCGGCAATGTTCCTTTTCTCCAGCAGGAACTCAAAGCCGTAAGCCTCCCCGTCCGAGTTATTTACCGGTATCTGTGTAACCGAGTCGCCTGCGACTGCAATGGGCCTTGTCCATGCATCCGAAAAATGGGGATCTTTCCCCGGAACAGGCTCAGTATAATAGCTTCTTCCCCGGACTATTTCAGGCACAATCAGGTTCGTAAATCTCTTGTAATAGCCTTCAGCCTTAGCTCTCCACTCTACATTTAGCCACCTTTCAAGGCTTAAGACATAATGAATTGCCCTTTCAGCCCTCAGGTTATGCGTGTACTGCGGACTGAAATCCAGGAGAACGTTCTGGTCGCGCAGCTTTTCATAGCCTGGCGACTGGTAGTAAACTCCCCAGACTGCTCTTAGAGTTGTTACGTCGTTAAGCGCATAGGATAAGGAAAACCTGGGTGCAAGGTACGGTTTTTCGAGTATCTGGTAATAGTCGAGCCTTAAGCCCGGCTCCACGTGCAGGCGCTCAGAAATCTTAAAATTGTTCTGCACGTAAGCCCTGTAGCGGCGGTAATCCTTTATATCCTTGATGTCCGATGGTATAGCCCTGCGCCCGGCATTTGAAGAAATAAAAGCCCTCAGTTCGGGAGAAAGGGTAAAATTAAAGTTTATGGTCGTCTGCATCTGGTCGAAACCCGCACCGGCCTCGAACTGATTATCACCCCAGAAATAGGTAAACTTATCGTCGTAGGAATATTTTCTGAAATAAAAAGAGGACGTTACTCCCAGGCCCAGAAGATAAGAAGAGATGCTATCAGGAACTCCGTTCTTAAATTTATCCCTGTTCAACGATGGGTCCAGAAAGGCAGCCTCAAGCTGCGAGTCGCCGGAGTTTTTATACCAGGAAACGATAAACTTGTTCAGCATTTTCTTTGACGGGGAGAAATGCCATGCAAAGGATGCCAGGTCATTACGGCTTAAGTCCTGCACGCTTAGGCTGTCGGGAGTTTTTCTTTTACTGCCGCTTACAACGTTCACCCCGTCGCGTGAAATGATGCCGTTAAGGAGAAATTTGTGCCCGCCGAAAGGACCGAATGCAAGCTTGCCCTGGAAATCATAAAAGTTCGGGAACGACGTATTCTCATCTACGAGTCCTGCTTTCTTAACAAAAGGCTCTATAATAAGGTCGTAGTACGTGCGCCTTGAATTTATGATCCAGCTGCCCGGAACGTTCAGCGGATTTTTCCCTTCCAGCACCAGATTGGCATCCACAATGCTCGCATTAATGTTGCCTGCAAAGGCCTTATTCCTGGGTCCCTCACGGTTCGTTACGTCGAGCACGGCAGAAAGCCTGTCGCCGTATTTGGCCGGGAATCCACCCGTAATAAGACTTATATTGGAAACGGCTTCGGGATTAAACATGCTTATAACCCCGTAGAGACGGTAGGGATTAAATATCTCCACGTCATCCATTATGATAAGATTCTGATCGGGTCCCGATCCGCGGATTACAAGCTGAGAGGTGAAATCGTTCGGCGCAAGCACTCCGGGCAGCGACTGCAATGTTCTTAAAACATCCTGAACTGCTCCGGGCTGGATCCTTGCCTTGTCAGGCCTCAGGTCGATTACGCTTACGCGCGGATCCTCCTGCTTTTGTCTTCTGTCGCCGACTACCTGAACCTCGCCGGTTACAATTACCGTAGGATTCATTTCAACGTTCAGCGTCTGCACGGGGCTTTTAATTGTAACCTCCCGCAGCAAAGTTTCATAACCAACTGCGCTGAACCTTACGCTGTAGGTGCCGTACGGAATGGCCTTTACTTCGTAGCTGCCATCTAAAGAAGTCTGCGCCCCGAAATCTGTCTTCTGAAGGATTATGTTTACGCCCGGAATTCCCTCCCGGCCGCCCTCAGTCACTCTGCCTTTAAGACTGCCCCATTGAGCAGAAATTTCATCTGTGCTTAAAGTAATAAACAGGTATAATAATATTTTCAGGTAACCTTTAATCAAATTTCCTTTACTAATTCCTTCTTAAAATTTTCTGCTCCTGGTTCCCCTGTCCCATGGGATACACAGCCAAAGTTAGATATTCAGGTGAAATGTGAAGAAGCCCGAATACAGGCCCAGCATTATCTCGTGGAAATCGCTGCCCGACTGCCCGGGCTTGAAGTTGTAACGGTATTTTGCGTAAAAAGTAAAAATATCGTAAAGCTTGAAAAATCCCACCGATACTTCGGGGCTGATACCGTTAAAACCGCCCAGATTACTGAAAGCGTTGAGTCCCGGCGATACATACTCCAGGTATGGGACAGGGAAAATATGCTTATAGCCTGCGCGGATAAAATTCCTGCTCTGCTGCTCCAGCTGGAAAATGTACGAATACTCCACGGAAAAATATCCGACCGGGTATTTGTAGTTGTTTGTTACAAGTGAAACTATAGGGATCTCCTTTGTCAGGCTGAAATAGCTCTTGCCTCCCCAGCTTACATACCCGGGGGCCGGAAGGCCGAAAATAACGCCTCCGAAACAGCACATCAAAAAAAGACTTGAGCCTCCCTGGCTTACTTCTGCTGTCTGGTTATTGA
Organism: Ignavibacteriales bacterium; assembly: GCA_036261625.1. Taxonomy (GTDB): domain Bacteria; phylum Bacteroidota; class Ignavibacteria; order Ignavibacteriales; family SURF-24; genus JAAXKN01. Next base: position 46,785 of record DATAKL010000059.1, on the reverse strand, counting down.
CAGGAAAAGAGACTTCAAAAGTCTCGCTTGTACTGGTCTTTCCGTTCTTATCTTTGACGTAAACTACATAAGGTATATCTGTGGAATCAAATTTCAGGTTTGTAAGGTCAATTTCTGCCTTATGCTCCTCCTTAAATTCGTTGGATATCACGAACTCATATTTCCCTGCCATTACAAGGCGGCTTTTGCAGCTGTCGCTCGTATAGAAAGTGAGCCTGAACTTATGAGGAACTTCCGGAGTAATATAGGAATCCACCAGAAAGACCTCAATTGAATCTCCCGGCGTCTCCTCATCCTGAGCCAGTGAAGATGAATAAAAACTTAAGAAGATCAAAGCCAGATAGAACAGCAGCTTTTTCATAAAACCCCGGAAATGTTACTGTATAATTTCAACTTATTACATTTTAATTAAATTGCCCCAGCAAAGCAAGATAAAACAGCCCCTTTAGAGTTCGGACTGTTTTCAGCATGAAGGGCGAAAAACACGCTTAGAATTTAAACTATTTTCCCCGACTTTTTCAACCCCGCCATCCTTTCTGGCGGAAAACGTCGAACGTCGCACGTTGAACGTTGAACTATTGTATTTATCTTCTTTTTACGATAATTTTAAGAATTACTTTAATCTTTAACAATTTTGAGGTGTATCATGATAGAAGATAAAATTAAAGAACTGGGCTACACAGTCCCCGAAGCCCCGAAGCCTCTGGCTGCCTATATTCCCGCTCTTAGAGACGGAAACCTGGTTTTTACAGCCGGACAGCTGCCTTCAGCTTCAGGCGAACTGAAATTTAAGGGTAAGCTGGGGAAAGACCTGACAGAAGAAGAGGGTAAAAAGGCAGCCGAACTCTGCGCCCTTAACTGCCTTAGCGTCGTAAAGTCCATTGCCGGAAGCCTAGATAACATTGAACGCATAATTAAAGTTACTGCCTTCATCAATAGCGCCCCCGGCTTTACAGATCAGCCAAAGGTTGCCAACGGCGCTTCGGAATTCTTTGTTAATGTATTTGGAGAAATGGGCAAGCACGTCCGCAGCGCCGTGGGCGTAAATGAGCTTCCGCTTAATGCTGCCGTGGAGGTGGAAATAATTGCAAAGCTTAAATCCTAGAAAAGGATGCACCTTAAGTTATTGACTTTATATTCATAAATCATTTTGATAAATATTATTAAAGGTTTGTTAAATTTTTTCAGGCTCCTTCTTTTTTACCCTTTCGGATGAAAAATGAAAGGAGTCGGCTTTTATTAAAAGAGGTAACTAGTAAAAATGAAATTTCTAAGGCTTTTTATCGTTCCCGCTTTCATTCTGACTATAGTACTTAACGGCTGCTCCTCGGGCAGTAAAACCGTAAAAACCTCAGGCCCCAGGGAGAAGGAACCTGCTCCTGAGGTTAAAGTTCCTGAAACAAAACCCGCAACGTTAAAATCTGTCGAAAACTGGCTTTATTCATATGAATCGGGCACCCCTTCAAGCCAGGGGCAGAAGGTCTCTTCGGTCCTTTACGACAATAACGGCAATCAGACCGAAACTGTAGTCTATACCCCTGAGGGCAAGGTGAGTGAAAGATATACCTACGCCTACGACCCGAAGGGAAACCGAATTGAAACCATTAAATACGACAGTCTTGGACACGTCGACAGGCGCTTTGAATATATGTATGACAAGCAGGGGCATAAAATTAAAACGGTTTCCTACAAGCCGAACGGGGAGGTGGACAGAACATTCGTCTATATTTATGATAAAAAAGGTAACATTGTTGAAGAAATCTGGTATAATTCCGAGGGCAGGAAAGAACAGCGCTTTACGTACAAATACGACAGCGAGGGAAGAAAAACCGAAGGCGCTAATTACGGAGCCAGTAATACGCTTTATAACCGGTATGTCTATAAATACGACAATAAGGGCAATTTGACCGAGGAAATCCGCTTAAATAAGTCGGGTGAACCCGTAAGCGTAACTAAAAGCATATATAATTACTGATTTTTCATATATAATTACTGATTTTTCACCCCTTTGGGCGCAAAATTCATCCGTTTCAGCCCTTATTTAATTCACCCATACAAATATTGTACTGGTAGAATGATTATAAAATTATTATTTTACACACTGTAAAATAATAATTGTCGAAAGATGCAATGAGAGAAATGTTTAAGTCTAAAATACATCGTGCAACTGTCACGATGAGCGAGCTTTACTATGAAGGCAGCATTACCATAGATAAAGACCTCATGGAAGCCGCTGATATTTTAGTTTATGAGAAAGTTCAGGTTGTTAACGTAAATAACGGCGCCAGATTCGAGACCTATACGCTCGAAGGGGAAGCAGGAAGCGGCATAATCTGCTTAAACGGAGCCGCAGCACGCCTTGGGGCCGTTGGAGATGAAGTAATTATAATTACATATTCTCAGATGAGCGAGGAAGAGGCGAAACATCATACGCCCAGGATTGTACTTGTTGATAAACAGAATAAAATAAAAAAAATCAGTCCGGTTTCTTTGGAGCAGGTGTAAAAAAGGGGTATATGACTCAAAAATAGTGTAAAAAAACGGATCTTTTTCTTAAACTGTATGTATAATCATTATAGAATTGTAAAAAGATTGATTTTTTTTCATCTTTTAGTTAAAATGCCTTAGAAATTTAAGGGTGTTATTATGAAAAAAGCACTTATGATTTTATTGCTTTGTTCAGGCTTCGCATTCGGACAGTTCCGCGATCAGCTTGACAGGCCCAGTGTACATGACGGAATGATTAAGAGTGAAACACCAAGCCTTGTTTTGGGCTTCTTTAACCCGAAAAATTTTTCGATGCACCATTCCTACAGCCTGTCTTATTCAGCCTTCGGCGGCAACGGCCTGGCAATGGGAGTCTATACAAACAGTATGGCTTATAAGTTCTCTGATAATCTTAACGTTCAGCTAGATGCCAGCCTGGTCCATACGCCCTACAGCTCTTTTAACAAGCAGATTACGGACCAGATAAACGGAATTTACATCAGCCGCGCACAGCTGAACTACCGCCCCAGCGAAAATTTCCTGATAAACGTATCCTACAGCAATAACCCTATGCTCTACTATTCCCCTTACGGATACTATAACGGCGGAATGTTCGACAGAGGCCTTATGGATAATAACTGGTTTTACGGCAGATAATAATTTTGCTGACACTTTTTTTTGATAACCGGGTATTCATTTGTATCCGGTTATTTTTTTATATTAAACTATACTTAAGACATGCTGGATAAAAAAACTAATAGGTCGGTTAAGAATACTGATGTAAAAAAATCGACTGCAAACATATTTCTTAACGTGTTTATTTTCCTTCTGGGTGCAATCATACTTTATATGGCTTATGCCATTGCTGCAAAGCTGATGCATTCGGATACTTCGGCTGAAGCTGCAGCCAAATCGCAGAGCCCAAGCCTCATCATTCAGGCAGAGGTACTTAACGGCTGCGGTATCGGAGGAGCAGCCGACAGGTTTACTGACTTCCTCCGCAATAACAAGGTTGACGTCGTTAACGTCAGCAATTATAGCTCTTTTGACATGGATAAGACCCTCGTCATAGACAGAACGGGCAATATGGCTAATGCTAAGAAAATTGCTGAACTGCTCGGCATTAAAGAGGAAAACGTAATTCAGCAGATAAACAATGAGTATTTTGTGGATGTTTCTGTTGTCATTGGAAGAGACTATAACCAATTAAAACCATTAAAGTGAGGGATATTTGGAAGCAAAAGATTTTGCATACAAAATTACAGATCTGATTTTCAGTAAAAAAGGGCACGAGGTTAAAATTCTTGACCTGAGAAACCTGTCCTCAATTGCGGACTATTTCGTCATCTGCTCGGCAGACTCAGACACACAGGTTAAGGCTATCGCCGATGAAATCGATAAGGAGCTCAGCAAGCAGGGATTCAAATGCTACCATAAAGAAGGCCTCTCGGCACTTAACTGGGTGCTTCTCGACTACTTCGACGTAATAGTGCATATATTTAAGAATGAATCAAGAAGATACTATAACCTTGAAAAACTTTGGGGAGACGCCCCTTCGCTTCTTGTTGAAGACAAGGCATAACCCTGGGAGAGAATGACTATTGGCCTTGTTCTTCTTTATTAACACATCTTTAGCTTATCTGCTTAATTATGGGAGAAAGTAATTGAAAAAGTACCTTATTGAAGTCTTCAGGCTCACCTCTGAAAAACTCGATTACCTGAAGGAAATAGACCTTATTCTGACCGTCCCTGCCCTGGCAAAGCACGGGGACTTCTCGACCAACATTGCAATGCTCCTTACAAAAAAACTTAAAAGAAACCCTAAGGAAATTGCAGGCGAAATTATCTCTAACCTCGTCTATGATAAAAATATAATTGAGAAAATTGAGATTGCAGGACCCGGATTTATAAACTTTTATTTTTCACCTGAGTACGTGACAAGGATCGTCAGTGAGGCTGTTGAAAAGAAGGATTCCTTCGGACGCTCCGATAAATACGCAGGGAAAAAAGCAATGGTGGAATTTGTTTCCGCCAACCCGACGGGCCCCCTTACGGTCGGCCACGGACGCAATGCTGTCTACGGCGACACGGTTGCCAATATGCTTGAATGGGTGGGATATAATGTCGACAGGGAATATTATTTCAATAATGCCGGTCGTCAGATGAGGGTTCTGGGTGAATCCGTTAAATACCGCTACCTGGAGCTTACGGGTGAAAACCTGGAGTTCCCCGAGGACCACTACCAGGGCGAATACATAAAGGACATTGCAAAGGGCTTGTTCGAAGAGTATGGAGACAAACTTAAAGATGAGCCGGGCGACGGCCTGTTCAGGCAGACTGCCGAACGCGAGATCTTTAAGGATATTGAAAACACACTTAGGCGCCTTAATATCAAATTCCAGAATTACTTCAATGAAAACAGCCTTTATGAAAGCGGCAAAATTAAAGAGCTCCTGAGTATTTTTAAGGAAAGAAACCTTTCCTACGAAAAAGACGGCGCCACCTGGCTTAAACTTACAGAGCTGGGCAATGAAATGGATAAGGTTATCGTGAAGTCCACGGGAGAGCCCACATACCGCCTTCCCGACATTGCCTATCACACGACAAAGTTCGACCGGGGCTACGACCTCATGATAGACATCTTTGGAAGTGACCACAACGCAACCTATCCCGACGTAATGGCGGGCTTAAGGTCGCTTGGCTACGATACCGATAAGGTAAAGGTCTTAATTCACCAGTTCGTGACAATTATGCAGAAGGGTGAAGTTGTAAAGATGTCCACACGCAAAGCCAACTTCATCACGCTCGATGAGCTCGTTGACGAAGTAGGAGCTGATGTTGTAAGATACTTCTTTAACATGCGCGGCATTTCAAGCCACCTTAATTTTGACCTGGAGCTGGCCAAGACGCAGTCGGATGAAAACCCCGTCTTCTATCTCCAGTATGCACACGCAAGAATTTCATCGATCTTCAGGATGACAAAAGGAGAGGACCTTAAGCTCTCGCTTGAAAATCTGAATCTTCTTACCTCTGAGGAGGAACAGAACCTCCTCAAGAAGCTTCATCAGTTCGGTGAGGAGATGCTTTACTCGGCCGAGAATTTCGAATCGCACAGGATCACGGCATACCTGGAGGAGCTTGCGGCACTTTTCCACCGATTCTACACACAGTGCAGAATTATCGGTTCAGAGAAGAAACTTGCCGAGGCAAGAATTGCTCTTTGCGATGCTACACAGATTGCAATCAGAAATGGCCTAAAAGTCCTCGGCGTATCTGCTCCCGATAAGATGTAAATAAAACTTTTTTGTTATCTAAAAGGCTGTTCTCACTATCAGTGAGGCAGCCTTTTTCTTTCTTAAAACACCCCATCAGATTCTGTCTTCCTTCAGCAGGCTAAAATAACTGGTAGTTTACACCTCAGATAAGTATATTTGCCGCAATCAATATAGTCTTAGTTTGATAATTCGCGGGTTTGTGATGCAACGGTTAGATAAATTTTATTTTCTCCTTTTACTTATTTCCATCTTTTCCTTTCCTCTAAAGGCGCAGAATTTTTCGGGCGGGTTTAATTTCAACATGCCCGCAAACGATACATCCTTCGGAGCATTTCTTCCCTCTTTTCCCGCCAGAGCAATTTCAGCAGAAGATTTTGTCAGCATTAATTCAGATGGCAATTTCTCTGTAAATGGAAAGCCTATCCGCTTCTGGGGCACTAATCTGGTAAGCAATGCCGCATGCCCCGACAAGGACAAGGCATATTACATAGCCGGCAGAATGAGGAAACTGGGAATTAACCTGGTCCGTTTCCATCAGCTCGATGCTCCCATGAATATAAGGAGCCTTTTATTCGGAGGATCCTCAAGCAGGCAGCTTAATCTGGCGAACCTTGATTATATGGATAAATTGATTTCGGAGCTGAAGAAAAACGGCATCTACGTAAACATGAACTTAAATGTAGTCAGGAAATTCCAGGCAGCTGACGGCATCCCGGATGCCGATTCACTCCAGCATTTTGCCAAAGGCTTTACAATCTTCGCCCCTCAGATAATTGCCCTTGAAAAGGAATATGCCATGGAACTCCTCACGCACGTTAATCCTTATACGGGACTTTCCCTTGCAGAAGATCCCGTCATGGCAATGGTCGAACTTACAAATGAGAATTCACTTTATATAATGTGGCGGCAAAATGAGCTTAAACCGTTTGCATCAGGGGGCATTCTGCCCGTGCGCTACAACAAAATGCTTGATACCATGTTTAACAGCTTTCTGATGAATAAATACCACTCGACAGCAAACCTTGAGGCAAGCTGGGGCAATAGTTTGTCGCCGTCAGATACAAGTAATCTCATAATTAACGGCGACTTTGAGAATCCCTCGAATGCGAACTGGTACATGGAGCTTTATCAGGGCGCTATGGCCTCAATGAGCCGTGAGACCTTAGCCCCTTACCAGGGTAAGATGTCGGCCAAAGTTACAGTAACGGCCGTTTCGGGAACAGACTGGCACATACAGTTTGAACAGACAGGCTTCAGCCTGAAGAAGGATTCGGTCTATGTAGTAGAATTTGCAGCCCGGTCCGACAGCTCGAGAGCGATAAATGCAACCGTTATGAGAACCAACAGCCCCTATAACGGCTATGGCAACAAAGACTTCAGCCTTTCCAGCCAATGGCAGACGTGTTCATTTACCATTAAAGCCACCGAGGACAATATAGCCCAAAGCCGGTTCTCTATTAACTTCAAGAACAATAAAGGCATTTTCTGGTTCGATAATATTAAAGTAATGCCTTCAAAGGCCAAGGGCCTTCTTGCAGGTGAAAGACTTGAGGATAAGACAGTCAAAAGAATTGACTACAACGATGCTTATGCGTACTCAGCGCAGAGGGTAAAAGACATCTCGGAATTTTATATAAAGCTGCAGGATGATTTCTACAGCGATATGAAAAATTATCTAAAGAACCAGCTTCACGTAAGAGTCCCTATCGTGGGGAACAACTTCAATTCAGGCCCGGGAGATTTGATAAGCCAGGAAAAGTACGACTATATTGATAATCATGCCTACTGGCAGCACCCTGTTTTTCCCGGAGTGCCATGGTCAGCAACAGACTGGACTGTGGCCAATACGCCGATGGTAAAGGCCTTGGACGGGGGCACAATGACGCAGCTCTTCGGCGGCATTGCAATGCTCGGTAAGCCCTATACAGTCTCAGAATACGACCACCCCTTCCCCAACCAGTTTCAGACGGAGATGATGCTTTTTACAAGCGCCTATCTTTCTTTCCATAATGCGGATGCCATTGAGTTTTTTGACTATAACGCCTCACTCGACTTTGACACTGATTTTATAGCCAAACATTTTGATAACTCAAGAAACGCAGCTCTTATGTCGCTTTCACCTTCGTGCGCTCTTGCATACAGGAATAACTATATATCCAAAGCCCTGGAAACAATAAAGATCAGCTACAGCCCCGATTTTGTTTATATACTTCCCGGCAGCAGCAAAGCAAATGCCCGGGGGATCAGTTTTTATCCAACGGCGCTCTCGTTTCTGCATACCATAAGAAACGAATCCTTCCAGAGCCAGGCAACTACGGATTTCTCAAAACTTCCTGCTGCACCGCAGAGTCCCTATAAGACCGATACGGGGGAGATATTATTCGATCCGCAAAAAGGGATCCTTACGGTCAGTACCCCCATGTTCGTTGGTGCTGCGGGCTTCCTTAATTCCAATGCCGGAACCAAAGCGGGCCTCATGGAAATAACTTCAGCTGACGGCTTCGCCACTCTTACGTGGGTTTCCCTTACGGGCGATTCACTGGTAAGGGCCAACAGGTCACTTATTACAGTTTCCTCCAAAGCACAAAACACTTTAATGACGTGGGACGGTACAACAACAGTGCATAACGACTGGGGGCATACGCCTACTCAGATCTGTCCCTTGAGGCTTGGCCTCAGGCTTAACATAAATGCCGATTCCATCAGGGTAACTGCGCTGAATGTATACGGCAATCCCTTAAAACAGGCCACTCAGGTTTACTATCCCGTAACGCCGGGCGTTTTTGAAGTCACACTGGATGAGAACACGACGAGGTCGCCCTGGTTTGGTGTTGAGAGATTCTCTGAAGGGACTTCTTCCATAGCCCCCGGGCCAAAGGGTATACAGAGCTACAAACTTGAACAGAATTATCCCAACCCCTTCAACGGGATAACCTCAGCAAAGTACTATGTTCCTTATGAATCAAAAATAAAGATCGATATATTTGACGCTTTGGGAAGAAAAGTAAAAAGCCTTTTTGATCAGACGCAGCCCCGTGGTATTTACACCATCAGATGGGAAGGAAAAGATGACAACAACGAAACTGTTCCAAGCGGCGTATACTTTATGTGCCTGAAGGCGGGCAGCTATGTGGAGATTAAAAAACTGGTGATGCTGAAGTAGCCCAATTGTGGAAACTCAAAGGCTGCCATTATAAAGCCAGGCCGGCCGAAACAGCATAAACTTTTAGTGCCCCGTTATTCAGCAGCACCCGGGCGCACTCGGAGACGGTCGAGCCGGAGGTAATGACGTCATCTAAAACAATAATGGTTTTACCCCTGATATCAGCTCCCCTTTTCATTCTGAAGGCCCCTTTCATATTGTCTTTCCTTTCCAATATGCTTAGTGCTGTCTGGGTCTCTGTAAACTTTACGCGTCTTAGAACTTTATTGCTAAGAGGGATGCCTATGGCCTGGCTTAAGCCTTTGGCAATATAATACGACTGATTATATCCCCTTTCGGCCTTCTTTGCAGCGTGAAGCGGAACGGGAATGACCACGTCGCAACTCCAGGAAAGAATTTTGTCCTTTAATTTTTCTCCCACCAGGCGCCCTAAGAAAAGAGCGTTATGGTAGCGTCCGCGGTACTTAATTGAATGGATTAACTTCTGGAATGATTTCCCCTCTTCAAAAAGGAATGCCGGGGCAAATTCAGCTATTACATTTTCCCTCTCAAATTTCCTTCTGAATTCTGCGGCAATTTTAGCTGTGCCGGGGCGTTTAATGGAGCTGAGGCATTCAGGACAGATTACTTCATCCTGAGGCCTCAGTTTCTTTTCACATGAAGCACAAAGTCTTGGAAGAAAAATGTCAGCCACAGAATTAAAACTGCTTTTCGCGAGCATTTATTAAACCGAAGTCTGTTTCTCCAGAATCTGTTTCCTTTAGAGCATGCCTGAGCGTTTCCTTAAGAACCACTCTGCGGCAAAGAAAACTATTATTCCAAGGAGCATCCACTGGCTCGACCAGAGAATGATCTCGCTTTGGGAAACCTTTTCCTTTACCTTGCTTTTACTTATCTCATTTAAGATATTAAAAAGCTCATCGTAATTTTTTCCGTAGAAAAACCGCCCGCCCGTCTGGCGCGAAAGAAGCTCAAGCAGGTCCTTATCCATGCCGGGATTAATCATCTCAATTTCAACGTCGCCGATGCTGAAGCGGCCTGCGTCTTTTCCAAGCTGCTGCCCGTTAAGCCTTGCCGTGCCGGAGTATGTATAGTCGCCCGGATCATTGGTCTCAAGTTTTCCTTCATAAAGACCTCCGCCTATTGAATTCATCAGAACGTTATATTCATTCTTCTCCGACTTAATGCCTATTTTCACCTCGGCATCATCCACAGGGTTTAAGGTTTCATTATAAACCTGCGCCGTAAACTCTACAGGTTCCCCCAGAGAGTAGATCTTCTTCGTCGGCCTGATAGTAAAGAGTTTCTGCTCTTCACTGGTATTAAGCCATTTTGTGCCGCTTAGCATAAGCCGGTCGAAAATATCCAGCTTCTTTTCAGAGGTCTCAAGTTTCCATCTCCAGATATTCTTTGCCATTATGGCAGCGGACTTCTTATTTCCAAGCTTCCTTGTAACGATAAGGGGATTATTCAAAGGTACATTATTTACCCTTATTCTTGAGAGCACATTGCTTTCAGGTTTTGCCACGAGCTCGGTATTAGTCCTTGAAACAGGAGGAAGGTTATTCCATGCATCGATTACATTAGTTGCATTGTTCTGAAGAAGCGGATTCTGCATCTCATTAGCTGTAACCAAAGGCTGGGCTTCCGTGTAGCCTGCTGTAATTCTTCCTATTGTAAACGGGAGCTCGGGCTGAAGCACCTTAAGCCTGTTATAATCCACTCCCTCAGAGAGTATGATTAAGAAAGGCTTATTCTTGTCCCTAATCTCCTGCTGTACTTTAGTAAGAAGCCTCTCTGGCGTCTGTGAGGTGGGGAAACCGACCAGGAATATAATGCCTGAACTGTCTATCAGCTGGGTCTGATTTACATTCTCCAGGAAGCGGTTAGGACCTATCTGCGTCAGAGTTGCAACTCTCAGGTTCTCATCAGCCATGAGTGAATTTCTTACAAACGACAGGTCGGGCGACGGGCTTCCGGAAATAATAAGCGCATTGATCTTGTTGTTTAATACGTTAAGATAAAACGGTTTGTTGTTATCGGCATATGTAAACTCCCCTTCCAGTTTCCCCAATGCAACGTTCATCTTCTTTTCGCCGGGGGACTGGGCCGTGTAGGTGAAGTTTAGGTTTGTCATTCCCTCATCACTTAAAGTTACGTTCTGCTGGGCAATCTGCCTGTTGTTTTCATAAAGGGTTACAGGCACAGCCTTTCCCTTAAAGCCAGCAGAGGCAATTGTAACATTAATTGTAGTTGGCGTTCCGGAATAGACGTATTCATTGAATAGAACGCGTCTTACCTCCAGGTTATTCCTTTTTGAAGTGTCCCCTACGCCTACCGTGTAGACAGGAATGCCCAGCCTTTCAGCCTGGAAGACGGGGTTAGAGCCGTCTGTAATTACGCCGTCGCTAATCATCACAATGGAAGAAATGTTCCTGTTCTCGGTTTTAATGCTGCCGAAGACTTTTGAAATGTTTGTGCTGCTTTCCGAGAAGTTTATTTTCCCCAGGCTGTCGGGGGAAACCCTGCTTACTTTTGAACCGAATGAATAGATCTCAGCGCTGTTTTTTATGCTCCCCGTGGAAGAGATCTTATGGAGGAATCCTTCAACTGTGGCCATCCTCCCCGTGCCGTCATCGATCTTAATCGACTTTGAGTCGTCAACAAAGACGAGGTTTACGGGCTCAATTACCTTACGCCTGGCAATGCTCAAAATGGGTTCAAAAATTGTAAAGAGTATGAGCAGAAGCGCAAGCGTCCTGATTACGATCAGCACATACCTGAAAGCGCTGTTTACCTGCGGGACTGTATATCTGTAATTGTAATAGGTATAAGCCGCAATTAAAATTAAACCCAGATAGAAATAAACAGAACTAAAGGCGTAATTGATGGTCAGTTTATCGATGCCAAACATTAGAGAGTCATTTCCCCCTTAAAAACAGTAACAGCATTGCCGCCTATGAAAAGATCGTTTGTCTTGGGCGAATGGGAAACCATTACGCGTCCGGCCCTTCCTATTATATCACCCTGCTCAAAAATGAGACTTATATCTTTATCATCATCAGGAATAAAGCCCATTTGCTTTAAGACCAGCATGAGGGGTCCGTTTGCGCTTCCCGTTACGGGATCTTCATTTATGCCGTGGTAAGGTGCAAAAAACCTGGAGTGCGCAAAGGATCCTTTATCATATGTCTCAAGCGTAAAAAGACATATATCCTTAAAGCTGCACTTTCTCTGCAGGTCGCCCATCAGGTCAAAGTTCGGCGTCATTTCCTCTAAAGCCTTCAGGCTGTCTGAATAAACGTAAAGATACCCGTTCTGAAGCATCTGGAAAGGATATTTGCCGGGTATGGACTTTTTGTCTATTCCCAGAGCCTCAACAATCTCTTCACGGCAGTCGTCAAAGGCCTCCATCTGCATTATCGGAATCTGCATATAATAGGCTTCATCCTTCACAGGACAGCTTAGTATGCCCGACATGGTTTCAAAGGTGATCCTGGGTCTGTTATTTATCTTACCCAGTTCATAGAGGTAATGAAGCGAGGCAATGGTGGCATGCCCGCACAACTCCACCTCAACTTTGGGAGTAAACCACTGCAGTTTGTAGTCGGCTTCATCTGAAGAGGTCAGGAATGCTGTCTCAGAGAGATTCATCTCCCGGGCAATCAGCTGCATTTCCTCCTTCGTAAGCCCCGGTCCGAATGTCACGGCTGCAGGGTTACCCTTGAAAGGAGTTTCCGTAAATGCGTCAATCTGGAATATATTATAGCTTCGTTTCATAGAATAGTTTTTCAATCTCCCAGTTTTTCATTTTCTCGTAAGTTGTATAGTCAGTCAGATCGAAATGGATCGGTGTGACTGAAACGTATTTATTTCTGACTGCGCCCTGATCCGTATCCAGGTCCTTATCTGCTTCTATCAGATCCCCCTTGAGCCAGTAGTAGTTTCTTCCGTAAGGATCTTTTCTTTCCTCGTATAGGTCATCCCACTTGCTTTTCCCCTGCTTTGTAAGGAGTATTCCCTGAATTTCCTCCTGCGGAACATCCGGCACGTTAACGTTCAGAAGCGTGCCTTTTGGAAGATCATTTTCACGGCTTAGTACAAGTTTTGCCATTATCTGGGCAATCCTGCCCGCAAAGTCAAAATTCTGAGTCTTGAAGCTCGTAAGCGACATGGCAACAGAGGGCACATCCATTATAGCTGCCTCGCGGGCGGCTGAAACGGTACCGGAATAGATAATATTTATTGCCGTATTGGAACCGTGATTTATGCCTGAAAAAACCAGGTCGGGAGGGGTCTTCATTATATTTCTTATACCGATTTTTACACAGTCTGCCGGCGTGCCGTCAACGGCATAGCCGAAAAAGTCGCCGTTCTTGAAATACTGTGTTATCCTTAAAGGGACCTGCATTGTAATTGAATGCCCTGCGGCACTCTGTTCTTTATGAGGAGCAACAACCGTTACCTCGGCAATTTCACTTAAGGCTTTAGCCAATACCTGGATCCCCAAGGAATCGATGCCGTCATCATTACTGACAAGAATTCGCAAATTTTTCTCCGGAATTTTATTCACTAAAATATAGTAATTAAAGCCTATATACTCAAATTAAAGCGCATAAAAGACACCGGTCAATTTTCATTTAACTGCGTGTGGAATCTATGCCTGTGAATTCTTATTTTAAGACGCTTCTATATTGCATTCAACTATTTTTCATAAACAATATCCCCCTAAGGAAAAGAAAATGAAAACCCTGCTTAAAACATTCACTTTATTGGCTTTGCTTACCTGCATATTAAACGCCCAAACGGGAAGGTTTGTTTCAATTAAAGGCAAAATTTTTCTGGATCCTGACGGAAAACCGCTCTTCTTAAAAGGGATCAACCTTGGGAACTGGCTTGTTCCTGAAGGCTATATGTTTAAGTTCAAAAACGCCTCTTCCCCCATGATGATTCAGGAGGTCATAAGCCAAATGGTGGGGCCTGAGGAGGCAAAAAAATTCTGGACTAAATACCAGGATAGCTACATAACAAGAAAAGACATAGAATTTATTAAAACTTCGGGACTTAATTCCATCAGAATTCCTTTCGATTACAGGGTGCTTCTGGAAAGCGAAAACCCCGTGCGTTTCAGCAGCCGCGGCTTTGAGCTCCTGGACAGAGTCATCTCCTGGTGCAGGGAACTTAAAGTCTATGTTATACTCGATATGCACTGCGCCCCTGGCGGTCAGACCGGGGACAACATCGACAACAGCTTCGGTTATCCATGGCTCTTTGAAAGCCCTGAAAGCCAGGAACTAACGGCACAAATCTGGCAGAAAATTGCAGAAAAATACTCCTCAGAGGAGATCATTATAGGCTACGACCTCTTAAATGAACCTATTGCCCACTATTTTGATACGGAAAAGCTTAACCCCCTTCTTGAACCCCTGTACAAAAAAATTACTGAGGCCGTTAGAACGGCAGACCAAAACCACCTCATATTCTTAGGGGGCGCACAGTGGGACTCGAACTTCAAGCCTTTCGGAACTCCATTCGAGGATAAACTGGTCTATAACTTTCATAAGTACTGGACCGACACAACGCAGTCTGTTATTCAGGAATATGTCGATTTCAGCAATAAGTATAACGTTCCTCTCTGGATGAGTGAGTCGGGAGAAAATAAGGATGAATGGATCATGAGCTTTAGAAGCCTCCTGGAGAAAAACAATATCAGCTGGGCTTTCTGGCCGTATAAGAAAATGGAGGCACAGACCTGCATGGTTACATTCAAACGCCCTGAGTTTTACGACCTGGTAATTAAATTTGCCGATAAACCAAGGGCCTCATACGGAGAACTAAGAAAAGAAAGACCTTCAAGTGTGGAGGTCCTGAAGGCACTTAACGGCTTCCTTGAGAACTGCAGATTTGAAAACTGCACCGTAAATGACGGCTACCTTAAGGCTTTGGGCTTAAGGCATGCTTTATAGCCAAAAGAAAATATCATCCCCATGTTGTGAACGCAAAGGACTGTTTTGGGGTTATATTAATACTTATCAATTTTTAACTTATAAACGTGGTGTAATTTAATGACAGAAGAGAAATTTCAGGAATTTGTAAACATCGTTCATAGACTTAGAAAAGAATGCCCCTGGGACCGCGAGCAGACTCACGATTCCATTAAAGAAAACACTCTGGAAGAAGCCTACGAAGTAATTGAGTCTATAGATCACAAGGATTATCAGGAGCTTAAGGTCGAGCTTGGCGACCTGCTTCTGCACGTTGTTTTCCATTCGGTCATTGCCGAGGAAAGCGGGACTTTCTCGCTTGATGAGGTAATTGATTCCATAGAGCAGAAACTTATACGCAGGCACCCGCACGTCTTTGGTGAGACCGAGGTCTCAGGCTCTGGTGAAGTTACCAAAAACTGGGAGAAAATAAAGCTCTCCGAAGGACGCGAGTCTGTACTGGAAGGAGTTCCTAAAATGCTCCCGTCGCTCCAGAGGGCGCACCGCCTGCAGGAAAAAGCCTCCAAGGTAGGCTTCGACTGGCAGAACAAGGAAGACGTCTGGAAAAAAGTAATTGAAGAAATTGAAGAGATGCATGAAAGCGAGAAAACAGGAGATAAAGATGAACTGGAAAAGGAGATTGGCGACGTGTTTTTCTCGCTTGTAAATTATGCCAGGTTCTTAGGGGTAAACCCTGAAAATGCCTTAAGACGGACTAACGAAAAGTTCATCCGCCGCTTCGATTATGTCCAGAAGAAAATCAAAGAAACCGGGCGCCACATCTCGGATTCCAATTTGGAGGAGATGGATAAGTACTGGGAAGAAAGCAAGAAAGACCATAAGTAGAAAGTAGAAGTTAGTAAGAAGTAAGTAGTATGGAGGAGAAAGAGTCTTTTTCAAGACTCTTTCTCTCCGCCGGTCTGGAATTTTTCGTAGGCATTAATGATGTCTTTTACAAGCTTATGGCGCACAACGTCGCCCTTATCGAAATAAACGAAACCCACGCCTTCCACATCCTTTAATATATCCTGAATCTGCACAAGTCCGCTTACAGTTTTTGCAGGCAGGTCTATCTGTGTAATGTCGCCCGTAATGATAGCCTTTGAATTCGGCCCCAGGCGGGTCAGGAACATCTTCATCTGCATGCTGGTCGAGTTCTGTGCCTCATCAAGGATTACAAAAGCGTTGTTTAACGTACGTCCTCTCATGTATGCCAGGGGCACGATTTCAATGACCCCTTTTTCAATGTAGCTTTTAAGCTTGTCCGATGGCATCATATTGTCCAAAGCGTCGTATAAAGGCCTCAGATATGGGTCTATCTTCTCCCTGAAGTCACCCGGCAGAAATCCCAGGCTTTCACCGGCCTCAACTGCCGGGCGGGCCAGGACGATCTTGTTGACTAACCCTTTCTTAAGCGCTGCAACGGCAAAGGCTACGGCAAGATAGGTTTTTCCCGTACCGGCAGGTCCTATGGCAAAGCAGATATCCTGCTTTTTTACGGCCTGGAAGTACTTCAACTGCGTCGGGGTTTTGGCCTTAACGACGTCGTTTTTTGAATAAAGAACAATTGTATCGTACTCTTTTTCGCTTATGATCTCCTTGCCCTGGAGCGTGAGTTCCATGATGGTAATTACATCTGAAGGGCGCAGGTTTCCGGTCGTATTGAGCACATAGACCATCTCCTTAAAGATCTTCTCCACGGCGTCAATTTCCTCGGGAACACCCTTTATGTATACGTTCTCGCCGCGCACGGTTATGGAAGTATTAAACCTGTCTTCAATCGGCTTGACGTTGTTGTCGTTTATGCCGAGCAAAGAAAGCATGTCAACGTTTTCAAGAGAAATTATTTTTTCAATCTGAGTCATTTCACTTTTTTTCCAATCCAAGTCTTTAAATATAAAAAGCCCTCTTCATCGCAAAATGAAAAGGGCTAAACATTTGTACAAAACTAAACATCAAAATATTTTATTTTGTTGTTTTTCCTGTCTCATCCTTTGTAGTCTGCTGCGGAGGAGCAGGTTTGTAGTTTCTCCTCATCTTTTCATACTGAGCTTTTTCATCTTCAGTCAGATTCGGGATCTTGAATACCTGTTTCGGATAAATGAGGTCAGGATTCTTGATCTGGTCTCTGTTTGCCTGATAGATCTTCGGCCATGCGAAGGCATTAGAGTAAACATCTTTTTTCTTTGCAATGTTCCACAGGCAGTCGCCTCTTACAACAGTGTAGTTCTTTTCAGGCGGAATGTCATTCCATGCATCGAGTGAACGCTGCATCTGGTTGTGAACCTTGTCAAAGAATTCAGGTAAAGCACTGATTTTCAGAGCCTTCAGAGAATCGAGTTCTTTCTGTCTTTCTGTCTTCGGGCTTTCCTTTCTCATAATTCTGCCGTTTAATTCACTGACGGCCTTTCTAAAATTCTCAACGTCGCCTCTTGTAGCACCAACTGAGGCATAGAGTTCATTCATGCAATCATCAAAGCTCTGTACGCTTGTAGATTTTAATCTGTTAACAGCACCCTGCAGAGAATCACGTTCTTTTGTAAGAGACTGTTTCTGTTCATTGAGCTGGTTCATTTCATTCTGCCAGTCTTCTTTTTTCAGATTTTCCTGAGCCATAGCACTGGAAGCAAGGAATACCAGAAGTGCAAAAACTCCCAGGAACAAGTTAAATTTTTTCATATATTTTCCTCCGATAAAATTCATTTTGTTTAATTGTTTCACTTGGGTAATTTTTCCAAGTTGCTCTTGGTTTCTTCCTTATCCCTGGCACACTGCTCTAATTTGGCATTTTTCTCGCCAATTTCTCTTTCGAGCCTTGTTCTTTCACTCCTGAGTGATGTTACATCGGAATTCAGTGTGTTAACTTCCTGTCTTAACGACTCAAGCTGTGCCATTTCTTCATCACTTACCCGACCGCTGCATCCCGCAAAACCAATCAATCCGGCAGTCAGCAGCATAGTCACAACGAGACCTTTAGATTTGGTCATATGCTTCCTCCTAATAATTTTAAGTTTAAAAAAAAGTCCGAAAGAACTAATAATATATTATCAAAATAGAATGTCTATGTCAAGAATATTTTAACTTTTTATTTTTTAACTATTTGAATTAAAATTTGTTTATATTAGCCTCTGCTCTGTAAAGCTGAGATATGAATTTCCAGCCAATATGATGTGGTCAAATACGTGAATATCCATCAGTTTTCCCGCCTCAACAAGTCTTTTTGTAATTGAAATATCCTCATTGCTCGGTTCTGTGTTGCCGCTCGGGTGGTTATGCATTAATATAATGTTAGCAGAATTGTTCTCAATTGCAACTTTAAATACCTCCCTTGGGTGCACAATTGATGAATTCAGGCTTCCGATGGAGATTACCTCGTCTTTTATGATCTTATTTGAGGAATTGAGGCATAGGACAACAAACCGCTCCTTAACCTCATCGCGCAGAATGGGAATAAATATGTCGGCTATGTCCTTAGGGCCTGTAATTTTTCTGTTATAATGGAGTCTGCTCTGTGATGCAATGCGGCGGCTCAGTTCAAAAGCCGCTGCAAGTGTGGCTGCCTTGTCCTGCCCTATGCCGTAGCCTTTCTTTAAGGCGGCTACGGACAAAGTGGCCAGAACGGCCAGGCTGGAATGCTTGCTCATCAGCTCACGCGCCACTTCAAGGACGGACTTGCCCCGGGTTCCCACCCTGAGCAGTATTGCCAGGAGCTCGGTGTCCGTCAGGCTCTGCGGGCCCCTCAGGACCAGTTTTTCCCTTGGGCGGTCATCAAGTGGAAGATCCTTTACTTTCAGCAATTTTTAGGATCCTTATTTTAGGAAAAGTATTATATCTATGTATTAACTAAAATCTCTTCCTTAAGGCTTGCACTTTTTCTTTCCCTCTAAAGCCACCTGGTTATTTGGATCCAGGTTAAGTGCCAGTTCAAAATAACTGCCTGCATCTTTTAGCCTCTGCGTATTCATGCAGGCCAGAGCCAGGCAGGTATAAGCTTCACTGCTGGCATCTGCATTTGAGACATATTCGGACAAGTGTTTTTCTGCCGACTGATAGTCCCCCAGCTGCAAATACGCCTTTCCGGCCCATTCGTGGAGTGAAACTTCCTTGTTATTTAACTTCAAAGCTTTCTCAATTGAGGTCGCGGCATGAAAATGCATCCCCTTGGAATAGAAAATAATGCCGTAAAGTAAATGCACTTCCCAGCTGTTGCTGAAGAGTTCTTCAGCCTGTTTTACTGCCTTTAAGGCCTCGTCAAAATTCTGAAGCTCAATTTCAATTTTTGCCTGGTATATATAAGCTTCAAAGTGAAATTCCGTACTCGTGCTCTTTTCCAGGTAATTCTGGAAGTTAATCCTGGCTATTTCAAACTCCTTCAGCATAAAATAAGAGTACCCGAGGAAAAAGAAGTGTATCGGGTGCTCTTCAGGGTTAAAAATAGAAAGAGCCTCAATTGCTTCATCCCACAAAGAATACTTGATCAGCATCTGCCCCAGGTAAAGCCTTATTTCACTGTCGTCTGAAACGTTGGCAATATAATGTTTCAGGAGTTTGACCGAAGCATTAAAATTCCTCATCTTGTCGTAAAGGCTTGCCAGTTTTATATAAGACAAAGTATGCTCAGGGCTCTCGGCAATTATTTCCGTATAAATCTGAATTGCATGGAGGTACTTGCCCTGAGCCTCATAATCCGATGCTTTCTTTAATTTATATTCCAGATGTAACACTCTCTATTCCCACTCGATAGTTGAAGGCGGCTTGCTGCTTACGTCATAAACCACCCTGTTTATGCCGCGCACGTTCCTTATGATCTTATTTGAGGCACCTGCCAGGAATTCGGCTTCAAAGGGGTACCAGTCAGCTGTCATTCCGTCGCTTGAGGTCACTGCCCTCAAGGCAACAACGTTCTCATATGTCCTGGCGTCTCCCATAACACCCACGGTCTGAACCGGAAGAAGGACTGCAAATGCCTGCCAGATCTTGTTGTACAAGCCGGCTTTTTTAATCTCACTAATAAAAATATCGTCAGCTTCTCTTAAAATAGCAAGTTTTTCCTCCGTTATGTCGCCCAGTATCCTGACCGCCAGGCCCGGACCCGGGAAGGGATGACGTTCAATGAAGCTCTCCGGAAGCCCGAGCTCGCGCCCGATATTGCGGACCTCATCCTTAAAGAGTTTGCGGAATGGCTCAATGAGCTTAAGATTCATCTTCTCAGGAAGTCCTCCCACGTTGTGATGAGTCTTTATGGTTACACTAGAACCTACGACGGCAACAGACTCTATTACATCGGGATACAAAGTGCCCTGAACGAGATAGGCGGCATCCTTAAACTTTTTGGCTTCTGCTTCAAAAATTTCAATAAATGTGTTCCCGATGATCTTTCTTTTTTTCTCGGGATCCGTTACACCCTTTAGCCTAGTGAGGAATATCTCCGTGGCATCAACGTGAATTAGCTTCAGCTGATAATTATTCTCGAACATCTCCACAATCTGACGGCTTTCATCTTTACGCATGAGACCTGTATCGACGTGGATGCAAATGAGATTTTCGCCTATGGCCTTACTGACCAGAATGGCTGCAACCGAGGAGTCGACGCCTCCGCTTAAGGCGCAGATGGCTTTCTTATCTCCTACAAGATTTTTAATATCACTAATGCTCGATTCAATGAAGTGCTTTGGTGTCCATTCACCCTTAAGGCCGCAGATCTTAAAGAGAAAATTCTGCAGCATTTTTTTCCCCTCCTCCGAATGTGCAACCTCGGGATGGAACTGCACACCGTATATTTTTTTCTCCTCGTCAGACATTGCGCAGATCGGGCTGTCCTCGGATGTGCCGGTGACATTAAAGCCTTCGGGGACACCGGTAAGATAATCACCATGGCTCATCCACACAACCGAGTTGTCGCTAACGCCTTCAAAGAGGCCTGTCTTTGAGGAAAGCTTCAGCTTTGCCTTTCCGTATTCCCTGCTCGTTGCAGGTTCAACCATTCCGCCGAGCTTTTTACCTATAAGATGAATGCCGTAGCAGATTCCGAGAATTGGAATGCCAAGGTTAAATACTTCCGGCTCCAGGTCGGGAGCGCCATTGTCGTAAACGCTTTGGGGTCCTCCCGAAAGTACTATCCCTTTGGGGTTTAACTGCCTGATTTTCTCTATGGTTAAATTATATGGATGTACTTCCGAATAAACTCCGCTCTCACGAATGCGCCTTGCTATGAGCTGCGTGTACTGACTGCCGAAATCAAGTATTAGTACTACTTCTTCTTCTTTCATTATCTTGGAAACTTCTCTTTTTTAACATATTGTCTAAAACTCTTTTTTCCCTTACCATAAGATAGCGGGAAAGAAAGATCGGTTCTTATTTAAAATAATAAAAACAAAATCCGTTTATTCGACAGATTTTGTTTTTAACGAGTACATTTAATTTGGCACTTTATAAGTTTTAGTGTCCCTGGCCAATAAGCTGCTTATAGTCTGCGGCGCTTAAAAGACCATTTAATTCTGAGGGGTCAGCAATTTCAATCTTAACCATCCAGCCCTCTCCGTATGGATCTGAATTTACAACCTGAGGCTCATCGGCGAGCTTCTTGTTGAGTTCAATTACTTTCCCCGAGCAGGGTGCATACAGGTCGCTTACGGTCTTGACAGCTTCAATTGTACCGAAAGATTCCCCTTCTTTTACATCTGCAAGATTAGGATCGACGTCAACAAAAACAACATCCCCCAATTCCCCCTGGGCATAATCTGTAATGCCTATTGTACCAACGGTGCCTTCTACAGAAATCCATTCATGGTCTTTCGTATACTTTAAGTTTTCCGGAACGTTCATATTAACCTCTAAATTATTTTGTAAGAAATTTATCAATAAATCCTGTATCAAATTTCCCGCTTAGGAAGCGGTCATCTTCAAGTACTCTTAAATGGAAGTCCTTTGTTGTCTTGACCCCCACGATTGTAAGCTCTTCAAGGGCTCTTCTGGCTCTTGCCAGGGCATGCTCCCTGTCTTTTCCCCATACAATCAGCTTTCCAAGGAGTGAATCGTAATTTGGCGGAATGACATAATCCTGATAAATGTGCGAATCGACCCTCACGCCGAATCCCCCCGGGAAATGAAGCGAGTTAATTTTTCCGGGTGAAGGCCTGAAGCCTTGCTCCGGGTCCTCGGCATTAATTCTGAATTCAATGCTGTGGCCGTTCGGCTTCTCTGCCGGAAGCGTATCAACGCTCAGGCCAGCAGCTACCCTAATCTGCTGACGTATCAGGTCGACGCCGTTTATCATCTCCGTAACGGGATGCTCCACCTGAATACGTGTATTCATCTCCATGAAATAAAAATTCTTGTGCTTGTCTAAGAGAAACTCAATCGTGCCGGCGCCTTCATAGTTAACCGCTTTGGCCCCCTTTATTGCGGCCTCTCCCATCCTGCGCCTGACGTCTTCATCAACCGCCGGAGACGGGGACTCCTCGATCAGTTTCTGATGCCTTCTCTGAACCGAACAGTCGCGTTCACCGTAGTGATAGATGTTCCCGAACTGGTCGCCCAGTATCTGGATTTCGACGTGGCGCGGGTTCTCGACATACTTTTCCATATAGACCTCAGCATTGCCGAAAGCACTCCCGGCCTCATTGCGGGCTGTCTGAAAGGCCTTCTCAAGTGAATTCTCTTCCATGACAATTCTCATTCCCTTGCCGCCTCCGCCTGCCGTAGCCTTGATGATTACGGGATATCCTATCTCTGAGGCAATTAGCCTGGCTTCTTCGAGTGTCCTGACCAGTCCGTCGCTTCCGGGCACAACAGGAACGCCCACTTTTCGCATGGTATCCTTGGCGAAAGCCTTGTCTCCCATGGCCTTTATCATTTCCGGTGAAGGGCCGATAAACTTGATATTTACTTCCTGGCAGATTTCAGAAAAATCCGCATTTTCAGCCAGGAACCCGTATCCCGGGTGAATGGCATCGGCGCCGGTTACCTGTGCTGCCGAGATGATGCGTGAAATGTTAAGATAACTTTCCTTTGCCAGAGCAGGCCCAATGCAGACTGCCTCATCGGCAAAGGTTACGTGAAGGCAGTCCCTGTCAGCTTCCGAATAAACTGCTACTGTTTTTATACCGAGTTCTTTACAAGTCCTTATTATACGAAGCGCTATTTCACCGCGGTTAGCAATTAAAATCTTTTTGAACAATTAAACCTCAATTTTTCTTGTAATGGACTTTAGACCTCAATTAGGAAAAGAGGCTGGTTGTATTCAACAGGTTTGCCGTTTTCCACCAGGACCTTCACAATTTTACCGCTGACATCCGATTCAATTTCATTCATCAGCTTCATGGCTTCGATAATGCAGAGAACTTTGCCCGTCGTAACACTGTCGCCGATCTTAACAAACGGATCGGCATCCGGAGAAGGAGCCCTGTAGAAAGTGCCCACAATGGGAGAACGGATTTCATGCATATTTGATGGAACAGCCTCTGCCGTCTTTTCTGCGGCGGGGGCTTCCGATTTCGTGGCAGAGATCTGCTGCGGCATTGCTGCGGCAGGAGCGTGAATAACAGGCTGAGTTAGGACGTGCCCTGCTACGGAAATTCTTTTGGATATCTTTATTTTTGTTTCGCCGTCTTCAACGGAAAAATCTGTAATTCCGCTGGTGTCAATGAGTTTGACAAGTTTTTTTATGAGCTCTAAATCCATTATTCCCTTTTTTTATTGTTTAACTCTTTCAACGTATGAGCCGGTTCTGGTGTCAACCCTAAGCACGTCACCTTCGTTAATAAACAAAGGCACGTTTATCGATGCTCCTGTTTCCAGTTTTGCCGGTTTACTTGCATTTGTGGCTGTATCGCCCCTGAAGCCGGGTTCGGTTTCAACTACTTTTAAGTTAATGAAAATCGGAATTTCCACGGTCACAATTTCATCACCGTTGAAAAGAATTTCCACTTCCTCGCTTTCCTTTAAGAAGCGGACGCCTTCATCGAAAAGGTTGGTAGGAATGGTGATCTGCTCATAGGTCTCGTTGTCCATGCATACCAGTCCGGAGGGTTCTTTATAAAGGAACTGATATTTTCTTCTTTCAACCCTAACAATCTCAATAGATTCGCCGGCTCTGAAGGTGTTGTCCAGTACCTTGCCGTTTCTTAAGTTTTTAAGGGTTGTACGTACAAAAGCTCCGCCTTTACCCGGTTTTACGTGCTGGAACTCTGTAATTGTATAAAGATCATTTTTAAACTTAATGATTAAACCATTTCTGAAATCTGATGTGTCTGCCATAATTTCCTAAAATTTTTATTATTGAATAGAAAAATATAGTTATGAACGCCTATAAAGTCAAGAAATTTGAAGCCTTAAGGCTCTTTATAAACGCTGTAATTACAGTGCCTTAGAGAGGCACGCCCCCGTCATAGATAAATAAAAAAGCCGTGATATTTAACCACGGCTTTAAGAAACTTTTTCCCTGCCTTATTTAAGGAGGCTCAGGTACTGATCGGCCTCTCTTACGGCCATTGAGGTCTTGTATTCATCCCTGATTTTGTTAAACTGCTCTTCGGCCTTTTCCTTATTGCCCGCCTTGTAGTAATCGATTCCCGAATTAAGCAGGTAATCGGCATTATTCACGTTTTCCTTGGAAACATGGGCTGCATCACGGAACGAGTCGGCTGCTTTTTCCAATTCATTCTTTGATTCATAATAGCTGGCCTTTCCGGCAAGTGCCGTAGCCTTATACATATCGATTCCTCCGCTGTAGTCGTCGTAGTACTTGAAAGCCTCGTCGTACTTGCCCAGCATATTGTACGAGTTTGCCAGGAATATCTTGGCTGTTTCTCCGCTTTCTGTGCTGCCGTATTCATCAACAATCTTCTTTAATCCGATGAGGTTAGTGCCCGCCCGGCCGTCAATTGCTTCCTGATAGGCTCCCGAATCGTAGAGATCCATTACTCTTGAGAGCTCCACGTTAGCTTTCTCATTATTGATGGCCTTGTGGTTCAGGTACCAGTATACGCCTGCAACTACAACAACAAGTGCAATGGCATATATGTAAAGCTGCGACTTGTACTGGTCGAAAAATTTAACCGCCTGATAGTAAGAAGTTACAAGTTTGTCTTCTTTAATCTCCTTTTTGGAAATATGTTTCCTTTTTGTAAGCACTTTTCATCTCCCGATTAAAATATAAAATAAATCTCAACGTCTTAAGGCCAAAAAAGCCTTTCTAATTTGTACGCCCAGGAGGAATCGAACCCCCAACCTTCGGAACCGGAATCCGACGTTCTATCCAGTTGAACTATGGGCGCATACCTTATTTTTAAGTAAAATACAAAACTTTATTTTGAGTATGGCTTCACTTACCTTCTTCTGAACTTTATCTTAAGCTGCCGGACTTTTTAATCCTTATGTGGTTTGAAAAAATCCACGCTTTCTTTTCCAGATAAACTTCCACTCTGTAGGCTCCCGGTTCAGCAATATGGAACTCGGCATCAATATTTTCCAGATGGTCGTAAAGAATGCCGTTTCTAATGAGCCTTATCTCCCCGCTCAGATTCGGCAGCAATACCCTGAGCCTCGTATTGTCCGTGAGGGAGAACTCCTCACCCATCTGGTAGATTTTACTGCCCGCTTCGGCAAAAAACCTGAACCCCGATGCATCGGCATGATAATAATTTGCAACGAAGCATCTTCCCTGCCTGATGGCCTCGTAGATGACATGCCTGGCCTTCAGTACGGCTTCAGGTGTGCCATCATTTTCAATTTTCTCATATGCAAAAATATGAGTTCTGATCGATTTGAACAACACCTTATAGGGGAAAACTTCAACTTCAAAGAACCCCAGAAGGTTGACCTTGTGGGCATGAGCATCAACTCCGCCGATACCGACAACTTTCCTTTCTATGTTCAGCCTGTCCCAGAGCTCGAGAGTTTCACTCTGCGGGGCAACAATTGAACGCAGGGGATGCATTAACCACTGATACTTGTTTTCCTCGGTTAAGCCCTCCATCCATTCCGACATATGATTCCAGATCTCAATGCCCGTAAAATCCTCCGTATCCCATTCGGTCCAGGGATATGGCGGATGCTCTTTCATGGAAGTCCTCTTTTCGTGCGGATGGGCAATGAAGCCGAAACCTCCGGATTCGCTGACTTTCCTGACTATTTCCCTGGCCGGAAGCCTGGTCGAGAAAGTCTCCTGAATATTAAAAGCCAGATAATGGTTTTTATTCTCTTTGTCATTGATTTCACACCCGGCCAAAAGCAGCGTTCTGCCGTACCACTTTTCATATCCTTCCTTGAGAGCCCTGAGCGTATTATGATCTGTCAGGATTATAAAATCAAGCCCTGCCTCATCAGCCAGCTGGGCAATATCGGCTGCTTCCCCGGTGCCGTCCGAGAAAACCGAATGGATATGTATTGCTCCAACGTATTCGACCATAAATCTAAATTCTGGCTGTTAAATATAGATATAATTCCAATTAGAGAAAAGAAGGAAATTTTGTCCTTAAAGCACTGTTAAGTGCATAAAAATCGGGCTTTTCCTTTATTTCGCCCCGGTCATCTGTATGGCTTCCTGTGCCATTGTGGCATACTCTGATTTGGGATAATTTTTAATTATATCCTGCCATATGCTCCTGGCCTTGTTTACCTCTCCCCTGCTTGCTGCCACTGCCCCCAAATTATATTGTGCCTGCACGTTATTCTTATCGTAAGAAAGGACACTCTTAACAAGCTCTTCTGCCTTGTCGAAATTTCCCTGGTTGTAGTAAACCAGACCCAGTGAAAACCTGATATCTGTTCTTCTGGGTGCTTTTTTCAGTATATTTTCATATATCGGAATTGCCACATCCGGCTTGTGGGCTGCAGCCATAAATTCGGCATATTCCCTTGCCTTGAGCGTATCATCGGGATTTTTCTCATAACTCTCTTTTAATGAAGCCATCTTCTGCTTTATGTCTTCACTTAAATCGGCCGAAGACGGGCCTTTGCCCTGTGTTAAACCCTTATGGATCTCATCCTGAGGCATATTCTGAGATGTGGTACCGGTTTTATCACTTTTTACCGTTGAAAATATGACGAGAAACGCCACTGCTAAGACTACTACGCCTATGTAAATATAAAGCGGTTTAATTTTCATCTACGACTCCTTGATTCATAAAACTCTCTAAAAATCTATATAGCCCCCCGAAAGGGGAATTAAATAAACAATTTAATCAGTCAGGCTAATTTAAGCAATATTATGAAGTCTTAAAATGGAATTTTACACAGACAAACCTGAAAGAGGAAGGGAACCCTTAAATTGTGCCCTTTACAGGCATTTCCCGGAATTGAGCAAAAGCCTTTTGCAGAAAAAAAAAAGGTCACTGCCTCTTTAGAGAAATGACCTGAAATAAACAAAAAAGATAAATTCTGCGTAAAAAAAATCCTAGTCCAGAACCTCAAACATTGTAGTATACTTTGTGGAGTTTTCCTTAATGAGATCTGAGAGCTTAGACATCAGTATGTCAATTCTTTCATTCTGATTGTCGTCAAAAGCCTCATAAGCCTCATCATTTTCAAAGGTATAAACTTCCTCAAAACTGTTCTGTTTATTTTTCTTTTCATAAACTGAATAGCTAAGCAGTCCATTACTGGAAACAAGGGTTTTCAATTCGCGCATTATGTTAAGATATTCATCTCTCTTGGCGGGTAAGACATCATATTGAATTGAAAAGATAACTTTAGCCATAATTTCTCCATTTTAAAAATATAGGTTTTTGTAAAATTCTCCGGTAAAAGTAATTACAGCCGGACCGCTCAGGGACAGATCCCTTATATTTTCTCCATCAGCCTTAAACTCTACCTTTAACTCGTCGCCCCCTTTGGTAACAAGTAAAACCGGGGACTTAAGTTCTCCTTTTAAGAAGCACACCAGAGCTGAGGCAACAGAACCTGTTCCGCAGGCCCATGTTTCATCTTCAACTCCTCTTTCATATGTGCGTATATAAACTTTGCCGCCTGAAATCTTAATAAAATTAACGTTTGTACCCCCCGGGGCAAAGTCGCTTAAATACCTGATCTCACGCCCCAAACTAAATACCGGAAGTTCACCTAAGTCGCTAAAGACCTCTTTTGAATTTCCGGGCTTTAAGACATCATCCGATTTTATAACAACGTGCGGGGAACCGGTATTGATATAAGAAGCCATAATCTGCTGCCCCTGTGCCTTCAGGCTCATAAGAGGCCTGTAATCGCATGGGGTCCCGAAATTAAATTTCACATAATCAGGCCCTAAGATCTCGCCCGAATAAGAGTTTCCGTTTGAAGTGAATTTTGCCTCGCGGGAAGGTATTCTGCCGCTATAGTCCGCATACCTCAAAGCGCATCTTGCACCGTTGCCGCAGAGAGTACCGGTCGAACCGTCGGCATTAAAGTACTCCATGGTAAAATTCAGGCCCTCCTGGTCATCTATAACCAGAACACCGTCGGCACCGATACCTGTGCGTCTGGAGCACATTTTCTCTATTGCCTCAGAATTTAACTGCAGCTCAGGCGTGATTTTCTTGTCGAAAAGAATAAAATCATTTCCCGCCCCGCTCATCTTCACAAACGAAACTTTTTTCATAGCACATCTAATTTAATGGAATAAATAGTCCTTTGCAATAAGTATTTTAGTTTTTTTGGCCCCTGCTCACACTCTTAAAAGCCCCTGTGCCCTGCAATAAAAGGGCATTATAATTGGGATTGCCGCCCGTGGAAATTTTCATTTATTTGTGACTAAAATTTTTTCTTACTTGTCGTTTTTAAACGTGTTAATTTAAGTTGTTTCTTCTTCCCGCAAATTAAAAGGGCAATATTAAGTCATGCGGGGCCCCCTTATGTAAAATGTTTTTTGCACCGGATACAAACCTGGTGCGGCCGGACTGTTTTTAAATAATTCACCACTTTTGGAATTCATAATCTATAAAGAGAGGATATGAACACCACTACGATTCGAATAATGATGATTGAAGATAATCTTGGCGATGCCATGCTCATTAGCGAAATGCTCAAGGAATCTAAAAAAAGAAAGTATTTTCTTCAGCATAACCTCCAGCTTTCAACGGCATTTGAATGCCTGGAACGCAAAAGCTTTGATATTATTCTTCTGGACCTGGGTCTGCCCGACAGCCTTGGCCTCTCGACGCTGAAGAAAGTATTGGAAAAGTTTCCTTATATTCCCGTTGTTATAATGACAGGACTTGATGACGATGAATTGGGATTTGAGGCCGTGAAACTGGGGGCGCAGGATTATCTTATCAAGGGACAGATAGACGCCAGTCTTCTCTTCAGGACAATCGGCTACTCAATAGAAAGAAAGAATATTGAGAAGGCACTTCTTGCCTCATCTCTTTAAAAAATAAAAAAAGCGCCCGGAGTTTATAATTCCTGAGCGCTTAATTTTAAGTATTTTTAACTACATCGGAAAAGGATAGACAAAGGATACCCTGGGTTCAATCTTCTTCTGCGGAACAAAATCCACAACGTTGTCATTTACGTCCCTTACCGGACTGAATGTCCAGTTGTAGACGAGTGAAACGATCATAAAAGGCATCGGCTTATAGCCTACCTCTGCAAAGAGGTACGAGCGGTCGTCCAGAGTAAAAAGATCCTTTTCACCTTCAATGTTTATCTTGTCGTAGCCTGCCCTTGCAACATAAGATCCGTCCTTTGGGGAAATGTCAGTCACCAGGTGAAGGATTCCGCTTTTGGGATCCTTGTCCAGCCTCTGGTAGCTTCCCAGAATGTCAAATGCATTAAGTACTCTTATTAAGAGTTCACCGTAATAGCCATTACCCGGATCGGTCAGATTCTGAAGTCTTGCTGCCTTACTGATATATCCGTCTTTTCCATTTGTACTTTTCCCGTTCTGGTCGACCATGAATCTTTCAATCTCATAGAGAGAATTAAAGTACGACGGCAGGTAGTGATCGCCGTTAAACCTTCTTTCCAGTTTTGCCTGTGCCGTAACGAGCCCCAGGCCGTGCAAGTCTAGTTTCAGACCGAGTGATGTACCGTGACCGAAGTTCATAATCTTAGCGTAATCGAAGTACGGCGTAGCGGTAAACATGTCACTCATGTGTATTGGAAGACCAATATCGAAACCCATGATTTTTGTTCTTCCCATATCTTCCAAAACGGTAAGCTGTTTAGTGCTGTCGTTAAATCCTGCCTTTGTTACGCCTGAATACTTATTGAAGTCCTCTGCATAAGAGGCTCCAACTTCAAGGCCGCTTATAACAGGAAGTTCTGCAAGGGAGGTGAACTTAAGGGGTCTAACGAAGCCTCTTAAGCCTGTAACGCCCGCCTGGCCGAAATTGCCGTAGACAGTCTCAAAACCGAATTTACCCAGGTCCATATCGAACTCGAGACCGGCCTTGCGGACGTCGAAGCTGGGGCTGTTATTATACATATAGATAATGCTTCCATGCCCGAGCGTGGCATAGTCCAGAGCGCCCAGTCTTCCGTAGAAAGCATCCCCTTTATAGCCGTATCTGACGTAGCGTATTACGCTGAGGTAATCCGAAAATTCGTTAAAATTCTCGTGGCGGACTTTCCCCTGTGTATCGAAGTCCAGATTAAGGTCAAGTCCCAGGCCCCAGTTTGCAAAGGAGAGTTCGGGTCTGAAGTGAAGAGTATAGTAAGGCTTTCCGTCAATCCAGCTCATTCCCATCCCGCCTGACAGGCCTCCCTGGTTAGGACCGGGGTAAAAAGAAGGGACCTGAGCTTTCACAATATTGAGAAAAGAAAGCATAAAAACCGCGATAAATAGCTTTTTCATTAAATTCCTCTATAAATGATCGTGTCCTTAAAGAAGTATTATCGGCAGAACCAAAATTTAATTAACACCCGGTTTTTGCCCTCTAAGGACGGTGCAAATATAAGGATTTCGTTTGAATTGAGCCATAGTTTCAGGAAAGCGGAACCTATGGCGGTCACAAAAGGATTGCGGTTTTTGGGGGATTATCTTCTCCCCAGCCAGACCTCGGGATTCTGATTAAGTCTCTCGTTCCAGATCTCAAAGTGGAGCACATTGCCTTCAAGACTTTCGCCAATGCGGCCTATTACGGCGCCTGACTTTACCTTTGCGCCTTCACTTACAAGTATCTCCCCTAAATGCCCGTAAACGGTCCTGAAACCGTTTTTATGCGTTATAATGAGAACACTTCCGTAGCCGGGCACCCAGTTGACAGTTGAAACAACCCCGTCGCAGACGGCTTTGACATCAGTGCCGTTTGCTTTAATATCTATACCATAGTTTAAGGTTACCGTGTTCAGCTTCAGATTTCTGTTTTCACCAAACTTTCTTATTACCCTTCCGCTCGTAACGGGCCAATTGAGACGCCCCCTTAAAGATGAAAAAGACTCCATCCCGCTGTACGTGTAATCCTCAGCCGGTATTTCACTTTCAGCCGTAATCTCTTCGGCTGCCTCTTCTTTTGCCAGAGCTTTTTCTTCGGCGCCTGAAGAAGCTGTTTCCTTTTTTTTCTTGTTCTTTTTTGCCTTCTCCAACCTTGCCAGGAGGGATTTCCTTCTTTCTTCTGCTTTTCTTCTTTCCTCAGCTTTCCTTTTTTCCTCCTTTTCAATAAGGATTGAAATCAGGTTCCGGATCTCGCCTTCAGCTTTCTTCTTTAGTTCCAGTTCCTTTTTAAGGGAGTTCTTGTCTTTCCTTAAGCCGGCAAGAATCGATTTTCTTTCCGAGAGCTTTACATCCAGCGTCTTCTCCTCTTTCTGCTTTTCTTCTGCAATGGCACGCTTTTCATCACGCTCCTGAACAAGCTTCCTCTGAAGCTCACTCAGCTCAGACTGCTTTTCTTTGAGTTCTGAAATATTCTTCTGTCTCTGGAGAGAAATTTTCTTAAGATACTTATATCTTACGAGCGCCTCATTAAAAGATCCCGATGAAAATACCGAGCTTAGTTCGCTGTCTTTACCGTGCTTGTAGAGGTGAACAATGTATTTTGCATAAACGGCCTTCAGGCGGTCGATCTGTTTCTGAATTCCCGAGGCTTCCTGTTCTGTAGCGGTTATCTGCCTGTCTTTCTCCTCTTCTTCAGAACGCATGGAATTTATCAGCTGATTCAGGTAGTGGTTCTGCCGGCTGTAGTTTTCAAGAATATCTATGGAGACTTTCTCTTTCTTTGCTTTTGCCTTCAGCTCACTTTCAAGATTTTGTA
This sequence comes from Ignavibacteriales bacterium, assembly GCA_036261625.1. Lineage (GTDB taxonomy): Bacteria > Bacteroidota > Ignavibacteria > Ignavibacteriales > SURF-24 > JAAXKN01. The sequence continues at coordinate 14,708 of DATAKL010000059.1, read as the reverse complement.
TCTCCTGCCTTAACTCCTTAAGCTCGGCTTTTTTATCCTTAATCTTTTCCTGCGCCTGAACCGATACGGCCAGTACGAGAAACAGTACAGCAAGGTACCGCAGGGAAAAATCCCTGTGACGATTATATTTTTTAGCGGAGCTGTGGTTATCGATCATGAATGAGATAAATAAGGGACTTCAAAAAAGTTTTAGATTAATTCTCGAATATTTTTTTCAAAAATAAAGAAAGCCGAAGTCTTCCAGGTAACACAGAATATTAATGCCCCTTTGGAAGACAAATTTAATTACCACTTCACAACTTCGGCGTCTTCGGGGATGTCGAAGGTAATTTTTGAATTCCGTTTGTTTACATCCACTTTATGATATTCTATTTTCAGATGCTGGTTTTCGGAATTGTTCTTTATTTCAGTTACGAATGGAACAGGTATACCGTTTACAATCTTGAACTTCGAGTAGTTGCCTTCCAGAATAAGCTGGCCGTTACTTCCGGTAAGCTGATAGTTTGTAACAACCAGGTCCCTGATGTCAACAGTATACTTTGTCTTTGCCTGGGTCAGCGAATCATTGTAGGTTAGAACGTACTTGTCATAGACTATCTCGTAATTAGACGGCTCCTCTGTGAGTTTAGGAGTAAGGTTGACTGCGCCCACAAATGCATCGGTAAGATCGCTGAAGGACATGTCAACCTTGAATATCTTACGCAGAATGTTGCTGTTGCTGTTGCCCTTATAGAGAGTGTTATGCATTGCGTCATAAAATGAAAAATTATTACTCGTTACAAGCGCCTGAGCGAGCTCTATGCCGAAGGGACCATATACTTCAAGGTAAACCGAATCAGGTCTCTGCATAGTAACCTTAAAGCTGGCCGTAGTGTTAACATCCGGAGTATTGATGTCGATTGTTCCCGTGCCTTCGAAGTTTTTAATTTTTCTTCTGTTTGCTTCCAGCTTTTTTGTCAGGCGCTCCGAGGGGAGTATCTCAACTTTTTCGGCTGGTTTACTTGGAATGCAGCCTTCATAAATAAAAGTAAATAACGGCAGTAAATAGATCAGAACAAAAAATAATTTTTTCACAATTCTCCTTTTTCAATCTTTGTCTTAAGTTCAGTATTGTCTGTATTCAGCTGAAATGCCTCGTGCCACATTTCAAGTGCCTTGCCTTTCTTGCCTGCTTTGAAGTTAATGTCGCCCAGGTGCTCAATGAGCGTTGAATTTGACGAATCGAGTGCAATGGCTTTTCTAATATATTCTTCAGCCTTATCATAATTGCCCATCATGTAGTAGACCCATCCGTATGTATCCAGATATGAGGAATTTCCGGGATCTTTTTCAACAGCCTTCTCAGCCATATGAAGAGCTTCCTGAAGTCTTACTCCCCTTTCAGCAAGCGAGTAGGCGTAGTTGTTAAGTATAAGCACGTTATTTGAATCCAGGCTGAGTGCCTTTGAGTAGGCGCTGTCGCATTCGGGCCACTTTTTCTGAGAGTTATAAATAAGGCCCAGTGTGCCTATTAAATCAACATTGCTTGAATCTATCTTTAGAGCCTCTTTTATGTAACGGACCGCTTCATCAGGCTCCTTAAGCTGGTTTAAGGTGTATCCATACGCAGAAAGTGCCGTCAGGTCCTTAGGGTTTAAGTAGACAGCCTTCTGAAGATAGGGCCTGGCCTCAGAATAATTATTCATCTGCGAAAGTGAAAGCCCAAGGATAAGATTTATCGGGAAATTATCCGGGAAATTTACAACGGCTTCTTTTAATACCTTTGCAGCTTCTTCATATTTTTTATTATCGAAGTAAAGCCCTCCAAGGCGAGTCCAGGCATCGGCATTCCATTTGGCAAGCTCTGTCACCTCTTTAAATTGGCTGATTGCCGCTGAATCTTTTTTTTCGCGGAGATCGATTTCCCCCAGGACCATCTTTACCTGCCAGTTTGTCGTGTCCTTGTCAAGTTTCTCGAAGACCTGTCTGGTCATTGGAAGAAGTGTGGAGTCGCGCATGGCCTGATCAAGAAATATTGAACCGATCTTTATTTTTGATTCCATCGGAACCTTCGGACTCTCTAGTATTACATTATATTCATCAAGGGCTTTCTGGAAATCGTCCTGCTGAAGGTAAATCTGTGCTTTCATTTCCCTCAAGGACAGATCCTCCGGCAGCTTTTCTTCCAGTTCACTAATTGACTTGAGAGCCTTGTCATACTTTGCCTGCTTGATATAGCTCTCAATAAGAAGCTTTCTGACCTCAACGTTTGAAGGATCGAGCCTCAGGAGCTGCTCTATTGTTTTAACTGATTCATCCTCATTTCCCATGCGCTCGTAAAGTTCAGCTACACGGGCCAGAACGCTCCACTCAGGACCTGTTATGGTTAAGAGCTTCTGGTAGATGCTTAATGCCTCGTGAGGTTTCGACTGCTGATAAATATTTGCAAGATTATAGAAAGCAGCAACATTAGTCGAATCGAGTTTAATTATCTTTTGGTATGCCGAAGCCGCAGAATCAACCTGGTGCCCGTTTGTGTAAACTTCCGCCAGCACGTTGTAGTAATCAACATTTGTCGAGTCAAGCTTTATGGCACTATTGATGTGGCTCAGGGCCAGGAAAAGCTTATTTGTAAGAAGATAATCCTTTGCCAGCGCATAGTATACTCCCGCCTTCGGATCCATCCTGAGAGCGTCCTGGTATTCAACAATGGCAGAGGCATAGTCTCCCTTTGCATCTGCAATGCTTCCGTCAACAAAGTGTTCAATGGCTTCTTTCGACTGAAGACTTTCAACTGCATCCGATTTCTTATCCTCATCACTCTTCTGAAGCTTGTCTGAAGAACATCCGAACAGCAAAAAAGCAAGGCCAAATATTATTATTGTGTTTTTTAGCATAAAATGTTTTATTTCTTAATTAAAGTTACGTAAAATTTTACACACAGGGTAAAATTTTCCTGAATAAGAATATACTATAACTTTCTTGGTTTTATACACCGGGAACCGGATTTTGTTCGTAAAATTGCACTAAACAGAAAGTTTTTTCTGCAGTTTTTAGCTCTTGAACCCGGGTGTATATTATTCAATTTAACAAATATTACTGTTGATTACCTATGGAAAAATTTGATCTTGCTCTTGCATATACATGGGAATATGATGAGGATTTTATCAGGCTGATTGAAGAAATGGCGCATCAGTTTCAGATTTCAACTTATTTAATTAAAGAAGATAATGTTTTTGAGGTAATAGATAAGTTAAAACGCCGCGGCCTCTCGGTGCTCTGTTATCTGGACCGGGCATCAGATGTAAATGATGATTTCGAGGATATTGCACACATTTTTTCCAGACGCAATACAAAGGTCTTTAACCCTTATAAGCTTGTTTCACACGCAATCGATAAGGCAACAATGCACCTGGAATTTATTACCGCAGGACTCCATACGCCTTATTCAATTATCATTCCCCCTTTCAGCGAGGAAGAGGAGATCTATATTTCCCTGGATGACCTTGCAATCCTGGACCGCCCCTTTATCATTAAACCGGCAAATACCACCGGAGGCGGAATGGGCGTTGTTACCGGTGCCGAAACGCTTAAGGAAGTGCTCGAGGAAAGAATGACTAATAACGAGGACAAGTACCTCCTGCAGGAGAAAATCTACCCTCAGATGCTTGACGGCAGGCGTGCATGGTTCCGTTCCTTCTGGGCCTTCGGAAAAGCCATTCCCTGCTGGTGGGATGACCAGACGCATTACTACTCCGAACTGACTAACGATGAAGTCGAAAAATTCCACCTTCAGGAGCTCTTCCGCGATACACGGAAAATTGCAAGACTTACAGGACTCGACTTTTTCTCCACTGAGATCGTCTTGTCCTCAAAAGGAAAGTTTATTGTGGTTGATTATGTAAACGACCAGTGCGACATGCGCTTCCAGAGCCGCCACTTCGACGGCGTTCCGGACAATATCGTCAGAAGAATTATTTACAACATGCTTATGGCAGTAAGAAAAGTAAAACGCACTGGTCTTAAGTAACTGCAGGACTTAAGTAAACACAGGACATAAGTAAACAACTGCCTTTTTAGAATACAATGCCTTCCTCAATTGTTTCAAGCAGGTAGAGATAGCTTTCGTAGCGCTCAACAGGTATCTTCTCTTCTTCCACAGCCGCTACAACTGCACAGCCGGGCTCGTGATTGTGCGTGCACGTGTTAAAGCGGCATTCTTCAATGTACGGTTTGAACTCTATGAAGTAATGACCCAGATTTTCTTTCGTAATGCCGTAAGGATCGATTTCTCTTATTCCGGGAGTATCTATTACATAGGTATCAGGCTCAACTCTTACCATTACGCTTGTAACCGTGGTGTGCTTGCCCTTCTGCGTAAACGTGCTGGTCTCGCCTGTCTTAAATTTCAGAGACGGGTAAAGGCTGTTAAGAATTGATGACTTGCCGACGCCTGAATGCCCCCAGAAAATACTTTTCTTTCCATTAAGAAGGTTTTTAATTTCCTCCATGCCTTCACCCGTAATTACACTCGCGGTAATTACATTGTAGCCGACAGACTCGTAGAGTTCCTTCCAGGCCAGGGCCTCAAAGTCTTCATCCAAGTCGGTTTTATTTATGACGAGATAAATATTAAGTGCGGAACTTTCGCCTGCAACAATAATCCTGTCGACCGCCTTATTGTTGAATTTCGGAATGCCCACGCTGCTAACCACAAATAAATTGTCGACGTTGGCCGCAATCACCTGCTCGAGGCGCTCTCCCCTGTAGCCGGCGCCTTTTATCTTTGGAGCTTTTCTTGAAAGATAGTTTTCCCTTTCTTCGATTTTGTATACAACACCCGTCCCGTCGCTGTTTTCCTCAAATTCAACATTGTCGCCCACAACGGCCAGATTTACCTTGTAGAGCTTATCCTTCTTTAAGTTGTAATCATTCTTAAACTTTCCCTTCACAGCACACCTTACCATTTCACCTGACTGAGGAACAAGAACATAACAATCTTTACTTTCAACCCTGGAAACTACGCCTTTAATAGATCCTCCATAAATTTAATTTATTCTTAATTAAAACTGTATTTCTTTAAAATCCAGTATTCCACCTTGCTGCCCTGAAATGTGACGGCTTCCCACTTCGACCTGTATGCAGCTTTAATGACGCTGTTAAGATACTTGTAGGAATTTATGGTATTGCTGCTGACCCTGTGCTCCCGGACCCGTCCGTCCGTGCCTATTCTGAGAATAAGGTCAATTTCACCTTCAAGATTATCTTCAGGCTTTTCAGGCACCACTTCAAGCACCTGTCTTGGAATAAAAGGAAGCCTGGGGAGGTTTTCCATTGCTCCGCCATTACCCTTTGAGTAGCCTCCGAAGCCTGTTGCTAAAAAGACCCCTTGCCCCTCTCCTTCGGCGTTTCCGTTCCCCCCGGAAAAGGCCGTACTGCCGAGGCCTCTTTTGTCAGGCTCCATGCCCTGAACATTTAACAGGTCCTGACCTTCCCTGGAAGGCAAGGGAACCTGCCCCGATCCGGCCCCTTCCTTCTCATTTGCCTGAATGTTGCCTGTGCCTTCAAGAGAATTTTCTGTAATATCAGGCGCATCGGCCGGCGCAGTTTCGCCTTTAGGGGGGCCACTTTCATCCCTAAGGCCATCTATTGCAGAGAGCACTTTTGGGGCGCTTCCTGATGCTTCGGCTTTGCGGCTTTGCAGAAGATCCACTTCAACAGAGGATGACTTCCCGAATTCAGGCCAGAGGATCTTAAAAAGTAATACGGCTATAATCAAAACCGTATGAACCCCCAGGCTTAAAAACAAGCCTACCGAGTCTTCCTGCCGGAGAAGATTTTTTATTTTTACAGGGCGCATCTTAAAATGTCCTTTCACAGGCATTAAAACCCTTTAGACACTTTAAAATAATGATTTTTTTTGGATTTAACGAGGGATGAATTTGGAAGGAGGAGGAAATTTCCTCCGCCTTCCCTAATAAATTAATTTCAGGTTAGAATCTGTATGATACAGAGAGGATCAGATGATGGCTTTTTATGTCCTGATAAGTTCTTGAAACGTTTGCTCCGTAGTTATCGCCTATATCTTTCCACCACCCGTAGGCATAACCCAGATCAAAAGCAAAAGCCTCCTCGGCTAAGAATCCGATGCCGCCTGTTATGTACTTCCTGTCCCTTTCTGAAGGATCGCCCTGATAGGGAGAAGGGTTCAAAATAAAGCCTCCCCTCAGGCGCAGATTGACATTGGGAATCGTATATTCGGCACCCAGATTATAGTTCAGGACACTACGGAAAAGATCCTTGATATCCTTGTTATTTGCGCTTATTGTTGAGGCGCCAAGATCGCCTCCCGACTTAAATTCCATCTGTGTAAAATCTATGTAAGTCACATCACCGCTTACAATTAGTCCCTTCAGGTTTACCGAAGCGCCGCCCGAGAGCTGGTAGGGTGAACTTATATCATACTCGGTTTTGCTATCAAATGGAGGATCCAGCTTATAATCCTTTGTTGCAAATGAACTTGTACCGTTAACAGTGTAATCTTCCTTTATAGTGTAGGAAGTCGGGAATTTTACACTGGCGCCGATTCTGGCTAACGGGCTCAACTGATAGATAAAGCCTACCTTTGCGTCCCATCCTGAAATGTCCCAGTTAAGAACATCATTTAAATGGAACTCCTGGAAGTCGGCTGTCTCCGGCGTCAGAGGGTCAGTCAGGAAATTAGCTCCATAGACGTTTTTTGTATCTGTTTCGTAATAGTCCCTGTTTCTGTTATATGTGCCCGAGATTATGTTAAGTGTCGCGCCTACCATAACGTTTCTTGCAACCTCAATTGCGCCTGAGAAAGACCAGCGTCCAATGCTGCCGCTTGAGAGTATAGTACCATCCTGGTTCAGCTGCCCGTTAATGGGTGTATAACCCGATGTGTCTGTCAGGTAAAGATTATAGGACACGTCACCTATTCCTTCGAGAGCCTGGATCATTGAAGTCGGCCCGTTGTTAAAGCCGTTAAATTTTACGGCTCCGTTGAAATCCTTATCCCTGTTGTAGCCCACAGCAAAAACCAGGCTTCCACGGATCGTAGGGAAAGGGAATGCAAAGCTGAACTGGTTTAAGTTTGTTTCACTGTTCGAGTAGTCTTCAGTATTTCCGAAAAATGTTGTACTGTTATTGAACTTTGAAAAGTTAAGTCCTCCGGCAAATTCCATTCTTTTTAAGAGCCCGAAGCCTGCCGGGTTGAAAGAGGCTGCCGAGTAGTCGTCGCTTAAGGACTGGTAGGCATTACCCATACCCAAAGCCCTGGCGCCTGAGCCGAGGCCAATATCAGAAAGCCTGAGTGCGTCGCTGGCATTCTGGGCATCTGCCGTTGCTGCAAAGAAACAGAAAACTGTCAATATTGCCAGACTGAATGCTGTAAGTTTCATTTATCTTCTCCCTGAATTGCTGGATCTGTTGCTGTCGTTATTCCTTGATCTGGGTTGTTCGTTTGAACTCCTGCTGCTGTTATTATCCGAAGAGCTCCTGGTCTCAGTTCTGCTCTGAGTTGAATTTGTCTGAACGTTTGAGCCTGAAGATGAACTGCTGCCTGAGGATGTACTTACCGTAGGCGAGGATAACCTGGGACTATCGCCCGACTGACGTGTATTACTGCCGCGGTCGCCCGATTCATTGCGGCTTCTGCCGTTATACTGAACTGTCTGCCTGCCGTTATTATCGCGCGTTTTTGTCATATCTTCTGGAGGAGTAACCGTAGACCACCAGGGCGTATTATAATAGTATCCGTAATCGCCGTAATACTGTGTAGGGTAGTAATACTGGTCGGAATAATAGTTATCCTCATTGCCATTATCATAATAACCGTTATCGTAGGATGTATCGTCGTGGGCCTTGAACATGGCCATGTGTTCACTTCTGGTCATCTGTCCCAGACGATTCTGATCCTCGTGGCAGCTGGCACAGTCGTCATAAAAATAAACTTTATTACTGTAGGTGTAGCCGTTTTCATCTTTTGCCTGCACGTCCGGGTGCTCAATGATAGTATAGCATCCGCTTAAGACCGATAGTGCCGCTGTTACTAAAACCGGTATAAATATTTTGAGTTTCATTCTCTTTACCTTCTTCTTCCGTTATCATTGCCGCCGCTGTTCCTGGACTGCGGAGCGCTGCCTCCTCTTGAACCACCGTCACCTCTTGACTGCGGGGGACTGTAGCTCCTGTTTTCACCGCCCCTGTTCTGGGGAGGGTTGTAACTCCTGTTCTCGTTTCCTCTTTGTTCTCTCCTGGGAGCGTTGTACTGCTGCTGACGGGGAGGATTGTACCGCGGAGCGCTGTCTCCTTTCTGCTGATTAGGCCAGTAGTAGTTGTAATAATTGGATCTTTTTCTTTCAGAGTTTCCTCTGTTGTTGCCCTCGCGCCTCTGATCCGTATTTCTGCTTCCTTCGTTCCTGGGGCGCTGATAACTGCCCTGGTTTGTTCTTTGTCTGTCGCCTCTTACGGCAGGATTCCTCTGCTGATCTGGCGCATTGTTATTGCCCTTCCGGAGGGTACCCTGCTGCTGATCGCGCGATCTGACATCTCTCTGCCCGGTTCTTGGAACTACAGTGTTCCTTGAATCACCCTGTGTCCTTGTCTTATAGAGAGTCCTGTTTGTACCTCTTGCAGGCGGGAGAAGATCCCTGCTTCTTAAACCAACAGTACCGCGGCCGCCGTCGCTGTTTCTGAGCCTTGTAAAGTCGTTAGAACGGTACTTATAATTGCCCCAGTTTCCCCATCCGTAATAATGTCCGTAGCCCCCTCCCGGTCCCCAGTAGGATCCGTAATATGGGGGATAGAAATAAGGATAATTGTAGTAATAAGATGAATAGAAGAACGGGTCACCGTAATAATAGTTGTCGTACCATCCTGCATATCCCCACGGGTTGTAGTACCAGGGGTCGTTCCAGCCTAGTGAAATCCCCACACTGAAACCCGGGTGATAGCCCCAGTAATACCTCCTGTAGAATGGACGGTAAGAGTCGCCGTACAGGTAATAATTGTTTATTGTAGAGCCGCCGTCAGAATAATAGCTCGAGTCGCTATCCTGATACCCGTATAGGCTGTCACTCTGCCCGTAGGAATCCTCATTATCTCTTTCATGATATCCTCTGGAATATCTGCCCTCATCTGTGGCAACCTGTGTGTAGCATCCGTAAAGGCCGGCAAAAGAGACAAGAAGGATCGTTAAAATTAAAAATCTTAAATTTTTCATATCGCCACCTTTTAAACTTCACCTTCATAAAGTAGAACAATTAATATGCCCGCTATAATTCCCCAAAACCGGGGAAATCCGGAGAAAAATTACAGGAAAGTGTAGCAAAGAGTGAACTGCTTTGTACTGTTTCTTATACAGTATTATACAACAGTATTAAAAGATTGGATTCACAAATTGTACATTTAATGCGCGGTCGGCTGTTCCGGCATTAAGTTTCTTGTTATTAAGAAGATCCCTTAAGTCAAAACCCACCGTAAAATTCCCGCTTAAAGACCATCTGAGGCCGCAATTGAGGTATCCGTTCCCGTCCCCTAAGGAATTGGCCGTATTGTCGTTAATTCCGAAATCGTATTCAGCAATAACAGACAGCCTGGAGCCAATTGTCTTCTCCAGCCCCATAGAAAAATTCAGATCCTTATCGCCATCCTGTCTTTCAAGTGAGTAGTTAAGTGTTCCATGAAGGCTTAAATATCCCCAAAACTGGAAATTTTTTGATGCTGAGGCGTAAAAACCGGGTGATTTGATCCTGAAACGGTCTATTTCAGCATCATTCATATTTTTAATGAATTCCCCTTTTCCCTGCGAATCAAACCCCAATGCAACTGCCGGCAAACCCTCAGATTCTTCAACTATCTTAGCCTTAACTGCCACACCGGGAAGTTTATACCACTGGGGGTTACCGCTTCCAATAAAATTGGCTGCCCCGTATGAAATCCCGAAGCTGAAATTCTCGAAAGGGGCAACTTCAAGCCTTGAGATCACCACGCCCTGGGGCATGAGGTAAAAATTAACGCCCACACGTCCTTTTTCCAGTACACCGGCCGTCGGCATGTCAATCAGATACTCCGATTCGCTTTCTGCTCCTGAACCGGCCTGGCCCTGAGGAAAAACTGCCAGCTGGGGCAGTAAAAGGACAAATAGTGTTAAAACTGCTTTAAGTTTCATTGCGCGACCCCTAAGATGAATGATCAGGCTTTATAGATTTCTTTTTTTGCTCTCTCTTTCTCTCTGCCAAATTCTCTCTTTAATGCACTTTATAACCTGGCAGCAACAGAGACCGCCCTCTCTAGGCAAGTCCCGAATGCACAGGAATTTCAATGAGTGCAGGAAATAGCTGAAATTCTGAGCGGGCCATTACAACAACTTTTCCTGAACCCGCGCGTGACTTCAGTACAAGTATTCCTTCGGGAAGATCACTGTTTACTATTTCAACCAGGTCTTTACCTTCCACAATGTCAAAAACAACGGCAACCTTCCTTAATGGCGCCCTGAAGCCGAAGGCATTTACCGGTACGGCGTCAATCCTGATGGTCGATTCCCCGTCGGCATAGAGTGCTTTTGGGGAAAGACTGAAAGTGACCTCGTATATATTAAATACGTACTGCTTTAGAAAATATGCGGCAATAAGAAGAACTATAACAATTACTACATACTGAGTCTTCATACAATCAGGATCTTTATTTTATGGGGCAATAAAAGGGAAAATTTTCCGTAAAAGCAAGTACCCGGCTGCTTTTATTTTATCTCCCCTGTTTTAAGTTTTATGATCTATTACTCTTTTATGATCTTTTACTCTAGGCTTCTTTAACTTTCTTATATGTCGTCTTATCCTTCTGGTCCTGGAGCAGGATGCCCAGATTCTTCAGGCCGTCACGGATCTCATCCGAAAGCTGAAAATTCTTGTTCTGCTTAGCCTTAAGCCTGAGACTGATAAAAAGTTCAATAAGCTCATTTTCAAGTGAAGGGCCTTCATCCTTCTTGTCTGCAACTGAACTAATTATGCCCAGAATATTCTGAGCAGTTTTTGTTAAAAACTCTCTCACCTTACTGTAATACTCTCTTCCCGCCTCTCCTTCGGCCTGTGCTGCGGCACGATTGGCTTCCCTTACAAAATCAAATATCACAGCCGTTGCCTGAGGCGTGTTGAAGTCATCATCCATTGCAGCTTCAAAATCCTTCAGGTATTTTTCCGTATCCAGTTCAGGCATCTGTCCGCTTCTGCCGGTCTTTATCTCTTCATCTGCCTTTTCAACAAGATTTTGTATTTTTTCAAGCCCCTTCTGAGCAGCCTGCAGGAGCTCTTCGCTGAAATTTAACGGTCCCGCGTAATGTGTCTGCGCGAAGAAAAGTCTTACTGTTTCTGCAGAGTATTTTGAAAGCACTTCCCTGGCTGTAAAGAAATTTCCCAGGCTCTTGGACATCTTTTCGTTCTGTATATTCAGGAATCCGAAATGGATCCAGTAGCGGACAAACTGATGCCCATGGTGGGCAGCTTCCGACTGCGCTATCTCATTTTCATGATGCGGGAATATAAGATCGCTGCCTCCGGCATGAATATCTATTGTTTCTCCCAGGTGCTTTGTGCTCATAGCCGAGCATTCGATGTGCCAGCCGGGGCGTCCTTTTCCCCATGGACTTTCCCAGAATGGCTCACCTTCCTTTGCCTTCTTCCAGAGTGAGAAGTCCAGAGGATTTCTTTTCTCCTCGTTGATTTCAATTCGGGCGCCGGCTTCAAGTTCATCAATTTTCTTTCCGCTTAACTTTCCGTACCCGGGAAATTTCGATACATCATAGAACACGTTGCCCCCGACGTTATAAGCAAAGCCTTCACCTTCGAGCCGGCTGATCATTTTAATTATGTCTTCAATGTGCTCGGTTGCCTTCGGATACAGGTCTGCTTTCTTAATGTTCAGTTTTCCTGTATCCTCAAAAAATGCGGAAATGTACTTTTCTGCTACTGCTTTGGCCTCTGTTTTTTCCTGCAGGCTTTTCCTTATGATCTTGTCGTCTATATCGGTCAGATTCATTGCATACTTTACCTTGTAGCCCCTGTATTCCAGGTAGCGCCTTATGATGTCGGCCATGATAAATGAGCGCGCATTTCCTATGTGAAACAGGTCGTATACAGTAGGCCCGCATACGTACATTGTAACTTCAGGCGGGTTCTGGGGTATAAATTCTTCTTTTCTTCTGGTCAAAGTATTATAAATCTGCATTATATTCTACCTTCTTTGGTTTTCTTTATCCTGGATAAATCTGTTTTTCATGTTACAAAATTACATATTATTCACGTAAATTTTAAGAAATTTTTCTATTCCCTTTAACTTACCTGAAAATCCTCGGCTTCCTTTTTTTGAGCAGGAAAATTATTTTTTCTTTTTGTAGTTTAAGTCTTTAAAAATACATGGTGGGAATTAACTTTGGGAGAATAAGGAATTTGACTAAACCAGAAATGTTTCTTTTGGAAAAAATTAAAAAAATTAAGCTCGTTTTAACAGATATTGACGGCGTATGGACCGACGGAGGTCTTTACTACACGGCCGACGGTATGGTAATGAAGCGCTTTAACGTTAAAGACGGCATGGGCGTCAACCGCCTGAGAGAGCGCGGAATTGAAACCGGAATTGTATCGGGCGATAACTCCCCGATCATAACGGCCAGAGGTGAGCGCCTGAAGCTTGAACTTATTTATATCGGAATAATGGATAAAAAGCGGATTCTCGATGAAATCTGCTCGCTAAGAAATCTTAAATATGAAAATGTGGCCTTTATTGGAGATGACGTCAATGACATTGAGATCCTTCAGAATGCGGGGCTTACTGCGGCGCCTTCGGATGCGATGGATGAAATAACCGGCATGGTCGATTATCTGTGCAAACGCCGCGGCGGCGACGGGGCATTCCGCGAATTCGTTGAATTTATTTTACAAACAATAGACCCTAAATCTTCCAAACAAACAGAAAAAGTGGAAACTGTATGAAAACTATTCTATCTATTATTCTTATCTGCACCGGCTTTTTGTTTGCCTCCGGTGGAAAGTTTCCTGCACTCGAAAAGGAAATTTCACGCGGCAACTTTACTAAAGCCTCTAAAATGATCGATTCACTCATTGCGTCAAATTCACTCTCCCTTCAGGAAGTAAACGACCTCAGGTTTGAAAAAGACAAAATGGAAAGAATAAGGCTCGACTTCCGTAAGTCTGTGTCCGACATACTTCCCTATATTAAAAAATATTATCCTCAGGCGGATGAAAAGATGCTTGAAAAGTGGGAGCATGATAACTCACTTGAGATGATGGTAATCGACGGACAGAAAAAATATTTCAACCGCGCGGCTTCTAATCTTTTCCTTATAAATAAAAAGGCAAAGCTTCAGAAAGAAAAAATTGACGGATCTAAAGATGCCTTAAAGGACTTCCTTAAGGTTCATGTTCCAAAGATTGAAAAGGATTCCAAAGCTGAGAATAGTAGGCTGGTGGATCCGGTTAAGATGCACATTACATATACACTGACAGTTAAGCCGAACGTTGTTCCTGACGGCGAGACAATAAGGTGCTGGCTTCCCTATCCAAGAGAAGGTCATCAGAGGCAGTCGGATATAAAACTTCTGTCCGTTAACGACAGGAATTACATCCTTGCAGATAACGACAACATGCAGAGAACTCTCTACATGGAAAAAGAAGCAGTAAAAGATGAGCCCACGGTTTTCAAAATGGAGCTTTCATACACCTGCTCTTCTGAATGGTTTAATATTGACCCGTTAAAAGTCAAGCCTTACGACAAGTCGTCTGAACTGTATAAAACTAATACGTCAGAAAGGGCGCCTCACATAGTTTTTTCAGACAACATTAAAAACTTATCAAAGAAGATAGTGGGCAAGGAGACAAATCCTTATCTGAAAGCAAGACTCATCTTCAAATGGATTAACGACAATATCCCCTGGGCCGGGGCCCGTGAATATTCAACTATAGATAACATTCCGGAATATGCCCTTAAAAACCGCCACGGCGACTGCGGCATAAAGACACTTTTATTCATGACGCTGGCCAGATATAACGGAATACCAACCAAATGGCAGAGCGGATGGATGATGCACCCTGTGGAAGTTAATCTTCACGACTGGTGCGAAGCTTATTTTGAAGGATACGGCTGGGTTCCTGTTGATCAGTCATTCGGAATTCAGGATTATTCAAAGGATGACAGGGTAAAATATTTCTACACAAACGGCCTGGATTCCTACAGGTTTACAGTAAATGATGATTTTTCAAAGCCTTTAAGTCCAAGAAAGGAATTCCCCAGGAGCGAAACAGTAGATTTCCAGAGAGGAGAAGTTGAGTGGAAGGGCGGAAACCTCTATTTCGACAAATGGAATTATGATATGGATATAAAATACGACGAAGACACCGCACAGAAATAGAATTACAGAAATAGAATTACACAAATAGATAATAAAAAAACCGCTCCGGTATAAAACTGAAGCGGTTTTTTTATTGCCGTTGAACGTCGCACGTTGAACGTTGAACCTCAAAAAAAAAAGCCTCACTTGCAAGCAAATGAGGCTTAAAAATAAATCCTGGCGACTTCCTACTCTCCCACATCGAGATAATGCAGTACCATCGGCGTATAGGGGCTTAACTACTCTGTTCGGAATGGGAAGAGGTGTTTCCCCCTAGCTATAGTCACCAGAAAAACTCTAGTAA
>DATAKL010000057.1:0-320481 GCA_036261625.1 Ignavibacteriales bacterium | reverse complement strand
CTTTCCTGTCAGTTCCTGGTGCAGTGTTGCGGGCATGGAGTATACATCTAACAAAGCTGCAGCAGAGTTGCCTGATGCGGATTTGTTATTACTCTGTGCAAATGTCTGCAGAGTAAACAAGCTGAGGAACAGTATTATAACAAGACCTCGAGTCGTAGTATTAGTCATCATTTCATTCCTTAAATAATTGATCGTGCCTGGAATAAGGCAACTCGGGTGCCACAGGGAGGTTCCTGCAATTCAGGCTGAAATCGAACTTTCGTGTCGCTTTTAGGGAGGGAATGTTGGCTAATATTAAACATCTGCCCAATGCCGTTGGGGGGCGGGGAAATGCCCTAACCTCTTATAAAAAAGGTACTTACGTTGCATAAGCACATAGCTCTTCAAAGGGAAAATCAGGGCCGGGATGCGTAAAATAAGAGAAAGCGCCCATCAGGGGCGCTTTTCCTTAAGCTCTTACCTTTTTTGAAGGCAGCAGATCCTTCTGAGGGCTCTTCACCAGAGAGTAGATTGAGACAGGTTCAGTTTTTCCCTTAACCAGAATTCTCCTGTCGAAGAGAAAACCTCTGCTTTCCTGGAGGCGTGAAAGTGTGGATTCTGTGACGAATACGGTGTTAGGTATTGCCAGTTTTTCAATTCTTACTGCAGTATTTACTACGTCGCCAATTACAGTCAGTTCCTTTCTTGCGGGGGTGCCGATTTCAGCCTGCACTACGCTGCCGCTGTTTAAGGCTACCCGGACATTAATTACTTCCCTGCCCTCCTGAATGTAACGGCGGTTGAGTTCACCGAGGGCATCAAGTATCTTCTCGGCCGCTTTTACAGCGTCGTTGGCATCCACAAACTCCGCCATGAGTGCATCGCCAATAAACTTGTCGATATCGCCGTAGCATTCTTTTATGACAGACTCGCAGATTCCAAATATTTCGTTTAGGCGCTGTGCCACCTCCTCAGGGGCATGTTTCTCCGAAAGAGCCGTAAACTGCACGACGTCCAGGTAAAGTATGGTCAGGTCGATTTTTCTGGACTTTGTGTCGTTTCCGGAGAGAACCTGCGCCATAACCCTTTCAATTGTTGCAATTGAAACGTAGCGCTTGATAAGATTATTAAACTTATCCTGCAGGATTCTGAGGTCCTCTTCTTTTGAGATGTCGCGGAAAATTTCCACAGCGGCTATAATTTCATCATCCTTGTTTTTAATCGGCGAGATGTGGGCCATCACGGGGAAGCGTTTGCCGCTTTTATGCTGGGGATAGATTTTAATTTTTGTCGACTTGCCTTTATCGAGAGCCTCCTGCAGCGGGCAGGTATCAATGCCCAGAGGTTCTCCATTTTCATCGATATGGTTCAGTATGTCCTCGCTGCATCTGTAGCCAAGGACCTCTTCCGGCTTATAGCCGGTCAGTTGTTCAGCGCCCTGGTTCCAGAAGATAATTCTTCTTTTCTTGTCTACTACATACACTCCGTCTGCAATCCCGTTCAGCACTACATCAAGCACAGTATTTTTCCTGCTGATGTATTCCACAGAAATATCATCCATTGCGCACGCTCCCTCTTTTCTGATTGGCAGGTAAACTGAAGTATTAAATGGCAAATAAGGTCACTATTTTCGCCCTCTTTTTTATGATAAAAAGATTATTAAATAATAGCAACGAAATGAAGGTAAATAAAAAAATATTTTTAACATTTTTTGCATGAAGAGTTATTTATGGAATTTTGCGTCAAGGAGTCTTTAAAAAGCAAACTGCCCTTTGGTTAATTCCGCAGGGCAGTTCTCTGAGCCATCTGCCGGGATCGAACCGGCGACCTACGCATTACGAATGCGTTGCTCTACCAGCTGAGCTAAGATGGCCTGACATATAGCAGGATACTAAATGGAAGACTTTGGTAAAAACTTCAATCTTCCATTTTTCACCAGTATACTATCTTAATTTTTTCTTATGTCTGTTCTTTCTTAATCTTTTTTTACGCTTGTGCGTTGCCATTTTATGGCGTTTACGTTTTTTACCGCAGGGCATTTTACCTCCTTTTATTTATGTGAATCTAATAATTCTTTTGCTTTCTTTCCAATTGCTGACGACGGATCTATAGCCATGGCCTTCTTCCACCAGACTTTCGCCGAATCGATCTTCCCGGTGGCAAGGTCTACTATTCCTAAATTAAAATTCGCTATCTGATGCCTCGGATTTATGGCAAGTCCATTCTTCATCCTGCTTTTTGCATTGTCGTACTGCTGCATCTCGTAATAAACCACACCTAAATCCACCTGCACATCAGCATTTCTGGGATTTTGCCTCAGATACATCAGATAATATGGAACCGACCTTTCCTTCATGCCTGAATC
This sequence comes from Ignavibacteriales bacterium, assembly GCA_036261625.1. Classification (GTDB taxonomy): domain Bacteria; phylum Bacteroidota; class Ignavibacteria; order Ignavibacteriales; family SURF-24; genus JAAXKN01. Next base: position 318,137 of record DATAKL010000057.1, on the reverse strand, counting down.
ATTTAACAGATGAGCCAGCTCAAGGACTGTACTCATATTTGTCGAATCCTTTCTTACTGCAGCTTCTAGGTCATTTATCCTCTGGAGGTTTTCCAGGCTCATCGCCGGAACTTCTCCCTGCTGCTGCTGCTGCTGAACATCCTGAGTAATTCCTGCTTCTGTGCTCTGCCCGTTTCCAAAGATTCCGGCAGCCCACATGATCAGTAGACCAACAGCCAGAAGTCCTGCTATCATAATACCAAGCTGTAAAGGACTCATGTTCTTGCCTGTACCAGCTGAGGTCTGCGGCTGCGGTTTTTGTACCGAAGTTTTCCGGGCTTTAGCTGAAGTCTGTGCCTGCTTTGGCTTCCGGGCAGGAACTCTTTCCTTTGAGGCGGTCTCTTTTTTTGAGGCGGTCTCTTTTATATCAGTTTCTTTTGGAGCCGTTTCTTTCGTTGGCTGCTTTACATCACCTTTTCCAACGGTCTTCTCCCTGCCCGTCAATTTTGCGCCGCAGGAGGTGCAGAATTCAGAACCATCCAAAACTTCCTCGCCGCACAGATCACAGATAATATACTTCTTTAATTCCTCAATTTCATCTTTTTCGTAATTATTCTCTACGGGGCTTTTTAAGTCATATCCGCAGGAAGGACAGAAATTATATTCCTTGTCGAGAGGATAATTACAACTTGGGCAGTTTATCATTTATTTACAGCCAGCTTTCTTTCTTCTTTTAATCCTTTGTCCACAATAGCCTTAAAGTCCTTGGAGAACTTAAAGCTCGGAACGTAATGCTCATCGACGAATACTTTTTCTCCGGTCTTGGGATTGCGGGCCAGACGGGCTTTTTTCTTTCTAACTTTATAGCTTCCGAAACCTCTGATTTCAATTCCCTTTCCCTCTTTCAAAGCCTCTATCACTGTATTGAGGAAACCTTCCACAATAGCTTCGGTTTCTAATTTCGTAACTCCCGTTCCCAATGCTATTTTTTCTACTATATCCGCCTTTGTCATTATCAGCCCTTAAAAATTACCATGTTATTTTCAAACAATTTTTCTATTAAAGTGCAGTAAGTTATTAAAATTTTTAATAAAATCCAACAAAAATAAGTTCCTAACTCGTTTAGATTCTGATGCTTATGGTTATAATAAAGATTATATTAAAAGCAGAAACAATGAGGCTCTCATTGTCTCAAATTGATATAGGTTCTCATTTTGGTACCGCCTTTGAAGAATGAAAACTTCATTTTTGATTTGTATCACAAATGGCACGGGAATTGATCTTTTGTGCATAAAATCACAAGGAGTAATTAAATGGGATTATTACCAATAGTTGGAAAGGCTCTGGGATTGTTTTCATTCCTAAGTGTTTCAGCTCTTGCTATATCTTATATTTTATATAAAATGAGATCACCTAAGGCTAAACCTTATAAGAGAACATCTGTGAACCCTTACCAGTCTCAGCAGAATTTAAGGCCGGAATCTCAGAGGCCCTACTACCCTGTTCCAGCCATGGCAGCGCCTGAAAGGCTGTCAGTCCCGAATGCAATGAATGTTCCTGCAGGAAATAACTTCCCGGAAAGAACATACATGCCCGAAAGAGTAAGTGTTCAGGAAAGAGACTATACTGCTGAAAGAAAGCAGGAAAGGAAAGTTTATTCCAGGCCAAGAATCAAATTCCAGATACTGCAGACAAGTGAAGACGGTGAAATAAAAGCCTACCACCTTCATACCAGATAAAAGTTTAAGAAAAAACAGAAAAGCCGGATCATTTTCCGGCTTTTCTGTTTTAAAAAGACATTTTACCAATGAATTAAACTTAGATCCTGCCTTTAGCCTCGGCAATAAGTTTTGTCAGCTGTGGGCGGAATGACTCGTCAAGCTTTATTGTTGCCTCCCAGTCGTTTACGGCGTTTCTGTAGCTTCTCATATTATAGAATATCAAACCGCGAAGAAAGTATGCCTTTGCATATTTCGGGCTAAGAGCGATCACCTTGTTAAGATCATCCATAGCTTCGCTGTAGTTTTCCAGGTTTTTATTGGCGTTTGCACGGATAAAATACTTCGACGGATCGTTAGGCTCTAAGTTAATAGCCTTGTTGAAATCAAGTATTGCTCCGTAATAATCATTGAGAGTGTATTTCATTCTTCCGCGCGCCATATAAGCTTCCGAATAGTTCGGGTTCATGAGAGCCTTCGTATAATCGGCAACTGCGCCGTGGTTATCCTGCTGGGCGGCTTTTGAATTTCCGCGGTTCAGGTAGTACTCGAAGCCTTCCGGGTTTAACTCCAGGGCCCTGGTAAAATCCTTAATTGCACCGTTATAATCCTTCATGCGGTGCTTTAAGATTCCCCTGCCGTTAAAAGCATCTGCTGCTTCAGGGCAGAGCTCAAGTGCTTTTGAAAAATGGTCTAAAGCTGTCTCATAATTCTTAAAGTTTGTTTCAAGCAGCCCCAGGTTGTAGTAAATCTCATAGGATGAGGAGTTAAGATTAAGGGCCTGCATGTAGTCTGAGCGGGCGCCCTCATAGTCAAATAGAATTCTTCTTACATCCCCCCGTCTCATATAAGCCGTGTAATCCTGATGAGCAGACTCAATCATTTTTGTAAAATCGTTTTCAGCCCCCTCAAAATCTCTCTGCATGAGTCTTACCGAAGCCCTTAATTCGTAGCCTTTGGCATACTGAGCATCCATCTTAAAGAGTTCCTCCAGGTCACTCAGCATCGAGACATAATCCTCCTGCCTGCTTTTTATAAGAGCGATAAAATACTGTGCATCGGGACTTTTAGGTTTAAGCTCTATTGTCTTTTTGAAGTCGTCTATTGCAGCCGGATAGTTTTCCATATCCAGAGCTATTTTACCCCTCAGGAAGTAAGAATTTACGTGTGAAGGGTTAATTTCTATTGCCCGGTTAAGATCGATGAGGGCTTTCTTTAAGTCCTTAAGTTTATACTTTACGCGTCCCAGTGCGCAGAATATATCAGGGTTATCGGCATGGAGCGAGGCTGCGGCCATAAAGTCGTCATTTGCCGCTCTGAAGTCGCCTGAAGCCTCCTTTAATTCGCCGCGCTTAAAGAAAGCAAGTGCGCTTTTGGAATTTATGGAAATAAACTTATTAAGGTCACTTAAGGCGCCTTCATTGTCTCCGGCCCCGCTTTTTGCCATACCGCGGTTATAGTAGGTCTTAACGGAATAGTTCGGATCAATTCCAATGACGCTGTTGAAGTCCCTGAGGGCACTATCAAAGTTTTCCAGGTAGAGGTATGAGAGTCCCCTTCCGTAGAGGGCCTGAATGTTATTTTCCTCTGCTTCAAGGACCTTAGAATATATTTCTACTGCCGACTTGTAGTCGCCCTGAGTGTACTTTTCGGAAGCAGCTTTAATGAGCTTATCCGATTCGTTCTTTGAAAACATTCCCTTTATAAAACCCATAACCAGCCACCCCGGTTTTAATTTTTAAAAGGCATAAAAGAGGAAAAAGAGCCTGAATTCTTCCGCTCTTTTTCCTCAGTTTCATCCAATTATTTTATTTACTTAAAGACCCGTTCCCTTTCATGAGTGACGAATTATCAGCAGACGACTTATCGAAAGCTCTGTTCCTGATCATAAGAGTCATATCGTAAGGAGCCGGATCGCCTCCAAGGTACTTATGGAACCAGTCCAGATGCGCATTATAGTAAAGAGGCATAGACTTAACATTATTCGGCCAGTGGCCGTCGTTTTTGAAAACGATAAGGCGCGAATCCACACCCATTTTCTGCAGTGCTGTAAAGAACTCCAGGCTCTGTGTATACGGGACCCTGTAGTCGCGCTCGCCTGTAACAATAAGCACAGGCGTAACAAAATTCTTAACAAATGCCGAGGGGTCCCATTTTTCATAAAGCTTTGAATTCCAGGGCTGACCTTTCTGGTCATATTCCGGGAACCAGAGTTCTTCAGTGGCCCCATAGAACGATTTCAGGTCGTAGAGCCCCATCATTGAAGCTATGCATTTGAAGCGCTTTGTATGCCCTTCAAACCAGTCCATCATATAGCCTCCGTAAGACCAGCCCATGGCGCCCATGCGGTCTTTATCGACGTAAGGGAGTTTCTCAAGTGCATCGGTAACCTTCATCAGGTCCTGAAACACCTTGCCGCCGTAGTCGCCTGAAATCTCGTGAGTAAACTCCTGCCCGTAGCCTGTGGATCCGTGCGGGTTAGCAAAGGCAACTACATAACCGGCACCTGGGTAGACCTGCCAGTCGCCCCTGAAGGAATCCATCCACTGGCTCTGAGGTCCGCCGTGAACGTTCAATATAAGCGGGTATTTTTTGTTCGGGTCGAAGTTATGAGGCTTTACGATAAACACCTCTATTTCCTTTCCGTCCGAACCCTTAACCCGCATCTTTTCGGCAGGCCTTACATCCACCTCCTGCAGGAACTCTTTATTTGCGTCTGTCAGTTCCCTGACTTCTTTTGAAGCCACGTTCAGGCTGTAGATTTCGCCCGGCTTTTCAACAGTTCTCTTGTTATAAACAATAAATTTTGATTCAGGAGAAATGCCGAAACCCGAGACCGATTCATCGCCCGAAATCTTATCTATTTTATCAGTCTCAATGTTTACGCGGTAGATCGGGCTGTAACCCTTTACCTCACCTGTAAAATAGATATCCTTTGAATTATCTGCCCATGCAAAGTCATCTACCCAATTATCGAATTTCTCAGTAATTACTTTACTTTTTCCGGTCTGGCGGTCGTAGAGGGCAATTCTGAAGCGGTCGGATTCATAGTTCGGTACAGTCTGTTTCCTGTAGGCGATGTATCTTCCGTCGGGAGAATAGATCGGGCTGCCGTCCCAGCTCTTATTATTCTCCGTAATATTTTTAGCTTCTCCTCCCGTTACAGGCACAATCCAGAGGTCAGCATTTGTCGATGAAGCAGGATCCTTAACCCTTTTGGACATAAAGCAGAGCTCTTTGCTGTCGGGTGAAAAGTTAAAGCCAATGCCGCCGCCCAGCTGAAATGTAGGCGATTCCCAGCTGCCGGGAGTAAGGTCGGTATAGTTTTTCTTATCCAGATTGTAAAGAATTATGTGCGTGAATTTCCCGTCGGAGTAATCAGTCCAGTGGCGGAATAAGAGATGGTCGGCCATATGGGCCTGAATAGGTCCTTTTTCCATCGATTCAGTATTCTGTTTATTGCATTCCTGATCCGCCCCGCATTCAGGAAAGACCTCTGCGCTAAAGGCTACCAGTTTGCCGTCAGGAGACAAGACCGGGTCTGAAACGCCTCCGTAGAAATCTGTCACCTTATCGGCCTGTCCTCCGCCGGAGATTTTCTGATAATACAACTGAGAACTCCCGTCCTTGGAGGAAAGGAAATATATCCCTTCGCCTTTTGAGTCCCAGAGGGGACTGTATTCAGATTTTTCATCTGTTGCAAAACCCTTAAGGTCAGTTCCGTCGCTGTTCATAACATAGATATCGGAATTCGTCTTCCCTTTTTCCATGTCGGAAGTTGAAAGGGTAAAGGCCACTTTCTTTCCGTCGGGGGACAAGACCGGTGAGCCGACATTCTTTACTTTGTACAAATCTGCAATTGTAAATGCCCTTTTCTGTGCAAAGAGACTTGTAGAAATAAACGACAAAACAACTAAAAATATGATTTTTACTTTCATTATATTATCCGAAAGATTAATAACTTTCACTTAGGTTGGTAAGATAGTGATTTTTTTAAATTGTTTCCAAAAAATTACTTAAAGTCCTAAGGCTAAAGCTGAAAATTAAAACAGGACAATCATAGGGACTTTTGGCAGAATTATACGTAATTTTTAGTATCGGACGTCAATTTTTAGCATCTCATAATAATAATAACGGGAGTAGGCGGAAAATGGTTTCGGAAAGAACGCTTTTAATTAAAAATATGGTCTGCGGCCGCTGCATTAAGGTGGTAAGAGAGGAACTTGAAAAGCTCGGTCTGGAAGTTCTGAACATAGAACTGGGTGAAGCCAGGGTAAAAGGAGAAAGTTTCCCGATTGAGGAGATAAGGCGTGTGCTCGAAGAAAACGGCTTTGAACTTATTGAAGACAGAAAGGCGGCCATCATAAACAAAATCAAAAGCCTCCTCATAGACCTCATTTACAGTGACCGCCTGGAGACGATCAATATGAACATCTCTGAATACCTGGAAGAAAACCTCAGTCAGGACTACCAGCACCTGAGCACACTGTTTTCCTCGGTTGAAAATATAACAATTGAGCATTTCGTAATACTTCAGAAGGTGGAGCGTGCAAAGGAGCTCTTAAAATATAACGAGCTTACATTAAGTGAAATTGCATACCGCTTGGGCTACAGCTCGGTACAGCATCTTTCAAGCCAGTTCAGGAAGGTAACAGGTTTTACTGCAAGCGAGTTTAAGAGGCTTACCACTAGCCAAAGAAGACCGATTGACCATTTGCATTAAAGAGATTTTGCTGCATTAAAGAGATTTTGCTGCATTAAAATTTTATAACACAAAGTTAAAATTTTGTAACGCCCGGCTTCCCTCCTGTTACTATTTTTGTATAGAGAATGAAACAAATTAAAAAGACAAAAAGTAATTATAAACCAATAACTTTATTACCGGAGAACAAGATGAAATCTGAAAAATTAAAAATTGAAGGCATGAGCTGTAATCACTGCGTTATGCACGTAAGAAAAGAGTTATCAAAGCTCGATGTAAATATAAGAGACGTCGAGATCGGTTCGGCCGATGTGGAATACGATGAAAATAAGGTATCAAGAGACGACCTCGTCAAGGCAGTTGAAGAGGCAGGATACAAAGTAATAATTTAAGGTTTTGAGCCGGGGTTAAGGTTACTCTTAGCCCCGGAACAATAAAAGCCAATGGACCGGAGAAATTATGGAAAAGTTAAATAAAGTCTTAGAAAATACCCCGCAGGTAAATACATTAGAGAAGTTTTCCCTTCCCGTCGAAGGGATGACCTGCGCAAGCTGCGTGGCAAGGGTGGAAAAAGCCCTGGGGAAGGTTGAAGGAGTAAAAAACGTTGCGGTCAATTTTGCCACTGAAAAAGCTAATTTTGAACTGGATCCTTCAAAGGCGGACTTAAGTAAAATTGCTGAAATTATTGAGGAAGCAGGCTACAAGATAAAGCTCCCTGAGAAAACGGAAAAAGCTCAGGCCGATACCCTTCCGGAAGCAGAAGAAGACAATAAATTTTATAAGGCGCTTACAAAGGACCTTTTGTTTGCTCTTATAATGACCATACCCGTTTTCCTTATCAGCATGTCAATGGAGTTTACGTGGTTCCATCGTTTATTCCCCTCTTCAGTCAGTCACGTAAAAATGATGGATTACATAAATAAGGTTCTTCTTATTCTTACAACCCCGATTGTGTTTATTTCAGGCAAAAGATTCTTCACAATTTTCTGGAATAACCTCAAGCATTTTGCAGCCGATATGAATTCGCTCGTTGCAATTGGAACGGGTACAGCCTATGCCTACAGCCTTATTGCAACACTTTTTCCGGAGCTCATTGCCTCTTCAGGCAGAGTGCCCCAGGTTTATTACGATTCAACGGCTGTCATAATTACGCTCATCCTGACCGGGCGGTGGCTAGAGAACAGGGCTAAGCAGAAGACGGGCTCTGCCATAAAGAAACTTCTGGAATTAAAGCCCAAAACAGCCTCCGTAAAACGCGGCGGCAAGGAAGTTATAGTTAGAATTGATGAACTGGCCTTAAAGGATATAGTTATTGTCCACCCGGGCGAGAAAGTTCCGGCCGACGGCCTCATTAAAGAAGGACTTTCCACGGTGGATGAATCGATGATTACAGGGGAATCGATTCCAGTTGAAAAGGGACCCGGAGCCAGGGTCATCGGAGGCACAATAAATAAAAACGGGTCCTTCCAGTTTGAGATCACGGCCATAGGGAAAAATTCAGTTTTAGGACAGATAATAAAGTATGTTGAAGAAGCCCAGGGCTCCAAGGCTCCCATACAGAAGCTTGCAGACAAGATAGCTTCTGTTTTTGTGCCGGCAGTAGTTGGAATAGCACTCCTGACATTTATTGTGTGGTTCATCTTAGGCGGCGCGGGTTCGTTTAATCTTGCCCTGATAAACTTTGTTGCTGTCTTAATTATCGCCTGCCCCTGCGCTTTAGGACTTGCAACGCCTACGGCAATTATGGTTGGTACGGGGTTGGGGGCAAATCACGGAATACTGATTAAAAATGGCGAAAGTCTCGAACACGCCCACAAAATCTCGACCATTATTCTGGATAAGACAGGAACAATAACTGAGGGAAGGCCTTCTGTAACCGACATTGTCACCGAAGGCATATCGGAAGATGAACTCCTTAGAATTGCAGCTTCTGTAGAAAACAGATCTGAGCATCCGCTTGCACAGGCCGTAGTGGACTTTGCAAAAGAAAAAGGCATTAGGCTTGAGAGTCCCGAATCATTTCAGAGCGTTCCGGGGCACGGCATTTCAGCCATCCTTGAAGGGCATGCTGTCCTGATCGGAAACGAAAAGCTGATGCGCAATTACTCACTTAAGCCTGAAAAGTTCACCTCAGAATTTGAGAGACTCTCCTCTGAGGGTAAAACTACAGTATTCGCGGCCATAGACGGCAGCCTGAAAGGACTGCTTGCAATTGAGGACCCGATAAAGGCAACTTCAAAAGAAGCAATAAAAAGTCTTAAGGCAATGAACATTAAAGTAGTAATGCTTACCGGCGATAACAGAAGAACCGCAGAAGCAATTGCAAAAAGGGTAGGGGTTGACGAATTCTTGGCTGAAATACTTCCTGAGGACAAGGCGCGTGAAGTTCAGAAATACCAGAAAGAAGGGAGCATTACAGCAATGGTGGGTGACGGAGTAAATGATGCCCCCGCACTTGCACAAAGCGACGTGGGTATTGCAATGGGTTCAGGCACCGACGTTGCAATCGAGACCTCCGATATAACGCTTCTTAAAAGCGATCTCGAGGGGGTGGTTAATTCCATTAGACTTTCAAAAAGAACGATAAGGACGATTAAGCAGAACCTCTTCTGGGCATTTATCTACAACGTACTCGGAATTCCGCTTGCAGCTCTCGGGATGCTTAACCCGATGTTTGCAGCACTTGCAATGTCCTTCAGCTCTGTTTCGGTTGTAACAAACTCCCTTCGCTTAAGAGGCGTTAAGCTTTAATATTCATGATCGTAAGGGCGAGCGCCGCTCGCCCCTACGTCAAAATCCGATTTTCTTTTTCCCCTTTGCCTTTCCTTTCCATTCTGTTTATCTTTTACATTGAAAACATAAACTTCGGGACTTTCTAAATATGCGCAGAATATATGACGTTTTTTTACTCCTGTTTGCATTTTCCACTCTCTCTTTAGCCGGGCAAAAAGGCGCTCCTGATCAGATTGACAACTTCTTCAAAGCCCTCATTTCAGGCAAGAATAATATGGCAGACTTTGTGCTGGGCAGTGAACTGGAGAAATCACAACGGCTTGGAATTTCGTACGCCGGAGTGCCCGATAAGTTTCTTATCTCCTACGACATAGATAAGGACGTTAAGGATAAAATCAATAGCGGAGACCTTAAATACGACGTCAAAAAAGAAAGCCTGGGAAAGGGCTTTACAAAAGCTACGTTCTCTTTGAAAGGTATGAGTTATAAAAGAGAATTCTTCTTTTTGAATAACAGGTTCATTTCCCCTTCTTTATATTACACTCAGAGCTGGAAGAATTTCAAAACCAAATATTTTAATTTATATTTAAGCGATACTTCCCTATTCAATAACTATTCGGCTCAAAAGCTCGATCAATTTGTTGATGCACTTGGCAGCCTCTTAAATCTTAATAAGGACGACAAGGAGTTACTTGAGAAAAATAAAATCATTTATATTCTCTGCAGGGATGAGAAGGAGATTGAGAAGCTTACAGGCTTCAACACGCGCGGCATGTACACGCTGGCCTTCGATGAAGTAATCACCACATTTAACTGCCACTTTCATGAGATTTCACATCTTCTCATGAATTTCAGGCTTAGAACACTCCCCCTCTTTACGCTTCCCTTCTTCCAGGAAGGGTTTGCCTCAGCTACCGGAGGAAGGGGAGGCCTGATGAGAAACATAATTCTGGATGCCGGATACTACCTCCAGAAAGCGGGCTACATTCCTTATAACTCAATACTTACAAAAAAAGAATTTGCATCCGAGGATGCCTCAATGACCTACCCGGTCTCAGGCTTGTATAACCTTTTCTTAATGAATGCGATGGGTATTGAGGCTTATCTTAAACTTTACCGCGGCTACAGCGGAAGTGATGAGTACGTTAAGAGCCTTCAGACCGATTCCATAAAACTTCCCCCTCAGACACGCTTCCGGGAGTTTTTGAACTCTTATAATTCCCTTTCCGGAATAAGCTTTGAAGAAAAAGGAACACCGGGAAGGCTTATCTATGAAGGCTCCGCAGGGAAGATCTACGACAGCGGGAAATTCTACCTCATTCGCCTCAGGAGCAATATGATCTTATCCGATCCTGAAAAGTCAGGCAGCTACAAGAGTAAGAAATTTGAGGAGATATTTCCTAAGACTGCCTACACTGGAGCAAAATATCTGGTTACTTCAAGTGAAAGAGAAGTAAGCGTTTATAATCTCTACACAAATAATTTAATTGCCTCCTACAGCCAGGGATTTTCCTTCAGCCAGAGGAACGTACCACGTGTTCAGGGCGGCATGTATCAGTTTTACATAAGTAAAGACATTTTTGACGAAGATCTGGAGTTCCTTCAGATCTCGGGAATTTAATTATTAACAATTTATTTAACCTAACTTTCAGGAAACCATATGAATAAATATGAACTTCAGACCACGCCATTTATTGTTCCAACTAACGACGGAAAACTTATTGAGGAGCATTTCGGAAAAGCAAGCATCGATACGGGAGACTACAGCTTTGCCCATATGATTGCCCCTGCCGGCTGGAGCGAGCCATACCAGACGCCCGAATTCGATGAAATCACATACATAATCTCAGGCAGAAAAATTGTTGAAGTAGACGGCAAAAAGATTCAGCTTTCAAGGAATGAATCAATCTGCATAAAAAAAGGCACAAAGGTCAGATATTCAAATCCCTTCGAGGAGCCGGTGGAATACGTCTCTGTATGCGTACCCGCATTTACAATGCAGAGAGTAAAAAGAGAAGAATAAAAAGAAGGCATAAAAATAAGATGCCCTTAAAGTACCTGACTATAAGGGCATCTTGGATCTTGAATGTTACGGCAACTTAACTACATCTTGGGCAGTCTTTCTAAAAATGAGCTGTTGCTTAAGACGGCGAAGGTTTCAGTTTTTCTAAGCTCTTCCAGGCTGAAGCAGTTCATATAGCTCATTGCGCTTTTCAGGCCGTCTGAAATTGAGTCAATGACACTCTTTACCTGTCCTTTATACGGCACCATGGTCTCTTCGCCTTCAATGAATTCATTTCTCATCTTAACGCCGAATGAAGCCGAACCGCGGTACTTTTTCCACAGTTGTCCGTTATATTTAATTACTTCGCTTGGAGTCTCCTTAGTGCCTGCAAGCATTCTTCCCAGCATTACGGCATCTGCCCCTAAAGCCATAGCCTTGGCCACGTCACCCGGGGACTTGATGCCGCCGTCGGCAATAATCTTTATATTCAGCTTACTTTTCTCTTTTGAGAATATTACGTTCAGCAAGGAGGAAACCTGCCCTATTCCTATGCCTGTCTGAATCGAAGTAGTGCATACGCTTCCGCTTCCAATACCCACTCTTACGGCATCAGCTCCTGATTCCTCGAGCTGTTTTAGTGTAGCTCCGTGGGCAATATTACCTACCATGAGCTTCACGCTGCTGAATCTTTTCTTAATTTCTTCAGTTTTATTCAGTACGGAGCGGTTGTTGGCGTTTGCCGTGTCTATACAGATAACATAGTTCTTTTCGGCAAGCCTTTCCACAACATCCATTTCTGTATTAAGGGCAATTGAAACGCCGCGCAGGTTAGCCCCGCCGCTGCCGTTAAGTATCTGTTCAAGCGAAGAATCAAATCTGTTCAGAATGCCCAGGCATCCTAAGTCTGTCAGTTCCTCGGCCATGGCAATTCCTGTAACAGTATCCATCGGGCTCGAAACAACAGGCACAGCCAAATCATGTCCCAGAAAATTACATTTGGTTGAGGCTTCCGTACGGCTTTTGATCCTGGAAACCTCGGTAGGTATAAGGCTTATATCATCATAAGTTAAAGAAAAATGATATTCGTTCAGGTCTTTTTTTGAGTAAGTCTTCATCTTATCTCTCTTTTCAATATTTAATTATCAAACATAAAGAAGGCGAGTCTTTACCTCGCCTTTTATTTATTACCACCCAATATATGAGTTTAATTATTTCTGGTCAAGGAGCTTTTCCATTTCATCGAGGAGTTCATTCATCTTCCTGATGGTCTGAAGGACAGGCTCAGGGGATGTCATATCCACGCCTGCTTTCTTAAGAACATTAATCGGGTAATCGCTGCTTCCGGCCTTTAGGAAATCCATGTAGCGGTCGATTGCCTTCTGCCCTTCTTTCTTTATGTTTGCAACAAGCGCCTGTGAGGCCGCAAGTCCCGTTGCATACTGGTAAACATAGAAGTTATAGTAGAAGTGAGGAACTCTGGCCCACGTGTAATCCTCCTCCTCGTCAACTGTCATATCAGGGCCCCAGTAGTGCTGTGTAAGCTCGTGATACATCGAGCTCAGTTTATCTGAGGTAAGGGGCTCCCCTTTTTCAATCTTTTCGTGAACCATCTGTTCATACTCAGCAAATCCGGCCTGGCGGTAGAAAGTGGCAGTAATATTTGTCAGGTACTTTTCAATGAGCGCAAGCTTTTCCTCTTTTGACTGTGCGTGCTCAATGAGATAATCCAGTAAAAGCGCCTCATTGGCAGTTGAAGCCACTTCTGCAACAAAAATGGAATAATCGGCATAAGGGTATGGCTGTGTCTCTCCCGTATAGAATGAATGCATATTATGCCCCATTTCATGGGCAAGTGTGAAGACATCGTTCAGCTGATTGTTCCAGTTAAGGAGCACATAGGGATGAACGCCGTAGGTTGTGCCGGAGGAGTATGCCCCGCTTCGCTTACCCTTTGTTTCATAGACATCTATCCAGCGGTTATCGAATGCATTCTTAAGATTTTTAATGTAATCCTTTCCCATAGGCTTTAAGGCTTCAAGAACAATTGCCTTGGCATTCTCGTAACTATATTCCTTTTTAACGCCGGGGAATAGTGTAACGTAGCTGTCGTATATATGCAGATCATTTAAGCCGAGCACTCTTTTCTTTATGCGGGCCCAGCGGTGCAGGGGCTCCAGGTTTTCATTTATGCTTTTAATCAGGTTATCGTAGACCTGAACCGGAATATTGTTCACGTCGAGGGCAGCTTCTTTGGATGAATTATAGCGGCGTGCTTTTGAATAAAAAACATGAGTCTTAACATTGCCGTTAAAGAGCGCAGAAAGAGTATTTTTGTATTCCTTAAAAGGCTTATAGAAACCCAGGTAAATCCTTTTTCTGTATTCGCGGTCGGTTGAGTAAAGCGCAGCCGAAAACCTGCCGTGCGAGATCTGAACGTTTTTTCCCTCAGAATCCTTTACAACCGGAAACTGCATCTCTGCATCTGTAAACACGTTAAAAGCACTGTATGGGACGCGGCTTACTTCGCTTCCCATGGCTAGGAGTTCCTCCTCCTTTGGCGAAAGCGTATGCTCCTTGGTCCTGAAAAGGTTATCTAACTGCTGCTTATAGAGCCTTAAGGCTTCTGAAGTCTTCATAAAGCCCTGAATCTTTTCCTCTGGTATGCTTAAGACTTCAGGGCGCATGTAGGAGCTCAGGGCGGCAACATTTGTAGAAAGAGCACTTATCCTGTCATATCTTTCGCGGGCCCTGCTGTCTGAAAGATCCAGATCCTTTGCCAGCGAGGAATACAGGTAGAGTCTGGAAAGCTTTATTCCGACTTCATCGTCAAATTTCATGGCCCTAAGGAGTTCTTCTGAAGAAAGCCCGAGTTTTCCCTGGAAATTCTTATAATTCGGGGCATTTTCTTCCACCCACCTGAAGTCCTCTTCCCAGGCTTCATCTGTCTTATAGATGTCTGAAAGATTCCAGGTATATTTTGCCTCAATCTCGCCCCTTAAGGGGAGGCTGCCTGTTGTGCCATCCTGAGCCTGAGCCATAATATCCCGGATGGAAAGGCCTGGAATAAGTAATGTCATAAACAATCCTGTTGTTAAAAGAAAAAATAATTTTGTATTCATAAGCCTCAGTCCATTTTAATGATAATTGGAAGTAAGGAAATCAGCTCATGTTATCATTAAAATCGAGCGTATTCACTAAATTAAGCAATCAAAAGTTTCTTCTGCAAGTACCCTTGAAGATCAGAGGATTTAAAAAGCAGAAAGATTCAGAATTATAATATTATTTTTAAAATATTTGCTTAAATTTACCCTGATAAAAAACAGGGGAAAAATATTTTTTTATACGGCTATTGTAATTTAAGAACAGTTTATTTATCCTTTATGAAATTTAAATCATTTTCCGGCATAAATTTTCAACTATGACGAACAAAGATATTAAGTGCCTGCTAATAAATCCCGACGTCAATAGAACTCTGCTCAGCGATGAGATCAGAAGTAACGGAACATGCATCAGCATTGTCCGTATGCCTGATTGTTCGGAGGCAGAGAAATATCTTTCCGAGCCGGATTATGATGCCTGCATTTTTTTTATCGCCAAGGATGAAACTGATATAAATAAGTTTCTGGATTTCCTGACTCCTCCCTATCCCCCGGCAGTATTTATAATTGAAAACAAAGATTATGAGCTGGCCTACAGGCTTTTGAAAGCCGGCGCACTGGATGCTATTTTTCTTGAGGATGCGGCAGACGAAGCAATTTCAGCTTCTGTTAAAAGACTTCCTGGTATTAAGACCCGCTCAGTTTCTCCCAAGAGCCCGAAGCCTTTAATGGACGTTCTTAATTCACTCTTTGAATCGACGCGTCTGGGCTTTGCGGTTTTTGACATGTCGGGCCTTATGCTTCATTTTAACGATTCCTTTCAGCACGTGCTTGGATTCGGTAAAACGAAGCTCCTATCAATGAGGCTTAAGGAGATCTGCTATTCGGATTATGTTGAAGATGACTATTATTATGACGACCTCACACATGGGAAGATTAATCATTTCGAGCTGGAAAGGCCGCTTTACAACAAGGAAGGGAATTTAATCTGGTGCAGGATCTTTGTAAACCTCGTCAATGGCAGCAGCGGCAGGCCTGAGTTTATGGTCATGACCATAAACGATATCACAGAGAAAAAGCAGCACTTTCTTCAGCTTGAAAAGGAAAGATATTACCTTCAAAGACTGATGGACAACATTCCCGACGCAATATATTTCAAGGATGCCGAACACCGCTTTACAAAAGTAAGCAGGTATGTTCACTTAAAAGGAGCAGCCGACCCCGAGAAGGCTATCGGCAAAACAGATTTTGATTTCTTTACAAAAGAACATGCCCAGGATGCCTTTGATGATGAAGAGAAGATTCTTAGAACCGGTAAACCGATAATTAACAAGGTTGAAAAGGAAACCTTCACTAACGGGGAGATTGCCTGGGTATCAACTACAAAGGCCCCGCTCTTTGACGCCGAAGGTCTCGTAAACGGAATTGTCGGAATATCCAGGGATGTTACCGAAATGAAGCTTTCAGAGGAAGCGCTCTTAAAGTCGGAAGAACGCTACCGCAGCCTGATCGAGTACACGCCAGACACCATTACGGTCGTCTGTGAAAACAGGATCGTATTCACTAATTCTGCAGGACTAAGCCTGATGAAGGCTTCTGAAAAATCTGACCTGATAGACCGTGACATTTTCAGCTGCATTCATCCCCACTACCGCCTGGTTGCAGAGAAATTCTTTAATGAGGTATTAAAGAATAAAAAACCATCAAGAGCAAAAAAGGTCAAACTGACGACTCTTGCGGGGGAAACCATTGACGCCGAAGCGGCAGTAATTCCGACAACATATAATGAAAAGCCAGCCATACAGCTCATCATACGGGATATTACGGATCTTAAAAGACAGGAAAAGATCAAGCAGACTACGCTTAAAATCCTGCAGGCTTCGAACTATTCCAGGACAACAGAAGAACTTTTCCGCTACATTCACCAGGCAATCGGAAGCCTCATGCCTGTCGACAATTTTTATATAGCTCTTTTAGACGAAGAAAACCAGATGCTCTCGTTCCCCTACTGGGTGGACGAGGAAGATGAGCAGATGCTTCCCAAGAAGCCCGGACGGGGTCTTACAGAATATTTACTCCGAAACGGCAAGGCGCTGCTTTTAACAGAAAATGACGACCTGGAGCTGCAGGCTGAAGGCGAGGTGGACCTTATCGGCTCTCCTGCCAAAATCTGGCTCGGTGTTCCCCTTCAGATAAAGGAGAAAACAATCGGGGCTATGGTTGTGCAGGACTATAACCGTGAGGAAGCATACACGCAGGCCGATAAGGAAACCCTTGAACTGGTGTCTTTCTCGGTTTCACGCGCAATCGAAAGAAAGAAATCTGAAGAAGAGATACTGAACTATGTCCAGCAGCTCAAGGAATTAAATGCCACTAAGGACAGATTTTTCTCTTTCATTTCCCACGACCTGAGGGGTCCTTTCTCCTCACTGCTCGGATTCTCGGAAATGATGCTTGAGGATTTTGAAAGTCTCCCGCGTGAGGAACTCAGGAAATATCTCGAAATTATAAATGCAACTTCCAAAAATCTTTACAATCTCTTGAGCAACCTGCTCCAGTTCTCCAGGTTCCAGACCGGCCGCATCAGTTTTAGTCCTGTCAGCTGCAATATAGGCGAACTAGTCCATAAAAATACAGACCTTCTTAGCGGCAATGCCCTTAAGAAGGGGATCAGCCTCATAAAAGACGCATTACTCGATGAAACAGTTTTTGTAGATGAGGAAATGATAAGTTCGGCCATACAGAACCTGATAACAAATGCGGTTAAGTTTACCCCCAGAGGCGGCAGCATATGTGTAAAATGCATAAAAAAGGATAAGGAAGCTGTCATCTCTGTAAGCGATACCGGCCTGGGTATGGACAAGGAGACTTTAAGTAAACTCTTCCGCATTGAAGTAATACACTCGACCAGCGGAACAGAAAAAGAGCCCGGCACAGGCCTGGGTCTTATACTTACGAAAGAATTTATTGATAAGAACAACGGTGAACTCCGGGTTGAAAGCACTCCTGGCAAAGGGAGCACTTTTTCCTTTACACTCCCCCTTTCCTGATGTTCACGCATCTCCTGAAGTTCAGAAAAAATCCTAAAACCACTTCTTTCTCTTGAAATAAACAAACAGCCCTAAAACTACCAGGAGCATTAAGGAGAGCACCATCGGGTATCCCAGATAAAAATTCAGCTCGGGCATATTGAATTTGCTTACAGATGAATTAAAATTCATTCCATATAGCCCGGCAATAAAGTTAAGCGGTATGAAGAATGTGGAAATAATTGTCAGAACTTTCATTATTTCATTTAACTTATTGCTTACGCTGGAAAGATAAATATCCATCAGCCCCGAGGTCATTTCCCTGTAGTTTTCATTTGTATCTATGAGCTGGACTGCATGGTCATAGAGATCCCTCAGATAAGGACGGGAGGTTTTTGCAATCAAGTCCGACTCCGTTTTCTCGAGGCTTCCTATAACCTCTCTAAGCGGCCAGACGGCCCGCCTTATAAGGATCATATCCCCTTTTAATCTGTAGATTTTCTCCAGTGTCTGCTTCGTGGGGTTTGCCACCAGTTCATCTTCAATTATCTCAATGTTATCACCCACAGTTTCCAGCACCGAAAAGTAGTTATCCAGAACCACATCCAGAAGTCTGTATGCCAGGTAATCGGGTCCAAGTTCTCTTGCCCTGCCTTTATTCTTTCTCAGGTTATCGCGTACTGTTTCGAACTCGTCGAATGCGTCTTCCTGAAAAGAGATGACGTAGTTTTTACCGATAATCAGACTTACCTGCTCAGACTTCAGCGTGCCCGTTTTGGCATCAGAGGAAAGCATTTTCATTACAATGAACATGTAGTTCCCGTTATCTTCAGCCTTCGGGCGGTGGGAGGTGTTAAGAATATCCTCCATTGTAAGAGGGTGAATGGAGAACTTCTCTCCTATGGCGCCTATGACATCGGCCTTATGAATGCCGTCTACATTTATCCAGAAGTTCTTATCCCCTTCGGGCTTAATTTCTCCGGGGCTGCCGAGCTGCTTTTCGGAAAAATTATTACTGTCGTACTCTGCGACAATTATTTTTATACCGTTGCCTGTCCGGTCGCCCATATAGATCAGACTTCCGGGCAGCTGCCCCGCCTTTTTCCTGGAGTTCTTTAGAATTTTTTTCATCAGATTTTAAGTCCCGGATAAAATTGAAATGTGTTAAATTTACATTAACAATTTAATAATTGTTCATTATATTTGCTTTTATATCCAAAACAAAATCAGAGGCAGCGTGGAAACACCCGTAAGAGAAAAAACATCTGAAGAGGAAAAGTCTCCCGGAATTAAACATGGGGTTATAAAGAAGAAGTGGAATTTTCCCTTCTCCTTCTGGATATCCAATCTTGTAGAGCTCTTCGAAAGGTCGGCATACTATGCAGTGTTCATTGCAATTACACTTTATCTGACGCGTGTTGTGGGATACTCCGACATATGGGCTGCGTGGATCGGAGGTATCTTTTCAGCAGGGCTTTACCTGTTGCCTCCTTTCAGCGGGGCTTTTGCAGACAAGATAGGATTCCGAAAGGCGATCATACTTGCATTTGCACTCCTTTCTGTAGGTTATTTCACCCTGGGAGCTCTCCCCTATAAAGCTACGGTGCTTCCTGCAATTGTTATTCTAATGCTGGGGGGATCTTTCATTAAATCGATTATAACGGGAACGGTTGCCAAGACAACAAATGAAGCCAACCGCGCCCGGGCCTTTTCCATCTTCTACGGAATGGTAAACGTGGGATCGTTTCTGGGGAAAACATTTGCCTACCCTCTGAGGCTCAAATGGGGTCTCGAGTCGATCAACTTTTATGCTTCGGCAGTAACATTCCTGGCGCTTATTGTTGTTTTCATATTTTACAAAAATGTCGATCAGAACGCCGAGGCCAAAAGGCTTAAGGAAATCTGGCATAGCTTTACGAAGATACTGACCAACATGAGGCTTTTAAGCCTTATACTGATTATTACAGGCTTCTGGATCATTCAGTCGCAGCTTTATGCAACAATGCCGAAGTACGTCTTAAGAACCGTGGGTGAAAGCGCCTCGCCTGAATGGATTGCCAATGTCAATCCTTTTGTGGTTATGACCACGGTTGTCTTTATTACTTCCTTAATGAGCAAAGTTAAGGCAATTACAAGCATGACAATCGGAATGTTCCTCATGCCGGTTTCAGCCCTCTGCATGGCATCGAGCCCGCTGCTTGCCATGCTTACAGGCGGAGAAGAGGTATCCTTTATGGGATTTTTCTCGGCCCACCCTGTAACAGTAATGATGATCATCGGCATCGTTTTTCAGGGGCTTGCAGAATGTTTTATCTCCCCGCGCTACCTTGAGTTCTTCTCTTTACAGGCCCCTAAGGGGCAGGAGGGTCTCTATATGGGTTTCAGCCATCTGCATTCATTTTTTGCATACCTCTTAGGTTTCGGAATTTCAGGATACCTTCTTACGGCTTATGTGCCTGAGCGTTCGGGCTTAAGTCCGGAGGCGCTTAAGACGGCATACGTTCATGCCCATTACGTCTGGTATTACTTTGCGGCCATTGGATTTACGGCAGCCATAGCGCTCATAATTTACAACAAAATAACCAGCCGTATGGATAAAAACCTGGCAAAATAGCTTTTCTCCAAAAAAGCTTTTCTCCCAAAAAGCTTTTCTCCCAAAAAGCTTTTCTCCCAAATACCTTTTCTCCCAAACAGCTGTTCTTTGGGGCCCCGGAGTAAGACTTCGGGGCTAATGTCCTCTGAAAAATACGGTTTACATCTTCGCCCCCGAAGGGCCTGCCGAATACTTTTCCTTTTCTTCTTAAATTTTCCAGGCAAAATTCCGATTATAAATTAAGAAACGTTGGTTTTATCAATTGGGGGATTCGGATTAAATGACAGATAAGAAAATACTAAGCAGTGAAGAGGCTTCGGAAATTGTGGCAAAACTGGGTCTTGAATTTGCAGTTGTGCACAATCCCGCCCCGCTATACCCGGAAATCGAACTCTATGCGCTTGCTCCTAAAATTACAGCTCCTCAGAAGGAGCTCTCGGCAGTAATACTGGACCTGGAAGGTACTATGTGCTCAACGCAGGAACTGAAGCTTCATTCACTTGAACATGTAGTCCGTTCGATAAGCGGAAGGAATTCAAAAGAGGACTGGAAGGGGCTCGATCCTTTAATCGACCATCCTAACCTTTTCGGCATCAGTGTTTCAGAGGCCACGAGATATCTCGTTCAGCGCTACCATAACTTTATAAAGGACGAAGAGCTTAAGACCGCCTACCTGCATTCCGTGCTCTGGACAATTATTCTCGGCCGCAGCCAGGAACGAAGACGTGATGCGGTAAAAAGCCTTGAGCACCTTGGTCTTGGTGAAATGCTCAAAGATACAAAGCTTGAAGAGCTTAGACTTCAGAAAGAATTCAACAAGTACAATTCCAACGTCATCACCAGTTACTTTCTGCACAAGTACGGAAGCTATCTAAACCTTCAGAATTTCGAGAATACCGTAAGGGCCGCCTCTGAAATATTCTTTCAGCATTATTACCAGATGCTTGAACTGATCAGTTACGGCGAGGCAAGCAGCCTGGCAGAAGAAATTTCCGGCGACAGCCAGATGCCCATAATCAAGGCGATGCCTTCGGTTTCCCTTCTCTTTGCCCTTGTAAAGGGTTGGCTGGGTGAGGAAGTGACTTATCTTTTTGAAGAAATGAGCCGGGAGCTTAAGGCTAAAAGCAGCCAGGTTTACCGGATCAGCAGCGAGGAAGATGCAAAACTGAAGTTAAAGAAACTTGCAGAGCATTTCCGGCTTCATCCGCTTAAAATTGCCGTTGTTACATCCTCAGCCTTCTATGAAGCCGATATCATCCTCGGCGAACTTTTTCACAGCGTCTCAAGCCAGATTAGAAAGTGGAAACTGCCTCAGGAAAAGAAAGAAATGCTCATTGAAAAGTTTACAGACTATAAAAATGTTGTGGACGTTTTTACCACCTCCGGCGATGCAAGCAAAATAAGGCCCAAGCCGCACCGTGATCTTTACAGCGTGGCCTTAAGTCAGCTTGCACTGCCGCAGAATATGTTCAACCGGATACTGGGCTTTGAGAATACAGAAAACGGCATTATTGCCCTCCGCGCCTCAGGTCTGGGGCTTGTTGCCGCCGTGCCTTATAACCTGAACGGCAGGCACGATTTTTCCCCGGCAGCTTTCGTTCTTCCCGGAGGCATTACCGAAGCAGTCCTAAATTATAACCTTTTTATCAGTTTATAAGATAATGGTGGATTTTTTATAAATTTGTATTTAATATAAGACATATAATATTATGGGAGTAGTTTTGAGCAGATACATACATACAGAAGGGAAATTCGGCAGTTTCAAAACTATAATCTTGAAAGATACAGCTTCAGGCAGCAGTGTGGAAATTGCCCTCAGGGGCGCTACACTGCTGAATTATTTAATCCCGGTTAAGGGAAAACTCTTCAGCATCATCGACGGTTATCAGACCCCGAAGGAGCTTGAAGAGCAAAGCGGTGCACGCTCATGCATCATGGCCCCGTTTTCAAACAGGATTGAAGACGGATTCTACGAATTCGACGACCTTCAGCATCAGTTGGAAAACCCAGCCAATCCGCAGCGCGAGGCAATCCACGGATATGCAAGAGTAATTGATTTTGAAGTAAAGAAACTTCACACAGACGACCACAAGGCCGAACTCACTCTTTTTACAAATAAAATCAGAAAAGGAGCCTTTAAGGGGTATCCCTATGCAGTGGACATTGAGGTCAGGTTTACCTTAAAGGACAATGAACTGCATGTCGATATAACGGGGCACAATAAGGGATCTGAGGCGGCACCCTTCGGCTCTGGCTGGCATCCGTATTTTAAGACTTCGGATGAAGGGATCGACCACCTGGTCTTAACCATTCCTGCCTCTAAGGTTATCATGGTGGACGAGAAACTGATTCCCCTACAGGGAGAGGATGCATATCTGCCTGTTGAGGAACTTCCCGAGGCTGACTTCCGCCCCTCAAAAGATTTATATCAGAATACCATCGGCGACAGAGAGGTCAACTACTGCTTTGCAGGTCTTGAAGCCGCAAAAGACGGCCTGATCAGATCCTCAATCAGGGATCCAAAGAATGGTCTTAAGATTACAGTTTTCCAGAAAGGGGGCGTTTTTTACGCCTATTCTGCCGACGGGGCCAGATACCGCCCCAGAAAATCGATTGCTCTGGAGCCGGTGGAATTTATTACAAATTCTTATAACCGTCCCGAGCTGAAAGACAAGATCACCCTGAAACCAGGCTGCTCGGTCACTTTCAGTTTCGGCGTCATTACTGAAATTCAAAAATAATGAAGTAAATTTCCCAGGCAGAATTTCTCAAAAAGAGGCCTTTTTAAGTGACACTTAAAAAGGCCTCTTTTCCAGATCTGATCTCCCCCCGCTGCCCCTGGCCTTAACTTTGCAAAAGATATTGTTTGGTCTTTTAAGACCAATCCGGTAATTTTGAAAGGCGACATTTAGTGCTTTTTTATTTGCACTAATTTTCCCCGCATTTCTATCGACGATTAGTAGTCAATGTTCCCAATTTTCACAACATAAGGAATTGATAATTGAAAAAAATTGCAGTCATATTCGGAACACGCCCCGATACTATAAAAATGGCTCCGATAATTCAGGAAATAAAAAAAAATAACAGACAGTTTGACCTCCTGA
Source organism: Ignavibacteriales bacterium (assembly GCA_036261625.1). Lineage (GTDB taxonomy): Bacteria > Bacteroidota > Ignavibacteria > Ignavibacteriales > SURF-24 > JAAXKN01. The sequence goes on along the minus strand of DATAKL010000057.1, from coordinate 295,176 downwards.
CCATCGCTACTGCTCAGCACAGGCAGATGCTCGACCAGGTGCTTCAGGTATTCGACATTAAGCCCGACTACGACCTGAACATAATGAAGCCTAAGCAGACCCTGGCCTCAATAACAAAAAACACCATTGAAGAGCTCGACAACGTCTTCAGCAAGGAAAAACCCGACATGGTGCTCGTGCAGGGAGACACTACAACAACTTTTGTTGGCAGCCTTGCCGCTTTCTACAGACAGATACCTGTAGGCCATATCGAAGCAGGCCTCAGAACAAACGATAAGGCAAACCCTTTCCCCGAAGAAATCAACAGGAGACTTACAAGCTCTATAACTGAACTTCATTTCGCCCCTACAGAAACTGCAAAGAAAGCTCTCTTAAAAGAAAATATTGATCCCAGGACTGTATTTGTCACCGGCAACACTGTTATAGACGCACTGAAGGTGTCTGTGAGGAAAAGCCACAAATTCTCAACAACGAAGCTAAACAGCCTGGTAAGCCAGAAGAAGAAAATTGTACTTCTTACAATGCACCGCAGGGAAAACTGGGGACTTCCGATGCAGGGGGCATGCAATGCGGTAAAAAGACTTGCCATGGCTTATCCGGAGATGAATTTCGTATTTCCGGTGCATCTTAACCCGATCGTCCGCGACGTTGTTTTCCCGACACTCGGTGAAATTGAAAATGTGCACCTCATTGAACCTCTCGATTACCTCGACTTTGTAAACCTCATGGCAAAGTCGTACCTGATAATAACAGATTCAGGCGGCGTTCAGGAAGAAGGGCCTCACTTCGGCATCCCCATTCTGGTTCTAAGAAAAGTAACCGAGCGCCCCGAGGCTGTAAAGTACGGTACGGTAAAGCTGGTAGGTCTTGATGAAAACAGGATCTTTTCCACAGCTAAAAAACTTCTGGATGACAGGAAGTACTATGATAAGATAGCCTCGGCTGTTAACCCCTATGGCGACGGCCTTTCAGCCAAAAGAACCGTTCAGATAATCAAAAATTACTTCGGGCTTTCCAGGGCTCAGGTAAATGAATTTATACCCGGGGCCGGAGTCAAAAAATCCGGAAACAAAAAGTAAATACCGGGGTAAAAACTGGCATAAAAATGGTACCCTGATATAAATGCCCTGATGGAAATTCCACGGTAATTGAAATTCAGCTCTGAGGATCATTCCTGGAGCCTCAGGGCTGGTAATTTCTACCGGAAAGACTGCGTAGTTTTTACCGGGCAATCCCAACTCCGGAGGACCAGTTACCTTTCTTTTTTGAGAATTATACTCTTTATACACTTTATAACGAAAAGCGCATGAGACACCTTAAAATACTTTTTCTCGTACTAGTGACCTTACTGTCTGCTTCACTTAGCCATGCAGCTGAAAAGGGAAATAAAAAAATACTGATAGTCGTTCAGGGCAGTTCAAGCCTGAAGAATTATGCAATGGGCGATGCCCGCCAGCTTGCAGCCCTTTTGGGGCATTTTCAGGCTGATGTCACTTATAAAGGCATGGATGACTACAAGGCAAAAGAATTAAACAATTACGACTATACATTTTATATCGGTTTCTACGTCCATAACACCGTGCCCAAGAGGTTTTTTGAAGACCTCATGAAGACAAACAGGCAGGTAATCTGGATGAATACCGGTATGGCTGAAGCCTCAAGGATGCCCGGCTTTAAGCAGAGGTTCGGCTTCAGCATCTCCCGCATAGATTCATCATACCAGTTCGACCTGGTAAAAGCAAACAAAAAGGTCTTCACAAAAGGAGAAGGGAAAAATAACCTCATAGAGATCTCCGAGAAAAATAAAGTTGAGGTGCTGGCTACGGCTGTTGCCTCAAAAAAGAAGGTTGAAGTTCCTTATATCGTAAGATCAGGAAATCTGCTCTATATTGCCGACTCCCCTTTTGCCTATGCAACAGAGACCGACAGGTATCTTCTTTTTGCAGATATGCTTCATGACATTCTGCACGAGGAGCACGAGAGCTCGCACTCGGCAATCCTGAGAATTGAAGACGTCAACCCGACAGACAGCCCCGATAAGGTCAGAGAGGTTGTAGACGTGCTTTCAGAACGCGGCATCCCCTTTCTTATTGGAGTCATTCCTTTTTATGTAAATCCTGGCGACGGCACAAGGCTGAGCCTCTCAGACAAGCCGGACCTTGTGGATGCTCTTAAATATGCCGTAAGAAACGGCGGATCTATTGTCATGCACGGATCGACACACCAGTACAGGGGCATTACGGCCTCAGATTTTGAATTCTGGGACGGAGATGCAGACAAGCCGATTAAGAATCAGACCGAAGGTGATATACGTAAAAAAATTGAACTGGGCATTCAGGAGTTCATGAAAAATGGCCTCTACCCTATTGCCTGGGAAACACCTCACTATACGGCGTCATTTCTTCTTTATAAAACCATTGGACAGTACTTCAGCACAGCTATTGAACAGAGACTTGCCATTGAAAACTCCGACTACAGCCAGTACTTCCCTTACATTATAAATAAGGATCTCTTCGGACAGAAGATATTCCCTGAAAACCTGGGCTACGTTCCACTCGATAAGGATATTAACGTAAGCCGGAAGTACGTCCAGAATATTATTCAGGGTGCCAGGGTAAACCTTAACGTGCGCGACGGCTTTGCAGCCTGCTTCTTCCATTCGTTTCTGGACGTAAGTCTCCTCAAGGAATTAGTTGACGGCATACGCGCCCTGGGCTATACATATATCGACCTTAAGGACTACGATAACTGGGTTAAAACAAATAACAGAATTATTCTTACCGGCGAGCAGCAGGAATATTCAATTAAACTTAACGACCAGTACCTTACAGAATCCTACCTGGATGCAAAAGGCGAGGTAATTAAAAAAACCATTTCAGATAAGAAGCTCTCTGGTCTCCAGACAAAAGAGATCAAGCTTAAGCCCGGTGAACTCTACAAAGCCGAACCGATTGAATTTAAGGAATATGAACCTTCATTTTTTGAAAAGCTGGTAAACTTCTTCAAGAGACTTTACAATAAGTTTTTCCATACAGAGGAAAAGTGGCAAAGCGCACAGGTGGCTGTTCTCTGGAACCATTATGCCAAAGGTGCGGCCTACAACGACCAGGCCTCGCTTGTCTCGGCCTTCAAAAGCGTAAATATCAATGTGGATACGATATTTACCGGTGAGGCGATAAACCCCGGAAACTACAGCCTCCTTCTTGTCCCTTATGCTGCAGTGGATTCACTTGAGCCGAAGGATTACGACATTATAACAGAGTACGTTGAACAGGGCGGAAACTTAATTACAGATACAAAAAACGAGGTTGCCAAGGAACTGGGCATTAAATTCAGCCAAACCAGGATAAAAGTTCACGGGATCAGGGATAAGTATTTCCCGGAAGAAAAAATATTCTGGAGGGAAGGCGAACTTCTCAATAAACTTGAAATTGAGGACAAAGCAGACGAGGTTTTCAGTACAGATGACTTCTCAGGCGCTCCCATAGAAATAGGCAGGCAGTTCGGACAAGGCAGGGTTCTTTTCATGAGCTCCAGATTCGATCCGCATTCGCAGCACGGGTACAGTCTCTACCCTTTCCTGATGGAACACGTAAGAAAGTACTTCCGGTTAAGACCTTCGGTAAGGCGCGACAACATGGAGGTTTACTTCGATCCGGGCTTCAGGCACACTACAAGCACTGAGGATTTAGTAAAACAGTGGGTCCATGAGGGCATAAGAATTATACATGTGGCAGGCTGGCACAAGTACCCGAAATATACTTACAACTATAAGAAGCTCATCGAGCTGGCGCACGCCAACGGCATACTTGTCTATGCCTGGCTAGAGCCCCCGCAGGTAAGCCTCAAGTTCTGGCAGGAACACCCTGAGTGGAGAGAAAAAAACTTTAAGGGTGAAGACGTCCGCCCCTCATGGCGCTACCCCGTGGCACTTACAGACCCGGAATGCCTGAGGGCAATGACGCAGGAATTCACGAACTTTCTCTCTTCATATGATTGGGACGGAGTAAACCTGGCAGAGCTTTATTTTGAAGCCGGAAAGGGGCTCGACAATCCGAACCTATACACTCCAATGCACCCATCGGCTCAAAAGGAGTTCAGGCAGAAGTACGGCATGGATCTTAAGAAAATATTTAATCCTGCCTCAGCTTCATACTGGAAGACTAACCCGGCTGTAAAAAATGCCGTAACAGAATACAGAATCAGTAAGCTTTCCGAAGTTTACAACAGACTCCTTTCGGCTTTTACAAATATTTCCAGAGGCAAGAAAGGTTTCCAGGTAATTGTAACTGCAATGGACAGTTACGGGTCCCCGGAACTAAGGGATTATATCGGCGTCGATATGAACAGTATTATTCCTCTTGAGAAAAAATATAACTTCCTCCTGCAGGTGGAAGATCCTCAGAACCTCTGGTCGACCGACCCGATGCGTTATGTGGAAATAGGAAAGAAATACAAAACTCTGATCGGCGACTCGACAAAGCTTCTGCTTGACCTTAATATTCTTAACTTCAGGAACAACGAGTCACATGCAACACCCTTCCCGACACAGATACAGACCGGCACGGAAAGCTTCCTTCTGGTAAAGGCGGCTTCCATAGGGGCGCCGAGACTCACAATCTATGCCGAGTCGAGCGTGAACCCGCAGGATTTGTTCTTCTTCCCCTATGCTCTGGCAAGCCAGGTAGAGTACCATTATACAGGAGACGGATATGAGACAAACTCACCCTGCTCTTTTATAATCCGCCTTCCAAAGGAGGTCAGGGAGATACTCCTGGACGGAAATCCGATTGCCCCTTCAAGGGAGAACTCATATCTCGTACCGGCAGGTCGGCACGTAGTGAAGCTTAACAAGGATATTACTCACACATTCTCAACCCATGAGCTTCAGACCAGGATAATGTCCTTTACTGGCAACGTCCTCTCAGTAGCATATGGAATGCAGGAAATAAAATTTGAATATGAGTCAGGATCCAGAAACGTTATTTCCTTGAACCGCGAACCGGGCAGCCTAAAGATAGACGGACGGGAATACGGCTTCAGCGTTATGAAAGGAAACGACTGCTACAGCATATTTTTACCGGCAGGACACCATGAGGTGGAACTGGTTGCAGGAGATACATTCTCATACGGAATCAACCTGACCAGCCTCTGGAGTTCAAACGGAATTGCAATCTTCGGATCAATTGCAATTATGATGCTTGTTGTTATGTACTTTTCAATGAAGATATATAAAAGAAAATACCGCTAAACAAAACGGCGGTGCTGATATGAAATGGCGGCGCTGATATCTTTAGTTCAGCTGCCGCCCCATTTTTTGCATAATGTATTACTTATTGCTGTTCTATTAATTAAAGGAAAACTAATGTCAGTCTTAGAAGTAGATTTAAGCTTTTTGTTCGTCGTTGCTGTAATACTCATATGGTTTATGATAGGCTACCAGTTTATCCTTACCGTATATGGTTACTTCAACTATATGAAATCCCTTAAGGAAAAAAAGGAAGTCGATTCCAAAGAATACGACCTGCCTTCCTGCACAATTCTTATTCCGGCACACAATGAGGATAAGGTAATTGGACATACAATTGAAGCAATGCTGAGGCTAAAATATCCCAAAGATAAACTTGAAATAATTGTAATCAACGACGGCTCGAAGGACAGGACCAAAGAGATCATAGAACACTATGCTTCTTCAGACAGCCGTGTCGTGCTTTATGATGTTCCCAAGGGAGAAGGGGGAAAGGGAAAAAGCCGCGCACTGAATCTCGGCATAAAGCAGGCCAAAGGTGAGGTGATTGCCATTTATGACGCAGACAATACGCCCGACGAAAATGCCCTGAAATATCTGGTAATCCAGCTGACGACGCACAAGGAACTGGGGGCCGTATTAGGGAAATTCAGAACAGTCAATAAAAATACAAACCTCCTTACAAGGTTTATTAACATTGAAACCCTGAGCTTCCAGTCGATGCTTCAGGCCGGGCGCTGGCAGATGCATAGGATAGCAACTCTTCCCGGGACTAATTTTGTAATGTGGAACTGGCTCATCAATAAGCTGGGCGGCTGGGATGAAGACGCACTTACGGAAGATTCCGAACTCAGCATCAGAATCTACCAGGAAGGCTACAAAATCAAGTTTATCCCCTATTCAATTACCTACGAACAGGAACCTCAGGAGTGGAAGGTATGGATCAAGCAGCGCATGAGATGGGTAAGGGGCAATAACTACGTTATAGCAAAGTTTTTCAAGCAGATACCCAAGTTTAAGAATAAGCGCCTGGCTTTTGATCTTTTATATAACCTTTCACTTTATTACGTGTTCTTTGCTGCAATACTGATCTCGGATGTTCTTTTTATTATAAGCGCGCTCAACCTGGTCAGCATTGCTCTTCCCGGCCCGTACACGTTTGTCTGGATAATGGCTTTCTTCCTTTTCATACTCGAAATTACGCTTGCAATTTCCTTCGATGAGGAGGAAAGCTTTAAGAACGTTTTCCTGATCATCCTCAGCTATTTCAGCTACTGCCAGCTCTGGATCTACATTGTAGTTAAGGCTATCTATTCGGAATATATAAAAAGAGAGAAACGCACCTGGGATAAGACCGTGCGATTCGAAGTAAAACCCTCGCAGATACCAAAGCAGCAGAAGACAGAAGAAACAACAAAGGAGCCCGCAGCAGATGAACTGCAAGAAAAGTAAGATATTTTTCTTCCTGGCAGCACTTTTAGTCATCTTTTCCTCAAGGGCTTCAGCACAGTTTTCATTCTACGGCAATACTAGTTTTGGCTATAATGAGAACCCGCTTTATAATTATCAGAAAAAGCCCGACCAGCTCAGGCAGTCGTACCTAGAGATGAATTACCTGAAGGAGTTCACAAGCTCTAACCTCTCCTTCAGCTATGTAAGCGGGCTTACGCTCTTCAACCAGTTAAGCGACAGGAATTATTACGAGCACAACCTTTTTGCCAGGTATAACCTAAGACTTACAGAAAAGAAGATTCCGGCTAAGGAGGTTTCCGAAAGTAACTCTGAAAACAGTGAAGACTCAACCTCCTCCTCCGGTGATGTTGAAACCTCACCGGAGGAGGATGAGGATTCATACGAAAGCGCTCTTCTGGATTCATCGGCCTCTTACATCGGCTTTACCGCCATCCTGGGGGCTAGGCACGATAAGACTGCCTTTAAGGAATTCGACAATTTCGGATCGGGACTCACAGTTTATTACAAGACAGTGCCTGCCGATGCTTTTCAGCTTAGAATTACAAATTCCCTGGGACTTAGAAATTACGCCTACATAACTGAGCTTTCGAACCTGACAGATCAGCTCCATATACAGATAGCCAGTAAGTATAACGGGTCTTTCCAGTACGGTCTTTCTTTGTCGGGCGGAATAAAATACTATACCACATCAGTCTACGATACAACAAAGTTTGAAACCAAACGCAGTTTCAATCAGAAGAGCCAGGGAAAAGGAAAACTTGGCTCGAAGATATCTGTTCCTTCAGATAAGAAGATACTGCTGGAGCCCCAGGAAAACGGAACAACACAATATACAGCAGGATTGTTCTTCAACAAAAGCTGGCAGGGCGCAACCCGGCTTAAAACCAGTTTCCTATACAGGTATAACCCAAAAACACTGACAAGATATCTTGCTCAGTACGCAAATACGTCGATGCTTTCTGAAGATCTGTACAACGACTTCTTCAGCTATCAGGGCGTTGAAACCAAAATCGCTTTAGACCAGCCTCTGCCATGGAGTATGCAGATGTCGGTTGAATATAGTTTCCAAAAGAAAAACTTTGAAGCACCCGCCCTTAACCTTGAGGGTGTTCAGATAAACAATGAAAAACGTTCAGACCTTACAAATTCTCTCGAACTCTACGTCTCAAAAGGATTTACTCTTTTTGAAAGACTTAACCTCGACCTAATGCTTGGCACCGGAATCGTAAGAAACCAGTCCAACGACGACTATAACGACTTTTCATCTTATCAATTATCAGGAACAATAGGAATAGGATTCTAATGAAATGAAAATAAAAGTTACTTTAATAATTTTAATGTTACTGAACCTGGCTCTGTATGCCGGTGACTGGCGCTGGCAGAACCCGAAGCCGCAGGCAAACACACTCTGGGCAGTATCATTTTACAATGAGTTCTACGGCTATGCTGTAGGCGAAAGCGGAACCATTATGTTCAGCCCCGACGGCGGCAAAAGCTGGGAAATCCAGTTTGAAGCCATCACCGATAACCTCAGAAGCATCTCAGTGGTAGATTCAGTAACAGCCTTTATTGCAGGTGACGACGGCTCCATATATGCCACAACAAACGGGGGCTATAACTGGAACCAGCAGAACCTCCGTAACGGAACACCAATCAACCCTAACGGCCTTAACTCCATCTTCTTTATCGACCGCTCCCATGGCTGGACAGCAGGCGACAACGGAACCATACTCGCAACCGCCAACGGCGGAAAGACCTGGACTCAGCAGACCTTAGGCGTTCCGACCACTGTAAATATCAACGGCATATTCTTTATTAACAGCACTGCCGGCTTTGCCGTGGGCTCAAATGGAACCGTGCTCTATACATCCAACGGCGGCACCAACTGGAGCCAGAAATCAATCGGCGAAAGCACAACTGTTATCAATACAACTGTAAAGTTTCTAAACCAGTCAACAGGTTTCATACTGGGAAACGGAGGCACCATTTACCTGACCCATGACGGCGGAACAAGCTGGAGCCCGGTTGCCTCAGGCGTTACAATCGGCTTAAATGACATCACTTTCCTCTCCCCTACTGAATACTGGATATCGGCCGATAACGGCACAATGCTCCATTCAGTGAACTCGGGCGCCAGTTGGACGGGTGAAAGCTTAAATACATATGCTTCGGTTCATGGGGCCTCAGGCTTCTCAGGCTGCCTCGTTGCTGTTGGCGAGTTCGGACTGACAGCTCTTAAAACAGGCACGAACGCCTGGACCTTCAGCAACATGGGTAAATACCCCAGCGTAAACTGGGTTACTTTCGGAGACAACATGCACGGCTATGCCGGAGGCCAGTACGGATATATGCTTAAAACTTCAGACGGCGGACGGACCTGGACTGAAATAACCCGTGGAATTACGGGTGACTCTTTCTACGGCGCTGCCGCCATAGGCAAGGATAACCTCTGGGTGGTAGGCGACTTAGGCATTCTTCTCCATACTTCAGACGGCGGGCAAAACTGGAATCAGCAGATCAACACACAGACAGATTCCAAAACAATTGAATCGGTAAGCTTTGTCGATCAGCTAAACGGCTGGGCCGTGGGCGACCAGGGGAAAATCATTCATACAACTGACGGCGGCCTGCACTGGACATACCAGACCTCTCCGGCTGCAGGCATCTTGTTCGGTGTTAAATTCAGGGATACCCAAAACGGATGGATCTGCGGAGATAATGGACTCATAATGCGTACACAGAACGGCGGGCAGACCTGGACAGTCCAGAACACAAATTCCTCCTACGCCCTTTTGTCGGTCGACTTCCGCGACTTAAATAACGGATACGCCTCAGGCACTAACGGCACTATATTAAAAACTGTAAACGGGGGGACTACCTGGACACCTCTTACTACCAACACTGCGCTTAATATTAATGCCGCTTCCAGCAGAAGTGACATGGCACTCTGGGCTGTTGGCGATCAGGGACTGGTTCTTTTCAGCAGTAACGGCGGACAGACCTTTTCGCAGCAGTTTGCTGCAACCGGTTACGACCTCTTCTCTTCATATGTTATGAACGACTCAACTTTATGGATCGGAGGCGACTGGGGTACAATACTTGCCAAAGGCGACCCTTCGCTTGTTACGGAGGTTAAACAGGAAAATAAAACTGAACTGCCTGTGAGCTTTTCGCTTTCACAGAACTACCCTAATCCGTTTAACCCTTCAACAGCAATAAGGTTTTCGCTATCACGCCCGGGCAATGTTACGCTTAAGGTTTATAATATTTTGGGAAGTGAAGTGGCTACTCTCGTTAACGGCTTTAAGGCCGCCGGGAGCTACTCTGTTTCATTTAACGCAAAAGGCCTTCCAAGCGGAATATACTTCTATGAACTGAGGGAAGGCTCATATTCGGAAATTAAAAAGATGTCGCTCCTTAAGTAGTTCTAAAAAGGCATACGCTTCAAAAAGCGTATGCCTTTTTTAAGTAGCTTATTCAATCTGAAATGAAGCTGAAATTACCGCCGTTATCTCCTTGTCAATTGAGCTCAAATCATTTACACCGTAATCAGAAACCATGTTTGAATATTTAGGAGTAATCTGGAGAACTCCCATCCTTGCCGACTTAATTGCCCCAAGCTGCCTGTTCGTTGCCTCAGCAATTCTCTGTCCACGGTTAATTGCATCCTTTGCTGCTTCAGCCTGTATCTGAATTTTCAGGTCGGCAAGCTTGGTATAATAGTATTCAGGCATCTCCACCATGAACGATACGCCCTTTTTTACCAGCGAGCTTATTTCAAGCGACATCTCTCTAATTTTATTTACGTCGGTTGAAGTAACCTCTATCCTCTGGCTGTAGTTATAGCTGATTATCTTTCCTGTCTGTGCCCTGTTTGGGCCAACCTCATAAACAGGAAACGATGAGATTGTAAAGAAAGTAACCTTATCCTCCGGGAATCCCTTTGAAAGGAGGTACTCAAGGAGTATGGGCTTCTGGCGGTTTAACTCGTTAAAAGCCTCTTCTGCCGTAGGAGCCCTTGAAGAGAGGCTCCCTCTTAAGATACCGAAGTCACTGGTTATTTCTTTTTTTGCCGAACCTGTAACCGTAATTGTCTGATCGGCTTTCCTGTTTGCGCGCCAGGTCAGAGCAAGAATTACAGCACAGATAATAAGGGCAGCAGATAAAACTGCTGCCGGAAGTAAATACAAGTTCCTTTCTTTCATGCAGTATCCACGGGTTGTTAATGGGTATAAACACTACATATTAAGAACTAAACCGCTAAAGCGCAAAATAAATAAACTATATTGCAAAGAATTTATCTTCAAAGAACATTTTGCCCTTATTAATAACTCCCAGGGCCTTGCCCGTTAAAAGGCGCTTGTCGAAGGGTGAATTCTTTGACTTTGAGCGGAATGCTTTAACGTCAACCGTCCAGATGAGTTCCGGATCGATAATTGTAAGGTTTGCGATCTCCCCTTCAGCAATTTTCGGAACAGGCAGGTTAAGTATCCTGCGGGGGTTAATTGCCAGTTTTTTAATAAGCTCTTCAAGTGTCAGAACTTTTTTGTTGACAAGTTCACTTAAGGCAAGCCCGAGCTCTGTCTCGAGGCCCACAATACCGTTCGGGGCATAGATGAATTCCATTTCCTTTTCCTCAATTGAATGGGGGGCATGGTCGCTTGCAATTGCGTCAATTGTGCCGTCTTTTAAGCCTTCTAAGACGGCATCCACGTCAGCTCTTGTCCTTAAGGGAGGATTCATCTTTGTATTTGTATCGTATGTTTTAAGGGCTTCTTCAGTTAAAGAGAAGTGGTGCGGAGTAACGTCGGAAGTGATCCTGATGCCCCTTTTCTTTGCCTGGCGCACCATCTCAATTGCGTTTTTTGTGCTTATGTGTGTGATATGGATTTTGCCTCCCGTGTATTCAGCCATCATAATGTCGCGCATTACTGTCAGGTCCTCAGCAATTGAAGGCATCGGGGGGAGGCCTAAGAATGTTGAAGTCACACCTTCATTCATTGCGCCGCCTTTAAGGGACTCATCCTCGCAGTGTTCCATAATAGGGAGGTTATACATTGAGGCATACTCGAAAGCAAGTCTGAGTATTTTTGCATCCTTTACAGCATCGCCGTCGTCACTGAATGCAACGACCCCGGCATCATTTAATTCAGCCATTGGAGAAAGTGCTTCCCCTTTGCGCTCCATTGTTACGGCACCCACGGGATAGACATCGACAAGATGATTTTTGGCTTTTTCCTTTATGAAGCTCACCAGTTCGGCCGAATCTATTGCCGGGTTGGTGTTCGGCATGCATGCAAGCCCTGTAAAGCCGCCTGAGGCGGCGCTGCTGCTTCCTGTTATAATAGTTTCCTCGTCTTCCCTGCCCGGCTCTCTTAAGTGAACATGCATATCAAAAAGTCCCGGGACCACATATTTATTATTTAATTCGAATACTCTGGCATTTTTTAGGTCTTCAGAGGTAAGAGACCCAATTTTTTTAATTACGCCGTCGGTGACGAGCATATCGCCCGACTGATTGAGTTTCTGCTCCGGATTAAGCAGCTTCACGTTTTTTAATACTATTTTCATCTTCCATCCGCCTTGTTTAATGTTCCTAATAAGTAGAGCACGGCCATTCTTACGGCCACACCGTTTGTTACCTGATCTAAAATTATCTGATAAGGGCCGTCTGCAACCTCCGAGGATATTTCAACCCCGCGGTTGATAGGTCCCGGGTGGAGTATTACAATATCCTCCTTACCATTTTTCTCGAGTCTTTCAGAAGTAATACCGAAATAGTTGTGGTATTCCCTTAAGCTGGGGAAGAGGCCTCCTGCCTGGCGCTCCAGCTGAATTCTAAGAACGTTCAGTACGTCATTTTCCCTAATTGCCTGGTCTATATCATGTATCACCTTTACGCCAAGCTTTTCGATGTCCCTCGGTATCATGGTCAAAGGTCCGCATAGTGAGACCTCGGCACCCATGGCCTTAAGGCCGAAAATGTTTGAAAGTGCAACACGGCTGTGAGCTATGTCGCCAACGATACAGACCCTGAGGCCTTCCAGATGTCCGAACTTCTCTCTTATTGAATACATATCGAGAAGTGCCTGTGTCGGGTGCTCATGGGCGCCGTCGCCGGCATTGATGATATTTGCATCTGAAATCCTGGTCAGAAACTGGGGCACTCCGGCAGACTGATGGCGCACTACGATCATGTCAACCTTCATTGCTTCAATGTTCTTTACAGTATCCTTAAAGGTCTCCCCTTTTTTTGTACTGCTTGTTGAAGTGGAAAAGTTGACCGTATCGGCCGAAAGGCGTTTCTGCGCCAGTTCAAATGAAATTCTCGTGCGGGTGGAGTTTTCAAAGAAAAGATTTACAACAGTCTTGCCCTGGAGCGTAGGGACCTTTTTAATGGGACGCTCGAGCACTTCCCTGAAAGTGACGGCCGTATCTAAAATGAGCTGTATATCTTCCTTTGGAACACCCTGTAAACCCAGTAGATGTCTGCTTGATAAAGGCATGTAATATTCTCTCTTTAATTTTCAAAATTGGTTTTGTCAAAAAAAAGGCGAAACACCGTTTCGCCATTGTGAAAACTACTCTTTCGAAATATCAATCAAATAGACGGCATCTTCATCGTCTATTTCTTTCATTTTTACTTTTACTTCCTCATTGATGGAAGTGGGAATATTCTTCCCTGTAAAGTCAGCCCGGATGGGAAGCTCACGGTGCCCCCGGTCAACTAAGACGCAGAGCTGTATTGTCGAGGGGCGCCCCAGGTCCATGAGAGCGTCCATGGCGCTTCTGACGGTCCTTCCCGTATAAAGGACGTCATCAATTAAGACGACGTCTTTTTCATTGATGTCAGAAGTAATATTTGTAACCGAGACCTGGGGCTGTTTAAGTCTCTTGCGGAAGTCATCCCTGTAGAGTGTTATATCCAGCACACCGAAAGGAGGCTCTGAGTGATCTATTTCCCTGATCTTTTCCAGCAGTCTTCTGGAAATAAACTCCCCGCGCGTTCTCATTCCGATCAGCACCAGATTTTTTGTACCCTTATTCCTCTCCAGTATCTCGTGTGCAAGGCGTGTAACCGTACGGTTCATCCCTTCCTGGTCAATAATTTTGGCTTTTATGTTCATATACAAAAAATCCTCCTTGACCGGCTGCATTTAACAGGTCGCGGAGGTTCTCCCAAGTTGTTTTTAATATGTAATAGTTTTCGTACCACCTTTTTTACCTCACAGGATAAAATTAAAAGAAATCTCTTCGCGGTAACTTATGACAATTTTTTTTAAAAGTAAAGGGGGGAATTTAAGAAGCCCCTGTAAATTATTCTTCCTGCAAATTATTCTTTAAGCAGTATCCCGTTCCGGATGAGCTTTTTTATGAGTTCACCGAATTTGTTATTATCAACAGACCCGTAGAACTCCCCTTCACCAAGAAAAATCATCCTTGCATAGGAGGACGGGTCATCATAGTCCCCGTCTGAATCCTTAAGCAGGATGTCGCGGCCGTCTTTCGCCTTAAAGGCCATAGAAATGAAGGTGCCTACTTCGCTCATTGATCCGGGGAGGTTCAGCATTTCCAAAGGCAGGCTCAGCCTGAAGGTGAACCGCCCGTCTTCAAGCTTTGGCGCAATTTTAATATCAGCGGCCCTGTTAACCCTGTAATTACTCCCGATCGTGTTTGTAAGCCTTGCCTGAGAGGGATCGCTGAGGTTAAACTGAACATTTATCCTGGCCGCGTCCTCATCTAAAGATTCCCGGAACTTGTCACCCCTCCTGGTTGCCCCTTTAATGAGCCTTTCAGCCGAGCGGTCGAAGCAGATATTAATCTCATCCATGCCCAGTGAATCAGCCTGCGTTAAGAATTCACTGTTTAAGTCGATGTCGATTATCAGTTCAGGATCATCCTTCTGCGAATAATCATCTGAAAAGGTAACCTGTCCCCAGGACTGGCCCGCTCCCGGTTTGGAGTCTTCCTCCCAGAGCCAGCCCTTATCAATTCCAACGCTTCTGGCATATCCGGGATATACATTTCTTTTTAAGCGGTAGACCGGATGATAAAAATACTTCGTTTTCTTGTATTCATTTAGAGTGTTGACGTTATAATAACCTGTAAAAGCCTGAAGGTTTTTATAGTTATTATAGCGTTCCTCTCCGATATCGGTTTTCCTGTTTAAGGGCCTTACATGAGTTCTGTAATAGTCCACAAGGGCAAGCTCATTCCTGAGGAAGGAGTATCCGGTTATAGCCCAGCTTTTATCTTCAACTTTCTGCGTTATATAGCAGACCTTATTATTAATGCTGAAACCGATTTCAATCGGTAGTTCATAGAACTTCATTGTATCTGCATGCACAAGCACATAACGGCTTAGAGAATCGCAGAACATGTAGACATAAATTGTCTTATCGTGCCTGGCCAGGGGTCTTACAGCAATAGCCAGGTCGTTTTTACCGTCTCCTGAAAAGTCGGCATAATCGAGTGCAGTAATGGCAAACTTTGCAGGGAATATATCTTTAATTTCGAGCAGGGCATTGCGGTTCAGAGAACCCTTGCTTATGGTTAGAAACTCATCGAAAGTGATGGTCTGTGCTCGCAGGATTCCTGAAGTCAGGAGTATTAAGTAAAATATCTTCTTTATCATTTCACATAAAAAAGGGTTACAATTTGTGTAACCCTTAAGAAATCTCATAAAATGTATTTCATTAAATATATCAATTTAAAATCTTAAATTCTATCCTGCGATTGAGTACCCTGCCCTTGGCGCTCTTGTTGCTGCCGACAGGGTTCTGAGAGCCCAGTCCTACTGCGGTCAGTCTGTTTGCCTGAACACCGTGAGCAACGAGGTAATCCTTTACAGCGTTGGCTCTTTTGAGTGAAAGGTTGAGGTTATACGTATCGGAGCCGGTATCGTCTGTATAGCCCTGTATTTCAACCTTCAGATCAGGGTTCTGCAGAAGCATCAGTGCTGCATTATAAAGGATCGGGTAAGCTTCCGTCTTAAACTTTGCACTTCCCAAAGCAAATGTCACTCCTACGAGCTGCCAGTTTGCCCTGGTCTCCTGCGTTACAACTTTCTGATTCCTTTTTACAATATCCTCAATTCTGTCGTAATCTACTGCCGTCTGCTCAACAGGCTTAGTCTGATATTTTTTAATTATGCTCTCAATGCGGTCGTAGTCTATCTCCGGGGTTTCCTTTGCAAGTCCGCTGTACAAATCGCAGAGTTTTGAAGGGTCCCCTTTTGAGAAGTAGTAAACAATGCCCAGGCGGAAGACAGCATAGGTATCGTAAGGACCACCGAGGAGTCCGTTATTGCTGCCGGTAGTAAGACCGTCAATCCTGCTTGTAGCAGGGGTATTGTAATCAAATTCAGTCTCCAGACGCCAGTCCTCACTTAAGAACCATTCAGCGCCAGCTCCGAAATTGATCTGGTAATCCTTTAAGAATTTGTTTGACAGGCCAGGACTTACCGGATCACTAACCTTGAAAATGAATCCTCCTGCACCGACAAGGATATAAGGGGAAACAGGTTCGCAGGGGGCAAGATAGTAAAACAGGTCGAGGTTTCCGCTTACAAGGTCTGTTTTCTCCTCTGTTGTTCCTATTTTTCCCTGAAGACGGTTATAATTGCCCGAGAGCCTGAGGCCTACGTGCTCCGAGAAATTTCTCTGGAAAGAGTGGAACAGGCCGTAATTATATTCACTTGGAGAAATTCCGGAAGTAATGTACCGGGGATAAGCAACACCGAAGGCGTAACTCCAGCTGTTCTGCGCCAGCTGGGCAGAAGTCTCATGAGCCATAAGCACCATAAATGCTAATGCTGCAAACAGTTTTAATTTCATAGAGCCCCGCAAAATTACAGTTCTTTCAGATAAAATCATTATTGTCAGCTAAAATTGTATTAGTCTTGATCAATTTAAGGCGGGCTCATCTTTTCCGGATCAAACATTCACATACAAACGGGTATAACATAAGGCATCACGTCATGGCTGGCTGCAACATAAAAGCAAAAGTTTCAAATCCGCCCAGAGCAAAGCATTTTATGCTTTCTAAGTTAAAAATATAAAGGATGTAAGTCAATAAACCCGGAGAATTAGCTTAGTTTATTTTCTCTGTTTTTATAGACATCAGTAAAATAAAACCATAATCATGCCAGCTTATAAATCATCCCTTTTTACGGGCACTTTCCGGTCTTTTCCGGCAGTAATTTTCAGGGCAGACCAGGTGCCTTTTTTGGCGTAAAAAGAGGCTTTTTCAGGGGAGAAAGGAGACAAATATTTCCCCTATTTTCCCGCGAAAATGCTTCAAAATATGAACTTTTCGGACAAAATTATGGTTTTTATTTCAAAATCTCCGTCGCTATATTCATAACCGGACAGGATGAAAAATCAGATGAATTTTGCAGATGGAACAAAGAAAGGAAAAGGTAAAAAGATATGAGCGATACTTTCAAACTTTTTCAGATTGATCAGGATATTCAGGGCCTGCTCGACAGTGACTCGAGCTATTCAGAGGAAACCGGGGAACTGCTGCCTGAAATCCGTGAAAAGCTGGAAACGCTTACTCACTCACGCTCGGACCTCATATATGGCCTGGCACAGTATAATCTTTACTGCTCGGATATGGAAGAGATGGTAAAAAAAGAGATCAAGCGGCTTCAGACCGTTCAAAACAGGCTCCAGAAAAAGGGTGAATCTGTAAAAAAGACGCTCAAAGCGTTTATTCCTGAAGGCGAAAATGCCGATTTCGGGACGCTCAGGATAAGCTGGCGGAAATCCTCGCATGTTCTGACCGATGAAGTGCTGGATCTCGAAGAACTCGAAAAAGCTTGTCCTCAGCTTGTAAGGCACTCACGTGAACTTAAAAAAGAGGAAGTAAAAAAATATTTCAAGGCAACCGGATTGGTTCCGCTCGGCTGCGAAATAATTGAGAAAAATAACCTTATAATCGGGTAATAACCATTAGGAGAAAGAAACTATGGAAAATGCTCTTTCAAGCTATGAACAGAACAATACGCAGAACTTTGCCGAAACTGAGGCTTCAAATCTTACCCCGTTCAGTAATATGTACCAGAAGGCAAGCCTTCTAACAGTTACTGAAAAGGAGCAGAAAGCTCTTGAAGCGCCTCTGAACCCTGAAGACGTGGAAATACGCCCCGACGGACTGATCTATTATCCGCAGGTCTTTTACCGCGAAAAGCTGAATTCCATCTTCGGAATCGGTCAGTGGGCGCTTATTCAGCACTCGATCTCAAAGATAGGCAATACGCTCTGCTTCGACGGTTCACTTTATGTAAGAGGTTGCTTTGTAAGCCGTGCCTTAGGCGAACATGACTACTTTGAAAACAACAGAAATACCAGCTGGGCAAGTGTCTATGAGGCTGCAAAAAGCGACTGCCTGGTCAGATGCTGCAAGGATCTGGGAATCGCCAAGGAATTGTGGCAGCCGGCCTATGGACGCGACTGGGTAAAAAAATACGCCGTAAAGGTCTTCGTGGAGGTAAAAGACCGCCAGACCGGCAAAACCGAAACAAAGGCACAGTGGAGAAGGAAAGATGCCGATCCTTACTGGAACGAAAAAGGCATTGTACCCACCCCTAAATATGAAGCTCCGCAGCAGAAAAAGCCGCAGGCACAGGCAGTTCCAAACGAGCCGGCGGCAGAAGCTGAACCTCAGAACCTGGTCGATTCAGTAAGGGATACACTGCCCAAGCTGAACAACCTGGGCGAAATAAAGGACTACTGGGAGGAAATATTCCCTCTTTATAATAAACTGCCTGTTGAATCCAAAAGGCTTGTCAACAAGGAGTTCAAGTATTATAGAGACGCCGTTAAATCTTCAGGGCTCTTCCACTAATAATCAGTTAAAACATATCCTGACAAAAAAGCAGGCACCCTAAAAGCGCCTGCTTTTTTGTTATTCACCTCTTTTGAAACCTGCTATTTATCATCTGTTCCGTTTTTAATAACCGCGGAGCATCTATATATTTGTAGGACATATGACCCCAGTTGGATAATATTAGCCACGTTTTAAACTTAAAATATTTACAAAAGGTTACTTTTTAGTCCGATTTTTCATGTATGAATAATGGCACCTTTCTTTCCTGAACTTGAGCAGGATTATAAAGATAGGAAAGGAGCCAATGAAAAAGATTTTATTTATACTGTTTGTTTTAACTATTATGACTTCGGCCAGTTGGGCCTCAAATTACTATGTAAATGCCACAAACGGCACAGACGCAAATTCAGGAAAATCGACAACACTCCCATGGAAGACAATCCAGAAAGCCGCAAACACCATGGCTCCGGGAGATACATGCTTTGTGGCTCCGGGAAGCTACCCCGAAAGAATAAATGTCAGCACTTCCGGAACCCAGGGTTCCCCTATCGTTTTTAAGGCTCTGGGGACGGGTGTAGTAACAAAAGGTTTTACCATTATCGCCAGCTACATTACAGTTGATGGCTTTGAGGTAACTGAAACAAGCCGCACAAGCTGGGTTGACGGAACAGGCTTCCACATTAAAGGACAGTACGTAAAAGTCCTAAATAACTACATTCATATTACATACCGCGAAGGGATCAGGCTCGGCGACGACCCTACTTCCTCAGCTACAAGCAACTGCCTGCTTGAGAACAATAAGATCATACGCGTAGGCCAGTCCGGAATTCTTGTCTGCGGCGTCAATAACGTGGTAAGGGGAAATGAAATAGCAGGTGTCGTTCAGTGGGCTGTTACCAACCCGCAGAACCTGGATGCCGTGGGCCTCAGGTTCTTCGGAACGGGGCACATTATCTGCAATAACTATATTCATGATATTATGCTGGGCGATCCTGAAAACGGAAATGCTCCTCACGTGGATGCCGTGCAGACATGGGGACCTGCAACATACATCACGATTGAAAATAACACATTCGCCATGGGCGAGCCTACACTGAACAAGCAGATTTCAATGGTAACTGAGGTTACTGCTCCGGTCAACGATCTCACATACAGGAATAACGTTTGTTATAACACCTTAAGAGGCCTTAATATATACGGAAGCCACGTCTCAGGCACATCGACCCCTATTGAAAACCTTAAGGTTGAAAACAACACATTTGACGGTTTTCAGGATAACCCGGTTGAACTGCACGACTGCCCGAACGCCATAGTAAAGAACAATATTTTCAATAATACCGTTGAGCTCTACATTGACGATAAAACCGCCTCAGGAGGCCTCCAGATAGGCTATAACAGCTATTACCATACCGACGGCACACTTCCCCAGGGAACGCATTACCAGGGCGATCTGTGGGGCACTGATCCTAAATTCGTCGACCCTTCTCAAAGGAACTACCGTCTGCAGGCAGCCTCAGGGCTCATCGACAAGGGATGCCAACTGTCTGAGATTACATCTGATCTTTCGGGAACGGCAAGGCCCCAGGGCACAGGATATGATATGGGAGCTTATGAATATGCATCTTCAACAACTGTCAATCCGACTACAGACGTTACATCCCCGAAAGTCACCGGAGCAAGTTTATCATCATCCATGAGGCTTAACGTCACATTTTCTGAAAAGGTTGCTCCCTCTGAGGCACTGAACAAGGCAAACTACACTATCTCAGGCGGAATAACGGTCAAAAGCGTTACCATGAATTCCACGCAGGATGGAGTTATTCTTTCAACTTCAAAGCACAGAAAAGGAAGAATTTACACACTAACTGTTGTTAACGTGAAAGATCTCGCAGGCAACATCATTTCATCTTTCGACAACAAGGCTCAGTATCAGCTTGGCATCTATAAGGAAGGTGATGAGGCGGATGGTGAAGACACCAATCCTCAGAGCTATCAGCTTTCACAGAATTACCCGAATCCATTTAACCCCTCTACGGTAATAAAGTATTCTATTCCCGAGAACTCATTTGTCAGCATCAAAGTTTACGATATACTGGGTAAGGAAGTTGCAACACTGGTAAATGAAGAGAAATCCCAGGGAAGCTACGAAGTTCAGTTCGATGCCGGAAAACTCACAAGCGGGATGTACATCTACCAGATTAAGGCAAACAATTTTGTTGAAGTTAAGAAAATGATTGTCGAGAAATAAAAAAGAAATTATAATTTCTTTTTCCTTCTTCTTAAGTATTCACCTGTATTAACAATAATCCTGCTGGACATGCTCCAGCAGGATTCAAACTGCCCCGGGAACCGGACATCCCTGCCGCTAAGACCGGCCTTAAACCTGTAGCCGCCGGGATTTTTCTCCGGGTCTATGCCGCCAAGGTCGTAGGACTTTGCACCCTGTTCCTTCAGCCACCTCAGGAGTTCCCACTGCAGAAGATATGTTCCTAGAAGTTCGCGCCCTTCACTGTTTGCTGCAGAAAGCAGGCATATGCCGGTATTTCCAATAAGTGATCCGACAAGACCCGCAACTGCCCTGCCATTTGATTGGCATATGAGCACGTGCATTTTATGCCTTTGAGGAAGATTCCCCTGTATTTTAATAAAGTTTTCTATGTCGCTATGTACCGGAATTTCCTTCATTTGAAGAAGTTCTTCGTAAAGCCGCTTAAACATTCTGAAGAGATTTTCCGAAGTTCCCTGGAAAACTTCCAGTCCGTTTCTTTCTGCAACGTTAAGCCTGTTGCGCCACTTATGATGAAACCGGCTTCTGATTTCCTGAACTGAAGGCTCAAGATCCACTATAAGTGTCCGCTGCGGAATGTAGGATTCATTTTTCCTGTAATGTGCACAGTTAAAAATCTCTTCAATACCTTCTTCTGCATCAAACCCCACGGGCACAACTCTCAGAAGCAGCTTCCTTCTTTTTACATATTCATTGTTCAATACCCTGAGCATTTCTGAAAGAATTCTTTTATCCGGAGAAAATCCTTTCCTCTTCCAGAGGGGACCCATAAATACATAGGAAATACCTCTTTGTAAAAGAGGAATGGTAAGTATTCTTGCCTGCGCAACGGCTCTTACTTCCCCGTTTTTCCTTAAAACAATATGACTCATCAATCTGCCGCCGGGAAAGTTCCTGCCGTAAGACCAGCTCTGGTAGAGTGAAGCATCCTCAAAAAGATCAAGATAGCTCTCCCACTCCTTTTCCTCGGCACCGTCTTTTTCAACACTGAAACTTTGAGACGCTTCATTTATCTGCCCATTGTTTTCTAAACCATGAGGCTGTGAGATCTCAGATGACATTAAATTTAACTTCATAAACAGGCATTACCCTTGCTTTATTCACTCTAATATTTCTATTTATATAAATAAAACTGCTGCTATGAAAACAGTCACTTTTTGAAGGCTTTAAGATGAAAATTTATTTCAGGTTTTTAGTTCTGACACTGATGCTGTTCTTTCAGGGCAGCGCGTCCCATGCAGTGCATACATACTATGTTGATGGGAAAAATGGAAGTAATTTTAATTCAGGCACTTCTGAAGATGCTGCCTTTGAGACTATACAAAAGGCAGCTGAGGTAATCCAACCGGGTGAGGTTTGCATAGTAAAACCGGGCAGCTATACTGAAAGAATACACATCCGTACTTCCGGCACAAAAGATTCCCCCATAATTTTCAGGGCTGCATCAAAAGGTGTAGTTACAAGAGGTTTTACAGTAGAAGCCGGCTACATTACAATTGACGGATTTGAAATTACATCGACCGACCCCAAAAGCTGGAAAGACGGAGCCGGAATTCACCTGAGAGGCAAAGGCTGCAGCATTCTGAACAACTATATACATTCGGTTTATTTGGAAGGAATACGCCTGGGAGACGATCTCACTTCTGATGCCACCAGTAAATGCGTGGTGCGCGGCAACAGAATGATACGATGCGGTCAGGCCGGAATTCAGATTGCAGGGCAGAATAACACAATTGATAATAACGAGATTGCAGGGACCATCCAGTGGTCCAGAACCAACCCTCAGAACCTGGGGGCCGTGGGCCTTCGGTTTTTCGGTTCCGGGCACGTTATCAGGAAAAACAGGATCCACGACATTCTCCTGAGCGATCCCGAAAACAGCCAACAGCCTCACATCGACTGCGTACAGACCTGGGGACCTGCAAGCAATATCACATTTGAAGATAACGACTTCAGCCTGGGAGAAAGAAACCTGAACAAGCAGATCGCAATGTTAACCGAAGTAACTCCCCCGGTTAAGAATATCACCTTCAGGAACAATCTCTTTCACGATGCCTTCCGCGGTCTTAATATAGACGGCTCCTACGACCCCAGGCACCCGAGCCCCATCAGTGAGATCTATATACTGAACAATACATTTGCCGAGATCACAGACAATGCCTTTGAACTGCACGACACGCATGGGGCGAAGGTTTTTAACAACATCTTCTACAACTGCACTGCCCTTTTTACTGATCCCAGATCCCAGGGAGGTAAACTCGAAACGGGCTACAACTGCTACTACCGCACAAACGGAAAACAAACCGAAGGGGTTATACATTCCGAAGGCGACCTTGTAAATGTAAATCCCCGGTTTCAGAATGCCGAAAAAAAGAATTATATGCTGAAGAGTTCATCCCCCTTAAAAGGACGCGGGAAACCACTCTCTGGAGTAAACAGCAGCGGCAGGAAGTTATCCAAAGCTAAATCCTATGACATTGGAGCCAATATTGCTCCATGATTTTCTATGCTGTAAGGTGCTCCGTAATCTGTTTTTGCGGATTGTTTTTTCGTCTGAAGATAAAAAGCTTTTCTTTCAGAGGCCCTATGGAGTTAAGCCATTCATATGCTCCCAGAATCTTAAGCCTGAATTCCAGGAGAGTGTCGGAGGGATCTGTTCTAACCCTGCCCAGAAGAGACCTGTCCACATGAGAAGTAATTACTTCGTTATTTATTGTGAAAACCCTTTTGTAGCCCGCCTCATAAGCCAGGCTTAAAGTATGGCTGTTGAAAGAGCCGTACGGGAATGAAAACAGGTCAACATTTTTTCCCGTTAATTTTTCCAGCAGTTCTTTTGATTTTATAAATTCCTCTCTGGCCTCCAAAGCATTCAGACTTGTCAAAACGCGGTGTGAATAAGAATGCGAGCCCACAAGAATATAGTCGCGCGGAAGACTTCTAATCTCTTCTTCCCTCATTATCTCTTCATCTTCATCATGGAAGCTCTTATTGTACTGCCATTTTGGCATGCACCCTAAATATTTTACCGGAAAAAACACGGCGCATGGAATTTCAAGCCTTTTTAGCTCAGGAAGAGCATTCTTAATAATGCTCTTAAAGCCGTCATCAAAAGTGATAATGACGTAGTTTTTCCCGTTCCGGAGTTTCCCGTTGTAGTCTGCCATTAAGGGATAAGCGCATTTTTTTAAGAGCTGCATCTGGCGGGCAAACTGTTTTTTTTCCGTATCCTTTACAGAATGATAATAAACTGCAGAACATCTTCCAGGGACTTCCCTGCCTGACAGTCTGAGCATGAAATTCTTAAGAAGAAGAAGACTCCAGTAACAGAAACTTATAATTAATTTAATTCTTCGGTGTTTCACTGGGCTGTATATTCCCTGCTTTTCATTGTTCTTATGGCGCTGCTGCAGTTTCCGGGGTGAATAATTTTTGTCAGGCGTTCGATCTGCTCTTTTCTGATATAACGTACAAAGTCCGTTGAGACCGGTCTTTCTTCCTGCTTCATGGTTGTCCACCAGAAGCCTGCAAAACGGCAGACGCTCCCGATTATGTACGGCTTTTCCATCATTCTGAAAATGCACTTAAGCATCTGGAAAACAGGATGATAGCCAAGGCTGTATTCGACCGATCCCTGGCGGAACTTGAAATTAAGAACATTCATTACTGCCGTACCTGTTCTTCTGTGATGCAGTACAGGCAGATGCGAAATTGATTTGACTTCCCAGCCATGCATTCTGACTGTTATCTCAGCCACTCCGTCCTCTCCTCCGTTTGCAATGGGGGTCAGCCCCCCTAGCTTATCAAAGCACTCGCGCCTGAAGAACTGAATTGCATTTCCGACACTGTTGTAGCTGTTTATGCCTTTATGCATCTTTCCGTCATAAAGGTCATATATCCTTCCTCCTGCAAGTCCCAGCCCCGGATTATCTTCAAATTCACAGAGCAGCTTTTTGTAGTAATCCGGCTCGAATGTTATATCGGCATCCAGTATTCCGATGAAATCGTAGGGGAGATTTTTCAGGAGACTGTAGCCGATATTGACTGCATAGACTTTCGATGCAAAATTCCGCCCTTCGGTACTGGTTACCCTCTGAAGCTTAATAAAACTGCATTCAGCCTCATACCGGCTTACTATCTCATCGGTGAAGTCTGTAGATCCGTCACTGACTATTATCCATTTAAGTGGAAGGATAGTCTGCCTGAGCACCGACTTAATAGTGTTTTCAATGAAAGCCTCTTCATTTTTTGCAGCAGTGATTAAAACATACGAACTCTTCTTCATAGGTTCATTCTCCTGTAAGGTACCCGGTTTCTAAAAGATCATTCGGCCTGAAGATAATTGATCTTCCTGCCAATACCCACGCAATCCAAAAAAATATCGAATCAATAGAGTTTCCGCCTGTAATTGCGGATTCAGCAAAATTTGACAGCAGCATCATTATAATCATAGAAATAATTAAAGCTTTATAACCACTCTGAGGCGTAAAGGATACTCTCCATAATGGAACGAGCAGCACAAGGCACCATAGTGCAAAAGCCACAAGGCCCACGCCTATTGCCACTGAGATATACCCGTTATGCAGCGAGGCTTTTGAACTGCCTATCCAAAGTGAATTCTTCGGATCATAAAATCTGGCGTCTTCCCATACTTTACCTTCTACCGAGTAGCCATAACCCTGGAGCGGGCGTTCTGAAATGAGAATCTTTGCACCTTTCCAGAACTCATCACGTCCGGTAAGATCAGTAATGCTTTTGCCGCCATCCCTTTGAAAAACCTCCGGTTTTAATTGTGTGACGAGAACAGTAAGCACAATAAAAAATGCCGCTATGAGTCCTGCCCTCAGTAATTTTTTCTGCACGATGAACCATGTTATGAGTCCGGCAACTGCAACTACAATAGATGTTCTTGAGCCGGTAAGATACTGCATAAACACGGTTAAAAGCCCAAGGCCAACAATAATGAGTTTTGAATTCAGGCTCTCAGACTTCCCGTATTTCCATAATAGAACCGGATAGGATAACATGCAGAATGCTCCAAGCGTATTTGGGTGATCCCAAAGACCAAGGAATCTATCCTGATCTTCCCACCACCATACTCTTCCGGGAAGTAATATCAGGGATAATGAATTTATTATAACAGATGATGCAATGAATATGAAAAGTACATTCAGTGCCCGTTCAAATTCCTCTTCACCTTCAAGCCAGCTGTCGAGTCCAAGCAAAAAACCAGCCAGTGCAATGAAAGAAACCGTGCGTACAAAGGTAAATTCTTTATCTATAGAATAGCTTACCGACAGGAATGCGAGCATAAGAAAAATTCCAAGCAGTATGAAATGTACCGGTATTCTCCCCTTATTCACGGGCAGAAGTTTCAGGTATTTGACAGCGCCTGCCAAACCTGTAAGTAAAAGAATGCCTATTCTTAAGTATGAGCCGGGTCCCGTTTCCTGATAGTTGAACGATGGCGAGTTACTGAAGAATATGGCTGAAATCCATGGTGAAATGACAACAAGAAAAAGAGCAAACTCAAACCTTATTACCGAATAATAGATTACGGCCAGTGCGGCAGCTGCGGCAATTACAACAGCCAATATGAAATAAAGATCACTCATAAGTTTCACCCGTCAACTGCTTTTCAACAACGCCTTTATTTCTCAGTTTCAGTACACCGGCCAGGAATGTCTTTTCCCTGCTGTCAAGAAATTTCCCCTTGAAGAGCAGTGCCGTAAATACCAGAAGAACAGCTACAATTAATGGATAGTACAGGAGGGAAGGGGCATTTCTGAATGTAAATGCATTTATAAGTAGTACCAGAAAGGCAAAGCCGACTATAAAGACACGTTTTCTTTCGAGCCTCATGGCAAAAGATTTCGAGCCCTGACGTAAAAGCAAAAAGGCAATTGCAAACATTGTAAAATTAAATACTGCAGCAAGCCCCATTATTCCGTAGAGCCTGATAAAAATATAGTTTAAGCCCACACTTAAAAGGCTCATGCTGAAAACTATTGTCCCTGTCACGTGAGTCTTGTTCTGAACATGAAGCAGAGACTGTCCCACGTAATGTAACCCCTGAGCAGCAATTCCCGGAAGAAGCAGGAATATAATAAGATAGGCATCGTGATATTCAGGCGGAGCAATAACGTTAATCAGGTCACGGAAGACGAAAACTATAAGAAATCCCATAACTGTAAAGGTAAGCAGGAGGTATGTCGTAAGTTTTGACATTGTATTCTGAATTTCAGGATTATGCAGATTGGCAAAAACAAAAGGCTCATATGCCATCTGGAATGGCAAAATTACCACCATCTCTGCAATAGATGCGATCTTAAAGGCCAGCGAATAGACTGCCACCTGTTCAAGACTTTTAAAGTAGCTGAGGAAGTAAACTGCCGAAGTGTTCATTATAAGATTGCCTGCCATGGCAAAAATGAGCGGAAAGCCGAAGCGCAGAAGAAGTAAAAACAGCTTCGGAGAGACGGATAAACCGTGCTTCAGTGAAATAATTGCTGTTACTGCTATCCATATTGATCCATAGGATAAAATCTGCGAAATCAGTATTCCCTCTATTCCCATTTTCAATTTCACCAGAAATATCAGGCTGCCAAGGATCAAAAGAATGGAAACAGCCAGGTTTATGATCATGAACATCATTCCCAGGTTTTTTGCCCTGTAATAAGAAATAATATTAATGCAGAGCGACTGAACCACTGCAGTAAGGCAGGTAAGCATCAGGTAACCGGAGATATCCTTTGCATGGAGAACATAATTCAGGACAGGACTGAAAAGGTAAATTGTTGCAAGTGTTGTAAGAATTCCGCCCAGTATATTTACAGCCAGCGCGCTCCCAAGGAATTCCTTCAGGTGCCCTTCGCTTTCATACTTTGCCATAAACCTCATCATGCCGCTTCTAATGCCGAAGTCGACAATTGTTACAAGTATCTGTATCGTAAGCAGAAGTGTTGCCAGAAGCCCGTAGTCGGAAAGTGAGAGATAATGGGTGTAAAGCGGAATAAGCAGGAATGATGATGCCCTGAGAACTACGGTTCCGACTGAATAGACAAGAGCGTTTTTACCAAATAACCTGAGATTCAAATATATCCTCTATTTCTGTCATTGTTTGTACCTCATAAAAATTACCGGGCGAAGTTCTCTACCAGATTCAGGTAGCGTTTTCCCATAACTGTCCCTGATATTGCGCTTACAACTTCATTTGCATTCTGCGAAATCTGCATCCGCTTTTCAGGATCCAGGCACAGGTCAACTATTCCCTCAGCAAATGCCCTGGGGTTGTCTGCCTGGGCAAAACGGATTGACCGGCCGTCAAATATCCGTGAAAGTGAATATAAATTTGAGGCAACAGCAGGAAGCCCCGTTGCGGCATACTCAAATGTTTTGGTCGACAGGGCTAAATTCATATATGGATCATTTACATAAGGAACAAGGCCGATGTCACTTTTTTTAATGATCTCATAGATTTCCTCCAGGCTCCTGGTTCCATTTAAGAATACCTGGTCCTGAAGTCCCAGTTCTCTTATTTTCGTTTCGAGAAGTTTCCTGTAATCCTGGTCGTACCGGCCATAGACGTTCAGTGTGCTCTTCGGAATTTTCGTCTGCACCAGGGCCAGTGCCTCAATTGCCGTATGCACACCGAATCTTTCAGCAACAGTGCCGTGATAAAGTAGTCTGGCCCCTTTTTCAATTTTCTCAAATTTGCGGTCGCAGTCGTACTGAAATATCCTGGGGTCGGCTGTATTAAGCACGAGCGTAATCTTCTCCTTGGGGACACCTCTCATGACAAGCTTGTCTTTGCAGGCATCTGTCACTGTAATGACGTGATCGGCAATGCTGCATGAGAGTTTTTCCACTTTTCTTACAGCCGACATCATGAAAGAATTCTTTTTATGGGGCCACTTGGTTTCGAAGAGTTCAACCGTGAGGTCATGGATATCCAGAACAAGTTTTTTCCCGAGCAGCTTCTGCACAATACCGGTAAAGACCAGGAAGTCGGGCATGTTGTGCACCTGAATCATCCTGTAATCTTTCTTCATTGATAAGAACTGAAGCTTTAGGATGGAAAGAAAAGTAAACATGAATGAAAGCCACAGATATCTAAGGATGCTTTCCTTGTTAACGCTTTTCATTATCCTGTGGGCTGTTACAAATCCCATCTTTTCAGTCTTAGTCTGTTCCTCTTCCCTCAGACAGATAATATCCACCTCAAAACCTTCCGATTCAAGGACTTCAGCCTGACGCCTTACACGCGGGTCGTAGGGGTAGGCCGACAGAACGATCATGCAGACATTTTTAGACAATTTGAGCCTCACTTTTATTAAATGTAGCTTTCATGCATTCTCATTTTCTCCGAAGCCAGGAATATCCCGGCCCATTTTTCAATTGACAAAAGCAGGTAAAGAAATCTCTTATGATCCACTTTATTATTCTTATGCTCATAAAATATTCTTTTTACCGCCTTTTCATTCAGGTAATTTCTTGTAATTGAGTTTTGTGAGCTGATGTAGTCGAGCAGTTCATCTCCAAGAGAATCCTTCAGCCACAGTTCAACAGGATCCTGGAAACCTATTTTTCTCTGATGCACAATATCCTTCGGGAGATAATGCTCACAGACTTTCTTATGTATATATTTTCCCGATTTCCCCTTTATTTTAAGTGATGCCGGAATGCTCAGGGCTGTTGATGCAAAATCTATGTCCAGAAAAGGAACTCTTCCTTCAATGCTTGCAGCCATTGCCATTTTATCCTGCACCAGGAGGAGGTTTTCCGAAAGAGAGCTGAACATGTCGTAAAGAAACATCTTTTCAACTGTAGAGCCATTTATGCTGTCATGAATTATCTTTTCAACCTCATTTACATAATCCCCTTCACTGGAATATCCGAAGAGCTCGCTGTTGAAGATATTTTTTCTTTCCCTGTTGTTCAGTATGCAGGCAGCGCTTGTAATGCGCTTGACGTCGCTGTCCTGCCCGAGGTAGTCTGCAAAGCGCGAGAGTTTCTTCTTTTTATTCAGTGAAATCGGAAGCATGAGTATATACTTCATGAGCTGCGGCTTGAGGAAGGAGTACTTATTTCTATAGAAAGCGCCAAGATGCCTGTCGTATCCCCCGAAGGGCTCGTCTGCTCCCTGTCCGTTTAAGAGTACTTTTACTTTTCCCTTTGCCAGTTCAGTAACAAAATAGACAGCCACGGCACTTTCATTTCCAAGAGGCTCCTCCAGATGCCAGAGGTACCGGTTCAGAAAATCGGAATAGTCCTGCGAGGAAATAATCCTGTGGTGAAAAACTGCGCCGAACATCCGGGCATTGGTTTCAGCTTTTTTAATTTCATTGTCTTCCTCTTTACCTCCTTCGAAGCCGATTGTAAAGGCAAAGACGCCGCGGCCCGCGTATTTACTCATTAGAGCCAGAATGGAGCCCGAGTCAATGCCTCCGCTAAGAGAGATCCCGACCGGCACGTCGGCCATCATCTGTCTTTTTACGGCAAGGTCAAGGCCATGCCTTAAAATCTCCACCCATTCGGCTTCACTTCTTTCTGCGTTGATCTCAATTGCCCTGTCCCAGTAAGGTTTCATACGGAATTCCTCTTTTTGGCCAATTGTAATCATGTGCGTTGCCGGAAGCTTACTTATATTCTGGAGGAGTGTGTATGGGGCAGGCGTATGCCTGAAAGTAAGGCAGAGATTCAGTGCAGAAGGATTTATCTCTCCGGGTATTTTTGTATAATGCATTATAGATTTTAACTCAGAGGCAAAGATAAGTCTTTCATTATCCATATAGTAGTAAAGAGGTTTTACTCCGAAGTGATCGCGTGCAAGGAACATTCTCCTTTTTACCGAGTCCCAGATGGCAAAGGCAAATATTCCGTTTAGCTTTGAGAGGAAGTCATCTCCGAACTCCTCGTAAGCATGGATTAAAACCTCCGTGTCGGATCTTGTTCTGAATGTGTGACCTTTTTTCAGGAGGTATTCCTTAATTTCCAGGTAGTTATAGATTTCACCGTTAAAGGTAATCCAAATGGTCTCATCCTCATTTGTCATCGGCTGGTCGCCTGTATTTAGATCTATAATGGACAGCCTTCTGTGCCCCAGTGCCACGCCTGCATTCTGGTCAACAAAATATCCCTCGCCGTCAGGACCGCGGTGGCTCATGAGACGGGTGGATTGTTTCAGCAGTTCCTTATCTACTGGATTTTGGTTTTTGAAATTAAAAATCCCGAATATTCCGCACATATTTAGTCTTTCTCCCCGGCTTTAAGTCTTGCCTGAAGCCTTTTTAAGGTTATTGAATATTATGAGCCCTTAAAAGTTTTTTATGAAATTACTTTTCTGGAACTTTATTTTTTAAGCAATCCCCTTCCGCGTGAACTTTTCGTCTCTCTTTCGAAGGATCCTCCGCTTAGCTTCTTCAGACTGCTGTTATCGTTGTAGCCGTATCCGTAGCCATAACGATACCTGAAAGAAGAGCGGCTGATGTCGCAGGCATTGATGAGTATGCCGCTGATGTCGATTCCGGCATCCGTCATCTCCATCATACCCCAGCTTACACTGTCCTTAAATGATTTGCCGGGTCTTACTATAAGTATTGCATCCTTGATGAATTTCCCGAGTACAAGTACATCCACCACTCTTGTAATTGGCGGAGTATCAATGAGCACATATTCATACTGCGATTGGCTTATCAGATCCATCATCTGTTCCATTTTGAAGGATCCCAGAAGGCTGCTTGATGTTTCTGTTATTCCGCCTGCGGTAAGAATCTTCAGGTTCTGCATGGCATCTGTTCCTGTACCCAGAGGGATCTGGTATGTATTAAAGGCGGTCTGCCCGTCGGAAAGGAAATTTATGAGCCCTGGTGAATCGACCTTCAGATTGAAAGCCTTCGTCAGAGAGGCTTTCTTAAGGTCGCAGTCTATCATGAGGACCTTTTTGCCGGCCTGTGCGAGTGAAATGGCAAAGTTCGATACAATGGAGGTTTTTCCTGTATCCTCCTCGCAGCTTGTAAACATAATTATTTTCTTGTCCGGGAATCTCGTTTCAAGCTTTGTCTGAAGCACCCTGTAGGATTCACGGAATCCTTCCTGATCGCTCATGAGAGTGACAAAGCGCTCGTGGTAATGAGTGGAACTATCAATTTTCTTCTGGACCTCTTTTGGATAGTTTGGAATGATGGCGAAGATGGGGATGTCAAATTCGCTCTCGACATGGTCTGCATCTATCATTCTTCTGCTTTTAACCTCCTGGACTGTCATGCCTACAAAGCCTATAAATATCCCGGCTAAAAGACCCAGCCCCATATTTAAGGCTTTCTGAGGGTGCACAGGTTTATTCGGCTCATGCGCTGCGTCTAGGACAGTTATATCCTGCAGCTTTGAAAGTTCTGAAATACGCATCTCCTCTCTTTTATCGAGCAGCATGGTGAATATCTTGTTAAAGACATCCCTCTGCCGTGTCAGTTCTGCCAGGCGGTTTTCGTCGGGAGGAAGCGCTTTAATCATTCCGGAGTACTTTGCAGTAAGTCCAGATAATTCATTCTGTTTTTTCTTTGCTGAATTTATAAGTATCTGGTATGCCGTCAGGGTATTCTTGTTGTAGGCTGAAAGCTTGTCCTTTATCTCTTTAATTCTCTCATCAATATTTACTACATCCGGATGGCTTTCTTTGCGTGTCTGCAGCAGTTCAATTCTCTGCACTTCCAGGTCAGAGAGCTGCTTTAAGAGGTTCGAGAATGGTGAATTGGCATCACCGCTGCTTGTTTCCTGAGGAGTAAGGTATGTCTGATCGATATAGCCCTTTGTCTTAAGCTCGCTCTGCATCTGCTGAAGTTTGTTCTCGCGGTCGGTCAGGTCCAGATCGGTTTTAATTTTTTCTGCCTCAAGGCTGCTTAAAAAATCCACCAGGTTCTTTGAGTTCTCATCAATTGAAGTAAGTTTTTTTGCCGACTTAAACTCGCTTAAGTTTCTTTCGGCATTCTTAAGTTTTTCGGAGACATCATTAAGCTGCTTGTCCACAAAATCGTATGAATATTTTATATTCTGCTTCTGCTGGCCGATCCTGGCGCTTCTGAACTTTTCCGCTGCTGTGTTAGCAATAAGCTGTGCTTGGTAAGGAGATGAGGACTGGGCAGATATTTTAAAAATGTCTGTTTTAACAATGTGCTCAGTTTTAAGAGCTTTATTAAGGCGGTCGAGCGTTTCATAATAGTTATTTAACCGGAAATAGATCCGGCTTCCCACACGGGCGCCTGGCCAGTCAATTACAATGTATCTTCCGGGCAGATTAAAAGAGACGTAGGCATGTTTTTCGGGGCCTGGTTCGTTCTTAAGGCTGTCCATGGCCTGAGGCTGACTACTGCCAGCATTGAGGTATGAACTGTCTATTGCAGTCTGGAGCAGGCTGTCGTTTTCTGCACTAAAAATGCCATAGGAGTGGTCTGCAGTCTTGGCGATAAAATAGGAGGAAACTGATTTTGAAGGAGTAACCTTCACTTTTTCGAATGCAGGCATAAAGCCGGCCTGGCGGTTCTGCAGGTAATTATGATAATAGCCCACTGCGCCTGAATTTATTTTGAGTGCTTTTCCATCAGGTTCCACCAGTTTATCGATGCTCAGGTTAAGCTTAAGATCCTCTATAATGCTGTTAAGCACATCGCGTGTTCTGACTAATTCCATTTCTGTTTCAATTTCATCCTGAGTCTGAAGCAGCACCAGGTTTTTGAACTCGTCGTCTGCTGAGGGCTTTTCATCGGGTCTGTCCTTCTTAAGCATTACCGAGGCTTCATAAACAGGTTTTGAAAGAGTGTTGTACAAAAATGCAATTGCAAGGAGCGCAATAACTGAAAGAATGAATATTTTCTTTCTTTTGTTAATTATCTGGAACAATTCGCCCAAGGTAAACTCTTCTTTTTTTCTGCCTTTAGGAGCAGCTTTCAACAACTTTGTCATTTTAATTCTCCCTGATTATACATCAATGCTTTGCCAGAGCCGTGCTAAATTCTTTAAGGTTTTCTTACAAAGAGAGCAACCAGCGTCACCAGAATGCCGGCTCCTGAGACAATCATGGCAATATTTCTTGCCCCCACCCACCATCTTCTTGGCACATAAACCCGGTCGCCGGAAGTCAGGTTTATATCGTTTTTCTTCTCACCGTCCTCAATGATCTTAGAGGCATCCACTTTAATTTCCCTGTCATTGCGTACAATGTACATATCGCCAAGATCGGCATCACTGGTCTCGCCGCCTGCCATGGCCAGAATGTCGGATATTTTTTCAACCCCCGTGGCATAGTACGATCCGGGAGTTTTAACCTCGCCAAGAACATTGATTCTGTATAAGGGGCGCACGTTGACTTCGGGCTTTCTGTAGAGAGAATCGTATTTTGAAATAATTTCATTCTTCAGGTTCTCAAAGCTTACGTTCTCTGTCTGAAGAGTGCCGATAAAAGGGAGCTGCAGAAGGCGGTCTTCCTGAATGAAATAATCGCCTGAGATCTTGTCTGTAATATTAAAAAAAGCCAGCCTCACTCCGTCTCCGGGGTTAAGTGTCTGGGCGCTTGTATTAAGGCCCGTCACAGCAAGACAAAAAACAAAAAGCACCAGATATTTTTTCATAACTTAATTCCTGTTTAAAGAAACCTACTTTGCGTCTTTAACAATTACGGAAGGGTCATCATTTCAGCAGATGCATTCCCCACTCTTATAATACGAGCCGGCACACCGGCAACCACTGAATTGGGGGGAACATCTTTCGTTACCACAGCCCCTGCCCCGACTGTGGCATTTTCCCCGACAGTAACCCCGCAGAGAATTGTAGAAGAGGAGCCGATGGAGGCTCCTTTTTTAACAAATGTCTCAACTACCTTCCAGTCGCTTTCATTCTGCATTGAGCCGTCAGGATTTGTGGAGCGGGGGTACTTATCGTTAATGAATGTCACATTATGCCCGATAAATACATCATCTTCAATGTGCACCCCTTCGCAGATGAAAGTGTGGGAAGAGATCTTGCAGTTTTTCCCGATGGAGGCATTCTTCTGGATTTCAACAAAGGTACCGACTTTTGTGTTATCGCCAATGGAGCATCCGTAAAGATTTACGAAATTGTAAATCTTTACATTTTCCCCAAGTTTCACGTCATTTATATTTTTATAGTCCATTGCTCATAATCCTGATTTTCCTTACAAAGTCTTCGCGTTCAAATTCCTTCAGCACGGTCTTACGCTTTTTCTTTTCATCCAGTTCAATCAGGCAGCCGCGGTTTTTAACCGATTTGTCTGAAGCCTCAAGTATTCTTACCACATCGAGCCCGTCTTTGCCGCTGGTAAGGGGATCGCGGCCTTCTTTGATGGATGCGACAAATTCCCTTACGCCCATGGCGAGGGCTTCTGTCTGAATTACCTTCGGGGAGTACATGTCGCCGATTCTGTACTGGACAAGAGCCTTGCGGATTTTTTCCTTTGAGGTAAGCATTTCAATTCCGGTATCGTAAACCTTTATCTTCTCCGAGTTTTCCATGTCGTCGTAGACCAGCATTTTTTTTGCTCCTACAAGTATCATGCGTCTGATCTTTACGGGGGATGTCCAGTTGACATGAAAATGCGCAAAGCAGCATTCATTCTTGAAGTGAATTGAGATGTGGGCTATATTTTCCTGATCGTAGTAATTTGCAATTCCGTTGGCAGTTACTGCAACCGGGGTTTTATCCTTTAGTATATAGTTCATTATTGCCAGGTCATGCGGCACCAGATCCCAGATGACATTTACATCGTGCTGGAAAAGGCCGAGGTTAATTCTTACGGAATCGAAATACAATATATCCCCAAGTTCACCCTCATCGACAATTTCCTTTATTTTTTTGACGGCTCCGGTGTAGAGGAATGTATGGTCGACAAAAATTCTCAGGTTCTTTTTGGCTGCAAGGCTTATCAGGTCACGGGCCTGCAGCGAGTTAGATGTAAAAGGCTTTTCCACCCAGATATGCTTGCCTGCCTCAAGAGCTTTCCTGGCAAACTTGTAATGCATGTTCACCGGTATGGCAAGTGCAACGGCATCCACATCGCTTTTTAAGAGATCCTCAAAACTTTCTATAAGTTCAACGTTTGGAAAGCGGAGTTTTATAAAGTTAAGTCTTTCCTGATCTTTATCACATCCGATAACCTTTTCGATTTCCGGATCAGCCTGGAAGTTTCTGACTAGATTCGGCCCCCAGTATCCTAAACCAACTATTCCAACCTTCATATAATTTTCTCCATTTTCTTCTAACTAAAAAAACCTTACTGAACTGCAGCATTCTTACTTCCCGCCTCTTGAAAACAGTAATACAGGTATTGTCTTTATTAAAATCGCGAGGTCCATCAGCAGGGATATGTTATGGACATAATAGAGATCCAGAATTACAGAATCCTTAAAGGAGACAGAACTCCTTCCTGAAACCTGCCAGATGCCCGTGCATCCGGGAAGAACGCAGACCCGTTTTTTCTGCCAAGGTTCATAATTCTCGTATTCATATGGCACACATGGGCGCGGGCCTACAAGGCTCATATCCCCCTTTATGACATTGATGAGCTGCGGAAATTCATCAAGAGAGGTTTTCCTGAGCAGTTTTCCAATCGCTGTAACCCTGCTTTCATCTATGATCTTTGTATCCCCTCCTGATGCGCACGTGTCGTGTTTCATAAACTCGAGCATCATCTCTTTGCGGCGTTCATCCTCCGACTCCAGTGAATGCATTGTCCTGAATTTGTACATCCTGAACTGCTTTCCATTTCTGCCGACGCGGAGCTGTTTGAAGATAATTTTTCCGGGGGAGGTTAACTTTATAAGCAAAGATATTATGAGCATAAAGGGAAGCAGAATTATAAGCGCAATGGAAGCAATTACGAGATCGCCTGCCCTTTTTAATGCCACTGTCAGCCTGTCCTCCGGCTGTCCTGAAAGCTCAACGCAGCGTTTGTCAAAGTACTTTTTGAGCTTAACTTTCTTTTCGATTATCGCCAGGTGTTTGGAGAGCACCCTGACCTTTGCTCCCAGCTTTTTGGCGCGTTCAGCGGTACCGAAAATAAAATCAAGGTCCTCCTCGTCTTCAGCAATAACTACTTCCTTTATTTCATAAGCTTTAATTATTTCTTCCAGCTGATCGATAGTTCCCAGAATCTTCCTGCCGGTACTTGTCCCTTCATTTACATCTCTTCTTTTTGTTACAAATCCGGCCACACGGAGGAGGGGGTTATTTTGTTTTGCTGCCGCCTGAGCAATACTTAGGCCTGGGGCTCCTTCGCCTGCTATCAGTATGTTTCTTTTTCTTGCCTCCGGGCGGCGGGTCGGGCTTCCTGAATAGAACCTGAGAAAAAGCGGCGGGATGCTGAAAATTATAATCACAGACAGCATCAGAATTGAAACAAACCATCCCGCGATATAAGCAAGAATAAACAAGGGCATCTTTTATCTGCTCACTATTTCTTAACTTAAAACTAAAAACTTAACACTTAAAACTTTTACTTAAAGCTTTCCTCAACAGTACTCCTGCTTCTAATATTTTCACGGCTGAAGAAATCCTTTATTCTCCGGGCTACGAACGCGATCTGCTCCTCTTTAATTTCCGGGAACATGGGAAGCGAGAGGCTGCTTTCAGCCAGCTTTTCAGCAATAGGGAAATCCCCTTTTTTATATCCGAGGTTAGAGAAGCATTTCTGAAGGTGGAGCGGAACGGGGTAATGGAGACCAGTGGAAATGCCGTTTTCCTTCAGGTAATCTGCGAGTCGGTTTCTTTGCTGAGAAGCACCTTTCTTCAGCTGTATAACATAAAGATGATAAACGTGCCGGGCATACGGCATTTCATTGGGGAGCTTTATCTCTTCAATGCCGCTTAGATACTCCCTGTAAAGAGCAGCAGCACGTCTTCTTTTTTCAGTCCACTCCTGAATATATTTCAGCTTTACGAGAAGCACTGCCCCCTGAATTCCTTCCATCCTGTAGTTATGTCCGAAAATTTCGTGGTGATACTTTTCATTGGAACCGTGCTCGCGGATCATTCTGATTTTCTCTGCAAGCTCATCATTGTTAGTTGTGGCGGCTCCGGCCTCACCATAGGCTCCGAGGTTTTTCCCGGGATAAAAGCTGAAGGATGCGGCATCTGAAAGACCTCCTACCCTTTTACCCTTATACTCGGCAAGATGAGCCTGTGCACAGTCCTCAACAAGGTGAAAACCGTACTTTCGGGAAATTTCCCTTATTGGGTCCAGATCTGCCGGCTGCCCGTAGAGGTGAACGGCAACAAGCGCGCGCGTTCTGGCCGAAAGGGACTCTTCGATAAGAGGGACTGCAATATTTGCATTATCCGGATCGCAGTCGACAAATACAGGTCTGGCCTTGTTGAGTACCGCTCCCCATGCAGTAGCAATAAATGTGTTTACCGGAATTATTACCTCATCGCCTTCTTTAATGCCGAGCGCCCAGAGAACCGCGTGGTTGCCGTCTGTGCCCGAGCTTAAGCCTATGCAGTGCTTCACCTGCTGAACGGAGGCAAATTCTTTTTCAAAATCCGCTACAGGTTTCCCCAGTATAAATGAACTGTTTTCCAGCACCTGCTCTATAGCAGAATCGATTTCTCCCTTGATTGAATGATACTGGCTCTTTAAGTCCTGAAATGGTACTTCCATAAAATCTCCTTAATGTGGTATTATTAACTTTAAGCATAAAGCTCCGCTGCAGTGAGTTACACTTACTTCTCTCACTAATTTTTTCAGCTGTCTATCCTTATATTTTAACTCTCAGCTGCAATTTTATTACTGCAGCTTCAGTCTTCCCGCATTTCCATTTAGATCAGCAAAGCAGGGGCTTAATCCTGACTGCAGTTCAGAGGAGATCCTTGTAAAATCAGGCAACAGCCAGGTTTTATCCTCGTAGCGTATCATCCCCATCATGAAGGAGTCATCCTCCGAAGGGGTAAACTCCAGACAGTTCTCGCCATTCTTACTGTTCAGAGTTATGATTTCCAAAACTTTTTCAGCACAGAGTGCAAAAATCATCTTATCGCATTTAATCAGAAGCATCCTGGAATCGGCCGTAAGATCCCCAGTCCCATACCTGAAGAAGGTTCCTGCATCAACAACCGGAAAGTTACTGCTGTGTTGTTTTACATTCTGACTATCCTTCGAATAAAGATTGAAATACTTCTTCAGCTCCTCGGGTTTTATAATGGCGGGGACTTCGGCAATATTAGCACAGAGTTCATGGTTATCCATCATGAATATAACCAGGCCCTTAAAGGCATTAATATATGCGAAGTCGTTTTTCATAATTTCTCTATGGGTTTCTCTTACTAAAGATGCAAGTTATGTGCCGTAAGGATTTTATGAGAAAGACGCTCTTTCGCACAATTTTTAGGGGGGGGAATTTGGTGCACTGAAAATTATTTTTGATGAAGCGTAAAATATTTTTACGTTTTTGGTTCTGCCGGATATAAAAAGTCATAACATTATGGCACAATCCGGACACAACATGAAAAATTATGTTGGGCTTGACTGATTTCAAGCATAAATTTTTCTACTGGTGACAATATTACCCTTGATTTTCTATATACATTATTTCACATTGAATTATATGAGCTTATTCCGGAATAAAAGAATAAAACGGTGCTGAAATAATAAGCTGGACAGTATAGCAGTTAAAATTCTTTCGTGAGACAACAAGTATTGCTTGTGAAAATCGGTATAATATAAACGTTCGTTGTGTCATAGGATTTTAGTTTCAGTAAGACCCCCTGTTCGGCTGCAGGTTATTCTGCATTTCCGGCCATGCTTTACATATCTTGTTTGCGTAAAAAAGAGATTGAGTACGTTTTTTATGAAGTACGTACCGCAGTTATGATTTTGTGCGGCTGTGTGAAAGGGAGGAAATGGAAACTATCTTAGTTATCGAAGATAATGATATAATGAGAACGACGCTCAGGATCTTTCTTGATGAACTTAACTGCCGTCTGATTTTTGCTGAAGACGGCGAAAGCGGACTTGACTTACTGGAGAAAGAACATCCTGACCTTGTAATTACAGATCTTATGATGCCCGGTATAAACGGCATTGAGGTCTTAAGGAAAGTAAAGGAGTTCGACAGGAACATACAAACACTCATCGTGACCGCATTTGAGGACCTTCAGTCTACCATAAAGGCAATGCAGATGGGGGCATACGACTACCTCAAGAAACCTCTTGAATTCGACCAGTTCATTACAACCGTCAAAAGGGCCCTCGAATGCAGGGTCTTAAACGAAAGAGTGGCTATTGCAATTTCAGAGGACTCGAACGATTTCCGCATTGAAAACAGCATTATAGGAAACCATCCCTCCATGCATGAACTTTATAAGAAGATTGGCAAGGTCTCGGCCAACCGTGTGAATGTTCTTATTCAGGGGGAAAGCGGAACCGGCAAGGAACTCATTACAAAGGTAATCCATTATTCAGGCACAACAAAAGACAGCCCTTTTGTAGCGGTCAACTGCACGGCACTCTCAGAATCCCTGCTTGAGAGTGAACTCTTCGGGCACGTTAAAGGCGCCTTTACAGGAGCTGTCAGGGATAAGAAGGGAAAGTTCGAACTGGCCGGCAACGGCACAATTTTTTTAGACGAGATTTCCGAGATTTCGCCAAACCTCCAGGTGAAGCTCCTCCGCGTACTG
This sequence comes from Ignavibacteriales bacterium, assembly GCA_036261625.1. Classification (GTDB taxonomy): domain Bacteria; phylum Bacteroidota; class Ignavibacteria; order Ignavibacteriales; family SURF-24; genus JAAXKN01. Next base: position 254,659 of record DATAKL010000057.1, on the reverse strand, counting down.
CAGGAAAAGGAATTTGAAAGAGTAGGAGGCGAAACTACAATACCGATGAGGGCAAGAGTAGTTGCGGCTACAAACAGGGACCTTTCGGAGCTCGTTTCAAAAGGACTCTTCAGGAGCGATCTTTTCTACCGGCTTCAGGTCTTTACACTTAACCTTCCCCCCTTAAGAGAAAGAAAAGATGACATACCGAACCTTGTGGTTCATTTCCTGACGAAGATCAACAAGGAGCTCCATAAGAATGTAAACAAGGTGCCGTATGATGTGATGGAAATGCTGACCAACTATGAGTGGGTAGGCAACGTAAGAGAACTGGAAAATACTCTCCTGCAGGCTGTAGTTCTGGCAAAGGGCGACGCTCTGGAAAAGGAGTATATACTTCTGCAGAATGGCCGGCTGAGAGTCAATCCGGATAACGCAGGCAAGGCAAACCTAAGTCTGGCAGAAATTGAAAAGGAGCATATAAGGCTCGTGCTGGATTCCGTGAAATGGAACAAGGAGAGGGCATGTAAAATCCTGGGGATAACGCGCCCGACCTTAAATGCAAGGATCGAACAGTATTCTCTTACATACGTCATCAAAAGCCAGTATGTGGCATGACAGAAAAAATGGCTGGCCCGAAAGTAATCAGGACAGCCATTAAATTTGTCAGCTAAAGTTCACCGGAGAAATTCACAGCCCCATTGTTCCATTAACGACTTTTCTGTAAAAATGTTTTTTAGTCTGACCTGAACTATAATCCCAATCCCAGCTGGTATGGTCCTGAGAGTAATTCTCCACTTTGACATCAACTATTCCCAAACCTTTAACAATATAGACGTTAAAAAAGTATGACTGAATTGTTGAATATACATTTTCTTTTATTTCAGATGTGTTAGATGTAACTTCCAGCCTGACCGCATTCTCGTAGCTTTTTGAGGTAGAGGAAATATAATTTCCAATTTCTTCTGCTGCTTTTACCTTAATGCTTGTCTCACCTAATATAAACCATTCCTGTCCTATTTTGAATTCATCGGGTACAAGTTTATTTAACTCCTCCGGAGCCGGAATAAATTTTTTTGTATCCATCGGCCCCTGGCCGGATTCAGTGCGTGTCAGAGTTCCTAAAGAGTCATAATAAGTAACCGATACATTTGCGGTTACCTTGGAGTTCTGGACGGAAGCAAGGGGCTGGTAGTCACTTCCCTTAAAAGTGTTTTGGTTATCCGGATTTGCAGAATTATCATCTTTGCTGCATCCGGAATAAAATAATATTGAAAAGAAGACAAGAAGCAATAAACAGGTCCGCGGTTTCACTTTTACCTCCAAAAAACAGAAACATTTTAGTTAATTTTTCTCCCAGGCAATGAGCCAGGTAAGTTTGTCTTTACCAACAAATTCTGTATAAAGTGTTCTATCGTTAAAGTAGTATTTATTTCGTGAGATCTCATTGTTATCGGGGTCATTAAGAGTTAGGGTGCTGTCGCCGGCAGAAAACCGTCCTTTCTGGAATCTTTTGTACACAGCTTTTATTAATGTTTTGGATAAAGGGTTTCCGAGTACTTCCTTTTCCAGAATAACATCACGGTTTATTTCAATCGTATAAGAGAAACTGCTGTCGCGGTTCAATTCAAAGAGTGCCAAACCATATTTACGGAAAGGGAATGAAGCTCTCAAACGGTTAGGGGTTGTAACGTCAACAACTGTTCCCTTCCACTGTCCAATTAAATCCTTTTTACTCTTAAAGGGAGCCGGATGTTTACATCCCCAGAGCAGAATCAGACTTAAGAATAAAAATGCAATTATACTTTTTTGCATACCGCTGGAATTTGTTTTTGAGAACTTAGAGAAGCCGGAGAAGCGGAAGATAAAAATACTTTTTGTTTCAGCTTTCACGGCCCGCTTAAAAAATTAGGATCGTTGAAAAGTTTTACCAATGTCTTAAGTATTTTATACCGGAAGCAGAAAAGGGCCGCCTTAAGTAAAAGACAGCCCTTTTTATGTAAGTCATCGAAATTGTCGGGGCGAGAGGATTTGAACCTCCGACCTCCTGGTCCCGAACCAGGCGCTCTAACCGGGCTGAGCCACGCCCCGAAAACTGTTTCATTTTCAGTTCTTAAATATAAAGATAAAAGTAGTGAAATTGCAATATTCTTTTCATATTCCGGCCCCCCAATCGTACTATTTTTCCTGTTTTTGAAGTTTTCTGGAAATAATCTTATATTTTGAACATAATATTTAATAACGGGGGCTAAAAAGAGTGGCACAGAATCATTCATTTGACGTAGTTTCAGACATTGACTTCCAGGAAGTGGATAACGCAATCAATCAGGCTGAAAAGGAAATCCAGCAGAGATACGATATTAAGGATTCCAATACAACACTTGAGTTAAATAAGAAAGACAAGTACATTCAGCTTAATTCCAAGGACGACTACTCGCTTAAGGCCAGCGTTGATATACTCCAGTCGAAATTCATCAAAAGAGGCATATCCCTTAAGGCCATGAAGCTTGGCGAAATTGAACCTGCCTCCGGCGGAAGGGTCAAACAGAAAATAGACCTTCAGAGCGGGATCTCAAAGGAAAATGCAAAGCTGATCGTCAAAATGATAAAGGATTCCAAGGTCAAGGTTAACGCACAGATCATGGACGAGCAGGTGCGCGTTACGGGTCCCAAGCTCGACGACCTGCAGTCTGTAATAAATATGATCAAAAGTGCCGACCTGAATTTCCCGACCCAGTTTACGAATTATAAATAAAATTCTCAAAGAGGCTAAATTATCATGCAGCACAACATGGTAATTTAGCTTTTCCATTTTATCCAGCCTTAATCTTCATGAATAGCCACGCCCTTCAGGTCGTGGGCCATGAATCAAAAAAACCGGGACTTTAGTCCCAGATCCTTCCCGGAGAATCGGGGACTAAAGCCCAAACGTGAGGAGTCTCCGAATCCACGAGCTAAAGCTCGTGGCCATTCATTGGTGGCAACTCAGCTAGACGTACGCCTGTCTTAACCTTTCGTGCTCTTCGGCGGTAAATATTTCGAACTCTTCGGGCATGATCTTCTCCACGTCGCCGAAGTAGTCCCCTTCAGAGCCTTCCTTTTGCGTAACGGATTTAATCCTTGCAGATGTAACTACGTCCAGATTCTCCACAACTATATTTCCGCTGCCGTCAGCATCAACTTTTCCTTCAATGAGATACGGCCCCATGGAAAGCGTGAGTTCGGCAAACCTGTTATAGGTCTCTGGAAACAGCACAGCCTCAAACGTACCCGTAAGGTCCTCAAGCGAAAGGAATTTCATTATGTCCCCTTTTTTTGTTCTTATGCGTTTGGATGACATATACCAGCCGCCCATTTTAACCCTGCGCCCTTTATATTTATGCATATCCCGGGCTTTAATTATTGCGGGTCCTCCCAGGAGCTCATTAAAAAACTCCAGGGGGTGGCGGCTTACCATGTAGCCGAAGGATTCATATTCTATTGCGCAAACCTCTTCGATGGAGTAATCCACGTCTGTTTCCACTTCACTTTCAAGCTTAAGCGTTTCACCTGCAAAAAGGCTGCTTGTGCTTAGAGACTTCCTGTACGACATGTACACGTCCAGAAGGCGCATAAGCGTAGGGCGGGTCTTCTTAAAGGTGTCCATAGCCCCGCAGCGGATTAAAAGCGAGGTCTCCTCATAGCCTATATCCACTCTTGCAAGGAAGTCGGAAAGGCCTGTATAGTCCCCGTTTCTTTTTCTTTCCTTTACAATACTGCTGATTGTGGAAGTGGAAAGGCTCTTAACGGCCATAAGTCCTATGCGGAGGGTTTTATCCTCACCGGTGTAGTCGTGTTCGCTGCTGTTTACGCACGGAAGCAGTACATGAAGCCCCATGCGTTTAGATTCCTGTATATAGACAGCAGCCGAATAGAACCCTCCTCCGTTACTTAAGACCGAAGCCATAAATTCGGCAGGATAATGCACTTTAAGGAACGCCACCTGGAAGGACAGGAGTGCAAAGGAAGCGCTGTGGGCCTTGCAGAATGCGTAGCCTGCAAAGGATTCTATCTGGCGCCAGAGTTCGCGCGTGGCTATATCACTTATTTCCCTGGCCCGGCATGAAGAAAAGAACCTCTCTTCAAGCTGCGTCATAGCGCTGTGTGAGCGCATCTTGCCGCTCATTGCGCGGCGAAGGACGTCGGCCTCCTCGAGTGAAAGCCCTGCTATATGGTGGGCTACTTTTAAGACATCCTCCTGGTAGATCATTATGCCGTAGGTTTCGCCCAGGAGCTCCTCCATCTGGGGCAGGAGGTACTTTCTTTTTGAGGGGTCCTTATGGCGCAGTATGAACTCCTGCATCATGCCGCTTTCGGCAACGCCGGGGCGTATAATGGAACTTGCGGCCGTCAGCATTTCAAATGTATCGACAGAGAGTTTCTTTAAGAGTGAGCGCATTCCGGGGGATTCTATATAAAAGCAGCCTATGGTATCCCCTTCGCGTATAAGTTTTTTTACCCCCTCGTCCTGGAAAAGCATCTCATAGTCATATATATCGAACTTTACCCGTTCGGTGTTCCTGGGCACCGGGGTATAGATCTGCCTGAGGTTCCCCCCCTGGTTAAAGCGGGTTTGGGGCAGGCTATAGTTTTTCAGGTCTATAAATGAGGTTTCAGCGTTAGTAGTTTTCATTGTCATAAGTAGTGAACGTATGTACACTATTTATGATTTTTCCGTGTAATATGCAATAGGCTCGTGAAGTTTTATTCAGAGAATTTCTGTAACCAGGAAGAAATAATCTTTGTATTTCATAAATTGTTTATTGTTTTTCGATAAACATTTTATTAATTTCGACATGTAACAAAATAAGGGATATAATATGAAACGCTCCAACGCCCCTCTTTCTTCCGGTTTAAGCAGAGTCCTTAATATCACATGGTATTCCGGAATTGCAATTTCATCTGTTCTTTTCTTGTTAGTCTGTTCGTTTTTAGTTGTAACATTTGGGGATTTTAATGTAAATGTGCCTCCAATAACCTATGAGTCCGGAAGTTACACTTACCGGTTCAACAACAAGTATCTGCACATAATTAAAAATGATGAGCTGGTAAAGGAGCACTTAAGAAAAGAAATGAATCTGTTCACCGGCAGAAACGACACTTTGGGAGCTACGGCATTCTTCAACAATTTGTATAAGTCACTCTATGGTGTTGCACGCTTAAAATCTCCTCAAAGGATGAAGCAGGCAGGCAACCATGAGTATTACTCAGATTTAATGTTTGCGGACAGCACTTCATTTCTCAATGTATCAGAGGAAAGGCCTGAATCCTTACCGCTGATGACGACGAGCTATAGTGAAATAAAATACGCTCCCCAGTTTGTAATATCGCTTTCAATATTAGTTTTATCCTATGCTTTTTTCGGTCTGATGATAATATTTAACGCCAGGAAAATACTGCTGGCCGTTAAGGCGGATAATTTATTCAGCAGAAATAATTCCGAATCGATTAAATTCATAGGATTATATATACTTCTCAGTGAAGTTGTAAGAGTCATGCTCGTCTACTGGATGAACAGCAGTACAATAAAAGGGATAAAATATTTCGTCTCATGGGCAGTGGGTCCCCTTTCACGCAGTTACACTTTTTCATTTTCAGACATAAATTACTGGACGTTATTCATCGGGTTTATGGTAGTTATTCTTTCTGAAGTATTCAGATCGGGCGCCAGATTAAAGGAAGACGTGGATCTTACAATATAAGGAGGAAACATGCCTATATTAATAAATCTGGATTTGATGCTGGTCAAAAGGAAAATGACATTAACCGAATTATCTGAAAAAGTCGGCGTGACGCTGACAAATCTTTCCATTCTGAAACAGGGCAAAGGCAGGGCGATACGCTTTTCAACACTGGAAGCAATTTGCAAAACTCTGAACTGCCAGCCCGGAGATATTTTGGAATATGTCGCTGATTCATATAATCCTGATTCATCGACATCAGACTAGCAAATTAACAAATTCTTAGAATGCCTGGGGCAGATAGGTTTCCGCTCCAGGCACTTGGAATTAATATGAAATTACCTAACCAAAAGAAGTTTCTTTGAGGCGCTGAAGCCCCCTGCATGAAGGGAGTAGATGTACATTCCGCTGGGGAGATTATTTCCAACAAACTGGATACTGTAGTCTCCTATCTCCTGCTCCTTATTTACAAGCGTTTGGATTTCACGTCCCAGTGTATCAAAAACCTTCACTTCAACCCGGGCATTCTCTGGAATTGAATAATTTATGGTTGTTTCAGGATTAAAGGGATTTGGATAGTTTTGTCCAAGTCGGAAGCCTGAGGGAAATTTCTCCAGCCGGCCTTTAACTGATGTCAGTTTTGCCGAAAGAGGACACATCCATAATCCCATACCATTAGGAGCGATATAAAGATTATTATTAAATACAGTCATGGAATAAATACTGGTGTACTTTGGCAGGCTGGTATGGACTTTTCCCCAGCTATCGCCATAATCTGTTGAAAGATAGATGCATTCAAAAGTCTGGAAAAATATACAGCTGTCCTTAACTTCCAGGTGATATTTCATGCTGGACATAGGGGGCAAACCGTCTTTCTTTTGAATCCAGGTCCTCCCGTAATCCCTTGAAAGGAATACCCCATGGACCTGCGTTGCGATAAAGATATCTGTACCTGCGGCGGCGGCGGCAACCGGGCAATAATCGCTCAGACCAAAACAATGCCAGTGTACACCATTATCTGCTGAAAAATACACGTTGTTTCCGGTACTGTCAGTTAAAACGGCAGTTAAATTATTTCCGCTGACGGCAAGATCCTGGGCGGCATAGTCACTTGGCAGGCCGTCTTTGGGCTGAAACCACCCGTTCCCGCCATCGGTTGAAATAAACAGCCCATCAGCTGTACCCGCATAAATATTTTTGCCTTTAAGGGCAATACAATTAGTCCTCATAGGAACAGGCAGGGAGAAATTCCAGTTCGCGCCATTGTCGGTTGAAACATAAACACCTTTGAAGGTCATCGCAGCAGCAAGAATATTTCCATCAGAGGCGATGCATAATGGGTCAAAGTTTTCCGGCAAACCGTTAGATGATTCAGTCCAATCCAATCCGTTATTGCCGGATATAAATATTCCTCCTGATGTCCCGGCAATCAATTTATTGCCGGTTGAGGCAATAGCATATATGCTTGAATTTATCAGCCTGGCGGCCGTCCAGTTAGAGTCTTTGTTATTTGAAATCATAATGCCGCCCGGCCATGTTCCGGCATAAAGACCGGAGTCATTATAGAGGAAAGCCATGATATGTTCATTTTCCAGTCCCAAGAGTTTCCAGCTTTTTCCGTTATCGCCTGAAACGTATGCGCCTCCATTATAAGTTCCGGCAAGGATGTCACTTCCGATAAAAGAAAGTGCTGTTATATCAGAGTCCTTTATTCCGGCGGCTGGTTTTATCCAGTGATCGCCGTTATCTGAAGATAAAAACAGTCCGTTTCTTGTTCCTGCAAAAAGAAATGAATCCTTTACAGCCAGAGTGTTTATCCAAAGATTAGGGTAGCCGGGCAAGACCATGCGCCAGTTTGAATTATTTAGAGATGATCTGTACACACCATTTTCTGCTGCAGTAAAGATTAAAGTGTCTTTCAAGACTATGGAACGAATGTATCCCATTGGAAGGAGCGGGTTTAACTTTGACCAATAAACTCCCCCGTCAGTCGACCGATAAACGCCCTGGTATGTACCCGCATAAAGTTTTTTATCCCTGGCAAGAAGGCAATTTGCACTTTCAGGGTTTGAGAAATCCTGGGGCAAGGGGCCTGTCTTAATCCAGCTGTTTCCGAAATTACTTGAATAAAAAACCCCGTAGCCGCTTGTTCCGGCATACAGTATAGAATCCATTACAGCCAGAGAAGTTACATCATGCCCAATGTTTTCGGTACTGGTCTGAGTCCAGCTTTTCCCGTTATCGGTGGACACGAAGACCCCTGCATTTGAACCGGCGAACAGATGATTTCCGATTCCGGCCAAAGCTGTAACGTATCCGCCGTAAAGCCCGTCAGTCTGAACCCACTGCCCATTGGATTCGGAATGAACAAGAAAGAATGATATAAAAATCAGGGCATGAGCGTATTTCAACATTATTTGAACTCCTGTTTCCATTTTTACAGAACGGACCTTGCGGCAAAGATGAATAGTAAATTCTGTTATGCCGGTTATTAATATATATCTTTCTATATAATATGGTGACGAAAGCCGTTTTCGGAAAATTCTCCGGAATAATTTTTTATGCAATATTAATAAAAGGTTCAGCTATGTCAACTCAAATTTAGATAATTCGGCATGTAGCCATTCCGGGCTGCAGATCACAGTCCAAGGAATGATTTATGATTGTACTTAGAAGAATATTCTTCTTATATTTCCTTAACTATTTTTCATTGTGCCCCGTATAGATAAATATGAGTGCTGTCCACTTCTAACTGTTCAGATTCAATTGGAGCTCAGAATGAAAAGCCTTTTTCTTTTTTGCGTTTTAATTTCTTTCTTTCCGGTCTTAACTTTTCCGCAAAATGTTAAACCTGATCTTAAACAGGCGGATAAGGAATTTTCTTTGTTCAAACCGACTGGTGAGCTTTTGCCTGATTTTAGAAGCATCTCTTCAAGTGAAAAGCTACACAATGCTTCCCAATTCTTCTTAAAAAAGCAGCAATTAAAAAAACAAACAGGTATTAACGCAAATGGCAGGTTTGAACCCGTTAAAGTTCTGATTGATTCCACTTCCAGATATATTTCCCAATATGACAGCAGGGGTAACAAGGTCTCATATGTGTATGAGGTCCTGCAGAACGGGACCTGGGTCACAAAAAATAAGTACACTTACACATTTGACGACAATAATAATTTAATAAGTGAGTTGTTGGAAATGTGGGGGGATAATAACAGCAAATATGTTTCGAAAAGAAGTTATACTTATGATGAGAATGGAAATATTCTTTCTGAAACCGGGCAGTTTTTACAAAACGACCAATGGGAAAATTCTTACAGGAAACTGAACACATACGATAGTCGTGGGAATTGCATAACAACCACATATGGAAATTGGGGAAATGGCACTTGGGCCGATTATGAAAAGATTGCATCTACATACGACAAAAACAATAACATACTTACAAGTACCTCGGAGACCCTTCATGAGGGTAACTGGGAGATAGGCGGCAGAATCACTTATGCTTATGACAATTACGGGAATCTGGTGTCTTTACTTTCTGAATATTGGGAAGATATGGAATGGGTAAAAGGCGGTATAAGAACCTTTATTCATGACAATAATGACAGACTAACAGGATCCATTTATGAAGCTTGGGATCATGGAGTTTTGCTGGGAACTTCCGGGTCCACTTATACCTATGATCTTAAGGGTAGGCCCCTTGCTGATTATGGTAAACAATGGATTGGTGATCAATGGATAGATTACGATAGAAGGTTTTACAGCTATGAAAACAACGGGGCTTTGGTTTCAGAGGTTTATCAGGTTTGGCGAAATGATAATTGGGAAAACTTAGAAAAAATTATATATACTTATGACAGCAATGGAAACACTATAAAGGGAGAATTTTTATTTTGGAATAACGCCTGGCTGCCCGGAACCGGGGGATTTAACTTTAGTTACAATAGCGGGATTGATCATCTTTTTTATTCAGGAAATACGGTAAATATTGAATATGAACTGGTTGGAAGTGAAAATCCTGCTTTGGTTCAGGAATTTAATCTGCTGCAGAATTATCCAAACCCTTTCAATTCTTCAACAACTATAAAGTATTCCATACAAAAAGAAGGCAGCGTAAAGATTACTGTATTCGATATTCTGGGCAACAGGGTTGCTGTTCCTGTTGATAAATACAAGCCCGCAGGCACGTACTATGTAAACTTTGACGGAAGTGGTCTCCCAAGCGGCGTTTATCTTTACTCACTTGAATCCGGAGGGAGTATTAGGACGAAGAAGTTCATACTTCTGAAATGACAGTAATGGAATTATCTTTGGTCTTAAGGCCGCGGTCAGCGGCCTCATGTTGATAGCCCCGGGTGATTGAGCCCGCCTCTGGCGGGCGATTGAACCCCGGGACCATAGAATCCCCCCACAATCCAAAGCGCTGCGGTCAGCTGCGCCATGTTTTTTTCGGAATGACGGGGATTAATCATAGAAATCCCAACACACCATAAATGATAATTCAATTTCATTAAAATATACCAATGTTGTGGAATCTGAACGTGTCGCGGCCACGTCAGAGACGGGCAGGCTGACCGCGGCATTTCGAACACAACAGAATTAAAGATTTATTAGTCTCATGTGAATATTTAATTGGTTAAGCTTTTCTTTTAAAATAAAAAAGCTCAAAAGCTGCACTTTTTATGCTGCCTTTGAGCTTTGTTAATTTATAAACAGGAAAAGATGTTACTGGATCTCTTCTCCCCCGAGCTGGGTTTTTATGGCGCTGATTAAGGGGTCGGTCTCCTCTGCTGCTTCAGGTGCCGGCGGAGGGGGCTGCAGATTGCCTGTCTCGGTGTACTGATCGGCTTCAACACCTGACTCACCATCAGTAAAATTAAATATGTATCCTTTGCCGAATACGGCTTCTGTCTTCTGGAGGAAGTAATCCTTTAACTGCATTATGATCTTCCTGTCGTGCACATCCTTTACTTCCACGTTCAGCTTTCCGCCATCCATTCCTAGAACCTTCATGTTGCCAAGCGCACTGCCGACAATAAATTTTTCCTCGTTGACTTCCTTTACAAAGTGATTCCACTTTGCCAGCACGTCATTAAAAGTCCCCAGTTCGGATTCAGAGGTCTTTACCGGAGACGCTGCCGCTTTATCTTTAGCTCCGTTACCCTGTAAAGAGTCTTTCTTTGCTTCCTGAGTAGAATAAATTCCCGCAGGAACAGCTTCCCTGCTTATTATAACGGGACCATTCTTTTTAATCTCTTCCAGGTTCGCAATGGCTTCCCTTATGGAGGCTGACTTCTCAAGACCTATCAGGTGGCAAAGCCCGACTTCAATTAAAAGCTTGTGGTTCTGCGTAAGCCTTAACTCCTGCTGAAGCTTGTTAAGGTAGTTCATTATCCTTAAAAGATCCCCTTCGGAGAACTTGTCCTTGTAGGCTATGTATTTTTCCTTATAAACTTCTGCCGTCTCAATAAGCTTCGCCTTTCCTGTAAGAACAACCGTCATTATGTTGCGGAAGTGCTCTACAAGTCCGTTCATAAAATCTATGAAATTCCAGCCGTTCTCATAAACCGTTCTTGATACTTCGAAGGCCGCAAGGAACTTCTTTTCCAGTATCGACTCTGAAATTGTAAAAAACACCTCGTCGTCTATAAGGTTTAGCATTCTTGCAACTGAGGAGGCCTCGACCTTATTGCCGCTGAAGGAAATGATCTGATCAAAGATGCTCTCAGCATCTCTTAAGGCGCCATCGGCCTTGCGGGCAATGATGGTGAGCGACTGGTCGTCAATTTCAATTTTCTCGCTTTCGGCAATATTCTTCAAGAGGCCCTTTATTGTATCGAGCTCAATTCTTCTGAAGTCAAACCTCTGGCAGCGCGAGATAATTGTAAGGGGAACCTTATGAACGTCTGTAGTAGCAAAGATGAAGATCGTGTGTTCAGGGGGCTCTTCAAGAGTCTTCAGAAGCGCATTGAACGACTCATTGGTAAGCATGTGAACTTCATCTATGATGTAGACTTTCGACTTACCCTTTGTTGGAGCATACTTTACCGATTCCCTTAAGACTCTTACCTCTTCAATTCTTCTGTTCGAAGCGCCGTCTATTTCAATAATGTCCAGCGACTGCGAGGTGTTGAAGCTCTGGCACATTTCACATTCATTGCATGGCTCGAAGTCTACAGGGTTAAGACAGTTAAGCGTTTTGGCAAGTATACGCGCTGTTGTAGTTTTGCCTACGCCGCGCGGGCCTGCAAAAAGATATGCATGAGCTATTCTGTTATTCTTAATAGCATTTTTAAGCGTTGTTGTAATATGTTCCTGCCCAACAACATCTTCAAACCTGTTGGGACGCCATTTTCTTGCAGTTACGATATAGCTCATATAAACTTCTTAATGTGAAATATTATTTTTTTTGACAAGTTAAATTACCGGGTGCTCAGTGTCAATTTTTTCAAGCAGCATGCGCCCTAAGGCCTCAAGGTGCTGTCTGTCTACTTCATTGAATGAATTGTAAGACGTGCTGTCGAGGTCGAGCACTCCAAGGAGTTCGCCTTCCTTCATAAGAGGCACAACAATTTCAGATCTGGACAAAGAGTCGCATGCAATGTGGCCGGGGAACTTGTCCACATCCGGCACAATTACGGTCTCCTGTCTTTCGGCCGCAGTCCCGCATACACCCTGTCCAATTTTAATCTGTGTGCAGGCAATCTTACCCTGGAAAGGTCCAAGATAAAGATGGTCCCCTTTCCTTAAATAAAATCCCACCCAACTGACTTTGCTGAATGTCTGCTTTAAGGCAGCGGTGAAATTTGACATGGTTGTAACCGTGAAGTCATCCTTCGAAAGAAGATTCTCCATCTGCGGGATTAGTTCACGGTACTTTTCCTCATCCGTAAGACTGCTGTTTATTTCAATAGTTTCAGACATTTATTCTCTACTTTTTCCGTTTTGTCTTAACTGCTTTTGTTCTGCCTGCCTTTGCTTTTGCAGGACTTGCCTTTCTACCTGCACCTGCCTTTTTATCTGTACTTGCTTTTTTAGCAGCTTTCTCTTTTCCGAAAACAAAAGGCATTGCTTCAAATATCTTTCCGATAGAAACTATAGTAAGTCCTTCTTTTACCTCGGGCTGTATTTCTACGAGGTCCTTTTCGTTATCCTTCGGAATAAGCACTGTTTTGATGCCGCTTCTCTGGGCTGCAAGAAGCTTCTCATTAAGGCCTCCGATCGGAAGCACGTTGCCTCTCAAGGTAATTTCCCCCGTCATTGCAACGTCGTTTCTTGCCGGCTTTCCGCTGAAGGCTGAATATAAAGCCATCGTCATTGTAATGCCTGCAGAGGGACCGTCCTTGGGAATTGCGCCTTCGGGAAGATGGACATGGACTTCCTTACCCTTCTGGAAATTTGCCGGAAGGCCAAGTGTCTTTGCATTGCTTCTTATAAAGCTGAGAGCCGCCTGGGCCGATTCCTTCATTACGTCGCCCAGCTGTCCGGTAAGAGTAAGTCTTTCGGGCCCCATCATAACGGTTGCATCCACGCTTAGGATCTCGCCGCCTACGCTTGTCCATGCAAGTCCCGTAACGCTGCCCACTCTGGGATCCAGGTTTGCCTTCAGGCGTCTGAACTTCTCAACGCCTAAGAATTCCACAACCTTCTCCGGCGTAATAACCTGCTTTTCTAAAGTTTCTTTCTCTTTTTTGCCGTCGGTCGATTTTTTAAGTACAATTTCTCTTGCGGTTTTTCTGCATACATGAGCAAGCTCACGCTCCAGATTTCGAACGCCCGCCTCGCGTGTGTAATCCGTTATTACCTTTGTTACAGCAGCATCTTCAAAGCTTACCGTACTGTCATTAAGCCCGTGAAGGGAAAGCTGCTTAGGTATTATATGGCGCCTTGCTATCTGAAGCTTTTCGTGCTCAAGGTAGCCCGGCAGCTCAATTATCTCCATTCTGTCCTGAAGCGGAAGCGGAATATTGAACCTTACGTTAGCCGTAGTAATAAACATCACCTGTGAAAGATCATAATCCAGATCCAGGTAATGATCGTTAAATGTATGGTTCTGCTCGGGGTCGAGCACTTCCAGCATGGCAGAAGACGGGTCGCCTCTGAAATCCATGCTCATCTTGTCAATCTCATCAAGAAGAATAACAGGGTTAACTGTGCCGGCTTTCTTCATAGACTGTATGATTTTCCCCGGCATTGAGCCGATGTATGTTCTTCTGTGGCCGCGGATTTCTGCCTCATCGCGCACGCCTCCAAGACTTATGCGCACAAATGAGCGCCCTATAGCCCTTGCAATCGACTTGCCGAGCGAGGTCTTGCCCACTCCCGGAGGTCCTACGAAACAAAGGATCTGTCCTCTCATCTGCTTAACCAGGTTCAGGACTGCAATGTGCTCCACTATTCTTTCCTTCGGTTTATCGAGGCCGTAGTGGTCCTCGTCCAAAATCTGGCGGACGTAGTTTATATCCAGATTGTCCTTGGTCTTTTTATTCCACGGCACATCAATGAGCCATTCGAGGTAGTTTCTTATAACGGTCGATTCAGGCGACATGGGAGGAGTTTTCTTAAGCTTATTGAGCTCCTCGTTTGCCTTTTCCTCTGCGTACTTGGGCATTTTAGCCTTTTTAACCTTATTCCTGAGGCGTACGAATTCAGGCGTAGCCTCGTCTTCCTCCCCAAGCTCATCCTGCAGGATCCTGATCTGCTCCTGAATGATAAACTTGCGCTGGGTTTTGGCTATGTTCTCCTGGACCTTATTTTCAATTTCCTTTTCGACCTTAAGTATGTCTATTTCCGAATTCAGGATCTTTATTACTTCGTAGAGCTGGTCTTTAATGGTAAAGTTCTGCAGTATCTTCTGCTTAACCTCAATATTCTGCGTAATATTTGCAGCCACATAGAAAAGCTTCCTGTCGGGTTCCTCTATATTCTCATAGGCGCTGATGGCTTCAGTGGGAATAGTGCGGTTGATCTTTACGTATTCCTTAAAAAGGTGCGTCATCTGCCTGATGAGTGCGTTCATCTCTATCGGATTTTCCTCTTTGGGCACAACGATCTCCACCTCTGCCTCAAAGAAATCCTTGTTATCAGTAAACTGCAGGATTCTGCCTTGTATCAGTCCGTCTACCAATATCTTCATCAGTCCATTCGGAAGCTTTAAGATCTGTATGATCTTGGCCACTGTACCTTCGGAATATATATCCTCTTCCTTGGGTTCTTCTATATTTGCCTTCTTCTGAGCCGACAGGAATATGAATTTCGAGTTCTCCAGGGCATAATTTGCAGCCTTAATGGACTGTTCTCTGCCAACGAGGACCGGAAAAATCATATACGGGAAAATAACGTTGTCTCTGAGAGGTAAAATAGGCAAGACTTTGGGCACTTCATTCAAAATGGAATTGTCGTTTTCTGCTTTGCCTTTAGCTTTGTCTTTAAGACTCAAAATTTTTGACTCCTGCGTATTTTTTTAATTTCTGTGTAAATATACCAAATTTAACTTCGGCTATCAAGGAATGAAACATCCTCTAATTGACACCTTCAGGCCATAAAATAAGGACATTTTCACCGGTTTAGACCATAATTGCCCATAAAATCATCTTATTATTGCCGCCTGCAGGAATTGACTCCAAATCCTCATGAATTTTTCTTAAATTGTATTTTAATGCTGAACTAAATTAGAATTGAAAATGGATGACCTGTTAAAAATAAATTACGAAAAATACTCTCTCGATAACGGCCTGGAAGTCATTCTCTACCCTGATAAAAGCCTCCCTATACTGGCGGCAAACATCTGGTACAGGGTGGGAAGCGCAAACGAAACAAAGGGAAAAACCGGCTTTGCGCACCTTTTTGAGCATATGATGTTCCAGGGCTCCAAGCATGTTCCCAAACAGATGCATTTTAAGTACATTCAGGAAGCCGGGGGCAACCTGAACGGCACTACAAGCACCGACAGGACGAACTATTACCAGAGCCTCCCTTCCAACTACCTCGAAATGGTGCTCTGGCTGGAATCCGACAGAATGGGGTTCCTCATCCCGGCTTTGGGGCAGGATAAGCTCGATAACCAGATCGATGTGGTTAAAAATGAAAGGCGCCAGCGCTACGATAACACTCCTTACGGACTGGCCTGGGAGATAATCTTCTCACACCTCTACCCGTGGGGCCATCCCTATCACTGGCCCACAATAGGCTACATGGAGGATATCTCTAATATAACGCTCTCTGACGTTAAGAATTTTTTCCATACATACTATGTACCCAATAATGCCAGCCTTGTTATTGGAGGCGATATCAATATCCCGAAGACTAAGGAGCTTGTTGAAAGATACTTCGGCCCCATTCCAAGGGGTAACGACGTAAAAGAGGTTCTGGCGCCTGAAGTTTCACTTGAGAAGAACATAAATCTTATTCACGAGGACAACGTCCAGCTTCCCAGAATCTATTTTGCATGGCATTCGGCCAGGGCGTATACGCATGAGGATGCGGCCTTAGACATACTCTCATACATCCTGTCTAGCTCCAAAAATTCACGGCTGTACAAAAGACTCATATTTGAAGAAGAGATTGCACAGGACATATCGGCTTTTCAGCATTCCGGCAAATACGGCGGCGCATACATGGTTGTAGGTACGGCACGCCCCGGAATATCCTTAGACGGGATAAAGGAAGAGGCCTTCAGGGTATTAAATGATGTTATTGAAAACGGGGTTACCTTTGAGGAGCTTGAGAAGGCCAAAAACAACATCAAGGCGTCATTCATCTTCTCGATGCAGAACCTTAATTCACTGGTAAATCACCTGAACGAGTATAATTTCTTCTACGGGAATCCCGATTCCTTTAATTTTGACCTTGAACGCTACCAGAAGGTGGACCAGGAGGCTTTGGTCAATGCCGCAAGAAAATATTTAAGACGCCCTTTTCTGGAGCTCAGGATTATACCAAAAAGCATTACCCGGGAATAAAGATGGAATTAAACAGAACAAAAAAGCCGCAGCCCAAAGGAAAAATCAGTTTCTCGCTTCCTGAAATAGAAAAGTTCAGGCTCGATAACGGCCTGGAGGTACTCTTTGTACGGAAAGAAAGGCTGCCTATTATACAGTTGAGTCTCATTATTGATGCAGGAAGCAGGTTCGATCCCAATGAAAAAAAGGGGCTTTCAAACCTGGCTGCATCACTTCTGGATGAGGGAGCCGGGGGCCTGTCGTCGCTGGAATTCAGCAATGCGGTTGAATCGCTGGGCTCTGTTTTGTCCGTTTCCTCAGATCCCGATGCCATGTTCATATCGCTCATGTCCCTTTTGGAAACATTCGACAAGTCGCTTGACCTTTATTCAAAGGTAATTACAAAGCCGCACCTTGCGCAGGAGGATTTTGAAAGGGAGAAAAGAAAGCAGATCAACAGGATCATACAGGCCAAGGATGACGCGGGCTATATTGCGTCTGTTGTCTTTGAAAAGCTGGTCTTTACTCATCACAGCCCTTACGGCCTTCCCGAGATGGGGCTCGCTGAAACCGTAGAGAGAATACAGGTGAGCGACATCCGAGTCTTTTACGAGACGCTTATAACGCCGGAGAATTCGACAATGATAGTGGTAGGCAATATAGACAAGGAGCTACTGCGTCATAAGCTTAACATAGCCCTGGCGGGCTGGCACCATCATCACACGCCTATAATAAGCGTTCATAATCCTCCGAGGGAGAAAACACGCCTCTATTTTGTGCACAAGGAAGAGGCAGCTCAAAGCGAGATCCGCATCGGGCATCATACCGAAGGAAGAAACAATCCCGGTTTTTTTGCAAGGGCGCTTGTAAACTCAATTCTGGGAGGACAGTTTTCAAGCCGTATAAATCTGAACCTGAGAGAGGATAAGGGTTATACATACGGCGCTCATTCAGGCTTCAGCTACAACAAGGTAGACGGATATTTTTACGTGTCGGCTCCGGTAAAAAATGAAAATACGGAAGAATCTATCATTGAAATCATAAAGGAATTAAAAGGCATACTGGTCTACATTTCTGAAAAGGAATTAAAATTTGCAAAGAGTTCGCAGGTAAGAAAATTCCCCGCCCTTTTTGAAACCTACGGACAGATAGGGCGGAGCCTTGCCAACCTGATAATATATTGTCTTCCGGATGATTATTTTAACACATACCTGGATAATGTAAAGAAAGTAACGCTTGAAGAGGCTTATGAGGCTGCAAGGAGCAGTATTTTCCCTGATGAACTGATTATTCTGGTTGTGGGCGACAGGGATACCGTAGTGCCGCAGCTGGAAGCCCTGAACCTGGGCCCCATTACAGAGCTAGACCGCGACGGGAATGTGATTGCGGAAGAATAGGTTCTATTCAGTAAGGGCGAGCCCTGCCTGCCGGCGGGCACGGCGCCGCTCGCCCCACAATTATTTTATTTCTTCTTTACCTGCTTTTTGGGCGGAACCTGTTTTTTTGTCTGTGCCTGCTGCTGCTGAGAGGCTGTGGGCGAAAGGCCGAAGTTTAACTGCGATGGAAAAACAAATTTGTAGCCCTTCTTCCTGTAAAGATCAATCATATCCTTTAGCTGAAGAAAATTCCTGGCCGTTACAAGAAAGACTCTTTCACCTGAAGTTGTGCTTTCACAATAGTAACGGAACATAGACTCGATGTCCTTGTCTTCCCTGCTCATAATTTCTGTATAACTGCTTATGGGAACGAGGTTTATTTTTCTTTTATCAAATGAATTTTTTATCGTTACATACTGGCGCGACTTGTATAAGTCCGACATGTCATCTATCATATAGACCTTTGCGTTTCCGAATGCGCCAAGAATTGTTCTTAATGAAGTATTAAGACGCCTTTCACTGTAATCATCATCAAACCTGAAACGCACCTCATCTATCTTGTCGTCGAGCACCACGGCATACTCCTTATTCTGCGAGACGATCAATTTCCCGGCTTTTTCAGATTTATCTGAAGGGCTTAAGAGAATTGCATAGTTTTCCGGAAGAGCAAGAAAATCCTGAAATTCCTTGTCGCCTAACTTTTCAGCGTCCTTAACAATAAGGCCAATGGTTGCAGTGCTCCTCAAGATTTCGGGATCTGTTACAAAATCTGCCTGAAGCATTACATTCTTTACGTGAAGAATTTTAAGAGAGGTGGTCTTCTCTTTTCTCATCTCCTTTGAAGAAACTGTAAGACCATGCTCAAGAAACCTTCTGTTCAGTTCGTTTAATATTAGTGTAACCGGAAGGTCGGCTGCAATCTTTACACTATATTTAAAGGTGGCGTCGCCTGAAAGGTCGGTTCCTATCGGTTTTCTTTGGATCCAGTTTTTTTCAACTCCAAACTCACAAACTGCATCTTCAAAAATGCTGTTAATTTCACCTGCCGTAAGAATGCTCTTGCCGGGCTGAGGCATTCCGGGTTTGGCTTTATGAAAACGGTTAACAACAATGTTGCCTAAAAGAAGCACAAAAGAAACTGCAAGCAGGTATATTATAATTTTTTGTTTGGTTGAATCCATCTGGACAAATTGAAATTTATTAGCCGAAGAAAATAAAATTGATCGTAAATATATAAATTCCGGATTTCATAAAACAGTACTTTGAAAAGATAAATAAGAGGAATGGGAACTTGGGAGGTGAAAAAGGGCCGGATAACGCAATATTCCGGCCCCTTTGATGTAAAAATTATTTTCCTGTAAAGACAGGTTTTCTTTTTTCCATGAAGGCCAGTGTGCCTTCACGGAAATCCTCCGAGGAGCAGCATTCGCTGAAGAGCCTGGCTTCTTCTTCAAGCCCCTCTTTCTGCGGCATCTGAAGAGTTGAGTTTACAGCCTTAATTGCGGCTTTTACTGCAACCTGACCTTTTGAGGCAATTTTCAGTGCCATCTCCATAGCTTTCCGGATCAGTTCTGCCTGCGGCACCACCTTATTTACAAGTCCAAGCCTCAGCGCTTCCTGGGCATCTATGGTATCGCCGGTTAGAATGTATTCCATTGCGCGTCCGGGATTTATCAGCCGTGAGAGCCTCTGTGTTCCGCCGTAGCCTGGAATAATGCCAAGATTCACCTCAGGCTGGGCGAATTTTGCGTTTTCCGAAGCTATTCTCATATGGCAGGCAAGGGCCAGTTCGCAGCCGCCTCCGAATGCATAACCGTTTACAGCAGCAATGACAGGCTTCTCGAAACTTTCAATATAGTTAAAAGTTTCCTGTCCGCGCTCAGCAAACAGGCGCCCTGTTTCATGATCGAGCTTGTTTATCTCAGTAATATCGGCTCCTGCAACAAAAGCTTTCTCGCCCGATCCGGTGACAATTACTGCAACTACGTCATTATGCCTTAAGAGTGAAAAAACCTGACGCAGCTCATTCATGGTCTGCATGTTAAGAGCGTTCAGTTTCTCGGGCCTGTTGACTCTAACAATAGCCACGTTTTCATTTACTTCAAAAACAACATTATCGAAATCCATTTTTTCTCCGGCTAAGATTTGTACTTATAGTTTAATAAAAATCGGAATTCTCATCCTGATCTCCGCTGAAAGATATTCATTGCCGGGATAGTAGTTATAAGAACCCATAACTTCCAATAAAAACATCGATAAACCGGCTCCTACGTGAAACCCTGCTCTGGTTGTGCTTTCAAGGAAATCACTTCTTCCTGAATCTATCTTAAATTGATGAGATTTTTCGAAAAATGCAATTGAACCGCCGAATTCTGCCGTGGGAATAAGGAGTACAATATCCTTTACCACGGGAGGAAAAAATATTCTGGCCCCAAGGTTCAAGGGGACCACATTTGTTGTAAGCGAGGAATAATCGCTCCTTCTGTAATAAGCCACAGATCCCGGAAAATGCTCGAAGCCGACTTTTGCATAAACAAATAACGGCAGGTACTCATTATCGGTGTATGAAAGCCCAAAATTAATTCCCACTCCTACTGCCTGGGAATTTCCCATGCTGGCTACCGGAATTCTGGGTCCAACGGCAAATGACATGAAAAGGCCCCTTGCACGCCCCGAATCCATAGTCTGTGCAAACGTGCCGGAGGAAAAGAGGAGAAGGAAAGCTACATGCAGCAGAAAAATTATTTTTCTCATTTGTTTACTGCCCCCATATGGTTTACTTCCGCTGCCTGAATTTTCTTATGCTTTAAATTTATCATTACCATAAATAATAATAAAATCAGACTTATTCCACACTGCAGAATAAAAGTGTAGTGAGATAAGTTTTTAACTGTTACGGTGAAAAATCCATCCCAGCCGTCGTAATTTTTTGCCAGAAGCATATTTACAAGCGCCTTTGCCGTCGTGCCGAATAAAAGCACCTGGCTCCAGATGACTGTAAATGTGTATACTGCCATATAATAGACATTATTTATCCAGGAAAAGAAGACTGAAAACAATACTACGGCCGATAAAAACTCCAGCAGTATAAATACATTAAAGGTTTCTTTTCCTAAGGGAACCATCTCAAAGGCAAATAAGGAAATAAGTGTCAGTAAAATTAAAGGAAATTTATATTTTTTGCCTGTAACGATAAGCTTAAGAAAAAGTCCCAGTATAAGGATCTGCGGAACGTTCCAGAGGAGGTATACCGGGTAGTCAACAATTGAGGAGAGGCCCAGTTCATAAAAGTATTCAGGATCTGAGAGCTCCGCTGCGTTAACTAAATAAAGGCCGCCCAATAAAATTAACGGGGGCAGAATGGCAACCAGGAGTGCGGAAAAGAATTTCCCGACTGAAAAGGCGGACAAGCTTTTCTTTATTACATCAAAAGCGCTCCTCCGGAAAAAAAGAATGCATGGAATTAAAAGTGAAATATGAAACCTGAAGCCGAGCAGAATTATGTAAGGCTCAAGTCCGTAGAACTTCAGCAGAATGCCCGCCAGATTTACAAGTATGATCAGAATAACTGCCAGCAATAGTTTTCTCTTTAAAAATTATGTTTATTTTTTACTGCCTTCAGGCTTAATTACTTCAGTTCCTACGCCGTACTGATAGACAAGCTTTCCGCCCAGGAGGGCCGCCTCATAAATAAGAAGGCTTCCCAGAAGTGCCAGTACAATAAAACTGTATTTAAGCCATCCCTGGAATTTTTTCTTAACCATAAGATATGTGCGGAAAGCTGCCAGAATGAACATATACCAGAGAGCATATGTGGCATAGTCCTCATGCCTGGAGACTGCCATTCTTATCTTAAGATCCACCAGCTTTTCAGCTATCTCAGATGCCTGATTGCCGGTCAGGACTGCAGCTACAGCCCCCAGAATCGACATGAGGAGCAGAATATAGGCAGCCTTCGTTAAGAAATCCTTCTTAATTATTATGCCTGAAATTTCAAAGAGCGCATAGGCCAGAAAAAGTGCTATCGGAAAATGAACAAATTTTGGATGGAGTCCAGCAAGAAATTCCATCGCAATCTCCTTTCTCATGAAGATTTTTTTAGTATTAACCGCAGAGAATGCTTCCGCCGTTGACGTTAAGAATCTCGCCGTTTATGTGACGCGCCATCTCGGAGGCCAGGAATACCACGGGTCCTGCTATGTCAACCGGATCGGCAATGCGCCCGACAGGAATTCCCTTTTCAACAGATTCCTTATATTCTTTGTCTGAAAACACATCGGCACTCATATCGGTAATAACCCAGCCCGGGGCAACGCAGTTTGTAATTATGTTGTATTCGGCCAGTTCGCTTGCAAGCGATTTTGTATAGGAGATTATGGCTCCCTTTGAAGCTGCATAATGCGAGTGAAAAGCCTCTCCTCTTTGTCCTGCCGTTGAGGAAATATTGATGATTCTTCCAAAACGCCTCTTCTTCATATGAGGAACTACGGCTTTTGTAATAAGAAAAGTCCCGGTAAGATTAATTTTTATGGTTTCTTCCCAATCCTTCAGGCTCATTTCATCTGAGGCGCCGTATTTCCAGATGCCCGCGTTGTTAACTAAAATATCTATTTTTCCGAAGTCTGAGAGAATATTCGTTATCTTTTCATTTATATCTTTTTCAGACTCCATATCCATGCTGTATGCCTTTACACTGCCTGTGCCCTCCAGACTTTTCAGGAGGTCATCTGCGGCCTGTTTATTTGATTTGTATGTAAAGGCCGCCTCGGCTCCTGCCTTTAAGAACAGTTCCACGCATGAAGCCCCTATGCCGCGGGAGCCTCCGGTAACAAGGGCCACCTTGCCTTCAAGATTTAACATTTTTAAGTTTCCTTTAGTATTTGACTTTGTAGAGGAAAAGTCCCCTGGCCGGAGCAGCCTCACCGGCGGACTCCCTGTCGAGCTTTTCCATTATATCCAGTACAAACTCCTGTCCAAGATTATTTCTTGCTGCCATAAGAAGTGTTCCTGTAATGGTTCTTACCATTCCGTGTAAAAACCTGTTAGCTTCGATGTAAAAAATAATAAATCCGTTTGTCTCTTTCCAATGGGCATCATAAATAATGCATCTTTTGTGGTTTACTTCACTTTTTTTCCTGGAGAAGGATGTAAAGTCGTGCTCTCCCAGAAGCGGCTTTGAGAGCCCGTTTAACTTTTCTGCTTCCAGGGGCCCTCTGTACAGGTAAGAGAACTTGTTATAGAAAGGTGATTTATCTCTGGTTATAAAGTAAAGATAGCTTCTTTTTTTTGCATCGAAGCGGGCGTGAAAATCTTCCCCGGCCTGTGTCATTTCGGTAACCGCGATATCATAAGGCAGAATTGCATTAAGCGAGTGTCTGAATTTATATGTGTCCAGATCATGTTCCGTTTTGAAATTTGCCGCCTGCCCGAGAGCGTGCACACCGGTATCCGTTCTGCCCGAACCGATGAGGTTTATCTTTTCCCTGGTAAGCGTTTCAAGTGCTTTGGTCACCTCAGCCTGAACGGTCACGGCATTTTCCTGTATCTGCCAGCCGGCATAAGCTGTTCCGTCGTATTGAATTATAAGTTTATAGTTTTGCATGCCTAAAGATAAGGAAGAATTAAGCAGGTAGAAAGCAGGGGCGGAAATTAAATTTCCGCCCTTAAAAACAATTAAAATGAGGTCTGGAAATTCAGGTTCAGCTTCGAGGGCATTACATCAAGCCCGGGCGTTACGCTCATCGATACGTTCCAACTTGTCTGTGTGTCCAAATTCTTGTTGTAATTGCGGACAACTCTTGCGGCATTAAAGGCGCTGATAATTCTGTTAACAATAAGAGCTCCAACGGCAAATCGTACGTCGTTAAATGCCTGCTCACTTCTTTCCCACATTCCGCGGTATTCCTGGCGCTCTTTCTGACTTGCCCACTGCCAGTAGTACCCTTCGCCGTTATACATCTCGTTAAAACTTCCGTCGAGGCCCATGCGGCGGTTATATTCCTCCTGGCTTATATAGACCCCCAGGTTTGCATAGAAGTCGGCGTTTTTCCCCGTAGGGTTTACGCCTCCACTGGAGCGGGCAAAAGTTTTATAATTATTCCTCTGCCAGTTTCCGTAGACGTTGTAGCCGGTAAAAACTCCCCAGAGCACGCCGTCTGCAATGGTAAAATATTTTCCGCTTGAATAATTTCCGCCGTAGAGCTCCCCCATTCCAGGAAGCACCAGTGAATAAACTATGGCAAGCAGACCGCTCTTTTTCCCGGGGTGATCCAGGGCCGGCAAGGTGAGGTTTTCAGGTTTATTAAATTTATCTGAACTTATTTCAGTTTTCTTCAGCAGGAGGCTTTCGTGTTCTAAGCCCGTCTGTGCAAACAGGGGCGAAATTAAAAATAAAAGAGCGATGATGTATTTCATATTATTTTCTGCTATGTGAATAAGACATGCCCAATTTTACTGTTTAATTATCTATTATTCAAGTATGTTTTTATTCCTTTATCACTTTTCCGAAACAGATCTCGCCGTCGACCTCTTCAATTCTCAGGCTGGAGAATACATTTACAAGCCCGGCGTTATATTCATGCCCGACTCTGACATAATTGGAAGCAAAGCCTTTCATATGCCCGTTGTAATTTTCATGCTCGAAGAGTACCTCCAGGTTCTTACCTGTCATCTTTCTGTAGAACTCATTTCTTTTCTTTTCGCTCAGGATCCTGAGCATATTGTTTCTTCTTTTTCTTTCGGAGTGACTTACCACACCCTCGAAATTTATAGCTTTGGTGTCAGGCCTTTCAGAATAAGTAAAAACGTGCAGGTATGAAACTGGGAGCTCTTTTAAGAAATTATATGTATCCAGAAAGTCTTCTTCTGTTTCGCCGGGAAAACCTACTATTACATCCACGCCTATACCCGCATCGGGGATCTTTTCGACCACCCTCTGGATCAGCCTCTGGTAGTCTTCCTGTTTATACCTTCTCTGCATGAGTCTTAAGACCTTGGGACTTCCGCTCTGAAGCGGTATATGAAAATGCCGGCACATTTTCCTGCTGCTTAGCGTCAGCTCCAGTATTTCATCTGTAAGAAGATTAGGCTCGATTGAGCTGATCCTGAGCCTGAAGTCACCCGGCACTTCCACCATTTTGAGTAAGAGGTCGTAGAACTTCATTTTGAAGGAGCGTCCGTAGTCGCCCACGTTTACGCCTGTAATAACAATTTCCTTATAGCCTTCTTCCAAGAGGGTCTTAAAGTTCCTTAGAACCTCTTCAGGGTTGAGGCTGCGGCTTTTGCCGCGTGCCAGGGGTATCGTGCAGTAAGAGCACGTATAGTCGCATCCGTCCTGAATTTTAAGGAACGCCCTGGTTCTGCCTGAAGATTCCGAGGAAAAGGCCCCGTTAATTTCATTAAGCTCGTCTGTCGGGGAAACATAAACACACGATAAATCTTTCTTTGTAAAATCGTCAATATAGCTGAAGAGTTTGAATTTTTCGTTGCTTCCGAGCACAACGTCGACGCCTTCCATAGAGGCAATTTCCTCCGGCCTCAACTGAGCATAGCAGCCCGTAACAGCAACAAAAGCATTGGGGTTAAGTCTGAGTGCGCGCCTGACCACCTGGCGGCATTCCTTATCGGCGTTGTCTGTAACCGAACAGGTATTAATCACATAAACATCAGCCTCGTCCTTGAAATCTACAATCCGGAATCCGCGCTTTACAAACTGGGTTCCTATTGTTGAGGTCTCGGAAAAATTCAGCTTACAACCTAACGTATAAAAAGCAACTCTGCCTTGCACACCAAAATCCTTTCAAAAAGGGAATTATCTAAAACTTAATAGAAATAAAAAAAGGCTGTGGCCTTTTTTATCCGTAATGAAGAGGATAAAACATCAGCCACAGCCTTGGAATAGGTTAATTATGCCTTATCAGCCGATTTTTCAGCAGACTTCTCTGCCTGAGCCGGTTCTTCAGGACCTTCCAGGTTCGGAATGTCTGAAGGATCAACAGTATCGGCATTAGCGTTCTTTATATCTTCAACAGAAACTTTTTCAAGCTTGTGTCTTGTGATATATTCTGAGATTTCGGCATCTGACTTTTCTTTCAGAGCACCGAGAGCGCTAAGAACGATCTTCTTGTTTTCCTTGTCGAATTCCACAACCTTAAGAGGAAGGACTGTTTCAACCGGGAAGCAGAAAGCGATGTTCTTCAGCTTTGCAGTTGAAAGCTGTGTAGCAGGAACAAAGCCGTCCACTTTTGCAGGAAGTTCGGCAATCAGACCTTTTTCAATGATTCTGACAACCTTGCCTTCTGTAATTGTGCCGATTGCATAGTTCTTCTCGAAAGTATCCCAGGGGTTATCCTGGACCTGTTTGTGGCCTAAGGATATCTTTCTCTGTTCTGTATCAACACCCAGGACGATAACGTCAATCTTTTCGCCTTTCTTGACAACTTCCCCGGGATGGCGGATCTTCTTTGTCCATGAGAGGTCTGAAATGTGTACCAGACCGTCAACACCCGGTTCAAGTTCAACGAACACGCCAAAATTGGTAAGATTGCGTGCAATGCCTGTGTGCTTGCTGCCGACAGGATACTTCTGCATGAGCTCTGTCCATGGATCCGGAACGAGCTGTTTCATGCCTAAGGAAATCTTCTTCTCGTCTTTATCCAGACTAAGAATAACAGCTTCAACAACCTGTCCCATTGAGACAA
Source organism: Ignavibacteriales bacterium (assembly GCA_036261625.1). GTDB lineage: Bacteria > Bacteroidota > Ignavibacteria > Ignavibacteriales > SURF-24 > JAAXKN01. The sequence continues at coordinate 227,945 of DATAKL010000057.1, read as the reverse complement.
ACTGTGAAGGATGTTTAATATGCAGTGTCCAGCTCATCTCTGAAATGTGAATGAGGCCTTCGATTCCCTTTTCAATTTCAATAAATGCGCCGTAATCAGTAAGAGATACAACTCTGCCGGAGACCTTGTCGCCGACTTTATATTTATTTTCGATGTTATCCCATGGATGCGGCAGAAGCTGCTTGAGTGAAAGAGAGATTCTCTTTTTCTCCATGTCGAAATCAGTAACAACAACTTTAATCTTTTCATCCAGTTTGACAACTTCGCTCGGGTGATTGATTCTGCCCCAGCTTAAGTCTGTAATGTGGATAAGGCCGTCTACGCCGCCCAGGTCCACAAAGACACCGAAGTCTGTAATTGCCTTAACGATACCTTCGAGTATCTGTCCTTTTTCGAGGCTGTCGAGTATGGCTTTTCTCTGGTCTGAGATCTCTTCCTCGATTAAGACTTTGTGTGAAACGACAACGTTTTCAGTAGGAACGTTGACCTTAACAACCTTAAAGTCCATGGTCTGGCCTACGAAGGCATCAAAATCTCTTACAGGTCTAATATCAATCTGAGAGCCTGGCAGGAATGCTTCGATGCCCATGAGGTCAACGACCATACCGCCTTTAATTCTTTTTAATATCTTGCCCTGAATAATTTCACCAGTATCATAAGCATTGATTATCTTGTTCCAGATCCTGAGGAAGTCCGCTCTCTTCTTGCTTAAGACCAGATTACCTTCCTGATCCTCAACGCTTTCGATTACGATTTCAACTTCTTCACCGATCTTGATTTCATCGCCGGCATTAAATTCCTGCTTGGGTATTGTACCCTCAGACTTAAAGCCGACATCAAGAATAATGCTGTCGCCCTGAATGCTTACAATTTTACCCTTAATTATCTCACCCTCTTTTACATCCTTAAATGACTGAGAGTAGAGTTTGGCCAGTGTTTCCATCTCTTCCTGTGAATACTCATCGGAATTGAAGAACCTGACCTTTCCTTTGACGTCCTTTTTTGTCTCTTCGGACATTAGACCTCCAAAAAATAAGTCTTTACATGCATTTAACTCCAAAGTCATCAAAACAAGTTAAAGCAGGTAATATTTAATTTAACATAAACAATTAGGATGACTTTACTATACCCGCCCATGGCGGGAGCAGATTCTCAGATTTTTTTCGAATTCAGAATATCTAAAATACTAAATTATTTAATAATAAGCAGTTTCTTTAGAAATATCTTATTTTAAGAAAAATTATTTTCAATGTAGGCCTTTATCTTCTCCATCTGCCACCGTGGGGTGGAAGTGGCGCCCGTAATGCCAACGGTTTCTGCCCCTTCGAACCATTCCGGAAGGATCTCTTCGGCATCCTCTACAAAATGAACCCTCGGGTTTTCTTCCTCTGCGATGTGAAATAAGACCTTGCCGTTGCTGCTTTTGCGCCCGGCAGCAAAGATTATAACATTGTTCTGTCGGGCAAATTCCCTTAATCTTTTATCGCGCCCGGAAACCTGTCCGCATATTGTATTCTTGGCGTGGAATTCAATTGCCGCTTCCTCCTCAATGGATCCTACAAAGAGCTGACTGATCCTCTCTTTTAATGCCTGGGCAATTTTGGCAAATGTCTCGCGGTCCATTGTGGTTTGTGAGAAAAGCACGGTTTTCCTGGAGAAATCCACTTTTTCCAGGGCTTCTTCGGGACTAAGTACCAGTATGGCCTTATCGCCGGTAACTCCTCTTAGGCCAATGACCTCGGCATGATCTTTTTTACCGAATATGACGACCTGGAATTCGCTATCGGAAAATTTCCTGATCCTTTCCTGCACTTTGGCTACAACAGGGCATGTGGCGTCAATTATCTCAAGTCCGTATTTAATTGCTTCCTGATAGGTAGAGGGGGGTTCACCGTGGGCGCGGATAAGGACCTTGCTTCCCCTTTCGAGTCTGGGGAAATCCTTGACCGTAACGGTTTCCATTCCGAGTTCATTTAACCTTTTAACTTCAGCAGCATTATGAATTATGTCTCCCAGGCTGTAGATTTTTTCTGTAGACTGAAGCTCCATCTCAGCAAAATCAATAGCCCTGACAACTCCCCAGCAGAATCCTGCGCTGGTATCTATGTTAACCTTCATTAAAACGGCTTTCTTTTTTAATTTACCTTTTTGTTTATTCTCTCTGCTACAATACTTAAAATAAGAGTTATTTCCTCATCAATTGAAATGCTTGAGGTGTCAATTTCGACTGCACCATCAGCCTTGACAAGGGGACTGACCTCACGGCTGGAATCTATCAGATCTCTTTTTTTGATATTCCCTTCAATTTCATCGAGTGAAAGGTTCTCTCCCTTTGCCTGGAATTCCTTAAGTCTTCTCTGGGCTCTCTGGCTAAGAGAGGCAGTTAAGAATATCTTTACATCGGCATTTGGAAAGACAACTGTTCCGGTATCCCTTCCTTCAGCAACGAGATTTGTATTCTTGCCCATTTCCTGCTGTTTTTTTACCAGGGCACTTCTTACGCCGGGAATTTTTGCTACCTCGCTTACATTTGAGTTCACCTCATAGGAGCGGATAGCTTCAGTTACATCTTCCCCGTTGAGGATTACCCCTGTATTCCCGTCCACAAACCTCAGTTCCATTGCTGCCTCTTCAGAGAGCCGGACTACTGAGAGTTCATCTTTTATTACGTTCTTCTTAAGAGCCAGATAAGTTATCGCCCTGTACATTGCCCCGGTATCCAGGTAAGTAAAACCTAAATGTTTGGCTAAAAGTTTTGCCGAAGTACTTTTTCCCGAACCTGCCGGACCATCTATCGTTATAATTATATTTTTTGCCATATCAGGCAAAAATACAAAAATTCCTCCGAAATTAAAACTCCATTTGGGGCTCTGCCATGGCTTCCGGAGTAAATATTTTAAGAAAAATTTTACCGAATTTAAGGTCCGTAAAATTCAGCTTAAAACGAAACTTTTGGCGGCTAACCCTGGTGTTTTACTTTACCAATGGCAATAATTAAAACTATAAGCACGATTAAAATTGCAACAGCCCAGGGGTTGGCAAAGTTAATTGTTATTCCAAGTCCCGACCTTTTAGGCAGAAACATTCTGCTGTCTTTGGGGTTAAAGTAAAAGCCCCACAGATACCAGCTCTTTGCCTCATCTTCGGCCTTATTTCGCCACTTTTTTGTAATTACAGTGTTATAAAAAACGGGAACTGTAATTATAATGGACACCGCTAAAACAATCCACACCCAGACGAGCATATCATTTCCCCTATAAGTTAAATAGAAAACTTCTACCTACTACTTACTACCTACTACCTACTACCTTCTACCTGCTACCTGCTTCTTTTAATATCCGGACCATCCTCTCGTGCACGCGGCCGTTGGTAGCCAGGATCTGCTTATGGAATATGTCGCGTTTTACGCCGTCGAAATCTGTTACCATGCCGCCGGCTTCCTCTAAGACCAGGCGTCCTGCACAGATGTCCCACGGGTAGAGCGAGAGCTCCCAGAAGCCGTCAAATATTCCGTCGGCAACGTAGCAGAAATCTATTGCTGCCGAACCCAGGCGCCTTATGGCGCGCGCATCATGCAGGAAAGCGGCAAAATAGTTCATAACCTTGCCCGGATTATCCTGCACGTCGTACGGGAATCCCGTTACAAGGAGGCTGTAGTTGAGGTTATCGTTTTCGCTTACCTTAAGTTTTCTTCCGTTGCAGAAAGATCCCGATCCCTTTTCTGCCGTATAAGCCATATCGCGCATGACGTCGTAAACGATGCCGCAGACGGTTTCTCCCTTTTTCTGGACTCCTATTGAAACGGAAAATATCGGAAGTCCGTGTGCAAAGTTTGTCGTTCCGTCCAGCGGGTCAATAACCCAGACGTACTCAGCATCTTTATTGATATTAATAGCCCCGCTTTCCTCGGCTATAATTCCGTGCCCGGGGTACTTATTCTTTATGAAAGAAATTATGGACTGTTCACTTTTCTTATCAATTTCCGTCACAAGGTTAGAGGAATTTGTCTTAAACTCCACGGTAAAGTTCTTTCTGTATCCGTCTCTAATTATTTCGCCAGCTTCTTTGGCAATTTGAATTACATCTTCTAACATTTTTTATCAGCTGTTGTTTTTAATTCCTTAAATTTACGAAAAATGATTCCCTTTTTCAGCCGGGACCTGATTTTCTCCCTGCCCTCCACTTTTTAATTTTTAATTTTTAATTTTTAATAGATTTCCGACCCGCGGGTCATTTTGTAATTTTGCGGCAGATCTTTTCAGCTCATTAATAAAAAAAATTTCACTTTACTTTTCGGATAATTGCACCTAATTTTACGTGGCATTTCGAAAAGTTTTGTAAAGCTCCTTGAAAATATAACAGTTATTCTAATGTTAAATAATTGTTAAATCTTAATTTTTAAGGTTTTTACCGCTTGCCAATTAAGTTAGTTAATTTATTTTTGCACAGGAAAATTAATTAATTCTTCTTAAAAAATTTGTTCTTTTAATCAACCTAAATGGAGAAATCATGAGAATAGTCAGTAGACAAATTCTTTTATTTGTTCTTTTTGTTTTGTTTGGCGCCTCGCAGGCATTTGCACAGGGCGTTACAACTGCAGCAATGAACGGAACAGTTCTCGACAACGACGGGCAGCCCATGCCGGGCGCAGTTATAGTTGCAGTACACGTTCCAACCGGCACTCAGTTCGGTACCACCTCGCGTGCTGATGGTAAATTCAATATCAGCAACATGCGCGTGGGCGGACCTTATACCGTAAAGGCTTCTTTTATCGGCTATAAGGCGCAGATTATTGAAGGAGTTAACCTTAGTTTAGGACAGAATTATACAATCGACTTTAAATTAGTGCCCGAGAGCATCGAGGCCATCACTGTCAGCGTAGTTGCAGACAGAAACGCCGTTATCAGCGGCAGCCGCACAGGCGCTTCAACCAACGTAGGCGTTGAAGAAATTCAGGCATTCCCCACCGTTTCAAGAAGCTTCCAGGATTTCGCAAAACTGACACCTCAGTTTGACGGCCGCTCAAGCAGTGCTGCCGGAAGAAACAGCCGCTTCAACAATATTCAGATAGACGGTACTCAGTACAACGACCTCTTCGGTCTGGGTTCATCAGGCACTCCGGGCGGACAGGCTGGTACAAACCCGATAAGCCTCGACGCCATTCAGGAATTCCAGGTTGTTATCGCTCCTTACGACGTCCGCCAGGGCGGTTTTACAGGCGGCGGTATCAATGCCATTACACGCAGCGGTACCAACAACTTCTCAGGCTCAGTTTACGGATACTACAGAAATCAGAACTTCATGGGCTACAGCCCGGATGACAAGCACACAAAGGTTACAGAGTTTAACGAATATCAGACAGGTCTCCGCTTAGGCGGCCCGATAATTAAGGACAAGCTGTTCTTCTTTGCAAACGGTGAGTTTACACGCCGTACAGATCCTGCCGACAACCTCTCTTTGACTCAGGGCAGCAATACTGCAGATAAGGCAAACCTGGCAAGCCAGATGCAGAACATCCTGATTAATAAGTACGGTTATAATCCGGGAGGCTACGGTTCATTTTCAACCGAACGTCCTTCAAACAAACTTTTTGTGCGCTTCGACTACAACATTTCGGATGCTCACAAACTTACCTTCAGACACAATTTTGTGGACGGAAGCGACCAGAAAACAGGGCGCAACCTCTCAACTCTGGAATTTGCAGACAGAATGTATCAGTTCAACACAAACACAAACTCTTCGGTTTTACAGTTGAGCAGCACTTTCAGCAACACCATGTCTAACGAACTTATTGCCGGCTATACTAGAATAAGGGATACACGCGATCCTTCAGGAAGGGCATTTCCCTCAATTCTTGTAAGATCATCAATTCCGGGCTTTACACTCAAAGCCGGCGCCGAAGAATATTCGCAGGCAAACCAGCTCGACCAGGATATATTTGAACTTACAGACAACTTCTCCTACTTTACAGGAGCACACGTTATCACAGTCGGTACACACAACGAATTCTATAAGTTCAGAAACCTCTTTATCCGTAACCTTTACGGCTACTATGAATTCAACAGCATGGCCGACTTAGAAGCAGGCAATCCGTCGCGTTATCAGCTGAGCTTCTCAAATACAGGCGACCCGAAGGAATCAGCTCACTTCAGCGCTTTCCAGTTCGGTCTCTACGCACAGGATGAGTGGTCAGTTTCTCAGAATATGAAACTGACATTCGGCTTAAGAGTCGATGCTCCAATTTTCCCCGATAAACCGGCATATAATGCTACCATAGACAGCGTATTTGCAATCGGTCAGGGAATGGATCTTGGCACAGACAAGGTTCCAAGCGGCAAAATTCTCTTTTCACCCAGATTCGGCTTTAACTGGGATGTTAACGGCGACCGTACAACTCAGATCCGCGGCGGCGCAGGTATATTTACCGGAAGAATTCCTTATGTTTGGATTTCAAACCAGTACGGCAACACAGGCGTTGAATTCGGAAGAATCGACCTCAGTTCTGGAAGAGGACTGCCGAACGACTTCAAGTTCAGCTCTGATCCAAATAATCAGCCAAGAAACCTGACGGCAATCAAGCAGTCAGAAGTTGATCTGACCTCGGGCAATTTCCAGATGCCTCAGGTAGCTCGTGTGGATGCTGCAGTTGACCAGCAGCTGCCTTTCGGTCTTACAGGTACACTGGAAGCTATCTATTCAAAGTCTGTCAATGACCTTACATACCAGGATATTAATATCCGCCCGGTCGGAGAGTTCAAGTCAGGTGCAGGTGATCCCGGAAGAACATCTTTCTCATACGGCACAAGGGGCTACAGCCCTGCTTTTACAAACGTTGTTCTTATGAAGAATACGAGCAAGGGTTACCAGTATAACGTTACAGCACAGGTCCAGGGCACACTCCCGATAGGTTTATATACAAATGTTGCCTATACCTACACAAGAGCAAAAGACCTGAACAGCACTGTTTCAAGCCAGGCGCTCTCACAGTGGAGATATAACCCGGTTACCAACGATCCTAACAATCCGGATCTTGCAACCTCAAACTTCGAAATCCGTAACCGTATTCTTGTAGCTCTTTCTTACACAGCTGAATTCTTTACAAACTACAAGAGCACATTCACCCTGTACTACAACGGCCAGTCAGGTCTGCCCTTCTCCTATACATATGACGGCGACGTAAACGGCGATGGAGCTTACACAAACGATATGATCTACGTTCCTAAGAATGCTTTGGATCCTGCTGAAATACAGCTCGGTTCAATCGATAAGACTACAAAGGCTTTCGTAGCAGATCCTGCTATGGCACAGGCTCTTGAGGGTTATATTAACAGGGATAACTACCTGAAAGAACACCGCGGACAGGTCATGGAACGCAACGGCGCTTATGCACCGTGGTCACACCAGATCGACTTCAGGTTTGTACAGGAAGTTCCGCTTTTTGCAGGACACCAGTTCGAAATATCTCTCGACGTTCTTAACCTCCCCAACCTGATCAAATCCAACTGGGGATGGGTAAAATCAGTTAACTTCCAGAACGACAGCGTTATCAAGTATCTTGGAGTTGATGCCAATAAGAAACCGGTATTCAGCTTTAAGGATAAGTCTGATCCGTTCCAGAATGACTTCATTGCCTCACGCTATCAGATGCAGTTAGGCGCACGTTATTCTTTCTAAGTTAAGACTAATACTTAACTTTAAGCCCCCGGTGACAGTTTTCACCGGGGGCTTTTTTGTTGCATTTTTTTAAGATGCATTTAAATTCTTTTTCAATATATTTGCATTATTATTTGGACATTTGAGTATAATGCACAGCCTGGAGGAAGAACCATTTGAATAATATACCACAGTCAGAAAGAAAACACATTGTCTTTGCCGGAATGCGCAACGCCGGGAAATCTTCACTTGTTAACGCATTTATAGGGCAGGACCTCTGTATCGTAAGCGATATTCCGGGCACTACTACGGACCCCGTAAAAAAAGCAATGGAGCTTTTGCCCTTCGGCCCCGTTGTGCTTGTGGATACGGCAGGCATCGACGACACGGGAGAGCTTGGCCAGAAGAGAATAAGCAAGTCCTTGAAAGCCATTTCTTCAGCCGACTTTGCAATTGTTGTGCTTGATGCTTCAAAGAATTTGTCCGGGGATGAGAAACTTCTCATCAGCCGCCTTCATAAACTTAATATTCCCTGGCTAGCTGCAGTAAACAAGGCCGACATGGGTCTTAATAAGTCTCTTATCCAGGAGCTGAAAGAGATGAATGTCAGTACAATAGTTGTTTCCTGCAGGGATAACAAAGGCATAACAGAGTTAAAGGAAAAAGTTATGTCTTTAATCCCCCATGAATCTGAGCCTCCTTTGATAAAAGACCTTGTAAGGCCGGGCGACGTGGTTGTTCTTGTTGTTCCAATTGACCTTGGAGCACCCAAAGGGCGCCTTATTTTACCGCAGGTTCAGACTATAAGGGAGGCACTGGATGAGGACTGCATTGTGCTTACTGTCAAAGACAGTGAGCTCTCAAAGGCCCTCAGTCTTCTCAAGGAGCAGCCAAGACTTGTTGTAACCGACAGTCAGGCCATTATGAATGTGGCAGCGCTGGTGCCGGAAGAGGTAAGGCTGACTACATTTTCAATCCTCATGGCGCGCCATAAAGGGGACCTTCCTGTGTTTGTCGGGGGTATAAGAAGAGTTGAAGAATTAAAGGACGGCGACAGGATTCTAATTGCCGAGGCCTGCTCGCACCACGTGCAGGATGGGGACATTGGAAGGATAAAGATTCCCAGGTGGCTTGAACATTACACGAAAAAGAAGTTTCAGTTTGATGTTAAAAACGGAGCCGATTTCCCTGAAAACTTATCAGACTACAGGCTGATAATTCACTGCGGCGGCTGCATGATGACAAGGCGTCAGATGCAGGTCCGCTTAAACGAGGCCAGGCTGATGGAAGTGCCCATTGTGAACTACGGTGTTCTTATTTCATACCTGCACGGGGCGGTCCCGAGAGCCCTCGAGCCCTTTCCGGAAGCCGTGGAAAGATGGTCCGACGTCCAGGCCTAGATTTCTATGAATAGCCACGAGCTTTGGCTCGTGGAATATGCGATCCCCAAAATCCCTCGGGGCTTTAGCCCCAGATTCTCGGAAGATCGGGGGCTATTCATTTTTCAGTTTTTCTAAAAGTAATTGGAAGTCTTCCGGCAAGGGGGAGTCGAACCTTACAAGCTCGCCTGTGTGCGGATGGTAAAAGCCGAGCGTTTTTGCATGAAGAGCCTGACGCGGCATAATCTCAAGAAGGTTGTCGATCCGGGACTTCATTTTTGGAAGGGCATGCCCGTATACGATCTTATTGCCTCCGTAAGTCACGTCGCCAAATATGGGATGATTGATTGAAGCCATATGGACTCTTATCTGGTGAGTCCTCCCGGTCTTAAGATTCAGCTTTATTAAAGAGGCAAATTCAAACTCTTCAAGCACAGTGTAATACGTTATTGCAGTCTTCCCTTCCATTTCGCTTACAGCGTACTTCTTCCTGTCGCTTTTGCTCCTGGCAATATTCTTTTCAATAACACCAGTTTTTTCCTTTAGGAGTCCCCAGCAGACGGCCCAGTATTCCCTTTCAATAGTGTGCTTAGAAAACTGTGCGGCCAGCTTTGCGTGCGTTACGTCATCCTTTGCAACCACAAGAATACCGCTTGTATCCTTGTCGATCCTGTGCACAATTCCCGGGCGCCCGGCTTCATTCACATTGCTTAATTTCTGAGAGTGATGCAGAAGAGCATTTACAAGTGTTCCCGTGTAGTTTGCGTAGGCCGGATGGGCCACCATGCCGGCAGGCTTGTTTACAACAATGAGGTAATCATCTTCGTAAATTATATCGAGCGGTATTTCCTCTGGCATTGTATTTTCCGGGCGCGGCGCAATAGGGATTCTGACGTCTACAACATCCCCGGCAGAAATCTTGAAGTTCTGTTTAACCGCGGCTCCGTTTACCAGAACCATACCTGCCTCAATGAGCTTCTGCACTTTGGAGCGCGTGGCGTTTTCTATGAGGTTCGTAATATATACGTCAATTCGTTCTTTCTTCTTGCCGGGCGGGGCCTCAAACCTGTAATTTTTTTCTGTTATCAGGTTTGTCATATAATTCCGGGGTTCATTTTTTCGGGTCTTTGAATTTTACTTCTCGTGTTGCTGCAGAGTCTCGGCTTCTTCAGTCTGTGCAGCGGGTTTCGTCTTAAAGCTGAATGCCACAAGAAGCAGTACGCCGATCGATACGGCCATATCGGCAACGTTGAATATCGGCCAGCGGTCGTAAGTATATCCGAAGAAGTTAACGTCAAAAAAGTCGACGTCTATAAAATCCACCACTTTGCCGAAGAAAAGCGGGGCATAGCCGTAGAAGACGCCGTAGAAGACGCGGTCAATGAGGTTTCCGACTGCTCCTCCTAAAATGAGGGCAAGCGCAAAGCGCAGTATAAAGCGGTCGTTTCTTACCTTATAAAGGTAGTATATGATGCCGATACTGGCGGCAATTGAGAAGAGTGACAAAAACAGTTTGGAAGAAATTCCAAGATCGATGCCGAAAGCAATTCCCGGATTTTCGACAAAAGTAATTCTGAGAAAGTTGCCTATCAGTTTGCGGTGGTCGCCGTAAATCATCCCGTCGTGGTGCAGATGCAGGGCAGGAATATTAAAGCCTTTTATATAAAGCTTTGTGATCTGGTCAACAATAACTATAAACAGTGATGCGAATAATGCTCTCAAAATTTGCGCCTTAAATAATTAGCTTCTAAAAATCAGCTTGGCTTAAAAAATCAGCTTAATGGTTTGCCGCCTAAATTATCTTCTGCAGCTTTGCCGCCTTCTTTTGCATCCTCACCTGCGGTAGCTTCCTCTGAGGCCCTTCCGCTGAAGATTATAAGGAGAACGACGCCGGCAGTAACAGAAACATCAGCGACGTTAAAGACCGGCAGGTTATCCAGATTATAGCCTAGAAAATTAATGCCTGCGATCTTAATCTGAAAAAAATCCACAACTTTTCCGTAAAACAACGGACCGTATCCGTAAAAAACGCCGTAGAAGACACGGTCGACAAGATTACCAATGGCTCCTCCCAGTATAAGCGCAAGAGCCATTCTTACTTTTATTCCTTCACGTCTGATCCTGTAGAGGTAAAGTATAATGCCTATGGAGGCAACAATCGAGAACAGGGATAAAAACAGTTTGGAAGCACTTCCCAGGTCGATCCCAAATGCCATACCGGGATTTTCAATAAATGTAATCTTCAGAAATGATCCCAGAAAATCATGCTGCTCAGCGTATGAAATTCCGGGATAATTAATATTAAGCAAAGGTATAGAAAAACCCTTAACGAACAGTTTTGAAACTTGATCGATTATTACGATGAATAGGGAGACAAATAATACTCTCAAGTTATGCTCTTTCTTTAGGTTTCAGATCTTCCAGTTACTTACTTCCTGCTGCTTACTTCTTTTCCTGTCTTTGTTTAACAGGCAGGCACAGCTGGCTGTGCGGTACGGCTGCCAGTCTTTCCTTAGCAATCAAAGGGCACGTCGGGCACAGGTTCTGCGGCTCGTCAATACATTCGATGCAGATTCCGTAGGTGCCGTTTTCAATTCTATGAAGCGCGTCATCCAGGTAGCCCAGGAACTTATTTTCCCTCTGGGCCCAGAGGAATATCTTTTCTCTTTCCATGGCATCTGTACCCTGCTCAGCCATATGAAGCGAGTAAGGTGAATTCTCGTTGACATACTGCCCTGTTGTCGGGTCCATCATCTGCTCGCGCAGGTTCTGCAGCTGTTCAATGATCTCATTGCGCTTATCAAGAATTATTTTCTTGAAATACTCAAGATCCTCTTTTCCGTAGCCCTTAATCTTGCGTACGTTTTTCTTCGGCGAAGTAACCATTACTTCGGTAGTATCACTGTCCTTGGGGGCAGGTCTCTGCTCGCTGACTGTAATCTGCCCCTCTTTTACCGCAAGCTTATTTGCCTTTACCGTCTCTTTTTCCTTTGCGGGTTCCTTCTTCTTTTCCTTTTTCATAACATCCTTAACTTTAGTTTGAACTGCTTTCTTTTTGGGCTGTTCTTTTTCTTTAACAGCAGCCTTTCCTGCCTTTTTGGCTACGGCAGCAGTCTTAGCAGTACCGTTGCTCTTGCCGGAACTGCTCTTAGATGCAGCCTTGGCTGCCTTTGGTTTTTCTGCTGCAGTTTTCTTTACTTTCTTAGGGTCAGATTTAGTTGCCATTTTTGGGCCTCCTGGTTCTACAAAGTTAAGCATCCATCTTTTTAATACTTATGGAACATTTATATTCACCTACTTCCCAATCCTGGGAGTAGCCGTCCTTCAATTCAGTTTCAGAGCTGAGGCTTTCAGCCAGAGTCTCACTGACAATATAATCGCTGAAGGAGAGAACTGCCTTTCTGAGGCCTTCATCACCCTTAAAGCCGATTGTTATTCTGTCAGTAACCTCAAGACCCATATCCTTTCTCATGTTCTGAACTCTGTTAACAAACTCACGTGCAAGGCCTTCAGAGAGAAGTTCATCCGTAAGCTCGGTATCGAGCGCAACCGTAACACCCTCAAGACTTTCAACAAGCCAGCCCTGGATTTCAGTGCTGACTATCTCAACCTCAGAGGGGGTAACGGCAATTTCCTCGCCGTCGACGGCTACAGTTACGCTTCCGCCTTTTTCAAGCTTTATGATCTCTTCTTTTCCAAAGCCCCTTATTGCATTTGCCACAGGATTTGCTTTCTTGCCGAACTTCGGTCCGATAGATTTGAAATTCGGTTTTGCCGATTTATTTACTATCTCCGAATCATCTTCCAGTACAACTAAATCTTTTACGTTAATCTCCTCTAATATCACATCTTTCATCTTCGTAACAGCATCCCTGCTGGCTTTATCCACGGCAACCATAATCTTCAGGAGCGGCTGCCTGATCTTCAGATTATTCTTGGCTCTCATTGAACGGGCTATGAATACCACCTTCTGAGCAATATCCATCTTATCTTCCAGCTCTTTTTCATAATAAGAAGAAACCGGGAAATCTGAAAGGTGTACCGACTCAAATTTTTCTCTTCCTGTTGCCTCGTTAAGGCTCCTGTAAATTTCCTCTGAAATAAAAGGAGCAAACGGGCTGACAAGCTTTGAAACAGTAATGAGGCATTCATACAAGGTCTGGTATGCAGAAAGCTTGTTTTTGTTCATATCACTTTTCCAGAACCTTCTTCGGCTGCGTCTAACGTACCAGTTGGAAAGCTGGTCTATGGTAAAATTAGCCACCAGTCTTGCAGCCTTTGTCACATCGTAGGAATCCATGAGTTCCTTGTATTCAGAAACAACACTTGAGAGCTTACTGATGATCCACCTGTCGATTTCAGGCCTTTCCTTGTAGGGGATCAGGTCTTCCTTAAACTCGAAGTTATCAATATTAGCATATAATGCAAAGAAAGAATACGTATTTATTAATGTACCAAAAAATTTCCTTTGTACTTCAACAATTCCTTCCTCGTCAAAGAGTGTCGGCTTCCAGGGCGGGCTTGTTGTAACGAGATACCACCTGGTAGCGTCGGCTCCGTACTTGTCAAAGAGTGCAAAAGGATCGACCGTATTGCCTCTGGACTTGGACATTTTCATGCCGTTTTTGTCCAGTATCAGTTCATTTACGATCAGATTCTTATAAGCCATGCTGTCGAAAAGCATGGTGGAAATTGCATGCAGAGTATAGAACCAGCCTCTTGTCTGGTCAATTCCCTCGCAGATGAAGTCTGCCGGGAAGTTCTCCTTAAATGTTTCCTGATTTTCAAACGGGTAATGGTACTGAGCAAAAGGCATTGAGCCCGAATCGAACCAAACGTCTATGAGTTCAGGAGTCCTCTTATAAATTTTCCCGTTGCGCTCGAAGAAGATCTCATCAACATATGGCTTATGAAGGTCTATGTTATCCAGGTCGCGTACCGAGACTCTCTTGCCGTCTTTTTCAACGAAACCTTCCTTAAGCTCTTCAATGCTTCCTATGGCCATCATGTCGCCTCCGTCTTCCGAGATCCAGATCGGAAGGGGTGTAGCCCAAAAGCGGTCGCGCGACAAAGCCCAGTCCTTATTCTCCTCGAGCCAGTTTCCGAAGCGGCCCGAACCGACTTCTGGCGGAATCCAGTTGATCTGCTTATTAAGAGCAACCATCTTGTCTGCAATGGAAGTAGTTCTTATGAACCAGGATTCCCTTGCATAGTAAATGATCGGCACGTCCTGATGACGCCAGCTGAAGGGATATGAGTGGGTGATGGTTTCCTTTTTGAACAGGTGTCCCATTTCCTTGAGTTTAATAATTATATCCTTGTCAGCATCCTTGACGAACCTTCCTGCAAAATCGGTAACCTGTTCGGTAAATAGTCCGCTTCTTGTAACAGGCTGCAGCATCGGAAGATCATACTTCTTCGAGACCTCGTAGTCGTCGGCACCGAAGGCAGGAGCGATATGAACAATACCGGAACCGTCTTCCGTACTGACAAAGTCAGCTTCAATGACAAAGAAAGCTTTTTTATTCGGCTTTACATAGTTAAAAATCTGTTCATATTCCTGCCCTGAGAGGTCAGTTCCCTTATATTCGCCAACGATCTCATAGTCCCCTTCCACAACTGAAAGGCGGCTTTTGGCAAGTATGAGGTACTCATCTTTAAGTTTAATCTTTACGTAATCTATATCCGGTCCCACGGCAAGGGCGACGTTTGAAATGAGTGTCCAGGGTGTTGTCGTCCAGACGAGGAAGTAAGTTGTTCCTTCCTTCGTGAGCTCTGAATCTTTAAGTTTCATTACCACGTAAACCGAAGGGTCCTTGGTTTCTCTGTAGCCAAGAGCCAGTTCGTGTGACGAAAGAACGGTTTCACTTTTGGGATCCTGAGGTACAACCTTATAATCCTTATATATAAGACCCTTGTCATACAAGGTCTTAAGCGCCCACCATACCGATTCTATATAATCATTTGTGCAGGTTACGTATGCGTCTTCCAGGCGGATCCAGTAACCCATGCGTTTTGTCATCTTCTCCCACAAGTCGGTATATGTAAACACAGAATCACGGCATGCCTTGTTGTACTTTTCCACGCCGTAGTCCTTAATTTCACTTTTATTCTTAATGCCGAGCTGTTTTTCAACTTCAATTTCAACCGGCAGTCCGTGCGTATCCCAACCGGCCTTACGGTGGACCTGATATCCCTGAAGGGTTTTATAACGGCAGACAAGGTCTTTTAATGTTCTTGCCATCACGTGGTGAATGCCTGGTTTTCCGTTTGCCGTCGGAGGCCCTTCATAAAATGTAAAAGGTTTATTATCGCTTCTTGAACTTACGCTCTTCTCGAAGATGTTATTATCCTGCCAGAACTTTAAGATTCTCTCTTCTATTTCAGAATAATTTATTTTTTCAGGATTCTGCTTAAACATGTTTTTATTTTTGTGTTAAATATTAATTATTAAAAATCTATTGCTAAATATCAATTATTTCTTAAAATTTTTTTACTCATTTTCCTCGTACTTCCTAATGAGCTCGCGCTCTACCTGAATGAACTCCTTCAGGTCCTTTTCAATTTTGGCTTTTTTCTCCTGGTGCTCTTTTGCTTCCATTTCCGCATCCCTCAGGATCATCTGCGCATTGAGCTGAGCCTCCTTTATCTTAAGTTCGGCTTCCTTCTGGGCATTGGCCACCATACTTTCATATGCGTCTATTCTGTTGTTAAGGCTTACAACTTCCTTCTGGAGTACAAACACCTCGGCTACTGCCATACCGAAAAATCCCATACATCCTAAGACAACGTTGCGTAAACTATATAATATAAGGTTTTCAGTGACAAGTTCATTTGACGAAAAATACTCTCTGAAGAAAGTGACCATGAGTACGCTTGTAGCTGTTGTTGCCACAATTACGGCAAAGACCACTTTTCCGCCTGCTTTCCAGTTCAGCGTCTTGTCTATGAGCCATCCGCAGGCAAACGAGAACACCGAAAGTACAAACCAGACCGCAAAGTTAAGATCGCCGAAGGAAAAGAGCTTCGTTTGGAGGAAATTCGATCCGAACATAAAGACCCCCAGTAAAAGGGGCGCGGCATAGTAATATGGTTTTGTCTTCCTTTTCATAAATTCTTTATGACTTCTTTCATAATGAAAGTCATCTTAGGTTCAGCCTGATTTGCAGCTTCAATGATTTCCTTTATGTCAACGGGCTTTAAGGCGTCCGGGAAACACTCGTCGGTTATAATGCTGAAGCCAAGGACCTTCATACCCATATGGTTTGCAACTATATCCTCGGGTATTGTGGACATACCGACCACGTCGGCGCCGGTCTGGCGCAGGAATCTGTATTCGGCTTTGGTTTCGAGGTTCGGACCCGGGACAGCAACATAGACTCCCTTCTGAACCTTGATCTTATTTTCAAGAGCGATCTTTTCAGCCAGGTTTATGAGCTCATGGTTGTAGGGTTCGCTCATATCGGGGAAACGGGGTCCCAGTTCATCCTCATTTTTTCCGATCAGTGGGTTATCGCCAAGGAGGTTGATATGGTCCGTCATCAGCATTATATCTCCGCGTCTGAAGAGTGGATTCATGCCTCCGCAGGCATTTGATACCAGAAGCGTCTTAACGCCAAGAAACTTCATCACCCTTACAGGGTAGGTGATCTGCTGCATCGAGTAGCCTTCATAGTAATGAAAGCGTCCCTGCATGGCAACAACCTTCTTTCCATTAATTGATCCGAAGATCAGTTTTCCGTTGTGCGATTCAACTGTTGAAAGAGGAAAATGAGGCAGATCGCCGTATTCAATTTCAGCCTCGATCTTAATCTCCTTAACCAGACCGCCAAGACCAGTGCCAAGAATAATTCCCACCTCGTATTGGCCTGAAACTTTTTCCCTTATAACCTTAAGGGTTTCGTTGATTTTTTGTGTAAGTTCGCTCATAGTAATTTTTCCAGTATATCGTCTATATTAAGATTTAAGTTTTGGCTTTCGGATGATTTCCTTTCCAGGGGCTTTTCCCTTTCCGTATTTTCAAGCTTCATTTCCAGAAGTCCCGCCTGTGAATTCAGGAGCGCTTTAAGCTTTGCAATTATCAGGTTTCTTTCCTCTCTTAAAGCAAGGACTGCATTGCGTACTTTATCGGCATCGGCCTTGGCTTTTTCCACAATCTGGGAAGCCTTGATTTCAGCCTCTTTGACTATAAGGGCAGTCTGTTTTCTGGCCGATTCAACCGCTTTGGATGAGGACTCATTAGCCTTGAGGAGTGTCTCCTGCAGGTTCTTTTCAATTTTTCTAAACTCGGTAATTTTCTGATTGGCCTTCTCGAGATCTTTCTTCAGGCTTTCGTTTTCGCCTGCAAGCTTTTCAAATTCCTCGGCAAGGCGTTCCAGGAATACAGTTACCTCGTCTTTATCGTAGCCGCGAACAGATTTCTTAAACTGCTGGCTTTTAATGCTAAGGGGGGTATATTTCATTGTTCCCTCCAGCTTTTTGAGTAATCGCGTTCACCGAAAATTGCAGTTCCAATCCTAAGCATAGTAGCACCTTCCTCTATAGCTATTTCATAATCATGTGTCATACCCATTGACAGCTCACTCAAATTAAAGCCTTTTTCATTCATCATAAGTTTCAAGTTACGCAATTTGGAAAAACTTTTCCTGACAAGGCTTTCCTCATCTGTAAAAGGTGCCATTGTCATAAGTCCCAGGAGCTCAACGGCCGGAAGCTTTCTGCATTCTTCAGCAAGTCTGAGGAGTTCCTCTTCATCTTTCAGTCCGTATTTTGAAGCTTCCTCAGAAGTATTGACTTCGAGTAAGATCTTCTGGACTTTGCCCAGTTTCACGGCCTGAGAGTTAATTTCCTCAGCCAGGCGGATTGAGTCTACGGAATGGATCAGGTATGCCTTAGGCACCACATATTTAACTTTATTTGTCTGAAGGTGTCCGAGGAAATGCCAGTTCACTTTAATTTCCGGAAGCTCCTGTTCAATAAGGGGAATCTTTTCATTGAGTTCCTGCGCCTTATTTTCGCCCAGGTCCAAAATTCCGGCCCTAAGAGCCCCGCAGATGGAATCAATGCCTGTATTCTTGGAAACGGCAACGAGCCTTATTTCCTCAGGATTGCGGTTGGAATCAAGGCATCTGCGTTGAATTTTGTCTCTGACAATATTTATATTTTCCGAAATCATAACTTAATTAAGAGTGTGAAGTTAGGACTTTTAGCGCAAAAAATCAACGAAAAAACGAGTTTTTTAGTTTCCGGGCTGTTTTCGGGGAAATACATGGAAATAACTAAATATAACAAAGGAAATGAGAAAAAAAAGCGTTTCAGGTCAAATGGTGCCAGGAAATGGTTCCTGGCACCGCACTTTGGCCTGGAACTGGTTCCCGGCTCCCCTCCTGGGGAATGGGAATAAAAAACCCCGGAGGGGAAAATCCTGCCGGGGCTTAATTTTGAACGACGATTCAGTTGTCTCAGCTGCAGCCCGAGGTGCTGCCGCAGGTCATGCATTTGAGGCATGTGCCGTTGCGGACCATGGTAATGCTGCCGCACTCGGTGCAGACGTCGCCCGTGTAGCCTTTTTCACGCGCTTCCTTGATTTTGCTTGTCATTGGATCGGTCTTGGGCTTCGTGACTATTTTAATTGTGGCATCCGGCTTCATGCGCGGAAGCTTAATATTATCCGGAAGTTTAATATCGCTTGAATTGAGTTCAACAAACCTCTCGCTTATGACCTCTTCGCTTTCGAACTCTTCAGGCTGAGCGCTGTGTCCCCTGTCCTCAGGAGCCACATGAGCCAGGTCGTTACGCCCCAGGTAATTTACAGCAAGTTCCCTGAATATGTAATCGATAACTGAAGTTGCCATCTTGATCTTGTCGTTTCCTAAAACCATTCCGCTAGGCTCGAAACGTGTAAATACAAATGCATCCACAAATTCCTCAAGCGGCACGCCGTGCTGCAGGCCCAAGGAAATTGAAATTGCAAAGCAGTTCAAAAGGCTTCTGAAAGCAGCGCCTTCGCGGTGCATATCTATAAAGATCTCGCCCAGCTGGCCGTTTTCGTATTCTCCGGTTCTGATGTAAACCGACTGGCCGTTGATCTTGGCCTTCTGTGTATAGCCTGTTCTTCTGTCGGGAAGGCGGCGTCTTTTGGCGATGTAGCGGTGAATGATCTTCTCGGCAACTTTAATAATGTCGCTGTCGTCCTTGGCTTCCATGATGCTTTCATATTCCTCAACGGCAACCGTGTTAAGAGGCTGTGAAAGCTTACTGCCGTCGCGGTAAAGGGCGTTGGCCTTAAGGCCGAGCTTCCAGGAATCCATGTACGCAGCTTTAATGTCGTCAATAGTGGCCTGATTAGGAAGATTTATTGTCTTAGAGATAGCGCCTGAGATGAAAGGCTGAGCTGCAGCCATCATCTTAATGTGGGCTCCTGTCTTAATAAATCTTGTACCCTTTTTGCCGCACTTGCTGGCGCAGTCAAAGACCGGATAATGCTCGTGCTTTAAGAACGGGGCTCCTTCAACAGTCATTGTGCCGCAGACATAATCGTTTGCAGTTGAGATTTCCTGCTTTGAGAACCCGAGGGCTGAGAGCATATCGAAATCCCATGCGCTCAACTGTTCTTTTGTAAAGCCCAGGTGCTTTGTGCAGAATTCCTCGCCTAAGATGAAGCGGTTAAATGCAAAGCCTATTTCGAATACCGAAGGCAGAACCATCTCCAGGTTTTCAAGCGCTTCGTCTGTAAAGCCTTTGCTCTTAAGAGATTCATGATTGATATAAGGACAGTTTTTAAGGCTGCCGGCGCCTTTGGCGTACTTAACAATTTCGTTTATCTGTTCCTGGTTGTATCCGAGGCGTTTTAAGGCCGGCGGAATGGACTGATTAATAATCTTGAAGTAGCCGCCGCCTGCAAGCTTCTTGAACTTAACGAGCGCAAAGTCGGGCTCGATGCCGGTAGTATCGCAGTCCATTACAAGACCTATTGTTCCGGTAGGAGCAATTACGGTCACCTGTGCATTTCTAAAGCCGTATTTTGTACCAAGATCCAGTGCCTTTTCGGCATCTTCCCTTGCCGCCTTAAGAAGGTCGGATGGGCAGTTCTTAGGGTTAATTCCCATCGGGTAGATGGAAAGCCCTTCATATTCTTCATTAGGGACGTTATAGGCTGCACGTCTGTGGTTTCTTACAACGCGCAGCATATTTTCCTTATTCCTCTCATAGGCTTCAAAAGGCCCGAGCTGTTTTGCCATTTCAGCCGAAGCTGCATAGGCAGTCATGTGCATAATTGCAGTAATTGCTCCGCAAGTAGCGGCAGCCTGATCGCTGTCGTATGGAATGCCCTGAAGCATTAAAAGTGATCCCAAATTTGCGTATCCCAAACCCAGAGTTCTGAACTCATAGCTCTTTTTGGCTATTTCCTTGCTCGGGAACTGTGCCATAAGAACGCTTATTTCAAGCACTACCGTCCAGAGTCTTGAAGCATGGCGGAAGGCCTCGATGTCAAACTTCTGTTTCTCTGCGTCATAGAACCTCACAAGGTTAAGTGAAGCCAGGTTGCAGGCCGTATCGTCCAGGAACATATATTCACTGCAGGGGTTTGAAGCCTTTATTTCCCCGTCTTCAGGGCATGTGTGCCATTCGTTTATTGTAGTATGGTACTGCAGGCCCGGGTCAGCCGAAGCCCATGCCGCATAGGCTATATCGTTCCAGAGATCTCTGGCCTTAATGGATTTGAACCCCTTGGGCTTCCTGTTTTCCTCTTTTGCCTTCTTCTTTTCAGTTCTCCAGATGAGGTCCCAGTTGCTGTCTGTAATAACGGCGCGCATGAACTGGTTTGTAACTCTTATGGAGTTGTTTGAATTCTGCCCTGAAACGGTGGCATATGCCTCTGAATTCCAGTCGGTATCATATTCCGGGAATTCAATTGAAGTAAAGCCCAGCTTTGCGAGCTGAATTACTCTTTCTATATAGTTATCGGGAACGAGCGCCTTGCGGGCTTCCAGAACGGCAGCCTTAAGTTTCTGGTTCAGCTTCTTATTGAAGCGGTCGTTTTCAGGATGCTCATCGTAGCATGCCTTCATAATTCTGTTCAGGTGAAGATTGCAGAGTTTGGAACCTGTAACAAGTGAGGCAACTTTCTGTTCCTCAATCACTTTCCAGTTTACAAATTCTTCAATATCCGGGTGATCCATGTCTAGGGTGACCATCTTGGCGGCGCGGCGTGTTGTTCCGCCAGACTTGATTGCGCCTGCCGAACGGTCGCCTATCCTGAGGAATGACATGAGTCCCGAGGACTTTCCTCCCCCGCTTAAAGGCTCATTGGCGCCCCTGATGTTGGAGAAGTTTGTTCCCGTTCCTGAGCCGTACTTAAAGAGGCGGGCTTCCCTGGTCCAGAGATCCATTATGCCTCCCTCGTTTACGAGGTCGTCATTTACAGATAAGATAAAGCATGCATGAGGCTGCGGATGCGTATATGCATCGGAAGATATTGTAAGCTTGCCTGTCTTATAATCAACATAAAAGTGCCCCTGTGAAGGGCCTTCAATACCGTAAGCCCAGTGGATGCCTGTATTAAACCACTGCGGACTGTTGGGAGCGGCCATCTGGCTGGCCAGCATATAGAGCATTTCATCGTGGAAGTTTCTGGCATCTTCTTCCTTATCGAAGTAGCCGGCTTTCCAGCCCCAGTATGTCCAGCATCCTGCCAGTCTTGAGAAGACCTGTCTTGAATCGGTCTCTGAGGTAAACTTTTCCTTATCCGGCAGCTGGCTGAGTTTTCCCTCGTCGGCCTTTGAAGGCTGGAGCCAGTGCGGCACTCCCTTTTCGCTCGACTTTACGAGCAGCTTTGGTACTCCGGCCTTCCGGAAATACTTTTGGGCAATGATGTCTGTTGCCACCTGCGACCAGCCCGAAGGTACAATAACATCTTCCATTCGGAAGACTATCGACCCGTCGGGGTTCTTTATCTCTGAGGTTCTCTTCTGAAACTCGATAGAAGATAAAGGGTCTTCCCCCTGTTTGGTAAATACTCTGTTAAATATCATTGAAAACTCCCAAAATTTTATTTATATGAAAGTTATCCGTTGTAAGGATAACATTTACCACCAATGGTAAGTAGAACTTACAATTAAGGTTCTCAATTTTCAGTAAAATAACAACAAATTAAAAAGCAAAATTTTTGTAAGAATACTCTTAAAGAAACTGCCATGTTGAAGCCCTCTTTAAGAGTTTAGGTTTTTATGAGCATTAGGCTGGTAGGATTTTGCTAATGACTGAATACAAAATAGTTATTTTTTTTTATTATCAAAAACTTTTTTAAAAAATTTTGTCCTAAATATTTTTTCAAAAAATTTGCCTTTTAAATGGATTCTTTTATAGCTTATATCCCTTAAGTAAAACGAAATTATTAAACTATAAATTCCAAATATTTACTTTCATAAAAGAGGATAACAATGCTTGAACGATCAGCCGGTATTTTGCTCCACCCGACATCCCTTCCGGGGCGTTTCGGAATAGGAGATCTGGGCTATGAGGCTTATAATTTCATTAACTTCCTTGAGGCAGCCGGACAGAAGATCTGGCAGGTCTTCCCTTTAGGGCCTACAGGATATGGCGACTCGCCTTATCAGACATTCAGCGCTTTTGCAGGAAACCCGCTCTTAATCAGCCCCGACATGCTGGTTCAGGACGGCCTTATGCAGGGAAAGGATCTGGAGGAAGTCCCCGATTTTAACCCACGTGAGATCGACTTTGGAAGGGTAATTCCTTTCAAGTTCTCCCTATTAAGGAAAGCTTTTAAGAACTTCTCAAAGACGCGCCATGAAGCCCTTACAAAGGAATTTGCCCAGTTCTCTAAAGCACACAAAAACTGGCTGGATGACTATGCCCTTTTTATGGCGGTTAAGGATTTCCATAAGGGGCGCGTTTGGGCAGAGTGGCCTGAAGACATTGCCTTCAGAAAAAGAACGGCCATTAAGGAATGGACCGAGAAGCTGGAATCTGAGGTGACCTTCTATAAGTTCATTCAGTTCCTCTTCTTCAAACAGTGGATGGCAATAAGGGACTATGCACACGAAAGAGGAATCAAGATAGTCGGCGACCTGCCGATATTTATTGCATACGACAGCGTGGACCTCTGGGCAAACAAGAAGCAGTTCTCTGTGGACAGAAAAGGCAAGCTCCTGACTGTTGCAGGCGTTCCGCCAGACTATTTCAGCGCCACCGGCCAGCTCTGGGGCAACCCCCTCTACAAGTGGGATGAAATGGAAAAGGATGATTACGAATGGTGGAGAAAAAGGTTCTCTAACCTCTTTGAAATGGTGGATATAATAAGAATAGACCACTTCCGCGGATTTGACGCCTACTGGGAGATCCCGGGTGACGCACCGACAGCTGTTACGGGAAAATGGATTAAAGGTCCGGGAGCAAAATTCTTTAAGACAATTAACAAATACTTAGGTGAACTCCCCATCATTGCAGAAGATCTGGGTGTAATTACAAAGTCGGTTGAAAAGCTGAGAGATCAGTTCAACTTCCCCGGCATCAAAGTGCTCCAGTTCGCATTCGGCACGGGACAGGAAACGAGATTCCTTCCGCACAACATAGAAAAGAACAGTGTGGTTCATACAGGTTCGCACGACAACGATACAACGCGCGGATTCTTCGAGAAGGCCGCCAAGGACAGAGGCAGCGACATTTATGAATTCACGCAGAAATACATCAATTACTACGGCAGCGTGGATTACATTACGCACGCGCTCATTAAGACGGCGTACGCTTCGGCAGCCAACATGGTTGTAATTCCGATGCAGGACATGCTGAACCTGGGTTCGGAGGCCAGGATGAACTTCCCCGGACGCCTGGGAGGTAACTGGACCTGGCGCTTTACGTGGGATCAGGTTCCATATGAAGTGGCAGGATTCTACAAAGATCTGACCATATTATACGAAAGGCCCCCAAAACCGAAAGTTGATGTGGAAATAGAGATACATTAAATAACAAAAAAGGCGTCCCAAAGGGCGCCTTTTTCATTTGGATAAAAGGACCAATGAACCAGGAGCATCTAGAGCGGTGCAATCACTAAGTCCTCCGCAAGGAGGACGAAACCTCAGTAGCCCAGGGTTACAAATCCTCCGCAGGAGGATGCCGTAACCCTGGGTACCGTATAAAAAGTCCATCCTAGCGCCGTTAGGTGCGGCATATTCACGCCTCAAATAGGTAGATATAATTCCAATTGGCTGATTTTATTCATGCGAAATTATAACCCAAATTATATTCCGCCGGATTTATCGGAAATACACACGCATTTACCCGCAATGTAAACCCCTGTAAAAATCTTATATGCCGCCGCCTGACGGGGCTGGATGGATTGTGGGGGATCCGTTAACCCAGGGTTCATCACCCCCTGACGGGGGTTTCGAACCCTGGGCTACTAAGGTTACGCCCGACTTGGGTCGGGCTTACTATTTGCGTTATTCTAAATGTTCCCCATTTCACCGGCTTTTATCACCTGCAAAACCTTTCATGATTAGAAGAATACCCTGCATCGGGATGATTACCCAGTCGGGACGGTTGTTTAATTCGTAACCTATCTCATAAATCGATTTATCAATCAGAAATAAATTTAAGAGTATGTTTAATTCATCTTTCTTCTCCGGCACTATTTCATAGCCCCTTATGGCTTCCAGATATGAACTTAGGAATGCACCCGTGATATAATAATACCACGGCTCTATCCATGACTGCAATTGGGAGACCTCTTCGGGACGCACTTTTGTGCGCTGGAAAAATACGCTGTAAACCGCATAGTGAAATGAGCGGACCATTCCCGCAACGTCGCGCATTGCAGGATATTTTAACCTTCTTTCACCGGGGGAACGGACAGGCTCGCCTTCAAAGTCAATTATCATAAAATCATCCCCGGTGCTTAATACCTGCCCCAGGTGATAATCCCCATGTATCCTGATCTTTTTAGCGGATATTTTCTTGTTCAAAATGCTTCTGCAGAAGTCCAGTATCTTATCTTCCATGGATAATATTTTTTCAGCATCTTTTTTCTTTTCAGGAGAAAAAGACTTCACATTGGCCTTCAGAAAATCCAGGCCCCTGCGTGTATTGGTCTGAAGTGTCTGATAGAGCGACTTCTGATAGAACATGGAAAAGGGCTCCGGCTGAAACTCCGGCTCCTGTGCATGGGATAAGGCCGCATGCATTTCTCCCGTACGTTTCCCGAGGATCCTTGCCTTTTCAAAGAAACTCTCCCCTATTAAATTCTTTAACACTTCCGGCATATCCTGAAAGCGTACGTCAAAGATATTTTCAAAGTTCAGATTGAAATTCTGCCGTTCGGCTTTCTGCGATATCACTCTTTCAAAGTAGCGCCCTACGGCCTCGAGGGTAACCGTCCAGGCATCTCCCTGATTGGGAGTAAATTTCTGCAGCAGTGCCAGTACATGAGGCTCCGAAGAAGATGACTGATATTCCAGACTGCCGGCATAAGGAGGAACATTCTCAAAGTTTTTTTCCTCGCTTAAAAACCTGATCATCTCGGCATCGGGATTAATTCCTTCCTCCACATGCCTGTAGAATTTCAGGAAGAATTTTTCGCCGTAGAGGACCGATGAATTGCTCTGCTCGGCTTTTAAGACACGCGAGTGCGGGGGAAGCTCATCGCCGCCCAGGAGCTTATTAAAATTCTTGCCCCGTTCAGCCGAGAGTTCACCCTCACCCCCTTTGATCTTCTTCTTTTTCTGTATCATCTGAAGGAACTGGTTACGGACACTTTCGCTGTATATGGCATCGTATAAAAACCCGTTTTCATCCCCTGCCTTAATACGCGAAATAATACTCTGCGGATTGTCCTTGATCATTTTATCCGCTTCTTTTTCCCTGATATAAGACACAGTTAAAACATAATTCTCCGGCGCCCCTGCGGCATAGTTAACCTGAATGATTAAAACAAACGCGTCGCTGCCGTCAACAGGCATCTGGATATTTTCCTTCAGAGTAATACTTTGCATCTGTCTGGCTTTTCCGCCGAACCACCTGCATGTTTTTATGTAGGAAGGAAGAACCTTCCTTTCCAGATATAACCTTGCATCCCCCTCAAATATTTCCTTCCACTGACGCCTTACCTTTATTTCCGAAAGCGTTGTATCGCTTGCCTCTTCTGTCTCAGCTTTCTTCTTTTCAAGGCGGAACCAGTAACTATCATAACCTCCCAGCGTTATTATATAAGGCACTTCTTCAATCACGGGGAAAATGTTCTGACTGAAGATCTCCTGGGGAATGTAATTCTGGAACCCGGAGAGCTCCGGTTTAACTGCCTGTGCATAGCGCGATAAATTTATAACTGCAAGAATTGTTTCATCTTCATACTGCCTGATAAAAGTTATTACTTTAGGATTGCCCGACTCTATAAACTTCAGGTCTCCGCGCCCGAATGCCTTAAACTGTTTCCGCATGGCAATTGCCCTTTTCATCCATGAGAGAAGTGAGGATGAATTCTGTTCTTCAAGCTCCACATTAACAGACTGGTACATGTACTCCGCATCAATTACAACCGGCAGGAAAAGTCTCTGCGGCTCGGCGTCTGAAAACCCTGCATTCCTTTCCCCGTTCCACTGCATGGGAGTCCGCATGCCGCTTCTGGCGCCTAAGTAATAATTATCCCCCATTCCTATTTCATCGCCGTAATAAATAACCGGTGTGCCCTGAAGTGAAAAAAGGATCGTATTGGCAAGCTCAATTTTACGTCTGTTATTTTCAAGCAGCGGGGCAAGGCGCCGTCTTATCCCCAGGTTAAGCCTGGATCTCGGATCCTGCGCATATGTCCTGTACATAAAATCGCGCTCTTCATCTGTAACCATCTCGAGGGTCAGTTCATCATGATTCCTCAGGAACATTATCCACTGACAGCTTTCCGGAATTTGAGGCGTCTGCTGGAGAGTGTTGATGAGTGGAAACTTATCCTCCATTCTCTCAGCCATAAATATTCTGGGCATAAGGGCAAGATGAAAAGCCATCTGGCATTCATTACCGCCCCCGAAATATTCCGCGGCGTCATCGGGCCACTGGTTTACTCCTGCCAGAAGCACCCTGTTATTAAAGGTTTCATCCACATGGCGTCTTAATTTTTTCAGGAATTCATGCGACTCCGGAAGGTTCTCACTGCCGGTTCCTTCGCGCTCATAGAGGTATGATATTCCGTCGATCAGGATTCCGTCCACACCCATTTCAAGCCAGTAGTCCACAATGTTCTGTACTTCTTCCTGCACTTTTGGGTTGTCATAATTCAAGTCGGGCTGGAATGAATAAAAGCGGTGGAAGTAGTAGGCCTTAGCCTCAGCATCCCACGCCCAGTTTGAAGTTTCAAAATCCTTAAAGATTACTCTTGCCTCAGTGTACTTATCGGGGGTATCGCTCCAGACGTAATAATTTCTTTGCGGGCTATCGGGCTTTGACTGCCGCGCCTTCTGAAACCACTTATGCTGGTCGGACGTATGATTTATGACGAGTTCAGTAATTATGCGCATGCCCCTCTGGCGGGCTTCTTTAAGGAGCCTCTTAAAATCGCGGAGCGTACCGTAATCAGGATGGACATCATAGAAGTCCTCTATGTCGTATCCGTCGTCTCGCAGCGGGGAGGGATAAAAAGGCAGAATCCAGAGTGCTGTAACGCCTAGGTCTTCCAGGTAGCCAAGTTTTTCAATAAGTCCGTTTATATCGCCTATGCCGTCGCCATTGCTGTCGTAAAAGGATCTGATATGAAGTTCATAAATTACGGCGTCTTTATACCACAAGGGGTCGTCTGAAATTTTTGGGTTCACGGCACTCATATATTCTCCTTACAGCCTTGTCTACATGAAATAGTCAAAATCTTCTTCACGTCTTAATCTTTTATAAATCCTGAAAATACTTGCAGGAGAAGTTTCAGGGTCGAGCTCCACAAAGTTTTCACTCCCCTGCCACATCAGTCTTTTGTCTGAAAGCAGTTCATGTACAAGGTACGACTGCTTTTCAGGAATACCCAGTTTCTTGATTGGAATTTTAATTGAACCCGACTGCTTATGGAAAAAGTTAAGGTTTACGACAACTACAATAATGTTCGATTTATCTTCCGACACTTTTCCGTAGCAGAGCAGGTAGCGGTTGTCGGAATCGTAGAATTCGATATTGAAGGTTGTCTGAAGCGCGTCGTTTTCCTTGCGGATCCTGTTAACTTTCGAAATAATGTCCTTTATGTTGCCCGGTTTATTCCTGTCCCAGTGTTTAATTTCATACTTCTCCGAGTTCATGTATTCTTCCTTATCCTCAATCCCTGTGCTGTATATGTTCTCGTATGCGGGTCCGTAAATACCGTAATTTGAGGAAAGAGTTGCAGCCAGCACAAAGCGCGATATAAATGCTGCGCGGCCCCCGTACTGGAGGTTCTCGGGAAGAATGTCGGGCGTATTGGTCCAGAAGTTCGGGCGGTAGAACTCCCGTGCATCACGCTTGGTCAGTTCTGTTAAGTATTCCTTAAATTCATCCTTTGTATTGCGCCAGGTAAAATAAGTATAGGACTGAGTAAACCCCGCCTTGGCCAGTCTGTACATAACCTTTGGGCGTGTAAATGCTTCGGCGAGGAAAATAATTTCGGGATAATCTTTTTTGATGTCCTGTATCATCCATTCCCAGAATCCGAAAGGTTTTGTATGGGGGTTATCAACGCGGAAAATTTTAACTCCCTTATCCCTCCAGAAGAGGATTACGCTTTTTAATTCATCCCACAACTCTTTCCAGTTTTCAGTTTCAAAATTTATAGGAAGGACGTCCTGGTATTTTTTGGGAGGATTCTCTGCATACTGGACAGTCCCGTCGGGGCGCCACTTGAACCACTCCGTGTGTTCCTTTACGTACGGGTGGTCGGGGGATGACTGGTATGCGATGTCGAGCGCAATTTCAATTCCGAAATCCTGTGCCTTAGAAATCAGTTCTTTAAAATCCTCCATTGTGCCGAGTTCAGGGTGGATGGATTTATGTCCCCCCTCTTTTGAACCTATAGCCCAGGGACTTCCGGGATCCTCAGGGCCGGCCTCAGCAGCATTATTCTTTCCTTTCCGGTTTGTAATTCCGATGGGGTGGATGGGAGGAAGGTATAATACATCAAAGCCCATTTCGCTGATATCTGGTAGGAGGTTAATAACGTCCTTAAAGGTTCCGGGTCTGCCCGCCTCGGGGCTTGCCGAGCGGGGAAAGAGTTCATACCAGGCGCTGAAGAGTGCGCGGTGTCTTTCCACCCAGATTTCGAATTCCTGATGAAAGACGGTGGAAGTTGACTTATCGGCATAAAGTCCCATAAGTAAAGAAACCTCACTGTCGAAGGCCAGTTCGGCATTTCCCGTGCGGAGTTTCTCAGAAATATTGAGGAGTTTTTTCCTGTCGGGGCCCTCTGCATTATGTGCATTATGATTTATCATTTCGGCGCCGATGCGGAGTTCAATGCTCACGTCCTGACCGGCGTCGATGCGTTTAACGAGGTCCTTCTGCCATGTAGTAAAGTGGTCGACCCATCCTCTGACGGTATAAAAGCAGGAGCCTTCCTCTTCGACTCTGAAAAATCCGTCCCACAGGTCGTTATCCACGAACTTCATAGGTGAAGTTTTCCATTCCTTACTTCCCTTATTGCGGTAAAGGATTTCGGCAGCGATAGTATCGTGACCGTCGCCGAATATATCGGCAGTTACAACAACCTTTTCGCCTATAACTCTTTTAATAGGGTAAGTGCCGCAGTTAACGCTGGGTTTTACGTTTTCAATTACAACTCTCTGTCTTCCTTCAATATCCATACATCCCCTTATTTTGAGATTTAAGTCATAAGGATATACAAAGAATTTTAGGTCTAAAATAAAATGATAAAATTTTGTAAGAAGGTTTGAGGAAAGATGCGGTGGGTCTGTTCAGATTTTTATTTAGAAAGTAAAATAAAGAAGACGGTTTAGAACGACACAATTACCAAGCACCAAAGGTGCGTTCTGTCTATAGAAAAATGATATACCCCACATTAATGCACCCTGAAGGGGTGCCATGCATGGCGGGCATCCACATTAATCCCTCTACCCCGCCAACGGCAGATTTTTATAATATGGAATATTGCCCAGGCTTGATGCAATCTTATCTTTCTGCACTTCTACATCATAACGGTTCTGGAGGTTCAGCCAGAAGGTTTCCGGCATACCGAAAAACTTTCCCAACCTTAAGGCCGTATCAGCAGTAATACCTCTGAGTCCGTGTACTATTTCATTTATTCTTCTTGGTGGAACGCCTATGGCTTTTGAAAGCCTGTATTGTGTTATTCCCATAGGCACAAGAAATTCTTCCAGAAGGATTTCCCCCGGATGTATAGGCGCATATTTCTTTGTTCCCATATTGGTGTTCTCCTTTTTAATGATAGTCTACAATTTCCACATCATAACAATTTGAATTCTCCCATCTAAAGCAAATCCTGTATTGGCTGTTGATCCTGATGCTATACCGGCCTGCTCGGTCACCCTTAAGTTTTTCCAACTGATTGCCGGGAGGAATTCTGAGGGAATCCAGTTCAGTTGCAGCATTCAATATTTCAAGTTTTCTCCTGGCCTGTCTAACTATAGCTTCCGGAATTTTCCTCTGGCCTTCCCGGTCGAATAACTTTTCTGTGCTTTTATCTTTGAATGAAAGTATCATCTTTATGTCTGTTTCAACAAAGATAACGAATTCCGTTATTATTAACAACTCCCATTACTAGTAACTACCTAATCAGCTTCAGATCGCCTCTAATACTTTTTTCACCCGCCGTCCAGGAGTTCATATCAGTTAAAGGTAAAGAGCATATCCTTCGATGTTAATTTCTCTATATAATTCCCCTAACCCGCCAACGGCAGGTTTATATAATATGGAATATTGACCAGGCTTGATGCAATCTTGTCTTTATGCATTTCAACATCATAGCTGTTCTGGAGGTTCAGCCAGAAGGTTTCCGGCATGCCGAAAAATTTTCCCGATCTTGTAAAAATTCTCCTCTTGAAAAGAGTTATAACTGTTCTTCCGGGAAACTCAAGTACAGAAAATTTTATTTTACTCTTATATTTATTATGAGTTCTTAAAAGTAAATAATATACCAATAAAGATTAAAATCAAGCCGCTGGCCAGAATCCCGCCAGTGGATATCAGATCAAGCTTTTCAAGTGCAGGCTTGTCCTTATAATCTATCTTTCCAATTTTTTTATACAATAGAACTGAGAAGTATACGCCTGATATTCCAAATAACATCAGAATTATTCCGGTCCACACATTTGTGTACATTTATTTACCCCCTAATTTTGCTTTTCAATTTATGTGTTTCGAACACGGTTATTATCAGCTTTTTTCTTCTGATTATTGTTTAAGAGTTTATAACCTGACATATTCATAAACTCATAGCATCAGATGATTGCTCACTTGATGATCCCCCAATGCGCTCAATTGGGTTCAAAGCATTTGGATCGTATTCTTTTTTCCCAGGCAATGTCTATTCTTATTTCGTCACTTCCGCTGAGGATTACCATCTTATGCTTATCAGTATCCTCGCTGCAGAATTCAAATACAATATAATTAAGGCACATAATTTCTTTCCCCATAAAGCGTTACCCGCACGGGGAACAAAAGCAGCAGTAAAAATTGGGAAAGTCGGAATTAATGTCAAACTTTTATTTTTCTGTCCTATATTTATATAATATGGTGACGATGGGTGTTTGCGGAAAATTATTTTTAAAAAAAAGTCCCTTCAAGCTTAAGCTATCCAGGACTTTTTAATATTTGGGAATGTTTTTATCCCTGTCTTATGCCATGAGGCAGGCGATGGCGGCGGTGTTTACGATGTCGCTTGCACTGCAGCCGCGGCTGAGGTCAAAGAAGGGCTTTGAGAGTCCCTGACTGATGGGACCTATTGCCTCGGCTCCGCCTAAACGCTGGGCTATCTTATAGCCTATGTTTCCGGCCTGAAGATCGGGGAATACAAGCACGTTTGCTCGTCCTGCAACCTTGCTGCCGGGGGCCTTCTTCTGTCCAACACCGTTTACAACTGCGGCGTCAAACTGAAGCTCGCCGTCTATATTCAGATCGGGACGCTTTTCCTGTGCAATCCTTGTGGCTTCACGCACCTTGTCAACCAGCTCATGATCTGCGCTTCCCTTTGTTGAAAACGATAGCATTGCAACGTAAGGCTCTTCGCCTGTAAGCTTTTTGTGGTTCTCCGCAGTAGAAATGGCAATGTCTGCCAGCTGGGCTGCATTGGGATTCGGGTTTACGGCACAGTCGGCAAAGCTGAAA
This sequence comes from Ignavibacteriales bacterium, assembly GCA_036261625.1. Lineage (GTDB taxonomy): Bacteria > Bacteroidota > Ignavibacteria > Ignavibacteriales > SURF-24 > JAAXKN01. Next base: position 195,594 of record DATAKL010000057.1, on the reverse strand, counting down.
ACTTTGTCGGGAAAAACCATGAGGAAGAAGCTCGAAACAATTGAAATTCCCTCGGGCATGCCAACAACCATAATTGAAGCTCTCATTACGTCGGCTGTTGTGGCCGTGGAGCCTGAAACAGATCCGTCTGCCAGACCTTCCTTAACCATCATTGCGCCGAAGAATATGTCCCTTTTTATCGTGTCGCGGGCTTTTTCAATTGGAATCTCTTTTCCTTTCTGCTTGCGCATGTTGTAGAACAGGTTCGAAAAATCACTCAGCTTTTCCGACTTTTCAGGGTCTATTATCCTTACACCCTGAAGATCTACGCCCAGCCTTTTAGCATCCTCTCTTATCTTCTCCTCATTTCCAAGCGTAATTACATTTGCAATCTTTTCCTTTACCAGAACTTCTGCAGCCTGAAGCACGCGGTCGTCGTGCGATTCCGGAAGAACAATCGTCTTTTTTCTCTGTGCAGCTTTCTCTCTGATCTGGCTTAACAATTCAATTTCTGCCATTATATTTTATCCGTATAAAGTTTGTTAAAATGTGTCTCCAAATATACAAAATTCCCCGCCAATGTTATATTTATAATGGAATTATAAGAAATAATAAAGCAGCAATTAACAATTTCGCGTTTTTTTTTGTATTTTGACATAAAGACCAAAAATTATGTCTGACTTAACATTTAATAAATTAAAGAGAGTAACTCTTACTGTTCTCGGCATTATCTTAGCCATCTACCTGGCTTACCTTTTTATTGATATCCTTCTCATGCTCGCTATTTCCATACTTCTGACGTTTATTTTCCACCCGTTCGTATGCGGACTCGAGAAAAGAGGCTTCAGCCGCGGATGGGCTATCTTTGCGCTTTTAGTGATTGTGGGACTGGTTGTTTTCTTAGGGGTTTATTTCCTGAGTCCCGCGCTTACCGGGCAGATGGATACGCTTACCGAATCTCTGAAACATACAAACCTTAAACAGTCACTCCAGAACTTCGACAGAAGTATCGCCAGATTTATTCCTTTTGTTCAGCCCGGTACCATCTACAGCAAAATGGAAAGCTTTGCCAGTACAATTATAATGGATTTCTTAAACAGCATCTCCTTCTTCTTATCAAGCCTCCTTTCACTGGCGGCTGTACTGGTTATTGTGCCGTTTATGACTTTCTTTATTCTGAGGGATAATAAGATAATTATTAAGGGAATTATTAATATTGTCCCGAACAAGTACTTCGAGATGTCGCATTACGTGATCCGTCAGGTCAGCGTTCAGCTGGGGCGATTTGTAAGAGGATGGCTCTTTGATGCCTTCATGGTGGGACTCCTTAGCGGCATAGGGCTTACGATTCTAGGCATCAATAACGCCATACCGATAGGCATTATTGCAGGAATGGGGCACCTGATTCCCTACTTCGGACCTATTATAGGAGGCATTCCGGCAATTATTATATCCGTAGCCCAGTTTGGGGACTTTTCCATGCTGCCCAAAATTGTACTTATGTTCCTTGGAGTCTATGCCATTGATAACGGCATTATTCAGCCGAACGTTTTTTCCAAAAGCGTGGACATGCACCCGATAATCATAATCATTCTTATTATTGCAGGAAGCCAGCTCGGGGGAATTGTTGGAATGCTTCTGGCCGTGCCCACGGCAACGGTTTTACGCACAGCGGCTAAGGAGATTTATAACGCATATAAAAATTACACGATTATAAGGGCGTAGGACAGGTTCGACATTTTAGGGTTTATGAATAGCCACGACCTTCAGGTCGTGGTTCTAGGAGATTCTCTCTCCCGTTTGGGCTTTAGCCCCCGATCTTCCGTTGGAAAATCTGGGACTAAAGTCCCGAGTTTGTTTTGGGCATGAGTCCACGACCTGAAGGTCGTGGCTATTCAGCCATGAGCTAACCCAGGCTTTAGACGTTTTCCATCAGGCGCCTGATAATATCCACGGAGGTTACCCCGTCGGCTTCGGCGTTGAAGTTGGCTATCAGGCGGTGCCTTAATACCGGAACTACAGCATACTTTACATCTTCTATATTCGGCGTAAAACGGCCTTCCATTACCGCTTTTGCCTTGGCTGCCAGTATGAGATACTGCGATGCCCTTGGACCCGCCCCCCAGTTAACCCACTCTTTTATAAATTTCTGAGCATCCGTGTGTTTTGGACGCGTCTTGTTTACCAGCTTCACCGAATACTCAATTACATTGTCCGCTACGGGTACGCGCCTTATCAGATCCTGAAACTTAATGAGCTCTTCAGCCGTAACAACCTTATTAAGCTCTGCTTTGTACTGGCTCGTTGTCGATTTTACAATTTCCAGCTCCTCCTGATATGAGGGGTAATCGAGCCAGAGGTTAAACATAAAACGGTCCAGCTGTGCCTCAGGCAAGGGGTAAGTTCCTTCCTGCTCAATGGGGTTCTGTGTTGCAAGCACAAAGAAAGGCTCCGAAAGCGTGTATGTAACGCCGGCAGCCGTAACCCTGTGCTCCTGCATCGCCTCCAGTAAGGCTGCCTGTGTCTTGGGAGGCGTTCTGTTGATCTCATCAGCAAGAATAATGTTCGAGAAAACGGGGCCTTCAATAAATCTGAAAGATCTTCTTTTTGAGGATGGGTCTTCCTCAATTATTTCAGTACCCGTAATGTCACTGGGCATTAAGTCGGGCGTAAACTGGATGCGGTTAAATTTCAGGTGCAGGACCTCAGCCAGCGTCTTTATCAGAAGGGTCTTTGCCAGACCCGGCACCCCAACAAGAAGGCAGTGCCCTCTTGAAAGAAGCGATATGAGAAGATTATTGATGATCTCATCCTGGCCTATAATAACCTTGCTGATCTCCTTCTTAATTTTCCCGACTGCTTCGTTGAGTTCTTCAACAAGCTGAATATCCCCGGAGGAAGACTGAACTTCTTCAGATTTCAAATTCTATTTCCTTTTATTTTTATTGCCACAGTATCGGCTTTAGCAGAATTGTTCTTAGATCCTTACATCCCAGTAAATTTTGCTTCTAAGCTCCTCAAGCCATTTGGCTTTGAGCTTTTCCTGCTTTGTATAGTCTGCAATCTGCTTGATTTCGGCATAGTCCTGGTTAATATCAGCCTTATGCTGAGGAACCTTCTTTATAAGATAAACAATATGATATCCGTAGATTGAACCGCTCATTTCCATTCTCTTCGGGTAGCTGATTTCTCCCTGTTTCATGCCGTTTACAACCTCCAGAAGACTCTTATCCAGCTGTCCCACGTCAAAGGTTCCCAGGAGTCCGCCAAGCTTTGCGGTTTCCTTATCCTCGCTGTATTTCCTGGCAAAATCGTCAAACTTGCCCTTGCCGCTCAGAACGCTGTCCCTTAAATCGCTTAAAAACTCAATTGTCTTAAGGTCGGCATTCTTATCGCTTTTAACTTTAATAAGGATATGCCTTGTATGAATGTTTTCCCCTCTTTTCTCTATCATCTGAATTATATGGAACCCAAAAGGAGATTCCACAACTCCTGAGATCTGACCGTTTTCCAGAGCAAAAGCCGCAGATCCAAATGCAGGGACATAGTTTTCTCTTCTTGCAAATCCCAGGTCACCGCCCTGCTTTGCTGAACCGGGATCCTCGGAATATTTCCTTGCCAGAGTTGCAAAGTCAGCTCCGTTTTTCAGTGAATCCAGAAGCGCCTCTGCCAGTTTACGTGACGATTCCTTCACGGCTTCGCTGGCCTTGGGGATTCTGAAAATATGTGCTATAGTGTATTTCTCGGGTATTAAGCCCAGAGAATCCTTGTACTGATTAAAGAAATCTTCAACCTCACGCCTTGAGGACTCCACCTGTCCGAACTTTTTCTGTATGAGCATCTGCGACATGAGGCTCTTTCTGGTATTGTCCCTGAGCACGCTTTTAATCTTCTGTGTCGTCATGCCGTAGGCCTGTTCCATTTTCTCCTTCGAACCGAACTGCTGCATGAACTGATCGACCTGATAGTCGACGCGCCTGTTTACCTCTTCGTCGGTCACATTAACCGAGTCCAGCTGTGCCTGGGCATAAAGCAGCTTATCGTTAATGATCGAATTTAACACCATCTTCTTCAGGTTCTCGTCCTGCGGATTCAGGTTATGCTGAGCTGCGTACTGACTGGTCTGGAAGTCGAGCTCGCTTTTCATAATTATTTCATTATCCACTACGGCAACAATTTTATCTAAAACCTCCTGTGCGTAGAGGGAAGAACTAATTATCAGTATAACAAAAAGCACAAACTTTTTCATCTATTTCCTTTATTTAATTTCAACTTTATACTTGGAATATAAACCTTTTATATGCTCACTGAGCAGTTTTTCTTTGCGTCTGAGAAGGAGTCTTTGCCTGACATCTTCCTTAACAGCTTCCAGGCCGGGAATTTCCCCCTTCATGAAGCTTCTTTTCAGTTGTACCACTGTATAGACAGAAGGTTCCGTATTTAAGACGATGCTTGTTTCACCAGGCATCAGGCCCTGGAGGCTTAAAAGAAGGCTGCCCGGCTGAATCTGGTAGTCGCCCTTAAGAACGCCGGTTTTTTCATCAATAACCGAACGGCCGCCCCTTACGGCGTTTGAAGCCTTCCTCCAGTCGCTTTCCATTAGGGCAGTTCTGAAGAAAACCGCCTTATCCTCGTCGTTAAACTTAATTTCATTATAAAGATAGCTGTCCTGGGAAAGCCTGAATTCCTCCTGGTGGGAGTTAAAATAGTCTTCCAGCTCGCTGCCCTTAAGTTTAACAGTGTTTCCGTCTAATATCTTATTAATGAGAAAAGCCCTGGCAAGTTCCCTTTTTGCTTTTTCGAGTGTCCTGATGTAGTCTTTATCCTTTAAGATGTCCTCTTCCGAAGCCTCTTTATAGAGGAGTTCAGTTTCAATCCAGTTTCTGACGTATTCATTCTTTCGGCTGGGCTCGAGGCCTGCTGTATCCAGGTCGGCGGCCACGTCCTTTGAAGTCAGGTATGAATTTTCCACCCTGGCAACAAAGTCCTTTCGGGGCTGTTCTTTGCCGCAGGCGCTAAAGGCGACTGCGGCTGTAAGAACATAGGCAGATTTCAGTTTAATTGGTCTTAAAAGCTTTTTCAAGTTCTTCGTTATAAACAACAGGTTTGTATCTGTTCTTCAGGCTGGAAATATATTCATTTTCCAGGCGTTTGCTTTCGAGATCCTGATACTGTGCCGAAACTTCAGCTTTGGCTTCTTCAAAGCTCTTGATATGCGAGGGATCTTTGGCAACCAGTTTAACAATTACGTATCCTGTCCCCAATACGACGGGTTTGCTGTATGTACCTGGTGTCTGTAGCTTTGAGGCTTCCATTGCAGCCGGGTTGTTCGGGTTTACTTCGGTGAGTACAACATGTCCCCTCTTTCCCTGACTTCCAGGCTTTTCACTTACTTTTTCAGCCAGAGAGTCGAAATTGGCTCCCTTCCGGATGAGTGAATAATAGCTGTTAATAAGTGAATCATTGGCAGAATATATTTCGCTGTAGCTGATCCTGTCGGGCCATACATACTGTGACTTATGCTGATCGTAGTAATTAACAAGCTTAAGGCTGTCGAGCTTAATCTTGCTCCAGATCTCATCGTCCTGAAGCTTAAAGATATAGATGCCGTTTCTGTAGTCGTTCATAAGTGAGGCAAACTGAGAATCCTTCTTGTCGAGTTCCAGAGCAGCAGTTTTCAGCAGGTCGCCTTCAGCAACCTTATTAATAGCAGAATTCATAAGATTCCGGTCGATCTTTTTGTTCAGGAATTCGGGCATCTGCTCAAGATTCTTGAAGAATGTGTCAACCGGAACGGTTGTTCCTTTAAGTGAAAAGAGCACAGAATCCTTTATGCCGTTTCTCCATTTGGCATCCCAGTACTGTCCGCCTACTTTAACAGTATCGTTATTATTTGCTATATAGTCTACAGCAGCATTGTTTATATGGAAGTTGTACTCAGTTCTAAGCTTACTTATGAATTTGGCATAATCGGCATCGTAGCGTGTTCTCTGATAGATCTTCTTAAGGTTTTCCTTATCGGCATCAAAAGAAGGGTAAGCAGTAACATCTGTCACCTTGAGTATATGGAAACCGAACTGGGTTTTAATAATATCGGAGATCTGTCCCTTCTTAAGGTTGAAGGCAGCCTCGTCAAATTCCTTAACCATCATTCTTCTTTCAAAGTATCCCAGATCGCCGCCGTTTTCCCTGGAGCCGGGGTCCTGCGAATATTTCTTTGCAAGTTCTGCAAAATCGGCTCCCTTTAAGAGCTGATTGCGTATATCCTGAATTTTTGCCAGCGCTTTAGCCGTATCCACCTTGCCGCTGTCGCTAAAGGAAATTAAGATGTGGCTGGCCCTGATGGAAGGGATCCTTTCGCGCTTATCGGTTACTTTAAGAATATGATATCCGAAGCGGGTCTTTACAAGTTCAGGATAAACCTTCCCGACCTCGGTTGCATAGGCTGCGTCTTCAAATTCAGGGATTACCGTGCCGGCAGTAATGTAGTAGATATCGCCGCCGTTGTTCTTTGAATATATGTCGCCGGAGTATTTCTTGACGAGGCTTTCAAAGCTCTCCCCTTTCTTAATCCTGTCGAGGAGTCCCTGTGCAATTTCCTTAGCCTTGGCATCAGAAATCGTATCGACCCTGATCATCAGATGGCTGACCCTGAGTTCGTACTTTCTTTTGTCGTAAAGGCTCTTAAGGGCCGGGGCGACCATCTCTTTTTCTATTAAGTATGAACTTCCGATCCTTTCCTTGTAGTCTTTTAATTCCGACTGAAGTGCAGAATCCCTATCGAAACCTCTTTGTTCGGCATCCGAAAGTTTCATTTTGAAATTCACATAAAGATCAAGGAAGTTTTTTAGTTTGGAAAGCGAGTCCTTCCGGGCTGTTTCCAGGTTTGTGCCGTTTTTCAGGTACACATTTTCAAATTCACCTAACGTTACCTTCTGGCTTCCGTATTCCGCTATCACCAGCTTGGAGTGCTCGGGAGAACAGGAAGAAAGGTACATAGCAACCACCACAAATAAGACGGATAAAATCCGGATCCGCATCTGATTACCTCCACTGTTTATAAAATTGACCTGCTATTTTACCCAAAGCTTCTAATAAAAGCAAGGGAATTTGGGAATGCTAACTGTTGCAAAAGTAAGCCCTTTTACAAGGCTTACTTAGCTCTTGTTCCTGGTTTTATATTTTCAGCTGTTTCCAGCAAACTTACGCCGCCCTGGCCGTTATCAACTGCCAGAATCATTCCCTGGGACTCGAGTCCCATAAGTTTGGCGGGTTTAAGGTTGGCCACCATAACGATCCTTTTACCAATAAGTTCCTGAGGCTTAAAGCTCTTGGCAATTCCTGCAACAACCTGTCTTTTTTCAAATCCCAGATCAACTTTCAGCTTTACAAGTTTTTCGCTCTTGGGCACGTTTTCGGCTTCAAGAATGACGGCTGTTCTGAGCTGGATTTTGAAGAAATCGTCAATCGTAATCTCCTCAAATTTCTCCACCTGCTGGGGCTGTTCAGCCTGTCCTAATTTATTTGTCTGCTCTTCGATCGTCTTGTCTTCAATCTTAGTAAAGAGTATCTCGGCCTTGTTAAGCTGATGCCCTTCTGAGAGGTTCTCGAGGCCCATTTTATCCCATTCCACGGGCTCCGAGTTCAGCATCCTGAACATCTTTTCCGAAGAGAAAGGAATTACCGGGTTGAACAGGCCGGCCAGTGTGTAAATTGCCTGCAGGCATATGTACAAAGAAGTCTCGCAGCGCTCGCGGTCCGATTTGACGGTCTTCCAGGGCTCTGTATCGTTAAAATACTTGTTGCCTGCACGTGCCAGACTCATGATCTCGTTTACGCCGTCTTTGATCTTATACTGCTCGAAGTATGAGGCGATCTTTTCAGGATAGCCCTTTAAGAGCGCTAGCATTTCAGAGTCTATAGGCTGGAGTATGCCTTTCTTAGGCACTTTGCCTTCAAAATGCTTATGTACAAAGGTGAATGTCCTGTTTACAAAATTTCCTAAAATATCAGCCAGTTCGCTGTTATTTCTTGCCTGGAATTCCTTCCAATAGAAGTCGGTATCCCTGTTCTCAGGCAAGTTGGCTGCCAGAGTGTAGCGCAGAGGATCTGCCGGGAAGAGCTTCAAAAAGTCGATTACGTCAATTCCCCAGTTCCTGCTTTTTGAGAACTTCTTACCCTCAAAGTTTAAGAATTCATTTGCCGGCACGTTCTGGGGCAGAATGTACTTATCCGTTCTTGCGTCGTTCCAGGCCATAAGCATTGCAGGGAAGAAAATTGTATGGAATACGATGTTGTCTTTTCCGATAAACGCCACGTACTTGGTCTCCGGGTTCTGCCAGTATTCCTTCCAGAGCTCAGGTTTTCCGAGCTCTTCGGAAAGTTTTTTTGTAGCTGAAATATACCCCAGGACGGCTTCAAACCACACATAAAGCACCTTTCCCTGAGCGCCTTCAAGAGGCACCTGCACGCCCCAGTCCAGGTCGCGTGTAACAGCCCTGTCCTGCAGACCGTCCTTAAACCATCCTCTGCAGTACTGGAGGACGTTTTCCTTCCAGGCGTATTTGTCGTCCATTTCGGCTATGTACTTTTCAAGTCTTTCCTGGTAGCGCCCCAGAGGGAAATAGTAGTGGGAAGTTTCCTTTAGGACCGGTGTTTCGCCTGTAATTTTGCTCTTCGGATTTTTCAGGTCAGAAGGGTCATAAAGCGCGCCGCAGTTTTCACATTCATCGCTTCTTGCCTGCTCATTGCCGCAGTTAGGGCATGTGCCCTCAACGTAGCGGTCGGGAAGGAACATTTTTACCTTCTCGTCGTAGAACTGCAGAGATTTCTTCTCTTTGAGGATCCCCTGGTTGTAATAGGTTAAAAAGAACTCCTTCGAGGTTTCATGATGAATGGGGAGGCTCGTTCTGGAATAGATATCGAAACTCATTCCGAACTTTTCGAAGGCATCCTTATTTATATTATGATAGCGGTCTATAATGACCTGAGGTTTAACGTTTTCCTTATCGGCAGTAATTGTAATAGGCACGCCGTGCTCATCCGAGCCGCAGATGTAGAGTATATCGGCGCCCTGAAGTCTTTTATATCTCACATAAATATCTGCGGGCAGGTAAGCACCGCTTAAATGGCCCAGATGAATTGGTCCGTTGGCATATGGCAAAGCAGAAGTAACAATAATTTTTTCTTTATCCAATTTCATTCCCACAATTTTTTATACGTATCACTAAATATAAGTAAAATTTAATGAAAAATCGGTTTTCCGCCCAAAAGTTGTATTATTTCTTAAGAATAAAGAATGCATAAAAAAATATTTTCAAAATTTTTGTACAAGTCTTAAAAAATAGGATTGACACTTAGGGGTGATGATCATATTTTTCCGACGCTTTATAAAGAGAAGTTTATTCACCAAAGAAGTTTATTCACCAAAGAAGTTTATTCGTAAAATATAAACAGGGCAAATTCTTCAATTTGACCGGTTCAAGATTTATTGAGGGTTCATGAAGAAAATTTACGGGCATGAGTTAGCTGAATCAGAGTGTGCCGAGTCTTTTACTTCCATATATTTGAAAAAGATAACCGTAAGGGCGCCAAAAAGACTGCCGGAATCAGAAAAGCTCCGGTTTTTATTTGATAATTCAAAAGATGAACTGAGGAAATTCAGAAGGGCTGTAAATCAGAGTTCCAGCCTTATAATTATTACAGACAGCAAGGGAACAATTGAGTATGTTAACCCCAAGTTTACAGCCGTAACCGGTTATGAACTGGATGAAGTAAAAGGTAAAACCCCGGCTATACTTAAGTCGGGAGAAACCCCGGCTGCAGAATATCAAAAACTCTGGAATACAATTAGCTCAGGCAGGGAATGGCACGGGGAATTTCATAACAGGAAGAAAAACGGGGAGCTTTTCTGGGACTTGTCCAGTATCTCGCCGGTCTTAAGTGAATCAGGCGAGATCACGCATTTTATTTGTGTCAAGGAGGATATAACCCAAAGGAAGGCCTCGGAAGAAGAGCTGCGCCTGGCCAAGGAAGAGGCTGAAAAATCCGAGCGTCTAAAGACCGAATTCCTGGCGCAGATCTCGCATGAAATACGCACCCCTGTAAACACAATGATGAGTTTTATATCTCTTTTGAAGGATGAGCTCCACGATAAGCTCTCAGAAGATCTCCGCTCGGGCTTCAGAATGATAGATAACGGGGCACGCAGGCTGATAAGAACAATAGACCTGCTGCTCGACATGTCGCAGGCACAAAGCGGCAGCCTGAAGGTAAATCCCGTTGAAATTGATCTTAGCCGGGATGTGCTTGAAAACCTGATATTTGATTTTCACTCGGTTGCAAAACAAAAGGGACTGTCGCTTAATTACATCGATGGCGAAGATGCGGCCTTAATAAAGGGGGATCTTTACACGGTGAATCAGATATTTGTAAATCTGGTTGAAAACGCCGTTAAGTTTACATCAAAAGGGATGGTTGAAGTAAAAGTATACAGGGATGACGAAAAGAGGGTTTGTGTTGACGTTAAGGATACTGGCGTAGGCATTTCAGAGGAATACCTGCCGAAGCTATTCAAGCCGTTTTCGCAGGAGAAGACCGGCTACACCAGGCAGTTTGACGGCAACGGTCTTGGTCTGGCCCTTGTAGAAAAATATGCCTCGCTGAACAACGCCCAAATCCAGGTCCAAAGCCGTAAATACGAAGGATCTGTTTTTACGGTAGTGTTCTGCTAATCTATTACAATCCGCCTAAACATTTAATGTGTGCCGGGAAGTGGTTCCCGGCACCTTCATTATTTCCACACAGAAATACAACCATCCTAAATTACGTACTTACTAAGCCCCTACTATAGGCTTTGATGTCATCTTAATAATTTAAAAATGCCAATGAAAGCTGAGCATCTAAAACTTTCAATATTACTAAGCCCCGACAAGGGGCGCATTGTCTATAGCCCGGGGTGACAAACCCGCCTCTGGCGGGTGCCGGAACCCCCGGGACATGAATCCCCCCACACACCTAAAAGAGCCCCGATGAGGGGCGACTTGTAAGGGATAGAATTCCATTTTGTGATGTTATTCATATCAATGATCCCTTGTTCTAAATTATATTATCCAGTACAACTTAAAGGAGGGATAAGTTATGGATGAAGCTATCCGCTACAGATCCGACACATTTCACCAGGTCTATCTTCACCTGGTATTTGCAGTAAAACACAGGGAACAGATGATCAGGCCCTCTTTTTCAGAAGAACTTCAGAAGTATATGACAGGAATTGTACAGAAGAAGGGAAATAAGATGCTTGCCATAAAAGCCATGCCTGACCATGTACATATCTTCATTTCTCACACACCCAGCTCTTCGATTTCAGAGATGGTTAAAGAGGTAAAAGCCTATTCGACAGAGTTAATTGAAAGAAAAGGATGGTCAAAAGGCTTTAAGTGGCAGGAAGGATATGGTGTGTTCTCATATTCCAGGAGCTACGTAAGTCAGGTCATCTCATACATTCAGAATCAGGAAGAACACCACAGACATAAGTCCTTCAAGGAAGAATACATTAAGATCCTGAAGAATTTTGATGTTGAATATGAAGGTAAATATCTCTTCAGATGGATTATGGAAGAGGAGAAAAAAGAGGAATAACCGGGGATCATTTATTCAGAGAATGAGCCTTTTGGGGACATCTTTACAAATCGCCCCTCATCGGGGCTCCGGGGGATTGGTTGGAATCATTTACCCGGGGGTTCCGGCACCCGCCAGAGGCGGGTTTGTCACCCCGGGCTATTGACAAGTCGCCCCTCATCGGGGCTTGCCAATTGCCTAATTTAAGATGCACTGTTTTCTTTGACTTTTAGAGACATACATGGAATGAGCCGGGAAGTGGTTCCCGGCACCTTAATTTACTTTTCCAGGCTTGAATACATCTCGTCTATAAGATTTCCGTAACGCTCTTCGATTACCTTGCGCTTGAGCTTTAAGGTCGGCGTTACCTCGCCCGACTCCAGACTGAAGGGCCTGTCCAACAGGACGAACTTCCGTACCCTCTCGTAATTTGCAAGCTGCTTCTGGAAGCGCTCCAGATCCTTTTCAATTATGTTGTAAATTTCCTTGCTGTTTGCCAGTTCCTCATTCGTCGTGTAGTCTATCCCGTGCGAATCGGCATATTCCCTTATGGCTTCAAAGTCGGGTACAATAAGAGCGCTTAAGAACATGCGCCTGTCGCCAATGAGAACAAACTGATCGATGTACTTGCTCCCCAGAAATAAGTTTTCAATCGGTGTGGGGGCAATGTACTTGCCGGCCGAGGTCTTAAAGAGGTGCTTTTTCCTGTCTGTAATAACAAGGAATCCTTCGGCATCAAAAACACCAATATCGCCCGTATGGAGCCATCCGTCTTTTAAGACAGCTTCAGTTTCCTTCTTGTTCTTATAGTAGCCCTGCATGATGTTAGGTCCGCGCGCCAGTATTTCGCCGTCGGAAGCAATTTTAACCTCAACTCCGGGGAATGGCTTCCCTACGCTTCCGAACTTATAGTCGTCCAGGCGGTTTGCGGCAATTACAGGGGATGACTCTGTCAGGCCGTAGCCTTCAATTATAATAATTCCGACAGCCTCGAAGAACTCTCCCAGTTCACGGGGAAGGGCGGCTCCACCGGAAACAAAAAACCGCAAGTGTCCCCCGGTCTTCTCCCTGATTGTATTTAAGACCAGCTTTTCAGCCGCCTTATACTTAAGAAGGAGGCTTAAGGTAACATTATCTGCTTTTTTAGCCTGAGCATAAAGCCTTCCGGTTTCAACTGCCCAGTTGAAGATTTTCTGCTTTTTCTCTGACTGGCTTTCCACGTTCTTTTTGATCTTGCCGTAAATTCTTTCAAAAAGTCGCGGAACGGTTGTAAGAATTGTGGGCTTTACTTCAACCATGTTCTGCGCTACGGCTTCAATGCCCTCAGCGTAGCAGACCTGTCCGCCCGAGGAAAAGGCTGTATAATATCCTGCCATTCTTTCAAATATATGGCACAGGGGCAGGAATGAGAGAAACACATCCTGCGGGGTAAAAGGAATAGCTTCAGCTGCCGCAAGCACATTCGATACAATGTTCCAGTGCGTAAGCATTACACCCTTTGGAATGCCTGTTGTGCCGGAAGTGTAAATTATTGTGCACATGTCATCAGGCTTGCAGGCTTTGATATTTTCCTTAAAGACAAAGGGGTTCTGCTGCTTATGGACAATGCCTCTTTCCTGGATTTCGCGGAATGAAAAAATCTCCGTGGATCCCGAAGGAACATCCTTTTCATTCAGGACAATAATAAACTTCAGCATTTTGCAGTTGGCTCTTATCTTAAGAACCTTGTTAAGCTGGAATTTATTTGAAACAATGATACCTACAGACTCGGAATTATTGAGAATAAACTCAACCGAGTCAGCCGTAAGCGACGGGTATAAAGGCACGTCCACTCCCCCAAGGGCAAGTACAGCCATATCTGAATAAACCCATTCGGGACGGTTTTCTGAAATTATTGCAATTTTATCCTCACGCTTAAGGCCAAGCGTAAGCAGGCCGTTTGCAAAGTTTTCAGTTTCTTCCCTGAATTCAGTGTAGCTGATCCCTTTGTACTGGCCGGCCACCTTATGCTTCATAAGAGGTTTATCTGTCGTCTTTGCATACTCTTCTGTCAGCATTACAAAGAGTTCCGGAACGGTCTTAAATTTTCTTATTACAGGCATTTATTCTCCCCAGTGATAACAATTTTATTAACGCTTAAATTAAACTTTTATAAATATCTTTTTTGAATATAAGATCCAGAAAAAACCGCACAAAATGATTACATATGACAAAGCCCAGGCAAGCGAGGCGTTGAGGCCCGGAAGCCAGGAGGCAAAAAGGACATTGTAAAGGTAAACCCTCAGATCGATCATGTGTCCCGCGGCATCCATCACCTTGGGAATATACAATGCGCGCTCAACAATTTCAGAAAGGAAATATGCCGCAATGGCATTCATTCCGTAGACCAGAAAAGGCTTCGTCCATTTCGTGTAGCCTTTTACGTCAATGAGCCAGTAGCACATTCCAAAGAACTGAAGGGCCATGCCGGCTGTAAAAACGACATATGAGCTTGTCCAGAGATTCTTATTTATCGGGAACCACATATCCCATATGGTTCCAACGACGAGGCCGATGTTTCCCCAGAAGAACATCCAGACGGTCCTGGTGGAATTTTCAAGGTCGGTTCTTCTTAACCATTCTCCGGTCAGTATGCCGAATATTGCTGTTGAAATTGCCGGAAGCGTGCTTAGGAGACCTTCCGGATCCCACGTCTTACTGTACCACCATATATGAGGCCCGAAGACGGTCCTGTCGAGCCATGCGCCAAGATTTGTGGAAGGCTCCAGACTGGGATGGCCCACGCCGGGCACGGGAATAAGCGTCATAATTGCCCAGTAAAGAAGCAAAATTACGCCTGAGATTATGGTTAAGTTCCGGGTGTTTGTCTTAAGGTAAAGGAGGCTTGTTATGAGATAAACAACTGCAATTCTCTGCAGGACCCCAGGTATTCTGACGGTGGAAAAATTAAAGTCAGGGAATGCGGCCAGAAAAATGCCCAGCAGGAATATTATTACTGCGCGTCTAATGATCTGAAGGACGAGCTTTTTTTTGTCGTCGCCCCTTTGCTTTCTTTTGGAAAGAGAAAAAGTTGTTGCAACCCCAACAATAAAAAGGAAGAATGGGAATATCAGGTCCGTAGGCGTTATTCCGTTCCATTTGGCGTGCTGCAGTGCAGGATAAACATGATCCCATGTGCCGGGAGTGTTTACAAGTATCATTCCCGCAATAGTAATTCCCCTGAAAACATCCAGTGAAAGCAGACGTTCCGATTTAGCATTACCCATATGTGTCCCCTCTTATAATTAAAAGGATACTTTTATCCTGCACAAAACAAGCATCTGTAAATCCGCAGCAGGAAGGAAAAAGCGCACATTGGCTTTTTTCTTCCTCAGTTTTTTGCCTTAAGCCTTTTTCATTCTCTTCTGCCTGAAGTATTCAACGACACCCGGCAAAACAGAAATTAAAATGATTGCTAAGATAACAAAAGAAAAGTTATTTTTCACAAACGGAAGGTTGCCAAAAAAATACCCTGCAAACAGGAAGAGAACAACCCACAGAAGGCCGCCGAAAACGTTGTAGCTTATGAAGCGGCCGTAGGACATGCTCCCTATGCCGGCAACAAAGGGCGCAAATGTGCGTATAATGGGGATAAAGCGGGCAATGATGATCGTCTTTCCGCCGTGCTTTTCATAAAACTGATGAGTCCTTTCAAGGTGCTCTTTCTTCAAAAACCACACCTTCTCCTGGGAGAATATTTTGGGACCTATATAGTTTCCGATCCAGTAGTTTACCGTATCGCCCAGGATTGCCGCAAGGGCAAGTATGAGGAAGAGCAGAGCAAGATTAAAAGATCCCAATGCAGCAAAGGCTCCGGCAGCAAACAAGAGTGAATCGCCGGGAAGAAACGGTGTAACTACAAAACCTGTCTCAGCAAATATTACAAGAAACAGTAGAAGGTATGTCCAGAGTCCGTATTCCAGTATAATTCCGTTCAGATGTTTATCGAGATGGATGAAAAGATCAATAAAATATCTTAAATGCTCCAAAATAACTCCTATAATGAAGGGGCATTCCGAAAGGCGGAATGCCCCTTTAAACTAATTAACTGTTTAGCGTTTATTTTTTACTGCCTGTTTTCTTCAGCACTTCCTTTGCCTTTAAGACCACATTTTCGGCAGTAAATCCGAATTTTTTCATTAAAAGACCGCCCGGGGCCGAAGCGCCGAAGCGTTCCAGGCTGATCGATTCGCCTTCTTGCCCCACGTATTTTTCCCATCCCATCTTAACCCCGGCTTCAACCGAAAGACGAGCTTTTACTTCGGGCAGAAGGACCGAGTTTTTATAGTCATCCGTCTGAACATCGAAGAGTTCCCAGCTCGGGAAGCTGACGCATCTGGCTTTAATGCCTTCTTTTTCCAGCGTTTCAGCCGCGGCTAAAATGTGCTGTACTTCGGAACCTGAGGCCATAAGGATCATGTCGGGGGTGCCCTTTGTATCGCGCAGAATGTAGGCGCCCTTAAGGAGCCCTGAAGCGCTGGGATACTTATCCTGATCTATAATCGGAACGTTCTGCCTGGTCAGAATGAGAGCCACGGGGCTGTTTGAATGTTCAATTGCCGCCTGCCATGCATAGCTCGTCTCATTGGCATCTGCCGGACGGATTACGATGACTTCAGGAATTGCCCTTAAGGCTGCCAGGTGTTCAACCGCCTGGTGTGTCGGGCCGTCCTCGCCAAGACCTATCGAGTCGTGTGTAAAAATATAAATGGGCCTGAGTCCTGAAAGTGCGCCCAGGCGTATTGCAGGCCTTAGGTAATCAGAGAATATGAGGAATGTGCCGCCGTAGGGGATTACGCCGCCATAGATAGCCATGCCGTTAAGCATTCCGGCCATACCGTGTTCCCTGACGCCGAAATGGAAGTTGCGCCCCTCGCGGTGTTCAGGGGAGAATGCCGGGTAGCCTTTTAATTCCGTATTGTTTGATGGCGCCAGGTCGGCCGAACCTCCGATGAGTGTAGGGATGGAGGATGCAATTGCATTAAGGACCTTTCCTGAGGAGGAGCGTGTTGCCATGCCTTTTTCCTCAACTGCGAATTTAGGAAGCTTTGATTTCCACTTGTCGCCGAAGTTTCCGTGCATTACCTGGTCAAAGAGTTTTCCTTCTTCGGGATATTCTTCGCAGTATTTTTCAAACTGACGGTTCCATTCTTCTTCTAGCCTGCGTCCTTTTTCCTTAAACTGCGAGAAGAACTTTGATACTTCTTCAGGAACGTAAAAAGTTTTATCCTCAGGCCAGCCGAGATTTTTCTTCGTAAGCTTTACTTCCTCATCGCCCAGGGGTGAGCCGTGTGCCGAGGAGGTATCCTGCTTATTCGGGCTTCCGAAACCTATATGGGTTTTGGTAACGATGAATGAAGGCCTCGACTTTTCCTTCTGTGCATTTTCAATTACACGGTCCATTGCATCCAGATCGTTTACATTATCCAGGTGCTGAACGTGCCAGCCGTAGGCCTCGTAGCGTTTTCCTACGTCTTCTGTGAATGCGAGGCTTGTGCTTCCGTCTATACTTATACTGTTATCGTCATAGAATACAATAAGCTTTCCAAGCTTCTGGTGGCCTGCAAATGAAGATGCCTCATGAGAGATGCCTTCCATCATATCGCCGTCGCTTGCGATGACGTATATGTAATGGTCCAGAAGTGATATATCGCTTTTATTAAACGTAGCGGCCAGGAAGTCCTGAGCTACCGACATACCGACTGCGTTTGTAATTCCCTGTCCCAGGGGACCGGTAGTAGTTTCAACGCCGGGAGTAAGGATTGCCTCGGGATGACCGGGAGTTTTGCTTTCCCACTGGCGGAAATTTTTCAGGTCATCCATTGTAAGGTCATATCCAGTAAGATATAGCATGCTGTAGAGGAGCATGCTGCCGTGTCCTGCAGAAAGGATAAACTTATCCCTGTTAAACCACTTGGGGTTCTGAGGGTTATAGCGCATATACTTTGTAAAAAGCCTGTAAGCAATTGGTGCACATCCCATAGGCATACCCGGATGCCCGGAATTTGCTTTCTGTACGGCATCAACGGCAAGAAATCTTATGGTGTTGATGCAAAGCTCATCGAGCTGTTTTGCCTTATCGGACATAAAAGCCTCTCAAATTCTTAAAAATTGGTTATAAATATAAGAATATTCTTCAATATTCTCACAAATTAGAGTCACATTCATTTAATGTAAAGAAATAATAGATAAAATATGAAGGGAAAAGAGGTGTCCAATATTAAAAGCAATAATAATAGTGTGCATCAGAAATGAATAGCCACGAGCTTTAGCTCGTGGATTAGGGTTAGTCTCTCAATTTGGGCTTTAGCCCCAGACTATCTCCGGAGGATCTGTGGCTAAAGCCGGGAGTTGTTGTGAGCATTTTCCCACGGCCTGAAGGCCGTGGCTATTCAGTCGTGGCTATTCAGGGGAATGGTGAATCTCGCTATTAATATTCGCTTATTATTTTGCCGTTTACAACCGGGGTTACACAGATTAAGGGCTGCTCGGGAAGTTTGAAGCTCTGGAATATCTCTTCAAAAAGCTGGTACTGCATCCCCTGCTGCTCCAGGCGGGCAAACTTGTTGTACTTCATGTACTCTCCCCTTTTATTCTGCGGAGCATCAAAGTGATATGCGTGCTCAAAATCCTCCCTGGCCTTGCGCTTTAAGAAATCGATCTTATTATTGTCGCCGCCTTCCATTTCATATCCCTTGGCCTTAAAGGCTACAACAAACCCGTTGTTGATAATCAGATAAATATTCAGGATGATCTCTAACACTCTGCCCTCTTCTTGTTTTTTTTCGTATAAACGGGGGCCGGAACATTTTAGTTCTGTTCCGGCCTTAAAGCCTGGTAAGTCTATTTCTTGGGACCGATCATCTGTTCAGGTCTTACGACTTCATCAAATTTTTCAGCGCTCAAAAGTCCAAGCTCGACCGCGGCTTCGCGGAGAGTCTTGTTTTCCTTGTGAGCCTTCTTTGCAACCTTGGCTGCATTGTCGTAGCCGATATGCGGGTTGAGGGCTGTAACAAGCATGAGCGAGTTCTCAAGGTGCTTTTTGATGTTTCCTGTATTAGCCTGAATTCCAACAACGCAGTTATCAGTAAAACTTTCGCATGCATCCGAGATAAGCTTTATGGACTGCAGGAGGTTGAATATTATAACCGGCTTAAAGACGTTCAGTTCGAAGTTTCCCATTGCGCCTCCGAAATTAATAGCAACGTCGTTGCCGAAAACCTGTGCGCATACCATTGTCATGGCTTCCGACTGCGTAGGGTTAACCTTGCCCGGCATGATTGAGCTGCCCGGTTCGTTCTCAGGAAGCGAAAGTTCGCCGATGCCGCTTCTGGGACCGCTGCCGAGCCAGCGTATGTCGTTTGCAATTTTCATCAGTGAAGCTGCAAGCGTCTTAAGAACGCCGCTCATTTCAACCATGGCGTCGTGACCTGCAAGGGCTTCATATTTGTTTCTTGCTGAAATGAAAGGCTTGCCCGTAAGCTCTGCAATTGCTTTGGCAGATTTCACAGCAAACTCCGGATGGGTGTTTAAGCCTGTACCAACAGCTGTACCGCCGAGAGCAAGTTCATAGAGCCTGGGAAGGGCGCAGTTTATTCTTTCAAGTCCGTTTGTAAGCTGCTGAACGTAACCTGAGAATTCCTGCTCAAGCGTAAGCGGTGTAGCATCCATCAGGTGCGTGCGGCCGATCTTAATGATGCCATTAAATTCATGCGACTTTTTGTCTAAAGCATCCCTGAGCTTTGTGACCATAGGGATAAGTCTTCTGTGGATTTCCTCAACGGCAGCGATGTGCATTGCTGTAGGGAAAGTATCGTTTGATGACTGTGCCTTATTGACGTCGTCATTGGGATGGATCGGTTTTTTGCTTCCCATTTCTCCGCCGGAGAGTTCAATGGCGCGGTTGGAGATAACCTCGTTGGCGTTCATGTTAGTCTGAGTGCCGCTTCCGGTCTGCCATACCACGAGCGGGAAATGCTCGTCGAGTTTTCCTTCAATTACTTCATCGGCAGCCTTGACAATAAGGTCTGCTTTTTCAGCAGGCAGAATACCTAGTTCCTTGTTTGTAAGTGCAGCTGCCTTTTTCAATATGCCAAGTGCTCTTATCAGAGGTCTGGGGAAACGTTCTCCGCCGATTTTGAAGTTCTGCAAAGAGCGGGCTGTCTGTGCCCCGTAGTACTTATCCGAAGGCACCTTAATTTCGCCCATGCTGTCTGATTCGGTCCTAAATTCCATTCTTTCCTCCCACACGGTTTTTAAAATGAAAAATATTCTCTTCTAAAAGAAATATTATCTGATTAAAATTTTTCGTCCAATAAAATAACTCTATGATCGCTGATTGTCAAATTAGGCTCAATTATGAGGTTTTCTTCAGCCTGAGATATTGGGATCATAAATAATTTCAACGGCATTTCCGTCGGGATCGGCAAAAAGGAGCGAATAGCTGTCGTCGGTGTGTAGTTTCGGCTCTTCAAGAATCTGCGTGCCCATATCCTTAAGTTTCTGCAGGGCTTTATCCACCTCATCTTTCGAAGAGACTCTCATTCCGAAGTGCGGGGGATGCGGGGCGCCTTTTCTTATAAAGGCAATATCATCCTTGTTCTTTCTTACAAGTCCCCATTCATCAAAAATAAAAATGATATCGAAGCCGAAATTTACGTTATAAAAATTTGCGGCTCTTTCAACGTCGTCTACAAGGAGTGCTGTATGACCTGTTCTTTTAATGCTGATACCCATAGTTTCTGCCCTCATAAAAATTATTATCGGCTAAAGAAGCCCTGGGGGAAGATATAATATTAAGCGGAAGCGGATTTCCCGGGCCCCCCGGCTTTAATTAAATATAATACAAGGTTTGGACTAATTGCAAATTTGCAACACCTTCGGCGCGGTGCAAGGTTCGAGGTACGAAGTGCGATGTCTGAAGTTAGATGCTTTTTGAGCCCGCTTCAGCGGGCTTTCTCAATTGAATAGCCACGAGCTTTAGCTCGTGGACCACGGAATCCCCCTCATTTGGGCTTTAGCCACAGATTATCTCCGGAGGATCGGGGGCTAAAGCCCGAATATTTTTTTACTCCTATTCCACGGCCTGAAGGCCGTGGCTATTCATCTGAGAAAAGCCGGCTAAAGCCGGTTTCAATTGAATAGCCACGAGCTTTAGCACGTGATGAATGATCTTTCCCCTGAATAGCCACGAGCTTTAGCTCGTGGATTGCGCGATCCCCCTCCCGTTCGGGCTTTAGCCCCAGACTCTCCGAGAAGGATCTGTGGCTAAAGCCACGGGTTTTGATTCATTTGTCCACGGCCTGAAGGCCGTGGCTATTCACCGTGGCTATTCACCGTGGCTATTCACCGTGGCTATTCAGGCAAATACAAGAATCATGAATTGCTTACAAAATAATCATAAACCATCTTTGAGATGTTTGAGAGGACTTCGGTGGCACGATCCATGTCGGTCAGGTTTTTGGACAGAAGAACCAGTACATATTTCCTCCCGTCGGGCAGAATGACAAAGCCTGAATCGTGCTTTATGCCGTCAACTGAACCTGTCTTGTGGGCCACCTTTACCCCTTTGGGCAGTTTTGAAGGTATTACATCCTGAAACTTCTGGTCCAGAAGAATATCTGCCATCTCGAGGCAGGCTTCTTTTGAAACTACGGATCCTTTAGCAATCTGCTCGAAGATTATCATCAGATCACGGGCTGTTGTGGTATTGTTTAAGCCCTTGTCAAAGGCTTTTATGTCCTCGACGCCACGCAGAACTTTAATGTTCTTTGCGCCCATCGATAGCATTGTCCTCTGGGCGTTTTCAGCCCCCACAAGATCGATCAGCATGTTTGTGGCCAGATTGCTGCTAACGGTAATCATTTCATAGACAAGCTGACGTATGGTTCTTTTTTTGTTTATGAAATTGTAAAGCCCCTCTCCCCCGTCGCGGTCTATTGCCATGCTGTAGATGGAGCCGTCTACAATGCTTTTGAATTCATTTTTTACCGTTATTGAATCATCGAGCCTGAATTTTCCAGAAGATGCCTGGCGGAAGACTTCAATCATTACCGGCGTCTTCATTGTGCTTGCGGCATGAAAGTTTTCATCGGGGTTGATTAAGAATGTGTTAAGAGGATTTTTCAGATCCTTAAATGCCACGGCAAAGTCACCGTTTACAGATCCCGTCTCTTTGCGGATTTTTTCTTCCAGTTCTTCTAATTTCATATTTTTCACCTGTGCATTTAGTGTAAGATTTGCAGTAATTGCCAAAAGGAACAAGCAGGCACATGCCGAAAGTATTCTCATATAACTACTCCGGTTTAATTATAATCCGAACAGCCTTTTAATTTCCTCATTTCCAATGGACTTCTTTTTTTCCTCCTCCTCATCCACATTTCTCTCGGTGAGCTCGCGCGCAAAGTCCTCGCTTGAAATTACTTCACAGCGGCATACTTTTGCAAACTCGGCAAGGTTATGGTCGGAGGATACAAGTGTAATCACCCGGGGATTATTTTCCATTTCGATCTGATGTTTTATGATGTCATCCGCGGTACGTTTTTCCGAATAATGGATCTTAAGCTTTGAAGTGTTGATGGCAAGGTCCATGAAGCCGTCGAAGTTAAGCGTCACCTTAACTTTCTTGCCGTGAAAATACTTGTCCACCATAAAGGCCAGTTTTTCTCTTGAAGCCTGCCCGCTTTTATTCTGCAGAGCCCTGAGGGATTTAATTTTCCCGATAAGGTTATTGCCGTCTATGATGTAATGCTTCATGCTCATTTGACATTACCCACAGTCTTACCTTCCGCTGAACTGTCCGCGTGAGCGTTCAACCTTAATGTCCTGAAGCTGAGGCGCCTTGACACGGATTTCAAAGCGGTAGCCCCTGTAAAGGCCGAGCGGGTTCCAGCTCAAGTTCATCTCCCAGCAGTGCAGGTCCTTGTAGATCCTCACCTGCGGGGCTGTAAATGCCTTCTGCTTAAAGTCGTAGCTTCCCGTAAAAGCGATTTTAATGCTTTCGGTCAGACTGAAGTTCAGGCTAGTGCTCATATTTGAGTAAGTGCTTATGTACCTCGGGTCCCTTTTATCCATTGAATAGTTAAAGTTCAATGCCAGGTCCCATGGAATATTATAGTCAGGCGGCTCGTCAGAATAAATACCCATATAAGGATTCGGGTTGCCGTAGGCGCTCTGAGTAACCGAAGGGACTGCCTCTTCATCCTTCTTTGTTTCCTTGCCCTTCAGCCTTTCAGCAGATAAGGAAGTGCTGAGAGAAAACTGGAAGTTGGTAAGCCTCATAAAGCCGCCGCCTTTACGCGATGCAAGAAACCGTGTAGAGGTTTGCCCCTTATTGTAGTCGAAGTCGTAAAAAGAATAAGAAGATGACCCATTGAAACTGAAGAGCTCCCCCACCTGAGTTCTGTAGGAAAGGTAAAGATCCGAGAGTTTATTTGTGGGCGCCACAAAGTTGTAGCTCAGACTGGCATCCAGGTTCAGAAGCTGGATCTTTTTAGCTTCAGATGTCGTATCCGAAGGATCCTTCATGGTTTTCATTTCAAAGATATTGTTTACAGAGAAGTTCAGATTCTGCTGTTCATAGGCTCCCGGCCCCCCGAAGACCTCGCGCTCAAACTTGTTGTATTTTACAGTTTTACCCGCAACGTCAGTATAGCTGCCGTAATAGCCCCATTTGGGATCTGAAAAGTCGGGCGTATAGGTATAAGACACTCTTGGTGTAATGGTATGCCTCAGGGCCTGTATGCCTAGAGCATTCGGCTGAATGATGCCGTAGAGTTTTGTTGAAGCCTCAACTCCCATATCGAAGGAACGCACGGCATTTAATTCATTAACGTCTCTTGTTTCTACTGAATCTTTGTAAACAATGCTGTCGGCCTTTGACCGCGCCCGGTCAATTACGTGGTAATCTGTTCTTTCTATTCTCTTGTCGTACCAGCGTTCAACATAGTTAAAGCGCGGAGATACGCTGAAGTACCCGATCTTGGGTGCAATGTTGGAGGATATCGTGTGCTGGAATCCAGCGTGCGAAGTTGAAACGCCGCTTAGCCTGTTCCTTACATTCTGGAACTGTCCCGAATAATTAATTCCTATCTGCTCATACCACTTCTCATCTGCAGGATCGACTCTTCCCTTTTTCTTAAAGGGATAAGTAGGAAGCATTGTAAAGCTTACAGAGGGAAGCACTTCATTTATATTGCCTATCTGTGTGGTGTCGGGAGCATTAATGATCTGCTGGCGGCTATAGCTTACAGACATGCTGTTGCCCGTTCCCTCCCAGGTTTTGGACAATGTAGCTGCCGACTGAATGTTCTGGCTTAAAAGTTCATTATAGTTAAAACTGGTTCTGTTCAGATATCCTATTGAAGAGATAAAGTTCAGGTTTGCATCCAGCCTCATTGTAGGGTCGATCTGCTGATTGTGATATACCCCCAGGCGCCATTCAGTTCTGGAACTGTAGTCGGGGTCGCCCTTTTCACCCGAGTGCACATTTGAAAACCCGCCGTCTATGCTGCCGGAGAGCGAATAGCGTTTTGCATAGCGGATTCGGCTGCTTAGGTTGTAGCCTCCCCTGAGATAAATGTCGCTTAAGAGGTTCACATCGGCATAGTCGTTAATAGCCCAGAAGTACCCCAGGTGGGAAAAGTACTGTCCGTATTCAAAACTTTGCCCGTAAGCCGGGGCGATAAGACCTGAGCGTCTGCCGGTTTCGTTCGGGAAAACGCCGAAGGGAAGCGGAATGGGCAGGGGTACGCCCCCGATGTAAAGCCAAATCCACTTGGCAATTATCTGCTCTTTCATAATCACCTTCATCTCGCTGGCATAGAAGAAGTAGTGAGCGCTGTCGGCATCGCAGGTGGTGTAAGTGCCGTTTTTTATAAAGTAGGTTTCCTTGTTAATTTTTTTAACCTTCGAGCCTCCGTAGAAGCCTCCTTCGGCTTTGCTTTTGGCAGCGGAAATTATGCCGCGCTGCGTCTTAAAATCGTATGTAAGCCTATTGCCCTGGTAAATCTCCCCCGCCTCGGACATGACCGGCGTGCCTTTAATCTTTGTTTTGGCCGTGTCCGAAGTGTCTACAACGCCCGAGGCCTGAATCCGGTTCAGGTTAAAATCAACCGTTATATTGGCGCTTTTAAGTTCAGTTTTCTTGTACTTCAGCTCCCCGCTGCCGAAGATCTGCATATTCTTCCCCGGAATGTTAAAAATAAGGGAATCTGATCCTGAGGCATAAATTACAGCATCGATATCGGACTTTCTTTTCGTTGTGTCGCGGACAACTGCTGTATCACTTTTAATTTGGAGGCTGTCGGCTGTGGGCCCTTTGGGTGTTATGAATAAAGAAGTATCCCTCTCCTGTGAAAAGAGAATGCCTGATAATAGAAGGATAAAAAGAATAGTTACTTTATTCATAAATCAAAATTGAAAAAAAGAAATCTCACATTTGGCTATTAAAAATAAACCATTTGAATGCCACAGACAAGGCAAATGACATCCAAATGGTGCAATTTTCCGGTAAGGTTGAACTCCCTCCAGAGGGGAGGCTATTTCTCGCTGTAGAATACCAGTGAGGAGGCGCCTTTAATTCCTGCTTCATTTTTCAGTTTTGCAGGCACAATTTTGACCTTAGGTGCAAGGGACTTAAGCACTCTTTCTTTGGCGGCCTCGCGGGTTGCCTGGAAGAGCGGTGCGCCGAAGCCTGCAACTCCACCTCCTATGATGACATTGTGAATGTCCAAAAGATTTATTGAAGAAGCCAGTGCATAACCCAGATACATGCCTGTCTCCGTGATGACGGATTTGGCAAATGCATCGCCAAGTTCTGCGGCCTCGCTGATAACCTTTGGAGAAAGTCTGTTCATATTATTATCCAGCAGCTCATTGATTTTGGTCTCCCGCCCGGCCTGGAGTTCCTTGTGTACCCTTTCAACCAGGTATCCGTTGCCGACATAGGTTTCGATGCAGCCGTAGGAACCGCAGTTGCACTTAGGACCTTTATAGTCTATTGTTGTGTGCCCGAGTTCACCTGCAGCACCCTGCATTCCGTGGTAGAGCTTGCGCTTTATGATTATGCCGCCGCCCACACCCGTTCCAAGCGTTACCATTATAAAATCGGTGAAATTTTTTCCGGCACCGAAAATCATTTCTCCCACTGCAGCAGCATTGGCATCGTTTTCAACGACGGTTCTAAGCTTGAATTCATCTTCAATGACTTTGCTTAAGTAAACTTTCTTCCAGCCGGGAAGGTTCGGGGGATTTTCAACCGTGCCTTTTTCCATTGAAACCACGCCGGGAGCGCCAATGCCTATTCCGCCAACTTCCTTCTCGTAGCCGTCCAGCACCAGTCGGATTCCTTTTTTAATCTGACTGACCACAGTCTTAGGGCCCCCGTCGGCCAGTGTATCAACAAAACCTTTTTTAATTAGCTTCCCCTCTTTGGAAACGACACCCACCTTAATTGAAGTGCCGCCTAAATCTACACCGATAACATATTTTTTATTTTTATTTTTCGCCATAATAATTAGAGTTTATTATAAATACTGTATTTCTTATCTGAATTCCTGGCTGACAATGGTCAGCTCACCGGGATACGTAATATCCCCGATCGGACTTGAAACCGAAGGGCGGGCCACCAGCTTAACATTTACAGGGTTAGACTGCTGTCCGTTGAGCTTCAGGACCAGGTTAATGAGCCCCTGATAATCCCTGTCGTTAAAGAACTTGAAAAGATCCATCTGAATCTTCAGCGGAAATACTACAGTCTGCCCTGCTCCGGGAACGCTGACAGGAGAAGATATATCCCCCGTAACGGTCTCCTTGTCGTCAATTAGAAGCTTCCATGGAAATTTTGTCAGCTGGACGTCGGTCTTAGGATTGCCGCCCGTGCCGTTATTCGGGTTTTGTGCATCCACGTTAAGCACAAACGACACCGGCAGCTTTTTACTCGTAACGGCTGAGGTAATGCTCAAAAGGTCAGCCGCCGAAAAATCCTGAAGTCTGGTTTTACCTGAAACGGGAATTCCGTTTAACTGAATTCCATTTATACTGTCAAGCTTGAACTTCAGCCTGGCAATATTCTGAAAAGTCTGAATCACACTGCAGCTGCTGAAACTTAAAAACAAGCCTAACGTAACTAAATACAAAGATAATCTTCTGCGTATCATCGTCATCTCTCCTTCATGTAAATTCAATTAAAATTCAAAGCAAGTTATAGTGACTCATCAAAATGTCCAAAGAACAATTAAAAGAACAATTAAAAATTAAAAATGAAAAATTAAAAAGTAAGGACAGGAAAAAGCAAATTACTTTATCCTGGATTTTTCAATTTCATTTATGATAGTTTCAGCCACCTTCAGGGCCCTCAGGCCGTCCAGGCCGCTTACGACGGGCCTTGTATGCTTAAGCACCGACTCTACAAAAAGCTTCAGCTCGTACTGCAGGGCATTGACCTCTTTTACTTCCGGCTGCTCGTAGACAACGTGCTTTTTCTTCTCTCCAATGCCTATTTCACCGAAGGAAATATAATTGTTTTCCAGGGTTTCTTCTTTTGAGACGAGCCTGTAGACTTCCGATACACCGGTATTAAAATCGAGCGTTATATAGCTGTCGCGCTGGAACATCCTCATTTTTCTCATCTTCTTCTGCGATATTCTGCTGGCCGTAACGTTTGCCACAGCCCCGTTTTCAAATTCCAGGCGCGCATTGGCTATGTCGATGTTGTCTGATACAACTGCAACCCCGCTTGCGTGGACCTGAGAGACGTCACTTTTTACAAGGCTCAGTATGATATCAATATCGTGAATCATGAGATCTAAAACAACGGCCACATCGGTTCCGCGCGGATTGAACTGCGCCAGGCGGTCGCTCTGAATAAACTTGGGTTCAAGCTTGTAATGGTCGAGTGAGAGCAGGGCAGGATTAAACCTTTCAATGTGCCCCACCTGGAGATTCAGCGATTTCTTCTCAGCAAGACTGACCAGTTCCCCGGCTTCGGGAATTGTCTTTGTGATCGGCTTTTCCACGAACACGTGGCGGCCTGCCTCCAGAGCCTTCTTTGCAAGCTCATAATGAGCGCTCGTTGTTGCCACAATTGAAACCGCATCCGACTTTTGGAGTATATCATCCAGTGAACTGAAGACATTCACATTAAATTCACTGCCGCATTCTTTGGCTTTTTCCGGATCCATGTCGTAGATGCCCGTAAGTTCACATTCAGCAATGGTCTTTGAGACCTTGGTATGAAGTTTGCCTAAATGCCCGGTGCCGATTATTCCAAGTTTTAATTTTTCCATTTTACCTGCTTATTACTTTTTGATATCCTATAATTCTGTCGTATCCGCCTTTATCGGGATCGGCATAGAATATAAAAACATGATATATATTGTTCACTGTGAAGGTATTTCCTTCCAGAGTCAGCCAGTCGATGTCCGATACCTTGCCGTCGTCTAGGTAAGCCAGAACATACTGGTAGTCGTAAATTCCTCTTTTAAGCATCACGGTTTCGGTAAATAGCCCCGTACCGTCATCTGTCATCTGGTATTCAGGCAGTACATCCCAGTTTGTAAATGCTCCCACGAGGAAGATTTTCTTCGAGTAATTCTCAGGCGGCCTCAGTCTGAATTTAACGTTCAAATAGATGGCGTTATCATCCTTGTATTTTGTAAGGATTGAGCCCCCGTTAAGGTCGTGCCTGAGCCCCTCTTTGAAAAACCTTGAAGTCTCGATGCCGTCGAACTGTGCGTTTACATTCTTGGAGCCGAAAATATTATAATTCCTTAAGTCCGTTTCCCTGTATTCGTTTCCCGGCCGAAGTTCTTTTGAAGTGAAGCTGAACTTCCTGTCGCCGTCCCAGGAGTAATACTTGTTTAACGTATTATCCTTGGTTCTTTCAACCGTGTACGGGTAATCGATCTTATGATTTTCAATGATCTCCACGTTCTCAACGTTAAAGGGGAAAAGCTCTTCCGGCAGCGAAAAGTCCGTAGTCAGATTAAAAACCCTTGCCAGGTCGGTAGGGAAATAGTTCTTGTCTTCCAGGAATTCATGTTTGATGTATGAATGGGCATTCATAGTGGGATGAACCGCATAAAATTTACCCGAAGCATACACCCTGGATGTATCCTGTGAATCGGTAATATAGTAGCGCCATTTTCCCGAGAAAGGGAAATCGACGTAGCCGTATTCATCGGGGAAGCTTCCCCTGAAGTGGTACTTTGCCTCCTGGACCGTAACGGGCAAAGGTTCGAATGCAAGATTGCGTGCAACGTTCTTACCGATATTCATTAAGAAAAGGTTGTTATACGGCATCCAGTTTTTGTCGCAGAACCTGAAGACAATGCTCAGGCTGGGTGCATGGTCGGCCTGAACGTCGAATTCAATGGTCAAAAGATCACTGCCCTCTTCATCGAAGAGGAGGACAGGAAGTGTGGTTTCATCTCTGTTTGTGTAAGCTTGAAGTGAGAGGATTCCCTCGAGTTCCTCCTGGGCCCGGATCTCGGTTAAGAACAGTGTTAAAAAGGCGCAGACAGAGAGAATAATGCGAAAAGACCCGTTAAGTTTAGACATTAAAGATTTCTACGCATTTAATTGAATGATGAGGAATAAATATTTTAACCTGTTGGGATTCCCTGGTCGTCTCCAGCAGGAGTCCGTCCTCAAACTCCCCGACAAGTTTTCCGGTCTTAAAGACAATCTCATAAAGCGGAGACTGGGATTTGGTGTCGTAGGTCATCCCGTAGTTTTCCATCATGGTAACATTTACCATTTTCTGCAGGTACTGGCTCCAATCGATTTTCATAGATCTCCTTAAAGCAGCTTAGAAATTTGTTCTTTAAATTGTTTAAGGTCCTCACAGAGATAATACTCTTCCAGAAGTTTATCTGCAAGTGCATATTCATCCGCATAGATAAAGTTTGCATATGTGGAGGCTATAGCGGCCATTAAGAGCCGTGAGGCCTGGCAGTTCTTCCCCTTTTCCCTGTAAACCTCGTCCATATATTTCATATTAGCATCATTTTCCGAGAGAAACACGTTATAAAGCTGGTCGTTGACAATCGAGAGCGAGGAATCAACAAAGCTCCAGCATACAAGAGGAGAAAATATGTTGTCCTGCCCCTGAACATTCAGGGAATCAAAGTCGGGACTTCCGGTCACGAGCACCACATTGTTAATTTCATCGGAAAAGAAAGAATAAGGTTCTTTTAAGCCGGAATAGATGGAATCGATCAGATAAAAGCTGCCTACCGTATTATAAACGTAAAGTGTATAGTAGCTCAGGCTGTCTTTTTCAGCAGCATCATTTATTAAGAGTTCCGGGGCCCCGTCGCCGTCAATGTCAAGCGTGTAGGCATATGGCTCCTGAAACTGTCTGTCGTAAACGGTCTTGTTATCCAAATCCCCGACCAGGAGTCTGGAATCCTGGATTTTTATGTTGAAATCCTCAACTGCGAAAGTGCTGTCCTGAGCAAATGAGTATCCGCCAGAGAGCAGCACGACAAAAAATAATAATAAAGTTTTCATAAGTGTTGTATAAAACTATCTAAAAAAGGGGATTTTTCCAAGGAATTTCACAATAAGGGGAATATATTTTGAAGTAATTGTGAGGTAAGTCTTAGCCTTAAGAAACACTTTCTTGGCCAGGACTTACCTCATGCAATCGGGGAGTAGTATGGGAAAAGTCACCCGGGTGAAAAAATCACCTGAGGATTTTAATATCGCCTCCTGAAGTATAGCAGTGCAGGGTTTTGCCGCCTCCGTTAAGTTCCCCTCTGAGCTTTGAGCTGGAGAGTTTTCCTGTACTTGTAACCGGGAGTTTGCATTCAATTTCGCCGCCCGAGGTGGAAAGGTCGGCCGAAGCCTGGAAATTGCCCGGCACCCTGACTGTTATATCGCCTCCCGAGGTTTCGAGGTCAATTCCGTAGTTGGTTTCGGCGAAGTTAAGCATTATATCGCCTCCGGTAGTAGAAGCCTCCACGCGGCCCCCCTTGCCTTCTAAGGTCATATCGCCGCCGGAGGTGGAAGCCTTAAGGTTGCCGTCGAAGTTACGGACCTGAATATCGCCTCCTGAAGTGCTCATTTTCATATCGCCTTTAGTATTTTCCAGCTTAATATCGCCTCCAGAGGTACTAAGGTCGGTATATCCGGCTGTATTTATGAGGTTAATATCGCCCCCCGAGGTCTCAAATTTAATTGAGCCGTTCAGGTCGTAGATTTTAATATCCCCGCCCGAGGTTTTGACGTATGCGTTATAGTTCTTAGGCAGTTTAATTTCATATTTAACGTAGAGGACATTCCAGCCGAAGGAGAACCAGGAATTGCTTTTCCCCATAACTTTAACGCCATTATCGCTTTGATCTATCATGAAGTGCATTTTATCGTGCGCTCTTTTATTGCCGCTGATTCTGACGTATACCTCGGGGCGGTCCCAGGTACTCAGGTAAACGTCGCCGGAGGAGGTACTGAGTTCAAGTTTTTTACCCATTGATGTCGGTATAGTTTTTTCCTGAATAGTTCTCACTTCGCCTGCATTCAGGTTTGAAAAGAAGCCCAGCGTAAGAGTTACAACGGCAGCCAGGGCAAAACGTGTTATAAGAAAATAATTTTTAGATTTCATAGTCGACCCCTTTTTTGTCTTTCTACCAGTTTAGACGCATAGTTTTGCGGAATGGTTACAGGAAATCAATTAAAAATTATAAATTATAAATTATAAAGTGAGGGGAAGGCAGAGGTAAAGGCAGAGGAAAAAAAGAAATCTGCGCCTCTGGAATAAAGCAGTCACTAAGCCCCGATGAGGGGCGCTTTGTCTATAGCCCGGGGTAAGGGAGCCCCCGGATGGGGGCGACTGAACCCCTGGGGACATGAATCCCCCACACCAAACAGAGCCCCGATGAGGGGCGACTTGTAGGAATACGGGCCGAACAAATCGCCCCTCTCGGGGCTCTGGGGGAATTTTGGGGTTCCGTTACCCGGGAGTTCCCGCATCCCTATCGGGATTTGGTCACTCCGGGCTATAGACAATGCGCCCCTTGTCGGGGCTTTATATGTGCGTTGTTCAACTTGCTCAGATTTCTAAACAGATCCCCAGAAGATTCGAATAAAGAGGAGATATGATTTGATATCATTCGAAGAAGCTGTTTGAGGTAGAATACTTTTTATCGTAATTGTGAATCATCTGTCGAATAAATTTCACAAATTTCCCATCGAATTGATAAAGCTTATTATCATAAAGTATAGGAGCGGTACGGCCAATGCATAGTATCTTTTCTGCACCGCTTTTAAATAGAACCTTTATTTTTATTCGAGCATCAGGAGTTTCATCCTGATTACCATCATAAGGTTTCATTTTTGAAACATATTTATGGAATCTGCTGCATAAGCCTGGCTCTGTCACCATGATTTTGGAAACTCCGGAATACTTCTCAAATCCTTCACATGATATACTAATACCAGTTTGTATCATCCATTTAACATAAGATATTGAAATATTATTTATGCTATCATTTGAAGCAAGTGCATTGTTATCAGATACAAATCTTTCCTTCCAGGGAATATCCGGTAATTGTATGTATCCGGTTTTATTCCACAAATACCGGGTTGCGCTGACTGGAACCAGTTCATTAATTCCCTTTTTATTTTTTACCCATCCGGTATTTGTAACCATTATAGCAATAGCTCCGGAATTTTCATTTTCAAAGAACAATTCAGGATAATATTTAGAACCGGTATCCAATACTTTTGATACTTCCCCACTGTTGAATGAGAACACTTTTATATGAAATGCGCTTCCCGTCTCCCATGTTACCATTAAATTTGCCGAATCGTCACCAAGAGGAAATACCGCGATTGGATAATCTATCGTTTGATATGAATACAGTATTTTCCCGTTATTTTCAGAGTCTTTAATGTTTAGTTCTCTGATTTTATAGTTCAGGCTATCTTTTTCAGATATTTCACATTGGAAAGTCGTTTCGTTCTGATTCCATTTAGTCTGGAATAACAATTTTGCCTCTTGTACCTGGGCATACAGGGTTGAACAGACAATCAATGGTAATAAAAGTGATGTTAATTTTAATTTCATAATTTTTTTTTGGATATGCCTGAGTCGATCATTTATACCTTTTACGGCAAATGTTTTCTATTTCCTCTTTGTGATTAAAAGTTTTGTAGAGGGTTAAAAAATCAGCTGTTTCTTTGTTCTTATCCGGAAATTCAACGGGTAATTTACTTACTAGACTGTCAGCTTCTCTTTTTCTTCCTAATTGCAATAAGGTTATAATTTCACTGCCGCGGCTGTTGAAATCATGTTTTTCCTTAAAGCGCTCCTGATAAAATGATAGTGCTTGTTCATATTTATTTATGGCTTCTTTTTTATCTCCGGTGAATTCATACATCATTCCCAGTAAATCAATACCTTCGACAGAACCAGGACGGTTCTTTATACATTTTTCCATTGTCTTAATAGCTTCCTGTGTACGTCCATAACCCAAAAGAATATTTGCCTTGTTCCCATAAGCCAGATAATAAGAGCTGTCAACAGTTATAGCTGAGTCCAGTAAACTAATGACAAGCCCGGCAACGCTGGAATTGGGCTTTTCCTTTAACAGTTCCTTCTGCCAGAGGCCTAATGCTTTGTTATTGAGCTCAATAGACACGGAATTGAATTCCATGCTTTTTGCAGGTTTCTGCACGCTTTGGGGAATTCCTTTAACAAAATGTGCTCCTTTATACACAATGGCGGTAATAGTAATTCCAAAAAGGAGCAGAAATACTGCAGCAATCCATTTCTGTTTTATAGATTTCATAATACCGGTTATTGAATTCCAATAATCTTATTTGTGATTTTTGATTTCTTATTTATCGTCCGCAATTGCATGTTATTTCCGGAAAATCATCCAGGAGTTTTAATTTTGTAAATTTCTTAATCAACTTTAAATCAATTGTTACGGCTTTGAAGGATTTATCTTCCAGGTTCAACTTATATCCCTGAACCGGCAATTCAGTTTTATAATCAGGCGGCAAAGCATAATATTCCCCGCCAAGCTCGAACCAGGTATCAGAATAAAACTGATCTTCAAATTCCTTTTCAAAGTATTTTATACCTTTATACATGTCAACGACAGTTATTCCGGGCATATCAGAATCCCAAACGGAAACTAAGAATCTGTTATCTTTTGTTACGAAATAATTCCCGCCTGCATAGGTGGTTATTTTACCATCCTCGTCAATCTGAATTAACCTCCCATTATACTCCCCATATTTACAGCCGAATAAATATTTTTCTGATGCCTGTTCTTTTGGGAAACTGATGCCGGCACACCCTCCTGCAGCATCAATATTAATGAACTTGTAATTATTTATCTCCGAATTATTCAAATAAACCCTGATCAAAGAACTGCACTCAGCGATATTGTTAGAATCCGTTTGAGAAATATATCTTTCATCTTTCGGAGAAATATTAACAGCCAGGACAATCAGCTTATTCCATTTTACTTTTTTAACCTTTATGGCAAATTCCCTGTCATTATAGACCTTATGATTGAAAATTATTCCGTTGTTTTGTTCTTTTATCCTGGATCTATGCACAAACCCCTTGCTGCCGTCAAGCTTGGTAATCCACCACCAGTCAGTTCCGTTTTCTATATACTCGAAAGGTTCGTTCTCTTTAATTATAACAACAATTTTAGATTTGCTGTTGGGTTCTTTTCTTACATTTGCATATCCGTCAGGATCATTAATTTTGCCGATTTTAATTTGAGTAAAGGAGCGCAGATAATTTTTATAAATATCGAGCGCCTCAGAGTTCATTTCAGCCATATCCCCGTCAAGATTCAGCTTATCCATCATATTAAACAATATGTCCCTGCCTTTTTCATCATCATTTAATGCAAGCAGCAGAATCTGGAAGCTAAGCTCTTCTGTTACTTTAGATTTCTTTTTCAGCACCTGGTTATACTTTTTGCAAATAGCTGACCTGGAATCTTCATTCATACGGGGGATATGAAGGACAAACGTCGTATCAACTTTTATTCTGCCGTCAGCAGTTTCAGTTAAGACATACCTCAAGTAATCGCAGTCAATCCATTCAAAGTTATCACCAAATGGAAGTTTACTGCATTCTGTAATTACTAGGGAATTCTTTTCTGTTTTATCAATTCTGCAGTTCTGAAGTGCGCTGTAGACAAGAACCGTATCCTTGCGGACGCTGTTTATAACAATAAATTCTGAGGCATACAAAAAATCATTAGTATTCTTTTCCAGGTACCCGCAAATGATCAGCTTATGATTTGTTTTGGGAAATGAAAAGGTATATAATGGCTTTTCATCCCCGCATTTAATCTGCGGGGATATAAAGCTAGAAAAGATGACAAATAATATACCAGAAAGGAAAAATTTCATTTTATTGTCGCTTTTGTATTCAATAAAATCGGGCAATTATTTATTGGGTTATTTACTTCTACAAAAGAAAATCCAATCTATGGAATTTATGATCCTTATCAATCTTCAATGGATGAGTCTTAAACCAATCAATAAACTTGCTAAATTTATCCTGATTTGCCTCCTGCCAGTTGTCGAATTCATCCGGATTGCCTTTCATAAACAACCAGTGATTATAACTGTCAAAGAAACCGTTGTCAATCAGTTCCCTGTGCCACTCATACAAAATGTTTTTATAACTCTTGTTGTAATTTTCTGCATAATACTTTTTAAGAAAATTTGTCCTGATCCTGTTTAGGCTCTCCATCGTAATGTTGTTTTCCCCGGCAATTGACAAGGCAATTAAAGGTTCAAATACACCCATTCCAAATGGCAGTCTGGCTATTGAAGTGTCATTGTTCAGAGCAACAGTTTCATTTTTGCAGAAACTGATCAGTATTGTTGTATCGGACTCAAATTTAATGGCATCGTGGTATGTATCAAATAACAGCTTACTTATTTCTTCCGTCCTCTCGCTTCCACGCTCCATATTCATGAATATTTCACCATAAATAACACCCCAGACCCTTTCTGTGGATGCACAATATATTTTGGATGCCCAATAGTAATTTGAGGGAAAACCAGGTTCAGCCTGAATACCTTTTTCATAATATTCCAACGCCTTCTGAATGCTGTCCTTCTGCATGTTTCCCAGCTCAAGGTACAGCCTGCCGGAATTCGGATATTTCTCCAACCCCTTTTGATACATATCCAAAGCACTGTCGTGTTTGCCGGTTTCATCCAGAATATTTCCAAGCATCTGATAATACTGGTCGGAAATATCTTTCATGGAGATGGTCTGATTCATTATTTCTATTGATTTCTCAAAATCTTTTTTCAGATAATATGCGTAAGCTAATTCAAACCTGTAATCAGGTTTCCCGGGATCCAGTTTGCATGACTCATTTAACATAGTTATTGCCGTCTCCAGGTCTCCCTGATCCATCGTCTTTATGGCCTTCATCGCGGTTGAATATGCCCTCTGCTTATCAGTGCCGGACTGACTGAAGACTACATTGGAAATGAACAGTAAAAGAATAGTAATTGTTAATTTCATTTTTCCCCTTTAATCATTTTGAATAATATTCCAGACTTCCCGGAGTGAACTTATTTCTTTCCTTTTAGTTTGCTTATTGCTTCCTCAGGAACGTGGGTTACGTAGTAATCGGTTGAATCGAGATCGTAGTCCGACAGGTAGCCGTTGTCATCAAGTTTGCATTTGATGTTTTTTCCCTGTACGATTGCAACTGAGCTCTCCCACGATACAAAATTGACAAGTGCATCGGCTTCAATTTCCACCTTCCAGCTGTCGGGAATCTCATCATTGCTCTCATGCCCGGCTCTGAGCAGGTAGTGAATTCTGGTCTGATCGTGGACTTCATCGCCTGAAGCAATAAACTCAAGCCTCTCAAACGGGTCGTTATAATTTAATTTGTATTTGTTTATGAATAGCTTCATTTCATCGTAGGACCTGGGATTAATTTTGTACTTATCGCGGAACATCCACAGCACCCCCTGAAACTCCTGCAGCCCTGTCCATGAAAGAACAAAAGCATTTTCAGCCGGCGAGACTTTCCTTTCAGGGGTGCCGGTACACTGGGCAAATGAAAGACCCATTATGACAACAATAATGAAATTAGTAAGGCTTCTCATATGGCTGGATCTCCTGATAAATAAGTGTTCTATTTTTTCCTTTCATATATAATATGAGAGGTGTCCATTATAGGAACTGCCCCTTGAAATATGAGATAGAATTAAGATTTTTATTGTTTATTGAATTAAATACGAACATAAACTGAACTGTAAAGACGAGAGTAAGCAAATAGGCATTATTTTTTGCCAGTGATTTATACGGCAGCTGTTTTATTCGTGAGAGGCCGAAGAGTTCTTTAATAAGACTGAACAGGGGTTCAATGGTTGAAATTCTTTTCCTGTAGAGACGTTTTGCATACTCCAAAGAGATTATGAAGGCGTAGTCCTTCTTGAACTGATTTATGTAGCCCTTAAAGGCTTTGGAAGAGATGATAAATACCTTAAAGGTTTCGAAGGTAGCCTTTATCAGAGGAAGCAGCCTGTAGCCCTTATCTCCAATCAGAATAATGAGTTCCTTTAGGTACTTAAGTAGAACCGGAACCTGTTTTGACTCATTTACCTTTGCAGTAGTCACACTGGCTGCCAAGGGGAACCTGAACTCGTTACAGATAAGATGAACTCCGTAGCCAAAGACCCACTTGTGATATGGGGAATATCCCCAGGAGGCCTCCCGGTCAATGGACTTAAAGGGTATGATGTTTTGCAGAATATACTTTTGGTGCCATTTGGGGCCTTTAGCCCAGAAGAGGCATTTGTCAATGAATCCCGTCCTGGCGGAGAACCTTTCGTCAATGTCACTAAGGTCTTCTAAGGAAAAAGGCAGGAGTCTCTGGATCAGTTCAGGCAATGACATGAATCTCCGTCTTATGGTCTGTCGGCTCGGTGCATTGGGGAAACCATATTCCGGGTAATGTTCTTTTGCGTATCTTGCCATTGCTTTGAATTTATGTATCTTTTTAATAAACATTGCCATAAAAAACAGTAAAAATGATATTTGAGAGTAAATAAACGGGCGACCTGATTTCCTGTACTGCTTGTAAAACCTGTTTATTACTTCACCATACAACTTTATTACAGGGGTAAGTCCATCTCTAAACATGGTATATCCTCCTTCATGTTTATGCTTGTTTCATCATAAATATAGGAAGATTGCTGTTTTATTTATGGACACCCCTCATATATAATATGGTGACGTGAAGCGTTTCCGGAAAATTATTTTATTTATTTGTGGAATGTCACTGCTGACAGTCACCTTCGGAATCCACTTGCACCAATTTACCGCTCACGTAATTACTCTCACCTGCTTTATTATAATCACTCAACTCTTAGACGCACCCCTTCTGAGTGGCTTGTAAACTCGGGGGCGTACATACACTGAACAGTTGTTATTCCGTTCGAGAAATTTCCTTTATACTGAACGCGGAGCGGATATTCAAATACATATGTGCCTTTTGCCAGGTACTCTATAAAGAAATTTGTTGCCGCATCCTTTGTGCTTTCGTAATAAAAAAGGCCATCCTGATATTTATTCGTTGAAAGCACATTTACCGGCTCAAACCCTGAGGCCCTCATATCCTTCATGTGCACATATTCCATATCGCGGTCAGATCTCAGTTCGATTCTTACTTTAAGCATGTCGCCTGGCTTTAATGGAGTCGTCTCATCAACAGGAATAAGCCTTTTGCCGTACTTATCCTCAGTTTCCAGAAAGACATGTTTTTTAAGCGACAGCTGGGTGGTGCCGGGAGTAATTTTGTCGAGATTCTCAAAATACTGCCAGTACATTGCGCCCCATGCTGCAGTACCGTTATTATTCTTTACGTGCAGCTTTGCCATGTCGCGGGTTATCTGGCTGCCGTCCCATGAAGTCTTTATGTAACCTGTTCCGGCCTCGGCCTTATCGGCTGAAATTTCAACTTCCTTATTCCCTATTGTAACTAAAGGCATTTTCGTTTCGCTTATCCAGTTTGTTCCCTTCAGCATAAGAGCGTAGCATGCCTCGGAGGTTGCACGAGTAGTTTCCCAGCTTGAAGTCTGCTTATTCTTAAGAAGCCATTTTCGCATGAGATCAACGCTTGCCGTGTCCTGGCTTATTTCATCAAAGGCTTCAATCATAAGCGACTGTGTTTCAATTGGAGCATCAAACCAGTACCATCCTGTATTTCCCTTAAAGTACATTCCAAATTCATCTGATGTTGTTGCATTCTCTTTCAGCGAAGCAATAATCTGCTTTGCAAGGGATTTGTTGCCCGCTCTGAATGCTGTAATAGCAGTCATCCCCTGCATATATTTGCTGCCTGAAAGCCATTTTTCATATGCAAGCTTCTGCCAGAAATCGAATGCATTGCGGTACTCATCTTTCAGAGGAACCGAAGGGAAATAACTGCGTGCATAGAGATAGTGTATTATGCCCTGACCAATAATGTATTCTCCGAATTTATGCCTGCGAGACATTTCCAGCTGGTACTCCTTGTTCATCTCGCGGTCGCAGAATTCAATTGCACTTTTAATCATATTGAGGACATTCTTATTTTTCTCTGTGTCTATGACTTTAATCTTATTCAGGTGACCGAATCCCGCCACTATGTACCGTGTAATATAATCGCTTGGGGGCATCCCCTTAAACCATGCCCAGCCTCCTTCGGGAAGCTGTGCATCCTGGAGTTTCTTCAGTGTGGAGGACATTCCATCTGCAAGTCTTGCCATGTCGAATAAAAGCGCCAGGCGGTGTTTGGCCGCTGTTTCATCCTGGGCATCACGCAGCCATGGGGTTTCCTGAAGAATTATATTTTTCAGCTCCTCGTTTTTCATGAGATTGGATTCAAGCACATTGCCGCCCTTCTG
This sequence comes from Ignavibacteriales bacterium, assembly GCA_036261625.1. Classification (GTDB taxonomy): domain Bacteria; phylum Bacteroidota; class Ignavibacteria; order Ignavibacteriales; family SURF-24; genus JAAXKN01. The sequence continues at coordinate 156,054 of DATAKL010000057.1, read as the reverse complement.
CTTCCAGGCATCAAAAACCTGTCTGATCCTGGGATCACTATTTATCAGGTAAGAAGCCATGCTGTTTGCAAAGTACCTGCTGAAGGTCTGCTCGGCACACTCATAGGGATATTCAATAAGGTACGGAAGCGCCTGAATTGCATACCATACCGGGTTAGATGTGAATTCAAATGTAAGCCTGTGCTGCCTGAGTGTCGGCGATGTATTTTCCTGGAGTTTATTAAATATAAGATCCTTTGTTTCATGGCTGTTTACATCTACAGGCATAGATTCGGTTACAAGCTGCGAATTGGTAAGCACAGGAAGCTGACCTTCTTCACCATCCGAACTGGAATCAGTTGAAGCCGTAAGATGCCATGTTACTGCCTGAATACCTCCGTAAGGAATTATCAGTTTCCAGGATAAGGATTTTATTTCCTTCTTGTCAACCTTGAAACTCTGCTGCTGAATATTGCCAAGGAGGCTATCTACAGAACTATTATTCTGAGCGTTAGAAAGATTTAGATTTGCGCTTCCCGAGATCTGTTTGCCGCTCAGGTTGGAGACTCTGGCGGTAAAATAGATTGTATCACCTTCACGCAGGAACCTCGGGGCATTTGCCTGTATCATCATATCCTTTTGAGTTACCACTTCCCTTTCTTCATATGCATAATTCATGTCCTTCGTGTGCGCAAAGGTCATAAGTCTCCAACGGGTAAGGGCTTCAGGAGCAGTAAAAGTAATAGCTGTCTCGCCATTTTCATCGGCCACCAGGTGAGGAAAGAAGAAAGCAGTTTCCTGCAAGTTTTTCCTCATTGAAATCTGCTTTGGCACCTGCGGGGGTTCTGCCCTGAAAAGAACTCCACCCTGTATCTTATCAGCAACCGATTCATTCACTATCTGTACTTTCGGAGCTTCCTGAACTTCAATAAGACTGTAATCCACGCCGCTTTCATATCCTTTCTGTGTTGATGCACCCGGATCCACGTTGTGCAGTTCTTCAACTGTAGGAACGGATTCATCAGTTACCTGATCGTCAGGCTTTACAACCGGGGGCAGAAATCTGATTGTCCCGTCTTCTTTGTACTTTACTAACATCTTTTTAACATACTTTTTGCTCTTAAGTACACTGCCCGGTTCATAGCTTTCCCGCAATGAAAAACCGTACATGTAAAGGGCCGGTAAAACGTAATCGGATATGTAATTATATTCTGTCAGATCCTCATAGTAATCGCTTTCAGGAAGTGAACGATAGTAGGAATCGTTAATTATCCAGCGGCGCCCAATCTGATGATTGGCATAGTAAGGGGCAAATGCCCAATCATGTTTTACGAAGGCATCCAGAGACATGTCGTACATTGATGCCAGAAGCTCTGCTTTGGCAGGTTTCATATCAGGCATTCTGATTTTAAGTTTCCACTGTTCCTTTGCACCCGGCTGCATCTTATCCCGGAACGATTCAAAGGCAATCTTAAGCTTAAGGTCAGGAGCTTTAATTATAATATTTTCGGAAAAGTAATAATGCATATTTTTATAATCAGCCAGAAGATGGACAGCAAACCCATCCTTTTCATACTCTGCCGCCGGAAAAGTTAATTCAGTCTGTCCCTTTTTGAGCGTAATCCATTTTCTGATTAAAATCCCCTTTTCATTTTCCACTTCGTATAATACGGGCAGTTCCTTAAGCCCCGTTCCCAATACTATAGATGCCGATTCTCCGGGTCTTACTTCGGGAGTAACAACTGCGGCCCAAAGAGGTCTGTTTACGGGTGGTTCATTTGCCGATGGGTTATAGAGTTCAAAATATCTTTCAAATGTTGCTTCTCCATTTTTTCTCCTGGCAGTAAGCGTAAGCAGATATTTGCCGGGCTTCCAGTTCTTTATTTCGTCAAGGTAGAGGACTGAATCGCCATTTACGTGAAGCATTTTTTCATAAACAGTTTCAGCGCGTTTCCACTGGGTGTAAGGGAGTTCATCCTCATACTGCTCACCTTCTGATAGCACCTGCCATTGCTGTTCAGTGACCCTGCTGTCAGTTTTTTCCCATAGGCGTTTAATTAAAACATCCGCTGGTGTTTCCAGTCTGTAAACAACTGCATTTATATCAGCCGCGACCGGCTGGTTTTCTATATTTAAGGCTGAAATTTTTATGGATTTCTGTTCCTCTGAATTGACCACTTCCGGCACACCGCCGCTAATAAAGAGGTCCTGATAGCCGGCCCTGAGGTCTTCATCCGCCGTATGTGTTTCTCCGGTCTGATCAACTGCTGTAACGCTTAAAGTAAACTTGAATATTATATTCATATTCTTTTCAAACGGATCAGGCAGGGAAGGAAACACAAAAGTGAAATGCCCCTGGTCATCTGTAGAAATCTTGCCTGAGGTAATAAGGATTCCTTTTGGATCGGAAACTCCGGAATATTCCCAGATACCATAGCTCCTTGAGCGTGTAACGCTGTAGCTTATACCTGCATGGGTTAGCGGAGCGCCGGAGTATGTTACAACACTTCCCGTAACAGTTACACTGTCGTTTAGTGCAATTTTGTTTTTCTGGGGATCTATTTTTATTTCGAACTGCGGGCGTTTGTACTCCTCCACCCGGAAGACCAGGCTGGCCTTTGATGTGGAGATATTCCACATGCCGTTAGCAAGACCTGAAGGAATCACAAATTCACCGCTGAAGGTGCCGAATTCATTTGTCCTAACGTCTAACTTCTTTATTACCTGCCTGTTGGCATCATAAAGCGTAACAGTTTCATCTCTGCCGCCTATTACCCTGGATTTTTTCTCAGAGTTGTTTATTTCAAAAACAATTCCCTTAAAGGACAGCTTCTGTCCCGGACGGTAAATTGCCCTGTCAGTAAAAATATAGGTCCTTTCCCAAGTCCAGTTATCATGGTCATAACTGGTTCCTATATAAGAGCTGGTACGGAGGGTATCATCGTTTTTGGTAATGTTTAACTTGTAGGACAGTGCGCTATTCTTAAGAAGGGCAAACCCGTTCTCATCGGTCCTTAACATTGCAATCCGTCGATTAACCGGAAGGCTTGTAATATAATCATAATTCACTTTGCAGACTTCAATATCGACGTCTTTTTCCGGAGCACCCGTCCATCGGTCAGTAACGAGCAGCTCAGTATCCCCCTCGTGCCCTTTAAACACCACGGAAAACTTAGTTGCCTGAAATTCGCCGTAAGCAATTAAGCCCGGATCTTTTTCATAATTCCCGTTATCAGAGGCAAGAAGTGTATACTTTCCCGGCTTAAGGGGCGGGAGTATCAATTCAGCCGAATGTTCCTTGTAATCTGCCTTTTTTTCAAAAAAGCGCTTTAGTGAAATGGCATTATTAAGCTTGCTGTAAATGCTTTGAGGTTTACTCAGGCCGCCGTCAAGAAGCTTTTGATTAGCCTGATTCATGGGAATAATGCTGATATAGAGTGTATCTATATTCCTGTAGTTAAATACAGCACTGAACGGTTTTTCCGCCGGCACTTCGGATTGAGATGAATAACTGAGACTCCTTTCAAGTAAATTCTTCTTTAAGCTCATTAGCTCTTCAATCTCACTAAGAGAGGTATCTTTCTTTACCAGGGAATCGCAAATTGCCATTGCCTCTGCTCTGAGGTTTTTTTGTCCCTTAAACTTATCCATTTTGGAAAATGTTATGTAGTATTCGGCAAGCTTAAGCCAGTATATTGCAGATACTGCTTCTGCCTGATAGCTGACAGCGGATTTCCGAAGCGTTGATAAAAGCAAAGTTTCCTTGTCATCCATCACGCTGTTGTCGTACATGAATTTAAGGCGCATTACATCAATCTGAGCCAGTGTCTTAAGGTTATATACTTTATCCGGTTTATCCAAATGATTTGAAATAAGCATCCGGAAGATACGGCACGCATGATATTGCAGGGACAAGGTATCTGTTCCGTCCGGCTCCAGCCTTACAAATTCATCTGCAGGTGACAGATAGTCTGCATTATTAATCTTGAATTCATCTCGCGGCCGTGTGACTGAAGATTCAGTATTTGTAAAATAGTTCAAAGCGCTGCCTGCAAGGACGTCGAAAAGCGTGGTATATGTGATGTAGAAGCGTCCCTCATTAAACCTCACTAATTCTTCGAATTCTGCCGACGGGATACTAAAGAGCAGGTTACTGTCCTTTAATGAATTGAGGTAAAGCCTGGTTATTTCTTCCTGGAAACGTCTGGCATCCCAGGTTCTGAAGTCTTCTGTAAAAGAAGAATCTGCAACATTTGTACGTTGATAAATAGCATACCTGTTGCCATTAAAATACTGTTCATAAGCCTGGGCAAGAATGGAGCTGTATATATTTTTATACGGGGCCTTTGCTGACGAGATCCTCCCTTTGAGTTCCTGTATAACAGCGTCCTCTATATTTTCTTCAGTGACGCTCCGGAGTGAATATATAACCAAAAGAGATTTAATCATCTGCTGCTGATTCTGTTCCTTTTCCGCTTTCCGGTAAATTTCTTCTGCCCTTTTCTTTGCCGATTGTGTAAGCCCCGCTTTTTCAAGTTCGTCTACTTTTATCCACATTTTTTCATAACCCTCAGTTGTGGAAATTTTCTTTGCCCCCTTATTATGGACCTGTGATTTATGGTTAACCTGGGCATGGGCGGTTGAAATAAGAATTAAAATGCAGATAAGAATTTTTAGGGCTTTATTTGGCATTGTGAAGGTTTCCTGAGGTTTATGAAAAAAGTAAAAGTCCGTGATTTCCCAAAAGAGCTTCAAAAACCTAAGGATTTCATATTTCACAGTCAATATTAATTATACAATTAAAGATTAAGGAATATTTTTATACTTGCATGCTAAGCATTCTTCGGTTTAATTTTAGGTTTGTTTTATTTAAGGTTTTTAAGGGTCTCATGGATAAAGAATATTATATATTGTGGTACAGGCTAAATAAAATGGACCGGTACCTTATCTGGTTCTCGGATGATGCTGACGGGGTCATTACAGACAATTCAGGCAATGCCTTAAGCTTCCAGTCCAAAGAAGCGCTCTATGAATATGCTTCAAGCAGTAATCTTGAAATTACTTCTGAAGAACCTGAACTACATAACCTGGACCTTGTTTCCGAGTGGATAAAGGAAAATGACCCCTCTGTTATAAATTTCAGCCAGTTCAATAATATATGGAATCTCTGGACAGACACTTCACACAGCACGGGCAGAAGCTTTGATGAAGCGGATGAGTCTGCCGAAAGAATTTATGATAAACTCTTCTGGAGCTGCACACTGCCTACAGGTCAGTCGGATAATGAGGATTATATCCCTGAATGGACCGAAGATGAGCTAAAGGCAATGAAGGAACTCTTCTTAAAAGGAATGGCTATGTTTGAGCGCGCGGTTACCCCTTTTGTGAAGTAAAGCATTGAAGCCTGAACGTTACCCAATAATTGCTTGAGATTCTATAAAGGTTTCATTAACTTACCTTCGAACACAATAAAGAGGTTTGTCGTGAAGCGAATTCTACGGTCTCTGGCAATTTCTTTTGTCCTCCTGGGCTCACTTTCGGCTCTGCATGCTCAGACGCCTGACTTCAGCCTGAACAGCTACAAGATGTTCCTTTCTGAGAATCAGAATCTTTCAACTGAAAAACTTCTCGGGATGCACCCGGCCGGCATCTTCAGAGGCAATCTGAGGCTTAATACCATGTACGGCCTCTACGCCGACTCAATCGGGATTAAATACAATCTCACCCCGGGCGAAAAGGCCCTCCTCGACAAAAACGGTTTCATGGTAACCGAAAGGGTGAACTTCCCTACCTTTCAGGAGGCTTTCTCCAGCATATATAACAAGGACCTTCCTGTAATGGTTACAAGCGATGCAATCCTGCACGCTTTCCATAAGTCTTACGATAAAATACTTATGGATGTGGAAAGTGAAGTTCTGATACCTGAACTGGCCGCTTTCTTAAAAAGCCTGCACGGGCAACTTCCTGCGCTTGCTGCTGCATATGGTGCTGATACAAGCATGACGACTTCACTAAAGGATGTGGACGTTTATTTAACTGTTGCAAGAACGCTCCTCGAAGGACAGGTCCCCCCTGCCTTTGCCGAGAACAGCGGCCAAATTGCATCCATCCTGCAGCTCATTATCTCTGAGAAGCCGGCAGATATTAAATTGTTCTCCTCAACTTTAAGGAAATTGGATTTCAGCCAGTTTAAGCCGCGGGGACATTACACGGAAAGCGCCGCTCTCACCAGCTACTTTAAGACTATGATATGGCTGGGCAGAACTGAGATATATCTTTTGGCACCGCGTGCAGAGGAACCGTCTCCGGAGCCTCAGGATATCCAAAGGCAGACAATTGATGCAGCACTTATACTGGAGGCAGTAGAGGCATCGGGAACAATGCCGCAATATGAAAGAATTAACGGGATTATTGAATTCTTTACAGGAGAGCAGGATAATGTAACTCTCACAAATCTTAAAAGCCTTTCTCAGTCGGTTAATATCACAAAGGCAGGCGAGCTTCTGGATATCTCTAAACTTAAGACATTCCAGGATTCTTTGAAGAACCAGTCGTATGCTTTTCAGAAAATTCTCTCACAAATACTGATTACAGGCTTTGATTCACCAGACAGCCTTATTCCGGCTAGTGCCTTCCTGCTCTTCGGGCAGAGGTTTGTAATAGACTCCTATGTTACCGCCCAGGTTGTCTTCGACAGAATCACTTATGGAAATACACGCCCGCTCAGGATGCTCCCATCCACCCTTGACGTCCTCTACGGCTTAGGGAACGATGCCGCGGTACAGCTTTTGCAGAAAGATCTGGATAAGTACCACTACGGAACGAACCTTGCCGCCCTGAGATACCTTATAGATTCCTATGGCGGGGATTTCTGGAACCTTTCGCTTTATAACGGGTGGCTTAATTCCATAAGACAATTAAACCCTAAAAAGGTGAGGGACAACCTGCCCCTGTTTATGCAGACCGCAGCCTGGTGGCAGCAGAAAATGAACACACAGCTTGCCTCCTGGGCTCAGCTCAGACACGATAATTTACTCTATGCCAAGCAGTCCTATAGCGGAGGCGCGGGATGCTCATTCCCTTATGGATACGTGGAACCTGTACCTGAACTATTCCTCGAATTAAAGAAACTCTCTGAAAAGGCAAAGAATTATTTCTCCGCTTTCAATTTTTCCAGTAGCTACAGCAAATCTGTATTACTTAACTATTTCACAGGTGCCATTTCTATCTACACAAGTCTGGCGTCCATAGCTGAAAAGGAGCTCAGTAAAACTCCCCTTTCGGATGAGGATATGAAATTTATCAGGGACATGGTTAGAACAGGCGGCCTATGCGGCCTCGACTCCCATCCGGGCTGGTATTCACAGCTTTTCTACCAAGGGGATGAGCTTTCCCATAATCCGGAATATGTGGTTGCCGATATCCATACGGCACCGACAGATGAATTGGGAAACTTTATAGGCTGGGTCCTCCATGCAGGCACAGGGCCTGTTAACCTGGGCGTATTCTCAGTTGAAACCACCTCGGGAGAAAGGATAACATATGCCGGACCGGTGATGAGCTATTATGAACATCTGACTACAAATTTCCAGCGCCTCTCGGACGAGGAATGGCTGAAAGTTGTCGACTTGCATCAGCCTTCGGCTCCGCTGCGCCCGGAATTTGTGAATAATTATCTGGCAGATGCTGCAGGCAGTGAAAGACCTTCAGGAATTTCTCTTCTTACTTCCGCACCTGAGAATCCGGACGACCAGCTGCCTAAGACAATGGTGCTTGCACAGAATTACCCGAATCCCTTTAACTCAACTACGGTCATAAGTTTTTCAATTCCGCAAAAAATGGCTAACCGCCACGTGACGCTTAAAGTCTATAATGCGCTAGGAGTTGAAATTAAAAGGCTTATCGAAAATACTCTTCCTGCAGGCAGCTACTTCACACGCTGGAACGGAACAGATAACTTCGGGCAGAGCGTTTCAAGCGGCGTCTACTTCTATAATCTATTAATTGATTCTGATGGAATTAAGGAAAAGATTTCAGGAAAGATGATCCTTTTGAAGTGACAGATATAAAAAATCCCCTGCGTTCAAATAGGTGAATGCAGGGGATTAAAACAAAATCCAATCTTAACTTACTTGTTAAAAATCATCTTCAGCGACACAACTAAAAGAATTGCACCAAAAACTTTCTTCATTACCGCATCAGACAGGCTGATCGATATCTTGGCTCCGAAGAGCGCGCCTACTACAAAACCCGCACATATAAGTCCTGCAACCCTCAGGTCGATGAATCCCTGCTTGTAGTAAGTCATTGCAGCAAGTATCCCCACAGGAGGTATTAAAACGGCAAGGCTGGTACCCTGAGCCTGGTGCTGTGTCATTCCGAACAAAAACACTAAAGACGGGACGATGAGTATTCCTCCCCCCACTCCAACAAGACCGCTCAGGACCCCGGCTGTAAGTCCCAGCAGTATATAAAGAAAAATATCGGACATCTTGAATTTCCTCTTTTGCATAAGTTAATTTTTCCGGAGTTATTTTTTCAGAGGCTTAGTCGCTCTCGGCAGCCGTTTTCCTGGATAGCTGTTTAATTAAAAACACAAACAATAGTCCCAGCGAAGCCCCGGTGACGTCGGCCATAAGATCAAATATGTCGCAGCTGCGCCCGGGTACGAGTAATTGATGAAGCTCATCAAAAGCCCCGTAGACTGTAACAGTCAGTATCGTCATCAGAAACGGCCTTGAATACAGGAGCCTGAATTTTCTCTGGAAAAGATAAGTAAAACAGAGCAAAACCGAAAGGACCCCGTAGGCCGTAAAATGTTCAATTTTATCGCTTACTCCGAGGCTCGGAACATCATTACCAGGAAGTGTGGTTGCTGTAAAAAGAACGATCCAGTATAAAACAAGCGGTACGTATATTAAATATTTTTTATTTTTTTCCAAGAACTTAAACACCTGATTTCCTTATAAATTTAATTGCTTCGGGTAAATTATTAATAATATCGGTAGCCATTATGCCGTATTCGGTCTTATCCTTCAGAAGAAGATCCGCCGATAGGCTGTGCAGATAAACCGATGATATAACAGCGCCTTCAGTCTCCTTCATCTCGGCCATGAAGCCCGCAATTATGCCCGTTAAAACGTCCCCGGTTCCAAACTTGGCCATTCCTGGGTTACCCGTGCTGTTAATGAGAGCCTCGCCCTCGGGGGTAAAGATAATTGTCGGGGCTCCTTTAAGCACAAGGTGGCACCCGGTTTCTTCAGTAAACTTCCGCCCATAGGACAGAACGTCCTCCTGAAGTTCACTAAGCTTGATTCCAAGAAGGTTTGCAAACTCCGCCTGATGAGGCGTAAGGACACAATTACTTAAATCGAGGTTCTTATACCTCCCTTCCCCAATTGCAAAGAGGGCATCAGCGTCAATTACGATCTTTTTATTTTTATTTATCCTTATCGTTTCAACCACGGCTTCAATGGTTTCACCCTCACGCCCGAGCCCCGGACCTATGGCCAGAACATCCATCCATTCAAAGCGCTTCTTAAGCTCTTCAATGTTTTCTTTTCTGTAGATCCCTTTATCACTGTCGTTATACGGAAGCACAATTACTTCATCGAGCTTGCTCTGCACAACGCCTTTAGCCGATTCGGGGAAGCAGAGAATTGAAGCTCCCGCCCCCGAATGCAGAACTGCCGAGGCCGTCATAAACGATGCCCCGGGAAGATCCTTTGAGCCCGCAATTACGAGCACCTTTCCGGCCGTGTACTTATAGATATCTTCTTTCTTTTGGGGTAAATTAAAAAAAGCATCTTCAGGTTCAATTACATAAGTATCGACCTGGAAATTGTCGAAATAATCTGCTGAAAGCCCTATGTAGCCTTTTTTTATTTCACCCGAAACCACCGCACCTTTATTAACAAAAAGACCCTTTTTAAGTTCCCCAAGCGTCACCGTAAGATCTGCCTGGAAGGGTTCTTCGCCCCATCCCTTATCGGCATCAAGCCCCGTCGGGATATCTAAGGCAACACGCGTTGTATGGAATTTATTGAGCTCCCGTACTATTTCAGCATAGGGCGATTTAAGTCTTCCCGCGGCTCCGGTGCCAAGAAGTGCGTCCACAATAAGCTGAGCGTTCTCAAGCCTTTTCAAGTCACTTTTTGACTTATACTGCCTGAGAAAAGAGTTTTCCGAATAGTGGACAACGTTGGAAAGGATTTCGAAGTTTGTAAGGGCGTCGCCTTTTAATTCCTCCTGCCCTGCAAGATAAATTACGCCTACCCTGAAGCCCGACTGGATGAAATGCCTTGCAAGCGCAAAGCCGTCTCCGCCGTTATTGCCCCTGCCGCATACTATTCCAAGGAGGTCTGACTTATTTAAGGTAGGGAACTGCTCCCTTATGATGCTGTAAATGCCTAAAGAAGCATTTTCCATCAAGAGGAGCCCCGGAATCTGAAGCTGACCTATTGCATATTCGTCAGCATCTCTTACCTGGGAAACAGAAAATAAAGGTATCATTTAATTACCTTCTTCCGTAATGTGTTAATATAAACGAACGCCTGTAAATCACAATCTATGATTTTATCCGGATCTTTCTAATACAAAAAAATATCACAAACCATTATCTCAGGTACGAAGTAATTAAACTGATCAGAGTTCCCGGGAACAGACCGAAGCCAAGAACCAATAGAGCCGAAATTAACACGGCAAGAACGCCCTTTGCATTATTGTGAACCGGCGCTGAGGCAGGTTCGGGATCCCTGAAATACATGTAAACAATAACTCTCAGGTAGAAGTAAACGCTTATAACGCTCGACATAACGCCCAAAATTGCAAGCCATGTCATGTCTGCCTTTACGGCTGAGATGAATACGTAATACTTTCCGAAAAATCCTGCAAAAGGAGGAAGCCCTGATAAGGAAAACATGAAAAGAGCCATAAATGCCGCAAGCAGAGGATGCTTCTGGCTAAGACCTATATAATCGTTAAGATCGAGCTTTGAGTCGTTTTCCCCTTCAACCATGGCAATTATGCCGAAGGCGCCAAGGTTCATAAATGTGTATGCGACAAGATAAAATATTATTCCTGCGGCGCTTTCAATGTTGCCTGAGGCAAGACCTATAGCCATATAGCCTGCGTGTGCAATTGAAGAGTAAGCAAGCATTCTTTTAATGTTGTTCTGCGAAATTGCAACAATGCTGCCGTAGAGCATCGAGAAGGCGGCAATTGCTGAAAAGTAGGGTCTGAAGACGTTTGCTGCCGTGCCCGGGAATACTGCGCCAAGCGAAATTATTAAGACACTGAAGGCTGCGGCCTTGCCGCCGGTGGACATGAGTCCTGAAACCGTGGTGGCGCTTCCCTGATATACGTCCGGCACCCACATGTGGAACGGGAAGGCTGCAATCTTGAACGAAAATCCGACCAGAAAGAGAAGCATTCCGGCATCAAATAAAATGTTGTGTGTAAGCATCCCGAAGTTCTGAACCAGGACGTCAATGCTTGTTGTCTTTGCTGTTCCGAATATGAGCGCCATGCCGTAGACTACAAAACCTGTTGCAAAGGCTCCCAGGAGGAAGTACTTCAAAGAAGCTTCATTTGCAGTGTGCTTTTTCCTGTTGATGCCCGCAAGAACATAAAAACAGACCGACATTACTTCAAGTCCCATGAATATCATGAACAGGTCCTTTGCCCCGGCCATGAGCATCATGCCCAGAATTGAAGAAAGTATCAGGATATAATACTCGCCGAAATAACTCCCGTACTTCTTTATATATTCCATTGAGCTTAAAACTGTTATTACGCCGGCAAGCGTAAAGAGGAAATAGAATATATAAACATTTCCGCCGTATGCTATCATGTTGTTATAGGCCGTACCCGTGTTATTCAGGTTAAAGACCGAAAAAAGTGAGGCGGCAAGAAGTACAACTACGGAAAACCACGGCAGGATCTTTTCGCTCTTGTCCGTCATAATCTCAATTACAACAGAAAGAAACACCCCTGAGCCGAGGAGAATTAAAGGTAAAATATTATACATATCCTGAATTTGGTTTTGCATATCTACTCTGAAATAAAATTATGTTTTACCGGCTTACTTACCTGCTACCGGCCTGACGTCAAAACTTGGAACTGAAACCTGCTTTATAATCGTGTTGGTCGATTTTTCAGAAAATTTCAAAAATGTGCTCGGATAAATTCCGATCCATATGATAAAGATGAATATCGGAACAAGCACCAGAATCTCTTTTTTAGTAAGATCCTTAAGCGAAAGCAAGTTCTCGTGCTTTACTTCGCCGAAGACCACTCTCTGGTACATCCAGAGAAGGTAAACTGCTGCGAATATCACGCCCGTGGCAGCAAATATGGTAAAGCCCCAGCTGTCAAGAACAGGCGACTTAAATGAGCCGAGTAAAATTAAGAATTCACCAACAAATCCGTTTAAGCCCGGAAGACCTATCGAAGAAAGTGTGGCGAACATTAGGGCTACCGAGTATAAAGGAACAATCTTTGCAATTCCGCCGTACTTTGCAATCTCCCTTGTGTGCGTGCGGTCGTATATCATACCGACTAAGAGGAAGAGGGCTCCGGTAGAAAGACCGTGGTTTACCATCTGGATTACACTTCCCTGTATGGCTTCGGTTGTAAGGGCGAATATGCCCAAGACAACAAACCCGAGGTGAGAAACAGATGAATATGCAACAAGCTTTTTCATATCCTTCTGCACCATTGCAACAAGCGCGCCGTAGATGATTCCGATTACTGCTAGAACTGAGATTATGGGAGCAAACTTCATTGCAGACTGCGGGAATAAGGGTAGACAGAATCTTAAGATTCCGTATGTACCCATCTTAAGCAGTACACCTGCTAAGATAACGCTTCCTGCCGTAGGGGCCTGAACGTGTGCATCAGGCAGCCAGGTGTGGAACGGGAATAAAGGCACCTTGATTGCAAAGCTGAGCAGGAATGCCAGGAACATCCACTTCTGAACTTCCTGCGGAACGCCCGGACCAACCTTATAGAGTTCAAGCAGGTTTGTTGTAAATGATCCGGTAAATTTGGCGGCGTAAATTCCAAGCCAGATAATTGCAATAAGCATTAAAAGGCTTCCGAACATCGTGTAGATAAAAAACTTTACGGAAGCATAGATCCTCTTTTCCCCGCCCCAGATTCCTATTATAAAGTACATCGGGATAAGCATTGCTTCCCAGAAGATGTAGAACAAGAAGAGGTCGAGCGAAACAAAAACTCCCAGCATGCCTACTTCAAGCAGAAGCATGAAGAAGGTAAATTCTTTAACCTTTTTCTTTATACTTCCCCAGCTCGAAAATAGTGTTATCGGGGTAAGGAAAGTTGTAAGCATAACCATCAGTATGGAAATACCGTCAACTCCGATGTGGTAACTTACATTCAGATTACTGATCCAAACAATGTTATGCACAAACTGAAAGCCTGAGGCTGAAGGGTCGAAGTTCAGAAATGCCACTAAGGAGAGGACAAATGCCAAAAGAGAAACTCCAAGGCCTGTCCATCTTATAACGGATTCCCTGTTCTTATCAATCAGTAATAAGAGAAGGCTGCCTGCCAAAGGCAAAAATAATAAATACGTAAGTAATTGACTGTTTTCCATATATTATAGGCTTATTATTATCCAGAATAAAGCTATTGCAATGCCCGCTATCATTATAAGGGCATAGAACTGAGCCACACCTGTTTGAAAACGGCGGATGAAACCGGCTGTCCTGTCTATTAAGGCTGCAGAGCCGTTTACAACTCCGTCGATAATTTTACTGTCTGTAAATTTCCAGAGCAATGTCTCTGAACCTTTCTGTATCGGCTGAACAACGGCAGCTTCATAGGCTTCATCGACAAAATACTTATTAAGTAAGAGCCTGTAGAGCCCCTTAAACTTCTGCGAGGTCCTTTCTGCAATATCCTGCCTCTTTGTGTAGACATAATAAGCAAAGTATATTGAGCCCAAGGCTGCCACAACAGAAACAAACATCAAAAGAAACTCTTCTGAGTGCGTATGAGAGCCGTAGACTTCAAGCTTCCTTTCGGCGCTCGTGAAAACGGGGGCAAGCCAGCTTTCAAAAAGGTTTCCGCCTTCACCTGAGAAAATGGCAGGAAGACCGATGTAGCCTCCAACAACGGACAGGAATGCAAGCACCATTAAAGGCACCGTCATAAGTGAAGGAGATTCATGAGGATGCACGTCATGAGAGAATCTTTCCTTTCCGTAGAATGTAAGGAATACTAGACGGAACATATAGAAGGCCGTCATAACGGCTGTTAAAACGCCCACGATCCAAAGAACAATATTTCCCTGCGCATAAGCATACCACAGGATCTCATCCTTGCTGAAGAAGCCTGAAAGCCCCGGGAAACCTGAAATTGCAAGAGCTGCAATTAAAAATGTAAGGTATGTCCTGGGCATATATTTTTTCAGTCCGCCGTAGTGCCTGATATCCTGCTCATCGTGCATGGAGTGTATTACAGAGCCGGCGCCAAGGAATAAAAGCGCCTTAAAGAAAGCGTGCGTCATTACGTGGAATATGCCGGAGGTAAATGCTCCCACACCCATGGCCAGGAACATGTAGCCAAGCTGGCTTACGGTTGAATAGGCCAGGACCTTTTTAATATCGTTCTGCACAAGCCCCACCGTTGCGGCAAAGAATGCAGTAAGAAGTCCTACTACGGCAATTAAAGTCATTATAGCCGGTGCTGAAGCAAAGATAATTGAGCAGCGGGCAACCATATAAACGCCTGCCGTAACCATTGTGGCAGCGTGAATAAGAGCCGAAACAGGTGTCGGGCCCGCCATAGCATCCGGCAGCCAGACAAACAGAGGAATCTGTGCCGATTTGCCGGTTGCGCCTATAAACAAGAATAAAGCAATAAAGCTGAACACCTTTTCGCTTACCGGGAAAAGTTCAGCCTTTGAGAAGACCTCCTGAAAGTTCAGGCTGTCGAAAGTCATAAATATTAAAAACATTCCGAGCAGGAAACCGAAGTCGCCTATCCTGTTAACAACAAAAGCTTTTTTTGCGGCCTGGCTCGTAGTGCCTTTTTCGAACTTCCTGTTGTACCAGAATCCGATAAGCAAGTAGCTGCAGAGTCCCACGCCTTCCCATCCTAAGAAAAGAAGCACGAAGTTATCAGCCAGAATCAGATTCATCATGGCAAAGATGAAGAGGTTCAGATATGCAAAAAAGCGCCAGAAGCTCTTGTCGCCGTGCATGTATCCTATTGAATAGACATGGATTAAGAAACCCACGCCTGTTACAACAAGAGCCATAACGAGTGAAAGCTGGTCGACGAGATAAGCAAATTTAACATTAAGACCGCCTGCACTCAGCCAGGTGAAAAGTTCAACTTCCTGCCTTCTCTCCCCTACCGGGAGCTGAAGTGTCTGGAAGAAGGTTATTAGAACAATCAGGAAAGACAAACCGACAGCACCGCTTCCGATTGCGCCGATCAGCTTCTCGTTTTTAATTCTCTTCCCGAAAACCCCATTAATTAAAAAACCTAACAGGGGGAGCAGGATTGTAAGATAAATGTAGTTGACCATTAATTCTTTACCACTTAAAGATGTTGATCTCGTCTATGTTAACAGTTAATTTATTTCTGAAGATTGCTATTATAATAGCAAGACCCACTGCAGCCTCGGCAGCAGCAACGGTCATAACAAAAAACACAAAGATATGCCCTGCTGAACTTCCCAGGTAGGATGAAAAGGCAACAAGCGTAAGATTTGCCGAGTTTAACATGAGCTCTATGCACATGAAAACAACTATGGCATTTTTCCTGATCAGTACGCCGGTAACTCCGGTTGCAAACATGAAGGCGCTCAGAGTCAGATAATATTCAATTGGTATTACATTCATAGTATTTGTCTTAAATAAATATTGCCGGGGAAATTATTCGAATTTCTTTTTTGCAAGAACCAGTGCGCCTATCGTAGCTGCGAGAAGCAAAAATCCTGCGGCTTCGAAAGGAAGAATATAATTTGTATAAAGCTCGTGCCCAATTTCCTCAATGGTGCCGGCCTTGATGCTTGCCTGTACTTCAGGCGACAAGTTACCCGAGGGACTGGAGAAGAATATCAGGTAAGCTATCTGTGCAAAAATGAAGGCTGCAAGCACAATGGCAAAAATCTTGGTCCTGTTCTGCCCGCTTAAGAGCTTGTGTTCACTTTTGGTATTCAGAAGCATCAGCACAAACAAGAACAGTACCATTATTGCACCTGCGTATACGATCACCTGCACAACGGCAATAAACTGGGCGTTAAGCAGAAGGTACAAACCTGCAAGCGCAAAGAAGTTTATGACCAGGAATATTGCGCTCATTACAGGGTTAGGCCTTGTAATCATAACCACAGCTGAAACTGCAGCTATGAGTGCAAATAATACAAATAAGATTAGTTCTAAAGGCATAAATGTATAAATCCTAAAAACTGATTTCAAAATCCTAAAGGAACTTACAATTAAATCCACTTAGCCTTGGGATGAAACTGAAAAAAAAGATTCATCCAGGTGTTAAATGTGGATTAATAACTCGGATCTGATCTAGGGAGTGTTCCTGTAGATCATTCTTGCAAAAGGAATTGTCTCTCTTACGTGCTCAAGACCGCAGATCCAGGCTACAGTCCTTTCAATTCCAAGCCCGAAGCCCGAATGGGGTACTGAACCGAAACGTCTTAAATCCAGGTACCACTCAAAAGCTTCCTGCGGAAGTTCATGTTTTTTAATTCTTTCGAGCAGAAGTTCGAGGTTATCTTCCCTCTGGCTTCCGCCAATGATTTCGCCGTAACCCTCGGGGGCCAGCACATCAACGGCCAAAGCCAGGTTCGGGTTCTCAGGGTCGCGCTTCATATAGAAAGCCTTGACCTCTGCCGGATAGCGGTGCACCATTACAGGCCGGTCGAACTGGCTGGATACAACTGTTTCATCGGTTCCGCCCAGGTCGTTGCCGTATTCAAAGTTAATTCCGTTTTTGTGGAGTATTTCAACGGCCTCGTCGTATGAAATTCTGGGGAAAGGCCTTTTTACGGTCTCAAGCTTTGTCGTATCGCGCTCCAGGATCTTAAGCTCCTCTGCCCTGTCCTTTAAGACAGTCTGCACGATATATTCCAGAAACTCCTCAGCCAGATCCATGTCGTCATTAAGATCGTTGAAGGCCACTTCAGGCTCAACCATCCAGAATTCAGTCAGGTGGCGCCTGGTCTTCGACTTCTCGGCGCGGAATGTGGGTCCGAAGGAATAAACCTTGCCCAATGCCATGGCGCCTGCCTCGGCATAAAGCTGTCCCGACTGTGTGAGGTAAGCCTTGCCCAAATCAAAATAGTCAGTTGCAAATAAGGTGGAAGTACCCTCGCAAGCACTCGGGGTAATGATCGGGGCATCCATTAAAGTAAAGCCGCGGTCATCAAAAAAGTCGCGTACGGCCTTAACTATTCTGTGGCGGATCTTAAGGATTGCCGTCTGGCGCTGCGAACGGAGCCACAGGTGGCGCTTATCCATAAGGAATTCCACTCCGTGTTCCTTGGGAGTAATTGGATAGTCGGTTGCCTCTGAAATCGGCTTAAGATCCAATACGTCCATTTCATAGCCGCCTACAGCGCGGGGCTCGGCCTTAATTTTTCCTGTAACTTCAAGAGATGATTCCTGGCCGAGTTTGTCTGCCTCTTCAAAAACCTCAGGTGTAACGTTTCCCTTGAAAACGACACACTGAAGAAGGCCCGTTCCGTCTCTTAAGATTACAAATTTTACCTTGCCGCTGGATCTTTTATTGTAGAGCCAGCCTCTTAAGGTTACCGTTTGATCTACATATTGTGATAGATCTTTTATATATACTTTTTGCATAATCTGATTCTGGTTTAATATTTTAGTTATCAAATATAATTATGAGTAATATTAAAAGCAAAAATTATTGATTTTTGGCGGGAAATTTGTAACGGCAGTAAATATAATGTTTTCTGGCCCGAAGCCCTCGTGGAAACTTCAGATATTTGCGGCCTCTTTAACGGCGGTTTTTTCAGCTGAAACCATGAGCTGACGGCCGAAAACCTCCTCCAGAAGCCCTTTTCTTCTCTCCAGGTTCCAGAGTTCAATCTCCGGGTAATCGCTCCTGTAAAACAGGATAAGATGGATGGTTTTGGGGTCTATTTCCGCTTTTATACTTTTTATCAGGGAAGCATGCGTGCGGTCGAGTGAATCGGCAACTCTCAATATGGAAGCCAGCATTTTTATCAACGATTTGTGTTTTTCAGACATCTTGCTGAAATCGTTATGACTCGGCTTGGGGTAGCTTTTCCTGTGATAACGCGCGGTCTGGGCTATAATTTCAATTTCATTTTCGCTGAAGCCGAGTATTTCGGAATTTCTTATGATATAATAGCTGTGCTTATGGTGCTGTGAGTGCGATATGTGGTATCCCACGTCGTGCAGTATTGCCGCAGCCTCCAGGTATTCCCTGCTTTCAGGTCCCAGGCGGTGGAGCTCCTCAAGCTGGTCGTAGAGCTGAAGAGCCAGGCCGCAGACGTGAAGTGAGTGCACTTTGTCGTAGTTGCACATCTCGGCAAGCTTCTGTACGCTCTGCACCCTTATGTCCTCAATTCCGGCCTTGCCTTCATGAGGCCTCATCTTGTGCATAAAGTCCAGAATTGTCCCTTCCCTTAAGGCGTAGCCTGAGACAATAATTTCCTTAAGACTGAGGCTTCGGGCAATGGTGTTAAGTATAATGAGTCCTGCCGGAATTATGTCGGCTCTTTTTTCATCGAGCCCGGTGATCTTTTTTCTTTCCTTAATGGTCGTTTTCTTCAGTACTGAATCTGTAATTTTCCCGAGGTCACCTGTAGTGAATGTATAGTTATTAAGGAGCATATTATCAGGCATTGAGCCCGTTTTTTTTGCCTGAATCATTAAAGCCGCGGCCATAATTGTGCCCGAGGCACCTATGGCAGTCTCGAAGCCTAGTCTCTTAATCTCTTTTACTGTCTGATAGATTTCCCCTTCGACCCATCGGGTGCATTTTTCAACTGCGGACTTTGTAACCTCATAATCCGGGAAGAACATCTGGCTTAAGCGCACTGCCCCCAGCTTAAGGCTCTTGGCGAAAAGCATTCTGCCCTGCTGGCCTATTATCATCTCTGTACTTCCGCCGCCGATATCAATGGAAAGGACTTTATTGTTAAAGACGGGAACTGCCTGAAGTATGCCCAGATAGATCAGGCGGGCTTCTTCAATGCCGCTTATGACTTCAATTTCAATTCCTGTTTCATCGTAGACTTTTCTTATAAATTCATCGCGGTTCAGGCTTTCGCGCACGGCGCTGGTTGCAACAGCACGCACGCGGGCATCATAGGATGAGGCAATAGTCTTAAAACGTTTAAGGGTGGCAATTGCTCTTTCCTGGGCATCTAACTGTATGTGCTTCCTGTCGGGGCTGCTCCCCAGGCCGAGGCGAATTACTTCCTTCTCGCGGTCAACTATTTCAAAGCTTCCGTTTTCGTTGGTTCTTACCACAATGAGGTGGAAAGAGTTAGTGCCAACGTCAATTGCTGCAAGATGCCTTTGGGTCTGCATCCGGTTCCTGCTTCCTTTAATTTCTTACTTTCCTAAAAATAATTAAATCCTAAGATCCCAGGTTCTGGACCTGTTTTTTTCCGAAAGAGCCTTTTGGCACAAAGCGTAGACTTCATCGACAGAAACCTCGTCAATTATGTCTGACTTTCTGATAAATACCTTGTTCCCGCCTACAGGCGCCCAGTTGTACGGGTTAGTGGGACCGAAGATGGAAACCTGCGGTGTTGTGGTAGTACCGGCAACGTGCATTATCCCAGTATCGTTTGTAACGAAGAGATCAGCCTCACTGACAAGAGCTGCAACCTCAGGAATTGTCCTGTTGAGGAACAATGAAGGCTTGACTGTAATATATTTCCTAAGATAATCAATTTCTTCCATATCGGCCGAGCTGCCGGTAAGGAAAAATCCGGCGTTATAGCTTTTATTTAATCTTTCAATCAGTTCGGCGTATTTCATTAGTGGCCAGCGGTTAGGAGGTTTTCCGGCTCCTACGTGAAGCCCGATAAGTAGTTCCTTGCCCCTGAGGCCGTTTGAATTAATAAATTGGCGTGCCTTACCGGTATCTGAAGAATCAAATGTAATTTCTGAGGAGCAGTCGCTTGTACTTATTCCGAAGGGGCGAAGGATCTCCAGGCAGAATTCCGAGACATTCTGATCTGGATGCCTCATCCAGTCCATCGAAACTTTCCTGTCGAAGAGGAAATGGTAACGGTTAAGAGTTCCGTTAAGAGACCTGACGCCTATTCTCGCCTTTGCGTTAGCCAGGCGGGCCATAAGGTTGCTCGTAAAGGATATGGAAACCGTAACCGGCACTACGGCCAGGTCGTAAGGCTGTCTTAAAAGCCTCAGGAACTCATTAAAATACGAGGGTAAGTAGATCTTCTTCTTATCAAAAACAAAGTATTCGTCGATATACTTATTTTTTTTTATAGCCGAAGCATTCTGAGGGCTTACAATTACGGTAACCCGGGCCTTTGGGAAAGTTTCCTTCAACGCCCTGAATAAAGGCACGCATGCCAGCAGGTCGCCAAGCTGGTTATGCTGACGGACGACCAGTATACTTTCAGGATTGCCTATATCGCGGGAGTTATTTTCCTTCAGGGCAAAGAGTTTCTTTGTTAAGTTATATATCAGCTTCTTAAACACTTTATTTAATCGTCTTTTTAAGTTATTCTTTATCCGGGTCTTTCTTTTCTTTTTCTTTTTCGTCCGGCTTTATTTCTTCGAACTTTGCTTCCACAATGTCTTTTTCATTAATATTATAGTGGTTCTTTGTCCTCGTCTGCCCGTTCTGATAGACCCCCGGGCCATTTACATCATGGCCGCTTCTGTTGCGGGCATTCATCTGCAGCATAAAAGCATTTATAATTCTGCGTATGAACTTAAAAATAAAATAAAAAATTATTGACCAAAATATTAATCTAAAGAGCATGTCTAACCTTTTGATTCGGGTTTAAAGTATTCATTTATACCCCTGTCTTTCCTGAATATCTGAACGTAAAGTTCATCAAAATCCTTTTCATTATGCACAAAATCAATTTCCGTGGTATTGACAATGAGCAGCGGGGTACTGTTATATTTAAAGAAGAAGTTGTTGTAAGCTTCGCTCAGCTCCTCAATGTAGCTGCGCGTGATGTTTCTTTCAATTCTTCTGTTTCTTTTTTTTATGTTATACATCAGCCTGTCTAGGCTCGACTGCAGAAAAACCACCAGATCGGGTTTTCTCAAGTCACGGTAAAGAAGGGGAAAAAGAGTCTCATAGAGCTTCAGTTCGTCCCCTTCAAGATTTAAATAAGCAAATATCCTGTCTTTATCAAAGATATAATCAGAGACCAGAAACTGGCTGAACAGGTTTTCCTGATCAAGCTGCTGAAGCTGTTTAAACCTGTTTACAAGGAAAAACATCTGTGTCTGGAACGAATAGCGTTTCCTGTCGCCGTAGAATTTTTCAAGAAAAGGATTCTGTTCAAACTGTTCAAGAACAAGATTGGCTCTGATCTTTTCAGCTAACTTGCGGGCTAGAGAGGTCTTGCCGGCTCCAATAACTCCTTCAATAGCAATAAACTTTATATCAGTATTAAGCAAATGCCAGCTCCCAAATGTTTTTAATGATAATTAAATTTACAACTCTGTTGAAAATTTCTTTAGTATCAGTTGCTCCAGCTGAGCGGTACCGATTTCAGAGATTTTTTTTCTGAGGACGGGATGTTCGAACTCAGGGGCAATTTCCTCAAGCGGAACAAGCACAAAATCCCTTAAGAGCACCTCCTTATGAGGCACTGTCAGCTTTTGACTGGAGAAGACTGTATCGTTATAGAAAAGAAGGTCTATGTCAATTTCCCTGGGACCCCACTTAGGTCCCTCCTTGCGCCCGATCTCTTTTTCCAGGCTCTTTATCCAGGGATGAAGTTCTTCCAAAGAGCGTTCAGAACTGATCTGAATTACAGCATTCAGGAACTGGTTCTGTTCCTTGAGCCCGTAAGGCTCGGTTTCATAAACCGAAGATATCCTGTCTACCTGGGTCATTCTGTCGGCCCTGATTTTACTTACAGCTTCCTTCAGATAGGCCAGCCTGTCGCCCTTATTCGATCCCAGTCCAAGAAATATATTATTAGTCATAACCCTTAAAACGTTCCCGGTGTAAAAAATGTTCAAATAGACCAGATTTACTTAAATTTCTTCTCTGCTTTTAACGACCTCAGCTTCAACATGATCCACATAGCCTCCTACGGGAACGTTAAGTTTTCTTACCCTTACGGCTATTTTCTCGATCCTTGAGAAATCACGAAGAAGTCCGTCGGCAATATGCATGGCAAGAGTTTCAATAAGCTTGTACTTTTGTTCCAAAGCAAGACTGCAGATATACTTATACACCTTGTCGTAATCGACTGTTTCCTTCAGGTTATCGTGCCCCGAGGCATCCTGGAAGTTGGTATAAATATCCACGTCTGCCTCGAATTTTCCTCCGAGGTTCTGTTCTTCTGAAAAGAATCCGTGATATCCGTAAAAAGTTGCTCTTTTTATTCTTATAACGTTAATCATTTACCCCTGCTCTTTGCGCCACAAAATAATTTCTGAGGCCCTTAAAATTAGCAAATAAAATGGCTATTAGCACTAATGAACTTCCCAGTAAATCTCTCGAAGTAAACATTTCCCCCATAATAAAGCCTCCCAGAATGAGGGCTACAATAGGAGTGACGAATGAGGTAAGGGAAAGCAAAATAATGTTAATTCTCTTAAGCAGCCAGTAATAAGTGGTAAAAGTGACAATTGTGCCGAAAATGGCCAGATATGTAATTGAAATAAGAGCCTTCGAATCGAGCTTTATGGCCGAAATATCCTCAAAAATAAGACCTGCTATGGTAAGTGAAACCCCGCAGATCAAAATCGGAATAAAATTCATGGAGAGTGGATGCAGGTGCTCACCGTATTTTTTAACCATTACGGCAATTGCGGCCTGCAGGACGGCCCCAAATAAAACGGCCATCATACCCCAGAAACTGAAGCCCTGACTCCAGGTGAGGTTTTTTGAGAATATTACAACAATACCTAAGAACCCCAGAATCATTGCAGCTACTTTGTCGCTCGTTATCTTTTCACCGGGTATTGCCGCACGCGAAAAAATGAGCACAAAAAAGGGCATCACGGCAAACAAAATTGCGGCAAGCCAGCTTGGTATGTAGTTTTGCCCCCAGTAGGAAAGTCCAAATGGAATTACAAATGAGAATACACCGAGAATAATATAGAGTACAACGGAGCGCCTGTCGGTCTGTATCTTAACTCCCTTATACTTCATGTAGATATAGAGCGCTGCAGAGGCCAAAGAAAACCTGAAACCGGCCGATAGAATAGGGGAAACCGAATCGAGCCCTATTCTTATTGCCATCCATGTAGAGCCCCAGATTATGCAGACCAGCGTATAGCCTAAAATGATCTTAACTTTTTCAGAGTTCATTATTATCCTTCATTGCAATTATGCCTAAAAGCCGTCCGGACTGAAGTCCGTCCCTTCTGTAGGAGTGGAGCATATTCTTCATTTTGTAAGTACAGAGTTCTGAGATCTGAATGCTTCGGCGCGGAACACCTGCCTCAAGCAGGATATCCAGGTTTGCCCCTTTTACATCCAGAAGGTACTTGTCCCCTGAAGGCTTGAGGTATTTGGGGTCAAAAAGCTCTCTAAATTCACTTCCCACCTCATAATTATCCTGACTTATGGAAGGTCCGATATATGCTTTGAGGTCCTCAGGGCGTGAATTATATTCATTCAGCATCTTCTTAAGCGTACCTGCAAGAATTTTCTTCTGAGTACCCCTCCAGCCCGAGTGTACTGCAGCAATGACCTTTTGGACGGGGTCATAGAGAAATACCGGTGTGCAGTCGGCAACCGAAACGCCGAGTCCCAGGTTTTTCTTATCTGTTATTAAGGCGTCGCTTTCGCCGCACATGCCTGCCTTTGAGGCATAAGAGCAGATGTCGCTATGAGTCTGTTTCTGCAGGGCAACCGACTCTTCAGACATGTTCAGTGCATGAAAGAACTCTTTTCTGTTAGTTTTTACCCTTTCAGCATCATCGCCTACGGAAAGCGACAGGTTAAAGAAGTAAGGAGACCCTGCCTCAGAATCTATTTTTGTACTAAAACCGAAAACAATTTCAGGATATTTTCTAAAGATCAAGCTTTGTAAGATAACCATTAATATTATCTGCCTTTTTCAAGAATTTTATAAAACGGACTTATAAAACTATCAAATAAAAGCAGAAATTAAAAGCAAAAAGGGAAAGCACCATGGGCGGGTACTTTGGCGGAAAACTGGGGGGATTTTTCCTGAATAGCCACGGCCTTTTAGGCCGTGGGAAAATGATCCCAAAAATTCCCGGCTTTAGCCACAGATTTCCGGACGGAAAATCGGGGGCTAAAGCCCAAAAGAGGAGGAAATCCCGCTAACCACGGCCTAAAAGGCCGTGGCTATTCATTGAGAAAATTATACCACCTTCAGGCACTCCTCCAGATCTGAGAGGAGGTCGTCTGTGTTCTCGAGACCTATGGCAAGCCTTATGCCGCCGGGATCTATGCCCTTCTCAAAAAGCTTGTCTGCAGGAACAACCGAATGCGTCATTGAAGCCGGGTGCTCAATTAAGGTTCTCGTGTGCCCCAGACTTACAGCCAGCGTCATCGTATAGGCGTGATCGGCAACATAGTTCATGTAGCGCCTTCCGTTTTCGCGGCTTTCCCCGGGCGTTGCACCCTTCAAAACAAAATAAATGAGACTCCCGGGGGCAAAGTTGCCGTTAAAATCCACCATCTGCCTTTTGGCCAGTTCAAAAAACTTAAACTCGGGAAGCCCGGGGTAATTTACAAACTCAACTTTCGGATGACGGCTTAAGTACTCTGCAATCCTCTGCGCACTCCTTATCATCTGGCGCTGCCTGACGGCAAGCGATGGAAGCCCGTAGGTCAGAATTGCCCAGGCGCTTTTTGTATTTAACACTCCGCCGAAATCCTTGCGGTAAAGAAGCAGCATATCGCGGTAAGCCTTCTTTCCTATTACAACGCCGCCCATGTCTGTACCAAAGCCGCCAATACCCTTGGTAAGCGAGTGCACAACAAAGTCGGCTCCAAAGTCCAGCGGGCGCTGGCAGTAGGGAGTTGAGAATGTATTGTCGACTACAATCTTTATCTGATTGGCTTCAGAACGGTCCTTATTTACTTCTCTTACAATTTTTGCAATTGCTTCGATATCGATGATAACCAGGTTCGGGTTGGCAGGGCTTTCAAAGTAAATTACCTTTGTATCATTTGTAATAATCTGTTCCAGATTTTCAGGACTTGTAAGATCGGTATAGGTTACCTTAATATTATATCTGGGATACCAGTTATCCAGAAGAGAAATGGTGCAGCCGTAGAGTGTCTTATGTGCTATTATTTCATCTCCTGTTTTAACCAGAATGCCCAGGACGCCCGATATGGCGCCCATGCCTGTGGCAAAGGTTACGGCCGTCTCCCCTTTTTCAATATAGGCCAGGTTTTCTTCCAGTATGTCCTTATTAGGTTCTCCAAGCCTGTCGTAAATGTAAATCGGCGTCTCATCCTCCCTCATGCTCGGCGTGTTGGCAAAGCTGATAAAGCCCTGTGCTCCGCGCTCGACAGAATCCAGGCGGAATGTGGTTGAAGATGAAATTGGTGAGACCACGTGGTGCGAATAATCCCATTTTGTGGTGATATTCTTTCCATAGATCAGATGTGTATCCATGGAATACTTTGTGTCGTCAACAACCTTTTTTTCGTTCTTGACGTTGGACTCAGAAGCCATAAAACCTCCTCTTAAAACTTTGACCTTTTATTTTTGTTTTCCCTTTCTGCTAATCTCACTTCCATATTTTTCACACGATATGATAGGATTTTACGATCATTATTTCAACCCTCTTTCTATGTCCTCAATCAGATCCTCCACGTCTTCAAGACCCACTGAGAGGCGGACCAGGCTTTCGGTAAGTCCGAACTTTTCCTTTTCCGCCTTAGGCACTGAAGCGTGCGTCATTGAGGACGGATGGGAAATAAGACTTTCCACCCCTCCAAGGCTTTCACCGAGTGTAAAAATCTTCACACTTTTAAGAAGGTGGCGGGCACGCTTTTCATCCCCCACTTCCAAAGACATCATTCCGCCGAAGCCCCTCATCTGTTTTTTTGCAAGCTCATGCTGCGGATGGGTCTGGAGCCCCGGATAAATTACCTTCTTAACCAGGCCCGATTTATTAAAGTACTCAGCCAGTGTCATGGCATTCACGTTATGACGCTCCATTCTTACGGCAAGAGTTTTCGTTGAGCGGAGTATAAGCCAGCAGTCGAATGGCGAAGGCACGCCGCCCGCGGCATTCTGAATATATCTTAAGCGTTTATGGATGTCGTCGTTACTTGTAATAAGAATTCCGCCTATGACGTCGCTGTGGCCGTTGATGTATTTTGTGGAGCTGTGGATTACAATGTCTATTCCAAGTGTAAGAGGGTTCTGAAAGTAAGGACTCATGAATGTGTTATCCACAACGCTTATGAGGTTATGTTTCCTGCAGACTTTTGCAGCCTCTGCAAGATCTGTAAGAACGAGCATAGGGTTAGTGGGAGTCTCCAGGAAAACGAGCTTTGTATTTTTCTTAACCGCTTTTTCAATGTTCCTTACGTCGCTCGTATCGACCCATGAGTATTCAATTCCATAATCCTTCATCACAAGTTCAAAGAGGCGGTATGTGCCGCCGTAAACGTTGTGGGAGCCGATTACATGGTCCCCTGCCTTAACGAGGCTCATCAGGGCATGCTCAGCTGCAAGTCCCGAGGCGAATGCAATTCCGTACTTTCCTTTTTCAAGTGTTGCAATATTATTTTCCAGGGCTTCCCTGGTCAGGTTCTGAGTTCTTCCATATTCATAGCCTTTATGCTTGCCGAGTTCCTCCTGAGCATAGGTTGATGTCTGGTAAATTGGTGTAATTACAGCACCGGTCGTAGGGTCAGGCCTCTGCCCGGCATGAATAGCGTCAGTTGAAAATCCCATAATAGTTCCTTTTTATTTTAAGTATTGGAAAATTACTGATAAGCTCCCGAATATTCAATCAGGTCGTATCTTGTTACAAGGTCCACAACCCTTCCGTACTCGGAAGCCAGGACGGCAGTTGTGCGCGTTAGATGACGTTTAACTTCCGGAAGATCGGCATTCATGTCGAGTACGGGAAAAGTTTCAACCATAAGCTTTGAGACTTCCTCTTCCATGAGTGCCGGATCTTCCAGGACCGAGGCCATGAACTTCGGTTCGCGGAGGCTTCCAACGGGCTCTCCCCCGTCCATTACGGGAAGCTGGGAGATTCCTTTTTCATTCATCAGCTTTATGGCAGACTTTATTTTGTCTCTGGCATCGACAGAGATAAGCTTCTTTATATTTCCCGATCTTTTTGCTCTTGAAATGTCGCCGAGTGTTTTGGCTTCACTTAAAAGGAGTCTTTTTTCTCTTAACCATTCCTCATTGTGAAACTTTGATAAATAGCGTTCACCCGTGTCGCTTACGACAAAAACCAGTACGTCATTTTCACTTAAGTCCTGCGCAATCATAAGCGCTACGTGCAAGTTTGTGCCAGTGCTTCCGCCGCAGAAGATACCTTCCTGGCGCGTAAGCTTGCGCGCCGCGGCAAAGGACTGCCTGTCGCTTACCGTAATGATCTCGTCAATATACTGGAAGTGCACGTTCTCGGGGATACAGTCCTGCCCTATTCCCTCAACGAGGTATGGCGATCCTTCAGTTGTGACTCCATGTTCCTTATATTCCTTGAATATAGATCCCACAGGATCGGCAGCAATTACTTTTATGTTGGGGTTCTTTTCCTTTAAGAATCGTCCCGTTCCGCTTATTGTTCCGCCAGTACCGATATTGGTTACAAAGTGAGTGATTTTTCCGTCCGTCTGGCGCCAGAGTTCGGGACCGGTAGTCTGATAATGTATGGCAGGGTTTGCGGGGTTTGAGTACTGGTACATGAAGATGGAGTTCGAGGTCTCGAGCGCAATTCTTTTGGCCACATTCACGTATGACTCGGGACTCTCGGGTTTAACCGCATTTGAAACTACAATTACCTCAGCCCCTAGCGCCTTAAGGTAATTTATCTTTTCGACGCTCACCTTATCGGTACAGACGAAGAGCGACTTATAGCCCTTAACGGCTGCGGCAAGTGCCAGACCTATGCCTGTATTTCCGCTGGTAGCTTCAATGATAGTTCCGCCTGGACTGAGTGCTCCTCTTTTTTCGGCGTCCTCAACCATAGCCATACCGATGCGGTCCTTAACGCTTCCGCCCGGGTTAAAGGATTCGAGCTTGGCAAATATCCGGGGTTTAAGGCCCCGGTTCACCCTCTGGAGCTTAATTAAGGGAGTGTTCCCCACCAGTTCAAGTATGCTGTTTTTATATTCCATTTAGTGCCCTCTTTCTCTTTCATTTTGCTAAGATATGGCTGCAGCAGCCATCTGCCGCCTCAAACGGCATATTTTTTATTATAAAGAGAAATATTCAGAAAGGAAAGAAGAGTTCAAAGTTCAAGGTTCGACGTTCAAGGTTTAGAAAGCAGCTGAGATATGACCAGGCCGTGAAGATTCAGGAGAGCGAGGATGCCTGGAAGGATTCCAGACATCCCTAAAAATATTAAAATTTATAGCCCCTGAGGAATTCCTCTATTCCCATGCGGCGGCGGCCTTCTGCCTGCACTTCAAGAAGATTTACGGCATCCATGCCGCAGCCAATTATGGCTTCAGTTTTTGTCTGAAAAATTTCACCGGGGGAAAGTTTCTTATCGAAATTAAGTGAGGATTTATAAACCTTTATTACCTTCCCGTTATGCATGAAGAATGCACCGGGATAGGGCGAAAGCCCGCGTATTAAATTGTGCACCTTAAGGGCAGGCTGTCTCCAGTCTATATGCATTGTCTCTTTTGTGATCTTGGGAGCCGGCGTGGCTTCGGCATCTTCCTGTGAAGCAACGAATACATTCCCCTTTTCAATCAGATCCACTGTCTTCAAAACGAGCTCTGCTCCGATGGGGCTCATCCTGTCGTGCAGCGTGCCGAAATCATCTGTGTCCGGAATTTCCACTCTTTCTCTTAAGATGATGTTTCCCGTATCCACCTTCTCCTGCAGGAAGAAAGTTGTAAGTCCCGTTTCATTGTCCCCGTTTATGACAGCCCACTGAATGGGTGCTGCCCCGCGGTACTTTGGAAGTAAGGACCCATGCAGGTTAAATGCCCCTTTGGGAGGAATTGTATAAACCTCTTTGGGAAGAATCCTGAAAGCCACAACAACGTAAAGGTCGGCTGCGAGCTCCTTCAGGCGGGAAATAAAACTTTCATCTTTAAGGGAAACAGGCTGAAGCACTTCAATGTTGTTTAGAAGTGCAAACTCCTTAACCGGCGTAAAAGTCACTTTCTGCCCGCGCCCGCGTTCCTTATCGGGAGTAGTTACAACTGCCAGAACACGGTGGCGGCTTTCAATGAGCGCCTTCAGTGAAGGTATGGCAAAGTCGGGGGTACCCATGAATATTATTTTCATTACAATTTCTTCCGGTATGTTTTAGTCTTTTTCAGCTATCGGGTAGTCTACGTCTATCTTGCGGCTTTTGATTCTGTTGAGTTCTTTTTTAACTTTCTTCTTCTCCTCTTCAGAAATTTTATCTGTAAAGAAGACGCCCTGCAGATGGTCGAATTCGTGCTGAATGACCCTTGCAAAAAGCTCATCAGCTTCCAGTGTCTGTTCGTTCATATCCGTATCATGATAAGCCACTTTAATCAGCTTGGGACGGATAACATCGGCTCTCAAATTCGGAACACTAAGGCACCCTTCTTCCATCGGGATCTTTTCATCGGAGGTAAGAATGATTTTGGGATTTATCATTACAATCGGTTTAATTTTCTCGTAACCTTCCACGGGGGAAACATCTATAACAAACATGGACTTATTTAAGCCCACCTGGTTTGCAGCCAGACCTATACCGTTGGCATTACGCATGGTTGCAAACATAGCCTTTATCTCTTTGATTGTCTGTATATCAATATCTGTAACCTGTTTGGTTTTATCTCTTAATATCCTGTCGCCGTAAATTGTTATTGGTAGTATCGACATTACTTCTCCTAAATGACTTCTTCAACCTGCGCAGGAATTACCTGTGCATTGATATCTTTGTATAAAATTACTTCTGATGCTGTAAAAAGCATTTTTATTAATAACCTAAATATAATTAAGAATTGTTGAAGAATAAAGGTAAGAAGTAAGTAAACGTAGTGGCTCTTAGGAAGAAGATCATTGAGGAGATTATAAACTATGGCGCCAAGAGCGCCAAGTAAGGCAATAAGAAAAAACACAGTAAAGATACGGCTGAAATTATCCTTCAGGAACTTCAAAACCGGAGGAATTGCCGGCAATATCCTGCTGCTGTCGGTTGTGCCTAAGGAAACTTTCAGGTAATCCCCAACAACAGTTACCATCCCAAGCAGGAAGATCAGGAAAATGTAGCGCGAAGCTCTCAGTATAAACTCGAAGATTATCTTTTCCTGATTTGCAAATAAATATGTAAGAAGCTCCCCCGTAAGGTCATTTAGCTCAAAGGCCAGTCCGTAAAATATAAGTGAGAGAAGAAGAACCTTTGTAAAGCGGTACCAGTACTTTACGCCTCCGAAGAAGAAATCGACATAGTGGTTTTTCTTTGTATTATTATAAACTGAAATAAGTCCGCCTAAGAAAAACGTCTGTATCAATACGTAGATCCCGCCAATCCCATAAATCATAAAAGGGATTTCACCGATATTTGTCTTATACAGGTTCCTGAACTGCAGGTACCATATGTAATCAAAGCCCGAGCTCAGGCTCTCGCTTAGAGAGGAATGGATCAGGTTATCGCTAAGCAGATAATAAATGGGAAGCGACAGTACAACAGCAAAGGCCAGGTTAGTACCCCAGTAGAGCCATATGAATTTATGATTATGGCTAAGCAGCCTCAAAGCCGGGCGGAATATATCTTTTAGTTTCAAAATCATGCGATACTGCTGATGATTAAAAGTAAGTTCTGAATCCAGAAAAGCCAGCGCACAGTAAGGTTAGTGCTACCGCCGTACTGCTTATGGATAATGTAAGAATTATTCGCGTAATTAAGATCCAGGATGTTTTTTCTAAAGGGATCTATTTCTGCGCCCAGTACTTCGTGCGGGGTTCTGAAGATAAATTTCTTCCATCTTTCTTCCCCGTTCCATTTCTGAAGAATAGTGTCCCGGTCTGTGTACAAAACAACATCTTCTTTAAAAATGCCGTCACCGGGCCTTTCAGCCGTAACTTCATATTCGTCTTTCAGACCGGTACTCCTGACATATTTTATCCTGTAATCAAATGATGCAGAAGAAGAATACATGTTGGAAAAGAACCAGTTCATATCCTCAGGCGAATCTTTCAATACTGTGTTTATAAAATCCTCTCCCTTTGGATGAGTAAACCTGTAAGTATTAAAGAAGTCCTTCAGAATCGAGAGCACTTTCCCGCGCCCTAAATATCTTTCCATGGATATCAGCATCAGCTCAGGCTTGTAGTAGCCGGAGATGACGTAGCTTTGAGCATCAGGCAGTTTATAGGATGTGTCTGCAATTGCCGAAGAAGAAGGGCTCCTGTAGTATCCTGAAAGCGCCTGCATGCCTTCGGGCACGGGATAAGCGCCAAGTGTATAAACCAGCGGAAGCTCACTTACCGAAAGGAAATCGAGACCAAATACCGGGTAAAAGCCGAAAAGCTTAAAGCTGATAAGAGCATGTCCGTAATAACGCTCCATTATTTTATCTGTCAGGTATGAAGAAAGCCCTTCATCCATCCAGGCTTCGTAGACCTCATTGTTTGCCGCCATGCCGTAGAAATACTGGTGCGCAAATTCATGAATAGTAACAGATTCAGGCGACAGGGTTTCAACAGGTGAAAAAAGATCGCTTCTTACCGTAATAAGCGTAGGATATTCCATTCCCCTCGACAGGCTTGTCTTCGGCACGTCCACCAATGAAATCGTCTGATATGGGTATTGCCCTATAAACCTTTCAAAAAATGTGAGTGAATTTTTAAGGGCCTGAATATAGCGCTCCATGTATTTTTCATTTTCAGGCTGTACGTAGGTTTTTATAGTAACCCTGCTTTTGTCGCTTCTTATATATTCCGAGTTTCTGGAGATAATATTGTCTGCGGCCATCCAGGCAAAGTCGTGTATTCCCGCCTGTCTGAATGAGTAAGTTGCCTTGCCGTCTGAAATATTTTGTCTTTCAGTCTCTACTCCACTTGAGGCAACGGTATACTTTTCAGGGACAGTAAGGGCGACATCATAATCCCCGAAGTCGGAGAAGAAATTAGTGAACGGATGATACTCGCTGCAGATCCATTTCCCGCCTGTAAAGACTCCTGCCTTAATGAACCACTGCGATATGAAATAAAAATCTCGTCCTGCGGCATAGCCTAATCTCTGGAACGACTTGGGAACCAGAATACTGTATGTGAATTTGAGATTAACGGAATCGCCGGGGTTAAGAGTTTTTTGCAGCATGACCTTTGCTACTGTACTGTCAAACGGGTTACCTGATTCTGGATGCACGTATTGCAGAATAACAGGACTGCCGTTAAGTCTTGTGTCCTTAAGGAATATTCCTGAGCGGGAGTCATTTGTAAATTCAGCTTCCCTGCCCTTAAAGAACTCTGTCCTACTGTTTCTAAAAGCATTGGGATAAAGGTGAAGCATTATTTCACCCGTAGGATTATCAGTTTTATTTATCCACGTAAGTTCTTCAGAGACCTGAAGGGTTTTTGAAACAGGATCAAGTTCAGCCTTTATCTTATAATTGGCAATGGAAGGAACAGGAGTGTTTTTGAGAACACCGTTACCGTAATTACTTTCCTCATGATCCGGCTTAAGTTCCGAAGTACTAAGTGCCCCGCCGGAATCGTTCAGGTAAGTAAGTCCTGCAAATGCAATTACAACAAGAATAAGTAGAATGCTCTTCATTGCCTGTTTATAGTAAAGAGTTTGTTATTTGTTTCAGTTATAAAAATCTGTTGATGAAAAATAAGCACGTTTACAATAAAACAAAATGACAGGAATGAATTAATTTCGTGGGAAACTATATTGGAATCCGAGCTCCTTTAAACGGCCAGTCATCTAAGCCCCGATGAGGGGCGCTTTGTCTGTAGCCCGGGGTGACCAAATCCCGAAGGGATGAGGGAACCCCCGGGTAGCGGATCCCCAATGATTTCAGAGCCCCGATGAGGGGCGACATGTAAGCTGAAGGGTGAAATGTAAGGATCTCTAAATTATTGTGACACCATTCATTACATAAATTGACCTTTTGGCTTAAATTATCATTAAATCACACACATTAACAATTTATAAAAAAGCATTAACAATGGATGAGACATCAAAAACACAAGGCTTCAGGTCTGATACCTTCCACCAGGTCTATCTCCACATTGTATTTGCAGTAAAAAACAGGGAAGATATGATAAGGCCCGATTTTTCAGAAGAACTCCAGAAGTACATGACGGGAATTCTTCAGAGTAAGGGCAATAAGATGCTGGCCATAAAGGCCATGCCCGATCATGTTCATATGCTCATCTCCTACCTGCCCCGTTCTTCTGTTTCCGGGATAGTCAGAGATGTTAAATCATGCTCAACCGAGTTCATAATAAGAAAAGGATGGTCAAAAGATTTTAAGTGGCAGGAGGGCTATGGTGTGTTCTCATATTCCAGGAGTCACATAAGCCAGGTTATCTCATACATTCAGAACCAGGAAGAACACCACAGGAAGAGGTCATTCAAGGAAGAATACATGAAGATCCTGAAGGATTTTGCTGTGGAGTATGAAAGTAAATACCTCTTCAGGTGGATTATGGAGGAGGAGAAAACATAAGAGAAGAAAACATTGAAAAAGAAGACACGGCAGAATAAAGGGATAGAGAAATAATTGTTTTTAATTTAATGCATTTGAGATTTAATTTCAGGCATTTTGGTTTTCATATTCCACCAATTCCAGTTACATGTCGCCCCTCATCGGGGCTCTGGGGTGTGGGGGATTCGTTTCCCGGGGTTCCCGCATCCCTTCGGGATTTGGTCACCCCGGGCTATAGACAATGCGCCCCTCATCGGGGCTTAATATCTGCGCCATTTAGGATGCTCACCTTTCAATGGTATTTTATATTCTTGTAATGTGGCTATTTATATAATCTAAATTAGCATTGCTGCTTAAAATGATTACCAAATAAAATTTATATAAAGGATAAATGATATAAAACCGATGATAAAAATAATGAGCAGGTAAAGGATGGCCATTGCATCAAAATTATCAGGTGATTTTTCTTTCCTATTTTATTGAAAAAAATAGTTTTTGTTAATATGGCCTTAATAACAAGGATTATGAGGAAAATAATTATAGCCATAAATACAAAAAATAAAGATAAGGCATTGGAAGTTACCGAATCCTTGTAGATTATTAATGCCAGAATAATTACGAAAACAAAAATTTCCAGAATATTTAAGGCTTTAGTCATGGGTCATAATTTTTGTGAAATGTGAAGGCATATTGGTGAAATAAAATAAAAGAAGCAAGATACCGAAATGATTAATATTCCGGCTTTAGGCAATAAAAAACCCGCCATTTAAGCGGGTTTAAAGAAAGGAGATATTTTTTACTTTATCTCTATGTTTTTGGGTTTTAATCTCTCAAGCTTCGGCATGTGGATCTTAAGCTGTCCGTTTTCCAGGCGGGCATCAATTTTGGAATCATCAACGCCGTCGGCAACGTGGAACTTGCGGTAGAAGTTGCCTATCTGAGTTTCATTTAAGATATATCTTTTGTTAATTCTGTCCATAAAGTCTATCCTGCCCATTATGACCAGATCGCCGTCTTCCAGCTTTATCCTTACATCGTCCTTCGAAACCCCCGGCATGTCGGCAATAAGCGTAAATGCATCATCGGTTTCATATATGTCTACAAGCGGACCGACCCAGCTTTCTTTTTCAAGGGCCTCATCCCAGCTTGTCTTCTGGGTTTCCTGTACCTGAACTAGATCCTTATTGTTTTCCATTTTGTTCCTCCTTTGTAAAATTTTTATTTTTATAAAATTCATAATTATAACTCTTCCGCAAACATAATTTCAAACTTTTTTGTAAAAGGGAACCGGAAAGTTATTTAGAACATGCAGGGCAGTTTACTCTGCCCTGCATGAGAATGAAAGATTACTGTTTTTTCTTCTTTTCTTCGTCATCAACAACTTCATAGGAAGCATCCTGCACGTCTTTTTCCTTGCCGGCTTCCTGGGCCTGAGGACCACCCTGCTGAGAGCCTGGCTGTCCCTGCTGTGCTCCGCCCGGTTGTCCACCGGTCTGCTGGTAGAGCTGTGAAGCTACTTCGTTCCAGACCTTATTGAGTGAATCCGTTGCAGACTTGATTGTATCTGTATTGTTGCTTGCAATGGCGTCTTCCACTTTCTTGATTTCGCTTTCAAGCCTGTTTTTGGAATCAGCCGGTATTTTATCCTTCATTTCATCGAGCTGCTTCTTTGTCTGGAAGACAAGGTTGTCGGCCTGGTTCTTGATTTCAATACCTTCTTTTCTCTTCTTATCTTCAGCTGCATGAGACTTGGCATCGTTTTTCATCTTTTCGATTTCGTCTTTATTCAAACCGCTCGAAGATGTAATTCTGATGCTCTGCTCTTTTCCGGTACCGCGGTCCTTTGCACTTACGTGCAGAATACCGTTAGCATCTATGTCAAATGTCACTTCGATCTGAGGAATGCCTCTTGGTGCAGGCGGAATTCCATCGAGATGGAAGCGGCCTAAGCTTCTGTTGTCGCTGGCCATTGAGCGTTCGCCCTGCAGAACGTGAATTTCAACAGAGGGCTGGCTGTCGCTTGCTGTTGAGAATATCTCGCTCTTCTTTGTAGGTATTGTCGTGTTGGCAGGAATGAGCGTAGTCATAACGCCGCCTAAGGTTTCAATACCGAGTGACAAAGGAGTAACATCCAGTAAGAGGACGTCTTTTACGTCGCCTGTAAGCACGCCGCCCTGTATAGCAGCGCCTATTGCCACTACTTCATCAGGGTTAACACCTCTGTGGGGTTCTTTGTTGAACAGTTTCTTTACCAGCTCCTGAACCTTCGGAACTCTTGTAGAACCGCCGACTAAGATAACCTCATCAATCTGCGACGGGGTTACTCCGGCATCCCTCATTGCCTTTTCGCAGGGGCCTACTGTTCTTTCGATCAGGTCGTCAATTAACTGCTCGAACTTGGCTCTTGTAATTGTAATGTTCAAGTGCTTGGGACCTTCCTGAGTAGCCGTAATAAAAGGCAGATTAACGTCTGTCTGAAGTGAGTTCGACAGTTCAATTTTTGCCTTTTCAGCTGCTTCTTTCAGTCTCTGAAGAGCCATCGGATCGTTTCTAAGATCGATGCCTTCCTGTTTCTTAAACTCATCGGCCAGGTGATCTATAAGTCTCTGGTCAAAGTCGTCACCGCCAAGGTGGCCGTCGCCGTTGGTGGATTTAACTTCAAAAACTCCTTCGCCAAGCTGGAGTATTGAAATATCGAATGTACCGCCGCCAAGATCATAAACAGCAACCAGCTCGTCTTTGCCTTTTTTATCCAGGCCGTAAGCCAATGCTGCGGCAGTAGGTTCGTTAATTATTCTTCTTACCTTAAGGCCTGCAATTTCGCCGGCATCTTTGGTTGCCTGGCGCTGCGAGTCGTTGAAGTAAGCAGGAACAGTAATAACTGCCTCGGTTACTTCCTGCCCCAGGTAATCTTCAGCTGTCTTCTTCATCTTCTGAAGAATCATAGCGCTGATTTCGGGTGGTGAATACACCCTGTCGCCTATCTGAACGCGTGCTGAGTTCCCGTCGCCGGCAACAACCTGGTAAGGCACTTTAGTCATTTCTGAGGTGACCTCATCCATTCTTCTTCCCATAAATCTCTTTATAGAAAACACGGTATTCTTC
The DNA here is from genome assembly GCA_036261625.1 of Ignavibacteriales bacterium. Lineage (GTDB taxonomy): Bacteria > Bacteroidota > Ignavibacteria > Ignavibacteriales > SURF-24 > JAAXKN01. Next base: position 118,977 of record DATAKL010000057.1, on the reverse strand, counting down.
GGGTTTGTTACAGCCTGGCGTTTTGCAGACTGGCCAACTAATCTTTCTCCATTTTTAGTAAAAGCAACGATAGAAGGAGTAGTTCTACCGCCTTCGGAATTGGGAATAACCACCGGGTCGTTACCTTCCATAACCGCTACGCACGAGTTAGTAGTACCCAAGTCAATTCCTATTATTTTTCCCATTATTTATCTCCCCTTTCTTTGTTAGTAATTGCGGCAGAATAATCGATTTGGGATCCGCATTCTGCCGCCTCAAATTCATCTGGTTTTATGATAATTTAATTTCCTTTTCATTGACGGGTTTCGGATTGATCTTTTCCATTTTGATCATCAGAGCGCCGTCTTCAAATTTTGCGTCAACTTTATCAGAATCCACCTCAACAGGCAGTGTAAAACTTCTGGTGAAAGTGCCGTATGTTCTCTCATTCCTGTAGAAATTCTTGTCTTTCTGCTCTTCGACTCTCTTTTTCTCGCCTCTAAGTGTGAGGATATTGTCGTGGAGCGTAATCTTTAAGTCTTCTTTCCTTATTCCAGGCAGTTCGGCTTCAACATAAAGATGCTTTTCATCTTCCGAAATATCTATCCTCGGGCTGAAAGCACCCGAAAGATCCATACCGAAACCCGGAAAATCCTCAAAATATCTCTGAACGCGGTTGCTGAAATTCTCCAGCTCTTTTAAGGGTTCAAATTTAATGACTGCCATTTTCTTATCCTCCTTTTTATTATCTCTACACTTATATTAGTTCAACTGCCGTGCCAAAGATAAAATACCTCAAAAACAGCGTTTTTTGAGCACTTCAAAGTTGCCTAAGCATTTTATGTGCGACATTATGTCAAAGGCTGCGTCATTTTGTCAGGCAGCTTGACATTTTGGCAGAATTTTTCTCCTCTCAGAGATTTAAGGCAGAAGAATTGAATTTTTATTTTTCCAAAGCAATTGCTAAATTTGTGTAAATAATTGAGGTAGAATTTGTTCAATTTTGAAAATTTTGAGATAAAGCTGGATACCGATGTAATAGGCAGAAACTTTATCTATTGTGAAGAAGTCGAATCTACAAATGCAATGCTCCTGGAAGGTGATATCGATACAGACGGGACAGTGCTTCTTGCTGAAAAGCAGAATAACGGCCGGGGAAGAAAAGACAGGAAATGGTACAGTGCTAAGGATCAGAACCTAACATTTTCAATCCTGCTGAAAAGAAGAATTAATGAAAAGAAGGTTAATCTCATAAACTTTGCTGCCGCTCTGGCGGTTTCATATACTCTTGAGAACCTCTTCCAGATAAGGGTTAACCTCAAATGGCCTAATGACGTTTTAATCGGCAGGCAGAAAATTTCAGGGATCCTCATGGAATCCACCATCAGGGGAAACAAGATAAATAAACTTGTTATCGGAATAGGATTTAATGTTAACCAGTCTATATTCCAGGGGAGTTTCCTCATCCCTCCGACCTCCATACGCAAGGAACTTAACCAGGAAGTTGACCGTGAAAGGGTCCTTAGCGATCTGCTGAATAACTTTGAGGACCTCTTAAACAGAGTTGACGAAAATCCGGAGGGCGTGCTTAACGACTGGAAGGAGCGCTGCAGGATGATTGGCGAGAAGGTTATGATTCAGGATGAAAACCTCGAAAAAAGCGGAATATTTGAAGACGTTGACGAGCAGGGATATCTTATGCTTAGAACCGGAAGGGACACGGTCGAAAAGATCCATTTCGGGGATGTGAGCCTTAGATAATGATCCTTGCATGCGATATTGGCAACACCAGAATTAAATTTGCTCTTTATGACACGTCTGGCCTCCTGAGGGAGCTTAAAATAAGCTCCCGCGGCTTATTGCCCCTGGAATGGTTCCGCCGCCATAGCGAAATAAAGCAGGTTGCCATATCTTCCGTTGTGCCCTCTGTAACTCTTGAGCTTCGGGAGTTCTTCTTACGTGAGTTTAAGATAGATCCCTTCGTTATTACTCACGAATCCAGGTTCAACCTGAAGATCGACTATGAAACCCCTCACTCGCTCGGAATAGACAGGATCTGTTCTGCCGAAGGCGCCTTCTCCATTTTCAGAGCCTCAGAAGAGGAATTCAAAAGCTATAGTGATAAGACCTTCATTATTACTGTCGATCTGGGAACTGCAACTACGGTAAATGTTGTAAAGTATAACGGGGTCTTCTCAGGCGGCATTATAATGCCGGGCATGTCTACAATGGCAAATTCGCTTAAGGTAAATACGGCACAGCTTCCTCATATTTCAATTGAGAATGATTATAAGAGTTTTATAGGTAAGAATACTCGCTCATCTATTGCAAGCGGAATTCTTAATTCAACGCTGAGTCTGATTGAGTCTTCCATCTGTTATCTGGAAAATGAATTTGGGGCTAAAACGGTAAAACTCTATACAACGGGCGGAAATGCACCCCTTATAGAACATCATCTTAAGCATGAACATCTTTTGGTTGAAGACCTCGTCCTGCGCGGGGTGAAATCGGTTTTTGAAAGGAACGTAAGTGATTGAAAGGAATTTAAGTGTCAGTTAGGAAAGTTTATTTCGACAATGCGGCCACTACACCGCTCCACCCCCTGGTCTTAGAGAAAATGCTCCCTTTCTTGAAAGAGCACTTCGGAAACCCGTCATCAATACATGAAGCCGGGAGAAAAGTGCGCGTTGCAATTGAGGAGGCAAGGGAAGCAGTTGCAGGCTTTATTAATGCCGATCCTTCGGAAATATACTTCGTAAGCGGCGGAACTGAGGCCAATAACTTCCCTCTTTTCGGGATCTCCAAAACCGAACTGCTGGAATCAGGGAAAAGACACATTGTTTCTACTAGTGCCGAGCACCACTGCGTACTGGAGACTCTGGAAGAACTTTCAAGACAGGGCTTTCTTACAAGTCTTTCACGTGTTAACTCTGAAAGCTCTGCAAACATTGAAGAGATAAAAGAATTATTAAGTCCCGGAAGTGTGTCACTCCTTTCCGTAATGCATGTCAATAATGAAACAGGGACAATTAACGATATCATGTCTCTGGCCGGACTGGCTCACTGTAGCAGTGCATATTTCCACAGCGATGCCGTGCAGTCATTCGGGAAAGTCCCGATCGACGTTAAAGCCCTTAGTGCAGACGCCCTCTCTTTTTCCTCGCATAAGATTAATGGGCCAAAAGGCGCCGGGGCAGTTTATGTAAAAAGCGGAACCCCGCTCTCCCCCTTAATTTTCGGAGGCTCACAGGAGCGCAACAGGCGCGGCGGAACAGAAAACCCGGCAGCCATAGTAGGCTTTGCTGAAGCCATTAAGGTTGTCTCCCAAAATATGAAGGCCAATTTTGAACACGTAAAATCCTTGAGGGATCTTTTTATTGAAGGGATTAGGTCAATAGATTCCGAGGGTATTGAGATTAATGGCGGGAATGATGTATTGCCTCACGTCTTAAGCTTTACATTCAAAAATGAATTTTATAATTCCGATGCCGAGGCGATGCTGATATATCTGGATATTAACGGCGTTGCAGCCTCCAACGGCGCCGCCTGCACATCGGGCACTCTTAAGCCTTCGCATGTAATTCTGGCCATGGGAAAACCGCTCGCGGATGCCCGCGGAACGCTCAGGTTTTCTTTCGGCTCACAGAATACATCGGACGAAGTGGAATACACTTTGGACATACTGAAGAAGATAGCTGGGAAGTTCAGGCGGAAGTAAAGCAGGTGCGACGTTCAACGTGCGACGTTCAACGTGCGACGTTCAACGTGCGACGTTCAACGGGAAAAAAACCGCCCCGGAGGGGCGGCTTTAATAATTATCTGTTAGAATATAGGGTTTCGTAGTACTTCTGGTATTCTCCCGATATGATTCGATTCCACCAGCGTTCGTTTTCTTTGTACCACTCAATAGTTTTGCAGATGGCTTCATCAAACTTGAACTCAGGCTTCCAGCCCAGATCGGTCCTGATCTTCGTTGAATCTATTGCATAACGCCTGTCGTGGCCCGGGCGGTCCTTTACGTACTCAATGAGTTCATCCCCTTTGCCAAGGTTCTTCAAGATAAGCTTTACTATTTCAATATTCGTCATTTCCTGGCTTGCACCAATGTTGTAGACTTCACCAACCTTTCCCTTTTCAAAAACAATGTCGATTGCCCTGTTATGATCAATCACATAGATCCAGTCCCTTACGTTCAATCCGTCGCCATAGACCGGAAGTTTCTTATTATTCATGCAGTTTATGATCATAAGAGGAATAAGCTTTTCAGGAAACTGCAGAGGGCCGTAATTATTCGAACATCTGGTAATAACTACAGGAAGGCCGTATGTATGATGGAAGGCCAGCGCCATCATATCGGCCGATGCCTTGCTGGATGAATAAGGACTGTTTGGCGATAGTGGAGTCGTCTCCGTGAAGAGGCCCTCTTTTCCCAGGCTGCCGTAAACTTCATCGGTTGAGACCTGGAGAAACTTTTCCACGTTATATCTTCTGGCGGCTTCAAGAAGGACGTTCGTCCCGATGACATTTGTCCTGAAGAATACCTCGGAACCAAGAATGCTTCTGTCCACATGGCTTTCGGCGGCAAAGTTAATCACATACCTGATTGAATACTGCTGGAAAATGTAATTGACAAGTTCAGCGTTTGTAATATCCCCTTTTACGAAGTGGTAATTTGCCCTGTTCTCAGATTCCTTCAGGTTCTCCAGATTGCCTGCATAGGTAAGCTTGTCGATATTGATAATATTGTAATCATCCCTTTCGCCCAGGATATGATTAATGAAGTTGCTGCCGATAAAGCCGGCGCCGCCGGTGACCAAAATGTTTTTCATAAATCTTTCTTTAGTAGTTAAAGCCTAATAATTAAAAAATCCTATAAATATTCCTGCCTGAATAAAGAGTGAATTGCTGTTTACGTTGCCGGGCACATTTAAGAGTTCCTGTTCGTTATCCATCTGCCAGTTGTTACCAAGGGCAAAGTTATATCCCGCGCCCAGCCTGAAGGCAAAAAAGCGGTAGAAAGGAATATCCAGGTTTAATGTCGGCGACAGGATATAGTAGCTGTTTGAGATTGTCCTGTGCTTTGTCTGTCCCTGGGCTGAAGCGGCATCCTTCCAAACATTGTCCCAGCTCTCGGGGCCCCGGTTTTCATAGAGGTCCACCGAACTGCCTCCCCGTCCCAGTATTAACCCTGCCGAGAGGGCAACGTATTTTACAAACGGCAGTGTATATTCAATTGTAAGGCCTCCCATGCCGGTTGAGTAAACCGCCTCACGTCTTTGTCCCATCACAACGGCAGAATTTTTCATAGATCCGCCCATACCCATGCCCCCGATTCTGATATTCCTGATAATTGCTATGGAAATAAAGCCTGTTCCTCCCTGTGCATAGAAGCCGGAAGTGGAAAACTTACCCACCCCGAATGATTCCACATTCTGGTTAAATACGGTTAGATCGGGTACAAACCAGCCCGGCGTATAGCCTCCGCCGGCAGCGAACTTGGCATCCCATGCGGTTTCATCCTGCGAAAAAAGCCGCGCTGAGGATAACATAAGAACTATTACTATGGGGAAAATTCTCTTAATCATTTTAATAGCCCGAAAATTGTTGTAAAATTAAGAAAGTGCTGAATAAAACAAAATAACAAAAATTCCAGATTCTTGAAATTATTAAAGAGAACTCTGGCCCTGACCTCATAAAGAGTACAGCCCGTCTTACCCATTAAGGGACACAAATACCGGCTTTGTTTTGAAATCCAAAATTAGTATATCATTATTATCATCGTAAATTGAATTTTCCGCCTTTGTTAATTTTTGGTTTACATAAAACTTTAAAATGAGATGGAGGGAAGTTATGAAACGGATGTTATTTGTTTTGGCTATTATTATGGCAGTATCCGTAAGGTTGTCGGCGCAGGTTTCAACTGCGCAGATAAGCGGGCACGTATTCGATGAGAATAAGGCTCCTCTGCCTGGCGTTACAATCGTCCTGTTCAACCCGGCCACAAACCGCACAACAGGAACGATGACCAACGCCAAAGGGCTTTATAACCTTTTTGGAATTCAGCCGGGTAAGTATCAGCTTTCTGCTTCATTTATCGGTTACCATAAACTCACCTCCAATATTCAGCTTACCGTAGGGCAGAATGCTGTCTATAACTTTAACATGGTGCCATCCTCGGTTCAGCTGGCACAGGTGGAAGTTATCTCAAATGCTCCTAAGTTTGAACTTTCCAAGAGCGATATTTCAACTACTGTAAGGGCAGAGCAGATCATGCAGCTGCCGACCGAATCGCGTAACGTGCTTAACCTTGCGGGCCTGTCGCCGGGAGTGAAGTCGTACTCACCCGTCGGAGGCCAGACGCTTCCTGCTGCCGGGGCTGTATCTTCATATAACTTCCTGAACCTTTATGTCAACGGTGTTGAATGGAAAAGCCTTTATAACGGAAATATCGTGGGCCTGGGGCAGACCGGATCCCCGCTGGCTCAGGACGCCATTCAGGAATTTAAGGTCATCCTTAATGCTTATGATGCCGAATATACAAGAGGAGGATCGTTTATCATTTCTGCAATTACCAAACGCGGCGGCAACGACTTCCACCTGACAACTTTCGGCAACTTCCAGAACAAGTCCTTCCTGGCACGCGGACCTTTCCAGAAGACCGTGCCTGACTATAACCGCCAGCAGGCAGGTATTTCTTTTTCAGGCCCGATCATAAAGGACAAGACTTTCTATGCTGTTACTTATGAATTACAGAACATCAATAACTATATCGACGTTATTCCGGGGCAGCCTAAATATGATCCTGCTATCTGGCAGAGCTATGCCGGAACTTTTAAGTCCCCGAGGGTAAACCATATAGGCTCAGTCGCCCTAACCCATTATCTCGATCAGGATAACGTGCTGGATTTGAACTGGAATTCCAGGTACACCGATGCCAAGTTCTACTTCGGAGGCAACGTGGCTTATCAGGCAGGCCTCCACGGTACATATAAGGTCAATGACCTCTCCTTAAGACATACACACATGTTCAGTCAGAACGTCATGAACGAACTTACACTGCGCTATCTGGCATGGAGGCATAATGAGCCCACAATCTCATCGGGACCTGCCTACATATATCCCAGCATTCAGCTCGGACGAGGCACCTTCCCGATTCAGTTAAGCGAGGACCACTATGGACTCATTGACCGATTTACATTCATGACAGGCCCGCACGTCTTCAAGGCCGGCATTGAGGTTGAAAACCTGCGTGCTGCCCCTTGGTTCCCGTATTATGCACAGGGAGAGTTTGACTTTAAGACCGATACGAGCAAGCTCCCCTACCAGGCTTTAGTCGGCATCGGAACAAATAACCCTAATTCAACCGATGAGGCAAGAGGCAAAACCAGCGGCTGGGCCCTCGGAGCATTCATACAGGACAAGTGGCAGATTTCCGACCGCCTCAGTGTCAACTACGGCCTGCGCTGGGATGGCGAAATAAACATGCTGAACAACGACTATACAGTTCCCTGGGTTAACGATACTGCAATTGTAAACCACGTTCCTTCGAACTACCTCAACCGCGGCAACCGTAAGAACACCAGCAATTTCAGCCCGCGCTTCAGCTTCAACTACGACCTATTCGACAATAACCTGACGTTCTTAAGAGGCGGAGCGGGACTTTTCTACGACAGAACCGTAGGCTACTTAGGATATTTCGAGTGGCTATACTCCAACTGGAAGATCTATACAATTCAGAACCCGGGTACTACAGACGTCAATGCAATCAAACAACAGATCTTAAGCGGAAAGGGGACTGCAAAACCTGACCTTTACCTGGTTGACGTCAACATGGACGTCCCGAGGATCTTCAACTGGTCTTTGGGCTTCAGCCATCAGCTGAGTGAAAACTTTGCCATTTCGGCCGACTACGTATGGAAACATTACGACCGAATTTATAAGTCTTATAATGCCAACTACTACATACCAAGCCTTAAGAGAAGAGCCATCAGCGATCAGTTCGGAAATATGGACCTTTATTCCTCTATGGGCAAGGCCGAGTACTACGGAATACTCTCCACCATAACTTTCCGCAAGGGAGACATGTTTGCTCAGCTGGCTTATACACTTTCATGGACATACTCACAGAACGACGCCAACAGTTATGTGCTGAAATCCCTCTATTATATGCAGAGAAGCAACCTGGATGAACGCCACCGCTTCGTTCTTAACTTCTCCTACGATTTCCCGCTAGAAATCCAGTTTGCCGGCATCTTTACTCTTGCAAGCCCTTCGCCATTCAGCAGGTATATAGGGCAGGATATCAATAACGACAACAGCTTTACCGATGACTGGCTCAACGGACAGCGCTGGGATATTGCCGACCCGAATAAGATCAGGAACTGGTACAAGGAGCTGGACTTAAGACTTACAAAATATTTTAACTTTTCAAATAACTTAAAGCTGGGAATTATTCTGGAAGCCTATAATGCCGGCAACTGGTTTAACTCTTCGGGTTACTTCGGAAGAATGGAAGATGCAAGCGGCACTCCTCTTCTGAACTACGGGAAACCGACCGGAACCTATATGCCGAGATCCATGCAGCTTGGCTTCAGATTGTATTACTAAAAATCTGTCTTTTCATAATGGCGCCTTTTTACTATAGGGCGCCTTTATGAGAATTTTCGGGAGCATATAAATGAACCGGATTTGCCTCAGGGAATTTATCCTGCTTACCCTTTTACTATTCTTCCTTAAGTCTGGGCTCTTCGGGCAAAGGCCCGTGCCCTTTGAAGCCATTGAGGCAATTAAAACAACATCCCCTGCCGTGTGGGATAAAAACGGTGATACACTCTATTTTACTTCTTCCAACAGCCTCTGGTTTTACAGCATTAAAAAGGGCACGCTAAAGGAACTGCCTCATAAGGACAGCCTTTCAGGAGAGCCAAGAATTTCTCAGGACGGGAAGAGTCTCGGTGTACAGTGCGGAAATAATGATGTCTGTATTGTTAAGCTTACCGATGGCTCAATTGCAAAGAAAACCTCGGGAGAAATGGATTCCAGATGGGATATAAAGCCTGACGGAAGCGGTATAGCCTTCGGCGGCAAGGGTTTCATCTGGAGCAGGGTATCTAAGAAAGGTCAGCAGGCTCATGTAAAAAAATCCCCTGAAATGTTCGGGAAAAACGAACTCTTTATCGATGATCATAATGTCCTTACAGAAAGCGGGATCGTGTGGATATTCTCCCCTTACGGAAGTCCCATCGAATGGTCGCCTGACGGGACTAGGCTTTTTTTCCTGTCAGCTAAGACGGGCTGGACAAAAATCTGGAGCATGCGGTTTGACGGTACTGATATACGACAGGAAACCTTTGGCGCCGGCGACGACAGGGATTTCCGCGTCCTCCGTAACGGCTCAATAATTTTTGTATCCAACAGAAATAAAAGAATGGAATGGTCGCTTTGGATGAAGTCCCCCGGGCATAAGGCAAACTTCCTATACGGAAAAGACTGCATGATAAGAGGAATAAACCTTTCGCCCGACGAAAAAAAAATTTCGTTCCAGTATTCCACGCCTGTGTTTCCTGAAGAACTCTTTATCTATGACATGAGGTCAAAAAAAACCATCCTGATAACGCATAACTCTCCTTCTTTACCAGGGAGCCTGAGATTTCCCAAAGCAGTAAGATTTAGCTCCGGGAACCGCTCAATTGAAGGAATGTTATTTATTCCCGATACAACAAAAAAAGACAACTCGCTTCCCGCTATTGTCCTTCTTCATGGGGGCCCTTCAATGCACGACGGATTTTCCTGGTCAGCTATGCGTCAGTACCTCTGCTCGCGCGGCTTTGTCATCTTCGATATTAACTACACTGGAAGCGCGGGCTACGGAAAAGCATTCGAGGAGTCGGACCGCTTTAGAATAGGGATTGAGGACTGCAACGACGCTGCCAACGCTGCACTGTATCTTGCCACTTTACCCTGGGTGGATAAAACAGCTATCGGCGTTACGGGAAGTTCTTATGGCGGTTACCTGACAAATCTGGTAATTGGGCGCTATCCCGAGCTTTTCAGTGCAGCCGTGGACTGGTTCGGAATTACTGACTGGAGAACCATCTTCCGTGTCAAGAGGCTGCATCCGGTAGTAAAATTTTTCTTCCTCGACCGCCTGGGCGACAGTCTGACGAATAAAGATCTCTACCGTATGTCCTCCCCTGTCACATATGCAAAGGTAATTAAAACTCCTTTAATGATAGTGCACGGGGATTCAGACTTCGTGGTGCCCTTCAGCCAGGCAGTTGAGTTCTACGATTCCCTGAAAGCCAACAACAAAACCGTTGATTTCATAAAATATTCAAATGAAGGCCACGGCTGGCAGAGGAAAGAAACCAGGCTGGATGCATTAAATAAAATGACCGCGTGGTTTGATAAGTACCTGAAGAAAGAAGGGAAATAAAATTTAGTCCGTATGTGTTTCCGCAGTTAAACTAATGCTGGGAAATGACACATGGCTGAATAGCCCAAAGACAATGTCCCGGAGCTATTCAGCCATAACAAAATTCTTATTTGTAGAGCAGATATTTTGATCTGACTTTCTTGAAATCCGTGAGCTCTTTCTGCCACGACTTTATTATATCTTCAGGCGTTTTCCCCTCGTCTATCATCTCTCTTAGTCTAGGCGTTCCGGCAAGGCGATCAATTGTTCTTACGCGCCACTTCATGCTCTCCGGATTTGTCTGCTTAAAGGCCCAGAGGAGGTATACGCCTGCCTGAACGGGCATAAAGCTGTTCCTGTCCTTAACGCTTAAGTAAACACCTTTGCACTGCTGTCCGTTGTACTTTGGAGGTCTTGCGTTATTGGGAAGAAATTCCGGCGTAAACTCTACGGCCTTAAAATCCGCTCCTTTTATGTTCTTATTTTTTAAGAGCTTCTGAATCTTGTTTCCGTCAGCCCAGGGGGCTCCAATGTACTGGAAAGGCCTTTGTGTGCCGCGTCCTTCGGTTGCATTGACGCCTTCAAAAAAGCATGTACCGGGATATACTTCTGCTGTTTCCAGGACAGGCAGGTTAGGAGAAGTCTTTACCCACTTAAGGCCTGTCTGGTCGTACCACATATTTCTTTTCCACCCTTCCATTTTAATTACCGTAAGCTTTGCTTTCTTTCCCCCTTCAAGCATCCCTTCGCCGTTGTAGAGCTCAGCCAGTTCTCCGACAGTCAGTCCGTGCTGAACAGGGATCTTGCCGAAGGCTACAAAGGAATGCAATGTGTCATCTGTTACAAAGCCGTCCACGTGAATTCCCGTTATAGGATTCGGACGGTCCAGTACAATAACAGGTATGTTGTTTTCAGCAGCGGCTTCCAGTACGTGCCCGAGTGTTGAGATGTAGGTATAGAACCTTGCACCCACGTCCTGTATGTCGAAGAGAAGAACCTCAACCCCTTTGAGCATCTCAGGTGTAGGCTTATAGGTTTTTCCGTACAAAGAGTAAACCGGTACTCCCGTCTTTTTATCCACGGCATTTTCAACCGCCCCGGTCGTGTCGCCCCTTACACCATGTTCAGGACCAAAAAGAGCAATGAGCTTTACGTCCTTGTTTTCATGCAGAGCGTCAGCTATATGCCTGCCGTCGGAGAGCAGACCGGTATGGTTTGTAACCAGCCCGATATTCTTTCCTTTAATCAGGTCAAAGTACTTCGTAAGAAGGAGATCATCTCCTGTTGTAACCTTTCCTGTTGCAACCTTTTTGCCTTGGGCCATCAGAAATGTTCCCAAAAGGAAAAAGAATAAAAGTGTAAATATTTTTTTCATCTGAATATCCTCTTTAGTCATTTTGAGCAAATAATTTTACTGTTGAAATTCTGTTTTAAGGTTCTTTATAAGAAGAAGGCAGCTCCCGACAGGTCTTTCCCCTTCTTTGTCTGAAGGGCTGTTAACAACCTTGCCGTTAATTACCATTGTTGTTGATCCGCCCCCGTCGAGATTTAAGCCCTCAAAAACACCTTCGGAAATCATTAAGTCTGCAAACTCACCGAGTGTCAGGCCGCTGCTGGATTCCTGCCGGCCGTCAACGGTAATAAGATATATCGTCAGGCTGTCTATTGAAAAGCCGATGCCTGTTCTGGGGTGCCTGACTTTAGAAAACTTCGGGAATGTGCCTTCAATTGAATCCGCCTGGTCTGCGATGTTAAGGCCGTTGGCTACAATCTGAGGCCACCCGCCTGAAAGCGTGCGGATTCCTTTGAAGTAGGGATTAAGCCTTGCAACCAGACGAAGCGTGTCGCCGTATTTGACCCCTTTTTCTAGCACCTGTGCAAAAGCGCCGGAACCCGAAAGAATTATTTTCCCTTTTGTAATTGTATGTCTGCCGCCGAAAAGGACGCTGCTTGTGGCAACGCAGTAGAAGGTGTCTTGCTGTGTTACAACGGGTGTAAGTTCCACTTCAGCCCGGTTCATTTTTTCTTTTGCCTCAGGTGTCTCCTCTCCCTGATAAAAGTTATACAAAGTAAGCGAGTTGCTGTCATCCTTGGAATTAATGCGGTTGATCTCATTGATGCTTTTATCAGGCATTTGAAGCTCTCCGGCAAAACTGAACTTTCCGATTAAAGGCTTTTTATTATAAGTAAAAGCAAACTGCGAATGGATCTTATGCATTGGATCGAATGGGGAGTCGGTTATGTGCAGGGCCTTTAGAAACTGCCCTTCAATTACCATGTTGTTTTCCACTTCGCCCGTTTTCATATCGAAGAAATCGGCATTTACCGCTCCTAAAACCTCACGGGTGCTGTCTGAAAATCTAGAGGCCATCTGACTAGTCTTCTCCCGCCCCACGAGTCTGTCGTGTGCCTTGACTGCCCGAAGGTAATAATCCCCCTGACGCAAATCGATTTTCAGTATGTTGAAAGAAAGCGTGTCGCTGGCCCTGAAGATTTTTGAATGTATAACGCCCGGGGCAAGTTCTTCATTAAAGGTGGAGTCTTTCAGCTGTGCGGCTGCAGTACTTATGAAAAGATGCAGCAGGAGCAGAATAAAGGCAAGCAGCCTGGAAATCCGGTTAATGTTTTTCATAATTTTCCTTCATTTGCTGATATATGAATTTACAAATAAATCAGGATTGAAGGAATGCTTTCTTAAAATTAAAGAAGTTTTTTCTTCGCGGGAAAGCCCCATGGAATTAGAACTTTATCGGAAAGCCTGTTACAGGTGAAAGCATTTCACGGAAGGTATCGCCCTTGTAGATTACCTGCTCAAGGAAGAGTCCCGACGGTGGAGCTGTAAATTTTGCTGGCTCCTGGGAATTGGTCTTAAGGAAACGCACAATATCCTTTTCAGTCATATTGCCGCGCCCTATTTCAACCAGTGTTCCCACCATTCGTCTTACCATTTTCCAAAGAAAGTGTGAGCCCTGAATGCGGATTAAAATGAGGTCGCCTTCTTCTTTTAACTGAATGTTTTCAATTAAGACCTTGGTGGATTTTTCCATCTTGTCGTCATCAGAAAAAGAGCGGAAGTCCTTCATCCCCATGAAAAGCCTTGAGGCACTTTCCATTTCCTTAAAGTTAAGGCGGTCCTTGATCCACCAGACGAAAGGCTTTCCGAAAGCGGTTCTTCTTTTAGAGATCTGGTAAATGTAGCTCCGGCTTACGGCGTCATGCCGGGCATGGAACTTTGGATATGTCTTTTCCACTTCCAGAATATTTATGTCGTGCGGAAGTTTATCGTTAAACTTCATTCTGATGATTTCAGGGGCAAGCATTGTCCTTACGTCAAGGTGTGCCACCTGCAAGAGGGCGTGTACTCCGCTGTCGGTCCGGCCGGAGCCCTGTATGTCGGCTTTTTCCTCCTTAAAGACCTTTTCAGCAACGTCTAAGAGTGTGCCCTGGACAGTTCTGGACTGTTTCTGCACCTGCCAGCCGCTGTAGCGGGTTCCGTCGTATTCGAGGTAAATCTTAAATCTTGCCATAGTAATTTATTTCACCAGGAGGTTTTCAAATCTTCTGCCGCCCATAAACCTTTTGTTGTAATAATCTGTAGTAAGGCTGGAGACCATTACGCCCTGACGGCTTGAAGAATGAGCAAAAAGGTTATCACCCAGATAGATGCCAACGTGTCCGGGCTTTACCCTGCGGCGTGTATTAAAGAAAATCAGGTCGCCGAACTTAAGCTGCGAGATGTCGTCAATTTCATCCCCCTGCTGGAACTGTTCCCTTGCCGTACGTGGGAGTTCATAGGAAAACGTACTGCTGTAGACTGTCCTGGTGAAGGCCGAGCAGTCTATGCCCTTACTGGTAACGCCTCCGAACTTGTATGGAGTATCAAGATACTTGATTATCTCCATAATGACCTTCTCTTTCAGATTTACAGAGTCGCTGGGCTCCGAGTACTGGTTTCCCGAGACATACTTCTCCACAAGCTGCGAGACGCTGATGACTTCCTTTTCCGTTGGAAGGTCTTCACCGTCATTCTCATCTGAAATCTGATCCGTTGGGGTATTAAGAGTATCACTTTCTGCAGCCTGGCTTTCAGCATTAAAGCGGGGAGTACTTGGAAGCTTCTTCTTAGAAGACGTTTTCCTGGATAAACTTTTCCTGGAAGACCTCTTCTTAGAAGACGTTTTCTTTTTGCTTTTCTGTGTGGTTAAAGCTGACTTATTCTTTTTCCCTGATTTATATCTCTGAGCGTAAGAAGAAGGGGAACAGCCTACTATAAAAGCAAAGATGGTCCCCAGCAGCAATATTTTAAATAATCTTTCTATAATCATGAGCCAAAAGTAAACATTTCAACCTAAATATGCACGTAAATTTTTACTTCTGGAGGCATGGCGGAGTCTGCGGATCGCCTTTTCCTTAATCTGACGCACTCTTTCGCGCGTGAGGTTGAATTTTTCACCAATTTCTTCAAGTGTAAGTGAGTGCTCCTTATTGAGCCCGAAATAGAGCTTAATAACCTCGGCTTCACGGTCGGTCAGGGTAGAAAGGGCGCGTTCAATTTCATTTTTAAGGGATTCGGACATCAGATTAAAATCGGGAGCGGGCTGCTGATCGTTCTGGATGACATCCAGCAGGCGGTTTTCCTCTCCCTGAAGGAATGGAGCATCCATTGATACATGGCGGCCCGAGATCTTCAGTGTATCGGATACCTCGCTGATATCCATACTGAGCTCCTGTGCGAGCTCTGTTGCACTCGGTTCACGCTCAAATTCCTGCTCGAGATTGCTGTAGGCCTTGCCTATTTTATTCAATGCGCCCACACGGTTCAATGGAAGTCTGACAATTCTGGACTGTTCGGCCAAAGCCTGCAGAATCGACTGCCTGATCCACCACACGGCGTATGAAATAAACTTAAAGCCCCTGGTCTCATCAAAGCGTTTGGCAGCTTTTATCAGTCCAAGATTTCCCTCATTGATCAAATCACCTAAAGACAGCCCCTGATTCTGATACTGTTTGGCAACGCTGACCACGAATCTCAGGTTGGCTTTGACCAGCCGTTCGAGGGCAACCGGGTCTTCGTTCTTGATGTTGATGGCCAGATCAATTTCTTCGTCGGGAGTTAACAGATCAACTTTTCCAATTTCCTGCAAATATTTATCGAGAGACTGGCTCTCCCGATTGGTATACTGCTTTGTAATCTTCACTTTAACTCTCCTTAGTCTAGTGATCTAAATTTATATAGTCTACTATTCCAACAATAGAAGCATCCACAGGAGCCATATCCACATCCATCGGAATAACAGCCTCACTGGCCGTTATGTAATAGATGATTTCACCCGGTCCCGCACCTATTGTATCGATAGCTATAATTGGCTCACCTGTTTTTTCCAGCTCCCCGTTCAAGGGCTGAACAAACTGCATCTTATAGCTGGTAAGTGTACTATATTTTTTAGTAGCCCAAATTGTGCCGATCACTTTTCCAAGAAGCATCCTCAGGCCTTCACTTCTTTGGAGTCTTCCTTTACTGTGATGTCGAGCTTGTCGACAATTGCCATAATGACTGCATCGACAGGCTTGTTTTTTGTGAAGGTGGTCTGCCTGGCTGAACTTCCAGTTGCAGCTAAAACGACCTCACCAATTCCTGCACCTACACTGTCTACAGCAACTACAAAGTTACTCCTTTCCGTATAATCCAGATTCAATTCCCTGACGATCAGAAATTTTGCACCTACGAGGTTTTCGTCTTTTCTTGTCGACCAAACCGTTCCGATAACCTTGCCTAAAATCAATTTGACCTCATGCTTTTTTGGATTACAGATAAAAGTTTCAGTTGTACTTTATTTGGACTATGATATCTCACTTAATGTCACTAAGTTCAGAATCTAACAGAAGTATTTTTGTCCTTATTGTCGAATCCTTTCGACAAATTATTTAGCAATATACATTTGGCCCGCATTGTCCTTAAGTATGGGAAAACTTAAGGCTGCGCGGAGCTTTTTTCAAGCTAATTTATCTTTTAGAAAACGAAAAAGCAAGCAAAAGCTGATTTTTCATCATATTTTTCAAAGAAAACTCGTGCCTTTTAATGAATTCTCCACCCCGAAGAACCGGGCTGCGGTCTGCGCCACGTCAGAAAAGGTGTCTCTTGTAGCTAAATTTTTACCCTCTTTACCCTTCCTGTAGAACAGAAGCGGAACGTATTCCCTCGTGTGATCGGTGCTGATGTCAGTTGGATCGTTCCCGTGATCAGAAGTGATTACAAGGCAATCTGATTCATCCAGACTTGAGAGGATTTCCGGAAGCTCCCGGTCAAATTCCATAAGAGCCCTGGAGAATCCCTCAGGATCGTTTCTGTGGCCGTAGTAAACGTCAAAATCAACCAGGTTTGCAAATATCAGGCTGTCAGTAACCTTCCTGGCATATTCCTTTATCTTTTCAATTCCTTCCTGGTTCGATTTTGTTTTTTCATTTACACTGATACCGCGGTAATTAAACAGATCGTTTATCTTTCCGATTGCAATGGTGCTAATTCCCCTGCTCTTTAAGACATCCAGAATGGTGTCCCGTTCAGGATCAAGCGAATAATCCTTTCGGTTTGTTGTTCTTGTATAATTTCCCGGTTGTCCTATAAAGGGTCTGGCTATTACCCTGCCGGCTGAGTCCTTTCCGGTTAAGACCTCATGGCGTGTTATACTGCAGATTTCATAGAGCCTATGGAGCGGAATAACCTCTTCGTGTGCTGCAATCTGAAAGACTGAATCGGCAGACGTGTAAACGATCGGGAAACCCGTTCTCATGTGCTCATCACCAAGTTCTTTAATGATCTCTGTTCCCGAGGCTGCCTTGTTGCCCAGTACCCCTTTGAGGCCTGTTGCCTTTAAGAACTTTTCTATTAGTTCACCGGGGAATCCATCGGGGTAATAAGGAAATTCAAATTCAACCTTAATGCCTCCGATTTCCCAGTGACCGGTAGTTGAATCTTTACCGTTTGATACCTCGGTCATTTTACCGTATGAGGCCAATGGATTTTCAACCGGGGCAACGCCCCGAAT
Organism: Ignavibacteriales bacterium; assembly: GCA_036261625.1. Classification (GTDB taxonomy): domain Bacteria; phylum Bacteroidota; class Ignavibacteria; order Ignavibacteriales; family SURF-24; genus JAAXKN01. Next base: position 101,538 of record DATAKL010000057.1, on the reverse strand, counting down.
ATCTGTTATATTGCCGAGGCCCAGCGCTTTAAGATTCGGCAGATTTAAGCCTCCCAAAACCCTGGCCATGTTGCCCAGGGTGTTACTCCCCTTGTCGTTATACTTTTCTGAATCAGGCAGTTCGCCTGCACCGATCCCGTCAAGAACTATAATTACGAAATTATTCATAAGTAACTTAAAGCTTAGTTAATGTTTCTTACCGTATTGCCGCCCTTTTCAAGAGCCTTTTTGAGGGCCAGCTCGGCATTTGAGAGCACTTCTTCGGCGCTCATCTTGCCTGTAGTGGAAGCTACACCGATGGAAACCGTAAATGTTGTCTGTTTCGATACCACGGCAATCGGCTTACGGGCAATTTTCACTCTCAGCTTTTCAGCCCAAAGGAAAACGTCCTTTGTTGTCGTGTTGAAGAAATAAACCCCGAAAACTCTTTCGGAAATCCTTCCCACCAGGTTTGTTATATTGGTTTCCTCAGCAATCGTCTGTGAAACGGATTTAAGGACCTTCGGAAACGGGTTGCCCTCGAAGAGCGATTCCTGTTCCAGGAAATCGTCGATATATACAAGAACAATTGCCCCGGGCACATTCAGGCTCTGCGACTTTTGAAGATCCGAGTTAAGCCTGTCCACAAATGTATCCTTATTCAAGGTTTTGGTTTCAATGTCAACCGAAAGGAGTTTCTTAAGGACCGACTGCGCTGAAAACGAATAAACGATAAAAGAGATTATCCGGGCGGTGTTTCTCATAAAATGGACATCGGCATTTGTATAAGCATTTTTCTTCAGGCTTTCGAAGCAAAGAACGCCATAGCTCTGGTTGTCGTAAACAAGCGGAATAGCCATAAAGCTTCCGTCGAAAGATACGTCCTCGCTCTTTGAGAAACGCACGAAACCTGAGGCCGAAGTGTCATCAATTTTAACAGGCATGCCGTTTACGATGGATTTGCCGACGAGTGTTCCGTTTAATTCAACTTCAAGACTCTCGCCTATGTATTTAAGAGAGGTATTGTTGACAATTTTGGCAGATTTGAATTTCTGCTCCATGGGTCTGTAGAATACAAAGGTAAAGGCATCCCACTGAAGAAGGTTCTTCATTGAGCCTTCGAGTGATTTATAAAGTTCTTCCTCGCTTGTGAAGAAGCGGTCTTCGTTCAGAAGTCCGAGCAGCCCGTTTAATTTCTTCTCTGCAAGCGAATCGCTGTATTTCTCGTCAAAGAGCGCAATAATAATGGAGATGACGCGGACAAAACGGCCGAGTGAGTAAACGGTTTCAATACCGAAGGCGTCGCCCACCTTGGCGTCGAGCGCCAGGATTCCGGCCAGATTTTTCCCGTAATAAAGCGGCACACCCACGAAGCTTTTAATTCCCTGTACGGATGAATAATATCTTATCACGTCGGCCTCAGCCGTCGGGGCTATCTCGGTCAAAAGTTCAGGTTCTTCCTTCTGTACAATCTTGCTTAAGATATCGTCTTCCAGGTCGAACTTTCTCTGCGTGATTTCGGTGCTGTTAGAGACAAACCTTTCGAGCGTAAGCTTTTCCTTTTTCTTGTTATACCAGAAGAAAACAGCCGTATGAGCCAGGTAGGCTTCTTTTATTATGGTCAGGATTTTCTCCAGGAGAAAAGAAAACTGTTCATCGTGCCCCAGGTTTACAGGGAATGCCTCATTGGCAATCTTAACAAAGTTATCCTTCAGGTCGGGCGGCTTGAAGAAGTTCTTTTTCCCGGCATGCAATTCAGGAACGTAATTATCGGCTGTAATTACTTCCAGATTTTTTGTTCCGGAGATAATTGTTATTGCTTCGCCGTCGTCGGGTGTATAGGATGGGGCTTCAATTGTGATGTTCGGCGCCACGTAAGGCTCTTCGCTTCTTACAGAATCGCGGAGGAATATTATAAAGCCCACATAAATTACGATAAGCAGGATTGTGATCCCCTTGAAAAGAGGCTCATCAATAAAAAATAAGAGAAGAGCCAGTACAGGTATAACTGAAAATATAAGTATTCTTTTCTTTAGTTTGTCTAGTGCCATCGTAACTATGTCTCTATAATGAATTTATGATAATATACCGCACTAAATATAAATTTAGATTTTAAAAATAGCAAATATATATCTACTTTTTATCCGAGCCAGCCCTTTCCAGGCCGGAGAGTTTGTCCAATATCTCCTTATGCCCTGTTTTATTAAGGGCGGAATAGAACAGCAGGTTCTCGCCCTGTGTGAGTTCGGGGAATACGCTGCGGGCTTCTTTTGCCGCCTTTGCGAACTCGGACTGTTTGAGTTTATCGGCCTTGTTAAGAAGGACAATATAGGGAATAGAGTTTTCCTTAAGGTACTGGTTGAGCTGTTTGTCGAGCTGAGTAGGCGCGTGGCGGCTGTCTATAAGGTGAACAGCCAGAAGTATATTTCTTCCGAGAGAAAAATATCCCTCCATAATTTTCTGCCAGTAGTTCCGTTCCTCCTTGCTGACCTTTGCATAGCCGTAGCCCGGAAGGTCCACAAGGTAATAAGAATTTCCCACGAGGTAATAATTAAGCGAGCGCGTCTTGCCCGGAATGGAACTCGTTTTGGCCAGGTTTTTCCTGTTAAAGAGGGAATTAATAAAGGAAGATTTGCCGACGTTTGAACGTCCGCAAAGTATTACTTCGGGGAGGTTCTCAGGCGGCAGTTTCTGCAGTGAAAATGCGGCTTTTATGAATTCAATTTTGTTTGACATAATAAAAAAAGAGTAACCTGTTGAAGGGTTACTCTTTTACAAAGTTTCAAAAGTAATTCTTATTTTGATTCTTCAATTACTTTAGCATCCTGAACTTCAGGCTCTGCTTTGGCAGCTTTCCTGGCTTCCTTGCGTTCAGTCTTCTGTTCCTGCTTTTCCGAAGCCTTCTGATTGGCAACTTCGTTGAAGTCCACCAGTTCAAGAATAGCCATTTCAGCAGCATCTCCGAGGCGTCTGCCGAGTTTAACAACTCTGGTATATCCGCCAGGTCTCTCGCCGATCTTAGGAACGATTTCGCCAAAGAGTTCTTTAATAACGTCAGCGTCGTTGATGAATCTGGCGATATGTCTGCGGGCGTGCAGAGTATCCTGTTTTGCCTTAGTAATTAAAGATTCAGCAAATGTTCTGGTTTCTTTAGCTTTAGCAACAGTCGTTTTAATTCTTTTATGTTTGAACAAAGCAGTTGATAAAGATTTCAGTGTTGCATTTCGATGACTGGCAGTTCTACCCAGTTTTCTACCTTTATTGTTATGTCTCATTACTAAACCTTCTAATGTTGAAAATCCGCCCCTAAAGCGGCAAAATTAACTATTATCGTTTTTGTCATTTAGATATTTATCTACATCCATTCCGAATTCAAGGCCGAAATTATCCACAATTTCAATAAGTTCTGCCAGAGATTTACGTCCGAAGTTCCTGAATTTCAGCATTTCGTTTTCATCTCTGCGCACGAGTTCAGCCAGATTCTTAATGTTTGCGGCTTTCAGACAGTTATGAGAGCGGACGGAAAGTTCCAGATCGTCGACACTGGTAGTGAGAATTTTTCTGATCCTTTCTCTTTCTGCATCCTGTTCACTTACAACTTTTTCTTCTTCCTGCTCAACATCGAAATTAATGAAAAGTTGAACATGGTCTCTTAATATTTTACCGGAATTAGTCAAAGCGTCTTCCGGTGTTATGGAACCATCAGTGGTGATTTCCAAAGTCAGCTTTTCGTAATCGTTCTTCTCTCCAATTCTGACATTCTCAACATCGTATCTTACATTTTTAATCGGTGTAAATATAGAATCAATAGGAATCAGGCCGATAGACTGATCCGGAATTGAATGCTCACTGGAAGGCACATAGCCCTTTCCTGTACCGAAGCGGATCTCCATCCCGAATTTAGCTTCCTTGTTCAGAGTAGCTATATGAAGATCGGGGTTTAAGATCTCTATGTCAGAGGAATTCTTCTGCAAATCGGCGGCCGTAAAATTATATGGCCCCTGGAAGGAAATTTCCAGTTTATTGGTTTTCTTGTTGAGAATTTTCATTCTTACCTGCTTGAGGTTAAGGACGATTTCTGTAACGTCTTCAACTACTCCTGGTATGGTAGAAAATTCATGCAGCACACCATCTATTTTTATTGCCGTTATTGCTGCTCCTGTAAGTGAGGAGAGCAATACTCTTCTTAAAGAATTTCCGAGAGTTACGCCAAAACCTCTTTCTAAAGGCTGTACTGTAAATCTTCCAAAAGTGTTGGTATATGTAGATTCATCCAGCACAACAGATTCGGGCATTTTTAAATAAGGGAAACTCATTTATAATCCTCTTTTATAATTTATACTTTACGTACTTATCTAATTTTACTTAGAGTACAATTCAACGATCAGCTGTTCGTTTGCATTCAACGGAACTTCAGCTCTCTCCGGAACCTGCAGGAAAGTGCCTGTAAGGGCAGCTTTATCCACAGACAGCCAGGAATAAACGTTGTCCTTTGTCCTCTTGAGTGAATCGTGAATAACGTCGAGCTTTTTGCTCTTTTCACGCAATTTAACGACATCCCCCGGAGAAATCAAAAATGAAGGAATATCCACGATTTGATCGTTAATCAGAAAATGTCTGTGCCTGATAAGCTGACGTGCAGCCTTTCTTGAAGGAGCAAAGCCAAGTCTGTAGACCACGTTATCGAATCTTCTTTCAAGTATCTTCACGAGGTTTTCGCCTGTGATACCTTTCTGTTTGTTTGCACTTTCAAAATAGTTGCTGAACTGAGTCTCCAGAAGTCCGTAAATTCTCTTTACCTTCTGTTTTTCTCTGAGCTGAACGCCGTATTCTGAAAATTTAGCTCTTCTTGACAAACCATGCTGTCCCGGAGGATAATTTCTCTTCTCAATGGGACATTTTTCAGAAAAGCATTTAGCTCCCTTTAAGAACAGCTTCTGTTTTTCTCTTCTGCATAATTTACAAGCGGCTCCAATATATCTTGCCATCTAAAGTTTCTCCAATAAATTAAACTCTTCTTTTCTTAGGTGGACGACACCCGTTATGAGGTATCGGGGTAATGTCTTTTATCGAAATAATTTCAATACCCGCTGTATTTAAGGCACGAATAGCAGCTTCTCTGCCGGCACCAGGACCCTTCACATAAACGTCAATCTTCCTTAAACCTAAGTCATATGCTTCTTTAGCTGCTGCTTCAGCTGAAACCTGAGCTGCATAGGGAGTATTCTTCCTTGATCCCTTAAAGCCGTTTTTGCCTGCTGAAGACCATGAAATAGTATTGCCATAGATATCAGTCAAGGTAACAATCACATTATTAAATGTAGCTTTAATGTGGGCAACACCTACCGCATCTACATGAACTCTTTTTTTAGTCTTTTTAACTACTTTAGCCAAGTCTTATTTCTCCTTTTTATCAAACATTATTTCTTAGCTGGGGTTTTCTTCTTTCCTGCTACCGTTCTGCGCTTTCCTTTCCTGGTTCTTGAATTCGTGCGCGTCCGCTGACCTCTAACAGGAAGACCTCTGCGGTGTCTTAAACCACGGTAAGATCCAATGTCCATCAAACGTTTGATGTTCTGCTGAATTTCACCTTTCAATGCACCCTCGACCTTATAGTCGTTGATCATTATTGATCTGATCTCAGCAATTTCCTCTTCTGTTAGATCACCGATCTTTTTATCAGCATTAATTTTTGCTTTCTCCAGTATGGTCAAAGCAGTATGCTGGCCTACACCGAAAATATAAGTCAAACCGATGTAGGCTTTTTTATTCTTTGGTAAATCGATACCTGCAATACGAGCCAAACTCTAGCCTCCTAATTTTCTTTTTAACCTTGGCGCTGTTTGTGTTTAGGGTTTTTGCAAATGACCCTAACGGTGCCTTTACGTTTTATGATTTTACAATTTTCACATATTTTTTTAACTGATGCCCTAACCTTCATTATAGCTCCGCTATTTATATCTGTAAGTTATTCTTCCTTTATTCAGATCGTACGGGGATAATTCTATAGCAACTTTATCCCCAACAAGAATTTTAATAAAATGCATTCTCATTTTGCCTGAAATATGCGCCAGTATTTCGTGCCCGTTGTCGAGTTTTACTCTGAAATGGGCATTTGGCAATGTTTCAGTTACTATTCCGTCTACTTTTATAGGACCCTGTTTTGACATATTATTTTCAAGAAACTGTAAGAATTTCTGGTTTACCGCCGTCAATAGCCACCGTATGCTCAAAATGAGCTGACGGGGATGCATCAAGTGTCAGTATTGTCCATCCGTCATGTGCCATCCGAACGCTGTACTTACCGGAATTTACCATTGGTTCAATTGCAATTGTCATTCCGTTCTTCAGCAGGGCGCCTGTTCCTTTTTTTCCAAAATTAGGAATTGAAGGATCTTCATGCAGATATTTTCCAACCCCGTGTCCGCACAGGTCTCTTACTACAGAGTACCCGTTTTCTTCAACATATTTCTGTACGGCATAAGAAATATCATGAATTCTGTTGCCTTCTACGGCCTGTTCAATTCCTTCATACAAGGATTTTTCTGTTACATCCATTAGTCTCTGCTTTTCAGCAGAAATCTCCCCAACCGCCACCGAAAGTGCTGCATCACCGAAATATCTGTTCTTTACAACACCGCAGTCCAGAGAGATTATCTCACCTTCCTGAAGTACTCTGCCGCCCGGAATACCGTGAACAACTTCATCGTCTACCGAGGTGCAGATGCTTCCCGGATATTTGACTGAGCCTGCCTGCGAGTAACCCTTAAAGGCCGATTTCCCGCCCTGGCTCTGTATGTAATCATCGGCTATCCTGTCGAGCTCAAGAGTTGTGATGCCCGGTTTAACATACTTTTTCAGAAGCTGCAATGTCTCAGCAACAATTTTGCAGCTTTCACGAATATAATCAATTTCCTTCTTAGTTTTTATATAAATCACGTAAAAATCTCTTATCTTCTTCCTTTTACCTTGCCGCTCTTCATGAAACCGTCGTAATGTCTCATCAGAAGATGGCTTTCAACCTGCTGAAGCGTATCCAGAGCAACGCCAACTATAATCAGAAGACTTGTTCCTCCAAAGAAGGATGAAAACTGACCCGAAACTCCAAAGCCTGAAATAAAGGCAGGCAATATGGCAACTATTGCCAGAAAGAAGCTGCCGGGCAGTGTAATTTTTGTAAGTATATTGTCAATAAAGTCTGATGTCTGTTTCCCGGGCCTGATTCCAGGGATAAATCCTCCCTGCTTCTTCATCGTATCTGCCACATCCTTCGGATTAAAGGCAATAGCTGTATAGAAGTAGGTAAAGAATATAATCATCAGAGCATAAATCACCGAATAAGTAGCCGAGCGGTACTGGAAATATCCTGCCACGCTCTGCATAAATTCGTTGTTCGGGAAAAAAGAAAGTACAGTGTTAGGAATAAACATGATTGACTGTGCAAAAATAATAGGCATTACACCGGCTGTGTTGACCTTAAGAGGAATATACTGTGTAACACCGCCATAGACCTTTCTTCCAACCACTCTTTTTGCATACTGAACCGGAATTCTTCTTGTTCCCTGTGTCACCATAACGACACCTGCAATAACGAAGACCATAAAGGCAAGTATAATCAGCTCAATAATTAAATTTCTCTGTCCCGAATCAAGAAGCCTGTATTCATCCAGCAGTGCATAGGGGAAACGGTCTATAATGCCGATAAAGATGATAAGAGAAATACCGTTGCCGATCCCCTTATCTGTAATCTGCTCGCCCATCCACATCATGAACATTGTACCAGCCGTAAGGAAGAATATAGTGGAAATTGTAAAACCGATTCCTCTAACAGCATCAGGAACAATAGGCATGCCGTTATTATTCAGGCTCATAAGGTGGATTGTAACACCCCAGGCCTGCAGGGCAGAAATAATAACTGTTCCGTAACGGGTGAGCTGTGTGATTTTCTTCCTTCCGTCTTCACCTTCCTGCTGCAGTTTCTGGAAATAAGGCACCACAGCGCCAAGGAGCTGAATAATAATAGACGAAGAGATGTAGGGCATAATTCCAAGAGCAAAGATTGCCGCATTATGGAATGCACCTCCCACGAACAGATCATATAACCCGAAAAGGTTGTCAGAAGTTCTGTTTGACATGGCACTTGCCAGAACTTTTGCGTCAATACCGGGCAAGGTTACGTGTGCGCCAATACGCACGATAACAAGTAAGGCAAAGGTATATAAAAGCCTTTGCCTAAGCTCGTGAATCTTAAAGATATTTCTGAAGGTTTCTTGTAGTTTAGCCATTATTTTATAATTTTAATTGTTCCGCCGGCAGCTTCAATTTTTTCTTTAGCTGACTGACTGCAGGCATAAGTCTCAATGTTTAATTTAGCTGTTAATTCGCCGTCTCCCAGGATCTTGAAAGGAGCATTTGCATTTGAGATTAAACCTGATTTATAGAGAACAACCGAATTGACGACTCCGTCTGTAACCTTCTTGTCATCTACAAGTTTCTGAAGTCTGTTTACATTAACGGCAATATATTCAATTTTAAAGATATTTGTAAAGCCGCGTTTTGGAATTCTTCTCTGCAAGGGCATCTGGCCGCCTTCGAACCAGGCTCTTTTCTTTGCGCCTGAACGTGATAACTGACCGTTCATACCTCTTGTAGCTGTACCGCCGTGACCGCTGCCTTCGCCGCGTCCAACTCTTTTGCTATTCTTTTTTGAACCTTTTGCGTACGTGAGATTACTTAAAGTATCCATTTATGTTCCTTAATCTTTTACTTCGACTTCTTCAATGCTTATTAAATGAGAAACCTTGTTTAACATGCCTCTGATCTGGGGTGTATCGTTATGTACAACCGTATAGTTAGGCCTGCCTAATCCGAGGGCTTCAATTGTCAGTTTCTGCTTTTTATTTCTGTCGATCACACTTTTTGTTTGGGTAATTTTTAACTTTTTAGGCATTGCAAATCTCGTCTCTCTTAGGATTTAAATAATTCTTGTGTAGTTATTCCTCTCTTGGAAGCCATTGTTCTGGCATCTGTAAGCTCAAGCAGACCGTTAAGTGTAGCTTTTACCAGGTTATGAGGATTACTGGAGCCCAGAGATTTAGTAAGTATATCCTGTACGCCGGCTGATTCCAGGACCGCACGGACACCGCCGCCAGCAATGAGGCCTGTTCCCGGAGAAGCTGGCTTTAATAAAACTTTTCCGGCCCCATATTTGCCGAGGATTTCATGAGGAACAGTGCCCTTTACAATAGACACCCTATAGACGTTTTTCTTTGCGTCGTCAATTCCCTTGGAAATAGCGTCTGTAACTTCGTTTGCTTTACCCAGGCCGACTCCTACATGTCCCTGTCCGTCACCTACAACAACAATAGCATTAAAGCTGAACCTACGGCCGCCTTTGACAACTTTGGCGACGCGGTTTATATAAACAACCTTTTCTTTGAGACCTTCAATTTCACTTACTTTTAAGTTCTTCAATTTATTCTCCGTTTACTCATTGCTCAATTAATTTCTGGTTTCCTGGCTGCCGGGAGAGGATTCGAACCTCTACAGACGCCTCCAAAGGGCGTTGTCCTGCCATTAGACGACCCGGCAACTTTCATTAAAACTTTAAGCCGGCTTCTCTTGCACCTTCAGCTACGGCTTTAATTCTTCCGTGGTAACGGTAGCCGTTGCGGTCAAATACAACTGATGTTATATTATTCTCAAGCGCCTTCTTTGCAGCCAGTTTGCCTACAACCTTGCTGACTTCAACTTTGCCCTTTGTGCTCTTGAGCTCTTCGGCTGCATCCTTTGACAGGCTTGATGCCGAAACAAGGGTCTTTCCTGTTACATCATCAATCAGCTGCACATAGATCTGCGTAAGGCTGCGTGTTACAGTCATTCTGGGGCGATCTGCAGTACCAGAAATATGTTTTCTAATTTTAATTTTAGAACGATATCTTGAATTTTTTTCTTTTGAACTCATTTTTCAGAATCTCCAATTCTACTTACCGGCTGTCTTGCCTGCTTTTCTTACAATTACTTCATCAGAGTACTTAATTCCCTTACCTTTGTAAGGTTCTGGTTTTTTGAAGGACCTAATTTTAGCTGCGACCAGACCTACTAATTCTTTATCTATTCCGTTGATCTTTATCTGTGTCGGTGATGTTACCTCAAGAGTAATTTCTGCCGGCGGCATAAAATAGATCGGATGGGAATATCCCAGGTTTAAGAGAAGGTTACTTCCCTTTAATTCCGCTCTGTAGCCGACGCCAACTATATCTAAAGTCTTAGTATATCCTTCCTGAACTCCGGTAACCATATTCTGTATCAGAGATCTAGTTAATCCGTGTAAAGCTCTGTTTTCCTTACTGTCATCAGGTCTGGTGACTGAAACTTCTTCCTTCGAGGCATCTATTTTCATGCTCGGATGGAAAGTCTTTACTAATTCACCTTTCTGGCCTTTTACTTTAAGAGTATTTCCTGTTAATGAAACAGTCACTCCGTTTAATGATACGGGCTTTTTACCTATACGTGACACTGTCAAACTCCATACAATAAATTACCAAATATGGCAGAGTACTTCCCCGCCAACTGCTTCCTTTTTAGCCTGTTTTTCCGTCATTAATCCTTTTGAGGTAGATATGACAGCAATTCCAAGTCCATTTAATACTTTCGGCAGATTATCCTTTCCGGCATAAATCCTTAAGCCGGGAGTGCTTATTCTCTTTAATCCGCTTATTGAAGGCGCGCCCTGAACATATTTAAGCTGAATTTTCAGAACGTTCTGCTTGTTATCTTCAATTACATCGTATGCAGTTATAAAGCTTGTCTGTTTGAGAATCTCTGCTAAATTCTTCTTCATAGCCGAGGAAGGAATTTCAACATATTTCTTTTTTGCTTTAACAGCATTCCGAATTCTTGTTAAAAAATCTGCAATAGGATCCGTAACTGGCATTTAATATTCTCCTAAATATTACCAACTTGACTTTTTAATTCCAGGAATTTCGCCGCGAAGAGCCATTTCTCTAAAGACCAAACGGGAAACTCCGAACTTTCTGTAAACACTTCTTGCTCTTCCGGTCATCAAACACCTGTTGTGAAGCCTGATAGGGTTTGCGTTTTTGGGAAGCTCCTGTAAAGCATCATAATTACCGCTTTCTTTCAATTCCTGTCTGATTTTCTTGTACTTCTCAACTATCTTTTTTCTTTTAGCTTCACGAGCCAGCAACGATTTTCTAGCCATCTAAAAATTCCTTTTTACGATTGTTTAATTTCTTTTTTTCTAAATGGAACACCAAAAGCAGTTAAAAGTTCATAAGCTTCGTTGTCTGTTTTGGCGGTTGTTACAAACGTAATATCCATACCAAGTATCTTTGTTACCTTATCGGTATTAATTTCAGGGAATATGATCTGTTCCTTAATACCGAGAGTGTAGTTTCCCCGACCATCGAATGATTTGTCGGGAATACCTCTGAAGTCTCTAACACGGGGCAAAGCAATTGAAATAAGACGGTCCAGGAACTCGTACATTCTCTCGCGTCTTAAAGTAACCATAACGCCGATCTTCATGCCTTCGCGAAGTTTGAAGTTCGAGATTGATTTCTTTGCTTTCCTAACACTCACCTTCTGGCCAGTAATAGTTTCAAGATCCCTAGTAGCTTCATCGAGATTCTTGGGGTCCTGAACTGCAGAACCGACACCCATATTGATTACAATCTTCTCGAGCTTCGGAACCTGCATGATGCTCTTATAAGAGAATCTCTTGAGCATATCAGGAGTAATCTCTTTTTTATATTTTTCAGCCAACCTGGGTGTTACTTTTTCTTCCTTTAGGGGAGCCTCTGCAACGGCAGTTTCTTTGCCGGCTTTTGCCCTGGGTTGTTCTTTTTTCGTTGTTTCAGTTTTCTGTGATTTCTTTTCAGCCATAGTAATAATCAAACCTCTATAAATAAAGTATTATGAAAGCATTTCACCACTGTGTCTGCTAACTCTTATTCTTTTCTGTTTTCCAGTTTTTTCATCGATAATAATCTGCTTGCCTACTCTAGCCGGTTTATTTGCCTTCGGATCCATAATCATAACGTTTGAAGCATTGATTGGAGCTTCCTTCTCAACAATGCCTCCCTGAGGATTTCTCTGACTTGGTTTAGTGTGTCTTTTCCTGAGATTTACACCCTCAATAATAACTCTATTCAGTTTAGGAAATACTTTCAGGACTTTTCCGGTTTTACCTTTTGAATTGCCTGAAACCACCATTACAGTATCGTTTTTATGTATTTTCATTTTGAAATCCTGCTTTATAACACTTCTGGGGCTAAAGAAATAATTTTCATGAACTTCTTGTCTCTCAACTCTCTTGCAACCGGGCCGAAGATACGGGTTCCCTTGGGTTCATTCTGATTGTTGATCAAAACGGCAGCATTTTCATCAAACCTGATATAACTTCCGTCCTTGCGTCTGACTTCTTTTGTGGTACGGACAATTACTGCTCTTGAAACCTCACCCTTTTTTACAGTTCCGCCAGGTATTGCTGTCTTAACGCTGACAACAATTGTATCTCCAACGCTTGCATATCTTCTGCTGCTTCCACCAAGTACTCTGATGCATCTTACTTTTTTTGCGCCTGAGTTGTCAGCAACTACTAGATTTGTTTCTTCCTGAACCATTTTGGTATTCTCCCTAAAAACTTTCCCGTCTCAAGCCGGGATTTTTATAAATCTCAACTTTTACTTAGCTTTTTCAATAACTTCAACTAATCGCCATTTTTTCCGTAAGCTAAGAGGCCTTGTTTCCATAATTTTGACAAGATCACCAACTCCGCATTCATTCTTTTCGTCATGAGCCATTAGTTTTGTAGTTTTCTTAAAATATTTCTTATAAAGGCTGTGTGCGACTCTGCGCTCAATAGCAACAATAATGCTTTTATCCATTTTATTGCTGACTACATAACCAATTCTCGTTTTTCTTAATGGCCGTTGTTCCATAATATTACAGCTCTCACTCCCTATTTATTTTCTTTCTGAACTTGTTGGCTATTTAATGCTCTCTGACGCAGAACTGTCTGCATTTTTGCAATATCTTTACGGATCAGCTTCAGCTTTGCTGTATTAGTAAGCTGCTTTAATGCATGCGAGAAATTTAAGTCCAGGAGGTCTTTCCTGTCTTCCTGAATCTTCTTTTCGATATCAGCAGAAGCCATTTCTCTTATTTCATGAATTTTCATCTTTATCAACCTTAATTATTGTTCAAAATCAGGTCTGGTTACAACTTTAGTCTTTATCGGCAGTTTATGTGAAGCTATCTTCAGAGCCTCTGCTGCCAATTCCTTAGGCACGCCGGCCACTTCAAAGAGAACCCTACCCGGTTTAATTACTGCAACCCAGAATTCAGGAGCACCTTTTCCTTTACCCATTCTGGTTTCCAGCGGTTTTTTAGTGACAGGTTTATCCGGAAAAATTCTGATCCAGACCTTACCATCTCTTTTCATTTTTCTGGAGATTGCAACTCTGCAAGCCTCAATCTGACGGCTTGTAATCCAGGCCGGCTCCATAGCCTTCAGGCCAAAATCCCCGAAAGAAACTGCACTGCCGCGGTATGCCTTACCGGTCATTCTTCCGCGCTGTGTTTTTCTATATTTAACTCTCTTCGGCATTAACATAATAAAAAATCTCCTAAGAATTACTCTGTTGCTCTTTTACCAAGAATCTCTCCACGGCAGATCCACACCTTTATTCCGATCGAACCATAAATGGTCTGAGCAGTTGCCGTAGCATAATCTATGTCAGCTCTTAAGGTGTGCAATGGAATTCTTCCTTCCTTGTACTGTTCGGTTCTGGCCATTTCAGCACCGCCCAGGCGTCCTGCGCACATGATTCTGATGCCTTCGGCACCCATTCTCATGGCACTTGTAATGGCACCTTTCATAGCGCGTCTGAATGATATTCTGCCTTCCAGCTGGGAAGCAATATTATCGGCCACCAGAAACGCATCCAATTCAGGTCTTTTAATTTCAGTGATCTGTACTTTTACTTCTTTATCTGTAATCTGTTTTAATTCTTGCTCAAGTTGGGCAATTTCCTTCCCGCTTTTACCTATGACCACGCCCGGTCTGGAAGTAAAAATTGTTAAGATTATGTTCTTAGAGGTTCTGTCAATAATTAATCTGGCAATACCTGCTTTTTTCAATCTCTTTCTGATGTACTGTCTTAACTGGGTATCTTCCACCAGTTTGCTGGCATAACTTTTACTTTCGTACCAGTTGGATTCCCAACCTCTAATGATCCCTAATCTAAAGCCAATGGGGTTTGTTTTTTGTCCCAAAAGTCCTCCAAAAATTACTCTTTAGTAGCAACTACTATTGTTAAATGATTTGATCTCTTTTTCATTCTATAAGCTCTGCCCATTGGAGCAGGTAAAATTCTCTTCAATGCAGGGCCCTGATTCACATAAGCTTCCTTAATGAACACGTCTGCCTGATCAATTCTTGCTTCCTCATTCTTGTTGAAAAGGTTGGCAACAGCTGATCTTAAAACCTTCTCGGCATCTTTCGATGCATGCTTAGGATGGAAATGCAGGACTTCCATAGCCTTAGTGACAGAAACGCCACGAATCAGGTCAATTACCAGACGCATCTTTCTCGGAGATGAATTTATATATTTGTGTGTAGCTTTTGCTTCCATACTATCTGAACCTCGACTCTTAAATAATTATTTTACTTTTGACGTTTTTTCGGCTTTTGTTCCAGGATGTCCTCTGAAGATTCTGGTCGGAGCGAATTCGCCTAATTTATGCCCCACCATGTTTTCTGAAATATAAACCGGAATCATTTTATTTCCATTATGAACAGCTACTGTATGCCCAACAAAATCAGGAGATATTGTGCTTGAACGTGACCATGTCTTAACAATCTTCTTCTGATTGTTATCGTTCAGCTGAGTAATTTTTTTGAGCAACTTAGCGCTTATAAAGGGTCCTTTTTTAACTGATCTTGGCATTATAAACTCACTTACGACGTTTAATAATAAATTTATTAGATGGATTTTTCTTCTTTCTGGTCTTGTATCCTTTGGCAGGAGTACCCCACGGTGAAACCGGGTGTCCGCCGCCTGAGGTCTTGCCTTCACCGCCGCCCATCGGGTGATCTACAGGGTTCATAGCAACGCCTCTTACATAAGAGCGCTTGCCTAACCATCTGGACCTTCCGGCCTTTCCAAGACTGATGTTCTCGTGCTCCGAATTGCCAATTGTACCATAAGTAGCCATGCATTCAGTTGAGATCATTCTAACTTCACCTGATGGCATTCTGAGCTGAGCGTATTTGCCTTCCTTGGCAACCAGCTGAAGTGCACATCCGGCGCTGCGGCCTAACTGTCCGCCCTTGCCAGGTTTGAGTTCAACATTGTGCAGGAAGCTGCCCAGAGGCATTTCTTTGAGTTTCAGGGCGTTGCCCGGCTTAATTTCACTGCCTGTTCCTGAAGTAACCTTATCGCCTACCTTGAGGCCCTCGGGAGCAAGAATATACCTTTTTTCGCCGTCTGCGTAGTGCAGAAGTGCAATTCTGCATGTACGGTTTGGATCGTATTCAATTGAGAATACTGTCGAGTCAATCCCCTGCTTGTCGCGCTTAAAATCAATAATTCTGTACTGTCTTTTATGTCCGCCGCCAATGTGTCTGGCAGTAACTCTACCCTTATTGTTTCTTCCCCCTGATTTTCTGAGGGTTGACAACAGAGATTTCTCAGGTGTTGTTTTAGTAATTTCCTCAAAAGAGGCGTACGACATATATCTCGTACCGGGGGTATTAGGTTTTAATTTTCTGATTGCCATTAAATGCTACTCCAGTTCAAATATCCGTTTACTGTACTTGTTCAAATAGGTCTATTTTCTGACCTTCTTTTAATGTAACTATTGCTTTCTTAAAGCGAGGGGTCTTTCCTGTAAATCTGCCGCTTTTTCTGAATTGGGTTTTGGACTTTCCTTCATATCTGATAGTATTGACATCTGCGACCTTAACATTGAATTTTTCTTCAATGGCCTTTGCGATGCTGATCTTATTGGCATGAATATCTACAACAAACCCGTATTTATTCAGTCCTTCGTTTAAGTTATTCATCTTCTCGGTCAGAAGTGGTTTATATAATACTTCCCGCATCTCTTAGTTACCTTATAAATTTTTATCAAAAGTTTGTTCAATTAATTTTACGGCGCTCTTCTGAAGAATAATCATCTGGTTGTTAAGAATGTCATATGTAGAGGCTGTATTAGCTTCCATGATGTTCAGTTTCTGAATATTTCTTCCAGAGATGAATACATTCTTGTTGTTTTTATCATATAAAACGAGAGTTCTCTTGCCGTTTAATTTGAAAGCAGATAAGATCGCATTAAATTCTTTTGTCTTAGGAGTATCAAATCCAAAGTCTTCAATTACAATAATCTGTTCGCCTTTAGCCTTGAGTGAATAAGCACTTTTTCTGGCCAGCTTGCCGACCTTTTTGTTAACCGATTCCTTGTATTCAATAGGCTTAGGTCCGAATATCGTACCGCCGCCAACCCAAAGGGGTGAACGGGTTGTACCTGCTCTTGCACCGCCGCGGCCTTTTTGTCTCCAGGGCTTCTTTCCGCCGCCCGAGACTTCACTGCGTTCTTTGGATTTGTGCGTGCCCTGACGTTTGTTCGTCATCTGAGCTTTTACTGCTAAATAGATTGCATGCTGATTCGGCTCAATATTAAAGATGCCGTCCTTCAGCTCTATCTGCTCGCCGCTTTTTGTGCCATCTATTTTATAAACATCTAATGTCATTTTTTAAACCAAATTGATTCTTAGAATTTCCGGGCCAAAAGACCGGAACAATTACTTATTGATTTCAACGATTGAGTTAATGGCGCCAGGAACAGCACCCTTTACCATAATTATATTCTTTTCAGGAATAATCTTAATAATCTTAAGGTTTTGAACTGTTACTTTTTCAAATCCTGTGCGGCCGGCCATTCTCTGCCCCTTGAATACTCTTGAAGGGTAAGAACTTGCGCCGATTGATCCGGGAGCTCTTAATCTGTCTGACTGACCGTGTGTTGTACCGCCAACACCACCGAAACCATGCCTTCTCATTACACCCTGGAAGCCTTTTCCTTTTGAGCGGCCAGTAACCTTTACAGACTCACCTTCCTTGAAAATTTCAACTCCAACCGTGTCGCCCACTTTATAATCGGCAACATTAAAATTTCTAAATTCTCTTATTATCTGAGCCGGAGCTAAATTTTGCTTTTTGAACTGTCCTAAAACAGGCTTGCTGACTCTGTTTTCCTTGCGTGTTCCAAAACCAAACTGTAAGGCTTCATAACCATTTTTCTCAGTGGTCATAACACTTAATACAGGGCAAGGTCCAGCATTTATAATTGTTACAGGAACAAGTTGACCGTCATCAGTAAAGATATTACTCATTCCCATTTTTTTACCAATCAATCCAGGCATTTTAGTATCCTTATAACTTTATCTCGATATCGACACCCGCCGGAATTTCCAATTTGCTTAAAGAATCGACGGTTTTATTATTTGAGTTATGAATATCTATAATTCTCTTATGTGCTCTTATTTCAAACTGTTCTCTTGACTTCTTATCGACGTGCGGTGAACGAAGCACAGTAAAGATAGTCTTCTTTGTAGGAAGCGGAATCGGACCGCTCACAACAGCACCAGTACTTTTTACAGTCTTGATGATCTTCTCTGTCGATTTGTCAATGAGAATGTGATCATATGATTTAAGCTTTATTCTAATCTTTTGACCAGGCACTTTAAAACTCCTATGCAAATAGCCCTGAGAAGAATAAATTCTCCTCAGGGCTGGATAATTTATTCGTAAATTTTAGTTACAACACCTGCACCAACGGTTCTGCCGCCTTCGCGGATAGCGAAGCGAAGACCCTCTTCCATAGCTATTTCAGTAATCAGATCAACTTTCAGTTTTACGTTGTCGCCAGGCATAACCATTTCAGTTCCCTCAGGCAGGTGAGCAACACCTGTAACGTCTGTGGTTCTGAAATAGAACTGCGGTCTGTAGCCGTTGAAGAACGGAGTATGACGTCCGCCTTCTTCCTTTGAAAGGATGTAAACAGAACCTTCAAATACCTTATGAGGAGTGATTGAACCGGTTTTAGCTAAAACCATGCCTCTTTCGATTTCGTTCTTATCAACGCCTCTTAAAAGAATACCGGCATTGTCACCAGCCATTGCAGAATCGAGTTCCTTACGGAACATTTCGATACCTGTAACAACTGTCTTCTTGTGTACGCCAAGACCGATGAGTTCAACTTCTTCCTGAATTTTAACCTGACCGCGCTCTACCCTGCCGGTAGCAACTGTACCACGGCCTGTGATTGAGAATACGTCTTCAACAGGCATTAAGAAAGGCTTGTCGACGCTTCTTTCAGGAACGGGAATGTATGAATCAACAGCATCCATGAGTTCCCAGATGCAGTTTAATCTTTCGTCTTCAACTGGTGTGGAATCGTTGCTTGCTGCATCCAGAGCCTGAAGAGCTGAGCCCTTAATGATTGGAATCTCGTCGCCCGGGAATTCATACTGGTTCAAGAGGTCGCGAAGTTCAACTTCAACGAGCTCAATGAGTTCAGGATCGTCAACCATATCAACTTTATTCATGAAAACAACTATTCTAGGCACACCAACCTGACGTGCTAAAAGGATGTGCTCTCTTGTCTGCGGCATAGGACCGTCTGTAGCAGCAAC
Source organism: Ignavibacteriales bacterium (assembly GCA_036261625.1). Taxonomy (GTDB): domain Bacteria; phylum Bacteroidota; class Ignavibacteria; order Ignavibacteriales; family SURF-24; genus JAAXKN01. The sequence goes on along the minus strand of DATAKL010000057.1, from coordinate 82,835 downwards.
AACCAGTATAGCGCCGTCCATCTGAGCAGCACCGGTGATCATGTTCTTAACATAGTCAGCGTGACCAGGGCAATCTACGTGAGCGTAGTGTCTGTTAGCTGTTGAATATTCTACGTGAGCTGTAGCAATTGTAATACCTCTTTCTCTTTCTTCAGGGGCATTGTCAATTGAATCAAATGTTCTCTTAGCAGATAAACCCCTCTTGCTGAGCGCCATTGTAATAGCGGCTGTTAATGTGGTTTTACCATGATCTACGTGACCAATTGTACCGACGTTAACGTGAGGTTTACTCCTATCAAATTTTTCTTTGGCCATCCTCGGTTCTCCTTCTTATTTTACTTTGCTTTATAATCTAATGTTAAATTGTCACGGACTTTTTTGACTGTGTTTTTTCTGCAATTTCATCGGCAATTGACTTCGGCACTTCTGAGTAATGTGAAAATTGCATTGAGTAGATTGCTCTTCCCTGAGTCATAGATCTAAGGACTGTTGCATAGCCGAACATTTCTGCAAGGGGCACCATGGCTTTAATCACCTGTGCATCGCGCCTTGCTGCAAATCCTTCAATCTTTCCTCTTCTTGAGTTCAGGTCGCCCATTACGTCACCCAGGTAATCTTCCGGAGTGGTAACTTCTACAGCCATCATCGGTTCCAAAAGAACCGGTTTTGCACGACGGGCACCTTCTTTGAATGCCATAGAACCAGCAACCTTGAAGGAGATTTCATCAGAGTCAACTTCGTGAAAAGAACCATCGTACAATTTTACTTTAATATCCACAACAGGGTATCCGGCTATAACACCATTTCGCATTGCTTCCACAATACCATTTGATACTGCAGGAATATACTCTTTTGGTATAACACCGCCGACAATACCATTTATAAACTCATAACCCTTTCCAGGTTCATTCGGGCCGAGTTCAATCCATACATGACCGAATTTACCGCGACCGCCGGACTGCTTAACAAATTTACCTTCAGAGTTGACAGTAGCTGTAATTGATTCTCTGTAAGCAACCTGCGGCTTGCCAACGTTTGCCTCAACCTTGAACTCTCTTTTCATTCTGTCTACCAGAATCTCAAGGTGAAGCTCGCCCATACCGCTGATAAGGGTCTGACCCGTCTCATCATCAACTTTAATCTTAAATGTAGGATCTTCATCTGAGAGCTTCTGCATAGCTTCAGAAAGTTTATCCTGATCGGCTTTTGTCTTTGGCTCAATAGCGATCTGAATAACCGGTTCAGGGAAAACCATTTTTTCCAGAATCACCTGATCTTTTTCTGAACAGAGAGTATCCCCGGTCTTTGTATATTTCAAGCCGATTATTGCCGCAATATCGCCAGCCTTAATTTCATCTATATCGAGGCGCTGGTTTGCATGCATCTGCAGAATGCGCCCTACTCTTTCCTTCTTTCCGCTTACAGAGTTATATACATAGGAACCAGCCTTACAAGTACCGGTATAAACCCTGACATAGGTAAGCTTTCCGACAAAAGGATCTGTCTGAATTTTGAAAGCCAGACCTGTAAATTCTTCATTTTCATCTATTTTGCGATATACTTCATCGTTTGTATCAGGATGGTGAGTCTTCAGGTCACCAACATCAACCGGTGAAGGAAGAAAATCTACAACCGAATCCAAAAGTTTCTGAACGCCCTTGTTCTTGAAAGAGGAGCCGCAGAGAACAGGAATGATCTTCGACTGTATGGTTGCAGTACGTAAAACTTTCTTAATTTCATCTTCTGTAATTTCCTGGCCGTCGAGGTACTTTTCTAAAAGCGTGTCATCCACGTCTGAAACAGCTTCAAGCATTTTTGTTCTATACTTGTTAGCCAGTTCCTTCAAGCCGTTAGGAATATCAATTTCCTCAAATTCAGCGCCGAGGCTTTCTTCCTTATACATTCTGGCCTTGTTCTTCATAAGGTCGATTTCGCCGGCGAACATGTCGCCTTCGCCTATGGGAAGAACAATCGGAATAGCGTTTGCGCCTAAACGTTCATGCATCATTTCAACTGCATGGAAGAAATCGGCACCAATTCTGTCCATCTTGTTTACAAAAGCGATTCTTGGAACGCCGTATTTATCGGCCTGACGCCATACGGTTTCCGACTGCGGTTCGACGCCGCCGACAGCGCAAAACAAAGCCACCGCGCCGTCCAGAACACGGAGTGATCTTTCTACTTCAACAGTAAAATCGACGTGTCCCGGTGTATCAATAATATTTATATTGTGACCTCTCCAAAAACAGGTAGTTGCAGCACTAGTAATTGTAATACCACGTTCTTTTTCCTGCTCCATCCAGTCCATGGTGGCAGCACCCTCGTGAACCTCGCCAATGCGGTGGGTTTTACCGGTATAAAACAAAATACGCTCTGTAGTCGTCGTCTTTCCGGCATCGATGTGCGCCATAATGCCAATATTTCTTACTTTATCTATGCTAACTCTGTCTGCCATATAACTTTAATCTTTCCTTTTATCCTTACCATTTAAAGTGTGCAAATGCCTTATTAGCCTCTGCCATCTTGTGTGTATCGTCTTTTTTCTTAATTGAAGAACCTTCGCCGTTGGAAGCAGCAATAAGTTCCGAAGCCAGCTTGGCTGCCATTGATTTATCGTTTCTGGCCCTGGCATATGTCTTAAGCCAGCGGAAAGCCAATGCAAGTCTGCGTTCGGGCCTGACTTCCATAGGGACCTGATATGTTGCTCCGCCGACTCTTCTGCTTCTGACCTCTACATAAGGCTGAACGTTACCAACGGCCTTGGTGAATACTTCCATGGCAGGTTTTTTGGTACGCTCTTCAATAAGCTCGAAGCTGTCGTAAACTACCTTGCGCGCAACTGATTTTTCACCATCATACATTATAGCATTGATGAATTTTGCGAGTACCAGATCGTTAAATTTAGGATCCGGCTTAATATATCTTTTTGGGGCTCTTCTTTTTCTCATATTCTTTTATTTTGCTTTGGGTTTTTTAGCGCCGTATTTTGATCTGGCTTTTCTTCTGTCTTCAACACCGCTTGTGTCGAGCGTTCCACGAATAATATGATAACGTACACCAGGCAAATCTTTTACTCTGCCACCTCTGATCAAAACTATGGAATGCTCCTGTAAGTTATGACCTTCACCCGGTATGTAAGCTGTTACTTCAATTCCGTTTGTAAGCCTTACTCTGGCTACTTTTCTGAGCGCAGAATTCGGTTTTTTAGGTGTTGTGGTATAAACTCTTGTGCATACTCCTCTTTTCTGAGGGCAGGCATCAAGTGCCGGAGCTTTGTTCTTTGCCAGTATCTGAACACGACCTTTTCTAACTAACTGATTTATCGTGGGCACTAATATTCCTCCTAGTATTCATCGAAAAATTTTAGACTGTAAATATATACAGATATACAATTATTGTCAAGTAATAGCTTATTTTTTATTCAGAAATCCGTGCTTTTGGCACGGATTTCTGTGTTTTTATTTAACTTCCAACTGAAGTATTTACCTCTACGGGCTTCTCTTTTTCTGCCTCTTCGCCCTTGAGAATTATCTTCTTGTACTTCTTCAGACCGGTTCCTGCCGGGATCAAATGACCCATGACAACATTTTCCTTTAAGCCGATAAGGCTGTCGGTTTTGGCTTCCGTTGCGGCATTAGTCAGAACCTTGGTTGTCTCCTGGAACGAAGCAGCCGAGATGAAGCTGTCGGTCGAGAGTGCAGCCTGTGTAATTCCAAGGAGCACGTGCTCAAATGTTGCCGGCTCGGCATCCCTTGCCTCAACTGTCTTTTTGCCCTTGCGTGTCAGTTCTGCATTAGACTCGCGGACCTTGTTCTTGGAAACCAGCTGTCCGACCTTGTACTTCGAGCTGCCCGGATCGAGAACATAGACCATGTTCTTGATCTTTTCGTTTTCTTCATTGAATTCAACACGGTCTACGTAGTCTTCCTCAATGAATTTCGTATCGCCCGAGGAAACAATTTTCAGTTTCTGAAGCATCTGACGTACAATTACTTCAATATGCTTGTCATTTATCTTTACACCCTGCAGACGGTAAACGTCCTGGATTTCATTTACAAGGTATTCCTGAACGGCGTTGGTACCCTTGATCTTCAGAATGTCGTGCGGATCAATCGGACCGTCGGTTATTTTTTCACCCACAGGAATTTCATCGCTTTCCTGAACCAGAATGTGCTTGCCGTAAGGTACAGAGTAAACTTTCTCGTAGGACTGGTCGGGAGCAATAATTACAATTTCTCTGGATCCTTTCTTACGGGCACCGAATTTCACGATACCTTCAATTTCAGCAACAGTTGCCGGATCATGCGGGCTCCTTGCCTCGAAGAGCTCGGTTACCCTGGGCAGACCGCCAGTAATGTCTCGCGTCTTGGAAGCGGACTTGGAGATCTTTGCCAGGATTGTACCAGCCTGTACAAACTCCCCTTCATCAACCGAGATGTAAGATCTTGTAGGAATGTTGAAGATCTTCTTGTTCCCATCGTTATCCGTAACGAGAATACTCGGAGTGAGGGTTTTGTCCTTCGACTCGATAACAACCTTCTGAACGTGACCGGTCTGTTCGTCAGTTACCTGCTGCATTGTAACGCTGTCTACAAGGTCCACAAAGCTGATGCGTCCTGCAATATCAGTTAAGATAACTGCATTGTAAGGATCGTGATTGTAGAGCGGAGCGCCTTTTTTGATCACCTGATCGTCATCTACAAGAAGTTCGGCTCCGTAGGGGATCTCATAGCGCTTCATTGGACGGTTGTCCTTGTCGAGAAGGCTTATCGATCCGCGGCGTCCGGTTACAACCTTAACTTTTCCGAAGAAGTCGGTTTTTTCCACGTAGTAGACTTTTTCAAACTGTACGCGTCCTTCAACCGAGGCCTCGACCTGCGACTGGCTTGCAATACGTGAGGATGTACCACCAAGGTGGAATGTTCTCAGTGTCAGCTGAGTACCAGGTTCACCGATTGACTGTGCGGCAATGATACCGACGGCCTCACCTATTTCAACCAGTTTTCCGTTGGTAAGATTGCGTCCATAGCATTTTGCACAGACCCCGCGTTTGGATTCGCAGGTAAGCACCGTTCTTATATATACCGATTCAATATTTGCATCTTCAATTAACTCTGCAATATCCTCTGTAATAAGTTCGCCGGCGGCAACAATAACCTCATCTGTTCTCGGGTCGAATACGTCTTCCTGAGCCGTACGGCCGGTGATTCTTTCGGCCAATGATTCACGTTCAAGTTCAACGTCCTTCAAAGCCGTAACAGCAACGCCGCGTATGGTGCCGCAGTCGTCTTCGGAGATGATAACGTCCTGCGCAACGTCGCAAAGCCTTCTTGTAAGGTAACCGGCATCAGCTGTCTTCAAAGCCGTATCGGCCAGACCTTTACGTGCACCGTGAGTTGAGATGAAGTATTCAAGTACCGACAAACCTTCCTTGAAGTTTGCCACGATCGGGTTTTCAATGATTTCACCCGACTGACCTGTAAGGCTCTTCTGAGGTTTCATCATAAGACCTCTCATGCCGGCCAGCTGACGGACCTGCTCCTGGGAGCCTCTTGCGCCCGAGTCGACCATCATGTGCAGTGAGTTGAAACCGTTCTGATCGCTTCTTAATTTTTCCATGAGCGATTTGGCCACATTGTTTGTAGTATGTGTCCAAACGTCGATAATCTTATTGTAGCGTTCGGCATCTGTAATAACACCCTGCTCGTGCTCGTTCAAGATATCGGAAACCTTTTTGTTTGAATCCTGAATGAGTTTTACTTTTTCTTCAGGAACGATCATATCTGCAAAGCTTACAGACAAGCCGCCTGCAGTTGAATACCTGAAGCCCAGCTCCTTAAGGTCATCCAGGAATTTGGCAGTTACTTTATTGCCCATTTTAATGAACATCTTGTAGATAAATCCGCTGAAGATCTTCTTTACAAGGACTTCATTTAAGTAACCCATTTCCTTCGGAACGATCTGGTTGAATCTTACGCGGCCGACGGTTGTATCTATCATTTTACCGTCAATTCTTACCTTAATGCGTGCGTGCAGATCTGCAGCCTTGGAGTTATAGGCAATTAAAACCTCTTCAGCTGAACCGAAAGTAAGTCCTTCGCCCTTTGCACCTTCCTTAACTTTTGTCAGATAATAGCATCCGAGCACTATATCCTGTGTCGGAACCACGATCGGACTTCCGTTTTGAGGAGACAAGATGTTGTGGCTTGAGAGCATAAGAAGAACAGCCTCAAGCTGTGCCTCGTAAGACAAGGGCACGTGAACAGCCATCTGGTCGCCGTCAAAGTCGGCGTTAAACGCCGTACAGACCATCGGGTGCAGCTGAATAGCCTTGCCGTCGATAAGGAGCGGCTGGAAGGCCTGAATACCGAGCCTGTGAAGCGTAGGAGCACGGTTTAAGAGTACCGGATGTCCGTCGATTATACCTTCCAGTATAGACCATATAATCGGGTCTTTCCTGTCTACAACCTTTCTTGCGCTTTTAACCGTCTTATTGTGCCCGCGCTCGATGAGCTTGCGTATGATAAACGGCTTAAAGAGCTCAACGGCCATGTCTTTAGGCAGACCGCACTGATGAAGTTTCAGTTCAGGACCCACGACGATAACCGAACGGCCTGAATAGTCGACACGTTTACCCAGGAGGTTCTGGCGGAAGCGGCCCTGTTTTCCTTTGAGCATATCGCTTAAGGATTTCAACGGGCGGTTGCTGTCGCTTCTTACGGCGTTTCCGCGTCTTGAGTTATCGAACAGTGCGTCTACGGCTTCCTGAAGCATTCTCTTTTCGTTTCTTAAGATTACTTCCGGAGCTTTTATATCAATAAGTCTTTTTAATCTGTTGTTTCTGATAATGACTCTTCTGTAGAGATCATTCAGATCGCTTGTTGCGAATCTTCCGCCTTCAAGCGGAACAAGGGGCCTGAGTTCAGGCGGAATAACCGGAATTACGCTTAAGACCATCCATTCAGGTTTGTTCAGAACCTTATTTTCCTTTTCGCGGAAAGCTTCCAGAACCCTGAGGCGTTTTAAGGCATCGTTTTTCTTCTGCTGTGAGGTTTCAACCTTAACCTGCTCGCGTAACTCCTTAAAGACGCCGTCGACGTCAGTTCTCTTTAAGAGTTCCTTAATTGCGTCGCCGCCGATCTTGGCCACAAACTTCTTGGGATCTGTATCTTCAAGCTTCTCGTTTCCTGCCGGGAGCGAGTAGAGGATTTCGAAGTACTGATCCTCTGAGATTAGATCCTTAGGACTTAATCCTGTAGGACCCGGATTGATGACAACATAAGATTCGTAATAGATGATCTTTTCGAGTTCTTTGGTAGTCATTCCTATGATATTGCCTATCTTTGAAGGAAGGGCTCTGAAGAACCATATATGTACAACCGGGACAGCGAGTGAGATATGCCCCATTCTTTCCCGTCTAACAGCCTTTTGTGTAACTTCAACACCGCACCTGTCGCAAACAATTCCTTTATATCTGATTCTTTTATACTTACCGCAATGGCATTCCCAATCCTTAATCGGGCCAAAGATCTTCTCGCAGAAAAGACCGTCTTTTTCCGGACGGAAGCTTCTGTAGTTGATCGTCTCCGGCTTTGTTACCTCACCGTGTGAACGTGAGAGTATGTCATCAGGACTGGCCAGACCGATAGTGATCGAGTTTATGGATTTCATTGCGTTTTCTTGAATTCTATAAGGCATAATTTCTCCTAATTTCTAAGTGAAAATGCAGCCCGCTTTTCATCTTTGGAAAAGCGGGCTAAAAAGTTACTAATTAATTTTGATATCAAGGCCTAAGCCCTGAAGCTCCTTAATTAGCACGTTAAACGACTCTGGAACATTCGGTTCCATTAAATTTTCACCTTTTACTATAGCTTCATATGTTTTTGCACGGCCGGCAACATCGTCGCTCTTTACAGTCAGTATCTCCTGCAGTATATGGCTTGCGCCGTAACCTTCAAGAGCCCAGACCTCCATTTCACCGAACCTCTGGCCGCCGAACTGTGCCTTACCGCCAAGAGGCTGCTGTGTAATGAGAGAGTACGGCCCGATGGACCTTGCGTGAATTTTATCGTCTACCATGTGACCCAGCTTAATCATATAGATCTGTCCGCAGGTCACTCTCTGGTGGAACTTTTCACCCGAACGGCCATCATAAAGTGTAGCCTTGCTTCCCGGGTCAAGTGAGGCTTTCAGGAGATAATCTTCCATATCCTCAACATGCGCTCCGTCGAAGATCGGAGTAGCGAACTTTACGCCCAGCTTCTTGCCGACCCAGCCGAGTGCAGTTTCGTATAACTGACCCAGGTTCATTCTTGAAGGCACACCAAGAGGATTAAGAACTATATCCACCGGGGTACCGTCTTCGAGGAAAGGCATGTCTTCCTGCGGAACAATCTTGGCTACAACGCCTTTGTTGCCGTGGCGGCCTGCCATTTTATCACCTACTGAGAGCTTTCTCTTCTTAGCGATGTAGACTTTCGCCAGCTGTACAATTCCAGGAGGCAGCTCGTCGCCGCTTTGAATTTTGAGTTTTTCCCTCTTGTAATCCTCTTCAATATCTGTCATGATATTGAAGTAGTTTTCATATAACTTCTTTATTATATTGTTCGTCTTTTTAGTTTCGAACCAGTCTAAAGCATAATCAAGTTTTGTGACATCTTCCATGCCTGAAAAAGTGGATTCCTTAATTAATGCACCATTTCTGAGAACCGTGCTGCCGTCAAGGTCCTTGATTCCTGTAGTATTCATGCCAAGAGTAATCTTTGTAAGCTTTTCGACGAGCTTACTGTAGTAATCTTCGCGTGTTTTCTTCCAGGCGTTGTCAAGATTCTCAAGCTGTTTCTTTTCTGCCTTTCTGGATTCGGACTCCTTGCGTTTGCGGCTGAAAAGTCTGGTCTTGATTACTGTACCCTTAAGTCCGGGAGTAGCCTTCAGAGATGCATCCTTTACATCGCCGGCCTTGTCGCCGAAGATAGCCTTTAAGAGTTTTTCTTCGGGTGTCGGATCGGTTTCGCCCTTAGGAGTAATCTTACCGATAAGGATGTCGCCTTCCTTGACCTCGGCACCTTCTCTAATGATACCGTTTTCGTCCAGGTTTCTTGTAGCTTCTTCCGAGACGTTAGGAATATCACGTGTCAGTTCTTCCTCGCCGCGTTTGGTTTCACGAACCTGCAGCTCGAATTCTTCAATATGAAGAGAAGTGAATATATCTTCAGAGACTACCCTTTCAGAAATTACGATAGCATCTTCAAAGTTATATCCTCTCCAGGGCATGAATGCAACCATTACGTTGCGCCCCAAAGCAAGTTCGCCCTTATCGATTGCAGGACCGTCGGCAATAGCCTCGCCTTTTTTAACCCTCTGCCCCTCTTTTACGATAGGCTTCTGGTTAGTGCAGGTTTCCTGGTTCGTGCCGGAGAACTTTGTGAGTCTGTACTCTACTTTTCTTGAATCCTCAAAGCTCGTAAGAGCTTCAATGCTGTTCGGATTCAGGTCATATTTTACAACAATGCGTTCAGCATCAACATATTCAATTACGCCGTCATCCTCGGCAGCAACAACAGCGCGTGAATCTATTGCAAGCTTGCCCTCGAGGCCTGTACCTACAATCGGTGCTTCAGGCTTCAGAAGAGGCACTGCCTGGCGCTGCATGTTCGAGCCCATGAGTGCACGGTTGGCATCGTCATGTTCAAGGAACGGGATCAAAGCTGCAGCAGCACTTACGATTTGTGCCGGAGCAACGTCCATATACTGTATCTGTGTAGGTGGAACGACCGGGAACTCTCCCTTGTTACGGCATTTTACCCTGTCGTTAAGGAAGTTGCCCTGTTCGTCTGTTACGGCATTTGCCTGTGCAATTGTAAAAGCATCTTCCTGATCGGCGCTCAGGTATTCAACCTCAGGAGTAACTTTTCCGCCTACGACCTTCTTATACGGAGTCTCAAGGAATCCGTATCTGTTAACTCTTGAATATATAGTTAAAGAAGAAATCAGACCGATGTTCGGGCCTTCAGGAGTTTCAATCGGGCAGAGGCGTCCATAATGTGAATGGTGAACGTCACGAACCTCGAAGCCTGCTCTTTCGCGCGTAAGGCCGCCGGGGCCCAGGGCTGAAATTCTTCTTTTATGTGTCAGTTCAGCCAGCGGGTTTGTCTGATCCATGAACTGCGAGAGCTGGTTAGTGCCGAAGAAGGCATTGATAACGCTGCTGATTGTTCTTGCATTAACAAGGTCCTGCGGCTGAAAGTTCTCGCTGTCGCGCATATTCATTCTTTCTTTAATCGTGCGCGACATTCTGGCAAGACCCACGTTATACTGCTGTCCGAGCTGTTCGCCCACTGTTCTGACGCGGCGGTTGCCCAGGTGATCGATATCATCCACGGCAAAGTTACCTACCTTCAGCTTAATGATATACTTCATAATGGCAATAATATCTTCAACCGTAAGGATTGTGATATTTGGAGGTATACTCAGCTGAAGCTTGTCGTTCATGCGGAAACGGCCTACTTCGCCGAGGTCGTAGCGCTTGTCGTTAAAGAACAGTTTTTCAATTAAGCCCTGAGCTGTTTCCATATCCGGAGCCTCGCCCGAGCGGAGCTGGCGGTAGATGGCAAAAAGGGCTTCCTCCTTTGTTCTGGAGGTATCTTTTTTCAATGTATTTAATATCAGGTCCTGATCCGGCTGTGTCTCAGAACTGATAAGTTTTATCGAGTCAATTGATGAGTTTTGAAGTCTTTCCACATCCTCTTCTGTAAGCGCCATATCCTTGCTCAGGAAGATTTCGCCTGTTGTCATATCGAACACATCTTCAGCAACAATGCGGCCCGTAAAGGCGTCTGCAGTAATAGTCTTAACATCAACATTCTCAACCAGGTTAAACAGGTCCAGAATCTGCTCATCTGTAGTAAAATCGAGAGCGCGGAGAAGAGTTGTAGCTGGAAATTTCTTTCTGCGGTCTATATAAACATATAATATATTATTGATATCTGTTGCAAATTCCACCCAGCTGCCGCGGAAAGGTATAATTCTGGCAGAATAAATGGGTGTACCGTTAGGATGCACTGTCTGCGAGAATGCCACGCCCGGAGAACGGTGCAGCTGTGTTACCACGACTCTTTCGGCGCCGTTGATGACAAAGGTGCCTTTGTTTGTCATAAACGGCAAATTGCCCAGGTAGACTTCCTGTTCAACCGAGTTTATGAATTCCTGTGTTTCCTGATCCTTGGTAGACAATCTGAGTTTTGCTTTCAAAGGAGCTGAAAATGTAAGTCCTCTTTCCTCACACTCAACAATTGAATATCTCGGCTTTTCAATATAATACTCCATGAAATCGAGCCTGTAGAATTCTTTGTTGTCTAAGATCGGGAAATTTGCGAGGAAAACAGCCTGCAGGCCTTTGTTTTCTCTTTTCGAGGGGGGGACTTTTGACTGCAGGAATTCTTCAAAAGCTTCAATCTGAATATCTAATAAATCAGGGACCTGAATTGTAGAGGGGATACGAGCAAAAGAGATCCTTTTATTATCCAATCTAGCCTCCATTAAATTTTCCTTTCTAAAACGCTATAAAAACCAATCTGTACAAAATAATACAAAAGTGACAGGGCGGAGTTCACCACCCTATCACTTTTGTAATCAATAGCGCTATGTTAAATTATGCTTATCTTACTTTACTTCTACGGTAGCTCCGGCTTCCTCGAACTCTTTCTTCAACTTTTCAGCTTCTTCCTTAGAAACGGCTTCTTTAACAGTTTTCGGAGCACCATCAACTAAATCCTTAGCTTCTTTCAGGCCTAAACCTGTATGGGCGCGGACAACTTTGATAACGTTGATCTTCTTGTCGCCTGCTGACTGAAGGATTACGTCGAATTCAGTCTTTTCTTCAGCAGGAGCAGCGGCAGCGCCGGCTGCAGGAGCGGCACCCATCATAACTGGGGCAGCAGCTGTAACACCAAATTCATCTTCCAATGCTTTCTTTAATTCTGAAGCTTCTAAAAGAGTTAAACCCTTAATTTTGTCAACAAGTTCTGCAATTTTCTCTGACATTGTATATTTCTCCTGATAAATTAAATTCTTTTACAATTTTTAACAGCTCCGGCTGAAATCAGTTCCAGCTTAGGCTGCCTGTTTCTTTTCTATGGCATCAAGCACGCCAACAATATCTCTCATGACTGCATTTATTGCACCGACAATACCAGAAGCTGGTGAATTGAGGCTGCCCAGGATTCCGGCAATGATTTCCGGCTTTGTAGGCAGTGTCGATAATGCGTCAAGCTGCTTTCCATCAAAGAACTGCGATTCAATATAACAGCCTTTGAGCCCGAGCTTGCCGGAGGCATCAAAATACTTCTTGATGATTTTGGCCGGGGCAGTTGTGTTATCCTTAACAAAGGCTGCACCTATCATGCCGACCAGAAGGTCACCAAGCTTTTCGTATTTCTGCTCTTCCTGCAGAGCTCTCTTGAACAGAGTATTCTTAAAGACTTTATAGCTGATTCCTTCCTTGCGGAAGTCCTTACGGATCTGATTGATATCGGCAACATTAACTTTGCTGTAATCCACCAGATAGCAGGCATCCGAACCGCTGATAAATTCTTTAATCTGAGAGATTATTTCCTCTTTTTCTTTTATGTCCATTACTCTCCCAAATCAACTAATTCATAAATAAATAGAAGCATTTATATTTACTGAGTACGTAATATCTTTTTTTCGGTCTGAAGCAGCTTTCTTATACTTTGATAGTAGCAACTTCATCGCGTGAAATCTTAAGACCCGGGCCCATAGTAGTTGAGAGATAAAGGCTGCGGACATAAGTTCCCTTGGCTGAGGAAGGCTTCAGCTTCATGATAGTGGTCAGGAATGCCCTTGCATTTTCAACCAGCTTATCTTCTGTAAAAGAAACCTTTCCGATAGAAGTATGAACGATACCCGTCTTATCGACGCGGAATTCAATCTTACCGGCCTTGACTTCCTTAACTGCTGTTGCAACATCCATCGTTACTGTACCGCTCTTCGGGTTAGGCATCAGGCCTTTGGGACCGAGAATTCTTCCCAGTTTACCAAGTTCACCCATAGAATCAGGTGTAGCAACGATAACATCTATATCAGCCCAGCCGCCTTTGATCTTCTCGAGGTATTCCTCGAAACCTGCATAGTCGGCTCCTGCATCAAGAGCTTCCTGTGCCTTGGCGCCTTTGGCAATAACAAGCACTTTGACCTCTTTGCCGGTACCGTTCGGCAGGCTAACTGTTCCGCGAACCATCTGATCGGCATGCCTTGGATCTACACCCAGGCGGATTGCACAGTCCAGTGATTCGGTAAATTTCACGCTGGAGACTTCTTTTAATGTCTTTATTGCTTCATCAAGAGAATACTCTTTATTGAGATCTACCTTCTCTTTTACGGCTTTAATTCTTTTTGAAACTTTCATTATAATGTCAACCCTATTTTCCTATTGAGCATCCGACTTTGGCGGATTGCCGTATATTAAATGTTTATTCTTCTACGGTAAAACCCATACTGCGGGCTGTTCCTGCAACCATGCTCATAGCCTGTTCAACGTCGTTGGCATTCAGGTCAGGCATTTTCATTTCAGCTATCTCGCGCACCTGAGCTTTGGTTACCTTTGCAACCTTGGTCTTGTTGGGTTCAGCCGAACCTTTTTCAGCCTTGGCTGCTTTCTTCAAAAGTTCTGCTGCCGGAGGGGTTTTTGTAACAAATGTAAACGATTTATCTGTAAAGACTGTAATAACTACAGGTATAATCAAACCGCCCTTATCTGCAGTTCTGGCGTTGAACTGTTTACAGAATTCCATGATGTTAACCCCTTTCTGGCCGAGTGCAGGGCCAACCGGCGGCGAAGGATTAGCCTTACCGGCGGGGATTTGTAACTTAATATAACCAGCTATTTTTTTTGCCATTGTAAAAACCTACAATTATATTCTCAAACAATTAAAAATTAAAAATTCCAGTTCCCGATTTTCAAACTTTAATTCAGCAGCTTAATTTTTAATTTTTACTTACAGTTTATATGATTACTTTTCTAACTCTGCCTGAACAAAATCGATTTCGACGGGAGTTTTCCGGCCGAAGATTGAAACCATGACCTTGATTTTCATTTTCTCTTCGTTTACTTCCTGCACATAGCCAGAGAAGTTGTTGAACGGCCCGTCTATAATCTTAACGAAGTCGCCGGCGCGGAAGAGTGTTTCAAGGCGTTCGTTTTCCTGGTCCTGCGTAATGCGGCCGACTATCCTTTTAACCTCTTCAGGCTGAAGAGGATTCGGGTTCTTGCCGGTACCCAGGAATCCCATAACGGCAGGCGTATTGAGGATGAAATCCTTGACCTGATTGTCCAGGTCGGCCTGCACGAGAATATAGCCCGGGAAGAAGTTTTTGCTCTTGCTCTTCTTTTTGCCGTCTTTTACCTCGAAGACCTTTTCGGTAGGCACAAGAACATCCTGAATCTTGGCTCTGAGCTGATCGTGCTCCTTAAGCTCAGTCTCCAGCAGGTTTTTAACCCTGTTCTCCTGGCCTGAAAAAGTCCTGACTACATACCACTTAAATTCCATTGGTACGCCTTAAAAAATCCCTTTAAAAATTTGTGTAATTGCCATATCAATTAAATAGGTAAATGCGGCAATGATCAAACACACTACAATAACTATAGCAGTTGATTCTTTCAACTCATCTTTGGTGGGCCAGGTAACTTTTTTCATTTCCTTGACCACATCATTAAAAAAATTGATGATTTTTTCTTTCATAACTGAATTTCTCGCCCGAAAGTTCGGGAATTCGTTTAAAACTAAAAATTAGCTATTCTCTGCACGTCAGGAGGGACTCGAACCCCCAACCTGCGGTTTTGGAGACCGCTGCTCTAGCCAATTGAGCTACTGACGTAAGAAAAACTACTTTGTTTCTTTATGAACTGTATGCTTATGATCCCAGCGGCAGTATTTCTTAAATTCTACTCTTCCGGGATGAAGGCGCTTGTTCTTTGTTGTAGTGTAATTTCTTCTTTTGCACTCTGTGCATTCTAGTGTTATTATATCTCTCATGGTATTTTCGTGTTAGTTTGAGCTGACGACCGGGATTGAACCGGTGACCTCATCCTTACCAAGGATGTGCTCTACCAACTGAGCTACGTCAGCAGCGTTAAACTTGTAAATAAAATGTTAATTATATAAAAGAGCGGGAGACGGGACTCGAACCCGCGACCAACAGCTTGGAAGGCTGTGACTCTAGCCAACTGAGTTACTCCCGCGTAAAAAACTTCAATTACGAAATTGAACGCAAAAATGTTGATGTTCGGAATTGACATCTTTAATTGTTAGTTGTAAAAGCGATTCTTAAAACAATCTCCAACGACCAATTTCTGATAGTCAACATCTGGTGGGCGGCGAGGGATTCGAACCCCCAAAGGCGTTTGCCAACGGATTTACAGTCCGCCCCGGCTCTCCAACTCCGGCGTCCGCCCGTGTCAAAATGAGAAACAAATATAGCCTTAACTTTTCAAAAAAGCAAGCTCCGGCATCAAAAAATATTCCGGATTTTTCCATTTCATAAGATATTCAGAAAATAAATGGCTTTTAAGGTAATTTTTCGTGCATAAAATTAATTCTTCCAGAGCTCCCTGTCAAGTGTGCGGTACTGTATGGCCTCGCTGACGTGCTGGCGCTGTATGGAATCGCTTGCCTCCAGGTCGGCTATCGTGCGGCTTACCTTGAGTATTCTGTCGTATGCACGGGCTGAGAGCCCGAGCCTGAGCATTGCCATTCTTAAGACCTCGCTTGCTGCGGTATCCAGCATGCAGAACTGTCTTACCTCGCGCGAACCCATATCGGCATTGGTGTAAATTTGTTTTAAGCCCGTGAACCTCTTAAGCTGCAGGCCGCGGGCCTTAATTACCCTTTCGCGTATGGCCTCTGAAGCCTCCCCGCGCGAAGTGTCCGAAAGCTCCTTGTACTTAACGGCCGGCACCTCAATGTGAATGTCTATTCTGTCCAGGAGCGGCCCCGATATCTTAGCCATATAATGCTGAATCTGCGGGGGCGCACACGTGCAGCGGCGCGAGGGATCTGAATAGTAACCGCAGGGGCACGGGTTCATGGCTGCAGCAAGCATGAAGTTGGCCGGGAATTCAAGCGACATCTTAGCGCGGCTTACCGTAACACGGCTGTCCTCCAAAGGCTGCCTTAAGACTTCAAGCACGTTCTTCTTGAATTCCGGGAGCTCATCTAAGAAGAGCACTCCGTGATGAGCAAACGACACCTCGCCCGGCCTTGGGAAAGATCCACCTCCAACGAGTGCCGCATCGGAGACCGTGTGGTGCGGGCTTCTAAAGGGGCGCACCGTAATAAGCGCCTTGTCGCGCGGCAGTATGCCGGCAACAGAATGTATCTTTGTTGTCTCAAGCGCCTCTTCAAAGCTTAAGGGAGGCAGTATGGTCGGTATCCTTTTTGCCAGCATAGTTTTTCCCGAGCCCGGAGGACCAATCATTAGTATATTGTGCCCTCCTGCAGCCGCTACCTCGAGCGCTCGCTTTACATTCTCCTGCCCTTTCACGTCTGAAAAATCTATGTGGTACTGGTTTACCTGAGAAAATATTTCATCCTTATCTGTAACCATAGGGCTTTTTTCCATGCTGTCATTAAGGAGCCTGACCACTTCATCCAGGCTCTCGACAGGGTAGATATCAATGCCCTCAACAATTGAAGCCTCGCGCGCGCAGTCGGGGGGCAGAAGAATTCTTTTAATCCCCTTGTTCCTGGCCTCGGCTGCAATAGGGAGCGCACCTTTGATAGTTCTAAGGCGCCCGTCTAAAGCAAGTTCGCCTAAGAATACAGTGTCGTTAAGCCATCTGTCCTCAATCAGTTCGTTTGCCGAAAGGAGCCCCACGGCAATCGGCAGGTCGAAGGCACTCCCCTCTTTTTTAATATCGGCCGGAGCCAGGTTGACGGTAATTTTTCTTGCCGGAAAATCGAAGCCTGAGTTTTTAATTGCTGCAAGCACCCTTTCGCGGCTTTCTTTGACCGCATTGTCCGGAAGGCCTACAATGGTAAAGGCCGGAATTTTCTTTTCGATATGGGTTTCCACTTCAACTAAGAAGGCATCAATTCCGTAGGTGGCGCTGGAGAGTATTTTCGAGAGCATGAGCTAAAACCCCTCAAAATGTAGTATGCTCTTACGTTAAAAATTTATTCTTTTAATGTCAAACTGAAAAAAGAAAAAGAAAAATGAAAAGGATCATAAACTTTCCCCATATTTCATTTTGCCTTTTCGTTAATGATAAAATACGAAGGCTGCCCTACTGTAACTCCAATAATTGGACCTGCCACAATCCCAACTACAGCCCCTCCAAGTAATCCAAAATACGGCCCCCCGTTACGATTGTGAGGATCTGTCAGATTTCCATATGCTACGCCTGCTGCAGCTCCCCCTAAAAATCCGTATGCCAGACCGGACAGAAAGCCTCCTGCCCTGTCTGTAACCTGTACGGAATAAATATCGCTGGTCTTAACAGATTTAATTTTCCCGTCAGTTATATCTGTCCAGGAAGTAGTGTCCGTCCCTACATTAACATTATAAACTCTGAAAGGCTCCTTGTCCTGCAGCTTCAGCACTGCGTAGCTATTTTCACACTCCCCATTGATGTACAAGTAATATTCTCCGGGTGTCTGTTCTTTTTCAATGTAAGTAGTGCGTGCACAGCCGGAGAGTGCCAGAATGAAGAGCATAGCTGAAAAAACTGATTTCGCCATATTGTTTTTACCCCCTTAAAGTTCTACGCCGATTAAAAAAGTATGCGAGTAGTTTTTTACATAAAGCTCATAATACTCGAAGTTGTTGGTGAAGTCCTTTTCAAACCTGTATTCAATAAGGAGGTTATATCCTTCAAGTTTAAATGCTGAACCCATGCCGACTGTATATCCCCACAGGCTTTTTTCAAATCTGTCGTAGATAGGCTTAACCAAAGCATCCACATCATAAGAAGCAAGATAGTTGAACTGCGGGCCCGCGAGCAGATAAGGGGTAAATATACCCTTTGTATATTTAAGCTTTCCCATTACGGATGCTGAAACATAGTTAAGGCGGTTAATGAGTGTTCTATGAGAACCATCCGGATCTTCAACAGTTATGGTCATAATGCTCTCTTTCATCCCTTTCTGCGAAAAGCCCAGTTCCCCTTCAACATTGAAAAACGGATAGTTCAGAAAATCAGCAAATGCCCTGGCCGAAAAACCCGAAATGTAACCCTGGTCAGATTCCGTATCCGAAGATTTAACCCCCCACTTGCTGTTTGTAATGCCCAGGCCCAGCTTTAAGCCGTAGCCGCTCAGAGTTTGTGCATTTATGGCTGAAGTAACTATCAATAAGCACAACACGACCAAGGATCTCTTCATTGCTTGTCTCCCACTGATTTTCAGAATGTTATTTTCAAAAAAATTTGTTTACACATACATAATATGGTACGGAAGCCGGATACGGAAAATTAGCAAATTAAATTTAAATAATTTGAACTTTTTCCATATCCTTTCCCTTATAAAGAGAGATTTACTGAATAATCTAAAATTGCTTATTAGAAGCAAAAGACGTAATTTGAGTATAATTTTTCAAGATTCTTAATCCATAAACAGGAGTAATTCTGATGAAAGTTAAGCCGTTCAAAAACGAACCCATTCAGAACTTTAACGACAAAAAGATCCTCGCCAAACAGACTGAGGCTCTTGAGGCCGTTTGCAAAAAGATAGGCAAAACCTACGAAATCATTATCGGCGGAAAGAAGATCAAAACCGAGAGCAAGCTGAACTCTTATAACCCTTCAAATAAAGACGAAGTTGTTGCTTCTTTCTACAAGGGCACAAAGGAACTGGCCGACAGGGCAATCCGCGAGGCAGCAAAGAAATTTGAAAGCTGGAAACTTACCCCTGCCGAAGAAAGAGCCGCAATTCTCTTTAAGGCAGCTGAAATAGCAAAAAGAAGAAGATTTGAAATAAATGCATGGATGGTTCTTGAAGCCGGAAAGAACTTTACAGAGGCTGATGCCGATACGGCAGAGGCAATCGACTTCATGGAATTCTATGCCCGCGAAATGCTCCGCTACGCCGATAAGCAGCCTATTACTCCAATTAAGGGTGAAGAAAATGAACTGGTTTATATTCCCCTTGGCGTAGGCGTTGTTGTTCCCCCATGGAACTTCCCCTTTGCAATCTTAGTCGGCATGTCATCGGCCGCAATCGTTACAGGCAACACAGTTGTTCTTAAGCCTTCGAGCGATACACCTATGATGGGAAGACTTTATTATGAAATTATGAACGAAGCCGGCCTTCCGGCAGGCGTTCTTAACTTCCTGCCCGGTTCAGGCGGTGAGGTGGGCGACACACTGGTTGCACACCCCCTTACGCGCTTTGTATCCTTTACAGGTTCAATGGAAGTCGGAATTCACATTAACAAACTTGCAGCCGAGGTTCAGCCCGGTCAGAAATGGCTCAAGAGGGTTGTGGCCGAAATGGGAGGAAAGGATTCAATCATTGTCGACAGCGAAACCAATGTCGATGAAGCCGTTAAAGGCGTTGTTGCCTCAGCCTTCGGATTCCAGGGACAGAAGTGCTCGGCCTGCTCAAGGGCAATCGTCGACCAGAAGGTTTATGGTGAATTTGTTTCAAAGCTGAAAGATGCCGTTTCAAAAATTCAGGTCGGTCCTGCAACAGATAACGTTGCCATGGGTCCTGTTATCAACGAATCAGCCAGAAAGAATATCCTTTCATACATTGCCGCAGGCAAAAAAGAATCTAAACTTCTTGTTGGCGGTGAAGCAGCCGAAGGAAACGGATTCTACATTAAGCCTACTGTATTTGTTGACGTAAAGCCGAATGCAAAGATTTCACTCGAAGAAATCTTCGGTCCTGTTCTTGCAGTTATTAAGGCAAGAAATTTCGACAATGCACTTGAAATTGCAAACAACACACAGTACGGTCTTACAGGCGCGGTTTATACAGACAACCGCGAAAAACTTGAAAAGGCAAGAAAGCACTTCTTCGTTGGCAACCTGTACTTCAACCGCAAATGCACCGGTGCCATGGTTGGCGGCCACCCCTTCGGAGGCTTCAACATGTCGGGCACCGATTCAAAGGCAGGCGGAAGAGACTATCTGCTTCTTTTTATGCAGGCCAAGGCCGTAAGCGAAAAGGTTTAGTTCTTTTTAGTTCTCTTTTACAATTGAAATAACGGATTCTGGCTGGCCTCCCCTTTAAGAGGGTATTTTTCAGGGGAGGCCGCTTTATAAAAAATCTTATTCAACAGAGGGAAATCAGATGAAAATTCATGAGTATCAGGCAAAAGAAATTTTTCGTAAGTTCAATGTTCCTGTCCCCAAGGGGAAAGTCGCCTTTTCAGTTGAAGAGGCTGTTGAGGCTGCAAAGGAAGTAGGCGGAAATGTATGGGTCGTTAAAGCACAGATTCACGCCGGCGGACGCGGTAAAGGCGGCGGCGTAAAGCTTGCAAAAAGCCTGGATGAAGTCAGGGAATTAGCCGGACAGATCCTCGGCATGACGCTCGTTACACACCAGACAGGCCCCGAAGGCAAGCTCGTAAAGCGCCTCCTGATCGAACAGGGCGTTAATATAGACAAAGAGCTCTACGTCGGTATTACTTTAGACCGTGCAAAATCCAAAGATACCGTCATGGTTTCAACTGAAGGCGGTGTGGAAATTGAGAAAGTTGCTTCAGAGACCCCTGAGAAGATCTTAAAGGAAACTGTCGACCCTGAAGTAGGCCTTCAGAACTATCAGGCCAGAAAACTGGCTTTCGGACTTGGTCTTTCGGGCACGCAGCATAAAAATGCCGTCAGGTTCCTCATGGCGCTCTATAAGGTTTACCAGGCAACTGACGCCTCCCTGGCTGAGATCAATCCGCTGGTTGTTACCAAAGAAGGAGATGTTATTGCCCTCGACGCCAAGATGAATTTTGATGACAATGCCCTCTTCCGCCACCCGGATATAGTTGAATACAGGGACCTCGACGAGGAGGATCCTCTTGAAATTGAAGCCTCCAAGTTCAACCTTAACTACATCAAGCTCGACGGCAACGTGGGCTGCATGGTTAACGGCGCAGGCCTTGCAATGGCTACTATGGATATTATTAAACTCGCAGGAGGCGAACCGGCCAACTTCCTCGACGTTGGCGGCACGGCAAACAAGGAAACCGTTGCAAACGGCTTTAAGATCATTTTATCCGATCCTAACGTAAAGGCCATTCTGATCAACATTTTCGGCGGTATCGTCAGGTGCGACCGTGTTGCACAGGGCGTAATTGACGCTGTAAATGAGATCCATGTGGATGTTCCTATTGTAGTGCGTCTTGAAGGCACAAACGCCAAAGAAGCAGGCGAACTTCTCCAGAAGTCGGGCCTGAACTTCGAGGTGGCTCATAGCCTCAAGGAAGCCGCTGAGAAAGTAACCGCTGTGCTGCGCTGAAAGCCACACTGTAAAAAGCCTCGAAAACAGGCTTAAAACGCAGGAAAATTCCACAAAAATACTTCAAAATCTTTTCAGGAAAGGCGGAACTATCCGCCTTTCTTTTTGATTTATCATATTGCATTCCGGCTGTTAATTAATTTCGGGTATTACGGAAAGTTATCTTGCAGTTTAGATATGCATTATGTTATATTTCAACTTGATTTTGAGCAGACAGAATAATAGATTTTCACCTAAGGTAAACTGGAGTTAGAATGAATTATTCCGATGACAAATTCGGAAACAGTAGCGATGAATATTTCGATGAAAAAGAGCTGAAGGAAAAGATTGATAAATACAGAAACCTTATAGCTGAAGGAGCCATTTTCATTTATATGGAATCAATTGAAGAGCTCATTGAGGCTTGCCTTGACTACGATTATACTGAAGACGGCCTTTACTTTACAAATGCTCTGCTGGAAATTGCTCCTTATAATTCAGAACTGTGGCAGTTTAAGGGAATTTTCCTGAACAACTCCTTCGAATTTGAAGAAGCTTACAACTGTTTCATGAGGGCATTGTCCATGAATCCCAACGATGCCGAAACACTTATTAATAAAGCCCTTGCCGAGGATAACCTGGGGCTTATAGAACAGGCAATGGAATCGCTCCATGCAGCCTTAAGACTTGAGCCTGATAATGAGGAGGCCCATTTCTCACTGGGCGTCATTTACGAAAGAGATGAAAAATTCGACCTGGCAATAGCCTGCTTTAAGAGGGCAGTTGAAATAGACCCCGAATACGGCGAGGCCTATTATGAACTTGGCTACTGCTATGAGGATACTGAAGACTACCAGAAATCGCTCGATGCATACAATAAATTCCTCGATCTTGAACCCTACAGCGTAACCGGATGGTATAACCGCGGCATTATCCAGATTAGGATCAATAACTACAAGGAAGCCGTCGATAACTTTGACCTTGCTCTTGCTCTTAAAGAGGATTTCTGCAATGCATGGTTCAACAAGGGAATCGCTTTGGCAAATATGGGACAGCTGACCGAAGCCCTCGAGGCCTTCAAAAAAGCTGCCGAACTCGACCATTCAGACGAGGCTATTTTCTTCAACATCGGACAGATCTATGAAGAAATGGACGACGTTGAGGGGGCTGTTAAAAATTACACCGAAGCTATAAAGTGCAAAAGCGATTACTTTGAGGCTTACCTTTCACGCGGCTACTGCTACAGCAGCCTGGGAAGACTTCATATGGCTCTGCGCGATTATGAAGCGGCTATCAGGCTTAACGACAGCTCGGCAGATGCGTGGTCTGCAAAAGGCGACCTGGACCTTTCTTTAGGAAAACTGGATGAGGCGGCTGAAAGCTATAAATACGCACTCTCGAACGATCCGGGCAACTACCAGGTATGGTTCAAACTGGCTGAAATTGACCTCGAGCTCGGGAACTGGACCGAAGGCATGACGGCCTACAACGAATGCATCAAACTTAATCCCTCCGATGCTAATTCTTACTACGGCAAGGCTAAGGTAAATTTCATTCTCAGCCAGACCCAGGAGGCTATCGAATGCCTTAAGAATGCATTCAGACTTGATCCCTCGATCAAAAAGGAGTTCGCTAAGGAATATCCTGAAATCAGGGCATCCAAGCTCTTTAGAAAGTTACTCGACGAAAACTAATTTATCCATTACAGATACTCTATGCAATCATACAACAAATTTAATCTGGAGACACAGATCATTGGCATCATCGGGCATCCGATTAAACATTCATATTCACCGCTGATGCACAATATTTCATTTGAATTAAAAAACCTGAACTATATTTACCTTCCCTTCGACGTACCTTTTAATAACCTAAAGGCTGCTATTAAAGGGATGGTGGCACTCGGTATAAAGGGCTTTAATATTACTCTCCCCCACAAGGAGAATATTATTCAGTACCTGAAAAACGTTTCTGAAGAGGCCAGCGTTGTAGGTGCTGTAAATACTGTGGTTAACGAAAACGGAGAACTTAACGGCTACAATACCGACGTGTACGGCATCACAGAGTCGCTCATGCCCTATAAGGATGATCTTTCAGGCCAGGAAGTAACTGTAGTCGGTGCCGGCGGCGCAGCAAGAAGCGCTGTTTATGCCTTAATCCGGAACTTCAGGCCGAAGAACATTAACATCATTAACAGGACTGAGCAGAAGGCTGAATCGTTAAAGGAATATTTCTATTCCAAGATGCACTACAGCAACATCTGCTCATATGAACTTGTTCCGCCCGATCTGGTGGAAGTTTTCAGCAATTCCAAACTGATCGTAAATGCCACCAGTGTCGGTATGACGCCTAACGTGGATGACGCAATAACAACAATTCCGCAGTCGTTTACAAAAGGACAGGTAGTTTTCGATTTTGTGTATAATCCTCTTCAGACAAAGCTCCTGAGGATTGCCTCAATCGAGGGGGCAACTGTAATTGACGGGCTTAAAATGCTGGTCTACCAGGGCGCAAAGGCATTTGAACTCTGGACCGGTGAGCAAATGCCTGCCGAACAGATTCTGAAAGCCTTAAAGCTCTACATTTCCACAAATTAAATTCCTTCCAGGGATTTCAAAAAAAGCGGGTCAGTAATGTGATCCGCTTTTTTTATACCTTCTACCTACTACCTACTACTTACTACTTACTTTAATTCCTCCAGGGCTTTAATGATCCTGTCCACCCCTTCAACAATATTCTCCATTGAAGTCGAGTATGAAATCCTGATATGATTATCTTCCCCGAATGCAATTCCGGGAACAACTGCAACCTTTGCTTCTTCAAGAATATAAAGAGCCATTTCACTTGAATTGGTAACCGTGCGTCCATTGTAACTCCTGCCGTAAAAGGAGGATAAATCAGGAAAGATATAAAAAGCACCTGAAGGCTTTGTCGTCTTAATGCCGGGATGAGAAGTAAGCTTTTGATAAATATAATCTCTTCTTTTTCTGAACTCTGCAACCATGGAATCTATGGTATCCTTTGGCCCGCTTAAGGCTGCAATTCCGGCATACTGTGAAACAGATGAAGCTCCGGAAGTGCTGTGGCTCTGTATTTTGGACGCTCCTGAAATAACTTCCCTCCTAGAGGCAGCATAGCCTATTCTCCAGCCTGTCATTGCATAGGACTTTGAGAGTCCGTTTACAACGGCAGTAAGCGACTTGAGTTCAGGACTTACTGAAGCCATACTGGCAAAAGGGACGTCATCATAAATCAGCTTTTCATATACCTCGTCGGAGATAACGAAAATATTTTTCTCCTTAACTACTTCGCCCAAGGCTTCAAGTTCTTTTTCCGTATATACAAGCCCCGTCGGATTGGATGGAGAGCAGAGAATGAGCGCTTTTGTTTTAGCGTTTACAGCATTCCAAAGTGCCTCAGGCTGAAGCTTAAATCCTTCTTCAGCTTTAGTTTCAATAATTACCGGTTTTCCTCCTGCAATCTTAACCATTTCAGGATATGAGACGTAGTAAGGCGCGGGGATCAGAACTTCGTCGCCTTCTTCCACAAGCGTCATAACAACGTTAAAGAGCGCCTGCTTGGCGCCGTTGGAGACTAAGATATCCTTCGGGTCGTAGTCCAGGTTGTTTTCACGTTTTAACTTTTCCGAAATTGCAATGCGGAGTTCAAGCATCCCCTCATTGACTGTATACTTTGTAAAATTATTATTAATGCCTATGCGTGCGGCTTCCTTTATATGTTCAGGGGTTGGAAAGTCAGGTTCGCCGACGCTGAAATCCACAAGGTCCACCCCCTCGGCTTTCATTTCAATGGCTCTTGCAGCTACTTTCATGGTAGGCGAGGCAGCAATATTATTTATCCGTTCTGAGATCAATTTTATTTTGTCCTATATTTCTGACAGTGAAAAAATAAAGATATTTAATTACCTCTAATTCTTCAATTCTTTTAATTGTTCATCAGAAAATAATTCCGTTTAAAAATAAAAAGTCCCCCTTCTCCAATTTCAAGGAAAAGAGGGACAAAATAATGCTGAGGAATTTTCTTTAGACCTGCTGAAGCTGCGAAAGTCTCACGGGGCCAGCGTTAATTACTTCATGTGTGCATCCTTTAGAAAAGAGCTTGAAGTTTTCTATAAAGCGTGCAGCAAGTGCGTCGTACTTTTTCCAGTACTCATTCTTGTCGCCCCAGGAATTTGATGGTTCAAGCACGTCTTCGGGAACATCGGGGCACGTAAGTGGCACTTCGAAGCCGAAGAGTTTATCCTTGCGGTATTCCACGTCGCAGAGTTTCCCGTCAAGCGCGGCATTGAGGAGGTTACGCGTGTGGCGGATGCTGATGCGTTTTCCGACGCCGAAACGTCCGCCTACCCAGCCTGTATTGACGAGCCAGCAGTTGACGTTGTGCTTGAGCATTCTCTGCTTTAGCATTTCGGCATATTCAAACGGGTGGCGCACCATAAAAGGAGCACCGAAGCATGCGCTGAATGTAATCTGCGGTTCTATGCCGAGGCCGATCTCTGTGCCTGCAATTTTCGAAGTGTAGCCGCTTATAAAGTGATACTGAGCCTGTTCAGGGTTAAGCTTTGCAATCGGAGGCATTACGCCCGAGGCGTCGCACGTAAGGAATATGATATTCTTCGGATGCGAGTGCACCATCTTCTCAGGAACAATGTTCGGAATAAACTCCAGAGGATATGAGGCTCTTGTATTTTCAGTTATATGGTCGTCATTTAAGTCGATCATTCGGGAAACAGGGTCGTAGACCACGTTCTCCAGAATGGTGCCGAAGCGTTTGGTGCATGCATGGATCTCCGGTTCATGATCGGGTGAAAGCCTGATCACCTTGGCGTAGCAGCCGCTTTCAAAGTTAAAAACCCCTTCACTGCTCCAGCCGTGCTCATCGTCTCCGATGAGTTTTCTTTTCGGGTCAGCCGAAAGAGTTGTCTTACCCGTGCCCGAAAGGCCGAAGAATATTGCAACGTCGCCATCCTTGCCCACGTTTGCCGAGCAGTGCATGGGAAGCACGTCGCGGAATGTAAGAAGGAAGTTCAGCACCGTGAAAACAGATTTCTTGATCTCACCGCCGTAGAGTGAATTTGCAATAATGCACATCCTTTCAGAGAAGTTCAGTATTATTGCTGTTTCAGAGCGCGTGCCGTCTATAATGGGATCCACCTTGAAGCCGGGTACTGCGATTACTGTAAACTCGGGCACGAAGTTCTTCAGGGCGTTCTGGTCCGGCGTAGTAATGAACATGTTGCGCGCAAAAAGGCTGTGCCAGGCTTTCTCGGTAACAATTCTTACAGGTAAGCGGTACTCGGGGTCTGCTCCGGCGTAGCAGTCCTGAACAAAGAGCTCTTCACCCTGTGCCCAGGCCTGGAAGCGGTTAAAAAGTGAGTTGAACTTTTCCAGGCTGAAAGGACGGTTATAAATGCCCCACCAGATCTTATCCTCAGTGGATTCTTCCTTTACGATAAACTTATCTGCTGCAGCGCGGGCCGTATGCTTTCCTGTATTTACAATGAGGGGTCCTCCTTTTGAGAGGTGTCCTTCATTGCGGAATATGATCTCTTCATACAAAGACGGTTCAGGCAGGTTCCAGTATACACGGTCCAGGTAGCTAATTCCCTGGTTCTTCAGCCTGAAGTCACTAGCCAGTTCCATGGCTTCTTTGCTTGCGGGGGTATTAAATTCTAAATATTTACTCATGACCAGTCCCTCACTAATTTACGGTCGCCAATGTAGAGTTCATTTGGTGAATTCGGATCCAAAGCCCATTTCATGCGTTCAATGCCTTCGGTAATATCCTTAATTGTGCCGCAGTAAGAAAGTCTTAAGTAACCCTCTAAACCGAACTCGGCGCCCGGGACAGTTAAGACCTGGACCTTATCGATCAGGAATTCTGAAAGCTTGTTGGAGCTTTTCATATAATGACTGAAGTCGGCAAAGCAGTAGAACGTGCCGTCGGGCTTTGTTACCCTCACGCCTTCAAAAGAGTTCAGCTGGTCGATCATAACGTTGCGGTTATTTTCAAGCGTGCACCTGAGGCTTTCAACGCTTGACTGTACTCCGTTCAGTGCGCCCACGGCAGCCTGCTGCAGCACGACAGAAGGGCCAGAGGTCTGATGGCCCTGGATATTTGTCATGGCTTCAATCAGCTTTTTACTTGCAACGGCCCAGCCGATTCTGAAGCCTGTCATTGCGTACTGCTTTGAAATTCCGTTTATGACGATGAGCTTTGAATTTTCAGATAAGTCATGTGCGTAATCATAACAGCTGAGGGGTTTCCTGTTATCGAATATTAAGCGGTGATAGATGTCATCCATAATAAGATAAAGGTCGCGCTTTTCACAGAAGTCGACTATATCGGAGATGAACTGCTCTGAATACATGACGCCCGTCGGGTTGTTAGGGCTGTTTATAATAACAGCTTTTGTGTATGAACCGACCCTCTGCTCAATATCCTGAATTGTGGGATAGAATGTTCCGTCCTCGGGCAAGACCGGAACGCCGATAGCTCCGCAGAGCTTGGCCATTTCGGGATAGCTCACCCAGTATGGTGCGGGATAAATAACTTCTTCCTGCGGGTTAAGAATAGCCTGAAGGGCTACCATAATAGCCTGCTTGGCGCCGCCGGAGGCCATGACGTTTTGGGGAGAAACTTTCCTGTGATAGAATTCTTCCGTATAGCGGATGATTGCTTTTTTTAACGACGGAATGCCGTCGGCCGGGGTATACCTGACCTCACCCGAGTTTAGGTTGGCTACGGCTGAGAGCAAGGCATCCATGGGAGCCTTGCTTTTCGGCTCGCCTCCGCCCAGATGAATTACCGGGTCGCCTTTTTCTCTTAATATGGCTGCCTTCTCATTAAGCTTAAGAGTAGGCGAAGCCGAAACATTTCTGGCAATTTGACTTAGACTCATTGAACACCCTTTGTTTATTTATAAAGAAAACTCACGAGTGCAACTTAATTACTGCAGTCATTTCCCAAGCGTCTTTTTTGCTTTTAAGATTTTTCCCGGGGCTTTGTTTTCTTAGTCCGGTCTGAGAGCAGTATTACTAACGAACAAATTAATTAAAGAACACAGTTTTTAGAACAGGGGTAACCTGCAGAAAAGGTTAATTATGTCTCAGCCGAATTTTTCCCTTAAAGCCCTGGCTACATTTGCCGGGACGAAATCACTGACGTCGCTTTTTAATCCTGCAAGATTACGAATGATCGAGGAATTCAGATAGGTATATTTTTCGTGGGGCATGAGAAATATAGTTGAGATATTTCCATCCAGTTTGCGGTTCATGAGAGCCATCTGAAATTCATACTCAAAATCGCTGACAGCCCTCAGACCTCTTATGATGCCTATTGCTCCGACACTTTTGGCATGTTCAACCGTCAGCCCGTCAAAGGAATCCACCTCCACGTTTGGGAATTCCACAAGGCTTTCGGTGAGCATTTCGATCCTTTCCTCCACTGTAAAAAGAGGAGCAAGTTTATTCGGATTTCGCGCAATTGTAACGATCACACTGTCAAAGAGCTCGCAGGCTCTTTTAATTATATCTATATGCCCGAATGTAACGGGATCAAATGTGCCCGGGTAAATTACTTTTCTCATTATCTTTTTATATCGGAATTATTTTCATCTGCCATACAATTATAAGAACTTAATTCATGCAAGGCAAGCGGGAAAAAAGAAAGTCCAACGTCCAGGACTTATGAATAGCCACGGCCTTCAGGCCGTGGGGAAATGCCTAAACAAACCCTCGGGCTTCAGCCCCAGATTTTTCCAAGTATGATCGGGGGCTAAAGCCCAAATATTCTTGGAATCATTGGACCACGACCTGAAGGTCGTGGCTATTCAGGTCGTGGCTATTCAGGTCGTGGCTATTCAGGTCGTGGCTATTCAGGATCTAATTCCGAGGCGGGGTTCTCAAAGCTGTATAAAAGTGTGTCGCCTATGCGCTTAAAAGGCTCTATGCCGAAATTCTTTATGTCGTTGTCTTTGGTCTGAATGGAACGCTCAATTATTATTAAACCGTCTTCCGAAAGAAAACTGTTCTTAAGGAGGTTTTTTACTACTATATGAATGTCATCCTTGAAAAAAGGGGGATCGGCAAGTATTAAATCATATTTTGCGTGATCGGTTATCGTGGAAAACCTTACGGCTTCCATTTTGAAAATTTTGTACGGGAAATCCCCTTTCATCGATTTTATATTCTCTTCCAGTATCCTGTAAATCGGGAAATTCTTTTCGATGAAATCGACCTCGCTTGCACCGCGGCTTACAGTCTCAAGCCCCAGGGCGCCTGAGCCCGCATAAATATCCAGTACACGTATGCCTTCAAAATCGATGCGGTTCTTAAGAAGGTTAAAAAGCGTCTCCCTTACCCTGTCGGTTGTTGGGCGTGTAAACTTTGAATCGGGAGCCTTAAGAGTTCTGCCCCTGAACTGTCCTGAAATGATTCTCATATTACTAAACCAGCCTGAAAGCTATTCCGGCAGCAGAAGAAAATGTGCCGGCTTTTTCAGTAAATATATGGGATTCAAAAATTTCGGGGTTAACCCTGATTTCCTCAAAAGGATTAACCCGGCTGAATTCTAAATTAAGGGTCTTTCCTGCCCTTTCAAGAAGCGAATCTGTGATATTCTCCCCTGTAATGAATGCCTGAGAAATGGATTGAGGATTGATCTTTAGACTTTTACCCCGTTCAAGCTCTTCGGATATCCTGGGCAGAATTTCACCTGCATTTGCCAAAGGAACAATATTAAAATAAATCGGCTTGCCCTTAAAAAGAAAAGCTGTGGACAAGGTCTCTCCTGCAGCGTAAAGGCTTAAGACAACCTCCCTGTCGCTGAAGGAATTACTAAGAGAAATAATTCTGTCGGAGGCAATATGGGCGTTATCCACAAATTTAAGCTTCATGCCGTTCTTGAGGCAGAAGTTATTCAGCAGCTTAAGATACTTCCTGTAAGTGGCAACAACAATTGCCGAAGAGGCGTTCTTCTTGTTGTCTTCAACCTTTATGCTCTGAATGGCCATTTCCTCTCTTGAAGATTTGGGAAAAAGCTGCAAGAGCTCCCACCTGAACTCCTCTGTCATATCTGCCTGCACGAGCGTGTTTTCATAAGGAAGTCTTACAACGTGGAAAAGGCTGTCAGGGAGTGTAAAAGATGCCAGTTTGCTCTTTAAGGGTCTGCGCATGAGAATTTCATCGAATGCGCTCTGAAGCGTAGCCATGACCTTAGTTTCTTTTGCATTAAGGTCGAGAAACTCGCTGAAGTACTCCTCGTCTGCATTTTCAACTACAAATTCCTCGTCGGCATAGTTTACCTCAACCAGCTGCATTTTAGCTGGAGTAAGATTAATTCCCGCATGGTTCTGAAATCCCGGCATTTTTACTCCCCGTCTTTAAGACTAAAAAAAGCCCCGGCAAGACGAAAATTTAATAAATAACTCTATTTGATAAAAATATATTTTCTGATTTTATTCAGTTTGGCAGGTCCTATTCCCTTTACTTCCAGCAGCTCTTCAATGGAATTAAATCTTCCTTTAAGGCGCCTTAGTTCGACGATTTTCCCTGCTGTTTTCTCACCTATTCCCGGCAGCTTCATCAAATCAGCGGCCTCGGAGCTGTTGATATTGATGCTGTTTTCCCCGGCCAGAACCTTCTTTCTGAAAGAAACATTTTCTCCTGAGGTTTCCAGGACTTTCTTCCTGCCGGGACTTCCGGTTTCAGGGGATAAGTCCCGGAGGATCTCCTCTTCCTTAAGGGTAGAGTCGGAAGCCAGGAACATACTGTCGCTGGCAGAATAGTCAAAATCCCTGTAGGGAGCAGGACTTTCACTAAATGAATACTTCAGTAAAAGTCCGGCTAAAAAGATTCCCGTCAGGGCTGTTAAAACGATAAATTCAGTCCGCGTAAAACCCAGATGGTTCGCGGTTTTCCTGAACTGCATTTTATGTACTTTGCTTTGTGTACTTTGCTTTATGTACTTTAATTAGTCGCGCACTTTGATATTCGGCATCTGAGAGAGTTCCTTCAGAAGCTCCTTTTCCTTTGAATTTACTTTTCCGGGCACGTGAACGTTAATTCTCACGAGTTCGTCACCGGCCCCGTGGCGGTTAAGGTGCTGAATGCCTTTTTCGCGCATTTTGAGAAATTTGCCCGGCTGTGTTCCGGCGTCGATCTTGAGTTTTGCTTTTCCATTAAGCGTAGGCACTTCAGCCTCAGTGCCCAGTACGATCTCGGGATAGCTTAAATAGAGCTCGTAGATAATATCGTCTCCTTCGCGCATAAAGTAGTCGTGCGGCAGTTCTTCAAAGACGACAATTATATTGCCCGCCTGTCCGTTTCTTTTTCCTGCATTGCCTTCGCCGCGCATGGTCATATAACTTCCCGAAGTAACTCCGGCAGGAACATTAACCTTTACGGTGGCATCGCCATAGACCCTTCCGTCGCCCGCGCAGTTCTTGCATGGGCTGTCGATTACGGTGCCTTCGCCCTCGCAGTTAGCACATGCGGTAATATTGACAAACTGCCCGAAGACTGATCTGGAGACATTTCTAACCTCGCCCGATCCGCTGCAAACCGGGCAGGTTTTAACAGAAGTGCCGTCCTTGGCCCCCGTTCCGTTACAAACTTCGCATTTGACGTGTTTTTTGATCTTAATTTTCTTTGTCACACCGGTGGCAATTTCCTCGAGCGAAAGTTTAAGAACAACCTTCAGATCCGAACCCGGTGTACCGGTTCCCCTTTTTCTGCCGCGTGAGTGCTGCTGAGAGGTTCCGAAGAAGTCGTCAAAAATTGAACCTCCGCCTCCGCCTGAGAATCCGCCGCCGAAAATATCCGAGAAGTGCGAAAAGATATCATTTATATTGCTGAAGCCCTCGAAGTCCTGTGCCCCGCCGCCTCTTAAGCCGCTGTGGCCGAAGCGGTCGTACTTTGCCTTCTTCTCATCATTGCTTAAGACCTCGTAGGCCTCGGCAGCTTCCTTGAATTTTTCCTCTGCCGACTTATCATCCGGATTTCTGTCGGGATGATACTGCATGGCAAGTTTCCTGTAGGCTTTCTTAATATCATCTTTCGAAGCATTCCTGTCTACACCCAGTACTTCGTAATAATCTCTTTTATCCATTTTTATATGTTTAACCCCTTTAAAATTTCCTGTAAAAAACTGAAAAAACGCCCCTCTTCAAGAGGCAGATTTTACAATTCAGCAGCTAAATTGTTTCTGCCTGTGGTCAGCAAGAACAAAAAAAATGCTTCTTTTAGTTTCATTATTTGGTTTCCGCAGAGGAGTTCTCGTCGCTTACAATTACCTTAGCGTGGCGGATCACCTTGTCCTTATACATGTAACCCGGCTCAACAACTTCAATTACCGTATGAGGGGCAACGCCCGGAACAGTCTGCTGCAGCAGAGCCTCATGAAGGTTAAAGTCGAAGGGCTTTCCTTTGGCATCAATTTTCTTAACGCCCTGTTCTTCCAGGACCCTGCCGAATTTATTAAGCACCATATTGAGTCCTTCCTTTATTGCATCCGTGTTAGCCGCCTCCTTTGCATGTGAAAGCGAGCGTTCCAGGTCATCATAGACAGGAAGGATTTTGACAATGAAAGACTCAGCCGCATATTTAAGCCAGTTGAGCTGTTCCTGTTCGGTTCTTCTTTTATAGTTTTCAAATTCAGCAGCTTTCCTTAAAAGCTTATCCTTAACCTCAGAAACCTCTTTGGCCAGGTTTTCGCTTTCTTCTCTTAAGGCCTTGAACTGGGGGCTTTCCACAATAGCCTGTGCCAGATCTTCTGCTGAGAGATTATCGGCAGCATTCTGGTTTTGATTAGCCTCCTTGTGCCCGTGCTCTTCTTTTTTGTGGTGAATATTTTTAGGATCGCTGTTTTTTGAGTCTCTTTCAACTTTAATCTGATGAGATTCATGATCTCTGTTTTTCTCTTTATCCTTCATTATCTTCTCCTTTTCAATTTATGTTAAAGGCAATCTTCTCCTTTTGCGGAGTTGATGGTCACTTTGAATTTCCCTTTTTCATGTACTCCGAAAGCACCTCGGCCAGATAGACAATTGATGCAATCATCTTTGAATACTGCATCCTTCTTGGTCCCACAATGCCTATAGTGCCGGAAACATCGCCTATTGAATAATCCTTTGTAATCAGGCTGTAGTCGCTCAGCCTTTCAGATTCATTTTCCTTTCCGATTTTAATAACCAGGTCGTTTTCAGAGCTTACCTTATTATTCATAATATGAATAATTACATCCTTATCCTCAATAAGTTCAATAACGCTCTGGAAGTGCTCATGTTTTTCAAATTCAGGCTGCCTGAGAATATTTCTTGCGCCCGTAATAACAGCCCTGTCAGAGGGGCTGTTAAAGCCGGTAAAGATCCTGTCTGCCGAGTCGAGGAAAACCCTGATTATGGGTCTGTAGTTCTCGCTGATGTCGCGGAAGCGTTCACCTATGGTACGCTTAATCTCAGAGAGAGTAAGACCCGAGAGTCTTTCATTCAAAAGCCTTTGAACGGCTTCGATGTGGTCGCCGTTAAACTCGGCATTAATCTCAAGAGTAATAGTCTTGACCAGGCCGCTTTTAATGCTTACCACTACAAGAATGCGTGAAGAAGTAAGCTGCACGATCTGCAGTTTTTCAAGTCTTCCGGTATCCAGTTTAGGATATGTAACCAGTGCAAGCTGGTTGGTGATATCACTCAGAAGAGCTGAAGTAACCTGCACGAGGTCGTCCGTCTCCTGCATAAAGACGCTGAGCTCACGGAGTATGATTTCCTTTTCATCATCCTTGAGGAGCGGGGGATCCATGAGACTGTCGACAAAGAAACGGTAGCCTTTATCCGTAGGAACGCGCCCGGCAGAGGTATGAGGATGGTTAAGGTAACCGGCATCCTCCAGGTCGGCCATGATATTGCGTATGGTGGCCGAAGAAAGCCCTAGCCCGAACTTACTGGTCAGGTTTTTTGAGCCGACCGGACTGGCAGTCAGAACGAACTGCTGGATAATGTTCCTTAAAATCGACTTTTCCCTGTCACTTAATTCTATCGGTTCCATATCAATGCACTACTTTGAATTTACTTGCCAATTCATTTTTTCAAGTTTAAATATATTAAAAAAAACGGAATTTTTCACGAAACCGGGTTGTGGAAGAAACTGCGGCAGAATCTGCGGAAGAATCTGCGGCAGGAAGGGAATTCCTGGGAAATGCAGTATCCGGTCCCCCCTGATGAGCCATTTTCTTTTGAATAAGAGTTAAATATTAGCTAATTTAGTGAAAAGAATTTGAGGTGAAATTGGAATCCAACTATAAATCAGCCGGCGTCGACATTAAGGCCGGAGAAGAAACCGTACAGAGAATCAAGTCGCACGTTAAGTCCACTTTCAATAAGAACGTCCTGATGGAAATAGGCCATTTCGGGGCATTTTATGATGCAAAATTCCCCGACTATGAGCATCCCGTCTTAGTCTCAAGCGTTGACGGTGTGGGTACAAAGCTTAAAATAGCTTTCCTGATGGATAAGCACGACACTGTGGGGCAGGACCTGGTTAACCACTGCGTAAACGATATAGCCGTTTGCGGGGCAAAACCGCTTTATTTTATGGACTATATGGCCTTTGGGAAACTCTACCCCTATAAGGCTGAAAAGATCATTGAGGGCTTTTCTGTTGCATGCAGGGAAAACGGATGCGCTTTAATCGGCGGCGAAACAGCCGAAATGCCCGGCCTTTATGCTGAAAACGACTACGATCTCTCGGGTACAATTGTGGGAGTTGTTGAAAAGTCACGCATCATAGACGGAAAGAATATCCGGAAAGGGGACCAGCTCCTGGGTTTCCGCTCAAACGGCCTCCACACGAACGGGTACTCACTTGCCCGCAAGGTGCTCCTTGAGAAGTTCCAGGTCAACGACCGCACAGAGGAACTCTCAGGCACAATTGGCGAAGAACTCCTCAAAGTCCACAAGTCCTATCTTTCACTTATAGCACAGCTTAAGGACAATATGGAAATAAAAGGGTTCTCACACATTACCGGGGGCGGAATTATCGGCAACACAAAGAGAATTATTCCTCAGGGACTTTCACTGAAAGTCGACTGGCAGAGCTGGCAGTGGCCTGCAATATTTAAGCTCATACAGAAAACCGGCAACGTTAAGGATGAGGAGATGAGGGAAGTCTTTAACCTCGGAATCGGACTTATTGCCGTTGTTAAAAAGAGCGAAGTCTCAAAAGCCCGGGAGCTTGCAAAAGCCGTTGGCGAAGAGGCAATTTTAATCGGCGAAGTAGCCTGATAAAAAAAATCTCTAATCTCATGATTTTGATGCAGAGCATTTACGAAATGCTCTGCATTTTTTATTTGCCCGCGGCCATATAAAACTATTATTTTATCTGTTGATTTTCATATTAATAAAAACGTGAGTATACTTCCAAACATCGAGTCGGCCTTCTACCAGGGACAGAGTAAAAAAGACGTCGTTGGAAGAGTCACGTTCTCATACCAGTGTCAGTAAGGCTTTAAATTTTTACCGCACCATGGGCTTTGCGCGTCAACTTAAGGCATTTGACATAGCCTTGCTATGATTTACTAATTGTGTGGCATTATTGTCACTGTTAGAAAGGCCCATGAAATGCGGGCATGCAAGTTAAGGCACTTAGCAAGCCCTGAAGGGGCGGTCTGTCTATAGCAGATGGAATCACAAAAACATTTCAGCCCGCCTGAGGTGATTAATATTTTAATACCAATTCCCCTGGCTCATCTCTTTCTCAAAATAAAAACACACCTTTCATTTTCAGCATTTTTATAATTATATTGTCTGGAACAGAAAGAAAGTACACTGTGAAAAAATTATTATACTTTGTTTTTATCTTCTCAACTCTTTTTCTCTTTGGCTGCAACGGCGGCCTTTCTCCTGAACCTGAGGGGCAGTCTCAGCAGCAGGAGGCGGGCTTCGGCGGCAGTGTGGCCTTTTTGGGCAAGTGGCCCACAGGAGTTACAAGAACACATATCGTGGCCTTCAGAAGTCCTCTCCTTACGGCAGGCGACTTCAATGCACTTAACCTCGCTTTCGTAAGCGACAGCATCCCCTATGGCGTGAGCGGAATAGTCTTCAGTTCACTTATAAATCCCGGGCTCCCGATTAAAGCCGGCCAGTACGCCTACGTTGCAGTTGCAATGTCGAAGTCCCCCACGCTCTCACTCGTACGAAAGGACTGGTTCGTTGCTGGAGTTTATTACGCGAACGGGGATACCACAAAACCGGGAAAGCTCACCATTCCTGAAAATACATTCGTAGGCAATATAAATATTACATGCGATTTTAATCATCCTCCTCTTCAGCCCCCGGGAGGAGAATAAAAAGAAATGTTGAATTAGGAATTATGAATGTTGAATTGAAGAATCTTTTATTCAAAGGAAGAGAACTTGCTTGATGAAACTTATACCCGTTATTCTTTTATGCCTTTTCTGTTTCATGGATATTGCAGCCCAGACGGGCTCTATATTCGGCAGAATTACCGACAGCAGGGGCCTATCCCTTCATGGAGCAAACGTTGTCGTTCAGGGAACTGCTATGGGCACTTCAACCGACTCCTCGGGACAGTACAAAATAAGCCGACTTAAAAAAGGAGTATACCGCCTCGAAGTTTCAATGGTCGGCTACAAGAAAAGTATAACCCGTGAGGTTGAGGTTAACAGGACTCCCGTGGAACTGGACTTCACCATGGAGGAAACTGCGCTGCAGTCAAAACAGGTTGTCGTAACAGCCAGCAAGTACGAACAGCAGCTCTCGGAACTTCCTGTGAGTGCTACTATACTGAGCTCTTCGGATATTAACGACAGGAACGTTGTCTCTCTGGATTATGCCCTGCGCTACGCTCCCGGTGTGAATATGAACTACGACCAGGTCAGCATACGCGGCTCCAGCGGCTACAGCCGGGGCGCCGGAACGAGAGTCCTTGTTGCCATGGACGGAATCCCCCTTTATACGGGAGATACCGGTGAAATCATCTATGAACTGATCCCCGTCACTCAGATTGACAGGGTCGAGATCATTAAAGGCGCCGCGAGCTCTCTTTACGGATCTACGGCCATTGGAGGCGTAATTAACGTTATTACAAAAGACATCCCTGAGAAACCGCACTTCTATGCCAAAGCCTACTACGGCCTCTACGATCACCCGTACTACAAGGAGTGGGACTGGTCGGGCGAGCTGAGGCCCTTTAACGGCATTACACTTACTCACTCTAACACAATCGGAAAGCTGGCTTACGTTGTCTCACTGACCCCATCGGAAAACCTGGGCTACAGACAGGATGACTACTACAGGAGATTTACCGGATTTCTGAAGACAGATTACAAGTTAACCGAGCTTTCAAGCCTCACTTTCCTCGGCAGCTACTTAGGACAGAACAGGGGCAACTTTATTTACTGGAAAGATTCCAGGCATGCTCTTCAGCCCAGGGACGTAGACCAGGGGCAGAAGGTCAATTCACAGAGATACATGCTTGCCGCAGTATATAAAAATGTCTTCAGCCCCGACTTCTTTCTAAAGGCAAGAACAAGCTATTACAGGACGGACTGGCGCGATGAAACATCAAGCCACGACACCTCCAGAACCGGCATCTTTGAATGGGAGCTTCAGACGAACTACAGGATAATAAAAGATCTCATCATAACTTCAGGCCTGGAATCGGGCGCGGGAAAGGTAAACTCAAACCTTTTCGGTCAGCCCGGATCCTTTAACATCGGAGGCTACCTGCAGTCGGAATACAGATTCCCCTTCCCACTTAGTCTTACTCTTGGCGCCAGGTACGACTACAGCCGGCTGGATACATTGAAGGGCTTTGACTCCTTTTCCCCCAAGGCGGCCCTGAACTACAGGCTTTCTGAAGCCACAACACTAAGGGCCTCAATTGGAAAGGGCTTCCGCTCGCCTACACTGGCCGAGGCTTTTACAAGTACAACTGCAAGCGGAATTAAGATAAAACCGAACCCACGGCTCATGCCTGAAACGAGCCTGTCAATGGAAACAGGCATAAACCATAATTTCGGCCTCCTTATAAATTTTGACCTCGCACTCTTCCAGAACGAATATTACGACTTTATTGAACCCGGAGTGGATTTAACTGACGGACTTATCACATTCCGCAACCTGACAAGGGCCCGGATACAGGGCCTTGAAATGAACACAATGTTTTACCTTATTCCCCAAAGACTCAGCCTTCTGACAAATTACACATATCTTTGGGCAAGGGACATCGAAAATAACACTCCCCTCAAGTACCGCCCGCGCCACCAGGCAATGGCTTCACTTAATTTTAATTCAGGACCATTTGAACTTGGAACAGATTTCAGATACTGGAGTAAAATAGAAGCCCTGGATTTTGAACTTGTCGATCTTGGGGTTGTTACTGACGGGGGCAAACGGGTGCCGGTCTATCTTTTAGATTTCAGAACTGGATATAATTTGTTATCTTTGGGACTGCCGGGGAAGATATTTATTAATATTAACAACCTGCTGAATTACAATTACATAGAAATAATCGGCAATATTTCCCCCATCAGGAACGCATCTGTAAGCCTGGAAGTCTCGTTTTAAGTACGGCTCCTGCAAAGAGTTTTAATTCAGCAGGTTTCATCCTAGAAAAAAGAAATGTTTGTAGATACACACGCACACCTGTTCTATCCGAATTTCAACGGCGAAGTAGAAGAGGTAATTGAAAGGGCTAAAGCTTCCGGCGTAGATTATATTATTGTCCCTGGAACTGACCTTGCAAGCTCCGTAGAGGCAGTCAGTCTGGCGGAAAAATATGACTTTATCTACGCCGCAGTCGGAATTCACCCCCACGATACAAAGGAGTGGACAGACTCTCTCTTAAATGACCTGGAAAGTCTTGCCCGCAGCTCTCAGAAGGTAGTTGCAATTGGCGAAATCGGACTCGATTATTACTACGACTTCTCCCCAAGGGACCGTCAGATTGATGCCCTGGACAGCCAGATACTCCTGGCCTTAAAGTTGAATCTTCCTGTTATTCTGCATAACCGCGAAGCTGATACCGATATAATGAACATTCTCCGCACATATAAAGATACCAGCCTTAAGGCACAGCTTCACTGCTTTTCAGGGTCTGTTCAGGATGCAAGAGAACTTATCTCAATGCATCACCTCCTCTCCTTCACAGGAAATATCACCTTCAGCAAGGCCGATAACTTAAGAGAAATTCTAAGGCACGTTCAGGTGGAAAACCTCCTGCTTGAGACCGATTCGCCTTTCATGACGCCCGTGCCCCACAGGGGAAAAAGAAATGAACCTTCTTACGTAAACCTTGTTGCAGAAAAGATTGCCGAAGTTCAGAATATTACGCTCGAGAACGTGGCGCAGGCAACTTCATTTAACGCATTCAGGCTCTTCGGCATAGGGCGCAAGCCGGGCGTAAGCTATACATACAGAATCGGTAATTCACTTTACATAAATGTTACCAACCGCTGCAACGCCGACTGCGTTTTCTGCGACCGCAAAGGCGACGCCGTTATTAAAGGCTACAGCCTCAGAATGAAAAAAAGCGAGGAACCCCCGGCTCAAACATATATCAAGGAAATTGGCGACCCTTCGCAGTACGATGAAGTCGTCTTCTGCGGCTACGGCGAGCCTACAATACGCTGGGATGTCGTTAAGGAAATAGCCTCCTATGTGAAAGAACATAACGGCAAAACAAGAATGAATACAGACGGACACGGCAACTTCATAAATAAACGCGACATAACGCCTGAACTCAAAGGGCTTATCGATACAGTCTCAATCAGCCTTAACTCTGTCGACCCGCAGCAGTACTCAAAACTAATGCAGGTAGATCCCGGGCTGCACGCCGAAATGCTGGACTTTGCAAGGAAAGCCAAAGCCTACACAAACGTCGTTATGACGGTCGTAGGCCTTAATGAAATAGATACTGAAGAAGCTAAAAAATTCGTAGAGGACAACGTGGGTGTGGGCTTTAGAACCAGACCCTATTTTTAGAACTATTCCAAAGACAACTTTTATTTTGAGCCGGAAATTTTTCCGGCAATTTAATTTCTACCATATAACCAAATTTTTTAAGTCTCCATGAAAAAAAACACTAAATTCTCATTCAGCATTCTGCTTTTTGTTTTATTGTCTTCGGTTTCATATCCGCAGTCGGGACTTAAGGCAAAACTTGACACGCTCTTAAGCGACAGCATTTTCCAGGCAACAGCAGCCTCGGTAAATGTCTATGACCTTACGGCAGGAAAGCCTCTTTATCAGAACAAGATAAAACTTCTCCTCAAGCCTGCTTCAAATATGAAGATCATTACCACATCTGCAGCGCTTTGCTTTCTGGGACCTGAGTATCAGTTTCAGACAAACCTTTACTATACGGGCACAATCACTCCTGACTCCATCATGACGGGGGACCTTTATGTAGAAGGCAAAGGCGATCCCGATTTCGGCCTTGCGGACCTGGATTCACTTGTAAAACAAATCAAACTCCTTGGAATAAAGGAAATTAAGGGACACGTCTATGGCGACGTGTCCTACATGGATTCAATCTTCTGGGGAAAAGGCTGGATGTGGGATGACGACCCTTCGACAGATGCTCCTTATATGTCGGCTTTGAACATCAACAGCAACACCGTTACGGTTAACATTAAGCCCGGATTTCCAGGCACACCGGCCGTTGTAACAACAGTCCCGGAGACCCCTTTCTTCAAAATAATAAACCGCTCGCTTACCATCTCAGGCGACTCTTCAACTTTTAAGTGGGACCGCGACTGGCTGCACAGGACAAACAATATTGTTCTTTCGGGAAACCTTCCCCTAAAGTCGTCCCCGATAACAGAAGATATAAACGTTTATGACCCGGCGCGTTACTTTCTTACGCTCTTAAAAGAACGCCTGGAATTTTCCCGCGTGCTTGTCCTGGGCACTGTAGACACGGCAAGCGTACCCACAAATGCAAAACTTTTCTACACCTTTAACAGGCCTTACGGAGAGGTTATCGTCAACCTTAATAAGACAAGCGACAACCTGAGCGCCGAGATGACCTTAAGGGCCATGGCATACAGGTTTTTCGGAAAACCCGCCACTCCTGAAAACGGGATTAAAATGGTGGACAGCCTTATTACACTCTCAGGGCTTAACTATAAGGACTACAGGATTGTTGACGGTTCAGGCGTTTCGCATTATAACCTAGTCACAACTGAACTATTGCTCGACGTCCTGAAATATATCTATTACTCAAAACCCCGGCTCTTCGGCGTGCTTTACAACTCCTTCCCCAATGCGGGCGTGGACGGGTCGCTTGGGAACAGAATGAAGAACACCCTGGCCTTCAACAACCTGCATGCAAAGACCGGCTCACTCAGCGGAGTCAATTCCCTGTCGGGCTACGTAACGGCACAAAACAAGCACATGCTGGCATTCAGTGCAATAATTCAGAATTATGTCGGCAGCGCATCCAGGGCAATAAAAATCCTGGATGAAATAGGGCGCATTCTCTCCGAATCGGGAAATGCGGAAGCTTCAGAGTGAAATTCTTTTTGTTAAAACAGTAATTATATTTATTTTAGGTTTTAGAAACCGGATTTAGGAAATAACAAATATCATGAAACAAATATTTATCCTGTTAATCATTATGTCTTTTGGCTTTATATCATGTAACAAAAAAGAGGAAACCCCCAAGGCACAGGAGCCGCCATACTTCCTTAAGGCCCAGGTTAATCCTCCGGCATTCGATGCAAAGGCTGCATACGATGAAACTGCCAGACAGGTCTCCTTCGGTCCGCGTAACCCGGGCTCCAAAGGCCACCAGGCAGCACTTAATTACCTCATCAGTGAATCCAGAAAGTATGCCGACAGCGTTGAGGTTCAGAACTTCAGCTATACGGGCTATAATAATGAACAGCTCAGTCTTACAAACGTAATTGCAAAGTTCAACCCCAAGGCTAAAAACAGGATATTTATTTCAGCCCACTGGGATACACGCCCCAGAGGCGAGCACGATACTGACCCGGCCAAAAGGAATCTCCCCATACCGGGTGCCAATGACGGCGCAAGCGGCGTGGGGGTCCTCCTGGAACTCGAACACATCTTGAAACAGAATCCTCTCAACTACGGCGTGGATCTGGTGTTCTTTGACGGTGAGGATTACGGACAGGAAAATGACCTGGGAAACTATTTCCTCGGCTCAAAATATTTTGCAGCCCAGAAGCCTTCGGACTATAACCCCGCCTTCGGAATACTCCTTGACATGGTGGGAGATAAACAGGCCGTATTTAATAAGGAAGGCAAATCGATGCTCTTTGCGCCCGAGGTTGTCGATATGGTATGGAGTATTGCAAGAAAGCTTAACGCCAGCAGTTTCTCCGACGTCCAGGGCAACCAGATCGAGGACGATCATGTACCGCTTAACGAGGCAGGCATAAATACAATTGACATTATCGATATCGACCTCGTGGGGGCCGACACGGGAGTTCCTAGAAGAAATTACTGGCACTCACAGAAAGACACAATGGATAATATAAGTCAGGAAACACTTCAGCAGGTGGGTGATGTACTGACATACCTGATTTACAGCCTGGACTTCAATAAGCCGGCAGTTTAGTTTTAAGATTTCTATAATTGATTTTTGCGGAGTTAAAAATTTGAAACATTATAAAGAATTTGTAATAAGAACCGAACCCATGGCCCCGGAAGTGGTAAGCGGCATTCTCTGGAAACTGGATATATCAGGAGTTACGGAGGAAGATCCCTATATAAAAGTATTTTCTGAGGCCGGAAAAGTAAATAAAGCTGAAATTGAGGATCTCCTTAAGTCCCTCTTAAAAGAGAATCTCATTGAGGACTTTTCCGTGGATGAAAATGAGTTCGAGGAAAAAAACTGGAACGAGGAATGGGAAAAGTCGTTAAACATAATTGAGGTCTCCGATAAAATTGTCATCAGGCCAAGTACAAAAGAATACACCTCTCACGAAGGACAGCTCGTTCTGACAATCGA
This sequence comes from Ignavibacteriales bacterium, assembly GCA_036261625.1. Taxonomy (GTDB): domain Bacteria; phylum Bacteroidota; class Ignavibacteria; order Ignavibacteriales; family SURF-24; genus JAAXKN01. Next base: position 39,367 of record DATAKL010000057.1, on the reverse strand, counting down.
TCCCAAGATGTCCTTCGGCACCGGAGAGCATCAGACAACACGCCTTATGCTCCTCATGATTGAAAAGTATGTAAAAGAAGGGATGAATGTGCTCGACGTTGGAACCGGAACAGGAGTCCTTGCAATTGCCTCTGTAAGACTCGGGGCTTCTCACGCCGTTGCAATTGACAACGATGAATGGTGCTTCGATAACGGCATTGAAAACTGCCAGGTTAACGGCGTTTCAGGCCAGGTTGAAATAAGACTTGGAGAAGTAAGCCAGGTGGAGGAAAAAGACTTCGACCTTGTGCTTGCCAATATAAATAAGAATATACTAATGGATATCGGGCAAGATCTCGCATCCCACGTGAAAAAGGGTGGAACACTCATTCTCTCGGGACTTTTGTTTACCGATGAACAGGATATAACTGAACGTTATGCCCGGGAGGGTTTCACGGTTTCCGATAAAATGCAGATGGATGAGTGGATCTCACTTGTCATGAAAAGAAAGTAAGAAAAATTAAGGAGCACATATAAGGTGCTCCTTTCTTTTACTCCCCTTTACTTTCCGTATCAAGCTTGTTTAAGAGCTTCATGAGCTCATCCTGCTCCTCGTGACTTAAGGCCTCGGTCATCTTGAGTATATTCTGAGCCTGGAGCGGGAAAAGTTTTTCTATCTTTTCTCTTCCTTTCGCCGTAAGCTCTGCTATTATGATCCTCCTGTCCTCCGCTGAGGGTACCCTGCGCACGAGCTCCTCTTTTTCCAGGTTATCCACCACGCAGGTTATATTTGCCCCGCTTACATAAAGCTTCTCACCTATCTTCTTTAAGGGCATTGGACCGGAACTGAAGAGAACTTCAAGGACACTGTACTGCGGTCCGGTCAGGTGGTGCTCAAAGACAGTTTTCACCTGCATCTTCCTGTACTTCTCATAAGTATGGAAGAGTTTTTCCCAGATGGTTATTGCATGCTTTGTTCTTAGGTCTGTCATCATAGTCGTCATCTAAAATACTTGATAAATTTAAGCTACTTTTTTGAGTTCTTTTCTTAGTGCCTTGTACTCAGGCACAATTTTTTCAACCAGGTCCCAGAATCTTTTCGAATGATTCATCTCTTTAGTATGGCAGAGTTCGTGTACAATTACGTAATCAATTATGTCAGTGTTGTAGGCCATAAGCCGGAAATTAAAAGACAAATTGTTCCCTCTTGAACAGCTTCCCCAGCGGGTCTTCTGAGCACGTATGGAAATCCTGTTCACATAAAAACCGTACCTCTGTGCCAGAAGCCTCACTCTCTGCGGTATGTAATTCTCAGCTTTAAGCTTCAGCCACGCACTATATATACTCCTTAAGGGAACCGCGTCATCCAGAGGACTCAAGATCTTTAAGGTCCCTTCCTTCAGCTCCAGGCGGTGACGCCTGATAAGGGCATCATAGTGATGCTCAACCGTCAGTTTAACTCCCATAAAACGGAAGTTCTCCTCTTTTTCCGAGACCTTCTTAAGATGCTTTATTACCCATTGGCTCTTGCTTAAAAGAAAATTTTCGGCTTCTTTGGCTGAAACACCATAGGGAACAATCAGTTCCAGCCCCTTTTCCGGACTTACCTGCAGCCTCATATAACTGGCTTTCTTACTGACTCTGTAACTGTAGCTATAGTCAGCTCCTCCTATGGTTATTTTTCTTTGATCCACTTGCCTGTTCTAACTGTTAAATAACTATTTAAAAATATATGTATTTTTTTCCTTTAAAGTAGAGAAATGAGAGTGGAAAAAATCAGAACTTTAATTATTTGAGTTATCAGCATATAATCGCCCTTTTTGCCAAAAAAAAAGAGATATCTTGTCCAAAGGCTGATTTTCATCCCTAAAATTTTCTTATAATTGTAATTTGAAAGTTTTTTCTTATAATTTATATTTACGATATATATGTTAAACAACAATACTTTTGAATTGAATACGAATTCCGAAAATTTCAGACACTTTGTGTTAAATGCCTTAGAGAAAAAGACTCTCCCCTCTTCACTGGCCTCATTTGCCTTCAGATGGGATGATTCTCTAACGATCGAAAATCTTAAGAAGCTTTCTATCGGCTATGAAAAGTCATTTTACTGGGAAAAACCGGATGAAGAGACTCAAATAATCGCCCTGGGAGAGCTTATTTCAATAAATGAAAACGGCAAGGGAAGATTTGCTGCTATTGAAAAGAAAGTTAAAGCCGCAAGAGAAGGCTTCGTCTCAAACTGGGATGAGCTTGGAATAGATCACATTCCCCTGTTTGTGGGCGGAATGAAGTTTACTCAGGAAAATCACTCGGAGGTGTGGGAAAATTATGCCGACTCCAACTGGTTTGTACCTAAGCTGCTCATTTACATAAAAGGAAGTGAAAAAGTTATTGTCTGCAATTTCCTCCTCCTGCAGGAGGTTTCCAAAGACAGGCTCGTAAGTGAGTTTGATCAGAGGATATCGCAGATCTTCTCCCGCAGGGAGAATAATACACATGCAGCTGCGGCTCATCCCAGGGTTGCCGAAATTTTGGGCAATACGCCTAAAGACAAGAAAAAATGGATGGAGAGCGTAAAGAAGGCAATAGGCACAATTGAGTCAGGCGAGCTTGATAAGATTGTGCTTTCCAGGCAGGTGGAGCTGAAACTAAGTGAAGAGCCTTATGTTTACGAGCTTCTTGGCCGCTTAAGAGAAAATTATCCCGAATGCTATCTCTTTGCCTTTCATTCCGGGAAATCGACTTTCTTCGGCGCCTCCCCGGAAAGACTTATAAAACTCTCTGGCGAATGGATTGAAGCGGATGCCCTTGCCGGAAGTGCCCCCAGGGGTAAAGAAGAAAATGAGGACAGGGAATTTGAAGAAAAGCTCCTTAAGAGCCAAAAGGACCTCATGGAGCATAATACAGTTATAACATACTTCGAGAACCTCTTTAAGGATTATTCCAGTGAGGTAATCTACGAGACGCCTCCCAAGATAAAGAAGCTTAAGAACATTCAGCACTTGTGGACCCCTTTAAGGATAAGGCTTAACTCTTCACACAGGATATTTTCAATTATGGAGAGCCTCCACCCCACGCCTGCAGTCTGCGGCGTTCCGCAGGCAGATGCAATGAATGTTATAAAGAAAATGGAGGACTACCACAGGGGAATGTATGCAGGAATTGTCGGCTGGTTTAATTTCAGAAAAGAAGGTGAATTTGCCGTTGCAATCAGAAGTGCGCTCCTCAAGGGCAAAAAGCTCTTTGCCTTTGCCGGCGGGGGCATTGTTGAAGGCTCCGACCCTGCTGTGGAATACAAGGAAACAGAACTAAAACTAAAACCAATTCTGGCGCTTTTTGAGAATGAAAATAAAAGTTAACCGTAATAGCCTCTGGTCGGAGATTTTTGTCAAGGAATTAGCTGATAACGGTGTTAAATATGCATGTATTTCCCCTGGTTCGAGGAACACACCCTTAACCTTAGCTTTCAGCACAAACAAAGACATTCAGACACACATTCTGGTTGACGAGCGTTCAAACGGCTTTTTTGCCCTTGGGCTTGCCAGGGCATCCAAAACCCCCGTTGCGCTTGTCTGTACATCGGGAACAGCTGTGGCAGAGTTTTACCCTGCCATAATTGAAGCATTTCAGCAGAACGTACCTTTAATTGTCTGTACGGCAGACCGGCCGCCTGAACTTCAGGACTGCGGAGCAAACCAGACAATTCATCAGAATAATATCTATAAAAACCATATCTGCTGGTTTACTAATGCCGGGCTGCCCGGAGTAACAAAAAAGAAATTAGAGCATATAAAGACGCTTGCTAAAAGGGCTTTTAATGAAAGCAATGGCATCGGTCCAGTCCATGTGAACTTCCCTTTTAGGAAACCTCTTGAACCTTTTGTATTTACCGATGAAATAGATGAAGAAGTCCTGCGAAATTTAAGCCTCAAGCCTTATGAAAAAGACAGGAAGGCTTCTCCAGATGAAAACCTCCTGGATACAATCTACGGGAAGATGAAGAAAACCGGTAGATGTATCATACTCTCAGGCCCGGACGAGCCGCAAGAGAATTTTGCATGCAGCCTTCAGCATCTGGCTTCCATATTCAACGTTCCCATACTTGCCGATGGCGCATCACAGCTCAGGTACGGAGGGCACGATAAGGATAACGTATTCGTTAACTTTGAAGGCTTCCTCCGTTCAAAAGAGTTCTCTGAAAAAATCGAGCCGGAGCTGATACTGCACTTTGGACGTACAATGACTTCCAAAGGAATGGAAATTTTTCTGGAGAAAACCTCATCAGACTATTACCTGATAAATGAAAGAGGCACTCTTTTTGATCCTTTCGGCAAGGCCAGAGGGGTCCTGCCCATGGAGGCAGAAGGCTTCTTAAGTGAAATTATAAGAAGAGCTGAGGCTGAGAACTTCAGGCGCCGGGATTCAGAATATCTCGATCTTTTCAGGAGGGCAGAACAAAAAGCTGAAGAACTGAAAGGTGAGTTAATACTTCAGGCCTCCTTCCCCTTCGAAGGCAGAATATTCACTGAAACCCTCAGCATGATGCCCCATAATTCAAATCTCATGATATCCAACAGCATGCCTGTACGCGATCTGGATTACTTTTCCCCAAAGCTCGGGGCTTCAGTTACGGTATTTAATAACAGAGGCGCAAGCGGAATTGACGGAATTACTTCCACTGCCCTGGGCCTGTCACGGGCCTCAGGAAAGCCTACTGTTATGATTACAGGTGACCTGGCTTTCTACTACGACCTCAACGGTCTGCTTGCTTCAAAGAAGTATTCAATACCGCTTGTTGTTGTGCTGATAAATAACGACGGAGGCGGCATTTTTGAGATGCTCCCTGTTGCTTCATGCAAAGAAGAGCTCTTCCGCGACTGCTTCCAGACGCCGCATGAACTGGACTTTTCGTATTTCGTTCAGGGCTACGGCGGTGAGTTTCTGGACATTAAAAGCTGGGAAGAGTTCCGAAGTGCCTTCAGCAGGGCACTAAACCATACTGGACTTTCAGTTCTGCACCTGAAGACTGATTCCAAAACCTCCACTTCTTTAAGAAGGCGCTACTGGGATGAAGTGGGCAGATCGCTTCTCTGAAATCTTTTTTAGAAAAAGCCGGAGCTGCACTCCGGCTTTTTGATTTTCTGCGGCACTTTTCCTCCTCTCCCCAAAAAATTGCACTAAAAAATTTCAAAATCTTCGTTTTTAAGCCGTAATCGCAGAAAATAAATATTATTTTTTCTGAAATTTTCTTGACAAGTGAACAATTGTTTACTATTATTGTAGTAAATAATTGAGCACTATATGAAAAACAAACTGACCGACAGGCAGGAAGAAATCCTGAGTTTCATTGAGAATTACATCCGGCAGAACGGATATGCCCCTACTTTAAGGGAAATCGGGAAGAATTTCTCCATAGCCTCAACCTTCGGAGTAAAACGCCACCTGGATGCCTTAAGCAAAAAGGGGTATCTGACCATAGGCAGCAACATCAGCCGTGCGCTTTCACTTACGAATGCTAAAGTGCCTGATGACTCTTTAGAGAAAAACAGTTCCTTTGCCGAAGAGGTTTTTGAAGGCTTCAGCCAGGTACCTGTAATAGGCCGTGTGGCGGCAGGAATGCCGATTCTGGCAGTTGAAAATATTGACGGCAGTGTTGTAATAGATTCATCTGTTGTAAAGAACAGTGCAGGATGCTTTGCCCTCAAGGTAAAAGGCGACAGCATGATCAACGCGGGCATTTTCGAAGGGGACTTGATCATAATCAGCCCCAGGCATGACGCCTTAAACGGAGAAATTGTTGTGGCGCTCCTTGGCGATGAGGCAACGGTAAAAAGATTTGAAAAAAGAGGCGACGAGGTTTATCTCGTGCCCGAAAACAGCAGCTATCCCCCCATTCCGGTTCACCACAGGGAGGATTTTTCAATAGTCGGTAAAGTAGTCGGTGTCATTAGATGGTATAATTAGGGGAAAACAATGAAATCACAGATTTTTACTTCGGCAATTTACAACAGATTTAAGATTAAGTTTCTTTACGGTCTTCAGGAGATCGTGCTCGATCCTTACTTTTTAAGCTATGATCAGAACGGACAGAAAGTAATCTACGGGAAAACAAACTTAAGCAATGAGATAAAAAAGTACGAATTTGCAAGAATAGCAAATATAAAGATTCTCTACAGAAACAGGTTTTCCCCGATTTTACCGATTGCATCCAAAATAAACTAGCACTCAAAGAAAGAAAGACCAATACCGTTTTGTGTTAGTGTTCGTTTGTGTTTTATTCGTTGATATTTATATAGATTTGATTTGACAGAAGAGAAAGAGAGAGGTTATGAACAGTAATTCAAAAAGAGAAAGTGTAGATCAGCTCATTAAGCATTTCTGGCAGAACGGTTATCTTACAGTCAGCAGAAAATACGGCACATATCTTCCGTCACCGGATCCGGTGGGAACCTATAGCGTGGATGCCGTCGGAAGGTACGACAAGAAATATGCCCTGGGCATAGTGCTTTCAGAGCAGGACCTGGATGACAGGAGGATATTCAGCAAGCTTAACTATCTGGCAACCAGGCAGACCCGATTCAGCAATAAGAATGTTGTGCTCTTTATTGGGGTCGATCAGCAGAACATATCCAGGGCAAAGCTGACCATGGAGGCACTTACAGATGATGCCAGAAAGAACATTAAACTTGTAGTCCTGAGCGGCATTAGTTCAAGTGAACTGCCCCGGAAAGGGCAGCAGGGATTTAACAGCAGCTTTCTGAACCGGTGATAATTCTCCTTTTCCGCATGTGTGTTAATACTCCTTTTTAGCTTTTCAGGCATTTTTTTCAGGCACTTTACTCAAATCAGGATTTCTGCTGTTCCCTTTCGAGGCATGATACTAAAAAGCATGGCAACAGGAAGAGGAACTCTTTTAATTTTTCAGCGGTTAAAACATTAGAATTTACACTGAAGACTTCTGCCGTGTGCCCCTCTGCCGGTCAAAAGGCCTGTATGTTCCACTTTAGCAGAATATTTCGCTTTATTTATTCCTCCTTCATACTGAATCATCAGTCTTCATGAAGATTTTACCCCTCCGGAGGCTGATGATTCATTCTAAAAAGTGTGCATTTCTATTTTTCAGAAACAAAATCCTTTATCCCAATGTCTAAACAGCAGTCTTAATGGCTTTAGTCAAAGCCGTGGGTGCAGAGAAGCATAAAGAGAGCTATCCCGGGAGCTGGAGCAGATAGTCTCTGTGGCGGGCGTCATATGACCGTAAAATTGAATTGACTATTAGCTCCGGGCTCATGAACTTTGCACTATCAATAATTATTTTCATTATAAGCACTTAAAGAAATAACTGGCGGGCTGTTTCAGAGCTCTATTACCTTGACATTTTATGTCCGTTAAAGTATTTTTTGAGTTCTAATTGATTTTATAGAGTAAAATTGGCAAAAGAAGAAAAAGATTTAGACTTAAAGGCTCAGAATTCATTAAAAAAGTCAGGCGATATTCCCCGGCACATTGCAATTATAATGGACGGGAATGGCAGATGGGCACGCAAGCGGGGCCTGCCGAGAGCCGCAGGTCACAAACAGGGCGTTGAGACCGTGCGGGATATCGTGAAGGCATGCGTCGGCCTGGGTGTCAAATATCTCACCCTTTATACATTTTCCACTGAAAACTGGAAAAGACCTAAAGATGAAATTACTACTTTAATGAGGCTGATTGTCAAAAGTCTGCAGAATGAAACAAACGAACTTCATGCAAACAATGTCAGGCTTTCGACTATTGGCGACAGGGAATCTCTTCCGGATTTAGTGCGTCAGGAACTTGAGCAGGCAATTGAGAAGACTTCAGGCAATTCGGCCCTGACACTCAACCTTGCTCTTAGCTACAGCGGCCGCTGGGAGATACTTGAGGCTGCAAAAAAGATTGCCGGTATGGTAAAAGACGGCAAAATTAGGTCCGAAGAAGTAACCGAGTCTCTTTTTTCTTCTTTCCTGACCACGGGTAATATGCCCGATCCGGATCTGCTGATCAGAAGCGGCGGAGAATTCCGCCTCAGCAACTTCCTGCTCTGGCAGATCGCGTATTCGGAATTCTTTATTACAGATGTTCTTTGGCCCGAATTCAAACGCCAGCATCTTTATGAAGCCATTAAAGACTACCAGAAAAGGGAACGCAGGTTCGGCCTTGTCAGTGAACAAATATCCAGAACTTCAAAGGTTTAAGAATGACAAAATTTCGTTTTAATACACCGTTTTTATCCGGTCTAGTGGCTTTATTTATAGCTCTTTCACTCTGCTCTTTTGCACAAGAGGCAACCGGCAGACAGCAGTACAAGGTGCTGGGTATTTCAGTCGAGGGAAATAAGTCAGCCGATGCATCTACCATTATTGCAAACAGCGGACTTAAGGTCGGCGATGAGATTGAAATCCCTGGCGACCAGACCATCAATGCCATCAGACACCTCTGGGCTCTCAACATCTTCTCCGACGTTCAGATCTTAATCGACAAGCAGCTCGCAAACGGCGTCTTCCTCTTGATTAAGGTGCAGGAGTACCCGAGAGTTGAAAAAGTGGTCTTCGAGGGTAACGACGACATCAGCGACAAGGATATTGAAGCCAAGGTCAGCTTCGTACGCGGGCAGATCCTTAAACCTCAGGACCTCTACAACGCAAAGACCAGAATCCAGGGCCTTTATGACGACGAGGGGCTCCTTAACGCAAAAATCAGCATCCTCCGCTACAGCTTCCTTTCGGCCGATACCACAGGAGATGAAATAAAGGCGGTCTGGCACAATAACCAGGACTTTTCAGATGAGTATACCACAACTTACAACATAAAGGATAACCCTACAAACCTTGTCCAGAAGTTAAGGGAAAGGGTCCTGGTTAAATTCAAAATTGACGAGGGCAGCAAGGTTACGGTAAGAAAAATAGCTTTCGAGGGGAATAAATCCATTTCTGAGGGCGACCTTAAGGGAGCTCTCAAGGAAACCAATGAAGCCAAATGGTGGAAGTTCTGGAGCAGCGCAAAGTTAAATAAGAAAAAGTTTGAAGACGACAAAAAGCTTCTTGTCGATTATTACAAGGCTCACGGCTTCCGCGATATGGAAATTCTTTCCGACTCGCTCATCTTCAGCAATAACAAGAAGGATGTTGAGGTTTTAATCAGAGTTTCTGAAGGCCCTCAGTACAAAATCAGAAACATTGTCTGGGAAGGAAATACCGTATACGACACGACAGCATTAAATGACCGCCTCGGATTCAAAAAAGGCGACATCTATAATTACGAGAAATTCATGCAGAATCTGCGCGGCAACGAAAAGCAGAATGACGTTGCAGCCCTCTACCAGGATAACGGATACCTGATGAGTAATTTCAAGGCTAATGAGATAAAGGTTGGAAAAGATTCTGTGGATCTGGATATCATGGTAACCGAAGGCAACCAGTTCAAGATCGGAAGGGTTGATATTCAGGGCAACGATAAAACCGAAGACAAGGTCATTAGAAGAGAGCTCTACACGGTCCCCACTTTTTATTTCAGCAGAAGTGCAATTATGACAAGCCTTCAGCAGCTCGCAAACCTGCAGTACTTTAACGTGGAAAAACTATATAAAGAAGGTGCCGACTACTTCCCTTCAAACGACTCTACGGTGAACGTTACTTATAAGGTGGAGGAAAAGTCGAGCGATTATCTGAATGCTTCAATCGGCTACTCGGGAAGCTTCGGTTTTTCGGGCTCGGTAGGGGTAACGCTTACAAACTTCTCTATTGCAAATCCGTTCAAGTTAGGCGGCGGCCAGATACTCAATTTCAACTGGCAGTTCGGTGTGGGCAATTTCTACAGAACCTTTACTTTAGGCTTTACAGAACCGTGGCTCTACGATACCCCGACACTGCTCGGCTTTGAGGTCTTTGATACAAGACAGGCTTACTACTATGATTTAAGCCAGTACGGCGGTTCAGTAAGACTGGGAAGGCGCCTAACATGGCCCGACCATTACTTCAATGTGCAGGGAACATTCAAGTATCAGAATAACGACATCGTAAACGGCGGCGGCTATTACAGGGAAGGCAAATCTGAACAGTTTACTCTTGGCGGCACAATCACCAGAAAAAATATTGACAACCCGATCTTCCCTTCAACGGGTTCTTCCGTGGTCCTGGATGGCGAACTCTCCGGCGGGCCGTTTCTGCCCGGCGATCTTAACTACTACAAGGTTCAGTTTAAGGCCGAGTGGTATAAGAGGCTTTTCAACACAAACCGCATTGCCTTGTATACTGTTGCGGACCTGGGCTACATGAACGAGTTCGACCAGCAGACAAAATTAAAAATCAACCCGTTTGAAAAGTTCTTCATGGGCGGCAACGGTCTTGTTATTGCCACAACACCTCTAAGAGGTTACGACGACAGAACCATTGGTCCAAAGACATCCACCGGCGATAATCTGGGCGGCAACGTCATGGCACGTTATACCATGGAATTAAGAGCTGCCCTGGCACTCGAGCCGATTCCGATTTATATACTCGGTTTTGCCGAGGCCGGAAACGTATGGTCTGAGATCAGCCAGGATGCCAACCTCTTCGATCTTAAGCGCTCGGCCGGCGTGGGAGCAAGAATTTTGATTAATCCGATCGGTCTTATCGGATTCGACCTGGGTTATGGATTCGACAGAATGAGCGTCGACGGAAAGCCTCCGGCATGGCTGTTCCACTTCCAGTTCGGACGTGGCTTTTAAGTCCACAGGGAGACTTTACAATACTGATAAAGAAAGTTTAACAGATCTGACAATTCAATTAACATAAAAACAATAACACTAGAAAAATGAGGTTAAAGTGAAAAAATTCCTTTTAATTACCGCTGTATTACTTACCGGGTCAATCAGTCTGTTTGCTCAGACACCTAGTACCGCTCAGAAGATCGGCTATGTGGATTCCCAGACAATCCTGAAAGCTTTGCCTGAGGCAATTAAAGCTCAGGGGGACCTTGATGATCTTACAAAGCAGTACTATGCTCACGTAGACAGCCTTACAGCACAGCTTCAGCAGATGTACAACGATTTCCAGAAGCAGCAGGCTAAAATGAACCCGAATCAGCAGAAGGAAGCTCAGCAGAAATTTGTAACAAAGCAGCAGGAACTTGAAAACTACAAGCAGCAGAAATTCGGACAGCAGGGCGAACTCGCAAAAAAATCAGACGAACTCTTTGCTCCTGTTAAAGAAAAGATCTTAAAAGGAATCCAGGCAGTTGCAAAAGATGAAGGCATGAACTTCGTATTCGACAAGACAGGCGATGTTGTTCTTCTCTATGCAGACAATACGTATGACATTACCTACAAGGTGCTCGATAAACTTAAAAGAGGAAAATAATTACTCTTATAAACATTAGGTACTTATAATGAAAAAATATGCTTTCTTAGTTTCTCTATTCTTCTTCGGTTTAACTCAGCTTGCCCATGCACAGCTGAAGATCGGCTACGTCGATTCTGACACTATCATGGATAAGCTGCCCGATGCGCAGGACGCACAGCAGAAACTGGACGCCCTTATAAAGGACTGGCAGACAGAGCTCAACAAGCTTGAGAAGGACTGGAAAGACAAGTACGACGATTATGAAAAGCGCAAGCTTATCATGAGCGATCAGACCAGGGCTGAAACCGAAGCCGAGCTGGTCAAGCTTGAAGAGAAAATGAACGACTACAGGCAGAAAAAATTCGGCACTAACGGTGAACTCTTCCAGAAACAGGACGAGCTGATGAAACCGATTCAGAACCGGGTTTTCGACTCCATTAAAAAAGTTGCCGAGGAACAGGATCTCGATTTTGTATTCGACAGAAGCGGTGATGTTCTCTTCCTGTACGCCAAAGAAAAATACGATATTACAAACCTTGTACTACAAAAACTTAAATAATGCTGCATGGAAATAAAATTGAAAGATGTCGCCGACTTAGTCGGCGGCAACATTATTGGTGATGAGAATGTCACGATCGGGAATATTGCTAAGATTGAAGAGGCAAAGAAAAACGATTTAACATTCCTCTATCTCCCCTCCTACGAAAAATACTTTTCAACCACACAGGCCTCTGCAATACTTGTTAAACCGGAATTCCCCAAAACCAGAACGGATATAACCTATATCGAGGTAAAAAGCCCAAACGTTGCTTTCCTGAGAATTGTAAACAAATTCTTCCGTCCCGAATTTCGTTTGACCGGAATAGATCCGTCTGCTTATATTGCAGCGGGCGTTTCTGTGGGTGCGGGATGTGCCCTGGGGAAAAATGTTGTTGTCTCGGAAGGATGCCGCCTGGGAAATAACGTAAAGATTTTCCACAACTCGGTCATACTTGAAAACGTTGAAATCGGGGATGATACGGTTATATTCCCGAACGTAACCATACGCGAGGGCTCGAGGCTTGGAAAGCGCGTAATTATACATAGCGGGACCGTAGTAGGCTCCGACGGATTCGGATATTCGCAGGATGAGAGGGGTGTCTATAACAAGATACCTCAGATTGGAATTGTAATCATTGAAGATGACGTTGAGCTTGGAGCGAATGTTAGCGTAGACCGCGCCGCCCTGGGTGCTACACTGATCAAAAAAGGCACGAAATTAGACAACCTCGTGCAGATTGCACATAACGTTGAGGTGGGTGAAAATACTGTCATGTCTGCCCAGACCGGCGTCTCAGGCAGCACAAAGATCGGACGGAACTGCATCCTGGCAGGACAGGTCGGCATTGTCGGCCACATAGAAATCGGGGACAACGTAATAATTGCCGCTCAGAGCGGGGTTTCAAAGTCCATAACAAAACCGGGCATGTACTGGGGTTTCCCGGCCAAGGAGCACAAAACGGCCTTAAAGCTTGAAGGGCACATTAGGAATCTTCCTGAATATGCCGGAAAAATGAAGGAATTGGAAAAACAGATAAATGAACTTAAGGAAATAATCAGAACTATTGAGTCAAAGAGGAATAAATAATGCTAGAAAAACAAAGGACAATCAGCAAGGCTGTCTCAATGTCAGGCACGGGGCTGCACACGGGCACCTCATGCACAATGACATTTAAGCCGGCACCTGAAAACTGCGGAATAAAATTCGTCAGGGTCGACCTGGGCGGAAATCCTGAAATACCGGCCATTGCTGAGAATGTCGTTGATATATCAAGGGGAACAACAATCGGAATTGGTGAGGCCAAGGTGCACACGGTTGAGCACGTGCTGGCTTCAATTGCAGGACTTCAGATTGATAATATAATAATTGAACTCGACGGAATGGAACCTCCCATCGGCGACGGAAGCGCCCTTCCCTACGTTAAAATACTTCTGGAAGCCGGGCTTCAGCAGCAGGAGGCTCCAAAGGACTATCTCATTATAGATGAAACCGTTCAGTACCATAACGAGGAAGGCCAGACAGACATTGTTGCCCTTCCGCTGGATAACTTCAGAGTCACTGTTATGGTCGACTACCAGAACCCGGCTTTGGGAAGCCAGCATTCGGGACTGTTTGACCTTGAAAAAGAATTTGTAAACGAATTTGCCCCAGCCCGCACATTCAGCTTCCTAAGTGAAATTGAAATGCTGGCTGACCGGGGCCTCATTAAAGGGGGAAACCTGGATAACGCAGTGGTTATCGTCGACAAGCAGGTCTCTGACGGGGAATTGGAAGAGCTGACAAGGAAAATCGGCCTCGAGGGAAAGATTACCCTGGGGAACACAGGCTTCTTAAATGACAAGACCCTGAGATTTAAGAATGAACCGGTCCGCCACAAGCTCCTGGATATGCTGGGCGACCTGGCTTTAATAGGCGCCCCCATAAAGGCCCAGATACTTGCAGCCCGCCCGGGCCACAAGGCCAACGTTGAATTTGCAAAACAGGTAAGAAAACTCTATCAGCAGAAGAAACTCGTTAAGAAATACCAGTTCGTCAAGACCGAGGGAGTTATCTTTGATGCAGACGCAATACAGAGAATACTTCCCCACCGCTACCCGTTCCTTCTGGTCGACAAGATAACACACCTGGAATTTGACAAGAAAGTTGTTGGCGTAAAGTCTGTTACTCAGAATGAGCCCTTCTTCCCGGGCCACTTCCCCGGAAGGCCTATCATGCCGGGTGTTCTTCAGCTGGAGGCAATGGCGCAGACAGGCGGAATACTTCTTCTGAACGCATTCCTGGATCCTTCTGAAAAACTCGTTTATTTCATGCAGATAAATAATGCCAAATTCAGAAAACCGGTCATCCCCGGCGATCAGCTTGTTATGGAAGTTGAACTTGTCACAAGGAAAAGCAAAACAGCTGTCCTTACGGCAAAGGCATACGTCGATAATGTGCTTGTAACTGAAGCCGAATTTATGGCTGCAATTATCGATAAAAACGACAATAAAGGAAAATAAGCGCAGAGTTTTTAAGCCTAAAGGCTTCAGCTCCATTGGGGCTGAGGCCCTGAAGCTTCAGGCATGCGGTAAACCGTTAATTAAACTGAAATCAGATTATGAATAATATACACCCTACTGCTATAGTAAGTAAAAAGGCAAGGCTTGGAGACGGCATTACAATAGGTCCAGGCGCAATAATTTATGACGACGTTGAAATAGGCAACGATTCTCATATCGGTCCCTACGCCGTGCTCTACGACGGAGCCAGAATAGGAAACCGCGTCAAGATCCACCAGTCGGCTTCAGTTGCCCACGTGCCGCAGGATCTTAAATTCGGAGGCGAACCCACGCTTTTCTATGTGGGTGACGATACGACGATCCATGAATTTGTCGCACTCCACAGGGGCACTCATGAAACGGGATTCTCAAGAATCGGTAAAAACTGCCTTCTAATGGCATACTCTCACGTCGCCCACGACACCGTAGTCGGCGATAACTGCATCCTTGCAAACGGTGTGCAGCTTGCAGGACACGTTGAAATTGAGGACTGGGTAATCGTCGGCGGCATGACACCGGTACATCAGTTCTGCCGCATCGGAAAGCATGCAATGATTGGCGGAGGCTTCCGCGTCGTTCAGGACGTTCCCCCGTTTGTCCTTGCCGGCAGTGAGCCCTTAAGATATTCAGGGCTTAATGTCATAGGCCTCAGACGCCGCGGCTTCAGTAACGATGATATCTCAAGGCTTAAAGAGGCATATACCATAATTTATAACTCCGGCCTTACGCTTTCAGCTGCAAAAGAGAAACTTAAGGATGAGTTCTGCGATTTTCCTTTGGTCATGAACGTGGTTGAATTCTTCGACAAGTGCGGCAGCAGGGGTTTTATACGCAGATGAAATGGCACCTCCTGGATACAGGCTTTAATTCGGGCAGCTTCAATATGGAATACGATATTGAACTTGCCCGGAACTGTCCCCCGGACGAGGCTTTCTTCAGGCTTTACCGCTGGAAGCCATACTGCATATCGCTGGGGGCAAATCAGAAGTTCGAGGATATAGATCAGAAGAAAGCGCTGGACAATGGAATTGAGGTTGTTAAAAGACCTACCGGCGGACGCGCCATTCTCCACGCAGAGGAACTGACCTATTCGGTTGTCCTGCCTGCTAAGGCAGGCTTCTCATCCACGGAAATCTACAGAAAGGTTAGCCTCGCACTCGTCAGGGCGCTAAAGGATTTTAACCCGGGGCTTCATGCAGTGGAACTTGAAAACCTTCAGCCCGATTTCCTGAGCCTCCTGAAAGATCCATCGGGAATCGCCTGCTTTGCCTCGACGGCAAAAAGCGAAGTGAAGTTCCGGGGAAAAAAGCTCATCGGAAGCGCACAGCGCAAAATGGGGCACGCCATACTTCAGCACGGCTCTTTACTTTGCGGAAATTTTCATTTACAATTAATTGACTTTCTAAATCTGCCCAAGCATGAAATAGAAGTTATTAAGGATGATCTTCACAACAAGACAACAGACCTGGCCACCATTACAGGAAGCCCTGTCGATTACAGCGCCTTGGCTGAAGCAATCATAAAAGGCTTCGAAACGGAATGGGACATTGAATTTATTAAACCAGTCGGAATGGATTTGAAATTATGAGCACACACACGGATTTCAGAAAAATCACCACACAGACTCTCTTCCTTTCAAAACAGAAGGGAATCAAGATAGCTGCCCTGACTGCATATGACTTTATTACAGCCAAACTGCTCGACGCAGCAGGCGTGGATCTTATACTTGTGGGTGATTCACTCAGCAACGTATTTCAGGGAAACGAGACCACGCTTCCCGTAACAATGGATGAAATGATCTATCACACCAAGGCCGTCAGCAAGGGTGTCGACCGTGCAATGGTTGTCTGCGATATGCCTTTCATGTCGTATCAGACAAATATTGATGAAGGCTTCCGTAACGCGGGGCGCATCATGAAGGAAACCCCTGCCGGAGGCGTGAAGCTCGAAGGGGGCCAGCGCGTGGCCGAGACGGTAAGAAAAATAACACTGGCCGGTATTCCAGTAATGGGGCACATTGGTCTTACGCCCCAGAGCATACATCAGTTCGGAAGCTATAAAGCCCGCGGAAGAGAGAACGATGAGGCCGAACAGCTCATGCAGGATGCAAAGGCTCTCGAGGAGGCAGGAGCATTCTCAATCGTTCTGGAGAAGATTCCGGCTGCCCTGGCAAAGAAAATTACTGAAAGCCTCCAGATTCCAACCATCGGAATAGGAGCAGGAGTACACTGCGACGGGCAGATTCTTGTTACACCCGATATGCTGGGCTTAAATGTCGACTTTCACCCCCGCTTCGTCAGACATTATGCAAAGTTTGCAGAGGATATGGTGGGAGCCGTAAAAAATTATGTTAATGATGTTAAGGAAAAAGGCTTTCCCTCCGAGAGCGAAAGCTACTGATAATTTATGTTTGTAAGAAAAAAAGCCCGGTTTGTTTAGTTTTAAGAACGGGATTGTTTAATTTGAGTCAGAATGGTTATTATGAGAAAGTTATTTTATTTATTACTTCTGTTGTTTATTTGTTCTGCATTCATGCACGCTGAAACTGCCACGGCCCCGTCCATTGAGTCGTACCTTGACGGCGCTATTGTATCCCAGATTGCCGGCGATGAAGGGGGCATCTGGGTGGCTACTTACGGCAAGGGAATCTATCACTACTCCACGAAGGACAACAGCTGGACAAACTATTCCACAGCCCGGGGGAACCTTCAGCAGGATTTCTTTTACTGCATTGCTGTAAATAAGGATTACGTATGGGCCGGCTGCAGCGACGGGCTCTTTACGCTCAACAGGAAAACCGATACCTGGATGAAAAGGAAATTCGGCAAGGGCGCCGAACTCGGCCAGTGGGTGCGCGCACTGGCTTTTGACCCCTCAATAAATGCGCTCTGGATCGGAAGATTCAAGTTCCTTACTAAACTTGAAATCGATAAACAGAAATATACAGACTACGACATGACCGTAAACGGGGATGCTAAGACAAACAGCATTAAAACCGTAAAAGTTGACGGCGACAGCCTGGTCTGGTTCGGAACTGAAGTAGGAATACATAAATACAATAAGGCTTATGACATTGAGGACCCGAAATCGCGGCAGTTCATAACAAGCAGGGACAACAATTTTAACGGCGAGGGCGACGCCATTTCGCCGGCAGATATGCTTTTTGAGACAAAAAATATCTGGTTCGGGCTCGATGAGTTCGTAACACTCCAGAAACCGAACTTTAATATCGGCGGAGTATATTTCTACGACAGGAAGCTCGACTGGGAGCGCTTCGGCAAGTCGAACGGCCTCCAGGCAAACGGCATTTTCTGCCTTGCCAGAACAGGCAATTACATCTGGGCAAGCGTCTACGAGTTCAACAAGTCGAACAAAGAGCAGACCGGCCAGGGCGTGGCGCTCATTAACCGCTATACGAAAAAGGTAACCAGAATAAGCAAAGATGAGCTGAAACTGCATTCCGATAAGATCCTTTCGATGTTCTATGACGGCAATAACATGTGGCTGGGAACAGAGGCAGGACTGCTGAAGATAAAAATTACAAACGATTTTGCGCTTCTGAAGAAATAATAAAATTACAAAGGGCCTTATCTCTTGTGAAATAAGGCCCTTTTTTTTCAAACCCGCTCTATTTTGAAGAATGCTTCCTTAAGATGTTCCCAAAAAGAATTTATTCCATTTCAGAAACGCTGTTCTGAACAGTCTGAAGATCCTTCATCAGATCCTGCATTCTGCCTTTCATCGATGCGAGCTCGCTTGAGAGATCCTCTTTGTCAAATGACTGGAGCCCGCGCTCAATGATTTTTTGTTTTGTGATGCTGAGAGAAGAAAGCGAAGCGGCAATATTCAAATAATGCTGTGTTAGTCTCTCCAGTTCTCTTAAGATCTCTTTTTCCAATTTTAGCACTCCTTAAGTCTTTCGTAGCTTGTTTAATTATCAGTTTATTTAGATTTAAAATTCCCGCTCTACCAAAATAAGCACCTTTTGTGATACTCACAAAGAATTAATAAGAATTAATTGCAGCCTGAAGACAGACTATTTAATTATGAGCGAAATAACAATGGTCACAGTTGTTTTTTTTCATTAAGTTTGACCCGGAATTAATTTGAGCACAATTACAGAAAAAACTTTTCGAGGCATTATGAAAATTCTTAAAGCTTTCCTTCCGGGCAGTTTCGGACCCGCTTTTTTCATTTTTATTATACTTCTCTCCGGATTTACAAGGGCCGGGAACAGGGCTGAAAGTGATACTCTTTTCTTTGACAACTTTTCCGGAAGGTCACTCGACCGCTCCAGGTGGAATGTTATTGTTACTGGGTGGACAGTAAACAATGAGCAGCAGGCATACGTCGATTCTTCCTCAGTTCTTTATATCGTTCACGGAAATGAGTCTGAAGGGGCTTTGGACGGCGCTCTTGCAATTGAACCCCGCTTTTCTCCGGGCTTTACCACCAGGGAGGGGAAAAAGTTCGATTTTACCTCAGGAAGAATCGATACAAAAGGAAAATTTGAATTCAGCTACGGAAGTGCCTCCGCACGCATGAAGCTCCAGGAGGGCAGCGGCTTCTGGCCCGCCTTCTGGCTTCTGGGCTCGGGGCGCTGGCCCGATACGGGTGAGATTGACATAATGGAAAACGTTGGAGAAAGTGACTGGACGAGCGTGGCACTGCACGGACCCGGTTATTCAGGCGAGACCCCGCTGGTCAATAAAGCTTATTTCCCGAAAGACCAGGATGCCTCAAAGTGGCACGTTTACTCTGTTGACTGGAAACCTGAGGGATTTGTCTTCAGTATTGACGGCATTACCGTCTACAGGGCAACCAGAGCCATGATTGAGCACTACGGGAGGTGGGCCTACGACAACCCCAAATACATCATCCTTAACCTCGCCCTGGGCGGCGCCTACCCTGAGAAGACAAACGGCGTTAAAGCCCCGTACCCCGGAATCCCTGAATCCACGGTCAGTCTGATTAAAAACAACAAGGCCCGGGTACTCATCGACTGGGTCTTAATAACGCGCAGAAAATAGAATCTTCTAACTTTAGGGGCGGAACCAAATATTATCCGCCCCTCCTCTTTTTGATACCTCAAAATCCTGTCTTTTATTAAATCTTTCCACACGGCACGGCACCTCCAAAAAGAGCTTAAATTCCTTTAATTTTTCGGGTTTATTTAAAAAATTATGAATATTTTTATGGTTGGATTTTTGTATAAACTATAAATTTTGAGGATGTATGGTGACATTTTCTAAAGAAAGACTCGAAGAGTTAAAGAGGAAATTTGAAGGCAAGAAGATCGCGGTAATTGGAGACATGATGCTGGACTGCTATTTCTGGGGCGACGTAAAGAGAATATCCCCTGAGGCTCCGGTACCCGTAATTGAAATTGATAATGAGTTCTACCGCTTCGGAGGAGCGGCAAACGTAGCTCTTAATATACAAAAGCTTGGAGGCATTCCCCTGCCCGTCGGAATTATCGGATACGACAACCACGGCTCCATTTTCGGTTCACTCATGGAGGAAGCAGGAATAGATTCTAAAGGTATTATAATCGACGACACGAGACCCACTACGGCAAAAACAAGAGTGATCGCTCAGAACCAGCATATAGTAAGAATTGATCATGAGTGCAAAACATATATAAATAAGGAAACAGAAGCCAAATTGTTTGAATTCGTTCAGGAAAGCATAAAGGATTTAGACGGCATAATTCTCCAGGACTATAATAAGGGCGTTCTTACACCAAATCTCATTGAAGAGATTATAAACTTATCAAATAAGAATAACGTTATAATTAATGTTGACCCTAAATTCAATAATTTCTTCAGCTATAAAAACGTTACGGTTTTCAAGCCGAACAGAAAAGAAACCGAGGATGCTTTCGGCATAAGAATCAAAACCGAAGAAGACATTCATAATGCCGGCAACATGCTCCTTGAAAGACTCGGTTCAAAATATGCTCTGCTTACTTTGGGTGAACAGGGTATTGCCATATTTGAACATGGACAGAACGAAAGAAGGATACCCACAAAGGCCAGGAAAGTAGCCGACGTCTCAGGAGCAGGAGACACTGTGGTTTCAACTCTTACGGTTGCTCTTTCAGCGGGAGCTGATATATGCGAAGCCTCTTACCTGGCCAATTACGCCGGAGGCCTTGTCTGCGAGGAGGTGGGTATTGTGCCTATAGAAAAAGACAAGCTTTTTGAAGAGGTTGAAAAGGAACTCTCATAAGTAAGCTTATAAAGTAAAGTTTTTTATAAAATATTACCCCGGCAGCTGAAACCATCAGCCCCGCACAGGGGTAAAAAAGATTAACACATTCATTAAGGATTCGGAAATTAAATTGGAAAATAATATCTTAAATAGAAAAGAGATGATTGAAGTCCGCAGGAAACTCAAAGATGAAGGAAAAAAGGTCGTCTTTACGAACGGCTGCTTCGATATACTTCATGCCGGACATGTGGATTACCTCTCGAAGGCCAGGGCTCTGGGCGACATCCTGATCGTAGGGATGAACAGCGACCGCTCAATTAAAAATATTAAGGGTCCGCTCCGACCGGTTATTCCGGAGGCCGAGAGAAGTTTCCTGGTAGCCAACCTGAAGGCGGTGGACTATGTGACACTCTTCGATGAGGATACCCCGGGCGCACTTATTGATGAAATTGTGCCCGATATACTGGTCAAGGGAGCCGACTGGAGCCTTGAGAACATCGTAGGACGCCAGACAGTTGAAAGCAATGGCGGTGAGGTTAAAACAATCACCTTTGTAAGTCAGCAGTCAACCTCCGGAATTATTAAAACCATTTTAGAGCGTTATAGTAAATAATGGAACCGGTAAAAGCAAAACCAAAGACATCCAAGCCGAAGAAGAGCGCCTTCAGGAAAATCGTGAACGGTTTCCTCTACTTCTGGATAGGGCTTACTGTGTTCATGGTTTTGCTCATGGGCTTTACACAGACAAAAACTTTCCGCGAATTCCTCCGCAAGGAGGTTATTTCTGAAGTAAATAAATCTATAAACGGGAAGCTCGATATTGGGGAGATTGACGGGACAATCTTTACTTCTCTTACCCTTAAGAATACTACACTTCTGGTTGAGGGAGATACGCTTCTTTATGCAAACAGGCTTGCCGTTAAGACAAGCCCCCTGCAGCTGTTGCTTAAGAAGATCTACGTGCGCTCTGTTGAGCTCTCGGATGCAAAGATAAACCTTATAAAGGATTCCGCGGGCGTCTACAATATCTCAAAGCTTTCAAAAAAGCCGCCTGAGAAGGATACCACTAAATCCAAATTCCCCTTTACCGTTACTGTTGCCGACTTGCGCCTGAACAACGTAAGCTTCCGCCATGCCGCATATGAAAACAGGCACAGCTATAAGTCGTACCCCACGCTCAATATGAATGACCTCAGAGTCGACAGCTTCTACGTGGCTCTGGATGCATTCGCAGACCTGAATAACAATAACTTTCAGGTGAGACTCTCCGGCGCAAAGGCAAAAATAAACCTGCAGAACTTCCGCCTGAGGGACTTAAGGGGGAACTTCTATCTTACAAATCATAACGCAAAGGTAGATTACCTGGTCATTAAGACCAACACTTCCGACTTTGACCTTTATGCATCACTGGATAAAATCCATCTGTTCGATAAATTCCGGATGGCTGACCTCAAAGATGCTCCCGTAAATGCAGAGCTTAACGTAAGGGTTTTCGATTTTGCCGACCTGGCATCATTTGCCACAACTGACTTTCTTAAAGGCACACTTAAGACCAAGCTTAAGGTGACCGGAACATACGGCAATATGAACCTCGAGAGGCTTTCACTGGATTATCTGCAGACTCATCTTAATGCTACAGGGCAGATTAAGAACCTTCAGGAGCCTAAGAACATGTTCATTAAGGCTTCCATAAAAGACGGCTACATCAACGAGCCCGACCTTGCAGAACTCATGCCCGGGAGCAAATTCCCTGTATATAAAAAACTTCAGGTGAAAAATATAAATATCGACTATGAAGGCTACATGAAGAGCTTCAAGGCTACGCTCAAGGCTGACCTTCCGGAAGGATCCATCGCCTCAAAGGCCGAGCTCGACTACGGCAGCCCCCTGCTGAAGTACAACGTAAGCCTTGAGACCTCCAAGCTTAATCTTGAACCGGTGATGAATACGAACACCTATCTGAATACTTTTGCCACAGTAAAAGGCGAGGGCACAAAGCCGGAGAGTATGAACATGCAGGCACAGATCAGGCTCCTCGATTCAAAATTCAGGCAGTTTACGGTCGATTCCCTCCGGTTAAATGCCGTGGCAAACGCTGGCAGGATAATAATGAGGCTGAACACTCTCTCCAGAAACGCCGGTCTTAACATTGACGGCAACCTGGACTACAGGGACACCAAAAATCCGGTCTACAGCATGACGGGAAACGTTCAGAACCTGGACATTCAGAAGTTCACAGCCGATACATCAATGGCCACAAACCTGAACTTTGCTTTCAGCCTGAAGGGAAAAAGTTTCGATTTCCATAATATGGAAAGCCAGTTCAACCTGGCACTTCAGCAGAGTGCCTTTAAGAACAAGGTCATCAAACCTTTAAATATTGCCGTACTGTATACCAAACCCTCACCTGAGGAAAGACTTATTTCTATTACCTCCGACATTGCCGACCTGAATGTACGGGGCAGCTATTCAATCGATGAGGCAGCTTCACTTGTAGACTATGAGTCAAATATCATCTATCAGTCAATTAAAAAGAAGGTCTATGAATTTAATCCCATGGCGCTCTTCAACGATTCACTTAAGGCCAAAGAATTTGCCGTTCAGTTGAAGCTCGACGAGACAAAGATACCGAAAATGATTCAGAACGACATGAACATCAACTATACTCTGAACATAAAGAATTTCGACCTCATCGGATCCCTCTTGGGCATGAAGATTGCAATGGACGGCATAATTGGCGGAAGAGTAACAAATAACGCAAATGAATTTACCGCCTCCAACTATATAAATCTCAACTACCTGAAAGTCTTTATGCCCTCAAACCTGGTTTACATATCAGATCTGGCTTTTAACGTCAATGTAAGCCGCAGTAACCGCCAGGTGTCTTTCAGCAACATAGGGGCCGAGTTGAATCTCTCGACCAAAAGAGTTTTCTCAGGCACCGACTTGAAGAACATTAATGTCAACCTGGCCCTGAAGAACAATATTCTGAAATACAATTTTGCCGCCGATATGGATACAACCATAAAAGCTAAGATTACAGGCCTCGGGGATATGACGAACAATCAGTTTAAGTTTGTTGTAGACACACTGGCAGTGGACTATAAAAACCTCTTGCTTCAGAACGACAGTGCGCTTGTTGCCACATATACAAAGGAATCCTTCGAGATACAGCATTTTGCATTAAAGAGAAACGGCTCAAGAGTAATACTCACGGGCGCCCTTTTGGGAAACGGATCGATGCGAAACTTAAGCCTGAAGGTTGAGAACCTGGGGACAGACATTCTAAAGGAATTGGGGGGCTTAAAGTCGGATCTTTCGGCCAACATAAATATGTTTGCTACTGCAAACGGTTATCTGGATAAACCCGAAATCAAGCTGAACCTGGGAGTGGATAATATTACTACAAGTAAGGTAAAACTGGGCAGCTTTGAAGCTAGTCTCGACTATGCACCCCGTCTCCTGAAGACAAATGTGGTGTTCCTGGATTCATCCTTAAACAGATCCAATCCCCTTTTATCCCTGACGGGCAGTATACCGGTGGATCTCGGGTTTATGGGGGTTAAGGACAGAATAGTACATAACCAGCCTGTAAGCCTTACATTAAAATCAACTAATTTTGACCTGACACCCTTTGGCGCCCTGGCATCGGCCTATTTAGGCAACCTTTCAGGCGCTATGACGGCTGATTTGAGCGTTGAAGGAACAATGGACAAATTCAACTACGGCGGAAAGTTGTCCCTCAGCGGCACTAACTTTGTCCTCAAACAGAATAACCTTGCCTACGGCCTGGATATGAACCTCTCCCTTGCAAACCAGACAATTAAGATAGACAACCTGGCTCTCAAGAATACAGGTCAGACAAAATTTCCCGGCACCTTAAACGGCACAGGAACAATCAACTTTTCAGGCACAAACCTGGAGAACATAGACGCCACCGTAACAGGAAACCTTGCCGTTCTGGGCCCAAGTTCCAAAGCGGTACTGCCTGCCTACGGCGACCTTGTGCTGCAGAGCGACGGCAGCTGGCGCTTTACTTACAACCGCGGCTCAAGTGATTTTACTGGTAAAACGCTTCTTAAGAATACAAACGTAACATTTGTACCCCCGTCGGCCTCCTACGGGCAGAGCAAAGATGACTTTGTTTACCACTATGTTGTTGATTCCTCCAAAGTGGATAAAAAGCAGGCGGACTTTAATCAGATCGTTGCCCTGTCGCAGAAGTATGCCCCAAGCGTTAAGAAGACTGCGCCGGCTAACACAAGCCTGAATTATGACCTCGATATAAAAATTGACAACGAGGCAAAGGTTGTAGTTGTAATAAACCCTGAATTTAACCAGCAGCTTACAGCTATACTTGATGGCGAGCTTACATACGGGAGTAACGGCGTGGCTCAGGGCGAGTTCAATGTTCTTGAGGGATCAAACTTGCAGTTCTTCCAGACTTTTACGGTAACAGGTAAAATTTACTTTGAAAGCGATATTACAAACCCCAGGATGGACCTCGTGGCAACTTACATTGGAAACCATAACTATCCAGTCGACTCGGGCAAGATAGCCGTAAAAATAAAGCTTAAAGGTTCCAGAGAGGAAATTGCCAGGAGCCTGGCTCAGAACAGTGAAAACATAGGGGTTTACGTGGGTGAAGAAAACATTCAGAATGATGTTCCCTCACCCAAGTACAATACAGCAGATGCAATTTCTTTCATTCTTTCGGGCCTATTCACGAATGAACTTACAGCCAGCGACCAGAAAGGCCAGGGATTCGACGTTGCGGGCTACGGGTATTCAATTTTCAGCAGCCTTATTTCCAGCTACGCAAACTCCCAGCTTGGAGATTACGTAAAAAGTATTGAAATTGAGCAGAAGGGAAACCAGACCCGTTACGGGCTCAGCGGCCAGGTGAAGAATTTACGCTATTCAATTGGCGGAACCTCCGAAAGCCTGCAGGATATTACAAAGGCAAACCTGAAGTTTGAGTACCCCTTCAGCGAAAATTTTACGATTAGATTTGAAAGAAAAGATCCGATCATTGAGACCAATAACCTGAACCAAAAAATTAACGAGCTGGCATTACGCTATAAATTTATATTCTAATGAAGAAAAAAGTATTATCGTTCTTTAAGAAAAATCCGGGCAGAATGATCAAAGCCCGCGATCTGGCCAAACAGCTGGACATCGAAGCAGATCATGAATATCAGTCGCTAAAGGCAATGCTGCACGACCTGGAGCGTGAGGGGTTCCTGCAGAGAGTGGGAAAACGCTACCGCATGAACACGAAGGTTGAAGGCAAGCTTACCGGCACCCTTCAGATCACCGAGGCAGGATATGCCTTTGTCATCATGAAGGAATCCGGGATGAACGATATTTTCGTTGCCCCGCAGAATATAGGCACTGCCTTCTCAGGCGACCTGGTCGAGGTCAATCTCGTAATGAGAAAGAAAAAGGGGAAAAACCTCGAGGGAGAAGTCATCAATGTCGTCAAACGCGGCCGCGAGGAGATCGTTGGCACTCTTGAGAAAACAAATTCATTTTATATACTAAGGCCCGACGAGCCTGAGATTAGGCGCGACATTTATATCTCACCTGAAAACCTTCACGGTGCAAAAAACGGCGACAAGGTTGTCGTTCATGAAATTATATGGGAAAGCCCGGAACTCAACCCCGAAGGCAAGGTAAAGGAAGTCCTGGGCAAAGCGGGCTCCTATGATGCAGAAATTGCGGCTCTTGCCAGGGAGTTCAACCTGCCTTACGTCTTTCCCCGTTCTGTCTTAAGAGAGGCTGAATCGGTTGAAAGCGGGGTTACTCATGAAGAGCTTCAAAAGCGACTGGACCTCAGGCAGGAGGTCATTTTTACAATCGATCCGGTAGATGCTAAGGATTTTGATGACGCCGTTTCAATTACACCTTTAGATAACGGCAATTACCGCGTGGGTGTCCATATTGCTGACGTCAGTCACTACGTAACAGACGGTTCACACATAGACCGGGCAGCCCTAAACCGCGGCAACAGCGTCTACTTTGTAGGGAAAGTTATCCCGATGCTCCCTGAAAAACTCTCTAACGGCATCTGCTCACTGGTGCCTTTTGAAGACAGGCTTACATACTCTGTCATTGCCGAGGTCTCCCCGACAGGAGTGGTGGCCGACTATGAGATAAGAAAATCTGTCATTAACAGCAAACGGCGCTTTACATACGATGAGGCTCAGGAGGTTCTTGAATCGGGAGAAGGGGACTTTGCAGAGGAACTTGCGCTTCTAAACAATCTGGCCCGGACGCTCAGAAAAAAAAGAATGGCCAAGGGAAGCATAAACTTTATCACGCCCGAGGTCCGTTTCGAGCTCGATGAGATGGGTGTGCCCCTGGATATCACAAAGAAGGAAGTTAAAGAAAGCTATATGCTCATCGAGGAATATATGCTCCTGGCAAACCAGATCGTTGCCAAACATATAGGCGGCTCAAAGAAGAAAAATCCCCTCCCCTTCCTCTACAGGGTGCACGACCTTCCCGACCAGGAGAAGATATTCGAGTTTGCTAAATTCGTAAAGTCACTCGGCTATTCATTTGACCCCTCTTCAGCAAACAAGACCAAACAGTTTCAGAAGCTCCTGGACAGCGTCAAAGAAACCGAGGAAGAAGCCCTTATTAACGAGGTAGCCATTAGATCGATGGCCAAGGCGGTCTATTCTCCTGAGAACATTGGCCATTACGGCCTGGGCTTCAAGTACTACACCCATTTTACCTCACCAATCAGGCGTTATCCTGATCTGGTTGTACACAGACTCCTTCATTATTATACTGAAAACGAAGGCAGGCAGTTTTACAGTTTGGATGAACTGGAAGAAATTGCCGACCATACATCGGCAACTGAAAGAAATGCCGTAAGTGCAGAAAGACTTTCCGTTAAGCTTAAACAGGCGGAATTCCTGCAGAGCCACGTGGGCGAAGACTTCCAGGGCGTCATCTCCGGCATCGCCAGTTTCGGCATTTTCGTCGAGCTCACACATAGCCTGGCCGAGGGACTCATCAGGCTCCGTGATATGGAGGACGATTATTATATTTACGATGAGAAAAAATATTCGTTAATTGGTAGAAGACACCATAAGGTCTACCGCCTCGGAGATAAGATAACTGTTAAACTCGTCCGTGTAGATCAGGAAAAAAGAGAAATCGACTTCTTAATTGTGGATGACGACTGATTTTTGGACCTTCTTACGTGAAACCTAAACAGGTTCCTGTTTGTCTAATTTTATATCTAAAAATTTCAAAACGACAGAGTAAAACGATGGGTAAAAAAATTCTGTTCCTTTTTGTTTTATTGCTCTCCTTTAAGATTGTATACGGTCAGGATACACAGTTCGGACAAAACAAAGTGCAGTACAAGGATTATAACTGGTATTATATTCAGACCAGGCACTTCGACATATACTTTTCTGATGGAGGGGGCACTCTTGCTGAATTTACAGCAAAAGCTGCTGAAGATGCGCTTGTTGCGCTGCAGAACAGCTTCAGATATGCAATCAATAACCGGATTACCATAATTGTATATAGATCGCATAACGATTTCCAGGAAACCAACGTAACTGATGAATACTTGGAAGAAGGCATTGGCGGTTTTACCGAGATCTTCAAAAACAGGGTTGTTCTCCCCTTTGACGGATCTTACAGCAACTTCAGGCACGTTATTCATCATGAACTTTCGCACGCCGTCATAAACGATATGTTCTACGGAGGATCATTCCAGAACATAATCTCCAAGAACATCAACGTCCAGGTCCCCCTCTGGTTCAATGAAGGCCTGGCTGAGTACGAATCCCTGGGATGGGATACAAATGAGGACATGTTTATCAGGGATGCCATTATAAATGAGTACCTCCCCGACCTGAACGGCCTCTACGGATACTTTGCCTACAGGGGCGGACAATCGGCATTCTACTATATCGCCCAGAAATACGGGAAGGAAAAAATAAGCGAGATCATTAGCAAGACCAGGGGCTCGGGCGACTTTGAAGAGGCCCTTAAGTCCTCCATCGGGCTCAATTACGAGGAGCTTAACGACAGGTGGAAAAAAGACCTGAAGAAAACCTACTGGCCCGATATAGCAAAGATGGATGACCCCGATGCATTTGCAAAGAAACTTACCGACCAGAAAAAAGACCGCGGCGGCACGTATAACGTAATTCCGGCCTTGTCACCCCAGGGTGACAAGATTGCATTTATATCCAACCGCGATATCTATTTCGACGTCTATATCATGAATGCAATTGACGGCAAAATAATAAAGAAACTTATCGAAGGTAACCGTTCCAGCGCATTTGAGGAATTAAATATTCTCTCTCCAGGACTTACCTGGTCGCCCGACGGAAAGAAAGTCATCCTGACAGCAAAAAGCAACGGCTATGATGTGGCTTATGTTATTGACGTGGAATCGGAGGATAAAGACATTCTGCCCATTAAGCTCGACGGGCTCTCCTCCATGAAATGGTCGCACGACGGCAAACATCTTATCTATGTAGGACAGAACGGCGCAGAAAGCGACATCTACCTTTATAATATGGATACAAAGAAGATCACTAATTTAACAGGCGATATCTTTACAGACACCGACCCTTCCTGGGCCCCGGACGATAAGCTCGTCTATTTTGCCTCCGACAGGGGGCAATATACAAACCCTGCGGCTCTTACAGATACCTTCAGCCTTTTCCATATGAACTATCATCAGACAGATCTTTATGCCATGAATCCTCAGACGGGACAGATGGTAAGGCTGACAAACCTTCCCAAGAGCGACGAGTCGAGCCCGGTCATCTCCCCTGACGGCAAACACCTCCTGTTTATTTCAAATATGAACGGGATAAACAACATCTACGAGATGGACTTAAGCACAAGCTCGCCCGATTCCCTGCAGTTTCTTACGGCAGGCAACATAAGACCCATTACAAACTCGCTGAACGGAATCTATCAGCTTTCACTTTCTCAGGACGGGAAGAAACTTGTCTTCAGCTCTTTCTATGATGCCGCTTACAATATTTTCCTTATGACAAATCCTTTCGAGCCGAAGACAACCAAAAAGAAGCTCGATCCTACGGTATATTACGCTGAGGTACTTCACCCCGAGAAGGCAGACAGCATTGCAATGTCAATACTTTCCACCACAGTACCTTCAAACACTGTTCCCAAAAAGGATACACTTCAGGTTCATACTGTTTCAAAAGACTCCGTGCGCTCGCAGATTTTTACAGGGAAAGTGGAAGTCAACAAGGATTCAACTTCATCCAAAGATTACAGCCGCTATGTATTCGGCGGGAAAACCGGGTTTAATTCCGATACGGCCGGAAGCAGTAATCCGGAATTTAATATTAAAAATAACCTGGATAAAAACGGTAACTTCTACGTAAATAAATACAAGATCAGTTTTTCTCCTGATATTGTCTATGCCAATGCAGGCTACAGCACACTATACGGACTTTTGGGCACAACTGTCCTTTCCTTCAGCGACGTTCTGGGAAATCACCGCCTGATAGGCGTTACAAGCATGCAGATTGATCTCAAGAACTCGGACTATGGTCTTGCTTATTACTACCTGCCCAGGAGGATCAACTACGGTATTGAGGCTTTCCATACGGCAAGATTTGTATACCTTGACCGCTCAACTCCAGACGAGCCGTACAGGGCTGACCTGTTCAGGTTCAGAAATTACGGGGCTGTTGTATCTGCCAGCTATCCATTAAATAAGTTCTACAGGATTGACGGCGGTCTTTCATGGCTGAACGTTTCGGCTGAAAACCTGGATAACCAGCAGGAAACGCCTGAAAGAATATCCTATATTATTCCTTCGGTCAGCTTTATACACGATAACACCATGTTCGGCTACACCGCCCCAATAGACGGAACAAGATACAACTTTACACTCTTCGGAAATCCGTACAGCGGATCCAGAAGGCAGAGCTTTTATTCATTTACGTGGGACTTCAGAAACTACAACCGCTTCTGGTTCGATAACTCATTTGCATTCAGATTCTCCGGAGGCTTCTCAGGAGGTGAAAATCCGCAGAGGTTCTTTATCGGAGGAACCGATAACTGGATCAACAGGTCGTTCTCCACGGGAGAAATCCCATTAAGGAATGCATCGGATTTTGCATTCCTGACGCCGGCTCTCCCCTTAAGAGGCTACGATTATGCTCAAAAGATAGGCACCAAGTACTCGCTTTTGAACCTGGAGCTCAGAATGCCTCTAATCAGGTATCTGGTTACAGGACCTGTTCCGCTTCTGTTCCAGAACATTCTTGGAGCAGCATTTGTGGATGCAGGTTCAGCCTGGGATTACACAGACAAGCTGCAGCTTCTGGCAAGGCAGGAGGGCACCATAAAGACAAAGGACCTTTTAATGGGAACAGGTGTGGGAGCAAGAATATTCTTCCTTTACTTCCTGGTCAGGCTTGATGTTGCATGGAAGTACGATCTGGATCACTTCTCAGCTCCAAGGTACTACTTCTCACTTGGCGCTGACTGGTAATAAAACCGATTAGCAAAAAAAAAGCAGAGCGGAATTACCGCCCTGCTTTTTTTATACCCAAAATTTCTTTTTTAGTTTAGTTTTTAAGCACACGCCCTTTTTCGTCGTAGACTCTTTCTGAGAGGAGCTTGCCGTTGGCATACCTGGCCTCGCTTTTTACAAAGCCGTTCTGGTAATAGCACACGTAGGCCCCGTCCATCTCACCGTCTCTAAAGTAAGCATACTTCGACACTTCGCCGTTCGGGAAGTACCAGGTCTTTACACCGTCAACAGCACCATTGTGGTAGCTTTCCTCATACTCAAGCTTACCGTTCGGGTAAAACCCGCGCCCCTTGCCCTGGGGCTTACCGTCAGAAAAATACATTTCTGTTTTAATGCTGCCATCGGGATAGTAGGTTTTGGCAATCCCCTGCAGCTCGTCCTTGTAAAAATTACGCTCAGAGGCCAGACGCCCCAGACTGTCGTACTCATAGGCCGTACCCTTTTTAAGTCCTGCCTCAAAGGTTGTCACGGTTTCCACATACCCGCTGTCGTGGTAGGTTCTGCAGACCCCGTCGGGCTTTCCCTCAACGTAGTTAAATTCCGCTTTAATGTAGCCGCTGTCATAATAATTTTTCTCCGGCCCGTTTTTCTTTCCATCCTTAAAGCTGATCTCGCTTTTCAGGATGCCGTCATCGTAATAATCCTTGAAGCTTTCTTCAACCTTTTGGAACTTGTTGTCGATGCCGTAACGGACCCTTTTAATGATCTGTCCGTTTTCATATGTGTCAATCACCTTAACGGATCCGTCAATATAGAACAGTTTGGAAGTGCCTTCCAGCTTATCGTTCTTATAGTTTGCCTCAAGAGCAACTTTGCCGTTTTCATAGTAGGTACGGCTTATGCCGTCTAACTTCCCATCCACATAATACTTTTCAACCTCAACACCCCCGCCGTCGAAGAATGTGCGTGAAAGGCCGTTGAGGACCCCGTTATGGTAATTCCAGAGCCCCATAACGTTGCCGCTTTTGTAATAGGTCTTGGTTATCCCTTCCTGGACATTGTTGATGTAGTTGGGCTCGGCCCACACCTCCCCGGTTTCGTAATACCACCTGGAGGTGCCTTCCAGCTTCCCGTTGGCATAGTTCCATTCCATAGTGAGCTTCCCGTTCTCCAGGTACCACTGCGATGTGCCGTCTTCCTTGTCGTCATGGAAATACCAGAGCTTCCAGAGCTGTCCGTTTTCATAGTACTCCCTGTAGGTGCCTTCGCGTTTGCCGTAGTGGTAGGCGCCTTCAGTCTTAAGTTTGCCGCTCGGGTAATAGGTCTTTTTTATGTCATATTCTTTTTCCTGCTGCTCCTGAGCAAACAGAGGATAAAAAGCCGCAAAAATGAGACAAAAAATTATGTTATATATTGAAAATCTGATGATATTGCTTGTTTTCATTTCTTCCAAAAATTTATAGCCTGAAAAGCAGCCGAAATAATTCTGCGCACGAAATTTAAGAAAATTTCTCCTTATTTATAGGGGATTTATAAGGTATAAAAATATACCAGTATCCTCAGGGCCCGTAGTAATTAAACCACCTCTGAAGAAAAAAAGATTCTGTTGAGTTTACTCCTATTTGCTTAAATTTAGTTCTGAAATTTAAGGAAAAACAATGTTCCGGACTGAAGTTAAAATCAACTTTTTCGACTGCGACCCCGCAGGGATTATGTTTTATGGGAATATCTTTAAGGTGGCACATCAGGCATACGAAGAACTTCTTCAAAAGGGGAACCTTGAAAGGGATTATTTCAAAGACATTGAGTATGCCCTTCCCCTGGTGCATTCGGAGGCAGACTTCATAAAGCCCATTTTCCCGGGAAAGAATCTCACCGTAGAGCTCAGAGTTACAATCCTTAAGGAATCCTCCTTTGAGCTTAGCTATGAGGTGCTTGATAACGGCGGGGATTTATGCGCCAGGGTTAAAACCGTGCACGTCTTAGTGTTGAAACGCGACTGGCAGAAGAGTGCGCTTCCTGAAGACCTGAAAAATTGCCTGAAGAGGGTTTAACAGTGAAGGTTTAACCCGGGGCTACATTTGGAACATTTCCCTTATGTATTCGCGTCTTAGTTTGCCGAGAGACGTTCTGGGAAGTTCCTCAGTGAAAAATATTCTGCGGGGTATTTTGTATGAAGCCAGCTGGTTTCTTAAGAATCCGGTCAGTTCTTCCGTCTCAATGTTGCCTTTTATTACCAGCGCTGCGGCAACCGTCTGCCCCCACTCTTTATCCTCCAGGGCAAATACACAGGCTTCCTTAACCTTGGGATGCCTTAATATGGCATCTTCAACTTCCAGGGGGTTCACGTTCTCCCCTCCTGAAATGATAAGGTCAGTCCTGCGGGCTTCGACGTAAAGGTAGCCTTCAGTATCCATATGCCCCAGATCCCCGGTATAATAAAACCCTTTAAGCAGCTTTTTCCCGGTCTCGTCAGAGTTATTCCAGTAGCCCGCCATAACAGATGGGCCCTTAATTACTATCTCCCCGCTTTTGCCTGTTTCTGTCTCACGCCCCTTTTCATCAACTATCGTAATAACATTTCCAGGTAAAGCACGGCCTGCCGAAGAGAGTTTTTCCGGATACTCTTCAATTTCCACAGCGCTTACAAGCGTAGCTGTTTCAGTACTTCCGTATACTTTAACAGCCCTCCAGCCTTCCTTAATTGCATTTCGGGCAAGCTCATTGTCTACAGGCCCCCCGCCAAGAAGCATATAGCGCAGTTCAGGATTTGGTTTAACTCCCGTTTCAATTAAGCGCCTCAGCGTTGTAGTTACATAAGAGATCAGTGTAGGCCTGAAAGCTTCAACGGCCATGGCAATGTCTTCAGCTTTAAGCGACGGGGGTATGATAACAGAAGCCCCGTAGAGAAATGCTCTAACGGGAATTGAAAAGCCCCCAATATGGTAAAAAGGAAGGCTTGCCAGCCAGCGGTCTGAACTTGTCTGCCTTAAAAGGCTGTCCGATGCCTTGGCGCTTCCTAATAGCGTACTAAATGTGTGCATAACCCCTTTCGGCACTCCTGTAGTGCCCGAGGTATAAAGAATAAGTGCACATTCATTTAAATCGCTATCTTCCTGCTCTATTGCCCCGTCAGATGCTTCTTCCCACTTAACCGGGAAGACAATTTTTTTTGAAGAAGAGATGTCTCCGGGAAGCCTGTCTTTAAGTTCTTCATGAATAAAAAGGAATTTTGCCTCGGAGTGCACTGTGAGCTTTTCAAGGTCCTCATCCAGAAGTCTCACGTTTAGTGGAACAGGCACAGCGCCAAGATCCCACAACGCCAGAGTAAGCACTATAAAATCAGAATTATTACCGGAGAGGATGGCTGCATGCATCCCCCTCTTTAGTCCTGAGGCCTTAAGAAACTTCGAGAGAGCCTTAATGCGTATTTTCAGTTCACCGTAGGTAATAACCTCACCCGTGCTGATTACGGCGGGATGGGCTTGATGTACCCGGATTGTTTTATTAAAAAACTTGAATTCTGTCATATTTTGTACTTGAAAGAGGGATCAGTAAAGATGGAGCTTTGAGATTCAATTATGCCTCCTTTAACTTCAGGAAAGTCTCCGAAAGGATCACTTTCCAGAAAACCCTGTGTCCCAAGCCCGTGCGCGGTATCCGACTTCTGGGAGAGGGCCAGAAACACAGCGGCAGAAAGCCCGAGGGAGGTTTCAAAAGAAGATGATATTACGGTCTTTACGCCGGAGGCTTCGGCTTCCTTAATTATACTTAGTGTTCTGGCTATTCCGCCAAGCATCATTGGCTTAAGAATTAAGACAGATTCCGGAGATCTTCTTATTACTTCAGAGGCATCCCCGGCATTTCTTACAATCTCATCTGCTGCAAGGGGCACTTTGGAGAGCGCGGCAAGCTGAAAGAAATCTTCTTTTCCCCTAACCGGCTGCTCAATGTATTCAAGACCGTACTCTTCCAGCTCTTTTATATAAGCAACAGCCTGAGAGGGTTCCCATTTGCCGTTTACATCAATACGGAGTTTAACTTTCGGACTAAGGTTATTTCTTAAAAGCTCAAGCGACTTTTTATCCAGATTAAAATCATTTCTTCCCGCCTTTAACTTAAGCGTGGTAAAGCCCTTCTTTGTAAGCTCCAGCGCTTTTCCCAGAGCCTCCTCAGGGCTTACAAGCCCGATGAGGCCGTTGACGTTTATTCCGGGACTTAACTTTACACCCAGAATTTTCTCTAAAGAGGTTTTTTCACTAAGAGACCTGAAATTAAGATAGGCCTGCTCCAGGCCGTGCCTTAATGCCGGAAGAAAGTTAAGACTTTGAAGCTTGCCTTCAAAGGAATCCCGCGTAAGCTCACAGACTTCACCTTCAGATAAGCCGAAGAGCTCTTTTAATGCAGCCTCACTTTCAATATAACTCTCACTTCCAAATTCCGGAAAGGGAGCAGCCTCCCCCCAGGCAGTTTCATTGATGCAAATAAAAAATCCCCTGCGGCGTTCTACTGCTCCTTTTGAAGTGACAAAGGGACTGGTGAATTTAATGCCGTAAGGGATATATTTTATTTTCAGAACGCTCATACAAG
Organism: Ignavibacteriales bacterium; assembly: GCA_036261625.1. GTDB lineage: Bacteria > Bacteroidota > Ignavibacteria > Ignavibacteriales > SURF-24 > JAAXKN01. The sequence goes on along the minus strand of DATAKL010000057.1, from coordinate 3,664 downwards.
AATGCCGATTGCAAAGAGAAACCCGTAGAGTGCGGATAGTTTAGCCGTAAGTTCCAGGGTTTTGTTCAGGTAAGAGCCTTCAAGGCTGTAGAGCATCTTTATCAGGTGCAGTGCCAGCGGCGCTGTCAGCAGAGGCAGAAATACCCATATATCCTGCTTATAAAGGGTAAATATCACAACCGGAGTAACATAGCTTACAAGAAGGAGCGCAATATATTGCAGGCGTGCAAACCTCCTGCCGAATATGACGGCAGTAGTTCTTTTTCCTGCCGCGCGGTCTTCCTCGCGGTCGCGGTAGTTATTAACAACAAGAATATTTGTTATTAAGGCTCCTACAGGAATTGAAGCCCACACAGAAATAGCTGAAAACCTTAAGGCCTGCACGTAAAAAGTGCCCACGGTGCCCACAAGCCCGAAGAAGAGGAATACAAACACATCCCCCAGTCCGTTATATGCCAGCGGGTAAGGTCCTGCCGTATAGGCCATCCCGGCCAAAATTGAGAGGACTCCAATTACAAGTACCGGAAGACCTCCTAAGTAGACGAGGTACATGCCAGAAAGGAATGCCGAGCCGAAGACCAGGGCAATGCCAAGTTTCATTTCCCTGACCGTAATAAGCCCGTTAGCCAGAACTCTCAAGGGTCCCGGGCGGTCCTTTTTATCGGTCCCTGCCAGAAAGTCGTAAAGGTCATTTACAAAGTTTGTTCCTACTTGTATAAGCAGTGAGCATAAAAGTGCAACGAAAGCCGCCAGAGGTCTGAAGCTCCCTTCATAGGCTGCCAGAGCTGTTCCGACCAGTACAGGCACAACTGCCGCAGGCAGTGTCTTAGGGCGGCTGGCCAGAACCCAGCTTTGAAATTTATTTGGATAATTGTTCTTTGTCATTTTTCTTAAAAATCTTCTTCTTCTGCTGCTGCTTTATGGCAGTCTGGGGAACTTATTAAAATCGGGCTTTCTTTTCTCGAGGTAAGCCTTTTTGCCTTCCTGGGCCTCATCGCTCATATAGTAAAGAAGCGTTGCATTGCCGGCCAGTTCCTGAATTCCCTGCTGCCCGTCGAGCTCTGCATTAAAGGCCGATTTAAGTACGCGTATTGATAAGGGGCTCATTGAAAGTATCTCTTTTGCCCACTCGACACCCTCGCTTTCAAGCTCTTCAACAGGTACGACTTTGTTCACAAGTCCCATATCCACAGCTTCCTGAGCGTTGTACTGGCGGCAGAGATACCAGATTTCGCGCGCTTTTTTCTGCCCTACCAGGCGCGCCAGGTAACTTGCTCCGAAGCCGCCGTCAAAACTTCCAACCTTGGGGCCTGTCTGCCCGAATATAGCGTTATCGGCTGCAATTGTAAGATCGCATACGACGTGGAGCACGTGGCCTCCTCCGATGGCATATCCTGCAACAAGCGCAATTACGGGCTTCGGAATGCTTCGAATGAGCTTCTGTAAATCGAGTACATTTAGCCTGGGCACGCCGTCGTGGCCTACATAACCCTGATCGCCCCGAATTCTCTGGTCGCCTCCGGAGCAGAATGCGTACTTGCCGTCTTTTGCCGGGCCCTGCCCTGTAAGGAGAACGACGCCTATGGAGGGGTCTTCCCTTGCATCAATAAAAGCATCATACATTTCCATTACTGTTTCAGGTCTGAAAGCATTTCTGACCTCGGGGCGGTTGATTGTAACCTTTGCAATACCGTCCATCTTTTCGTATATAATATCCTGATATTCTTTAGCCTTCTGCCAGTCGAATTTCATTTTCTTTATCCTCTCGAAATATTGTTTCTAAGGACGTTCTTTAGCCCTTAATAAATTTAACTCTTCACTCCTGCAGGCCTCTTAAAAACCCGTCTAACAAATTTAAGAAAATTTCAGGTTTTTCTAAATGGATATTATGCCCTGCGCTTGCAATGACTTCGTGGTCTGAAGGCTTAATTTTCCTGGACATTTCAATATTAATGCGTGTAAATTTTTTATCCAGTTCTCCTGTAATAAGAAGTGTTCTGCAGTTTATCTCCTGAAGTCTATCCCACAGACCGGGCATCAGTCCGGTTGAAAACCCTCTCAGAGAGTTGGCAAGCCCGGTTTTGCTGTTATGCATCTTACTTTCTCTGACCGCGCGGTAGACGTCTTCGGGAAGTTTTTTAAGTGTGGCAAAAAGAGGCACATCCATCCAGTAGTCCACGAATGCCTCAATGGGATTGTTTTCAATAAAGTCAGCCAGCCTTAAGTCCGAAGAGCGGCGCTCCCGCCTCTCACTTTCATCAGTAATACCTGCTGTGGAGCTTTCAAGAATGAGGCCTTTCAGCCTTTGGGGATTATTAACTGCAAAACTCAAGGCTGCGCGCCCTCCCATTGAGTAGCCCGCGAGAAAAACCTGATCAAAGTTAAGGTAATCTAAAATGCCAAGTATCTGGCTTGTTACTGCTTCAGACGAATAAAGTGAAACTTCACCCGGCGAACTGCTTTTGCCGTGGCCGACAATATCCATTGCATACGGAGTAAAGCCCTTAGGAAGCTTATCAAAGAGGAACTTCCAGTCACCCGAAGAACCTGAGAACCCGTGCAGGAATAAAACCGGGATTGTCCCTTCAGCTTTGGAATCTTCATCTGTGGAAGAAAGTTTCTCAATGTTAATTTCCAGATCGTTTAATTGTATTTTCATTAGTCACTACGGAGAATGTTAGTTCTTAAATTTACAACTTTTTCTGGATTCTCCGTAACAGAAATATTAATCCGCCGGATGAGAAACTTTACCTGTTTCCTACCAGGGTGAACATCTTTATTTTTTTATCCCAGTATACATTCTGCCCGTTTTTCTTCCACCACTCAAGCAGCTCAGACTGCACCCTCTTTTTCTCATTAAAAGAAGCCCCCAAAAAGTCCCGTGCAAACGTAGTCTTCAGATCATTAAACCCGCCCCATTTCACTATGGCAAGCCAGGCAATTCCGTTGATCTTTTTAATTACTTCGGCTATCCGGGAAATGTCCAAAGTATCGGTAAGTGTTTCGAAAAGTATCGGAAAGATTTCCTTATTCGGCTTAAGGCTTAAATCCGAGGTCTGATTAAATTTATATCTGGCGCCGAGAATAGTGTAGACAATCATATCACGCGTTAAAGTGTCCTGGGCCTGTCTGTAGGCATGAACGAGTTCATTGAGAATGCTGCTTTTACTGACATAGACAAGCGCGTGCGATAGGACAGACTTTTTTTCAAGTGAAAGCTTCCGGTTCATATTCATCAAGAGCCCTTCTTCGGCAAGGCTGTCCATTGCAAATACTTTTTTGTAGAACTCCTTCAGGCTCTTTTTGCTGTTTTCATTCAGATTGTTTACAAGTGAATCCACTTTCAGTCTCTGCAATGAAGCGTTTTCCATGTGTGCGCTTTGTGAAAAAATCCGGGAGCCTATGATAAGTAAAACGATACCCATTATAGCTAATCTGCTTAAATTCAATAAACTTTTCATGATAATACAGTTTTGATTTCTGCTGCATGTTCCCTTTTCATGCACATTAATATTCATAATATTTTGTAGAGTAGGATGAGGGCGCATGAATGTTTCCATTATGTTTCCCTCAAACCCTCGTCAAACCGTACGTGAGGTTTTCCCTCATACGGCTTTCTTAAATAAATTCGACTAATAAGACTAAAGCCTCTGAACTTTATAAT
>DATAKL010000068.1:0-66226 GCA_036261625.1 Ignavibacteriales bacterium | reverse complement strand
TTGAACAGGTCCATCTGCTTAGGGGTCGTTTTCTGCTGCTTTCTGTTTTTACGCATTATTGAGACTGCCTTTGTTATTGAATTTGGACCTTTTCCTGTATTTTCAGGATACTACGTCCTCTGCTGACTTCTTTACGTTCCTGGCCTTGCGGTTACCCGTAAGGTTTATCTTCCTTCTGTCTTTATGCCGGCCTGTCTTTCAGCCTGTGGCCTCTTCAGGGAGAAGAAAACGTAAAGACCTCCCGGGGTAAGTAATAAAGCTTTCCGTTCATTTAAGTGCCGGATTTACACCTCCTTCTTCCGTATGACTTTTGGGCTTCCTGATTCATAGCTCAGTTACCCTTTAGAAGGACATGCCTTATATCCGGTTTCTGTTCGTCACTTCGAACCTTTGCCTTGGGCTTCCTTCAGATTCCACCTCACGGTGGACACCCTTGCCTTCGGCTATGAGATTCCGGTCATATCGGCTCTCTTAGGACTTGTCCTTTGTTCAGGACTCACCTTTTAGTTTTATTACATGCCCGGCACACTAAACAGACCGCCCCTTCAGGGCTTGCTAAGTGCCTTAACTTGCATGCCCGCATTTCATGGGCCTTCCTGCCAGTGACAATAATGTCACACAATTAGTAAATCATAGCAAGGCTATGTCAAATGCCTTAAGTTGACGCGCAAAGCCTCTGGCGGGCGATTGAACCCCGGGATCACGGAATCCCCCACAACCCCATGCGCCGCGGGCAGGCTGACCGCGGCATCTGAAAAGATTATGGCTTCTTAAGTTGGCGCGCAAAGCCTGAAACGGGATTAAATTTATTACTTCAGATCGATTCCCGGAAAGAACTTCTCTGTAGATTTTTGAAGGGGATTGGAGCTATATTACACCTTTATATTTCTTATGTCAAAAGGTTCAATGGACAATAAATCGCACCTGAAGATCATATATGTGCTTGGGTTCCTTACTGCAATAGGTCCTTTTTCTATCGACGCCTATATACCGGGTTTCCCTGAAATAGCAAAGGACCTTGGGACGGACATAGAGCATGTAACGCTCTCCTTGACAAGTTATTTTATCGGAATTTCCTTAGGGCAGCTTTTCTACGGCCCGATTCTGGACCGCTTCGGGAGGAAAAAACCTCTTCTTGCCGGATTGTTTATTTATATGGCTTCGGCCATAGGATGCGCATTCGCCCCGTCAATTTTTATTTTAATTGCATTCAGATTTTTACTTGCACTCGGCGCCTGCGTCGGCATGGTGGCCTCGCGCGCAGTAGTAAGGGACCTGTTCAGCCCTCACGAGACAGCCAAGGTGTTCTCAATGATGATGCTGATAATGGGTGTAGCCCCTATTCTGGCCCCTGTACTGGGAGGATTTATTGTAGCTTCAGCCGGCTGGCGCTACGTGTTTTTACTCATGCTCATTGCCTCAGGCTTAATGACTTTCCTCATTAACAGGTTCCTCCCTGAGACAAAGGCTGCGGATCCCACGGTGTCGTTTCATCCGGTGAAACTCGTCTCGGGCTATTTTTCTCTTTTCCGCGACAGGACGTTCCTTGTTTATGCCCTGGCCAGCGGGGCTGCTTCGGCCGCACTGTTCAGCTATATTTCCGACTCCTCTTTTATCTTTATTCAGCTCTTCGGAATCCCGGAATCTTACTTCGGATGGATATACGGCCTGAACGCCATGGCGCTTATCTCGGCCAGCCAGTTCAACCGCCTCTGGCTTTCAAAAAAAACGAGCCGCCAGATTACTTCAGTTACAATAGGCATTCAGTTCTTAGCTTCCATTATACTGGTCACCTGCGTTCTGATGAATGTTTATTATATGATAGTAATGCTCCTCATATTTTTCTATCTTTTCTGGCTCGGGTTCTTAAATCCGAACACGACTGCTCTTGCGCTTGAAAATTTTAAGAAAAACGCGGGAACTGCTTCTGCCATGCTTGGCAGCATGCAGATGGTCTTTGGCGCTGCAGCATCAGCATTCGTAAGCTTGTTTCATAACGGGACCGCCCTTCCTATGGCTGCCTTCATGATGATTTTTTCCGTCTTGGGAATGGCTGCCATATTATATGACCACCTGATGTTGAAAAGAGTGAAGATTGCTCCAGTTGAGACGGAATAGATTTTGGCCATGGCTGGAGAAAGTTTACTCCAGCCCCAGCTTATATTTTACACCCCCAATGATCCAGCGCCCCGGCATCGGGATGCCGCTGAAATCCATATAGTATTTGTTAAAGACGTTCGATGCCTCAAGGAAGAGTTCACAGCTCTGGAGCTGATAAGAAAGTTTTGAATCTGTTATGAAGTACTCCTTCATATCCAGCCTGTTTTCATACCTGAAAGTCCAGCTCATTTCCATTCCGAATGGGACGTCGTGCATTAAAGATGCTGTAAACTGATTCTTCAGGTGATCGAGTATATATCTGGACTGATAGAGGCCTGTTTTCAGGTCTGAAGAAAGGTGAGAATATCCGAGTGTGATCTTTTTAACCGGAAGACTTCGGGGCGTGATGGAAAAGGAGGCATCTATTCCGGTGGTGTTAACTCTTGTCACGTTTTCGGCCTGCCACGGAAGGTCTGAAGAATATCTTATCCAGTCGATTAGGCTCTTCCCTTTTCTTGAAAATACTGAAAGGCTGCCCGAGACAACGGGGTCGTTATAATAGAGTCCCGCCTCGTAAGACAAAGCCTCTTCCGGCTGGAGCAGTGCGTTTCCTTTCTGAGCCGGACTATTATAGTAAAGTTCAGTAAATGTCGGGATGCGGAAGGATTTCCCAATGGAAGCCTTAAGGCTTAAGTCCTCCCGGAACTGATAAGACACGTCCACGCCGGGCCAGTACTTCCAGCCGAAGCTGTCGTAATTATAAAGGAATCCCCCGGCAGCAATCTTAAGGTCCTCCATGGGGCTCAGGACAGCCGAGAGTGAAAAACCTCCTTTTTGCCTGGTGTGATTGCCCAGATTGGAACTCTTAATATTATCAAAACTCAATTCACCTCCGAGCAAAAGTCTCACGAAGCCTTCAGTCCAGGATGCCTCAGCCTGAGTGCCGTAGGAGTTGGTCTTATGGAGATTGCTGTAAAACTCAGGCCTTTGATAGTCCAGGAGGTAATTATCTTCGTTACCTCTCCAGTAGAATTTCGGCGTAACCGAAACATTTTTTAAGGCATAATTAAGGCTTAAGGACGACAACACGGTTTTTAAGTGTTCCCACTGGTTCGGGTACCGGTCGGAATAAAACCCGTTAGCTCCGAACTTTTTATCGGTAAAACCGATGGAAAATTTTCCGCTCCCGGAATGAAACTGAAGCGAGGAATTAAGTGCTGCCGTTAAAGCGTCAAATGCTGTGTTGAATCTGTAGCCCCGGGATTTCTCCCTGGAAAGGGAGACTGTATTTGCCATATCCCCGAGCGGGTAGGATAAAGACATACCTCCTTTATAATACCCGTTTTGTCCTCCCTGCAGGTTTAAGAGAAGTTCATCTCTTTTCCCTTTTTTTGTAATTATATTGATTGCGCCTGAAAGCGCATTGGGGCCGTAGATGCTTGATGCCTGCCCTTTAAGTATTTCAATTCTTTCAATGTCTTCCATATTAACGGGAAGGTTCATGTTATTGTGCCCCGTCTGGGGATCACTTACCCTTACCCCGTCAACAAGAATAAGTATCTGTTCAAATGATCCACCGCGTATACTTATATCAGCCTGCACGCCGCGTGCGCCGCGTTTTTTAATGTCGAGGCCTGAATAGCTGCTTAGCAGGTCCATCAGGTTTTCAGCCGGCGAGCGCTCTATGTCCTCTCTCGAAATGAGGGTTATGTTTTTTGAGGATTCCATTGTAAGACTGGCAATTTTTTTAGCCGTTACAAGAACGTCATCAGTTACAATTGTATCCTGCACTTCCTGAGAATAAATGGGTCCTGAAGAAAAAAGAAAAGACAGCACGGCGAAAAACGCCAGAGTTCCGGATCTATAAAAAGCTTTCATAATTCCTTGAAAATATTTAATCGCAAATATAAGGAGGAATAGCTTATCAGGACCACCGAGGATGTAAATTTATTAATTATTTATGAAGAAGATTGAATAAAAAAGAGGCCGGGAAAAAGTTTTTCTCCCGGCCTCAGGTTGGTTTTTACAGTATCTTTTTTATAGCATTGTCATGCCGCCGTCTACCGGCAGGTATCCGCCATTTATATAGCGTGCATAATCGCTTGCAAGAAATAAAATTGCGCCGGCTAAGTCCTCCGGCTTTCCGTTTCGTTTCATTGGATTCATTTTTGCTGAAGCCTGTTTTCTTTCTTCCGGCATTGCAGCAGTCGCATCGGTTAAAGTAAGTCCCGGTGCTACGGCGTTTATCCTTATTCCATACTGCCCGAATTCCTCGGCCAGAGAATGGGCAAACATATTCATTGCCGCCTTGGCGGCGCTATGTGCAATAAATCCCCTGCCCGGTCTTTTTGAAAGGCCGCTCGAAACACAGATTATGCTGCCCTTCTTTCTTTCAACCATTGAAGGCAGCACAAGCCTGCTGGCGTAGTAGATAGCCTTCATTTCACCCACGATTTTCTTTTCAATATCTTCCCACTCCTGATCAAGGAAAGAAGCCTGCTTGAAGTTCATTCCGGCATTTAAGACCAAAGTATCTATTGGGCCTAATGTTTCAGTAACAACGTCAATCATATTCTTTACCTGTTCGCAGTTTGTCACATCGGCCTGGACTGCAATAGCCTTTCCGCCTCTTGCCTCGATCTCACTGACGACTTGCTCTGCCGAGGCCTTACTATTTGAGTAATTAACTGCCACTAAGGCGCCCTGCTCAGCAAAAAGCTTTGCCGTTGCAGCGCCTATGCCGCGGCTGCTTCCTGTTATTAGAGCTACTCTGTTTTTTAACACTTTTTTTTACTCTCCTGTTAATCCTGGTTTGAATGGTAATTTTAAGAAACCGTGCACAAAAATATGAAATAATTCTTTTACATTCTCCTGGAAGGGTCATTAAACAGCAAAAGCCCGAAAACTCCCCGTTTTCAGGCTTTTTGTTAAATATTTCTCAAAAAGCTACTTCGTATTTGCTTCTTATTTTCTGTGCTAAAAGAGGCGCGTAGATTTCGGCTGCTGTAAGTGTGTCTATCTTGTTAGCCTGCGATTTGTATAATAAAAATCTTACCTGCAAACTCATATATTCTTTCATCGATATCTGCTTCTTCGTTCTCATTTCCTGCCCTTTAAAAAATAAAATCTTGAATAAACATCGTCTCTATTTAATAAAATCCAACTTCCGGGCCAGATTTTTCCGGCCCTAAACTCTACAAACAATTGCCCGATTATAAAGAATTATCGGAGAAAAGAGACTGGAATTTCTCTTCTAAGGGACCTATTCAGGGATTAAAATGTCAGGACTCTGGTTAATATTAGCCACCCAAACCTGTACATTTTTAGACTTTTCCTTTTCCGAAGTATAAAACCGTGCAAAGAGACATGAATTTTTGCTGTAATTTCTTTATGTTTGTTCCTTAAAGACAGGTCGATATTTTAATCCCTATTTCCTTTCATTGATTTTTATAATTGAGTTTCATTTCAAATTCTCAGCTTTTTTACTTTTTTACCGAAAGAATATTTATGAAACCTGCATTATTTACCTTAACAGCGGCATTTTTATTATGCTTTGAAAGTTCTTTATCTGCCTTTAACAAGCCGGACAGTCTTGAAACCTTAATCAAAAAGAAAAACGGCATTGAAAAAATAGATCTGATACTGAGCCTGGCGGATTACTGCCAGAACGCCGATCCGCAGAAAGGACTTAAAGTTGCTTCCGAGGCCCTAAGGATGTCGGAGGAGTTAAATTACGCCAAAGGCAAAGCCCTCAGCTATGCCAATCTTGGCGAAATGTATATGAATCTTTCCGACTTTAATTCCGCACTGGAAAACCACAAGAGAGCACTTGAAGTACGTGAGTCCTCGGGCGACAGCCGCGGGGTTGCCATGTCGCTAAATTCAATTGGGGGGGCGCTTGAGCACCTGGGTAAGTACGACCAGGCAATAAAGTACTACTATAAGGCCATTAAAATAGAAGAAAGCAATTCAGACACCAAGGGGCTTTCTGTTTCATACAGCCTTGTTGCCACACTGCATTATATTCTGGAGGATTACCCCAGGGCGCTCGATTATTGCTCCAGGGCCATGCAGATCAGGGAAAAGTTAAATGACAGACAGGGGTTGTCAAACTCATATGAACTGATGGGACTTATAAATTACGACTTCAAAAAGTTTGACGAGTCACTGAAATATCACTTAATGGCATTGAAAGTTAAAACGGAGTTAAACGAAAGGGTCGGCGTTGCAGGCTCCTATCAGAACCTGGGGATGGTATATAGAAAACTTCAGAAATACGACCTTGCTATAGACTACTTTTCAAAGGCTCTGAAGCTAAGAGAGGAACTGGGAGACAAGCGCGGCATTGCGGCTTCGCTTACAAGCCTGGGGGAAATCTATGAGGTACAGGGAAAACTTCATGCATCACTCGACCACTTTTCACGCGCATTTCAGATCAGGCAGGAAATAAAGGATAAACGGGGTCTGGTAAGGTCTTATTTCCACTTGAGCAAGATCTATGAAAAGATGGGCAATTATAAAAAAGCTTTTGATTTTCGGAATCTTTATTTCACTTACAAGGACAGTCTTAATAACGCTCAGGCCCTGCACAAACTGACAGCACTGGATATGCAGTATAAATCAGAGAAAAAGGATCAGGAAATTGCTCTTCTGCAGAAAGACAGCATTATCCAGAAAACCGTCCGAAACTCACTTATTGCCGGAGTCCTGCTTGTTACAGTTATTGCAGTCGGCATTTTTGCAGCTTACAGGTCGAAGAAAAAGACAAACCTCCTTCTGGAAGAGAAAAACCGCGAGATTACAGGGCACCACGAAGAGCTGAAAAGACTTAACGAGGAACTTAAGATCTCGAATGCTACAAAAGACAAGTTCTTTTCAATTATCGCCCACGACCTTAAGAGCCCGTTTTTCGGATTTTTAGGAATTTCAGGCGAACTGGCGGAAAACTCAAAGAATCTGAGCCAGGAGGAGATATCGGAATATGCAGGACTGGTAAACCAGTCGGCAAAAAAAATATTTGAACTTGTAAACAACCTTCTTGAGTGGTCGCTGCTTCAGAGTGAAAGAATCAGCATGGATTTTGCAGAGCTGAGGCTTTATGATGAAGTGGAAAATATAAAGGACCTCTTCAAGTCATCTGCACTTAATAAGTCAATTACCGTTATAAACGAGGTGCAGGAAAATGACAAGGCCAGGGCAGATAAGAAAATGGTGGAAACAATCTTAAGAAATCTTATTTCAAATGCAATTAAGTTTACCGGCGTCGGGGGGCGAGTTTCTGTCAGTTCACGCCTGAAAGGAGAATTCCTTGAGATCTCAGTCTCTGATTCCGGCATAGGAATGAGCCCCGAGCTTACGGAAAAGATTTTCAGAATAGATTCCGTATACAGCCAGAAGGGAACGCGCGGGGAGTCCGGTTCAGGTCTGGGACTTATTCTCTGCAAGGAGCTTGTAGAGAAAAACGGCGGTAGTCTTAGCGTTGAAAGCCGGCTTGGCAAGGGTACAACCTTCAGCTTTACGCTTCCTCTTTTCAGGCACGAGGCAGTTGAAACGGAAGTCTGACTTGCCAATTATGACTTGTCCCATATTGCGGAAAATGTAATTAAAAGTTGCGGCAACAAATTACTTATTAAGACAGAAGTTTTTAAGATCTCCGGGAGAAAGGAGCATGATCCCTTCTCCCGAAAGAAAATTTACATGCTTACTTTCAGCGACAGGTTAAAGACCCTTCCCTCAATGGGAGCCCAGAGGGGCTGGAATACGGGATTTAAGAGTGTGCCGGTTACAATTTTTTCATACCTGCTCTGGCGCATATCGAGCAGGTTCTCAACATTAAATACCACTTCAAAATACTTATAGCTTCCCGCAATCATGGCTGCAGTTATCCAGTAGCCTCTTTTTTCAATGTTGTCTTCCGTATACTGACGCCCCACATAGCTTGCCTCAAAGCCCAGGCGCCCCAGGCCTTCAACTTCATAAGTTACAATGGCCGCAGTCTTATTCTTCGGCGTATATGGAAGATCCGTCTTAAGACCGTTAAGGCTTCTTTGAGCCAGAGTGTAGTTATATCCGAAATAGATATTCAGCTCATCGGCCATTAAGCGGACGTAAGACTCGGAGCCCTTGCTGTCGAAATAGTTATAGAAGTTATTTATCAGAACCTGTCCGTTTACTTTCTCAGTTGAAACAGGATCGTTTATTCTTGTATAATAGAATGCCTGATCGAATGTAAGTGAAACCTCCTCATCAAGGAGGGCTTCATACTTTGCATCAAAGTTAAGACCCAGGGAATGCTCTGCATTTACTGAACTGCTTAAGGACAAAAGATCCTTAAGTTCATTATCCTCAACATCTTCTGTAAAAAGTCCCGGAGTCTTATAGCCTGCTCCCCCGCCAAGTCTCATGCTGAGGCTCTTTTCAGGCTTGTACAAAAGTGAAAGCTGGGGGAGGAAAAAGAATTTATATTTATTGTTATAATCCACTCTCAGTCCGCTTTCAAGCGAAAGTTTTTCCTCGAAAGCCCACTCATCCTGCAGAAATAAGCCTGTAGTGTAATTGCTGTAGCCCTTAATATTTTTATTTTCTGAGAACAGTGTCTTATAGTTTTCCGAAAGAAAGTTAAGCCCGAAGGCCGTAGTGTGCCCTTCCGAAGGGATTGAGTACGAAAGTTCGCTGTAAGTTAAAAACTGCCTGCCGTCCAGACTGAAGTCCGGCATGTCAAAGTTCCGGCTGAAGAGGCTGCCCGTGGATCTTAAGTCGAGAGATCTCTTCTGGCTAAAATCCTTATGGTAGTTCAGTTCGACTGTATTCCTGTTGGAAGTATTTCTTTCGAAATAAGAATGCGCCGCACCGGCTTCATTGCCAATTACAGCCATGTCGCCTCCGGTGCGGTTTTCATAAAAGTTAGAGTATCCCAGAATAAGCTTGGAAGTCTCGTCGGGATAGATAAAAAGCCTGGGATGGATGTAAAAATTATTAAAGTCGGGCGAATCAGAAAATCCGTCTTTATCCACGTCTGTTGCCTTCCTGGTATTTAGGGCAGCAAACAAGGTGAGGCCCGCCTCCTCTCCCCTTTGTGAATAATATCCATTAAAGTTATTCTCGCTTAAGGATGTACGGTTAAGCGTAAAGGTAAATTCTTTTTTCTTGGTAGGTTCCTTAGAGACCAGGTTTATAATGCCTGCAATTGCGCCTCCCCCGTAGAGTATAGGAGAAGAGCCCTTAATGATTTCAACCTGTTTTAAGTCCAGAGGCGGTATCTGCAGAAGTCCAAGCCCGCCGCCTAAGCCTTCATAAAGGGGAAGGCCGTCACGTAAGACCTGCGTATATTTTCCGCCCAGGCCTAAGACCTTAAGGCTCTGCTCTCCCGAGGCAAGAGAAGTCTGCTGAACCTGAACGCCGGATATATCGCCAAGAAGGCTTACTATATTTCCCGGGGCAATTCCGTTTTCCTCACTTATCTCTTCGTAGCCGAGGACTTCAACTTTAATTGGCAGGTCTTCAATTCTTGAACTGCTCCTTAAGGAAGTAACCATTACTTCACCTGTTGCAAGGGAGGTCGGTTTCATCTGGACAAGGAATACAGTATCCCGCCGCATTGGAGGGAACTCCGCTTCAACTTCAGTCTCCTCAAAGCCTACGGAGCTGAACTGAAATTTATCTTTGCCATTGGGAACGTTTTTAATTATTACATTTCCCAGGGAGTCGCTTTGAGCTCCATTTGGAGTGCCTTCAAGCTTTACGGTAACACCGGAGAGAGTTTCCTTTGTTTCAGAATCCAGAACGCGCGCCCTGAAAGTATTCTGTGCATTAGTCGCATTAAAAATTAAAAGTACCGCTATTATAAGAGGATAAGTTTTCTTCATTTACTGCCAAAATTGTTTAACGTGTAAATTTACGCAAATCGCACCCATTTTTTCACCAATAATTTCAGTTAAGCCTGAGGCGCCTCCATGAATATTTACAATTACTTCCGATTTCATTAATTTTTATTCATTAATTATTGCCCCCGGGGCAAAGTCCGCATATTAATTTCAGTTTACCATTGAGGAGGCACCACCATGACAAGCTTTCAGAGCCGCCTGTTCCGTTTTATAATTATGAACAGGCACTTGCTTCGTTTCCAGCTGAAAAGAAAGGACGTTTTTGATTTTAACACTTCCATACCTGAATTCAGGGAAACCTGTGAAAAAGGGGCAAGGATGTTCGGAAAACTGCCCGAAGGGATTGAAGCTGCTCCCGTACAGATAAAAGATATCAAGGCTGAGTGGATATTCCCCAAAGGAGTAAAGAAGGATAAGGTGATATTTTTTATTCATGGCGGAGGTTACGTATCGGGCTCATGTTCAGACCACCGGATTCATGCGGCAAGAATAGTTAAAGGGACGAGCATTCCGGCCCTGACTTATGAGTACCGCCTGGCTCCTGAAAACCCCTTCCCTGCGGCAGTTGAAGATTCAATCAGGGCATACAAATGGATTCTCCATGAGGGAATTTCTCCGAAAGATATCGTATTCCTCGGGGATTCCGCCGGTGGAGGTTTGTGTCTTGCCACACTCCTTGCCATAAAAGAAAACGCACTTCCGCTTCCTGCGGCTGCAGTTGCCGTTTCCCCATGGACAGACCTTAAATGCACGGGGCAGTCCTACAGGACAAAAAATAAGGTATCCGTAGCCCCCTTAAATTCATGGACGGTCTTCAGCAAATATTATACTGGAGACAATGACGCTGCAAATCCGCTCATCTCTCCATTATACGGCGATCTTAAGGGGCTTCCGCCATTACTGCTTCAGGCCGGAACGGATGACGAGCTATTTGACGATTCGGTGCAGTTTACAGAAAAGGCCATTAAGGCAGGTGTGGATGTCACATTCAGAAAGGGGGAAGGCATGATTCACTGCTACCCTTTCCTGCCGGCATTCATCCCGGAGGCCAGAGAAGCCATGGAGGAAATCTTCCAATTCATCAGAATGCATATTGGCAAAGTAGAATCCAAAGCAGTGCATGAGGCGTAGGTAATTTCATTTCCCCCGCCTGAGTGCTTTGGGTGTCAACTTTTCTTAATAAATATTTCTTCAACATTACAGGAATTATCAATGAAAAACTCCTTAATTGCCGTTGTTCTCTTCGTGGCATTTACCTCCCTGCAGCTCAATGCCCAGACACAAACATCATCTTCTGAGAATTTATCTGACAGTTCGAAAGCCCTTCAGTTTCAGATCGCAAGCAATTTCACCCTTACGTCCTTCCAGGGTACGGTTTTTTCATACAAGCATCATCTTAGCCGCAATACCGCTTTAAGAATCGGATTAAGCATCGGACTGGGAGGTCAGAACAGAGACGGTGAAACAACCGGATTTTATGTTGAAAGAGATTCCGTGTTCCCGGTCTCTAATAACGGCACAGACAGAACCGGCGCCTCTATTCAGCTGACGGCCCAGCATATCTGGTATTTTAATCCGGCTTCAAAAGTTTTGCTTTTTGGAGGAGCCGGTCCATTAGCGGGCTACGATTACAATTATGAGAAGACTGAAAGTATTTTGGGATCGGCCGGAAGTTCTCCAATGATCTCGAATAACGAAACCAAATCAAAACAATGGTCGTTTGGAATTAGCGGTGTCATGGGAGTAGAGTGGTTTGTCTCAAAGGGTATTTCTTTATCGGCAGAGTATGGTCTGCAGGCCAATTATTACTGGTGGGATTCTGAAGGCACCGGCACTTACACAAACTCTTCCTTTGACCACATTACTCAAAAAGCAAATACAAGTGTAAAAGGCTGGAATCTGAGCGGCAATTATGCAAAGCTTGGACTGAGCCTTTATTTCCAATAAGCATCTGAAACTATGCGGGGCAGGGATAGTAACTCTCTGCCCCGCCACAAAATTATCCCGCTATTACAAAAAGCCCCACAATTATTATGACGGTGGCTGCTGCCCTTAAGAGGAGACTGCTTTCCTTGAAGAGCCTGCCGCCAATTACAACGGCAATAAATACCGATATCCTTTTGACGGCAAGTACAAGCGCTACAGAGGCGCTCCTGACTGCCAGGATCTCCGTGTACCTGTAGACAATTGTAAGGAGTGCTATCAGCACAATCCACTTCCACACTGAGGTGTCAATGGACCTTATTACATGAAGAGGCTTTTTCTTTATGAAGAATATTACCGCCAGAAAATTAAAAGCCATAAAAAGCTGCTGAAAACCCATGAAGGCCTCCGGCATCAGTTTGTATCGCCCCAGGAGCCAGCGGTCGATAATTGAAGTAAGAGTAAAAAGAAGAAGCGCTCCTAAAACATAATGGTGCTTCTTTGATTTAATAAGCGTAGTAAAAGGATCAAATATTTTCTGCCCCGGCCTTGTTTCAATGAGATAGGTGCCGATAAAAAGAAGAACTATTCCGCCTGTTTCAGTCAGGGTAAGTTCATCCTTCAGAATAATAAAGGCAAATATGGCTACAAGTCCCGGCGTCAAGGCCAGCAAAGGAAGCGCCTTGCTGATCTCAAGGTTCTTTAGTGAAAGCATCACAAGAAAAAATGCCGCCGTGCCGGGAATAGTCTTAAGAAAAAGAATAAAAAGATTTGCCGGCACCAGAGTACTGTAGTTTGTAAGCGCTATAAAGGGAAGAGAAAATATAAGGCTTACTATTGAAACTAAAAATGAGAACTCGAGCCCCTCTATCTTAAAAAGCACTTTCTTCTGTGAAATAGCTGCCATTGCAGAAAAGACGGCCGAAGTAAAAGCTAAAATAAACCAGTTCATTATGCCCCTGTATATTCTTACCAGTTAAAGTTCATCTTCAGGAAGAAATTTCTTCCCGGTTCAATGTTCAATAATCCGCGGTTTGACGCCAGATGATTCCTGTAGGCTTTGTCTGTAAGGTTTTCAATTCCGGCAAAAACCGTAATGCTCCGGCTTCCCAAATTTATGGGGGCAGAGTTCAGATAAATATCGAAATATGCATAACCCGGAGTCTTCACCTCACCCGGAGAAACTTTATTCTGAGCAGAGAAAACGGTAGCCGAAAAGTCAACGTCTGCATAATCCATAACAGGTACCTTAAGCCCCAGCTTTCCGTTAAACGGTGGGATCTGCGGCAGATAAAGATCTTTTTCCAGATCCCTTCCTGAAACATATGAAGCTGTCATATAGAACTGGTAACGGCTTAAGACAGTGTACTCTGCGCTTAAGTCGAAGCCCATGAGCCTTGCACGTCCCACGTTTGAGCTTATGAAAGCAGGTCTTCCCTCATAAGTTGCGGGCTTGTCTACAACCATATTGCTCATGTTGTTCAAGAACGCGTCCAGATCAAGAGAAAAGCTTTCATTAAAAATTCTTACTCCGGCATCGGTACTGAGGCCGTCTTCAGCTTTAAGATCAGGATTACCCAGGTATACAACATTACCCTGATCTATGTAGCGGAAGCGCTCCTCGAGGGATGGAGCCCTGAAGGACCGGGCAAGATTAAAATTAAAGTTGACTCCCCTGATAAAAGAATAAAGGAAGTCAATATTCCCGCTCCATGAGTTATCATTCGACTTACCTGCATTCCATGTGGGTTTGGAAGATGAGAGGTCGGTTCTTACTCCGTTTACAATTCTGTATAGAGGGTTGCCGGTCGTTTGGTTCGTAATACTGATCTGGTCGAATCTTCCTCCCAGTGTCATTTTAAGTTTGTCTTTTATTATCTTAATCTCATCCTGAGCATAAAAGCCCAAACTGCGGAAGCGTGACTCCGGAAGCGGCCTTTCGCCCACTATGGAGTCGCCGTTAGCCTTAAAGGCCGGGATCAGAAAAGCCCTTTCCCTTCTGCTGTCGAGCTCTCTTTGCCAGGCATCGACGCCTGCTATAAGATAATTCCCCTCAGAAAGTGCCCAGTCGCTCTGCAGCTGTATGCCGTTTGTATAATGCCTTGCATTTGGTGTGACCTTCCAGGGGGTAGCTTTCTTTACAAGCTGCCCGTTTAAGAATGCGCTCACGCCTGGATTCGGAATGTTTTCAACATTTCTGAAAATGAACTGGTAGAAATACTTTGCAGAGAATTTTATAAACGTTTCAGAAATGTTTTTTATGTCATACTCAGCGCTTAGGAGGTTTCTTTCCTCAGTCGGATATCTTACAACTGCACTTGAGGGGAAGAGACTGCCGCCGCCTGGAATGCCTACGTTCGAGGCATAGAATCTCTGGAAGTTAACTTTCAGTTCATTGTCATCAAAAGGCTTAACTCCAAGACTGGCAGAAAAGCTCTTATCCTTAAACTGACTATTGTTTAATACTCCCCGGGGAGTTCTGACGTTGCCGGCATCCCTTAAGGAACCGCTCAGGTGTGCAAACCACGCCTCCGAGCCTGCATTCAGGGACACGTTCCCGATCCCGCTTTTATTAACTGAGTTGTAGCCCGTACTTAAAGAGCCCCCCACTCTGAAACTGTCGCTGTACTGCCCGCTTTTGGAAATTATGTTTACAATTCCGCCAAGCGCACCGGTGCCGTAAAGCGAAGAGGCGGCACCCTTTATGACCTCAATTCTTTCAATGTCGTTTACATCAATTAAGGACAGTCCGGCCGAAATGTCGGTTGCTGTTTCAATCCTGTTCCCGTCAATTAAGGTTACAATAGCCGAACGGCTTAAGCCCCTTATACTTACGGTTGTGCCCCAGATCCCATCACGTTCAAGTGCAATTCCGGGTTTGTTCTTCAGCATGTCGGAGACTGTAAAGGCGGGAGTCTTTTCTATTTCAGTTTCAGTCATCACTTCCAAAGGAAGCGGAACATCCCTGAGGTTTTCTTCATACCTCGTGCTCGTAACATAAATATCCCTCAGTGTAAGCGCGACAAGGCTGACCTTAAGAACTTCTTCATGCTTATCTGAAGACAAAGAAAAATTTATTGTTTTTGCCGTGTATCCGATTTTTGAAAAGCTGAGGGAATATTTCCCGGCACTAAGACCGTGAATTATGAAACTGCCAAGACTGTCGGTTTCCGTGTTGGAACTGTTTCCGGAAAGTGTAACTCTTACCCCGGAAACCGCCTCATTGGAATAGGAGTCGCTCACAGTACCTTTAACAGTAAAGTTCTGCGCGTTAGAAACTTCTGTATATAGAATTATAGCAATAAACAGTAGAAAATACTTCAAAATTGTTTCCCCTTAAAATTATTTCATCTGACAGGTATGTTTTTGGAAATGGTTAATTCCCGGGTATTAACTTACGAAATTATCCGTGAAATTCTTAACCACAGGATTGTACATGGGGATATTTATAGCGGTATTGAGAAGCTGAAATCGGGGAAAAACTGCATCTGTGGACTTACCGGTCCTCCGGCCTGTGCAGGAGCTCTGTTTTCAAACTGGCTGCGGTAATATTTCCCAACAGTTGAACCGATGGCATAGGACATGAATGCAGCAGCCACGGCATCGGAAAACCAGTGCATTCCGCCCCGGTTAAGCGAGGAAACACCGAACATCATATAAGCCGTATAACCGTAGCCCACAATTTTAAGCCAGGTCTTGTCGGGATAAAAGCTGGTAAGAGCAGATACAACGGCCATGGTGGAGGACGTGTGACCCGAGGGCCAGCCCCAGAATATGCCGCCGCGAAGAAAACCGAAGCGGAAGGTTTTACTTAAGCCCTCCATATCACTTTCCTCCCGCCAGTTCGGATGCGGCCTTCCTGTTACTGCCTTAAGAAGCGAATTATAAACCAGTGCCAGTGCCGAGGACTGCAGTACGGCGAATGATGCCGCAACAGCCTCCTGATCCGTATTCAGTTTTCCGTATGCGTAAAGAGAACCCATGACGGCAAACGGAAAATACTGCGCAAAATGGATAACAGGTCTTGCCGCATTGCCGTATGCCGGGTGCTCATTAAAATACTTGAAGACATAATAGTCGCTGCCGGTTGTTACAATAAGTGCAGTTGATACAATTCCTGCAGCGTGGAGGTAAAGGTTATTGCCCTTAAAGCTGTTTACAATGTTCTCTCCCAGTCCGCTGTATATCCTGATGTCAGGATCAGGCGCCTTTACAGAAACGGATGAAAGAGACATGGGTGCAAAAGAAGGTGTATTGCGGAGGCTTAAACCATGACTTCCGAAAGAGTTCTGTCTCTTAAATACGGGTGAAATGCTGCCCGAATAAACTTCCTGTGCAGATAACGTGCATGTGCCCCAAATGAGGAACATAAAAGAGATGATACCGCTTTTGATTCTTCTTCCCATAGAGGATAAATATAATACATTCCCGAAGCTCTTTCAAGAAGCTTCGGGAATTAACGTTTTCAACTTCAGGTCTGAAAAGATAAGGAATCAGAATTATTCCTCTGTAACTCCGGCCTCTTTCATTACGAATTCCGGTGTCACAGGTTCACCCTTAAAGAATTCCCCCCGGTACCCCTTTGTATATGCCCAGCGGTGAAGCCAGCTGATGCCGCCGGCACCCGTAAAGGTGTCGGGCGACTTGTATGCCGTGTCTTTCAGAGCCTCTCCCAGTGTAATGAATTTATAGCCGCGGCTTTTAAGCATCTTAACTATTTCGCCGAAGTGCTCCGAATTAATTGTATTGGCGTGGACTAAAAGCACCTGCCTGACTTCGCGCCCGAAGAGCTTAACGGACTGATTTTCATAATACTCGAATTTGCTCTCCATGTAGGGAATATATGCATCTGCAATTTTCTTCATCATCTCTTTGTCACCCCT
Organism: Ignavibacteriales bacterium; assembly: GCA_036261625.1. Lineage (GTDB taxonomy): Bacteria > Bacteroidota > Ignavibacteria > Ignavibacteriales > SURF-24 > JAAXKN01. The sequence continues at coordinate 49,437 of DATAKL010000068.1, read as the reverse complement.
GTCCCTTGCATTGTCGTATGCGCGTGCAAATATCCAGTCGGAATTGTCAATAGTTACAGGAGCAACGGTATAGCCTCTTTCAGCAAGGAAATTATTAAATGAGTCCCTTACTGCAATCGTTCTGCCGGTCTGAAGGAATGGGTGCCTGAAATACCTGAGTTTCATGTTATGATCTTTCAAAACTTTACCCACTGTTGTTTCACCTTTTATCAGATCCTCTTCATATTCATGAAGCGGGATTCTGTTAAGGCTCATGTGTGAATAAGTATGATTTCCAAGCTCAAATCCGTTATCGAGCCATTTATTAAGAAGCTCTGCCCTCTGTGGATTATATCCGTTATCATCATAAAGGTGGCTTTCTATTACAAAACCTACAGCCGGCACATGGTTTTCTTTTATTATTGAGAGGAGGTTATCTGTCAGCTCCCTGAAGGATTTAATGTCATGCCTTGTGGTTACTGCAGGAAGGTCATCAAAGGTGACTGCAACTTCTCTTTCCGGAGCCTTCTGGCCATAAATTAAGGCCGGGTTGAAACAGGTAAAAATAAACAGAGAAAATAAAATTATAGTAAATCTGAATTTCATAAGGAATTTTCCATTTTGTTACATGGCGGATTATTTAATTACCGGCTGGCAATTTAAGAATTTCAGCAGACATTTACCGGAAAATAACGCAGGGCTCTCCTGCATTATTTTTCCCCCTTGTTTTCATATTCATCAATTTTTTCTTTTATTATCTGGGCGCTTCTTTTAAGCAGAAGTCTTTCCTCGTAGCTTAGTCTTAAAGGAAGTGTACCCAGGTCGCCGCTACCGCCGATCAGGTGGGGCAGTGAAAGGGCCACCTCTTTTACCCCTTCAACATCTTCATTTATGGTTGAAACAGTCATAATAGCGCGGTTATCCCTGTTGATGACGTCTACAATTCTTGCTATGGCAGCTCCTATGCCGTAATAGGTTGAGCCCTTGCCCTCAATAATCTTATAGGCGGCATTGCGCACCCCCTCGTCAATTTCGCGCCTGACCTGGTCATTAAATTCCACCTGGCGGAAACTTATGAAGTCTTCCAGAGGAATTCCGCTTATATCTATATTAGACCATGTAAGTACTTCAGAGTCCCCGTGTTCACCTATTACATAGCCGTGCACGTGCTGTGAATCGACTCCCGCATGCATACCGACAAGCGCCCTGAAACGTGCGGTGTCCAGAGTTGTGCCCGATCCTATTACGTGCGAAGATGGAATTCCATGCTTCCGTGCAATTTTAGTGCTTATATGTGTAATTATATCTACAGGATTTGTTGCAATCAGGAATATTGCACCAGGGGCAAATTCCACCGCGCTTGAAATTATCTGGTTTAATATTGCGGCATTTCTTTCGAAAAGCGCGAGCCTCGTTTCTCCCGGTCGCTGGCTTGCACCGGCTGCAATTATAATGACTTTTGCATCCTTCAGGTCCTCATAACGCCCTGCGTGTATGTCGGTGGCGTGTGTAAAGGGAACAGCGTGCTGAATATCGGCCGCCTCGGCAATTGCACGCTTTTCATTGGCATCTATTAAAACTATTTCACTTGCAGCTTTTGTCATCACAATTGCAAAAGCCGAGGTTGAGCCTACTAGTCCCGCTCCAACTATACCAACTTTCATCGCTTCCTCAGTTTCTGATAGTATATTTATGAGGATACAAAATATTCAGAAATGATGCTACATATTTTGAAGTCTGGGATAAAAAAAAGCCGACTCTTTCATGAGCCGGCTTTTTTTATTAAAGGATCAGAGGAGTATTACTTAAGGAGCATCATTTTCTTAACGCCCGTAAAGTTACTTCCGTCAATTCCCCTTGCTTCAAGTCTGTAGATATACATACCGCTGGGGAGATTTGAAGCATTGAAGGTCATTGTCTTGTGACCGGCCGGCATTAAGCCTCCGTTGACAAGCGTCAGGACTTCCTGTCCAAGAACACTGTAGATCTTAAGAGTTACGTTTGCATTTGACTTCAGGTCGAATGTGATCGTAGTTGAAGGGTTGAACGGGTTCGGGTAGTTCTGACTTAAAGCATAGCTGGCCGGAACCTTAGCACCTTCTTCAACTCCGTTTACAACGTCAAAGTCCTTAACACTCCTCGGGAGGAGTTCATAGCCGTCGTTAGCAGTAGCCGAAGATGTGTACTGGCTGATTACGCCTGTAATGTTAGCCGGCCACTTTACTTCATCTGTTCCGTCGATATCCGTATCAGCATCGATGAATAGTATGGTCGAGTCGTTACCGGCTTCAACCCATATGCTTGCGTTCTTGCCTGAAGCGGCCCAGGTGCCTGAAGGCTTCTTGCTGAGGCCTTTAACTTTGACCAGGCTTCCTTCATATTTCTCTGAATTTACGTCCTTAACCGATATTTCGATCGGAGAGGGAACCCTTGCATTTGTCTTAAGGACCGTAACGCTTCCATTTTCCCCTACTTCCGTAGTAAGAGGAACGAATTCAGTGGCACCTTTGTACTGATCTATCCTGCCTTTTACAGCTATGCTGTCGCCGATGTTAAGAGCAGTAGAGAGTTTTTTGCCTGAGTAGAGGAGTACGCCTGCCGTTCCGTCTGTAATGTAGTAGTTATTACCTCCGGCACTGGCCGTAAAGTCGGGTGAAACGACAATGCCCTTAGCCTTGAGTGTCTGTCCCTTTCTGTCCGGGATGAAGTCATTATTCAGGTCTTCCCTTGCTGTGGCCAGAGTAAGAACAGGTACGCTTACGTCAGAGGTGTTTCTGGGGATAAGCATGTAACCGTCATTAAGATTTACGGAATTCTGGGCAACTACGCCCGTGATGTCCAGAGGCCATTCAGGTTCAGCCGAGCCGGGCAGCTTTGTATCCATGTCAACAAACATTGACAGGGAATCCGATCCGGCTCCAACTGTCATTAAAGTATCCTTAGCAACAGGCCACGGATTACTCGAACTCATCTTTGAAAGCCCCCTTACTACAACAAGGTTGCCTTCGTACTCTTCAGAATTGAGGTCTTTTATGCTTACAACTACAGGATTGGGAAGAGAAGCTTTTTCTTTAAGAAGATTCATGCTTCCTGCCTCGCCTACTATAGTATCAGCCGGAACGATCTCTGTCTGACCGTTAAACTGGCTGATCAGGCCCGTTACACGGAGGCTGTCGCCAATGGCTAGTTCCTTTGTGAACTTCTTCGCTGCTGAGAGAACAATTCCTGCAGTCCTGTCGTTTAAGTAATAGACGCTTCCTGTATCACTGGCTGTGAGATTATCTGTGACCACCACACCAGCAATCGTTAATGTCTGTCCTTTCTTGTCGGGTACGAGATCGCCATTTAAGTCTTCTCTTGCCGAGGCAATTGAAGTTGTAGGAACGGGAGCATCTTTACCCAGCGTAAAATCGGCACCTCCGATTATGTTAACCAGCGCGAAATGTTTTGACGCGTCAATAGTTGTAGGCAGCTGGCTCCAGAGGTCCCCTGATTTCTGGTGCATCTTCAAATCCGCTTCAGGAATGCCGTTTAACTCTGAAGAAGGGTTATAGTAGAGTTTAAGGTCTGCGTTCCAGCCCTTTGCTCCGCCGAATGTTGAAAGCGAATAGTTTTTGAAAATGGAAGCCGGAGCAGGTGTAGTCAGCTGGCCTCCCGGAACGTAAGCAAAAGCTGCTGAATCGGGCAGAGTGCCTTTGCCTTTGTGCCATGTAATTTCGCCTACTGTTCTGCCGTCAAAGCCTGTGAATGCCATGGTTTCGCCGTCAGCAATACTTCCTGTAACTGTAACCGAAGGCTTGCCGGTAGGAATGTATTCATCTGCGCCTATTGATACAGGTCCGGTTGCAAAATCTGTGCTTCTTGCATCTCCATCTATATCGGACGAAACTATGGCGTTTGGAGTTCCCTGTGATTTCACAAGCCATGATGATGGACTTATATGAAAGTCATACGGCTTTACTGCGCTTAAAAATGATGCCGCAGGATCTGCTGAGAATGAATTGCTTTCTCTTGAACCCATGTTTGCAAGTGCCCTATAGTCAGACATTGTTCTTAAGACTGTAGTTCCACCAAAAGCAGTACAGTTGTTTGCGATTGTAGTATCAGCAAAATAAAGGTTATTGTCGCTTGTTGATTTTATTGCAGCTAAAAGCCCTGTGGTTGTAGCAGCAAAGCAGGCAGCCGAAGAAACTCCTGTACCTGTAAAGCTTGTACCCATTTTGTTGACCAAAATATTGTTTTGAAGATCCAGAATACCCGTTGAAAAAGTTCCGATGTACACACAGGCCGAGCGGTGAGCAACGTTTGTGCCTGTAACTGCCGGAGTAACCAGATTATCCAGGTATATTGTATTGTTATAAACCGAAAAAGTACCTGCGCCTGCGCCGTTCAGCAGAGCGATTCCTCTTACTGCTGTACTGGTGTTTGTTGATTTTGGCGCCTTCAGGTCATAGATCATGTTATTATAGATCTCTGAGGTAACGGTAGTTCCGGCACTGATGTTTTCGAATATTGCGTCGGCATTTCCGGTGGTTCCGCTGCTGTATAGGTTATGAATTTTATTTCCATAAATCTGCATATCAGTATTTGCACCAACTGCGTTGAAGCAGATACCTCTTGCCACACCGGTTGTAACTCCTGTTCCATTGTTTGAAAGAGAGTCAATTTCGTTGTTACGGATTATTATGGTCCCGGTGCTGAAATTTGTTCCGCTTGAGGCGGGGTTAAACCAGATTCCATAAATATTGTTCGTTGTCATGATTGTGGTTTCAATATTCTGGATCTTGTTTTTCTCAATCAGAATGCTCTTTTCGCAGTCCAATTCAAAAACGCGGACATCAGAGCCGGTGCCGGATTTGATTGAAAAATTGCCGAATGTACAACCTGTAACCACATTGCCGCGGTCAGGGTTTACTCCGCTGATGCCATAGGTTTTAACTCCTGCACGCCAAAATCCTGTTACGGTACAATTTTCTATCTTATTATAGCTTGTTGCCAGACTTGTATCCGTTTCTGCTGAGCCACTGGTATAAAAACGGAAACCGATTGCCCCCGTATGGTTAGTCCCGGTAGTACACTTCATGTCAATATTCAGATCCTTGAAATAGTTAAAACGGCCTCCCTGGATCATATTTCCGTTCAACTGGGAGTTGCCTACACAGACTCCAAGATCAAACTTAAACTGGACACTCGCCAGACCATTGTCATTTAAGGTTAGTCCCTGGATTGTAGTATATTGAGTACCATCAAGACGTATAATAGCATCAGCACTTGAAGCACCAGCAGTACTGCCGCTGCTGCCGTTCATAGGTGAAACTACAACCGTTCCGCTTTCATTCATCAGAGTAATCGTATTAGAAGCAGAAGTTCCGCTTACATCGATGAGATGAAATACATCATCATATGAACCTTCGCGGACTTTCAGAACAACTGCCCCTGCTATTCCATTTATGTTCAGCGCCATGGCAGCATCACTTAAAGTCTTGTAATCCGGATTTGTTCCGCCTACTGTGTATGTACCTGCAGCAATCGGTGCAGGTGTTACCGGCTCAAAAGTAAACACTGTGTTCGGATCAGGAGAATTTGTTATAGCTGAAAAAGGAACGCTCATTGTCTGGTGGTATACTCTTGCACCTGCTGTTCCGCCGACGTTGATGCTTAAGAATTTACCCGTGGCCGAACCAGCCTTTGTAATTGATGTATTGTCAGCAAGTCCTATGGACGCTGAAGTAGCTGGTGTGGCTGCCTTAGTCATAGCACCATAAACAAATTCAATTTTGTTGGTGCCTTCATAAAGTTTTACCTGGAACTCTGAATTTGCCGCTGAAGCAGATTTATTCCACTTTACATTTTTCCACTCAACTGTAAGCGTACGGTTTGGGGCAGAGCCTTCAAGCAGATAGGTTATATCCGAAGCAGTTGCTGTAACTGCCAGATTGTCCCATAAAGGTGCAACGATCTTCCTTAAAGTTCCATCCAGAGCATCAGCAGAGGTGGAGGAAACGAGACCCGTTCCAAACCTTAAGAAACCGTTTGTAGAAACCTGAAACTGAGTATAGTCAGTTCCGGCATAATTAAAAGTGAACCCGATATCTGTTGCAACTGAAAATTCGTCATCATTCGCAGTTGCTGTGGTCCAGGAAGCAAAGGCTGAGGCCCCGGTAAGAGGCGTAAACGTTCCCGGAGCAGCCGAGAACCTATAATTCAACTGCCCGTAAGTGCTAAAGGAAAACAGCAGCACCAGCAATCCCACAATTGAAAAAGTTTTCTTCATTTGGAATCCCCAAAGTAATTGATAAAAGATGAATTAAGAATAAGACTAATGGAAAAGCGAACTTGAAAAAAGTGACTACTTGTCAGACTCAAATTCCCCGATTGGGGCACGGAACCCAGAAAGATAAAAAGTAATTTCTAAGCTAATACAATATATGTTTTCTAGCAAGGAATACTTTTTTAAATGTTTCTTCCTGACTGAACTCTAAATCCGATAATAGGACAATATGCCCCGCTATTTTCCCGGGGTTCTTTCCCATTTACCTTGACAATGCACTCCTTTCTCGCTTAATCTATTAATTAGACACATACATTAAGTCCCAGTTGTGTTAAATACCGCCTGAAAGCGCATATAAGGAAGATTCTGCAGTCATGGCATACAGGGATTAGGGCACTTTAAATTAGTAAACAAAACCATTTAAAATGATTATTCGCATGTTAGTGAATAATAGAAAGGCCGGGCATTATATGAAACGTTTTACCATTTTCTTTTTCTTAGCTTTATCTTTTTCAGTCTTCGCTCATGAATGGAAGGAACAGACATCAGGCACAAAAAAGGATCTTCTTTCCATTTCGTCAGTAACAAATAAAATCGCCTGGATAAGCGGCATGCATGGGATTGTCCTGCGTACTGTTGATGAAGGCAATACTTGGCAGTCTGTGGGAGGCGGTACTGTACTCGATACCATGGACATCCTGAACATATTCGCCATCGATTCCTCAAGAGCCCTCTGCAGCGCTTCCCCGTTGACAGACACCATAAATAAAAAGACCACAGCCTATATCTTCAAAACAAATAATGGAGGAAAGACCTGGACAAAAGTCTTTACACAGACCGGCAGCCTCATTAACGGCATATTTATGATAGACTCAAGCATGGGCGTAGCCTGCGGAAACCCCGTCAATGGGAAATGGTCTATCTGGAAAACTACTGACGGCGGCGCCTCGTGGGATACAACCGGAATCAAAATCCCCAAAGCTGCGGCCTCCGATTCCGGATGGAATAATTCCGTCTGGGGCGACTCCCTGTCCAAAATGATAGCCTTCGGAACCAATGACTCCACACTCTACGTGTCCGTAGATTCAGGCAAAACCTGGACAGCAAAACCAACTAAGTCAATGAAGGATATTTCCGCTATTTTCTTCTCAAATGATAACGGACTCCTTGGCGGCGATAGCCTGTTGAGGACAACTGACAAGGGGAACACCTGGAGAACCCTTAACGCTTCAGGCACAGGACTCATTACAGGAATTATTGTGCATGAAAACTGGGACAGCTTTATGACGAGACTGGGAACAAAAGCTGCACCGGATAATCATATCTACACCTCCCAGAACTTCGGCGACAGCACATGGAATGTAGCCTATACGGCACCGGATACAAACGCATATTTGTATCTGACACAGGCCCGTAACGGAGAGGGTAATGCCTGGGCGGTAAGAAAAGGGGGAGGCATTACCTATGGGCAGCACTCCAGCAGCGAATCCTCTACCAGCGGTGTAAGCAACAGCAGCACTCAGCCTCTCTCCTACAGCCTGAGCCAGAACTATCCGAACCCGTTTAACCCTTCAACAACAATACGCTTCTCCATTCCGGAGGCTAGACTTGTAAGCATAAAAGTTTACGACGTTATGGGGAAGGAAGTTACAGTGCTGATGAATGAAGTCCGGAATCCGGGATCCTACTCGGTTCAGTTCAACGCATCAAACCTGCCAAGCGGAATCTACATCTACAGAATTCAGGCTGGTGCGTTTACGGAAAGCAGAAAACTGGTACTCCTTAAATAAAGAGAACTGCAGACATCCAAGGGGCAGAGATCTTCTCTGCCCCTCGGTTTATCCCCTGTTTTACCCTCACCGCTAAGGCTTAGCACATCAACTTAAGAATCCATATTTTTTTTGATGCCGCGGTCAGCCTGCCCCCTCCTCGGGCGTGTGGCGGCATCATATTGATAGCCCCGGGGGCGGCTGGGCAGGAATTCTAATTCCTGCCGGATAAATCATCCTCTCTGGAATTCAGCCCCTGAAGGTACTCCTTTTCAGGGACTTTTTTGCTAAGTCCCTTCCGGCATAATTTTCACTCTGGAAACAATTATTAATTTGTTTATATTTTCCAGGAAGGATTATTGAATTCATTGGGGGAATATTCATGGAAGCGATCACCTATTCTCTTAGAAGCGGGAACAAAAATTCACAGGAATACTATAAGACCGTAAGCAGCTATGCCGACGAGGTGCTGCTTCATGCAAAAGATTCCATTATGCCGCTTGTCAGTGACTTTAAGAGTTATCTCCTTAAATATAAACTGGAGGAAATCCGTGAAGATGAAGAATATATTCTTGAACTGATCAGTTTCGGCGTCCTGTGGCAGACTTATGCCGAGACTGCCATGCGTGTCCACGCTGCACCTTTTGTTACATTATCCCGCATGTCTGAATGGCGCAAGAAGCATCAGAAAGTAAAGCCTTATATAGATATTGCGCGGGGGCTCCTTACCACACTTTTTCTACTTCCAAAGAAATCCTCAAATGATCTACCGCTTCCTACTTTAACTCAGATAGACCACGTCTGCAAATGGTTTGAAGCAACCGGAGAGTTCAGAGAACAGGCGCTGCGTTTTATACGCTGGAGGGCTTTCTGGCAGTTAAAGACCCAGGAAGAGCTTTTAAGTATTTTTTCAGTAATCCACAACTTCACCATCTGGTTTCAGGAAAGCTCTCTTCAGGCCCTCGGCAAATACACAGAAAACGTGGAAAATTTCCTGAAAGACTCTTACGTCCATTACCTCTGGCGCGAGGACAGGATATCCTGTACACGTTCCCGCGCGGAATATCATCTTAATATGGCTGGAGCCGAACTGATGAACAGGGCTTTCAGGAAGGAGTTTCAGAAAACTGAAACTAAAGCCGTTCTGCTTCCGGGCTGCATGAGAGGCCGCCCGGCTGAAGAATGTGAAGCCGCAAAAGTACCCGGAGGCCTCAGATGCGAAGGCTGCCTTGCAGGCTGCCACGTTAACCAGATCCGGGAGATGGGAAAGAAATATAATTTTGAGGTTTATGTTATTCCGCATGCATCCGACCTTTCCCTGTGGGGACCAAAAGAAGGCACAAAGAGCCTGGGCGTTATTGCTTCGGCCTGCATTACAACACTTGTTGAAGGGGGCTGGGAACTCAAGCGCTACGACGTTCCCGCACAGTGCGTTATACTCGACTTCTGCGGATGCAAAAAACACTGGCACAAGGAAGGACTTGAAACAGAGCTGAACGTCCAGGAGCTTAAAAAAATTCTCATGGCTCCTGAACCTTCAGCATCTGCCTGATAAATTTATTGATATAATTATCCTGCTATTTGGACTGGCTTGAAAGTGACTGCAGGGACTGCTGCAGCTTTTCAAGCTCACGGGCTGCCTCGGGAAATTTCTTCTCTCCCTGAAGCCTTAAGTAATTGTTAAATGCATCGTTGGCAGCCTTTATCTGTGCCCCGATTGGGGATGCCTGCTGCCCTGGCGTCTGCTGCTGCGGTGGCTTTGTCCCTGCTGAGGCAGTTTCCACCTGCTGAGGCTGGCGGCTGAACAGTCCGTTTAAGGCTTCCTCAAAAGTCTTGGCATAACTCATGTTTTCCTTATGCATTACCACAACTAGCCTCAGCTCCGGGTATGCCGCGGTTTCGGCCTGGAGGTAAATAGGTTCCACATAGAAAAGCGTGTTGTTAACCGGAATTGCCAGCACGTTGCCGCGTATAACCTTGCTTCCGTGCTGATCCCAGAGCGTAAGCTGACCGGAAAGGTAGGGATCCTGGTCAATCTTGGTTTCCACCTGCTGGGGCCCTAAGACAGTCTGGTCCTTCGGGAACTGGTAGGAAATAAAGCGTCCGTAGTTTTCAGGATCGCACATCCCTGCAATCCAGCCAATAAGCACCTGCCTGTTCTTGGGTGTAAAAGGAAGCATTAAGACAAACTGCTGAGACGAGGTTCCGGGCACCTGCCACATAATATAGTAGGGGTCAACAGGCTGCACCTCGCTGTAATATTTTGCCGTGGCTCTGACCCAGAGATCTTCCTGGTTGTAGAATACGGTGGGATCGGTCATGTGATACTTCGCATAGACCATTCCCTGCGTTAAAAGCATCTCAATCGGATATCTTATATGGGCAAGAATATCCTTCGGCATCTCCTCTTTAGGCTTTAAGAGGTGAGGAAATATCCTGCTCCATACTTTTATGATCGGATCTTTCTTATCCATGACGTAGAAGTTTACCGTCCCGTCGTAGGCGTCAATAACAGCCTTAACGGAATTGCGTATATAGTTTATTCCTTCAAGGTAACCGCTGAAATCGGTGGTCAGCGTCCTGGTCTCATTTCCCTCTTTATAAGGAATATTCTCCTGTGCAGAAAAAGGCTGGCTGTAGGGATAGTAATTTGAAGTTGTATAAGCATCAATCATCCAGTAGAGTTTTCCGCCTGCAAGGACAATGTAGGGATCTTTGTCGAAATTAAGAAACGGGGCCAGGAGCTTTACCCTTTCCTGAATCTGGCGGTGAAACATGAGCCGGCTCTCATCCGTCGGGTAATCGGAGAAAAGGAAATTAGTCCCGTCGAACTTCCAGCCGTAAAGGAATTTCTTGAAGAAGCTTGAAAGCCGCACGCCGCCTTTCCCGGCATATTTTGTATATACGTTATCCTCGCCGCTCGGGTAATCAAACTCCTTTGCTTTTGTATTTACAACAACATGACTGCGGGTATCCTCGCCGAAGTAGATCTGAGGCTGCTTTACATCAAGAGACGGATATTCACTTACTGGCGGAATATCCTTTATAAGAAGGTGCGGAAGCCCCTGCTCTGTAAATTCATTTACAGCAGCCATTGTAATTCCGTAGCCATGTGTATACTGGAATCTCTTATTTACAAACGTCTGGCTCTGCGGCGGGAGGTTATCCAGATTAATCTCGCGCCCGGAGACCATGACCTGCCGCTTCGTCCCGTTTATTTCATAGCGGTCCACATCCACGTCTGAAAACTCATAGTAAAGTCTTATGGACTGGAACTGCCTGTAGACTGCGTCCAGCGCCTTCCAGTCCCAGAGCCTTACGTTATTAAATATGTTCGGATTAGCCTGAACCGTCTCCTGAGTGAATGTTCCCGTATTAGGGTATTCCTTTTCCTCAATCCTGTCGAGTCCGAATGCCATTCGCGTGAACTTAATATTGTTCTGGATATATGGGCGTTCAAATGTAATTTCGTTCGGTTCCACCAGAAGCCACTGAAAAACCTGCGGAATGGCCCCGAAGGCGATGATCCAGATAACTATAATAAGAACCGCCGGAAGCGCGAGCACGCCGATATAAGGGCGGTCCCTGAAAGGGCGGAACTTCCTGGAATAAAACTCCCCAGCTTTAACGCGGGTATAGGGAATTAAAAGTATGAGTCCGATCAGGATGAGAAGGATAATTACAACAGACAATGCCGGCAGAAGTACATTAACGTCTGTCCAGCCCGGTCCTGCCACAACGCCTGTTGTTGAAAACATAGTGTGATAACGTTCCAGATAGCGCCCCAGCGCCAGCATAAAGACAAAGACGGAGGCAGTAAGAAAAAGCGGTGAGGACCATCCGGAAGAGTTGATTTCAAACTCATATGGCAAATAAAGGAATATATTATTTTCCCTGAAACGCGTAAAGTTGACTGCAAGTGCTGCAATTAGTGCAATAGCTGAAGCAATAAGGAGGAGCCAGTAAAGGGCGTCATAAAAAGGAAGTGAAAAAAGATAAAATCCCACGTCTTTACCGAGCACAGGATCCATAACCCCGGTGTCAACACGATTATAGAATTTAAGAATTACCTCCCAGTTTGAATATCCCCATAATCCTCCAATAAGAAGTCCAAGCAGTCTGGCTGAGATATGGACAATCTTATGCCTTTTGGGGATTGAGAGCATAAGGAGGTAGATTAAGATGAAGCCCAGAAGAGCGCCTGCAATTCCAAAGCCTATATTTGAGGAATTAATGATCCAGAAACGGTCGCCGTAGCCCAAGCTTTCGTACCAGAGGGCTTCGCCCCAGAAATCCATAAACCAGAAAAAGAAAATTGTAAGGGCTGCTATTACTGCGCCCAGTGTCATTCTTCCCTTTTTCTGATTTTTTGCGCCTGTAAAAAACAGGAAAGCTGCAGCTAAAAGCAGAATTAAAAATAAGGCATTATACATTTATTGTTCCTCCCAGGTAAAGAAATGAAGCTCATTAAGATTAATACTACAAATATATAATTCCTGCAGATATGAAACTTCTTTTAGGCTTAAAATTTTTCATAGCATTTCAGCTCATAGCATTTCAGCTCATAGCATTTCAGCAATCACAACGGCCTGATTATGTTCAGTATCCTTTGCCCCGTATAGGATTGTTACGTTTTTATTTTCCTTTTCCGCATCCCGGATTTCATTTAAGAGATCACTCTTACGGGAGAGTTCGCTGTGGTACTTCTTTTTGAACTCCTGCCACTTTGCGGGGTCGTGATTAAACCATTTCCTCAGTTCATCACTGGGGCCCAGTTCCTTAAGCCAGAGGTCAACGTGTGAAGATTCCTTCTTTATTCCCCTTGGCCACAGACGGTCGACCAGAATTCTATAGCCGTCAGCAGGCTCATATTCTTCATAAATTCTTTTAAGTTTTATCATATGGATGCAGGGTTTGTTTATGAAAAAAGATAAGAATATTGGATAAGAAAACAAACATGGGCAGGAAGGCTTTAGGCCGCCTGCCTTTTCAGGGCAGGCAGCCATAAATACAATTTTATTAGCTGAAGTACCGAAGCTTATTTTGCGGGTTCCCAGTAGCAGTTTTTGGGTGAAGTGATTTTTCCTTCAGTCTTAAGCTTTTTCATGGCTTTATCGACTTCTTTTCTTTCAATGCCTGAAATCTCGGCGATCTGTCCTGCTGATAAAGGCTTCTGCGCCTTTTTCATTGTGTCCAGTACCTGCTGAACTGTTTCCATATATATTCTCCTCTTTGAATGTAATTTTGAAAAATACCCGGCTGATTTCCTAAAATAAGATACCGGGTCTCTAAATTAGCTTATTTTATATTCTGAAGAAAGAAAATATTTAATTTTCTTTTGGAGATCACTATGTTTGCCAATTATAGGTGTATGTGCTAATTTATTTTTATGAATTTATCCGCATATATGAGCAGAAAACAGATTTCACTTGTTGTCAACAGGATACTGGCAATATCTAAGAAGGAATTCAAACAGTTCCTGCGCGACAGGCTGATTTTGTTTGCTTTCCTCTTCCTCCCGGTAACCCTTACGGTCATTCTGGGCTACGCTCTGAACTTCGACCTCTATGGAATTAAAGTGGGCGTGCTGGATGAGGATAAGAGTCCTGAAAGCAGACGCCTTATAGACGTTTTCAGCCACTCGGAGTATTTCAGCTTTGCTGCCGCACTGAATACCGGGACTGAGGCCGATAAATACTTAAATGAAAATAAGGTCCGCTGCGTTGTCGTAATCCCGGAGAATTTTTCCAGAAAGATCTATGCAAATGAGAACACAGCAATCCAGCTTTTAATAGACGGCTCCGAGGGCAGCATTGCTACAGCAGTCACAAACTACATGAAAAGCTCTGTTCTGACCTTTGCAAAAGATATCGAAAAAGAAAGATCCTATAAGTACGGCATTGCAAGCATTCCCGGAATAAACTTAAATACACTATACCTTTATAATTCAGAGCTCAGATCGGCAAGATTTTTTGTTCCGGGACTTATTGCAATTATTCTGACCATTGTTGCGGTTGTTTCAATTGCAATGTCTGTAGCCAATGAAAAGGAAACAGGCACAATAAGCCTCCTTAAGATTTCTCAGACATCTTTTGTTGAAATTATCACTGGCAAAATCATAACCTATGCGGCTGTAATACTCTTTGTGTTTATCGTGATACTTATTGCCTCTTACATTTTTTTCGGGATTTATGTAAAAGGGAGCTATCTCCTTCTGGGGCTCTCAACGCTGCTTTTTCTTTTTGCGGGACTGAATCTGGGGCTGTTTGTCTCGGCAGTAACAAACACGCGCCAGCTGGCTTTTCAGATTGCAACTTTTCTTTCCCTTACGCCATCAATAATTTTATCAGGATTCATTTTCCCCATTGAGAACATGCCGCCTGTGATACAGGCCCTTTCAAACATAACGCCTGCAAAGTTCTTCATCGTAATCCTGCGCAGCATTCTGATTAAAGGTGCCGGCATCGGCGCCATATGGGTGGAGATGCTGAGCCTGACAGCTTTCGGACTTGTATTCTTCTTTTTGTCAATATTCCTGAACATTAAGGAGCAGGAATAATGAGAACGATACTAAGCTTTATAGTCAAGGAATTCCAGCAGCTCCTGCGCGACAAAAGGATGCTCATGGTTATATTTACCTCTCCTTTAATTCAGCTCCTGCTCTTAGGTTATGCAGCTTCATTCGATCTGGACGTAATTCATACGGCTGTTTATGACATGGACCGCTCGCATACGAGCAGGGACATAATTGACCAGTTCTCAAAATCGGGCTACTTCGTTGTTGACAGGTATGTAAATGACTATAAAGAACTGAGCCGCCTTTTTGATGACGGAAAGATATTAGCCGCAATAGTCATACCGGAAGATTTCGAAAGGAATCTTTTTAATCTGCGCCCGGCTCCCCTGCAGGCAATCCTGGATGGCTCCGACAGCCGTAATGCAATTGTTGTTAACGGCTACGTGCAGACAATAATATCGGGCTATTCCAGGAACCTAACCTATGAGATCTTAAGCAGAAAAGGCATGAGGCTGCCTGAAACAGGAGCCATATCAACCGAAGAAAGAATTTTGTTCAATCCCGACCTCAAGCCTAAAAATTTCATGGTGCCCAACATAATGGGCCTTGTTTTAATGACTGTTGCCATTGGACTCATGTCGGTTGCAATTGTTAAGGAAAGAGAAAACGGAACGCTGGAACAGCTCATAGTCACCCCGGTCAAGCCGTGGCAGATGATCTCAGGAAAGCTCGTTCCATATGCCATACTCAGTTTCATTGCTATGCTCGGAGTCCTTCTTGCAACTGTTTTTTGGTTCGGCATACACATTAAAGGAAGCATACTTCTTCTTTTAACTGCAACTTTTCTTTTTCTTATTTCAAACCTGGGCTTTGGAGTTTTTGTTTCCACCTTCTGCAAGACTCAGCAGCAGGCTCTCATGATATCTATATTTATGGTTCAGCTCCCTATGATATACTTTTCTGGCTTTGCCTTCCCTATAGATAACATGCCGCTTGTAATTCAATATTTTTCAAACCTGATCCCGCTTAAGTACTACATTATAATCCTGCGCGGCATTGTACTTAAAGGAACGGGGTTTTATTCCCTCTGGCATGAGATACTTATCATACTTTTAATCGGGGCAGTGGTAATAACAGGGAGCATACTTAGATTTAAGAAGAGGATTGAATAGTTCCCAAAATTTAAGGGGAAAGGAAAGCAACTTGCTATTTATCTGGAAAACGTTAGAATATCAAAAAGAACTTTTGACCTGAATTCTTCTGCCTGAAAAATCTCTTACAATAAAACCGCTTCTGTATTTCTCACCTTGAGCGGTTGTTAGTTTCCCAAAATCTGCAGTTTTAAGAGTATTTACCATTTCTCAGGGAGTACAACTTTATGCATGAAGCAGGGAAAAACACCGATGAAGAATTTTTTAGCACTTCGAGACAGATATCTGTAGCCGGAGGAGTTGCCATTGTAAGCGGAATGGTAATTGGCCCCGGAATTTTCAAGACCCCTTCAATTGTAGCTGCCAATTCTGGCAGTGAACTTATGACGCTTGGCCTCTGGCTTTTAGGCGGAATTATATCTTTGCTCGGCGCACTCTGTTATGCTGAGCTTACAAGCACCTATCCTCACACAGGGGGCGAGTATCATTTCTTAACAAAATCTTTCGGCAAACGTCTGGCTTTTTTATTTGCATGGGCACGCATGACGGTCATTCAAACCGGCTCCATAGTGATGCTCTCATTTATAATAGGTGACTATGCCTCGGAGGTATTTCCTTTGGGAATGTACTCCTCATCAATTTATGCCGCCTTAACAGTCGTGCTTTTAACAGGCATTAACCTCTTCGGGCTCCCTATCAGCAGCAGGCTGCAGATTGGGCTCATCACGGGAATGCTCCTTGGAATTATTTTTATTGTTTATACAGGACTTAACCCTGCTTTAAGTCATGCCGCTGTCACTCCCGCAGTCAGTCGGGAAGGAGCACCAGACAGCACAGGGCTTGCATTTGGACGTGCAATGATATTTGTTCTTTTAACCTACGGAGGCTGGAACGAGGCGGCTTACATTTCAGTTGATATAAAGAGAAAGAAGAACGGGATTGTGAGAGTTTTATTTTACAGCATTGGAATAATTACTTTCACCTATCTCTTAATAAACTTCTCTCTTCTAAGAGGCTTTGGTTTTAAGAATGTAACTGCGTCAGAGACCGTAGCGGCAGATTTCATACTCCAGGCATTGGGGCCAAACTGGCTAAAAATTATCAGTCTTTTAATTGCAGCTTCGGCCCTCACTACGGTTAATGCTGTTATGATAACAGGAGCAAGAACGAACTACGCGCTGGGGCAGGACTTCAGATTTTTCGGCTTCCTTTCCAGGTGGGGCAGTAATGAGAAGTCTCCAAAGAATGCATTTTTATTCCAGAGCGCTATGGCTTTTCTTTTGATTTTACTGGGTACCCTGACAAGAAGCGGCTTCGTTACCATGGTTGAATACACGGCTCCTGTTTTTTGGTTCTTCTTTCTTCTTGCAGGCATAACACTTTTTGTACTGCGTTATAAGGAGCCTGATAAACCGCGCCCATTCCGGGTGCCGTTATACCCGGTTGTACCCCTCTTATTCTGCCTGAGCGCTGCCTACATGCTTCATTCGAGCCTTAGCTATACAGGAATTGGCGCCCTTATAGGCGTTTGTGTTTTAATTGCAGGAATACCGTTTTTATTTATAAAAATTCCGGATGAGAAAAAAGAGGAGGAGCAATATGAAATGCGTTAGAAAATACTATCTGTTTATTATTACATTATTTCTGTTTCAGAACCTGAGCTATTCACAGGTGCCTTATGTCCCCACTCCCTACGACGTTGTAGAGGGAATGCTAAAGCTGGCGAATGTTACAGAAAATGACGTGGTTTATGATCTTGGATGCGGCGACGGAAGGATTGTTGTTACAGCAGCTTCAAAGTACGGAGCCCACGGCCTGGGTGTAGATAACAACCCGGTGCGCGTAAAGGAAAGCCGGGAGAACGCTGAACAAAACGGCGTAAAAGACAGGGTACAAATCCTTGAACAGAATCTTTTCAAAACTGATTTAAGCAAAGCTACCGTTGTAACTCTTTACTTATTGAGTGATATCAATATAAAGCTCCGCCCGAAACTCTTCGATGAGCTCAGACCCGGAACAAGAGTCGTATCGAACAGCTTTGACATGGACGAATGGCAGCCGGATCAGATGAATCTGGTCTCGGGGCGCACCCTCTACATGTGGAAGATCCCGGCAAACACCTCAGGCAGATGGGAGTGGATAATTCCAAACGGCAGTTCAAATGAGCACTATGTTCTTACGATGAACCAGAAGTTCCAGAAAGTAAGCGGCACGCTTGATATAGGAAAAGAAACCTATCAGATCATGAATCCCAGACTTGACGGCGACACGCTTGAATTCAGCATTTTAAGGAATAATGGCGATAAGCAGATAAAACATACCTTTAAGGGGAAAGTCAAGGAAAACATGTTCCAGGCAACGCTTGACAGGCAGGATGACAACCTACTGGCCTTTACGGCAAAACGCCGGGTTGGAACTATGAAGCCCCTGGATCCGGCATTAGTCAGAAAAAATGGATTCAAATAATTTAGATTTACGATTCTCCGGGCGGATTCTGTCCGCCCACCTGAAAATTATTTATTCATCATTCACTACCCCACATGATCCAGCAGGAGAAATGTGCCCCCCTTATATTCATTTACCTCCGTCATGTTCTTGTTGTCGTACTCACATAATTCCAGTAAGGGGCAGATTGAACAGTTAGGAAGCGTCTTCCGGCAGATCTCACGCCCGAAACGGATCAGATTTGCATGCAGGGAGTGCGCCGCGCCTTCGGGAAGCATTTTGTTCAGACTCACCGAGGTCTTCTCTGGCGTTGCAGCCTTTACAACACCGATTCTGTTTAATACACGGAATATGTGCCTGTCTACGGGACAAACATTCCTGTGGAAAGCAAACATCATGACGCACTGGGCCGTTTTAATCCCAATTCCCTTGTGCGAAATCAGGCTTTTAATTGCCTCTGTGGTCTCCATATCTTTCAGATAATCCAAAGATACTTTTCCATACTTGTCCAGTAAATAGTTAAGTACATCCTTAATTGCCCTTGCCTTGGGACGGCTGAATCCGGCCGGCTTTATCGGCTCCTCCAGTGAATCTAGGTCCGCACGGGCCGCAGACTTCCACTGGGGATACTTTTTCTTAAGGTTCAGGAATGATTTGTAGGAATTCCGGTCGTTTGTATTCTGCGACAATATTGTTGCTATAAGTATATCCACCGGATCAGGATCCGGGTTTTCCTGCCTGGGAAGCCCGTACTCACGAATGAGGATTTTATTGATTTTTGAAAGCTTTTCCTTTGACATATCTTTTTTTGCTTTTAATTCATAATATGGCTTTTACGTTATCTATAACAATATAGATATTTTGGGAAAAGAGTTATTTTATCTAAACTTTAAAGCCCTTTTTACTGTTAAATGGATGAAATCAAAGAGTATTTTCACCCTTTTTGTTATATTATATTATTATTTTCGCGGACTTAAACTTATAGATGGATAGAGCAAAAAAGATATTAAAAGACGTATTCGGATACGAGAGTTTCAGACCCCTTCAGAGCGAGATAATTCAGAATGTTCTCCTTAAGAAAGATTCCCTTGTCATTATGCCGACCGGAGGGGGCAAATCGCTCTGCTACCAGATCCCGGCCATAGTTTTTGAAGGGCTTACAATCGTTATCTCCCCTTTAATTGCGCTCATGAAAGACCAGGTAGAGCAGTTAAAAGAGCTCGGCATTAATGCCGTCTTACTTAACAGCTCGCTTAAAACTTCAGAATACAGGACCAATTACCAGGAGGTCCTGGACAAAAGAGCACGGCTTTTATATCTTGCACCCGAATCGCTCTTTAAGGATGAAATCCAGGAGCTCTTAAGTGAAGTGAGGCTCGACTGCATAACAATTGACGAAGCACACTGTATTTCAGAATGGGGGCACGATTTTAGGCCCGAATACCGTCAACTGGGCTCCTTCAGAAAGAGATACCCTTCTGCCGTCTGCATAGCACTTACGGCAACTGCAACCCCGAGGGTCCAGGATGACATAAAAAATAACCTGAATCTTATAGATTCGACTAAGTTTCTGGCCAGCTTTAACCGCGAGAACCTTTTTATTAAAGTCACACTCAAGACCGATCCTTTTCAGCAGACGCTGGAGTTTTTAAGTGAGCATAAGGATGAGGCGGGTATAATCTACTGCTTTTCCAAAAAGCAGGTGGATGACCTTTCCAGCCAGCTTTCTGCAATGGGCTTTTCAGTAAGGCCTTACCACGCGGGGCTTAATACTGAAGAAAGATCGGAAAACCAGGACCTTTTCTTAAAAGACAAGATCCAGATCATTATTGCCACAATAGCCTTCGGAATGGGTATAAATAAATCCAATATCCGCTTCGTCATTCATTACGATCTGCCGAAGAACCTGGAGTCCTATTACCAGGAGATCGGGCGCTCGGGCCGTGACGGACTGAGAAGCGACTGCCTCCTTCTTTTCAGCTACGGGGATATAAGCAAAATAAACTATTTCGTTCAGCAGAAATTAAGCGAAATGGAAAGAGCTGTGGCCAAACTCCACCTGGAGTCAATGGTGCGCTTTGCCGAGGCAACGATATGCAGAAGAATTCCCCTTATCCGCTACTTCGGAGAAAACTACCAGGAAGATTACTGCGGAATGTGCGATAACTGCATGTCAGAGAAAAAAGAACTCGCAGACGTTACCATTGCCGCACAGAAATTCTTATCCTGCATTAAAAGAACGGGCGAGATCTTCGGAGCCAACTATTTAATTGATGTTCTCCTTGGGGCTGAGACAGACAGGATCTTCAGCTTCGGGCATCAGAACCTCACCGTCTACGGCATCGGTAAAGAACATACAAGAAATGAATGGATGAAACTTTCCCGTCAGCTTGTGGCAGACCACATTATTGTAAAAGGAATTGAGTTCGGAAGCCTTAAGCTTACAAAAAAAGCCTACGAGGTGCTCCTTAAAAACGTTAAGGTCTATGCAGATATAAAAGAAAAAGAAGCGCGGGCAAAGAAAGTCAAAACCGTTGAGGTGAACTATGACGCTCAGCTCTTCGAGCTCTTAAGACAGAAAAGGAAAGATCTTGCCGAAGAGTCGAACGTGCCGCCTTATGTCATCTTCTCCGATAAGACACTTATTCAGATGGCGGCCAGTTTCCCCAGAACACAAGATCAGTTTCTGAATGTCCAGGGTATCGGAACCTTTAAGGCAGAGAAATACGGAAGCACCTTTATTGAAATAATAGATGAATACTGCAATGAAAATGGAATTGAGGAAAAGGAAATTTCAGTAAAGGCAGTTTCACAAAAGCCTTCAGGTACCTCCTCAGCAAAAAAGCCCCGGCACGTTGAAGTAGGTGAAGCCTTCAATAAAGGCGCCTCAATAAGCATGCTGATGGAAAGCTACAAGGTTAAAGAGAATACGATACTCGACCACCTCCTCAAGTATTTTCTGGAAGGCAATTCCATCAGGGGAGATGGCCTCGAGGAATCTGTTATTCTGCCGAGAGCAATGCAGGAGGATATATTCTCTCTTTTTGAGAAAGAAGGCACAGACAGGCTTGCCCCGGTCTACGAAAAACTGGGCGGCAGCGTTAGCTATGACGACCTCAGGCTCTTAAGACTTTTATACCTGGTACAGAAGAAAACCCTGGAATAATTAGTCAGCTTAATATAATTAATCAGCGCACTCAAGGTTTCTTTTTCATATTCTTCAGAAGATACTGTTCATCGAGGTTGTTAAAGAACGCCTCGGCAATTCCGTTGGTCCATCCGAAGCCGTCCTGCAGGGGGTATTCACCTCCGCCGGCAAAAAGCTCAGTATTTTCCACGTTATACTTTTCCATCATCCGGCCTGTTCTTTTATATACCTCGTCATTTAAGTTTACCCATTTATTTTTAATTTCTTCGGCCAGTGAATCCAGGCCGTATTCCCTGAGGCCCTTAACTGCAATCCACTGAAGCGGCGCCCAGCCGTTCGGGGCATCCCACTGCTGATGAGTCTCACTTAGAGTTGTAACAAGTCCCCCCGGCATTAAAAAGTCTTTTGACAGCATTTCTGAAATTCTTTTTGCGTATTCAGGTTTTGCAATTCCGAAGTAAAGCGGAAATGCTCCGGCCAGTGAAACGGCACCGGTCTGTTTTCCTTTCTTCCAGTTATAATCGTGATAGAACCCGTCTTTTTCGTTATAGAATATCCGGTTTATAAGTTCAAATCTCTTTTGAGCCTTTGTCTTAAAGAGTTCGCTTCTTTCCAGATTTCCCTGAAGCTCGTAGTAAAAGCCCAGGCGGTCCTCCAGAAAGTACAAAAGGCAGTTAAGGTCAACAGGAAGAATATCTGTAGTTTCAATACTGTCGAGCGACTTCCCGTCCTTAAACCAGCGGCTTGAAAAGTCCCAGCCCGATTCAGCGGCCGCCCTCACGTTTCTAAAGAAAACTACGCGGAGTGTATCCGGCAGCAGAAGTGAGGCCTTGTAATCGGCAAGATAGGATTCCTCGCGCGGAATGGTATCAAAGTCGTAGTAGCGGTTCAGCACCCCCTTGCCGTTATCTACAGATACCACCCTGTTAATGGCAGCTTTTCCAGAATTGGAAAGTTTCTCCAGGCCGTACATCCAGAACTGGTATTCAGTCAGCAGCTCATCCAGGAATTGTGCGCCCCAGTAGTAGTCTTTCTTGTACCAGGAGACGAGGTCAACCATAAGGGAGAAAAACGGGGGCTGTGAGCGTGTAAGATAATAAACGCGGCTGCCGTTCGGAATCATCTTAAACCGGTCGAGCATATCGGCAAAGTTATGTATCATGTCTTCTGCTTCCTCCACCCTCCCTTCAGAAATAAGCCCGAGCATAGTAAAGTAGCTGTCCCAGTAATAGATCTCGCGGAACCTCCCGCCGGGGACGATATAGGGTTCTTTTAAGGGGATGAGTGTACTATAGGGATTTTCCACGGTATCCGGCTGCCTGAGAAGGTAGGGCCAGAGGTTTTCTATGTGGCGCATCATAGGCTCCCCCTGAGGAAGCTTTATTGTATCTTTATCCTTGGGAAGGGTAAAATTCTGATAGACAAAACCCCTCAGGTTAAAGCCCGGCGTGGTCTTTATGGAGTCGTAAAGTTTCCTGATTAAAGCAGGGTCCTTAACCGGTGTGGCATCCACAAAGGTTTTGGAATCCTTAAAGATTCCGGAGAGCTGAACGTCGCGGAAAAGATCCCCGCTCAGCTGAATATATGTTCTTTTAATTGCCCTTAAGGAGTCGAAGTTATGCGCGCAGGCAGTTGAAAGCAATACTAAAACGAACAGTATACATCTTTTCATTGCAGCCTTCTTTATTTGCCTATTATAAATAATATAAAATTTCCTGAAAGAAAATAATTACCCCCGGGAGTAGACTTTAAATTAGAATTTATCTTGTGTTAAGGCCGCGGTCAGCGGCCTCATGTCGATAGCCCCGGGTGATTGAGCCCGCCTCTGGCGGGCGATTGAACCCCGGGCCCACAGAATTCCCCACAATCCCATGCGCCGCGGTCAGCCGCGCCATGTTTTTTTAGGAATGACGGGGATTAATCAATAGAAATCCCAACACACCATAAATGATTATTCAATTTCATTAAAATATACCAATGGCGTGGAATCTGAATATGTCGCGGCCACGTCAGAGACGGGCACGCTGCCGCGGCTCCGGGGTTGTGGTGGGGGGATCTTGTCCCTGGGGTTCCTGTATCCCGACACTTGTCGGGATTTGTCACCCCAGGCTATCAACACCATGCCGCTGACCGCGGCATCTGATGTTAAACCCCCGGCAAATGCCTTCAAAGAAATATTTATCTGTCTCTTGGAAAATTATTATCTTATTACATTAAGTTTAAATCATCATCTTCTAAATTATATTTACTAATCTATCGGGGAGACTTTGCCATGAAACTTAGTTACAGAAAAGCTTCCATGTTTGTAATTTTAATCTGCCTTCTACTGGGCATGTCAGTTCCTTCCTCTTTATCAGCTCAGGTACCGGAAAACCGCCTCATCTGCACTTTCTCAATTGTGGCAAGGGATTCTGCTGCAGGGGAGCTTGGCGTTGCCGTTGCATCCCGTTTTTTTGCCGTAGGTACCGTAGTTCCCTGGGCAGAGGCTGATGCCGGAGCCGTTGCCACACAGTCCTTTGCAAACACTTCCTTTGGTCCCCGGGGACTCGAAATGCTTAAAAAAGGAATGACGCCTGAGGAAGTACTAAAAGACCTCTTAAAAAATGACGACAACCCTGAGCAGCGTCAGGTTGGAATTGTATCCAGGGACGGAAAGTCTGTTACCTACACCGGCTCAAAATGTCTTCCCTGGGCCGGCGGCAGATCGGGCAGGAACTATGCCGTGCAGGGAAATATCCTTACAGGCGAAGACGTTGTAATTAATATGGAAAAGACCTTTTTGTCAACTAAAGGCACACTTGCCGACAGAATGTACGCGGCCCTCCTGGCAGGCGACAAGGCAGGAGGCGACTCGCGCGGCAAACAGTCTGCAGCACTCATCGTCGTTAAGGATAAGGCCGGCTACGGCGGCTATAACGACAGGGCAATCGATATCCGTGTGGATGACAGCAAGGAGCCTTTCAAGGAACTCGGCCGCCTCTTAAACTATGCTCAGATGAACTACGCATGGAATGAAGGCTGGACACTCTTTACAGAGAAAAAACCTCAGGAGGCACTCCCATATATGGATCACGCAGTCTCAATTATGCCAGACAATCCTGAACTCCTCTACGACTATGCAATCATAGAGCTTGCCGCAGGGAAGAAAGACGCATCCTTAGGCTCACTGAAAAAAGCCATAAGCCTTAACCCTAAACTGAAAAAACAGGCTCAGGGCGATAACGACCTTCAGGCCCTTAGGGATGATCCGCAATTTAAGGAATTGATTAAGTAGAATTATTTGGGATTTATTAAATAAAAGTTTGTTTGAAAATTAAAGATATTTATATGACTGACACAGACGTTATAATTATAGGCGCAGGTGTATCGGGACTTATGGCTGCACGTGAGGCTTCAAGAAAAGGAAGGAAAGTAACTCTTCTTGAAGCACGCGGCCGCACGGGCGGCCGGATTTTCACCTCCCTTCCGCAGGGCTTTAACAGCCCAGTGGAGGAAGGCGCAGAGTTCATTCACGGGGAACTCCCTCTTACAGCCTCGCTTTTGAAGGAAGCCGGACTCGGTTCTTATTCCATGGAAGGCAAAACCTACTACATGGAACAGGGACACCTTAAGGAAAGCGACGAATTTATTGAGGGATTTCCTGAACTCATCTCAAAACTTGAGGAACTTAAGGAAGATATGACCTTCCGCGATTTTCTTGAAAAATATTTTTCAGGTAAAGAATACGATGAGCTCCGGTCCTCAGTCATCAGCTATGCTCAGGGCTATGATGCCTCCGACATCAGCCGCGTAAGCAGCATTGCACTGCGCGAGGAGTGGAAAAATGAAAGCGAAGAAGCCCCTGAAAGAATTAAAGGCGGCTACAGGAGACTCGTGGATTTTCTTGCCTCTGAATGCCGGAAATCCGGCTGCAGTATTCACCTCTCGTCTGTAGTTAAACTTATCCGCTGGAAGGAAGGCTCCGTGGAAGTCACCTGCGAAGACGGGAAGGTATTTCAGGCACAGAAGGCTTTAATTACCGTTCCCCTGGGAGTCCTTATTTCCCCTCCTGAAAGCCGGGGGCACATTAAGTTCGAGCCCGAAATTCCTCATGCCTTTAAGGCCTTTAATTCCATGGGCTTTGGACGGGTTGTAAAGATCTTCCTGGAATTTAAGTCTGTCTTCTGGGAGGATAGTATTGCACCGGGACTGGGGTTCCTCCTTTCAGATGCCGGGATCCCCACCTGGTGGACACAGCTGCCCAGCCATTTGCCGGTAATTACAGGCTGGATAGCCGGACCATCTTCAGAAGATATAAGCCAGATGTCTGAGAGTGAAATTATTGATAAAGCGCTAGGCGCCCTTTCCTACATTTTCGGCCAAAGCCCTGAAAGCCTGAAAGACAAGCTGGTCTCAGGGCGCGCTGCAGACTGGAACCATGATCCTTTTACTTTAGGGGCATACTCTTATAAAACGTTGGGAACAAAGAATGCAATCAGGGAGGCTTCTGAGGCTGTGAAGGATACAATCTATTTTGCCGGCGAAGCTTTCTATGAGGGATATGCAATGGGAACAGTTGAGGCTGCTCTTACAACGGGGCGCGATGCTGCAGCGAAATTATAACACAGTAAGCCCCTTATGACATGAAGGCAAAAGGTGATGATCTGGCAGAGATCTTTAAAACAATAAAGCCCTGAGGTTATGGACACAGGGCTTTTTTATCAGAACCATATTCAAAACAGATTACTTCTTGTGTGAAGCAAGCCAGGTTGCTAAAGTCTTCAGATCTGCATTTGAACCCTTGAAAGCTATCGGGTGCTGCTTGCCGTCTAATTTTTCCTGCTTTGTAACGAACTTTTCAATCCATTCAGGCTTCTGTGTAGCGCCGACAGTTGAAAGATCCGGAGCCTTGGATTTGCCTTTAGCTGTGATATTCTCAGCCTTTAATGAATGGCACATTGTGCACTTGTTTGCTTCGAAAATCTTCTTGCCTTCGGCTTCCTTCTGCTGAGCAAATGTAGCTGAGGCTAAAACTGATACTGAAAATAAAGCTGTGAGAACCAGATTTCTAGTTTTCATATTCCTTCCGTTTTGTTGTTTAATGTTAGTTATTGTTTACTTATTCTAAGTTTGGTTTACGCTTAAAAACTGATCAATATATCTTTATTAATCAATGAATTTTTTTCTTCACAATTATTATGAGACAAAACTGATGCCAGAACCACACCCTTAAAAATGTACTCATTCCCGCGGGTTAATCTTACCCGGGTGTCCTCTTATTAGTACATTTTGTCCTCTTTTTACTCCGAAAAAATACATATAGTTCCTGAATAAAGAAAGATTTTTCTCCATGGTGCAGTTATTTTTCACTCCCCGTAAACCCAATAAAAATATCCACTTATCGGATTTTATTCATCCCTCATTTGAGTGGAATTTTGCTTATTTTGTATATAAGGAATCGCACCTAAATGACACATTTTATAAAAAAAACTTACAAAAAATGAAACATATAAAACTATTTGCCCTGTTTGCTGTAATTCTTCTTGCCGCTTATCTTCAGGGCTGTACCGCCCCGGTAAAGGAATCTGCTAATTCTGCTCCGAAATTTGAGGCTCCCGCAAACCTCAGATTTCTCGTTCCCTGGGTTAACGGCAAGATAACTCTTCAGTGCGTCATTGAAGAAATAGACAGTGCAGGTTATAAACTGAACAATATTGCTTTCTACAGGGACTCCATTAAAAGCCCTTACATGCTTTTTTCTCAGCACACACAGAACTACCCTATTGCCATTTTCCCTCTGAAGGATAATTCAGGCAACCTGATGACAATCTGGGAGTCGGGAGTTACTTACAATTTCAGGGTATTTAACTTTAACGGCGATAAAGTACAAAGTGTGCTGGAAGGCTATTCACAGACCTACCCTGAGCTTTTCTACGAAAACAAGACTTCAGAAAACCTCAGCATTTTAATTACAAATGTGGATCTGGTAAAAAACCGCAGGACAAAGGAAAAAGAGATGATGCCTGTAAGCGCCACGCTCTACAGGTGGAAAAACGATAAATACATGCGCGTGCCGAATATACCCTGGGCCAGGAGATTTTCCTCAGGAAAATAAAATTTATGTAATTTATGGCTTTCTAAAGAGAACCGCCACGCGGATTTATGAGTGGCGGTTCCTGATCACACTTCACCTCTTTTTCCCCTTTTGTTGCCCCCTGTCACAGCCTGTTGAAATTATCCCAGTATAATCTATATTGAATTAATGTACACACACATCGCCATTCGCTGTTCAACAACTTAGAATTGATGAAAAAACTTCGGGGGCCCAAATGAAAAAACTTACTTTAATTTTTATTTTCCTCCTCTGCGGCCTGTCTTTTGGACAGGAATACTGGAGGAACTACAACAGTGCAACCTCACGCCTTCCTAACAATACAATTCATGCAATAGTAATTGATAATCAGGATAATAAGTGGATTGCAACCAGCGTGGGCTTAGGGAAGTTCGACGGCACAAACTGGACTGTTTATAATAAATCCAACTCAGGCCTGCCTCATAATATTGTACGCTGCCTGGCTATTGATAAAAACGGGGATAAGTGGATCGGAACCGACAGCGGCCTTGTAAAATTCGACGGAAAAAACTGGACCGTTTATACAAAGTCCAATTCATCCCTTCCGGATGACCGAATAAGGGGAGTGGCCATAGATAAAGATGGTTTTGTATGGGCCGGAACTAAAGAAGGCGGAGTGGTCAGTTTCGACGGTTATAACTGGAGAAATTTTGTAGACCCGAATCCGGAGGGACTCGTAAAATATATCAATACCGTATTTGTGGATAAAAATAATGTCAAGTGGATCGGAACCAGCGGCGGCGGCCTGGGCAAGTTCGACGGCTATAACTGGACTTTCTTTACAAAAGCAAACTCATACTCTTCATGCAACTCCTTCATTTCCATTGTATTTGATTCAAAGGGTGTCTTGTGGGCCGGCACATACAGCGGCGGCATTGAAATGTTTGACGGAACAAAATACGGATGGGCCAGTTACTTCCCTAAGATTACACGCCTCCTGGAACACAAATGGGTGCTGGGAGTAGGAATAGACCAAAGCGGAGCAAAGTGGGTGGGAACCAACAACATCGGTCTCTGGAAATTCGAACAGGTAAACGGAGTGGACACATGGAGCGCCTATGATTCACTTAATTCACCCTTAAAAGACACCTGCATTGTTTCCATTGCAGTTGACAAGTATAATAACAAATGGATCGGGACCTACACAAAAGGTCTTTATATATACAATGAAAACGGCATTGTAATAAAGAACCTGGGTGTAACTGAACCTAATGCCGGTGCAAAGTGGGCTACAGGCACTAAGCAGAAAGTAGCATGGTACAGCACCAATGCAGGGGGAAGCGTAAATATTAAACTGTCATTAGACGGAGGACTGACTTATCCCCTGACACTTGCCTCCGGCATTCCAAACGACGGATCTGAAGACATTACTGTACCTGATAATCCCTCGGACAAGTGCAGAATAAAAGTGGAATCGGCCTCAGATACAGGCCTTTACGGCGTAAGTCAGGCAGATTTCAGAATAATCAGACTAATGGCGCCTGTTCTCTTAAGTCCGGAAACGGGCGCTTCAGTCGACCCGTCCAAACTTGCCCTTAAATGGAGGAAGGCAGAACTGGCCGATGGCTATTCGGTTAAAGTTGCAAACGATACCGGTTTTACTGTTCTTCTTGTAAATAATGCCTCGGTTACAGATACGGTACTTCAATTGTCTAATCTCAGTACAAATATGAAGTGCTACTGGAAAGTTCAGGCCAGAATTACAGGAGGTACAGGTCCCTGGTCAGAGGTCAGAAACTTTACCGTTCTTCCCTTACCTTTGATACCCGTACTGCAGTCGCCTGAGAACAATGCCGCGGATGTTAAGACTGACACTCTGTTCTCATGGAAAAGTGCCCAGAACGCTTCTTCCTACAGGCTTAACATAAGTGAAAGTGACCAGTTCAGCACTATGTTCTTTTCCGATTCAACCATTACAGCTACCAGTAAGGAAGTAAAGGGCTTAAAGAACGGAATCAGATACTACTGGCAGGTAAAGGGCACAAATGCTGCAGGAACAGGGCCCTATTCTGCAGTCTGGAACTTCACCACAAAACTCAACAGCCCCGAAAGTCTTAAGGCGGAGTCGGAAATAGTTAAATCGAATAGAGTCAGACTAACCTGGAAGGACAGTAACAACGGTGAACAGGGTTTTATCATTGAAAGGAGATTTGGCGGCGATTACACACAGTTAGCAGTTCTGACACAGAACCAGACCTCCTACACAGATACAACGCTGGGAGCAGAGGGCGAGTACATCTACAGGGTGAAGGCCTATACAAAGGATGCACAGTCAGGCTACAGCAACACAGTCATTGTCAAGCTGACCGGGGTTAAAGAACATAAGAAAGCCCCATTAAGCTTTGCACTGGAGCAGAATTATCCGAATCCGTTTAATCCTTCAACAAAGATTAAATATTATATCCCGAAAGAGTCTCATGTTTCCTTAAAGGTGTTTAATCTCCTTGGAAGCGAAGTGGCTATAATTGTTGAAGGCAGGATGGCTGCCGGCGAGCATGAAGCCGTTTTTGACGGAAGCAGCCTGCCGAGCGGCATGTATCTCTACCGTCTTGAGGCTGCAGGAAATGTGAGCACAAAGAAATTTGTACTTCTTAAGTAATTTTTCATGACTGCCTATAAAGCCGGCCTGCATGAAAATATGTGCTGGCCGGCTTCTTTATTTTCAGACCTTAACGAGCATCTTGCCTGTGTTCGCTCCCTTAAAAAGCCCAATAAAAGCGCGCGGTATGTTTTCAAAGCCTTCGGTAACAGTTATCTTATCCTTTAATTTTCCTTCCTGAAGCCATATTGACATTTCACGTACTGCATCGGGGAATCTTGCCTCATGCTGGCGCACAAGAAATCCCTTCATCATTGCCGTATGCGTTAGGAGTATCTGCTGCAGACGCGGACCCACAGGCATCTCCTTTGCATTATAAAGCGATATCTGTCCGCTGATCGGGATTCTTGCATTGTCATTTATCAGAAGCATTACGGCATCTGAAATTTCTCCGCCCACGTTATCGAAATAAACGTCAACGCCTTCAGGGCAGGCTTCCGCGAGCGATTTCCCGAGGTCTCGCGATGTCCTGTAGTTTACGGCAGCATCAAAGTTTAATTCATCAGTC
Organism: Ignavibacteriales bacterium; assembly: GCA_036261625.1. Taxonomy (GTDB): domain Bacteria; phylum Bacteroidota; class Ignavibacteria; order Ignavibacteriales; family SURF-24; genus JAAXKN01. The sequence goes on along the minus strand of DATAKL010000068.1, from coordinate 18,938 downwards.
AGGAATCGCACCTTTTCATCTGAACCCGTAACACCGACAGCGCGGCATCCCTTGATCTTTGCTATCTGCGCGACTGCACTTCCCAACGCTAAAGACTGGTAAAAAAAGAGAGAGAAAAAAAAATGCCGGCTTCCAGGCTGCCGGCATTTAACTGTTATTCAGGTCATATAAAAATTCAGCTGATTTAAGATTCAGCACCCTCAATTGCGTTTAATTTCCGGGGGGTGCTGTATTCCATAATAAAGTCGAAATTAGGAAACCGCTTGGGCAGACGTATAATGTTATATATCATAACACCAATCGACATTCTGTCTATCCAGGAAGACAAAGGCCAGCCGAAGTGAACGTGTAGCTTTTTCTCGGGCGGAATCTCGTATTCCAGAGTCCTCAGAAGGGCCACAATCATATCAAAAAGATTCATCCTTCGCTGTATGGACATCCAGTAGTGATTTGGAACTATAGCCTGGGGAGCTTCTTTCCTCGGAGAATAAAAGCTTACATAAACGGCATTGCGTCCTTGCTCCCCTTCAAGTTCAGATGGTCTGCGGAAATAAAGATGCACGTCATCTGAAGGTATATCCAGAATCGCAAAGAGAAGATCCATGGGTGTTCTTGTTGCCCGCCTGACCGGGATGTCCGGAGCCCTGAACTTTGCTATCCTGAGTCCTGCAATAAGGAATGTAACGGTAATTATTGCCCAGAGAAGGGTTCCGAAAGGCCTGTGTATAACTATATATAAAAACGTGCTTACAAGTATAATAAAGAGTATCAGCGTGCCTGTTCTGGAAGTGTGATATGAAATTTCCTTTGTTCCCTTGGAATATCTGTAAATAAGGAGCGACCCCGTATTGATGCAGAAGCTTGCAACAAGCCCCACGGCATACATTTCGGCCAGTATGGCCTGGCTGCCGCTTGTAATTATGAGTATTGCGGTATAGAATATTCCGTTAATAATGTGAATTCTGTAGAGTGACTGGTTTTTATTTAACTGAATTAGCCACTGGTAGTTGTAGCGCTCGGCAACTTTTTCAATGAGCTCTGCCGAGGCAACCATGGCGGTATTAACAGCCATAATTAGCGTAATGCTTGCAAGAACTGCTACAACAATTCCAAAGAGCTCCCCGTTAACGCTTGCAGCAAAGGCCGGGATAAGGTCTGTTTCATGCTTTGCAATGTCGACGTTTGATGAAAGTGCAAAGAGTGCAATAACAGGGGTTACAATTCCGACAGTCACGGCCAGGAAAAGATAGGCACGTCTTATCTCCTTCCAGTTCTTTACAAGTGAAGCCGTCTGAAGGACAGACTCAATGCCTGAGTATGCCAGAATACAGCTCCCGATGCCGATTATTAGATTTTCATAAGCTCCGAAGATGGAAGTCTTGCTCATATCACCCCAGAAGTCCCTAAAGCTTTCTCCAACTCTTCCTATGGTATGAACGTCGAGGTTAACGGCACCGCCTACAATAAGATTCATTAGAACAAAGGCGGCAAATACAAATATCAGGAATGTGAATTTTGCGTTTTCCTTTAGACCCACAATATTAAGCCCCGTTATTGCCCAAATTACTCCGAACTTCAGCAAATACTTTACTTCAGGACCCATGGCCAGAAACGACGTGCCGTTTTCAACGGCGCTTACCGTGGAAATTGTTGCCGTCAGCACGTAATCCACTATGATGGAGGATATTGCAACAAATGAGAAACTGGGGCCCAGCACCAGGTATGAAAATGAGTATACTCCTCCCCCCTTAATATTATTTACTTCAAGAATTTCAGATATCTCCACCATTCTGGTCGAAAGAAACCTGATCAGAACTGATGTCAGTGCGATATAGACAATAGCCTTTATGCCGATAAAGCGGAACGCCTCGAAAGGCGCGTAGTAGATGGATGTAAGTTCATCCATAAGAGTTATTATACCAACAGCTATCCATGTAAGCCACCACCTGCCGTTATAAAGGTAGGTTAGATAGTCTTTCTTCGCCATCAGCTTTACAAAGCCGGCAACGAGGAGCACGTTGATAATTATATATATAGCAGTAGTAATCAAATATAATTTCCCCTGTATTCTTAAAAAGCAGCAGTAAAAATACAGAATTCATTAATTATTTTATAATAATATTATGAGTAAAATTAAAATGAAAAGAAATTCTAATTCACTGGATGCGGATGCCTTGAAGATGAAAATTGAGAAAATTAAGGGGACATTAAAAGGAATTTAATGGAACTGCCCTCTTTCTGCAGAAGGCAGTTCCGGAATAATTTACTTCTGAAGTTTTCCTTCTTTTAACTCGTCTGCCAGGCGGTCGTTTTTGTAAACTTTCTTGATCGCCTCGTACATGCCTTTGGAATCGACTGCAACGGTCCTGTTGTAAGTCGGCAGGTAAATAAAGTTACCCTGCAGGCTTTCAATGTTTCCGTCAAATGCAAGTCCGATTACCTCGGCATTTTTGTTAATGACAGCGCTTCCGGAGTTGCCGCCAACGATATCGTTTGTGGAAACGAAATCAAAAGGCGTGTTCAGGTCGAGATCCTTTGGAACCGTCTGCCACCTTGCGGGGAGGTTAAAGGGATATTTGCCTTCGAAACCGAAGTACTTATCGTAAAGCCCGAAGAAAGTGGTTTTAACCTGTGCCGTGGTGCCGTTATAGTTGTAGCCCTTCAGGACGCCGTCTGAGAGCCTGAGAGTTCTGTTTGCATCAGGCGTAACAGAGGTGCCGTACATCTTGTAGATAATCTGTCCTAAAAGACCGAAAGCAACGTTCTCTGTATCCATAGCTTCCTTCTGCTCTTTCTTAAGCTTTACGAGTTCATCGTAAGTCTGTGCATAGTAGCTGATAAAAGGATCATTAAGAGCAAGTATTTCTTCAGGACTCTTCTTAAAAAGATCCATAACAGTCTTCTTATCCTTGAAAACGGATTTTGAGATCAGATCCCCAGCAATTTCCTTTGAAGTGCGTCCGTTGAAGAACTTCTTAACCCACGGATGGTCTTTGCCCAGGTTCATCGTGATATAGTCGATGTTGATTTCAAGCTTTGCTTTTTCAAGGACCGGATCAAAATTATCAGGATAGATATTCTTTAACATCTGCTGATAGCGCTCGGTCAAAGTTGCAGGATCTTTCTGATCGTCCGGAAGGGCGCTCTGTCTGGCCTGTGTTACAAGTGCGTTTGCAATTGTAAGATAGCGCGAGAAGTATATAGGGTTTGTTGAAAGAGCTGCAATTTTTGTATCCGTTCCTCTTAACTCGCCTCTGGTTGTTTCGATTGTCTTCCATACGTGCCCGTACTGCTTTTCCAGTTCAGGATCCGAGGCAACAAACTCACGGGCGCGTTTTTCAAAGTCCTTTTTCCTTGCCAAAAGGTAGGGATCGTTAAGCGCCTTATATGTATTGGAAATATTTTTCTGTCCGTTGCTGAAGGCAAGCCTTAACTTTTCATATTCAGCTGCCTGCTGTGGATTAACGCTCTTTAACTGGTCAAGACGGCTGTAGAGGTTATCGGCCAGAAAAGCCATGTTTCTGTACTGAATGTCTCTTAAGTACTCAAGCTGGGCCACTGTCCTCAGGCGGTTTGTAGAACCCGGGTTTCCGACAGTAAATACCAGCTCGCCCGGTTGTGCACCGTTTGCGCTCCATTTGAAGAAATGTTCCGACTTGACCGGCTTGCCGTCCTCGCCGTAGATCCTGAGGAATGTACAGTCGAGGTTGTAGCGCGGGAAAGTAAAGTTATCCGGATCGCCTCCGAAGTATGCTATATTTTCTTCAGGCTGAAAAACAAGTCTTACGTCATTATAGATCCTGAAGCCCTGGACAAAGAAGAGGCTTCCATTATAGTAGGAAACAACGTCGCACTTAAGGCTGGTCTGTTTTTCGTACTCATCTTTTAACTCTTTAAGCTTGGTATCTCTTAAGGCGATCTTTTCTTTTTCAGTTTTGCCTGAGGAGATGGCAGACTGAACTTCTTTAGTAACGTCCTTAATATATACGAGCTGTTCAGCCGAATAGTTCGGGATTTTTCTTTCCTCTTCAAGCGTCCTGGCTATGAATGCCGTGTTTGCCAGGTCTTCGCCTTCTTTCTGCACCTGTCTTCTTATACCGCGTGCGCAGTGATTGTTTGTCATTATGAGCCCGTCTTCAGAAACGAAGGATGCCGTGCAGCCCGGAATGCGCAGAGCCGACAAGCGTACGTCATCAAACCATTCCTGAGAGGCATTAAAGTTATAGACCTCTTTCAGGTAGTCAAAAGGGGGAAACTCAAAGGCCCACATTTTGCCTGTATCGTATTTCTGTGCCTTTACAGTATCGGCCTCGAAGGATGCCTGGGCACTGAGGCTGCCTGCTATAAAGAACAGGAACAGCGCTGAAGTAAGAATAAGCCTGTTCATACTGAATAGATTTTTCATTTAACTCCCTGTTTTGTGTAGTGTAAATAATTCCGCAAAGTAAAAATAAGAGCGCCTGATGTTATAACCAACAGTCCGGGATTAAATATTTCCGGAAGTAAATATTTCCAGGATTAAACATTCCCGAGGAGATCTAAAAATATTTTAAGAGAGTGTAAATACTCATCGATCCCCATCTTTTCAGGGATGTTCGTATGGACCGCCCCCTGAACCAGAATAAGTCTTTTAGGCTCCGGCGCATTGTCGAAAACAATCTTTCCGTTGTCACGGAAGCGTACAAAGTCGTCGTCGCTGCCGTGAAGAAGCAGAAAAGGAGTATTTATTTTCTTTATTTCTTCAACATTATCGAACTTTCCTTTCGTAAGCCACCCGGAAGGAATATCCAGAACGATACTTCCCTGCGTAAGTGAATTTGCCGAGGCAAAAGGCGCCTCCGCAATAAGCCTCTTCGGCTGAACGACCTCAGCTGCCAGATAGATTGAAGCCACATTGCCAAGCGAGTAGCCGTAGAGGAACAGGGATTCGGGTCTTACGCCATAATTTACCTTAATGAAATTCCATGCGGCATTGGCATCCTCATGCAGTCCTTCCTCGGAAGAGATGCCTTCTGAAAGCCCAAAGCCCCTGTAGTCGAAGATAAAAACATTTACCCCCAACTTATGCAGATACATTACCCTGTCCCAGTAGTTATCTATGTTTTCCTTATTTCCATGGCAGTATAGGATAGTCTCCGTCTTAAAGAAACCTTCTCCCTGAACCCAATATCCATAAAGCGTATTTCCGCCGCTTTTGAATGTCACCTGTTTGATAAGCGAATCCGGTATATCATTCCCGGGAAGCTTGTATGATGTGATTTTCTTTTCGTTGAAAAGAAAGCTGTCCATATTGCATCCGGCAGTAAGAACTGAAACCAGGACAGATACAGCTAAAATTATTTTTTTCATTTAGAAACTCCTCTCAATAACAAACAAAATAGCAACTGCCCCATGCCCGCCAAGTTTTGTATAATCCGCTGCCAGCTGATTCGTCCTAACGTTTGCACCCTGCCATTTAAGCTCTGTTGTAAGGCGGAAGTCTTTCCCCAAGTCAGTTCTGTATCCAAGAAATGGGGAGAGCACGAATCTCGGGGCATCAGTATCATAATCCGGAGTAGTAAGGGGAAGAGTGTAGTCGAATCCCGAATAGACCATATCACTTCCCAAATGCCAGGCGGCCGAAGCTGAGCCTGAAGGATACAGGCGCATGCGGCTTTCAACGTCAGGCTTCATGCTGAAGAAAGCCAGCACCCCGGGGTGAATTCCGACGGTTGGAATAAATCCATTGTTCACAACCGGGAAGTACGCGGCTCCAAGGTCCATGCCCAAGATTCTGTAAGGGAGGCTGGTAAGATGGAAGCTTGCATCTATATTAATATCATCTTTCAGGCCGTATGCCGCACCCAGAGTAGCATACGGAATAGGTATGTGAGTATTAAAAGCTGCAACTACAGGTCCTCCAAGGCTTAAATTGGCATTCATATTGCCCCGGCCCAGGGGTTCAATGTTCGTATGGGCAGCGCATCCGGCAAATAAAAGCAGCAGTGATAAAATCATTCCCGAAGAAAATCTTTTCATATAAAGCCAATGCTCCTAAAGTTTTCTTTCATAAAATTTACACTGAAAATAAAAGGAATATTTTAATAATACAACCCTTGTGCAGTGTGCGAAAAAATGTAATCCGGCCCGAATTTGTAAATTGTAAAAATTCCAAATTTAACGTAGGTTGGGAGGCGTATTTTTTACATTTATGGAATTAAACGATTAGTGGAATATAACTTAAATTCAAACGATGCCTACGCATCTTTAAGGTTAAAGGATTTCAGATGGTTCATAATCGCCAGGTTTATACTGACTCTGGCTATACAGATGCAGTCCGTAGTTGTGGGCTGGCAGGTTTATGCCCTTACACACGATGCGCTTTCACTCGGAATGATTGGAGTAGCAGAAATTATTCCCTTCCTCCTCGTAACGCTCTTTGCAGGACATGTGGCAGACATAGTTAACCGCAAGAAAATTATTGTTTTCTCTGGTCTCGTTTACTTTATCTGTGCAGCAGCACTTCTTATAATTTCAACAAGCCTGCACCCTGTTCTGGCCCGTTACGGTGCCATGCCGATATACCTCATAATTTTTATTACCGGTCTTGCCCGCGGCTTCATGTCGCCGGCACAGTTCGCCTTTATGGCACAGCTGATACCAAGGGAGCTTTTAGGCAATGCCTCCACATGGAACAGCGTTTCCTGGCAGGTGGCAGAGGTTGTGGGCCCCGCAATCGGAGGACTCGTTTACGGATTTTTCGGTGTCGGATCGGCCTATACGACAGTAGTATTCTTTTCTGCAATTGGATGGATATTTTTTGCGGCAGTGAAGAAGAAACCGATGCCTGAACGCACAAGGAAAGAAAACGTTTGGGAAAGCCTTTCTTCAGGACTTAAATTTGTCTTCGGCCACCAGATGGTCCTTAGCGCCCTAAGCCTCGATATGTTTGCCGTTTTCTTCGGAGGCGCTGTCTCGGTTCTTCCCATCTTTGCCGACCAGGTGCTTCATACAGGAGCCAAGGGACTTGGATTTTTACGTGCTGCCCCGGCTCTGGGCGCAATAACAATGTCCATCATTCAGGCGCATTATCCTCCATTTAAGAAGGCGGGACGCAATCTGCTTTTTGCCGTTTTCGGGTTCGGGCTCTGCATAATCTCATTCGCCCTTTCAAAGAATTTTTACCTTTCGCTTTTTGTTCTCCTCTTTAGCGGAATGTTCGATAACGTAAGCGTTGTAATCAGGGCAACAATTATTCAGCTTTATACGCCCGATGATATGCGCGGAAGGGTTTCTGCCGTAAACGGGATTTTTATTGGATCCTCAAATGAACTGGGCTCTTTTGAGTCTGGTGTGGCCGCAAAGCTTCTTGGACTTATACCCTCAGTGATCTTCGGCGGCAGCATGACCCTTGCTGTTGTTGCAAGCGTAAGAAAACTTGCCCCGAAGTTAAGAGAATTGAAATTATAAATGCACTGAAAGGGATTTTATTAAAAAGAGATGATGCTCTTAAAAAAGCGTCATCTCTTTTTTTTGTAATTAGCGGGATATAAGAAATTCTTTAAGATCGGAATAGCTGTGACTTATTTTGACAGACTCTTTCTTTTTATTTAGTGCTTCCCCGAGACGCTCCGGAATTTCAATATTTCTTTTGAGCACCTGACTTATTACTTCAGGAAACTTTGCCGGATGGGCAGTCTCAAGTATTACCGAAACCGCACTCCCCCTTAAGTTTTCAGGAAATTCCATTAAAGCTTCATATGCTACGGCTCCATGGGGATCAATGATATATGAGAAAAAGTCATAAACTTCACTTATTGCCCTCTTTGTCCTTTCATCACTGATGCTTGTACTGAAGATCACCCTTTTGATTTCGTCGTAGGAATCTTTATAAAGATCGAATATACGCGCTATGTTGCTCGGGCTGCCCACGTCCATTGCATTTGAGATTGTCTGAACCGAAGGCCTCATCTGAAGCTTCCCGCTTGAGATATAGTCCGAAAGGACAGAGTTGGCATTTACGGCCCCGATAAATCTTTTTACAGGAAGTCCCATCTCACTTGCCAGGAGTCCTGCCGTAAGATTCCCCAGGTTTCCGCTCGGAACGGAAAAGATTATTTCATTATTCTTACTTTTTAGTCTTGAATATGCGTACACGTAGTAAAAGCTCTGCGGCAGAAGTCTTGCAAAGTTAATAGAATTTGCAGAGCTTAAATTCAGGCTGCCGTTTAACTCCCTGTCCATAAAGGCTTCCTTTACGAGCCTCTGGCAGTCGTCAAAAGTGCCTTCAACTTCCAGAGCTGTTACATTGCCGCCAATGGTTGTAAGCTGCTGCTCCTGAATGTTGCTTACCTTACCCGAAGGATAAAGGAGAACAACCTTAATTCCCTCTGTATTGAAGAATCCGTTCGCAACAGCGCTTCCCGTATCCCCGCTCGTTGCAACAAGAATTGTAATTTCCTTATTTTCACCGCGTAGGAAGTAAGACATTACTCTGGAAGTAAAACGCGCGCCGAAATCCTTAAAGGCCAGAGTGGGTCCGTGGAAAAGTTCAAGTACGGCCAGGTTGTCAGTTAAGGATTTAACAACAACAGGAAAGTTAAATGCATCTTCAACAATTTCTTTTAAGTCGCGCTCCGGAATTTCACCCTCTGTAAACATTCGGGCAATTCCAAGAGCTATTTCCTGGAACGTCATTGCGGGAAGGCTGTTAAAAAAATTCTCTTCCAGGCGCGGAATGAATGAAGGCATAAAAAGCCCTCCGTCGGATGCTATACCCTGAAGCACCGCATCTTTAAACCTAACGCTCAGATTTTTATCTTTTGTACTATAGAACTGCATTTAATCTTTCTCCGATGCCGTAATTATTTCATTTCCAGGACTATGGGGCCCTGGCAGTTAATTTTGGAGACATACGTCTGGCTTGAAATATTTTTATCCAGCGCCAGGCGCATCCTTTCTCCAGCAAGCTCTGCTGCGGCCAAAGAATCCGAAAGGGCAAATATTGAAGGGCCGCTTCCCGAAATATTGCACCCGAGAGCGCCGGCATGAAGCGCCTCATTCTTGATTTTTTCGTAACACGGGATCATTGCAGCCCGAACGGGCTCAATGATAACATCCTTCAAAGAACGTGAGATAAGTCCGAAGTCACCTTTCATGAGTCCTGCAACGAGCCCCGCCGTGTTGCCCCACTGGGTTTTTGCCGCCTCAAGCGGAACCTCTTTTGGCAGCAGCCGACGCGACTCTTTTGTGTTGATTTCCGTATCGGGATGAAGTACAGTGCAGAAGAGATTATCCGGCACGGGTATTTCAACTATATCCGTCGGGTGATAGCCTCTTATAAGTATAAAACCGCCGTAAAGACTGGGGGCAACGTTGTCGGCATGCACGGCGCCGCTGGCAATCTGTTCCCCCTTGATAGCAAACTCCAGGAGCTCACTTTTAGAGAGGTTCAGTTCAAGAAGACAGTCGGCTGCAACGGCTGCGGCAACAGCGCTTGCAGCGCTTGAGCCGAGCCCGCTTCCAAGGGGCATTTTCTTATGTACTTCAATTTCAATTCCGTGACTGAATGCTGCATATTCCTTTATGGCAATAACAGGCGCCCCGGCCGTATTTTCCTCAGGGTTCAGGGGAAGTCTCCCGCCATCACCCGTAATTTTGGTTATCCTTACGCCGGGCTCGTCCGAGAGTCTTAAGACTACTTCATCACCCGGCTTTTCAATGGCAAAACCCATCACATCGAAACCGCATGCAACATTCGACACAGAAGCGGGAGCAAAAACTCTGACCTCTTTTTTCATACGCACTCCATTAAACTCATTTTATCTGTTAAACAGGTGATTTGCAATCCTGACAATATCGGCAAAAACGCCGCCCGAAGTGACAACAGCCCCGGCCCCGGGTCCCTGCACCACAATGGGGCGTTCGCTATAGTAAACCGTTGTAAATGCAATTATATTGTCGTTCGAGGTCAGTGAATAAAAAGGATGATGGCCATCAACGGCTGTAAGCTTAATGGATGCTTTTCCATCCTCATAAGAAGCTATATAGCGCAGGCATTTGCCTTCCTGTTCAGCACGGCTTCTTTTTTCCTCGTAGTATGAGTCGTAGCACGGGAGCTTCTCCAGGAACTCCTCCAGGCTGATATCTCCCCTGAGCTCCTCAGGGATAAGATTTTCAACCTCAATATCCTCCAGTTCCAGTTTGTAGCCCGATTCGCGCACGAGTATGAGGAGTTTGCGTGCAACGTCAAGACCGTTTAAGTCCTCCCTCGGATCGGGCTCCGTGTAGCCTTTCTTTCTGGCATCGAGCACAATTGAGGAGAATGAATTCTTCCCGTCAAAGACGTTAAAGATGTAGCTTAAGGTTCCGCTTAAGACGCCTTCAATCTTATGCACCTTATCGCCCGAGAAGACCAGGTCGTGCAGCGTGCTTATGACCGGAAGTCCCGCGCCCACGTTTGTCTCATAGAGGAAGTTCGCGCTGTGCTTCTGTGCCGCCTTCTGGAGCTGAAGGTAATATTCATAATTGCTTGAGTTCGCCTTCTTGTTCGGAGTTACAATTGAAATTGAGGAAGAGAGTATCTCAAGATACTTCAGCATTATAACTTCACTTGAAGTGCAGTCCACAAAAACGCTGTTCGGAAGGTTGCTTTTGATCATTCTTTCTATGAACAGCTCGGGGTTCGATTCCTCCCCTTCACTGAAAAGCCTGTCCTCCCACTTCTCAACGTCAATGCCTTCATAGTCAAAGAGCATTCTGCGTGTATTTGCAACGGCAATAATTTTAATTTCAATTTTAAGATGGCTGTATAAGAACTCCAGCTGATTTTTTATCTGCTGGAAGAGTGTGCGCCCGATAAGACCCGTTCCAACAACGAAGAGGTTAATGGATTTAAGGTCAGACAAAAAGAAGGCGTCGTGTATTGCGTTAAGCGCTTTCGACTCATCATGCTTCGGAATTACCATTGAGATATTTAATTTTGATGAACCCTGTGCGATGGCTGCTATATTGATGCCGTTACGCCCGAGAGCCTGCAGCACCTTGCCCGAGATGCCCGAGGTGCCGCGTATGTTGCCTCCTACAGCCGCAACAATAGCAAGGTTGCTTTCAATGCTCACCTGGTTAACAAATCCTTCTGAAATTTCGTACCGGAGTTCATGTTCAATGAGTTCCTTTGCCTTCTGTGCAAACTTTGGCAGAATAGCAAAGCATATTGAGTGTTCCGAAGACGCCTGCGAAATAAGTATAATGCTTATGGAGCCGTCGGCCATTGCGCCGAAAATTCTGCGTGCAATACCGGCTACACCAACCATACCGCTTCCCTGGACCCTTATAAGGGCGACATTATCTATTGAAGTTATTCCCGTAATAAGGTTTTTCTTCCCGTTGCCGTTGAGACTAATTACAGTGCCGGGGAAAGAAGGGTTGAAAGTATTTTTAATTCTTATCGGAATATTCTTCATCATTGCCGGGCGCATTGTTGGCGGATGAATTACCTTGGCCCCGAAGTGCGACATTTCCATGGCCTCCTCATAGCTCATGGCTTCAATTGAAAAAGCTTTTTTTACTTTCCTGGGGTCGGCCGTCATAACGCCGTCTACGTCCGTCCAGATTTCAATTTCCTCAGCATTCAGGATGGATCCGAATATGGAGGCCGAATAGTCGGATCCCCCGCGTCCAAGAGTTGTAGTCTCGTTGTCCGTTGTCGATCCGATAAATCCTGTAACCACCTGCAGACAATCCTTATCCCCGAAGAAGCTTCTAATGAGTTCGCCGGTAGCCGCAAAGTCCACTATAGCGCTTCCGAAGGATTTGTCTGTTTTTATCACCTCACGGCTATCCAGGAATCCGGCGTGTATGCCGCGTGAGAGGAAAGCCTCGGTAATGATATATGCCGAGAGCCTTTCGCCGAAGCTCATTATATAGTCCATGCTCCTCGGGGAGATTTCCCTTACAAGACAGATGCCGTAGAGCACCTGCTTAAGATCGCTTATGAGTTTTGACACGGTTTCGACTGCAATTTGCAGCCTCTGCTGTGAGACGAGCTCTTTTACGGCTTCAAGATGCCGGGCCTGAATTTTATCGAACAACAGCTGGTAGGAGCTGTCGCCCGAAGCTGCCCTGAGACCTGCCTCTATGAGGGTATCTGTAATTCCCTGAAAAGCCGAGAATATGACAGCATGGGCCTCGCCCTTGTCTGTAAGTTTTGAGACAATATCGATAACGTTATTGATTCTTTCGGGTGAACTTACCGAAGAACCGCCGAATTTTAATACTTTCATTTTTATCTGCCTGTTTAAAAACAAAAAAACCGGCTTTAGCGGGCTGAAGTCGGTTTCTAAAAAATGTAAAATTATACACTGCCAACTTTAGCCCGTATAAGGGGTTGGGGTCATCCACATGGTTGCAGTGGTCATTGTGGCAGTGTTATATGTATTTATCATGTAATTCATTACGAAGAATATGTCCGCTTTAATTTCCGCGCAAGATAGCTAAATTAATTTATTTTGTCAAACCCGAATGAATAAACATGCGTATAATTTATTAATATATAAAAAATAATTATTTTTATCAATTTCCTGGCTTCTTTTCAGCTGAAAGCTTCCTGTAAAGCTTTTCAATTTTCTCCTGAAAAAGCTCCGGACTGAAGAGCTTTACTCTTTCGAGGGAATTTTCTGAAAGCTTCATGCGCAATTCAGGTTTTGTAAGAAGCTTCTTTATGTTTTCTGCCAGTTTCATAAATTCGCCGCGGCCGTAAGTAAGGCTTGTAACATCTTCAAGGGCTATATCCTTTACGCCGTCTGAAAAGCACACCACACTCGGCAGCCCCTGTGCCATTGCCTCAAGAAGCGAAAGCCCGAATGCCTCGGCATGTGAAGGAAAAAGGAAAATGTCGAAAAGTGAAAGCAGCTCGGGAACGTCCTTTCTGAAACCGGTAAAAACAATATAGTCATTGAGTCCGTACTGCATAACCCTATCTTTAAGTCCCTCTTCATACTGCCTCTCATTTTCCTGTGAAGCGCCTGCAATAATTACCTTTATATCGGGCTTATCCTGGCTTAAGATTCTAACGGCTTCAATTACATCCTCGTGCCCTTTTCCGGGACTTATCCGTCCAACCATTCCGATTACAGTCTGAGAGGGAGCAATTCCGAATTCTTTTTTCAGGCCTTCCGGAGAGGCTTTCTTTGCGTATTTATTTATGTCAATAAAATTATGAATAAGCGCTACTTTTTTCTCATTCAGGATCGTAGTATCTAGCAGGTTCTGCCTTATGACCTCTGAAATTGCAACGGCGCAGTCCAGACGGTTATAAATAAAGTTATGCAGAAGGTCCTTCTTTTCGATGGCCGAACCGATATGCTTTGTCATTACAACAGGAGTTTTAAGTCCTGAAAGCTTCAGGGCAGGAATAATCAGCCACAGGTCCTTTGAAAAATGGGTATGAATGAGGTCAATTTTCTTCTCTTTTATAGTCTTCTTAAATAGCAGCATGCTTTTTAAGCTCAAAGGGGATTCATCAAAATGAACCTGTCCAATAGGCATGCTCTTTGATTCTTTATATATGGGACTATTCTCAATTGAAGCCAGCGTTACAGCGTGTCCTTCTTTCAAAAGAAGTTTAATGCTGGAGATAACGAACATCTCCATACCGCCCCAGGATTTCGACAAACAAGAAACAAGTATATTCATAAATTTAAGTAAAATTAAGCCTTAGCCGTTTTTGTCCGTATTTAATTTAGAGGGCTTAATTAGCGAAATATTTCACAAAAAAACAAACGCCCCTGAAGCTTTGGGACTTCAGAGGCGCCTGCATGTAGATTAGATGATTCAGGAAATTTATCCCGGGAATCATTTATCCGGAAAATTACTTTGCGAGGCTGACATCAAAATTATATTCAATCGGCTGGAAGTTTCTTCCGGCTCCGCCTCTTTCTCCCTGGCCCCGGCCGCCTCTTCTGCCGCCGCCGCCTCCCCAAGCGCCTCCTCCAGGACGCTCACCGCCTTGGCCGCCTCCGCTTCCCATGCGCATTCCGCCGCCTCTCTGCTGCATATTAAACTTGCCCCCTTCAATCTTCACATTAATATCATCTCCGGGTTTGGCTTTTAGAAACGCCTGAGCATTCGAATTTCCCTCAAGGGGTACTTTCAGTTCATAGACAAACTGGTCGTTATTGTAGCTTACCGCAGCCTGAAAATCCTTTGCCGTTGCCAGCTCAGAAGTATATAAAGGCAGATCGTCCTTAGTAGTTACCGTAAGCTCCTGCTGCATGGAAATAAGATTCTCAATTCTTTTTGCCCTGTCGCGGATGTTTCCGCTGTCGGGTCTCTGCATTCTGAAGTCCCCCATCTGGCCGCGTTCTGGCCTGAGAGGGAATTTCACGCCAATTTCATCCCTGGAGCTTCCGGGATCCAGCCAGACTGTAAGTCCCATGGTTAAAATTCTGAGGGCCTTCGTGGCATCGGAAGTAACGAGGCAGAGGTAGAGGTTCTGTCCGTCATTCTTAAAGCCGTAGGCCACGTTATCGTCTTTAACCGTCTGAAGGCTGCCGGCCCAGTCGGACTGGCTGCCGTCAATTTTAATCGGGTTGTTGCTTAATGAACTTTCAACCTTTGAGGCGCCCGAGCAGCCGATGAAGAAAACTCCTGTCAAAATCACAACTGCCGCATATCTAAAATATTTCATAAACAAATTCTCCTGATAAAAAGGGCCTGAATCGTTAACTAATTGCAAAATTTTCAATCTGATACAATTTAGACATCGCAATGGCGGAAAATAGTTTAAAATGTTTGAGATTGGAGATTTGAATCAATATGAATTATTTTCCTTCCTGGTTCATTATTTTGCGCCAGAACAGGGGGGCCGTAAAAACGATGATAATTCCTACTATTACCCCGCCTATTAAAACTGCTCGCGGAGCACCCGGAATGCCTCCCAAAAGCTCTGCCACGGCGCCGCTTCCTAGAGATCCCAGAGCCGGAAGGCCGATTAACGTAATGGTGTAAAGACTTATTATCCGTCCCCGCAGTTCATTCGGCACCGTAACCTGAATGAAAGTTGCAATTATAGTTCCGACTGCCGTTCCTGAGAAGCCGTTTATAAAAAGAAATATAACTCCAAGAATAAGGTTAGGACTCTCGGCAAAAAGAATAACTGAAAGGCTGAATACAAGTCCCGAAATGACCATCACCATCCCCGCGCGCTTTATATTGCTGAATGAGGCAAGCACAAATGCCCCCGCCAGTGCACCTCCCCCGGAGGAAGCAAGCAGGAACCCGTAGCCTCCGGCTCCTGCGTGCCATATGTCGCGCGCAAAGATGGGCAGCAGAACCTGATACGAACGCCCGAAAATTGCCGTAACAGTCGACAGTGCCAGAAGCGCCAGAATAAAGCGCGATTTCCATGCGTAGGAAAGTCCCGCAAGGACAGAGCTTTTTATGGAAGTTCTTTCCCCTCCGCTGTGCGTGCGCACATTGCGCATTGAAGCCAGGGCAAACAGAACGGCGAGGAAACTAAGACCGTTTATAAAAAACAGGCTCCCTGCTCCAAGTATTCCCAGGAGTGCTCCTGCAATTGCAGGACCTATCAAGGCCGCTCCGGTAAAAGTTGCCGAATTAAGCGACAATGCATTCAACAGGTCCTCTCTCGGAACCAGATCCGGCACCAGCGCCTGCCTGGCAGGATTGTCAAAAGCCAGGAATACTGCCCCGATAAAAGAAGCTGCCAGTATGTGATAAACCGAAATAATGTGCAGCCACGTCAGTACGGCAAGAATAAAGGCCGTTAACATCATTCCTGTCTGTGTGATATAAAGAAGCCTGATGCGGTTAATGCGGTCAACGGTTACTCCCCCGAAGAAAGGAAGTATGATCATCGGAAGCGCAAAACTCAAGCCCAGAAGCCCAAGCCACAACGGTGAGTTTGTCAGCTGAAGCACAAGCCACCCCTGAGCAACATTCTGCATCCAGGTCCCTGCATTCGAAACAATAAGTCCCGACCATAAGAGTGAAAAATTCCTGTGCCTTAGGGCCGGGAAACGCCGGGGTTTTTCAAGCGTTACTGTATTTGCCATAATTATTTCATACCCTGTTTCAAGCTGTCTACCAGCACCTCAGCTTCTTCGGTTTTTATGGCTTCAACAATTTTTTCAGCCACAGCTTCAGCCGTATCCATCGGCATCATCCTCATCCTGTCTGAATGCGTCATCTCGCGGCTTATTGTATTCTTAAAGAAATCTGTTGCCGTCATGCCCGGGTATACAAGTCCCACGCGTATATTGTCCTTCGCAAGTTCCATTCTGGCTGTAAGCGTAATTGCATTAAGCGCATATTTCGTGGCAGCATAGGGCCCGACCAAAGGCACAATGCGTTTTGTAAGGCCTGAGGTAATATTGACTATTACACCCCCTTCCGGCTGATTTCTCATTAAAGGAATTACCGCCTGCATTGCTGCAAGCACCCCTATAACATTCAGTTCAAATATTGACCTGAACTGCTCCGGATTTGTATTTTCAACTGAAACGTGCATCCCCTGCCCGGCGTTGTTTACAAGTGCATCTATCCTTCCAAAGTGCGAATGCGCCTGACTTATCATCTGCCGTACAGCAGCCTCATCTCTCATATCGGCCGTTATGGCATATGAATTCGGGATTTCTTCCATCAGCTTTTGAAGCTTTTCGGTTGAACGGGCAACAAGAACAACATTGGCTTCATGCTCAGAAAGAAGCCTGGCGGCAGCAAGGCCTATTCCGCCTGAAGCTCCGGTTACAATGATAACTTTATTCTTAATTTCCATATCCTTTTCCTTATTATTCTAGTAATCTAGTTATGAACCGCAGAATAATTATACATAAAATTCCGCCTCTCTGTCGTAGGAGAATTATTTTCTGCGGGATAAATATATATCAGCGGAGGGATATTTTCATAAAGAACTCCCATTTTTTAACAATTTTTCAACCGGCAGGCTCTGGTTCCGGGGGATTATATGTGCTCGCTGTCATAATATAATTCCGTTTCACAATATCTCCTTGACAAACGTAAAATTATTCGTATCATACAATTAGAAACTACTTTTCATATAAGTTCAAAATAGTTCCGGGGGAAAATTGCCAGTATCTTTTCTTCAAGGGATACTGGCTTATTGTCTTTGTCATGCATTCCCGGGGCAGATACATGTGATAACCAAAAGAGACTAAAATGAAAATTCTGCTCATAAACGGGAATGATTCTGATATGTTCCTACTTAGTAAACAGGATCTCCTCAGCTATCTTTCAAAGGAAGCTCCGTTGGAAAAGCCGATATCTCCGGACGTGGTAGTGATTAATAAAGAGACACCAGATAGTGAAGAGGCATTGACAAAAAAGCTTGAGAAGAACTATAACAGGCCTTTGGGACTGGAAGAGTACCTGGAGACGCTGAAATCCATGCTGAGTCTTATCTCATAAAACATTCCAAATTCACTTTCCAAAATCTGTTAAAATAACCCGGGCGATTGAAGCCTGCAGCTCTCTGCCGTGCACGGCAATGATCTCAGGCTTCGCTCGCCTCTGGAGTGCGGGTATTTTCATAATCAGTTCCGCAGGCAGTGACCTGCGGAACCTTAAAACTGCTTTATTACAATATTACTTCACAACCATCATCTTTTTTGACAATACGACATTATTGCCCGTTAGCCTGTAGATATATACCCCCGAAGGCAGCCCGCCTGCATCGAAAGCAGCCTTATGATAGCCTGTAGTGAGGCTTCCCTTCAGGAGTGTTGCAGCCTCACGGCCAAGCATGTCGTATACTTTAAGCGTATACTCACCTGCCTCCGGAACCGCAAACTCTATTGTGGTTACGGGGTTAAACGGGTTCGGATAGTTCTGGCTTAAGATGAAGTCCTGAGGCACTTGATCTTTAATTTCACCGCCGGTAAGACCGGCCGGGATTTTATAGACTTCACCTGTTTTGGTTCCGACCAGGACCTCATCAGTCGATGGATCTACAGCAAGTGCACAGACGTTCGAGCCCGTAAAGCCCAGGTGAGTCCATGTAAGCCCGTCATCAGATGACATGTAAACTCCCCCTGTAAGTGAGCTTACATATATCTTTCCGCACTGCGGGGAAACATCAATCGCATAAATGAACTGCACGGGCAGGGTGGTAACTTTGGTCCACGAAGTTCCGTTTACCGATTTATATAGCCCGTCGCCATAGCTTGCAGCAAAGAGCGCCGTCTTTGAGGCGGCTATTGCCCAGAACATCTGGAAAGAGCAGTTTAACTGAACCCAGGTGGTGCTTCCGGACTGGAGTCTATAGATGCCGAATCCGAAAGTTGCAGCATAAACATCTCCGCTGCCGCAGACGGTAATTGCCTGTATTACGGGCCACGTGTTGAATCCGTTATTTATCTGCTTCCAGGTCACTCCGAAATCTACCGACATGTAAACTCCTGAGGACCAGGTTGCAGCATAGATTACTCCGTTATGGAAAGCAAGGTCGTGAACATCCAGGTTCGCACAGCCTGCAAGCACCCATTTGCCGCCGCTATATACATAGACACCCTTTACTGTAGCTGCAAAGATACGTCCCTGCACTACGGTTAAGGACCAGATGTATGCATCCAGGCTTTCAGAGAAGACAACCCAGCTTACACCGGAGTCGGTCGACTTGTATATTTTCCCGCCCCAGGTTGCCGCATACACATTGCATCCGTCGAAAGCAAATGCATAGATGAGATATCCGAAAGACCACACTGGAGGAATTGGTGTTCCGCCGCCTCCTCCGCCGCCTCCACCACCGGGTACATTAACGTTGACGGTTACACTTGAGGAGTTGTAGAGTAGGATGAGGGCGCATGAATGTTTCCATTATGTTTCCCTCAAACCCTCGTCAAACCGTACGTGAGGTTTTCCCTCATACGGCTTTCTTAAATAAATTCGACTAATAAGACTAAAGCCTCTGAACTTTATAA
>DATAKL010000055.1:0-40085 GCA_036261625.1 Ignavibacteriales bacterium | reverse complement strand
AGGAGCCGACTTCTTCTGCCGCATCAGAGGCTACATCTCTTCAGCCAGAAAGCAGGGCTTTAATGTCTTTGATGCACTCTTATCTGCTTTCCAGGGTAAACCCCTTCTAAATTTCTAATTTTCTACTGAGTAGTAACTATTTTTTTATGATTTTCAGCGACCAGATTTCCTTAAGGTTTTCATCATCGGGTTTAGTTAACCGGTTTTCATCTTGAGAGGGGAAATAGATTTTAACGCTGTCCTTTCCGGTAAAATATAAGATTCCTTTAACAGAATATTTTCCGTCGACTCCATAGTCGAACTTATATGGGATAGCTGTAGTGTCAAGTGAGCAATTTACAGGAAATACTGCACCTGTGATCTCACCCCAATAGATGCCGCTTTGGGAGCGGAAAAGATGTGCCGAGCCATTTTTTTTGAAATCAATTTTGATTACTTCACCCGCCTGAGTAGTACCTTCCCACTTTCCTTTGAGCTCAAGGTGCTGGGAGTAGAGCGAGCTTATCAGAAATGGTAATATGACAAAAGCAAGAAGAAGTCGGGTTTGAATTTTCACAGGAGACCTCACAATTAATTTATTGAACCAGACAACCGTATATTTTCATTATATGAGCATATGATTTTGTTTAAGCAGATCAATAAATCCATTTTTATAAGTAGTGCTGATTGGAATATAAGCATCCCCGATTTTGATGCGATCCCTCTCAATATTTTCTATCCTCGAAATTGCCACTACAAACGATTTATGCACTCTGCAGAATTTATCAGAAGGAAGTAGTTCAAGCAGTTTGTTAAATGTAAGAAGTGTCATAATCTTTTTATCATCCGTTGCAATACTCAGATAATCGTTCATACCTTCGATATATAAGATTCCCGATAATTCCACTTTTTCAATTCTGTATTCTGTTTTTATAAATATGATTTGTTTATTCTGTTCTGTCGGCATTTGCTGACTGCCTGATAAATCCGAATAAACCTTCGAAACCGCTTTTAAGAACCTGTCAAAAGAAAAGGGTTTAAGCAAATAGTCTTTAACTTCCAGCTCAAATCCCTGAAGGGCATATTGCCTATAGGCTGAAGTTATTATAACCTTTGGTTTTTCATTCAATGATTGAAGAAACTGAAGTCCGCTCAGCTTTTTCATCCTTATATCCAGAAACACCAGATCAATGCGGTTTTTCTGAATAAAACTGAGGGCTTCAAGAGGATTTGAAAATGCCGCCAGTAATTCCAGGAAATCAACATCTTTAATGAACCCTGATAACTTCTCAAGAGCCAGGGGCTCATCATCAATAGCAATACATTTAATTTTCATATAAGTTAATTGTTAAACAAACATCGAAAATATTATTTTCATTTTTAATAAGCAGAGAATGCTTTCCCGGATAGATGAGATCGAGCCTTTGCTTTACTATCGCAAGGCCGACTCCTCCTGTTTCATCCTTTTGAGTTTCTTTTTTATCATAAGGATTGCGACAGTAAAATATAATACCTGTACTTTCAACTTTAAAGTGAATATTGATTCTGTCATTTACATTTCTGAAATCAGAATGCTTAAAGGCATTTTCAACAAAAGGAATAAAGAGCATTGGTGCAACACTTATATTATCCGGATTTCCTTCGACGCGAAAATCCACAGCACCGGAATTTATCAATCTTAGTTTTTCAAGATCGATATAATTTTCTATGTACTGCAGTTCCTTTTCAAAGCTCACATTTTCATCAGCAGCATCATAAATCATATATCTCATTATATCAGACAGCTTAATTAATGATTCCGAGGCTGTTTGGGATTTCCTGGTGATTAAGGAATCGATATTATTCAATGTATTAAATAGAAAGTGAGGATTTATTTGACTCCGCAGTAAAGCCAGCTCACTTTTGAGGTTTTGTTTTTCCAGGGCACGTCTTTCTTCTCTTTTGTTAAACCAATCAATAAATAACCTGAAGATTGAGCCATAGATAAAACCGATTATTGCTTCTGCTGCAGGTGAAAGGATAAATAGAAAATATTTATAAGATAGAAAATAAAGTCCTGATAATACCAAAACAATACAACTCGCTATATAAATAATGATCCTGCGTTTTTTGAGTATGAACATTACTGCAGAATATCCGACATAGAAAAATACAGGGATAAGAAGATTACTAAATCTTAAAAGAGTATACAACAGGTTTACATTAGGATCATATCCGCTGATGCTCATCTCTCTTGATATATAATTCCGAAAGAACATTTCAAATAGATGCCGGAAATTAAATTCAGTAAAGAATATAATCCAGAAAGCAATGTGAAATGAAACAGCATGTGATTTTTTCATTAGTCCTCTATTTGATTTTTCACACACCAAATATCATTTATTCACATTTAGTTTACAAATAAACTATAGGAAACCTGTTAAGTTATAGGTAAAGCCGCTTTTTTATCCGGTAAAATTATAGCCGTGGCTGTTCCAAAGTTTTATGTGGCCTCACGGTTATTGCGGCAAATAACGGGAAAGCCCAAATCAGGCGATTTAGGCTTATAGTTAAATGTTGAGAGATAGTCACGTTTGTTTGACTTAGAGATTCAAAAGTGTAAAAACAAATTGTCTCTTTTATACTGGATGCAATCGCTAAGCGGCCTTTCTTCCATCAGACTGCAATTCCGTATGAGAGAACATTCTTTAAGAATGGCATTTGTTTGAGTGTGTGATTTACCTCTTCAGAGGAAAAGAATTTTACATCGAACTGAATATCTTTATCGAGGCCAAGCCTGAATATGTCCTTATAAATAACTCTCTCTTCTTTCCAGTCAATTTTCCTGTTGGTGACAATGAGTATATCAAAGTCAGTATCTTCCCTCTGAGCATAAACCCTTGAGCCGTAGCAGTAGATCTGCTCAATTAAAGAGCCATGCTTACTGGAAAGCTGACTTTTCAGTTCTGAGGCAATCTCAAGGTCTTTTTTACTTAATACATTATTCATAGAAATTCAGGTTTTATTGATTGTAATTTACATAATTTTTATAATTCAGTCACTATAAAATACTCAAGTTAATCCCCGGGGGTTAAGTTCGGAGACACAGATTCCCGGTGGAGTTCATCAGATGCCAAGTTCCCATTCAACGTCAGCCAATGTGCCCGTAACAAATTTATCTACACGGCGGGCCTTATAGGCTTGTCTTATGATGTCTATAGATTCAACGGCTTCAAGATCAACAAGGGCAGCGACCAGGAACCCGTTAACAAGCGGATCATTTTGGGAATAGAACTGAAGGTCTGCTGACAGTATACTGATACAATTATTCCTCTGTGTTTCATCTTTTTCAGCAATGTATCCTAAAGTCACTATTGCAGCCGAAACTGAAATCGGTTTGTTTTTGGGATCTTTTATATATTCTTCCAGATAAGGAATAGCTTTATAGCCTATCATTCCATAGATCTCCTGGATATCCCGGGCCAGCAGGTCGTCATCATATTCTTCAAGCCTGTGAAAAAGTACCATCAGAGGTTCAGCTGCCTCTGCGGCTTTTAGCTGTCCCAATGCACGCCGGGCATGAACCGGAGCCCATACAGCGGGGGAATCCTCATTTTCATCATTAAATTTATCTACCGCTGCCATGCGGATCAGTTCAGGAATATGCGATTCATTAAAACCGAACCTGGAAATGTAATTCATCCATTTATCTTCAATTCCAACGCTTCCCAATGTAAGCAGCTTACCGACAGCAGAACTGTATGCTTTACTTAATAAGTCGATTTTACTTTTAATTTCATCTTCTTTTTTAATAAGAGCTTTATAATAATTAACTGAAAGAACATTACTTTCCAGTTTCTCACCTTCCTTTGATAAACTGATCGCTTCCCTGTTCTGCAAAGCCGGTGCATAATTGGGATCGATTTTAATTGCCTTATCGAAAGCTTCTTTGGCCCTGGCTATAAAGCCCAGTCGCGCCAGGCAGATACCCATATTCCCATATGACTGGGTGTGACGGGGATTAAGGGAAAGCACCTTCTCAAAACCCTTAATTGCTTCCTCCCATTTCTTCTGATCCATGTAAGCCATCGCCTGGTCAAACTCATCCAGGCCCCTTAAATAGTCAGTAAGGCTCAGTCCCGATTGTTTTTTAAGAAACTTAGCCAGATCCTTAAGATGCTCATGCGCACTTTTGACGGCTTCATCCGAAGGATCACCTAACTCAATCACTTTTTGAAGAGACCTGATCGTATTGCCCATATCAAACATTGACTGGTATGTAGCTGCCTTATTAAACCATGCATCTAAATAGTTGGGGTCAATTGAAAGGGCCTTGTTGAAGTGGGAAATTGCTTCCTCATTGCGCCCGCCAATTGTGCAGATTATTCCATAGGCCTGATGCACCTCTACTCTTGCGGGATACCGTCTAAGCAGATCCCTGACCATAGCTTCGGCAGATTTGATATTCCCCTCAGCGGCTCTTGCCTGTGCCTTTTCAATAGCGTTTCCAATGTATTCATCGGGAATTATATTTGAATGTCTGCGCTTTTTATTCTTTTCTTTTTTATGTGATCTTTTCGTTTTCATTTTGCAATCCCGTTTCATTTAATTTTAAGATAATTTATTCGTTTTCAATAAACAAGGGATAGGGATTGCCAGGTCGTTTCAAATCCCCGCGGATGCCGATATCCTTTAAAAAGTCTAATGCCGAATAATACTTGACTATTATAATCATAATAGCTTATTTAGTGTAATATTCGCGAGAGATATGGATGCGGATGAAAGGAAACGTTATGAAACACACGAAAACAAGTCAAGAGAAAACAAGCCGAAAACTAAAAGAGATTCCTGACTTCAAAAGTGAGGATAAAGAAAGAGAGTTTTGGGCCACGCATAGTACAGTAGATTATGTGGATTGGGATAAGGCAGAGGAAGCTGTCTTCCCGAACCTGAAACCTTCGACACAATCTATATCTATACGGCTGCCGCTTTCACTTTTAGATGACTTGAAAGTCCTAGCTAATCGTATGGACATACCGTACCAATCGCTCATTAAAATGATGCTTGACGAAAAGGTAAAGGAAAAATACCGGACGGCAATTTAATCCGTTTCCGATATTAAAGAGGGAATTTCTTCGGGCTCTTCCTGATGGGCGCTTCCTGTGATGTTGTTTATAAGGCGGCGGAAGGCATCACGGTATTTATCGGCCATAGGCTTTTCTGCCCCTTTTAACTTTTCATGCAGACGCTCTGCCTGCAGCATGAAGATCTCAATCTTTGACTGAATTATCTGCGGGAAAATGTTTCCGTCCGTTTCAATTGCAAGAAAAGGCAGGTCCTCGTTTTCTTCCAAACGTATCTTCTTCTTCTCTGCCGCAAGTTTTCCCAGCGTGTTCATTTCAACGTTCAGAATGGACTCCGCTACGCGCGAAGGCATGCACCCGAAAGGCCCTAAGGATATTACTCCCGAGGCGTGATCCACTATCTCTCTCATGGCCGAACCAATAGTCAGAATTGCCTCCCCTGCAAGCT
Organism: Ignavibacteriales bacterium; assembly: GCA_036261625.1. Taxonomy (GTDB): domain Bacteria; phylum Bacteroidota; class Ignavibacteria; order Ignavibacteriales; family SURF-24; genus JAAXKN01. Next base: position 34,595 of record DATAKL010000055.1, on the reverse strand, counting down.
CGCGGTTTACAAGGTGATCTGCCTTTTTAAGCACGTCTTTGATATCCGGCATATCGAACTCTATAAAGCCCGACTTTTCCAGCGTCTTCTTTATCTTCCGTTCAACGTGCTTCTGCACGTGATCGCGGATTGTAAACCTCAGCTTGTCCTTTGCCGCAGGAGTCTTTCCGCCTCTATTCTCCTTTGAGGCAAGGTAATTTGAATAATAAATGTATTCCCCTATCGGGACAATTCTTACAACAAAACCTTTTTCAATGAGGCGCTCCAGGAGGTCCATTCTTGAGAATTCCTCGTGCCGGACAAATATTTCTCCTACTATTACAACCTTCTTTGCATCATGAATGGATTCTTTTCTTTCAATCCGGTTTAATATTAAAGCCGAACTTTCAAGCTGACGGTAGAACTCGTCTAAGGCCGCATGCTCAAGCTTGTCTAATATTTTTTCATATTCCAGGCGGAAAATTTCTGAGGCTCTTTTCCTGTCCACAGCAAGTGCCTGGATGGAGTTGTAGACTTCTGTCATCAGATTGCCGATTGTAATGGCAGCCCAGCCTCTTACAACGAACCTGTTTCCAAGTCCCTCGTATGAGTTTTCATCGGAGAGCGTATAGACCCCGATGTTCCGCATTTTTCTTTTCTTTATTATGTCCTCAAGATAAACGTGGTACTGCCCCAGGCGGCAGGGGCCATCGCCTTTAGCCATAAAGAAAAGGGTTTTCTCGTCTTTATTTTTGCGCGAATTATAATACTCAATCATGGAGCCGGCATTTAGTATCATGGGGAGGCACTCCTTGCACGTAGTGTTGCCGCGTCCCGTTGTAAGCGTGCCCATGTTATATGAAGGAAGCGGCGCAGAGTTAATACCCTCATGACGGAAAGCCGCGGCAAATGCCTCAGTTGCAAGCCTTCCCATATTCGGAACCATGACGTTTACAGACGGATCTGTAACAGGCAGCTCGCGCCCGTCCGAGTCCACAATTTTTAATTCACTTAAGACCTCGAGGGGCTTAAAGCCGTTTAGCTTTTCTTCAGAAAACTTCTCATGGCGGTTAAGCTCGCGGAAGCTTTTAATTATATCGAGCGCAGCCTCAATTCTTGTATTCACGCCTGCATCAGCCGAATGGCTGTCGAGCTCAAGCGTGAGGGAAGGCTTCCTCCCCATTATATTCCTGAAATAAGGAATAATAAATGAATCTGGTCCGCAGCTGAAATTGGTAATGTATGAAGCAAAAAGCTGAGGATGTTTTAGGACGAACCGTGCACCCCTTAAGATCTGCTGACCTAAGCCCCAGTACATGTGCTTATAGCTTTCCAGATCTTCATAAGGCAGAAAGTCGTGAGGAATGACCGTAACTCCGCGCGAGGAGAATTTCTGTGGAACACCCAGGTTTGCATCCCTTGCAAATGCGTTATAGCTTCTTCCGAAGATGACGACTGCAATTTTTTCAGGATCCTCTGCAAGACTTTGAAGAACTTTGCGCCCGGTATTCTTAAACTCCCTGAACATTTTATCCAGCTCGGAGCATGCAAACCTGTAGGCTTCAGAAGCTTCCTTTTTCCCTTTCCCCAGCTTCCCTGCCAGCTTTACAAATTCTTTTTCAGCTGTTTCGTAGCCGCTGGAGAAGTCCAATATGGGATCCAGCATAGCAACACTTCTTAGTTCTTCCTTAAATGCCGCCTTAAGGTAATAGTTTTCCGACTGCATTAAGACGCATGTTTTCCTGGGAAGATTATCTTCACCCGGATTATAAATTTCCTTTACATGGGGAAGGAATATGTAGTCAGGATTTTTATCCAGAAGGTCCTGCAGAAATCCGTGCGAGAGTTCAACGGGATAGCAGAATGCAGCTTCCCTTTTATCCACGCCCGCAGTTTTGGATTCCTCTGCCAGAATAACCCTGAAGCCCAGACGGGTAAAGAAGTTGTAGTACAGGGGATAGAGCGTATTTGTAAGGAACGATCTGGAGATGCCGATCTTGGGGGCATTTTCATTCAAGTCTGAAGGGCAAAGGTATTTTTCAAATACCAGCTTTTCCCTCAGCTTTACAAGATCCTCCCCCCTGTCCTTTTCCTTAATATTCATCTGCACGTTATAGTACTTATTGCAAGCGCCTCCGAAGGGGTATTTCTTCTCATCAATCCTGACAAGCGAAATGGGGCACTTCCTGTCGCACTTTTCCGAGCCTCCGGCACATATAAAAGTCTTGCCGTATTCGACTGTTCTTTCTATAAGTTCATCCAGGCGGAACTCCTCTTCTTCAAGAAGCCCAAGCTCCAGGCGGTGCTTAATTTCAAGGGCCACGCCGAAGGCACCCATTAGTCCCGGCTCCGGCGGCACAACGATCTCTTTTCCCGTAAGTGCAGCCATGGCAACGGGGACGGCCTTATTATAGCAGACGCCTCCCTGCATAAAAACTTTTTTACCCACGGGGCGGTTACCCTTAACGCGGTTATTGTAATTCATGCAGATTGAGTATACGAGTCCCGTGACAATATCCTCTTTTGAAAGCCCCTCGTGGAGTGCGTTCTTGACGTCGCTGCTTATGAATGCTGCGCACTGGTCGTTGAAGTTTGGAGGATTCTTTGCCTGAAGCGCAATTTCGCCGATCTGCTTATAATCGATATCAAGCGATTCCTTTGCAGCTTCCTCCAGGAACGATCCCGTTCCGGCCGAGCATGCCTCATTCATAGCGTAGTCTGAGGCCACGCCTGAAGTAATATATGTATACTTTGCATCCTGCCCGCCTATTTCAAATATGGTATCCACATCAGGGTCGAAGTAGATGGTTGCGGCAGCGTGTGCAATAATTTCGTTAATAATTCCTTTGGTGAGCGCGTGGAGCCCTGCAATGTGGCGCCCTGAACCTGTAACGCCGAGTCCCGTAATTTTAACCGGTACTGTGAGCTGACTTTTAATGCTTTCGTAGCATTGGACCGAAGCCTTTACGGGGTCTCCGTTTGTGCGGAGGTACTCGCCTGCAACAATTGCGTTATCCCTTTTTCTAAGAAGAACGGCTTTGGTTGTGGTGGAACCCACGTCCAGACCAAGAATGCACTCATCGTTACTTTGAAGTATTCCTCTCCGGAACTCCTTAAAATGCACGAGGTGAGTAAACTCGCTTAACGGTCTGTGGAAAGTAAAGGGGGAATGCTTTTCAGAAAACAGGTCATTTCTGTTAAATTCCAGCGTTTCATTATTCATGGCATAGACCGCGGCACCGAGGGCTTCAAAGTAGGGAGCCTCCTCAGGGACTGAGACGCTGTCAAAATAGCTCTTAAGGAAGCGCATTACGGCCTTGTTTCTTGAAACGCCTCCTATCATAATTGCCGATTCATGGGGCACACGGCTGGTAAGTTCAATTATTTTCTGAGCCATCATACGGGCAAGGCCCGATACTACGTTTTCCTTTGCCACCCCTTTATTAAGAGCATGCGTGCAGTCGGACTTGCAGAATACGCTGCAGCGTCCGGAAATGTTATATGGATCGCCCTTCTCCCCGGCCAATATGGCCTCCTCAATATCGAGGTCCATTCTCTTGATCTGCTGGAGGAAGAACTCCCCCGTGCCTGAGGCGCACTTGTTGCCCGTGCATACCTTGGAGATCCTGTTATTCTTATCCAGCACATAAACCATGAAGCTTTCGCCGCCGGCGCTGATGATAATGTCGCTTGAAAGGCCCAGGTGGGCTACGGCCGTTTCAATTGCCTCGGCTTCGGAGATTGAGGTGAGGTTTAAGAATTTTCTGAACTTCTTTCCTGTAACTGCAATCCTCGAGGGAATGGAATTTTTTGTAAACAGATCCGTAACGACTTTTCTGGGGTTCCCGTTGTGTGCAATCGTACGGGTCCCAACAATACTTACCTCACCGTGATCTTTCTTAAGATAAACAGCCGAAACTGTAGAAGCACCAACGCATACGCCTAACGATTTTTGAGCGGACATTAAATCTCTTATTTTCTTTTTGCTTTCAGTTCATGTTCAAGCACGTCTACCTGCGGCTTAAAATCCTTAAATTCAGGGTCATTCTTTCCCATCTGCCGGGATTTTTCTATATAGCTTAAAGCCTCTTTTGTCTGATGATTATCGGCAAGGAGTTTAGCCTTAACGAAATAGTTATAATAAGTAGGTTTAATGGAAATTGATTTATCGACCCACTGCATAGCCTCATCCTGGTGTATCTTATTGTCGGCGGCGTAGTTAGCCGAGGCGGCATAGACAACCCAGTCGTCCTTATCGGCATTATCTATAGCTTTTTTGATATTGGAATAAGCCTTGGCGTCTATGTCGAATTTAAGTGTGAAGGTGACCTTAACCTTTTCCCATTCTATATTGATATTAGCCGAGCTTGTAGTAACGTCAGAAAAGCAGAATCCCATGCTTTCGGTAAACTGGTTATCTGCGGGTTTAACCTTAAAGCGCACGAGGTCCTTCGTTGAGTCGTAGTTAAAGGCGCCCCACTGTTTCCAGGTTTTATTTATAATTACAGTCCATTCATCCCTGCCTGGTATTGTAAAAAGGGCGTATTTGCCGGCGGGGATTTTATTGCCTTCGAGTTCGGCGTCGTCGCTGAAGAAAATGGTAGTAGCCTCATCGGCGCCTGTTCTCCAGACCTGGTTATAGGGGACCAAATCGCCCCAGATTTTTCTACCCTTAACGTTAGGGCGGCTGTAGTTTATAGTGACGTCGAGGAGTCCCACTCTCTGCATAAGGGAGGCCTTCTGGCTAACGCGGGGCAGTTCCAGCTGTGCCCAAATGGGTGAAGCCAGCGTGAGCACGAGCAGACAGATATAAACGGAAAATCTTTTCATTTAAGACCTGAGATTAGAAATTATTTTAAAATAAATTTATGAAATTTATGCAGAAATCGAAAGTTAAAAGAAGGTTACCTGAAGAAAAGGAGTGAATGGAAACTCCCCGGGTGCCTGAAATAGTTTTCCGGCACCTTTTCGGGCGGAGCTTAAAAGTTATACATAACCCCCAATTGCGATTTGAATCTGAGTGCTGAATAATCACCGCTTCCTATTGCGGCGCCAAGCTGAAGGAATACAAATTTCCACATAAAAGAATAATTTATTTTTACAAAGGTAGAGGACAAATTTTCAAAGACCCCAAAATCATTTTCTCCCGCTTTTTTACCCTTTTCCATCCCCCCGCCTATTCCAACAGAATGAGAAAAGTTTTCATTCTTAAAAACAATATAGTTCAGGTCTAATCCGAAATCAAAATGGTACTTAGAATAATACATGCCATAGCCCTGCAGCTCATATTTATTATAAATATTGCTTACAATGAACTTTGGCCTTAGCCCCACATTGTCCCCAAGAATAACGCCAAGAGAGTAAGAAGGCTTTAATCCGGAGCTGCTGTTATAGGAGGAAAGTGAATCCGCTGCCGATGTCACTTTATTAACACCTGCGGATGCAAGCGATGACAGGAGTATAAAAATAAAGGCTGCAATTTTCATATCAGTATTTTCCCAAAATTAGTTTCAGATTTAATTGGTTGCAGATTTGCCGGGAGTTAAAATATTAAATTTTCCTCAAAAAATAATATTTAAACCTCTTATATGTATATATATGGTGACGGGGCCCGTTTTCGGAAAAATTTTTGAAGAATTTATGTTTTTTTTGATTTTTGGCAAATTGGGTTGTATTCAAATGCCGCGGCATGTTTTGGAACGGGGCGGATCCTTTTTAGCTTGATTTTGCCCGAATTAACATGTACATTAGTATTGTACAGGTTGTTATCTGTACGTGAATTAAAGAAAGGATTTATATGCAGTCTACTTTGACATATACTCAGGCGAGGGCCAATTTGGCCAAGATCTGCAACAGTGTTACCGATGATCAGGAAATTGTTATAATTACACGCCGTAATGCAGAGCCTGTAGCCATGATATCGGCTTCGGAACTATCTGGACTTATTGAAACGGCCCACCTTCTGCGCTCGCCTAAGAATGCTGAAAGGCTTTTCAGCGCATTGGAAAGAGCAAAATCGAAAAAGGTTAAACCCCAGTCTCTTAAGGAATTTACGGCAGAGATAAAAATTGACAAAGAAAAGCGCAAATAGAAAGCGTGATGCAGTTTTTCAGGATGAGTTTCGGGAGGATCTCATCTGGTGGATTGAGCAGGACCGGAAGACGGCCTTGAAGATATTGAGCCTCGTTGAAGAAATACTCAGGACCCCCTTTGAAGGCAAAGGCAAACCGGAGGCTCTCAAATACGGGCTTGCCGGCTGCTGGTCGCGCAGAATTACACAGGAGCACAGAATCGTTTATTTTGTCCAGGGAGACAGGATAGATTTCCTGCAAGCAAGATATCATTACTAACCGACAATCCTTTCTTTTGTTTTATAGCTCCATATGCCGCACCTGCCGGCGCTAGAAATATTTTGAAATCGTAACCCGGGGTTTAGTCATTCGCCCGAGGCGAATTCCTGCACCCCGGGCTACAAATGTTTTGTCCCTCTTCGAGGGACTTAGTGATTGCGTAACTCTAAATGCTCTGATTTCATTGGCTTAATTAATCGATAGGTCATATTCTGAGCTGAAAGAAGAAATTTATTCCTGCCTGTTTGCGCACTGGCTTTAAAAAGAGTATCTTACCCTCATGAATCAGACCAAATTAAATATCACCGGTTATTCGTTCAATATTCACCTGGAATCGCTGGATCCCACGGTTGGGGTAATTGAATTTGATATTTTATTAAGGGTCTTCAGCAAATTAAAATCCTCCTTCCGCTCCTTTATTGAAATTGAATTCATGAAAAATGAAACCTTCAGGAGCCTTTACTGCCGGAAACCAGCAATCCTTGAGGCCTTCAAAAAGGAATCGGAACTCATGGTCCTCTCCATGGATATCGACTCCCTTCAGGCTTCCATTGCACCCGACCTCACGCAGCACGAGGAGACACTCTTTGAGCACGAAATTCTGTGCTGGAAAAGAGAAAAATTTAACGCCTATAAAGAAGACGTAATTTACTTAAATTACCATGAAGCTTCTTCTGTAAAAAGAATAGTAATGAAATATAATACTGCAGAAAGAATAAAGATATATAAACCTGTATTTGATGTTATAGCGTACGACAAGAATTACAGAATAAGCCTGCTGGACACCTCCGGCAAGTGCTGCGGCATGATCGTTCCGCCTCCTGACATTGTAAAAAAACAGATCATACAGCCGGCTGAAAGCCTCGAAGTCTAGTTCCGGCTTTTCCCGGTCCGTTTATATATCGCTTCTGAATGAAATATTATAAACAGAGCGTTTTATGAAATTTTCATCTTCCGCTGAAAAGCAGCTTAAAATCGGCCCCGCGGCAATCAGCATCAGCTACGCCATTATAAGCGCCGTATGGATTTTTGTGACCGATTACATCCTCTCCGATGAAATCACGAACCCGGTTGTTCTCACCCATTACCAGACCTACAAAGGATGGTTCTTTATTCTCGTTACCTCACTGCTCCTTTATTACTTCATCCGGCGCGGCGTCAAAATGATACGCGCTTCAACCGACGCCCTGGTCTTAAGCGAGAACAAATACAGGACGCTCCTTGAGCAGGCATCCGACTGCATTATACTTACAGACCTTCGGGCTAATATACTTGAAGCCAACACCATGACATGTGAACTCCTTGGATATGAAAAAGACGAAATCCTGCACCACGACCTTAAAGATTTTGCCCCCCCCGGGGACCTTGAAGCACATCCATTAAAATTAAGGGAGCTCCTCAAAGGCGAAAAGATACTCACGGAAAGAAGGCTCGTCCATAAAAGCGGAAGAATTATAGACGTTGAAATAAGCGCAAAAATGCTCCCCGGGGGTGTCGTTCAGGCTATAGTGCGCGACATTTCGGAAAGAAAGCAGATGGAAGACAGGCTCCGGCAGTCGGAAGAACAGTACCGCCTCTTATTCAGGGAAAATCCTCATCCCATGTGGGTCTTCGATAAAGATACACTCCGTTTCCTGGCTGTCAACAACGCGGCAGTTAATCAGTACGGCTACTCCCAGGAGGAATTTCTCTCAATGACACTTAAAGACATACGCCCCAAGGAAGACCTTCCGGATCTTGAACAAAACTTAAAGGAAACAGCCTCTGAAGATTTCCAGCATTCAGGCCCCTGGAGGCACGTCAGGAAAAACGGCCAGGTAATCTTTGTTGATATTACTTCCACCAATATAGCCTTCGCAGGCCGCGGGGCACGCCTGGCACTGGCAAACGATATTACGGAAAAGAAACTTGCGCTCGAAGCCCTCCAGGAGAGCGAAAAACGCTACAGAAGCCTTTTTGAATATTCCCCAGTCTCCATATGGGAGGAGGACTTCTCAATAATTAAAAGCCATATAGATCTCCTGAAAACAACCGGAATTACCGATTTCAGGGATTACCTTGAGAAGTACCCCGAGGAAATAACCCAGAGCGTTACAATGGTGCGCATTCTCGATGTAAACGAGGCCACGCTTGAGCTCTTTGAGGCTGAGAATAAAGAGGATTTAATCAACTCCTTCCCCCTTATTGCCGAACAGGAAGGCTTCAGGGTACAGAGGGAATCAATCCTTGCAATTTCCGAAGGAAAGAAAAGATTTGAAATCAGCACCGTGCGCAGAACCCTTAAAGGGAAAGAAATCCACGCGCATATAAGGTGGAACGTTGCAGAGGGCTTTGAAGAGACTTACGGTAAAGTACTGGTCTCCATCGAAGATATAACTGAACTTAAGAAAACCGAAGAGGCTCTTAAGGAAAGCAACAATGAACTGAATAAGCTAAATACTGAACTTGAAGAGCGCGTTAAAAAACGCACCTCGCAGCTGGAGGAGGCAAACCGCGAGCTGGAGGCCTTCAGCTATTCTGTATCGCACGACCTTAAGGCGCCTTTAAGGGCAATTGACGGGTTCTCACAGATCCTCCTGGATGACTATGCCGCACAGTTTAATCCCGAGGCAAAAAAATTCCTGAACATCATTTCAAAAAATGCCGGACAGATGGAACATCTGATCGAGGACCTGCTTTCATTTGCCAAGATATACAACAGGGAGAAAAATGAAGTCCTCATAAATATGAACACCATAGTAAGGACAATTACCGACCAGGCCTTAAAGGATAACCCGGACCGCAGAATTTCTTTTACAATTAAAGATCTTCCCGAAGTTACAGGCGACCGCCCGATGCTGCAGCAGGTGTGGATAAATCTCATTTCGAACGCTGTAAAATTTACCAAAGACAGAGAGACCGCATCTATTGAGATCGGGGGGGAGAAAAAAGAAAAGGAAGTTGTCTATTACATTAAGGATAACGGCACCGGCTTCAATATGGATTATGCATACAAGCTCTTCGGGGTCTTCCAGAGGCTGCATCCGTCATCCGAGTTTGAAGGCACAGGCGTGGGCCTTGCCATTGTGCAGCGTATCCTGAGGCGCCACGAAGGAAATATCTGGGCAGAAGCTGAACAAAACAAGGGTGCAACGTTCTTCTTTTCACTTCCTGTAAGACGTCAGGGGCAGGAGCTTCTTAACTGATAAGAATAATTTGATTTTTGCCCGATTTTTGTTTCAATTATTTAAGATGACAATTAAATCAAACTCTGGAGGATACAAAGATGGCGATTAAATTTTACAGTCCGGCATTCAAACACGGAGAGCCGATTCCGGCCAAATACACCTGCGACGGACAGAACGTATCTCCTGCTCTTCAGTGGGAAGGACTTCCCGAAAATACCAAAACGGCTGCAATTGTGCTTGAGGATCCGGATGCACCAAGCGGAAAATTCATTCACTGGATCATTTACGATATACCGGTTAACATTACAAGTCTTCCCGAAGGGGTTACTTCAGCAATGAATCTGCCCGACGGAGCCGCAATGGGAACAAACGATGCCAGGAGGATAGGATATTTCGGGCCCTGCCCCCCGTCGGGAGTTCATCATTATCATTTCAGGCTCTATGCTTTGGATACATATCTCAGGCTTGATGCCGGTGCAACAATTAAAGAGCTGGAGCTGGAGATGAAGGACCACACCTTAGGCAAAGCCGGGCTGATTGGAACGTATAAGAGGAACAGGTAAAGGCAGAGTTTATGATGAATTGCCACGACCTTCAGGTCGTGGATTACGCGATCTCCTCTCTTTTGGGCTTTAGCCCCAGATTGTCTTCGGAAAATCTGGGGCTAAAGCCGGGAAGATTTTTTATCATGGGTCCACGACCTGAAGGTCGTGGCTATTTATTTCAGAATCTCACTAAAATCTGATCAGTCCCTTTTTCATGCGTAAAGGAGATCTTTATTTCAGAAACGCCGCCGCGGTTTTCAACGTTGTAGCCGCCTTCCAGTTTCTTTCCGTTTAACTCAATGCTTTTGGGATTTGACGGCCCAACAATAACCGTTTCGTTTTTGTGGCCCTTAAAGGCTGCGAGTTCTGCTGTTAGAGTTTTACCATTGCTGCTGCAGGAAGTAACGCGCGCATCTGTACGTTCAAGATATGCCTTTGAGGGATTGCCGAGCGTGATTGCTATTTTTCCCGGCTCAATACCACCATCCGGAATTACCGCCGATGGGTAATTACGCCCGTTATAGGTTATGCTTTTTATATAATCCCCTTTTCCGCTTATCGTGACGTTAAATTGTTTACCCAATGCATTCAGCGAAAGGTTAACTGACTTCTCACTGCCAAGGAAGGGATTTAAGCTTACATTCCATTCATTCTCACTGATTCCGAAAAGGTTATAAAGACTGTAAATGTAAAACCCGGCAGCCCACATGAACTGCGGCTTGTCTACCTTGCCGTATACGGCAGGATCATGAAAATTCCCGTTTCTGTATTCGTACATTGCAGGCTGCCCGTTTGGACCCGCCATTATGCCGTCAACAGTCATAATCCGTCTTACAAAATCCACCGCATCCTGCCTTCTTCCGGCAGACTTAAGGCCCAGGGCAAAGAAAGCGTTGCCCTGCGACCAGATGCCGCCGTTAATATAAAGGAACGGATCCCCCGCTTCGTTTCCTGCAAACTTCAGATACTCTATTAGTTTATTAAAATCCATCGGGTAAACAGTATAAATTCCAAGCTTTTTGTCCAGAAGCTTTTCCTCGGCCGTTTTTACCAGCTCTTTTTCCCTTTCTGCGCTGAGGAAATTAAAATCCGCGGCAGGAAGCGATCCTATATAATAATGCTTGTCCTCCGAGCCGTCCTCAAAATAGTTGATCAGATATTTCAGCGTGTCATCCCAGAGTCTCGTGTTTAACCTTTCTTTCATCCTCTCCGATTCATTTTCCAATTCAGGAAGTCTTCCCGTATTTTCACTGAGCCTTGAAAAAATATACGCGTAATCCTTCATCGCTTTAATTGCCATAATTGTCATAAAGGCCCTGGGACCGTAGTTGTGACCTATGTCCCACCAGTCGGGGCGGTATGCCCACATAATGTCGTCTTTTCTGTTTTTCATAGTTTCAGAAAGACTTTTGCTCAGGTACGGGTAGAGCTGCTTTAACAAAACCGTGTCATTAGAATGCCTCAAGTAGCTTGCCGAAAGCACAATAAACCAGAAGTGATTCCAGTTGTCGGGTGTTGCAAATTCGGTTACATAGGCGCTGTCTTTCCAGTAATATGCGTGGGGAATTATATGATCCTTATTGGAAAGCTTCATTGTGTACTCAAGATCCCGCTTCACCCTTTCCAGGTCGAAGTTCACGCAGGCAAGATCAGTTAAGAATACGTCGTGCGAAAAATAAAAATTATACTCAGCCGGGCAGGGCATGGGGCGCACAACGCCGTCGATGTAGTGCTGATTAACTGACAGAACAGCCTTGGCCCAGTTGTAGGAGTGATCGAAAATCTTGTCGCCTGTTTTGAAGTTCCCGATCTTGCTCACGTAATCCAAAACGTTTTTTTCAAATAAGCCGATTTCCTTTTTGTAGTTTGCAAGCATATAGCTTACATTTTCCCTTCCCTCATTCTGGCGGCAGGAACCGATGATCTGAACAACTGTCATCTTCTCCTTCGGACGGAGTGTCTTCCTGTATAAGAACTTTGCCGCGGGGCGCGCGGGGTTGTCTTTCGGGATCAGCTTGTCCTTTGTATCCTCAGGGCCTGAAAACCAGAGTTCATTTTCAAATGCCCGCGTGCTTCCTTTGGTGTAGTAGCTGACCGGGACCTCGCCTGCATTGGCGGCAAATATCTGGGCGTTCTGTGTTTCCGGATTATTAAAGTTTGTATAGATTGTTGAACCAGTCTCGTCAAACTCCGTCCAGGCTTTGTCTATAAGCTTAAATGTGTGACTTGTGCGAAGAGATGTCTCAAGGTGCGTATCAAACTCAAAGGCTTCAGCCTTTGAGCCCGTGTTTGTAATTGTGTATGTTACAACCATTGCAGGCTTGGTGGCTGCAAACTGATATGATACTTCAATCCTCCTGCCGGCTTCACTTTTACGGAAGGAAACGCTGTAAGGGTTAAGAGTAAACTCAAAAGGCTTAAGGGCTATCTGCTCTCTTTTCCCCTCTCCTGTTTTTAGTCCCAGCGACATAATGAATGACGTGTCGCGCCTCCAGTAGTCTGTTGAGAGATCGATGCTGTTGGCAACGGGATAATAGAAACTAATGCGCTCAAGGGAAGGTGAAGAGTGGTGGATTTCTATTCCCACATACTGACTTCCCACTTCTACCTGTGCGTCACCTTTATAGTTAACCGGCATGTCTTTCTGCTGCGCAAAGGAAAATGGGCCCAGCATAAAGAAAATGGCAGCTGTAATTAAGGAGCTTCGTTTCATTGAGTTCTCCTTTTTTAGAGATAATCGTTTAATGCATAGCAGGAAATTTTCTTTTTCGAACCGTTCGTTCCTGTAAACGGGACCGTCACTTCCTCATCAGGCAGCAGTATAAATCCGTTATCCGAAAAGGTGAGGTCGGGGTGGCTTAAGCGCACAAAAAACGCCGGCTTATCTGATGTCAGGACGACATGGTTTGAAAAGTTTTCATCCACCTTCACTCCTGCCTGCGGAAGTTTAACGTGTTTCCATTCCCCTTCCATGAAATAATTCCTGTGGACGAGCTTTTTATCGCGGTCATATAAAGATGCAAGCATTATGCTTTCTTTCCGGGAATTCTTTTCATGTTCAGGGATACTGAACACTCCGTTTGAATTCTCCTCAACCTCAACATCCAGCTTTCCTATCTCCTGGACCTTGCCTTTAGGAATATAGATTTCGTGGAGGCGGACTGTGCCAGTAAAAGTTTCTGGGCTGCTGTTCATAACAATTAAGCCCTGAGCATTCTTTGAAAACGCAACTGCCTGCTTCTGGAATACATGCTTTACAAAGTAGTACGATAGCTTGGGCCTGAGAGCTGAATCAATAAGTGCCCAGCTTGAAACGGGCCAGCAGTCGTTAAGCTGCCAGATAATCGATCCGTTAGTTTCAGGGTATCGCCCTCTCCAGTGCTCCAGGCATTCCTTTAAGGCAAGAGCCTGATTAAGCTGAGTAAGATAAATAAAGTCCTTTATGTCCTCTCTTACAGGCAGGTGGGCCGATAAAAACTTGAATAGTCTTTCAGGACCTTCGACCTGTTTATTATGGAATTCGAACGTCCGGCTCTGAGGATATCGTTCCTTTTTAGGAAGAACTTCCTTCAGTGTTTCATAATTTGCCGGGGCCTGGAAGCCGAACTCTGTAACAAAAAGACTTGTGTCGTCCTTTACGCTCTTATAATCTATCCACCGGCTCCAGATATCCCACTGATGGCGGTTGCCGCTTGAGGTCGAATTAGGATTTTCCCCTTTCCCGAATGGAGTTGAAGGCCAGTAAGGTCTTGATGTATCAAGTTTTTTTAATATTCCGGGGATTATGGAGTGATAGATTTTATAGCCCGGCATCTTTTCATATGAAGTTTGCTGCTCCTGAAACCAAATCCACTCGTTTTCATTGTTTCCGCACCAGAGGACTATGGAAGGATGATGCATGAGGTTCTGAACGTTCTCTCTAACCTCTTCTTTTACACTCTCCAGAAATTCCTCTGTTTCAGGGTAGGAAGCGCATGCGAACATAAAGTCCTGCCATACCATAAGTCCAAGCTCGTCGCATATATTGTAGAAAGAGTCGTTCTCATAGATTCCGCCGCCCCAGACGCGGATCATGTTCATGTTGGCGTCTTTTGCCTTCTGGAGAAGAGCCTGATAGACCTCGTCGCCAACTCTCGGCAGGAATGAGTCGGAGGGGATCCAGCAGGCGCCCATGGCATTGATGGGGCGACCGTTAATTACAAAGCGGAATGTCTCTTTGCCGTCTTCATTTAATTTCAGCTCAATAGTACGGATACCCACTTTCTGAACTTTTTTATCCACTGTTTCATAGGCTTCATTATAGAGCCTTACGCTCAGTGTATAGAGCTCCGGCTGCCCGTAGTTATTGGGCCACCAGAGCCTGGGATTATTCATTCTGAATGTAATTTTAGCGGGATTCTTCTCATCCGGCTGCAGTGTCTTTTCAAACTTCTGATCCTTATTTTCCAGCTTTACCTGGATCTTATGGTTTACCAGGTCCCCGCTTGTTTTAACCTTAACTCTCAGCTGTGCCGAAGATGAGTCGGTTGACAGGGTTTCAAACGTTACCTCCTCAATTTGAGCCTCTGCGGGCTGAAGTAAGTAAACCGGTTTCCAGATCCCCATGGTAATAAATGCAGGACCCCAGTCCCAGCCGAAGGAGTACTGCGTTTTTCTTATATACACTCTTTCCGATCTTAAGGCCACGGGTAGTTTTCCGTAGAGTGCTTCTTTATTGCGTGCCCATTTGACGGCGGAAGTAAAGAGCACCTCAAGGACATTTTTTTCCTTCTTAAGTTTATCTGTTACATCAAAGCGGTACTTCAGGAACATGTTTGAGACTGTTCCAATACTCTGGCCGTTCAGGAAAATATCGGCCACGGTATCCAGCCCCTCAAAAACGAGGAATGTTGTCTTTCCTGAATTAAAATCCTCCGGAAGGTCAAAGGTGGTTCTGTAGAGCCAGTTAACGTCGCCAATCCACTGCAAAGAGGTTTCATTATCGGCATAGAAAGGTTCATCTATGAGCTTATTTAAAAGAAGGTCCGTATGCACCGTTCCCGGCACATGTGCCTTAAACCACTGATCGGGTTTAATTACATCCTGCTGAAGAGGAGCGTTTTCCTGGACAGTAAACTTCCAGCCTTTATTAAGTAAATATTTCGTTTCCAAGCCTCACCTGAATTTTATTGTATATAAAAT
Source organism: Ignavibacteriales bacterium (assembly GCA_036261625.1). GTDB lineage: Bacteria > Bacteroidota > Ignavibacteria > Ignavibacteriales > SURF-24 > JAAXKN01. The sequence goes on along the minus strand of DATAKL010000055.1, from coordinate 19,373 downwards.
CTATTTAAGAATTACCATTTTGCGTGTTTCATTATACCCCCCGGCACGGATGGAGTAAAAGTAGACACCGCTTGTAAGGGAATATTGACCGGCTGAAAGCCTGATTTTATAGACTCCGGCCGGCCTGTATTCATCTATTAAAACCGCAACTCTCCTTCCCAGAATGTCGTATAATGAAAGACTTACCTGTCCGGCCTGAGGAAGATGAAACTCAATTGCTGTTTCGGGATTAAAGGGATTTGGATAGTTCTGGCTCAAGAAATATTTTTTGGGGACGTTTTTATTTATTTCATCAACTGAAACCGGCATGGTATAAAGATTCTTAATTTCACTTACAGGGAGCGAGTAGTTATAAAGCCTTATGTCGTCAAGCACTCCCTGGAAGTTATAATTGTTATCTCCCGGAAGCATCTGTGCTGCAGTAAGAGCATACGTCGTTTTAAGAAGCGTGCCTGAGAAAGTGGTAAAGTTATCCAGGCTTCCGTTTATGTATAGCTCAAAGTCGGCACCGTTAAAAAGTGCGGCTACAAAGTAAAGCGAGTCTGAGTAAATGGTGGTTTTTGAGTCGAGGTCCTTTACTCCTGCGGTGGTCTTAACGGTCCACCTTACTTTCCGGTTTGTAATAGAGACTTTCCAGCGGTTCTGCCAGCTTCCGTGGGAGACCAGGAATTCCTCGCGGTTAAAAATTGTACCCGGCATCATCCAGAAGCAGACGCTTATTCCGTTTACGAAATTAAGCGAGGTATCATTCGGGACAAGTACATAGTTAGTCCCTCCGTCAAAGCGGTATGCACTGTTGGAGTTTCCCTTGCGGTCGGCTACCAAAGAGGCTCCGTAGACCGTTCCGTTATGCCCGTTGCCCGATTCATCATTTGCGTTGCCGTTAAAGGGAAGATACATGACAAGGCTGCCTGTGGGCATTAAAGAAAAATCCCTTACAGGGATTAAAACGCTGTCTTTGGCCGCGCCACCCATTGTGTCTGTTACCGTGCACGTGATGTAGTAGTTGCCTGCCGCCCCCGGGGATTTCCACGAGGCTTTATTACCCGACGGGCTCAGTGTTCCGGAAGGCGCACTCCAGGTGTATGTCAAGGGATCCTTGTCGGGATCAGATGCCAGGCAGGTTATTACAGAACTTGCGTTAAGATCCACTTTCCCGGGATCGGCCTTAATGGACGCAATTACAGGAGGATTGTTAAGGCGCTCGACAGACTGAATTGTAACAGACTGTGAGTCCTTAAGGCCTTTTGTATCTGTTACAGTGCATGTTATTAAATAACTGCCTAAAGAGTCGGGAGCATTCCACTGAACCGAAGCACCCGTGCCCGAAATGCTTCCGCCTGAAGAGGTCCACTTAAAAGAAATTGAATCATTGCCCGTGCGGTCTTCCGCAGTGCAGTAAAGAGTTGTGCTTTGTCCCAATGGCACTTTGTCTGAAGCTGAAGAAAGGCTTTTAATTCTGGGAGGGTAATTCCCTAAGAGGTGCCCCGACTGAAAGTCTACTACAACGCCGTTAACGAGCATTTTGTCTTCTTCGTAAGTAACTGTTCCACCTGCAGGAGTTATAACCGCAATTACAGCACCGTCTGCGGGGATGGTTATTTCAGTACTTCCCGTTACGCCTTTTTTAATATAACTTCCCGAGACTGCGTCATATATGTCGTGAGTGCCATTTTCAAGTTCCATTACAACCGTCTGGTCCGATGTATAAGGATTATAGTAAAGGTATGAAGGGTAAGCATCCTTATGGAAGTAATCCGTTTTAAGAAGGTCAAGCCTCAAAATCCCCTTCACATTTGTTGTATCTATTATTCCTGCAAAAATGCCGACGTGCGAGGAGCTGTAAAGTGATAATGTAGTTTTTCCCCAGCCTCCCGATATTGCGTCGCCTGTTGCAAAAGGAGTCTTTCCGTTTACTGTCTGGCGGATTGCCTCATGGGCAATGTAGGAATTGGGGTCATATTTTTGGGCCCACCTGTAGCTCGTATCCTGATTTGCCTGGGGTAGATATTTTGGATAAAACAGTCTTGAGGCATTTGAAACGTTCAGCATCCATTTCCCAATTGCACGCGCAAAACGCTTGTCGTAGCGTACCATCGGAACGAGCGCTCCGGCCTGCTCGAAGCCGTTCATGATGAATGCATAATAGCTGCCCGGCTGATAATTTTCCCCTATAAGTCCGCTTACGTCATAGCCTCCCCAGCTGCCAGTCATTGCGCCCCAGCTTCTTAAGGGTCCCACATCAAAGCACCAGTTTACAATTTTCTTTATGTCGTAGTTTGTACCCAGTTCGGCATTCATGCGGGCAGCCATGTAAGTGCCGTATGAAAGCTGAAGCTCATAGGCGGGATTTGAAGAAAGACTGTTTAAGAACTCCATCGACTGTTCGGCCCCGATCCGGTATTTTTCATTTCCCGTCTGGGTATAAGCCATATAAAGGATCCATGCAATTGCGCCTGCAGCTTCGGGTTCAATTACCCCCTGAGCGTTCGGCTTCATGGTAGACAAGCTGAATGCGCGGTAGTTCATGTTAGGGATGTGCCAGGGCGTTGTGCTTCCACCCATGGCATTAACGGCCTCGAGCCACCTGTCGGCAACAGTGGTAAACTGCTGCTTAAAATCCCCGGTATTCGGATACATGCTGTAGAGCTGATAGAAGAATACGTTCGGCATTGTTTCATACCACCAGTCGTCGCCTGTACTAGAATTGGGACTGTTGAGGTAAACATTTTCCTGATTGCTGCGGTTAAAATATTCCTCGCACATTAAGACCCAGTTACGTCCGTTCTGATTCGATTTATCTATTCCTGCAAGGGATGCCCCCACGACAGCCGGAAGGACATTAATTGCCTCACCGTTATTGGGATTAGGTGTTCCCACAACCGTATGCAGCCCGAAACTTGGATGGCCGGGATAATTAACCGTGTTATTATTTATGAATATGAGAGGAAGGTATTCCCCCCGGGCATTAAGGTTAAAGACAAGGGAGTCATATCCTAAAGCCACACTTTTCCAGTTCCTCATCTCGTAAGGCTCGGGAAAGTTCGGCATCAAATCTATTCTGTTAACAACAATCTGCTGCGAATACATAACTCTACCCGGAATTATGAGTATAAAAAATAAGAAGAAGCTGTATATAAGTTTTTTTCTCACACGTGCCCCCAAAAGTCTCCTGAGTTACTCTTTCTTTTTTCCACTCTGACTGAAATAGTCCATAAGGACTTTCCGTGCCTGCGGATTTGATTCAACGGCAAGGAGCGCCATTAAGGCTTCAATTGTGCTTTCAGCCCCGGAGTTATAATTTATCTTGTCTTTAGAGACTATTCCGTCATAGCATCTTCCGGTCTTCGGGTCGTACATTGCCTTTCCCGCGGGATTCGTGCCTAAGAACCAGCAGGCAATCTTAGCTCCTTTTTCAGCATAAGAGGGATCATTGAACACCCTGGCAGCCTCCAGACAGGAAGTGACCATGGGACCAATGCCGTAGGCGATCTGCGGGAACTGCGACATGTTTTCAGATGAATCGTTTATAACGCTGAACTCATTCAGGTAATTTTTTTGCATCAGGTAGCCGTAAAAGTTATCGAGCTCGAGCTTTACGCTCTTTTCATAGTACTTGCTCTTCAGCGCATCCCCGGAAACCAGAAGCGCCTCCGGCTGATTTGAGCCCCATGCATGCCACATATTCTCCCAGCTTAAAATAGCCCCGTACGGGAAGCTTGCCGAGTCTCCCGCCTGCATCTGCATTATTCCCCCGGCGAGTTCCTCCATGTAGCGCTTTGTGATGGTATCTTTGCTTACTTCATAAAAAGGAGTAAGCGCCATAAGGAGAACCGAGGCCTGGTCGGATGCATACTCATATGGAAGCCATGTCGGAAGGCGGAAGCCTTTGACTTCAGTTTTCTTTGGATACTTCGAAATAAACCCTTTTATGTTGTCAAAACCCTTTATGAGGCTTGTCTGAAGGCGGAGCGCAAAATCCTTATCGCGCTCATAAAAATACCTGTATGCCTCACCCATTGCCCACAAGGCTCTCCAGCTCCACCAGTCGGCTTCAGGCCTGCTGTTGCCTCCTTCTTTATTAATTGAATAGTCGCTGTTAATGAAGTTATAGAAAAGCCCGTTATCTGCCTGCATATGGAAAAGGAATTCGTAGAGGAGTTTTGTTTTTATCAAGTCTGCGGCATTATTTGTAATGTTATAGTATCTCAGATAAAAAATAGCCGCGCGCGCCACATCATCGACGCATGCAATGCCCTCTCCTTTGGCTTCTGTCCACTTGTAGTCCGGAGCTTCTGCATATATATGTATTATAGCCATGTCACGCCCGTCCAGATTCACCTTTTCATAGAGTTTGTCGAGGTGCGAGGTGTTGACGATTGAGGTATCCACTTCATCCCGAGCATTCCTCATTTGAGAAAAACAGAAACCGGACAGGGTTACGAGTAGTGCAATTGTAAGTCTTAAAAGCATAATAAACTCTCAGCGGCTGTTAATGAAATTACTTCACCTGCATAATGAAATTAAATAATCCACCGTTGTAGTAGCAAGGCAGATATTGGAATCGGCCCCGGAATAATAGATCTTCACGTCCCCGTTTTCCTCAACTACCCATCCGTTTGTAAAGACAACGTTTCCAACGTCGCCAAGCCTTTCATATTCATATTCGGGCATAAGAATGGGCTCGGGGCTTTTGCCGATTATTTTCCACGGTTCTTTTAAGTCCAGGAGCATAACGCTTATCTTATAAATATTGCTTATTCCAAAGCCTCGTACGCCGTGATAGAGCATAAGCCAGCCATGTTTTGTTCTGACAGGAGGAGTAGACCCTCCCACCTTGTCGGCTTCCCAGGTGCCGGGCGTAGGCCCCATGAGAAACCTGTATCCTCCCCAGTGCTCGAGGTCGGGACTTTTGCTGAGCCATATATAGTTTCTCGATTCATTCGAAGGACGGTCCATTTTCCAATACTCGCCGCCAATCTTCTCCGGGAATAAAGCGCAGTCCTTGTTTGAAGGCTCTGTTATGGGTCCCAGGATGTCAAAGGTCTTAAAATTGCTTGTTACGGCAAGCATTACAAGGGGCATATAATTGGAGTATCCGGTATAAGTGATATAGTATTTATTATTGATCTTTGTAATCCTGGGGTCTTCAATTCCCCATTCAACAAACTCATAGAATTTTCCGTGATCCTCAGGCCTGAGGCAGGCTTCGCGGTCCACTCTGAAACTTTTTCCGTCCTTGCTTCTTGCCAGTACAAATGATGACCTTCCGTTCGGCATTTCTGTGCGGCAGAGGAGAAGGTATTCATTCTTAAATTTTACCGCTCCGGCGTTAAAGATGCTGTTCACGCGGAAAGGAACGCTTTCCCTGGTGAGCAAAGGATTTAACTCGCTTTTTTGTATTGCCATAATTTCATTCCTCTTTTTCTCTGTTTCAAAAATTTCAGAAAATATCTTTTATACTATTCTTACAAACCGGTTCATCAGTTCATTTACGTCCACTGTTGCCATGCCCGCAGCCGAGTCGGCCATTGCATAGGGAATGATCAGTTTTCCCTTGTGGACAATTGAGCCGCATGAATAAACCACATTAGGCACATAGCCTTCCCTTGTTTTTTCTGCCGGTTCTATGAGAGGTTCAGGAAGATATCCTATAACTCTTGAAGGGTCGTTTAAGTCCAGCAGGACTGCAGACATTACATACCTTCTTACTGCGCCCACGCTGTGTGTAAGGAGGATCCATCCGGCTTCTGTTTCCAGGGGGGAGCCGCAGTTACCGACCTGGACAAATTCCCAGTCGAATACCGGAACCTTAAGGAGGCTTTTTTTATTCCATGTGTTTACACTATCCGAATCCATAATGTAAAGGTTCTCACCGTCCTGGCGTGAAATCATCATGTAGCGGCCTCCTATTTTCCTGGGGAAAAGAGCCATGCCCTTGTCGCCTGCCTCCCGGCCCTCAAGGCGGCTTATCTTAAAGTGACTGAAGTCCGCAGTCTCAATTAAGCCTATCGATGTCTTATGCCCGTCGTATGCAGTGTATGTGGCATAATATACATTTGGCTTACCATCATCTCTAAATAACACAAAGCGTGCGTCTTCCATGCCGTGCGACTCGTCGCCGCTAAATGGGAAAAGTATCCTTTCGGAAAGAGGCACATCGTTTTCAAACCTGATTTCATAAGACCTGTCATCTCCGCTTATAACCTCACCCGGATCCAGAAACTTTGAGTAAGGATCCAGCAGCACCCCGCCGTTATTAACTGAGCCCTCTCTGAACTCAATTGAAGAAATGTGCCCTTCTCCTGTTGCACGGAGACTCATAATAAAGCGGCCGCCCGAAGGGTCATCGGGGTGCGGGACAACTGAAGGATTAAACAGTGCAGCCGACTCGACCGAATACTCTTTTGAAAAGTATGCCCCTATAAGAAGTCTTCTTTTTGGTGAAACAGTCTTATTCAGGAATTTTCCAACCAGCTCAAAGTTGTTTTCAAATATTGCAGAGGTATCCCTGTGCCTTCCGGAAAAGTCGCTCATCACCCGCTGAACGAGTTCATCCACTTTCTTTTCACCCAGTTCCAGAATTCTCGCAAGGACATTTTTAACCCTTTTCTCACTTCCCGGATAGAACGGCTGCATGAGCACCCGTGTGGGGTCGGGGGTAAGTTTTATACTTGTATACTTTATCATGTCTTTCATAAATGTTGAATGTTGAATTATGAATTTTGAATGTTAAGTTTTAAGTTTTACTTTCTGCTTCTTACTTTTTAATTTTTAATTTTTAATTGATTACTCCTTCATTCCTGAAGAGGCCATGCTCTGAATGAAATACTTCTGGAAGAATGCATAGGCTACAACAATAGGCACTGCAAGCATTACGGCAGCAGCAAGCTTCACGCCCAGCTGCGACTCGGCGCGCCCACCCACGGCAAAGAGCGTTATGAGCTGCGGCATTGTCATAAGATCCTGATTACGGATTACGATAATAGGCCAGAGCACTTCATTCCAGGCGCCCATGAATGTCAGAATCCCGACAGTAACAATGGCCGGAATGGAGTTAGGCCAGAGGATCCGGAAGAGTATCCTGAACTCCCCGCAGCCGTCGATGCGGGCTGCATCAATCATGTCTTTTGGAATGGACTTGAAGTACTGCTGAAACATAATAATTGACAGGCCGTTTATGGCATATGGAACAATGAGCGCAAGATACGTATCCACCCAATGAAACTTTACCATCAGTATGTACTGCGGTATTAGGGTGATCTGAAAAGGAAGCGTCATTGTAAATATTATAACATAGAACAGGAGGCTTTTGCCCTTAAAGTCCAGGTGCGTAAGAGCATACCCTATCATCGAGCCGAAAAGTATTACGGCAAATGTAACTGACAGTGCGACAAAAAGGCTGTTTATAAGTGACCGTGTAATGGGAATTTTATCCAGCACCTGCGTGTAGCTCGTTACGGTAAACGTGTCGGGCAGGAGCACCAGGTTTCCGATCTCTTTTTCCGGTGCAAAGGAGGCACTTAGCATCCAGATAAAAGGATAGATAAACATGACAGCCCCGATTGTCAGGACAAGATATATAAGAGCTCTTTTCATTTTTTATGCTGTCTCCTTTTCTATATATCTTCTCTGCAGAACAATTACCAGGAGTATAATGGCGGCAAAGAAAAATCCCAGGGCTGCAGCGTAACCCATATGGTAGTAATAAAATCCCTGGCGGTATATGTAGAGTACAGCCGAGAGTGTGGCGTTTAAGGGACCTCCGTCGGTCATTACATAAGGCTCGATAAAAAGCGAAAACCCGCCTATTGTGGATAAGACCAGAACTAGGAATACCGTTGGATTGATCATGGGAAAAGTAACATAGCGGAACTTCTGCCAGGCTCCTGCGCCTTCAAGCTCGGCGGCCTCATAAAGCTGAGGCGGCACGGTCTGAAGCCCCACCAGGAAAAGCACAATATAAAGCCCAACGTTTTTCCATGTTGCCATAATTGCAATTGAAGGCATTGCAACATCAGGGTTTACAAGCCATCCTACTTTGGATAGCCCCACCGAAGAAAGTATGCGGTTAAAAAGTCCGCTTTCAAATGCATAGAGCTGCTGCCACAGAATTGTAACCACCACGCCCGAGACAATTACGGGCAGGAAATATGCTGCGCGGAAAAAGCCTATAAACTTTACCTTCTGATTTAAGAGCACTGCAAAGAAGAGCGCCGTTATGAGCTGAAGCGGAATGTGAATAATAAGAAAAACTACTGTGTTTAAAATTGCGCGGAAAAACTGCGCGTCATGAAAAAGCTTGTAGAAGTTCTGCAGCCCGATGAATTTCATGGGGGAAATGATGTTCCACTGGTTGAACATAAGCACGAAAGAAAACAGTACCGGGAATGATACGAAGATGAGGAAATGCACCACGTAAGGCGCAATCATAAGGTATGGTATTATTTTCTTTTTATTTTTCATGCTTTGAGCTTTATTGCAGAATAATAATTCCGGCAGCTTTTGCCGCATCGTTAATTGCCTCTTCAGGCGTTTTCCTTCCGTAGACAACACATTCCTCGTACTGCTGGGAGATGGCGTCAAAGATTTCTTTTAGCACCGGGGATATGTCGGTTCCCCTTACATACTTCGCCTGCCTGGCAAATGTCATCATCCGGGGGTGTTCCTTAAAGTATTCCAGGAATCCCGGGTTTTCTGTCAGATCTTTCCTTCTCGGCAGCTGCGTTGTTGTCTTAAGCATTAAAAGGTCGTTTTCAGGAGTGATCATGAGCTTTATAAATTCCCAGGCAAGCTCCGGGTTTTTACAGGTACTAAAAATTACAATATTCTTCGGGTCGCCGTAAGTATATGCGTGCCCAACAAGCGAGTCGCTTGGGACCGGGAGCCCCGTAAAGCTGAATTCAAAGCCCTCCGGCTTAAAACGCTCCGCATGCACAATCTCCCACGGGCCTGTAAACCTGGTTGCAATGTCGCCTCCTAAGAACGGGTCGCGCCTGGCAGACAGGCGCTCCCTCGGAAAATATTTTTTATCGTATAAAGTTTTTAAGAACCTGAATACTTCAACGGCATATTTATTATTGAATACCACCTTATTATCCTTTACGAGCGGGGCCCCGCCTGAGGCTGCAAGGTACAAAGGATAAAAATCAAAAAACCTCTGCCACCACGTTACGAGGACTTCACTATATCCGATCCATCTGTTTACGTAGCCCCCCTGGGGGTCGTAGCGCTTGATCTTTTTTGCCGCATCAAAAAATTCCTGGTATGTCTGAGGCGGACGGTTCATCCCTATAGATTCAAACATCTTTACATTGTATATGAGCATTATGGGGTTGATCTTCCAGGGGACCTGGTAAATATGCCCGTCAGTAGAGGTAATTTCCTTTACCACAGCGCTGTCGCACCTCTGATACAAGAAATCCAGAAATCCCGGTATCTTATCGAGCGCCACTAACTTTCCGGAGCGGGCGTAAAATTCAACATCCCCCTGCCACATATTTGAATATATGTCGGGCGTGGTACCGCCTACAACTGCAGCCAGGATAACCTCCTCGCTCGACTGCCCTTCAGGCACGGGCTGGAACTTCAATGGGCGCTCCGGATGCCGGCGGTTCCACTGCTCAACAACAAGTCTGGCAAATGTGATCTCATCTGTATTGTTGGAGCTCCAGTACAGGAGCGCATTTTGGGATGTTTCCCCTTTTTTACTGCATGAAATGCCCGAAATGCAGACAACGAGAATTAAAAAAACAATATTTCTAAAGCGGAAAATTATTTTGAGCCTCCGGTAAAATTATTTTTTAAGCTTAAATTCTGGGGCCTCAGTTCCAGTACTGCCATTCATAGTCAATTACAGGGTATGCCTGGTGAGGAAATGTTCCCCCCTTCTTTACACTGTAAACGTCAATAGTCCCGGGGTCCTCCTTATCCTCTACCGTAAGGCTTTTTAAGACGTCCTCATTTATCTTAACCGGTATTTTTTCTTTTAAGCCCAGGACCCTGTTTATTACTTTCTTTACATACTCATATGAATAAAGATCATTTCTGACATTCTCTTTAACCTCGTCATAAGGCTTCAGATTTCCCTTATCATCCTTGTAGCGTCTCTGGTGCTCATTGTAGAAGTCTTTTACTTTGGCTTCATCCGTTAGAATTGAGGCTGCAATTTCGAGCTTCATTTTTGAGTAGACCAGCTTATCCAACCACCATTTTTTCTGCAGCCTTACGTCATCTTTCTTCTGGAATCCCTCCTTAAAGGCCAGGCCGGTAAGAATCCTGTCGCGCACCATGCGCCAGACAATGTTCTGAAGGTAAACAAAAAATGCCTGATGGGAAGTTTTGTCGAAATTGATAAAAGGCTCTCTTGTCGAGTACCACTTCATAAAATTTTCAAGTGTAATGTTTCCGTTACTTTTCTTCACAAGAACGTTTTTCTCATACGGGGTTATTACAGCCGGATCAAAGCCTGGATATGCAGTAAGTATGTTTTTAGCCATATTCCACTCTTTGTATTTTTCAGGCCCCAGGAACTTATATCCAAGATACGCCTTAAGTATATTTAAGGTTTCTCTAACAATTACGGGGTTTTCCTTCGTCATGAGGCTCTGGACATAATGGTCTGAAATGGAGTCGGCTCTTTCCTTAAGAATTGCGCGGTTGACCTCGTACTTTAATTTCTCCATTTCACTTTCAGTGGTGATCATATTATGCCAGAGGTTACAAAGCCTGATAATATAGCACCCGTCGGGCGTTTTAACCGGAAGGGTTACGGTTCCGGCTTTTAGCGTATCAATTATACCTGCCAGAAGAGGATTTTTCTTTCTGAGGCTGAAGGCTGTTGTCTCGAGGTGCCTGTCCCCGGGTTTAACTCCCGTTTTGAACTGTTCATTATACAGGCTGTCGAAGGAGGCTCCGTTCTGCAGTTTCAGATACTCTTCCTTAATTTCTTCAAGTGTGGGTTTATAGATCCATTTAAGTTCCATCTGAATCTGTTCTTTTCTTACCCCCTCATCGATTTCACTTTTCTTTACAGAGATCCTGTCCCAAATGTCATTTTTGTAGAGCTCTTCAGTTGCAAGGTCTCCTTCTATGTCTGAAAGCATCATTTTGACGTCTTCAGACTTATCGAGTCCTTTTTCATAGCCTTCCAGGGCGAGGAGTTTTTCATAGATCATATAATCCAGATAGCGCCTCAGGGAATTCTTTTCGCGCTTTAAGAATGCGGGACCGAACTCGTAATTAGTGAGGAATTCCTGTGCAGTTATCCTGATACTGCCTACATTAGCAACGACAAGGGATTTATAATTTTTACTGTCCAGGTCAAACTTCTTAAAATCAGTTAAATCCTGTGCCATGGCCCCGGAAAAACAAAGTATCAGCAGGAAAAGAGTTTTATGACAACTTAGCCTCATAATTACCTTTTGTAATTAAACATTTCACTTTAATAATAAAGCCGGTTTACAGAGTTTACAAGCTGCAGGTTAAATATAACACCGGCTTTTTAATTTTTCCTTCAGAATTTCAGGTCGACGGAAAAGACGTGTATATTTTCCAGGCGTCCGAAATTCCTGTATGCGTAGTCGAAGCGGATTCCCGTCTGCCCGAAGAAGTTTCCAGAGCTTACTCCGATGCCGAGTGTGAGTCCTCCTTCCTTCTGCTGGAGGAAGAGCTGATGGAAGCCTCCTCTTAAGAATATCATGTCATGATAGGAGACTTCGCTTCCGACGTTTACGCTTTCATAGTTATCGTTCGGATGCAGTGCGTCTACTGCCACGATCCATTTGAATTCGTCATTTTTGAATACATTGGTTGAAATTCCGAGCTGCATAAAGAGCGGGAGGTCCCAGGAGTCCATTTCAATGTCAAAGGGAATTCTTTCATTAGAGCCCAGTTTGGTGGGGTCAATCCGTCCGAAAGTTCTCGTATCGCGTCCGGCGAGCTTCATTGAAGTGCCGAAGTTAGAAATGGCGGCTCCAATGACAAGTCCGTTCAAAAGGTCTGTTCTGAACAGTGTGCTGAAGTCCACTGCAAAGCCTTGCGCAGTTTCGTGCCAGATGGTCTGCTGAATGTACTTTGCATTAAAGCCGATGGAGAAGCGGTCGGTAAGGCTCATTGCATAGCTTATGCCCACGGCCATATCTCCGGCCGAGAAGTATTCTCCCGTGCCCTGGGGCATATCGACCGTAGTAACCTTCATATCGGGCATATTGAGCGATGTAAAGCTGAAGCCGAAAGTTCCAATTCCTTCAAGGGGCAGAACGAGGGCTGCAAAGTCGAAGCCCGTTCCGGCGATCCAGTTTGTATGCTGGGCCAGAAACTCGACCTGGGGTGATGTAGCAATGCCGGCTGCATTCCAGTAGAGTGCCGAAGCATCGTTTGCAATGCTTACGAATGCCCCTCCCATTCCGATTGCGGAGGCTCCCACGGGGATCTCGAGGAATGTAGCTGCAACGGTTCCTGTTTTGGAAACATTCCTTTTGAAGACCTGCGCCTCGAGACAAAGCGGATATATTAAAAGTAATGCCAGTAAAATTTTCTTCATAAGCACCTCATACTAACAAATGTTTTAATGATCGGGCTGCTGCTTTAGATTTTTATTCTCATGAATTTATTCTACAGTTTATTTAATAATTGCAAAGCGGCCTATCTTATTTCCCACACCCGGAGCTTCCACGTGATAGATATATACTCCGTATGCGATATCCATTCCGTCGCGTGAAATCAGGTTCCAGGCTTCCTGCCCGTTGTCGGCTGATGTAAAATGTGTAAGCGTCTGAACGAGTTTTCCGCTCATTGTATAAATCCTTATGTTGCACTGAGCAGGAAGGTGTATAAAAGTAATCCTCCTTTCACCGCGCCCAACGCTTGTAGTGGCAGGTTCCCAGGAGGCCGCCCCTGTATATGGGTTAGGCACCACGTCAATCAGGCTTAAGTCGTTCTTTTCCTTTGCCGGATCGAGCGAAGGAGCCTTGGTTGTAAAGTCCACATATTCACCGGTTCTGAACGGTTTTCTGGTTGCAACCCTGTAGACGTCTCCCGGCTGAGGGGGCCTTGGGGCCTCCTTGATTGTCGTATCGACCTGGAAGGTTACCGACCAGGTTACCCTGTAGTTGCTGATGCCTGTGGCGCGCTTGCCGGCAGAATCCCCCACGACGAAGAACACGGCATCATTGGCATCGAACATTGAGTCTGCGCCTGAGGGCTGTTCAAAGATAAACTGGAGGTGATTAAGGTCGTCTGTAATATCCTTCACAACAATATTCGAGAGTTCAGGCTGGCTGAAGGCCTTGGCGGCGAAGGAGGAATCACCCTTGCCCTTTTCGGTAAATGTAATCTCAAAGTCGGCCGGGTAGTCAATTCTTCTTCCGCCGTAAGTCTTGACGTATCTCGGGTCGAAACCGACCGAGACCACATAGTTGCTGTTTCCCTTGATCCAGCCCGTTCTTGACTGATCGATTGTCACGAGGGTATCGTTAGTCATATTGACTGAGAAACCGTCAGTTACCAGCGTCTGTTCGCTAGCACCTTTTATGCGTGTCAGTTTGAATGCCGTGTCTTTAGCCGTCGTATTGATCAGTCTGAAATACGGATGGCGGCTATTGTGAAACCTTGATGAATCCACAAACTCCAGGCGGTAGTCATTGTTATTCTTAAGTGCATTTGGATCGATTATATCGATATTTACCGAACCGGTAGAGGGGCCGCTGGCAAGATAATTAGTAATCTGCGGAGGGACGTATCCTGCAGCCGGGGCATACGGCGTCACGACGGCAGTGTTGACGTCCGGCTTTACGTTTCCATTAATATCCTGCTTTATTATGCTTGTTGTTTCAGAAGGCGGAATGCCGATGAATTCTCCCTTAACAGTAGTAGCAGTAAACCCCTTGTCATAAGCAACTACTGCATAGTAGTAGGTCTGTCCGTTCTGGACGGTTGTATCGACGTAGCTGTGCTGCAGCCCCGAATCGTCACCCAGGTAAAACTGAGCGCCGTTAACGCTGATCGGGTGGAGCCCGGTAACTCCGTCCACGAGGTCGAACTGTGCCAGCGGCTGACGGAATGTCGGCTTGCCGTAGGCATCTGTAATGGTTTTATCCTCCAGGAAGTTGGGTTCAGTGCTCCTGTAGATCCTGTAGCCCTCAAAATTATACCTCTGGTAGAATGCATCATATGTCTGCTCTGCCCTGTTATCCCAGTAGAGTGTAACCTTATGGTCGCCTGCAATTGCCTTTACGAGCGGTTTGTCGGGCGGTTTTGCAAAACGGTAGTTAGCATTATAGATCTGCTGGACTGTTTTTTTCCTGCGGAAAAGGTCGTTCTTATCGAGGCCGAAAATAAGACCCATTGAGAATCTTTCAGTCTCTCCGGTCTCCTGTGTCACTCCCGTCTGAGCGCTGTATGTATTTCTCCCGTAGAGGTGAATAAAGTATGAGGAGAAAAAGTTTGCCAGGTTGACTCCTACAAGCGATTGCCCGTGCGGAGGGGGAAGGGCCGAAAGCCCCTGCCAGTTGTGCTCGTCGTTATTCAGGTCATAAGTATGCACTGCTGCAATTAAGAATCCTGTCAGGCCGAGCTGGTCTGATTCATCCTTGTCCAGAATTCCGAAGTTCGGCTCTCCCTGGTCGGGCCTTCCGTTTCCCTCGGTGCCGTTCGGGTCAGGACCGGTGTAGCCCTCGTCGTAAGGGCCGATGCCGTCGCTTCCGACGTCATCATTAAGAGGTTCGCCCTGGTCAAACGTACCGTTTCCGTTCAAGTCCTGAAAAGTTCTCCAGTTGCAGTTTTCATCGGCATCCCAGTGAGGTTTCCAGGAATAGGCGTAGAACTCTTTGAAGCGAAGTGTATCGGCCGCAGGATCCCTTAAGAAGGGGTCCTCCGAAGGGGTATTGATAAAGGTCTGAGCATTGTTGTCTCTTTTTTCGTCGGTAAGGCCGTCATGGTCGTTATCCTTGCTGTCGTTCGGGATGCCGGGGCTTTCCAAAAATGCATAGCCTGCAAGGCCAACGGGGCTCCAGTTGCCCGGGGTACCGAAAGGAACAATCGAATAAGCATAGGAAATATCCAGCACGGCATCGTAGTCGCCTGCATTGTTTGATGAGTTGTCGTGTCCGCCGATGCCCCAGTCGACATACTGGGCAAAGAGGGCCTTCTGGTAGTCGTAGGTTCCCATATTGGTAATTTCATAATACCAGAATATAACGTCCTCGGCCAGGACCTGCGACCACTGGAAACCTCTGGCGTGGACCTGCATGCCGAGGCCGCCGCGCGTGGGGTCGGCCTGATCGGGATGGAAGTTGTTTTTCAGTAAATATTCCCTGTCCTCATTGTCATCGAAAACAAAGTAGGTCTCCAGGTCGGCATTTTTCACGTTATTGCCGAAAAATCCGTTCCATTTGCCGTCCCAGTCGCCCGGGCGGTCGGGCCAGTGAGTAGGCCAGGTGTTCGGGTCATCACTTCTGGCAGGAAAGGGCTGATAAGGGTTTGCGTAGCCCGGAAGGGGCCACCAACCGTATGTAACTCCAGTTGCAACGTCGTGCCTGGTGTATTCATAGTAGTTTGTCTCGAGCGGGTGGATTGTTTTGCCCTGCGGGTCCTGGGCTTCGGCCTGGACAATTACGGCGACGCCGTCGACATAAGTGTGTCCTGAACCTTTGGGCCAGACACCGCTGAGCGTAGGATCGTTCAGCCAGTCGGCAACCTCTCCGAAGTTATAATAAACTGTCTGAACCAGGTTGCCGTCCATGTAGCCCTTCTTGCTGTAGAAGTGGCTTCCCTTGCTTTTATCGACAAGCCTCTGCGCCGTCGTTGAAAGCCCGGGCACCAATATGATGAGCAGGAAGAGGAAGAGACTTTTAACTTTATAATTAAATCTTAACACAGCTAACCTCCATTAGTCTGGACACCTAAAAATTAAGAGAAGCGCCTAAGATTACCTGGCGCGGTGCTGAATAAAAGTCGGGTCTTGTATAGTACTCCTGAAGCGTATTTACACCTCGCGGGGCGGCCTGCTGGCGCGTAAGGTCCAGCGTATAGCCCGCGCGGCCGGTGTCGGTAAATACATTTAACTCATTTGCCGTATCGAAGAGGTTGTAGACCTTAAGGAAAACCGAAAGTCCGCGCCCCATAAGCTGGAGATACTTGGTAAGGTAAAGATCCACATTAAAGACCGGGGGGCGCGTATCGCTGTTCTCCAGGCCTGTTCTCTGGTTCTGCAAAGCCGGCGTATAGGGAAGTCCCGTTCCGAGGCGTCCTATAAGGCTTCCGATGAAATTGCCGGGAACTCCCCCGGTTACGGTAAAGTTCAAAGAGTGCCTGCGGTCCCAGTTGAGGAACACAAGCTGCTTGTTTACCTCAACAGGGGGGCTTGACTGAGCCTTGTTGAAAGCCTCATTCGGGTCACTTGCATTGCCCTTTGCAATCTGGAACGTATAATCCACGGTTGCACTGAAGCCCTGGCTGAAGCGCTTGTCGAAAGAAATAATAAATCCGTTTACGGCGCCGTAATCTGTGTTAATATACTTGGCAAACTTCTTAAATTCATTTTTTATATGAATTTCCGTGCCCAGGAGGTTGCGTATATCCTTGTAATATGCCGTAAGCGTCAGGCTGATTTCATCGGTAAGTCCCTGCTGAAGGCCTATCTCATAGATTGTCGTGCGCTGAGGTTCGAGGTCGGGATTTCCGATCACGTTGCCCACAAAGTCCGGCAGGTCGCCCACAAGAGGGATCCTGTAGTTCGGGTTTCTGTACAGAAAGTCAAAGGGGGGGATCTGGAAAAAGTGCCCGTATGAGATATGGATTGCACCGCGGTCTGAAATCGGGTATGAAATGCCGAGTCTTGGGCTTATCTGGTTTTTTGCCGAAGCTTTCTTAAAGTACCGGGAGGGGAAAGGGGGCTTCAGTGTATCGAGTTCAGCAATCTGATCAGGATTTATCAGATAAGAGGCGTCGGGCTGAAAGTAGTCAAATCTAATGCCCAGGTTTACTATAAGGTATTCGAGTTCAATTTTACTTTGAATATAATAAGCCAGTTGGTAAGGGTGGACCAGATAAGTATTAAAATCGAAGTTTCCTGGAGCAGGAAGAGCGGGCTTAAAGCCTGTGGTAGCGTCCACGTGTATCTGGAAATCCTCATAGCTGAGCCTGTGGAAATTGGCCTCGATGCCGCTTTTTATCTGAACGGCAGTAAGTATCTGTGAAGTTAGGTCAACTTTGCCCGTACTTGTGGTTGTTGTATGCTGCAGGTGCCAGTTTTCAGTACCTCCTGTTAAAAATGAGTTGGCTCCGGCATCTCTTAACCTGTCAGGGTTAACGTAGCGCGGGTCCAGAGGGTTTGCGTATACATACTGTTTTGCCTGCGTGGAGAAAACCGATCCTATTACATCTATAAAAGTTCTCTGTCCGAAAACATGGTTATAAGTTACGCTGCCGAGCCTGCTGTACTGAAACTTCCGGTAATCGCCGTCGGGATTCAAAACGAAAGCGTGATTGTAGTCTTTGTACTCTCTGTTCTGCAGCATTCCCTCAAAGATAAGTCCCTTGCCGTTTCCGATGTCAAAAGATATTTTTCCCTGGAGGCTAAGGCGCCTGTTGTAGTTCATCGAAACATATTTTCTGTCTCCGGTTGCTCCAACATACCAGTCCTGCGGGTTATTGGCTGTAAAGTTGGAGGAATCGGAAGGATTAAAAATCCTCTGTCCGTAGAGATATCCGTCGTCATTAAGGTATCTGCCTGCAAAGAAGTATTTCATAAAGCCCTTTGTAAAGGGGACAGGGCCGCTTATATTACCCTGAAAATTATACACATTTTCAGGATTTATTTTGTTCAGGTTGTTGTAAAGTCTTTGTCCGAACTGGTTGCGTCTTGTTGTAAAGTAATCCCCCGAATAGACCTGGAACTCGCCGGTAATTGAATCTCCGGCCAGTTTAGTCACCTGATTGACAACGCCCGAAAGTGCCTCGCCGTATTCGGCATTAAAGGTGCCTGTAATGACCTGCACCTCGGCTATGCTGTTGACCTCGGCAAGCATGGAGTAGTCGCCCGAGAAGGCGTCGTTTACCGAAACGCCGTCGAGCATATATTTGACCTCATCCATTCTGCCGCCGCGCACGTGGCCGTCGACGACGCCCGCCTGAAGATTAATGACCGCCTGGACGTCTTCGAGCGGGAGCATTGAGATCTGCTGGCCGCTTACGCTGGCCTCAGTTGAAGTAAGGTCCTTCTGCACCAGCGGGCGGCTTGCCGTTACAACCACATTGCTCAGCTCTATGGCCTGCTCTCCCATTGTAACGTCTACCTTCGTGGTTATGTCGACCGATACCTTTATGTTTGTAATTGTAGTTGAGGCATAGCCAATAGCCGTAGCCTTCAGCGTGTATGTGCCGGGCGGGATATTAAGTATAAAATAGTTCCCGTCGGCATCTGATGCCGCGCCCATCTTTGTGCCGACCAGAACAACGGTTGCACCGATGAGCGGCTCCCTGGTTTTTGCATCAATTACACGGCCTGAGATTTTTCCGGTCGTTCCTGCCTGCAGCTGCACTGAAAGGAGTGCAGTAAGCAGTAATATATATATAAATGTCTTGTGAGATATAACTTTAGTGAACATTAAATTCACCTGTAGTTTATTGAGTTACAAATAAAATTATGGTTTCCCGAACTGTTTTTCCGGTGCCGTATAAGAGGCCCTGAGGCATTTAACATACCTCAGGGCCCCGGCTTACTCACATCCCCAAATTGAATCATATACCAGATAAACGCCCCATTTTACTTAAGGAGCATCATCTTCTTAACCTGTACATACTTTCCGGCTTCAACTCTGTAGATGTAGATGCCGCTTGCAACCTTTGCCCCGTAATTATTCTCTCCGTTCCAGACCGCGTTGTAAACGCCCGGGTTCTGCTCTGCACTAATGAGCGTCTTTACCTCGCGTCCAAGCATGTCATAGATCCTGAGAGTTACCATGGAACGTTCAGGAATTGCATAGCGTATTGTTGTAGTCGGGTTAAACGGGTTAGGATAGTTCTGCTCCAGACTGAAGCTTTTGACAGCCATATTAGTACGGTATACGCCGGTTGCCGTGGTTGTCTGTACGGTCAGGTCATCAAAATAAACGGTGCCGCGGAAACGTGAATACACGTGGATTCTGACTGAAAGCGCCTTGACCTTGGGGTCATCCGGAACAGGATAGTCTATGGAGTACTGTGTCCAGTCGAATGCCGTATCCTGCTTTCCGGTCGGGAATGCAAATACCAGATCCTTTGAGCCTATCTCATCATAAGGATCGTTGTTCTTATAGCCCGAATGGAATAAAGGTGTAAGCCCCACGCTCCATGTTCCGGGGAATGCTGCTGCTGAATCGGGGAAGAGGTGG
>DATAKL010000053.1:0-6094 GCA_036261625.1 Ignavibacteriales bacterium | reverse complement strand
TTCATAAACAGTCAGGATTTCTTTTTCTGTCATTCTCATTGGTTATCTTAGAAATTGTTCCTCTGTTTATACCATAAAACAAGGAACTTACAATTTCAACCGATTTTTTTGGTATTAATTAACTTTTTGCTGAGTAGTAACCTTTAATAAAAGATTTTACTGTATGACTGATTAAACCACTGTCTGCATCTTGCCATGTCAGTCCATAATCGGTCGAACGATATACTCCCCCCATTTGGCTAGATGTACTAGCTAAAAGGATTGAATCGCTCAATGCTAACGAAATTATACTGCCGTATTCGTCCTTTGAACTTCTCTCCTGCCAGTTGATCCCATTGTTTGATGAATAAAAAACTCTGCCTCCACTTGCTCCGGCAAATATTTTATCCCCTTCTGCGGTTAATGAATATATATGGGACTCTGTTAATCCATCTGCAGACATTTGCCAGCTGTTTCCATAGTCAGTACTGCGGAATATAAAGGAATCATAAGTTCCTGCGAATAAGGTCCCATTAGAGATTAAAAGAGATCTTATTTTGGTGTAGGTCATTCCTTTATTTGCAGCTTCCCAGCTTTTACCATTGTCAGTTGACCTAAAAACTCCATGGCCATTCGTGCCGGCAAAAATATAATTATCACTTGTGACTAATGAAATAATTGATGAATCAGTTAATCCTGTATTAGCCGACTTCCAGTTCATGCCATCATCGTTGGAAAGATAAACCCCGTTACTGCTTGTCCCTGCAAAAATGTCATGCCCTTTAGCTAGTAATGACATTACTGCAAAGGATTGTGGACCGTTTGTTCGAGTCCATTGGGCTAATATGCCATTTGAAAGTACAGAATTGAGAATAAGTAAAAGTATAATTAAATAAACTTTTTTCATTTGATGCCCGCAAAATCATTAAAGAAAAGAATTGCCAGCAGAAGCGCAAGGCGTAATATTGCCGGGAACTTCATAAGCCACCTGTAATATTGAAAGTGAATGGTTAATTAGAAATTCAATACATACACAGAGCAGATCCGTTATAAACGAAAAATAACAAACCACGAACTCAAAAGTAAAGTATTTCTGAATAATTAAGTTGAAGGTGGCCGGAAACTTCAGTGTCCAAAAAGTGTCCTGAATTTGTCCTAAGGTAGTGAACTAGGTGAGTTCGGGTGTATTACAGAGTATCTGTTATAAAGAAATAAAGCTCAAAAACAGCGTTTTTAACTGTCTTTGAGCTTTTGTTTTCTTAAGCGGAAAGGGGGAGATTCGAACTCCCGGTACGGTTGCCCGCACAACGGTTTTCGAGACCGCCGCATTCGACCACTCTGCCACCTTTCCTTTTTCTCCGTTCCTAAAGATACGAAGAATCACGTAATTTGAAAAGCTGATTTTTACCTAAATTGATCCTGCTATCAGCCTTGTAGCAACTATAAGCAAACTTCCCAGCACAAATGAGGTGATTACTAGCTTCGTGTGGTTCTTAAGCATCTCTCCCAAGACTGCATGAAAAGCAAGGAAAATAAATCCTCCTCCAATATGCGCCATTATTATGCCGAATACAGTAGCCGAGATCATCGACTGCAGAAGGAAGACCCCAATCAGAGCTCCCAGCACTGTCGTCAGCTCAACAAGCGTTACATATGTAACAATCTTCTTTTTGCTGTATGCCGCTCCAAGCATCAGAGATGCTAAAGCCAGCCCCTCGGGAAATTTGTGCACCAGTATGGCAAAGAATATCGAGTTGCTCTCAAAATGCATGTGCCCGCCTCCTGTGGTAAGCGCAATGCCGTCAAAAAGAGAGTGGAACGATAATGCCGTTACCATAAGAAGCACAATTTCTGAAAACCGCTTCGTCGTCTGCTCGTCAAAGTGACTTGCACTGCAGGCAGGACACACGTGAAAGTAATACTTGCTTATAAGCCAGAATACCAAATAACCCGAGGCTATCCCTATGAGCAGTTCCGGCACTGAAAGCACCTCATATGCCTCAGGCAGTATAGAAAATGCCGCTGCGCCGAATAAGGCTCCCGCTGAAAGGCTTATTAAAGCACATAATTTATGATGGTCTATTTTTATTGAAAATGTTGAAACTGCCCCAACAAGGGCCGAGATGACTACAAAGACAGACCTTAAAACCATTCCTGAATATATCTGATCCATTTATTCCAATTTTTTAACTTATAAATTTAGCAAAATTAACGCCCATTTTAAAATATTTTCGGTCCCCTTCTTTTAAATTTCGCGAAATATGCATATATTTGATACTCTTAACTACGGAAAGATGCAGGAGTGGCTGAACTGGCACGCCTGGAAAGCGTGTGTGCGGGCAACCGTACCGTGGGTTCGAATCCCACTCTTTCCGCAAAAAAATAAGCCCGGAAATATTTAGAAAATCCCGGGCTGATGTAAAATGGAAAGGCCAACCGGTATGATCGGCCTTTCTTATTTTTAATAACCCAGGTTAAGTTACTATTTCACAGTTGTTCAAACATGTTATAAGTGAAATGTCAGTTTGAAAACCACATTTCTCCTCTCCTCAAAACTTGCACCGCTGAAAAATGCTCCTTTTATCAGATGTTCATGATCGAGTAAATTAGTAATATAAATGGAGGGTTCTATCGATTGCCCCTTTGCAAGATTAAATGTATAACCGCCCGATATATTAAAGATCCATGAGGGAGTAGTGTGTGCTCCCTGGTTGAAATCGAAGAGTCCGGTCTTAAAAGTATAATTCTCGCTGCCGTTTGTAAGTCCCGAGGCATAGTCTGCGCTCAAACTAATAAACCAGTTCACGGGCTGATAATTCAGAACAAATGAACTTGAGAGCCTTTCATCATGATCCAGGTCAAATGGAGCCGTGGAGGAATCGGCAGGCAGGAATCCGCCCGAAACAGGACCACGCCCATAGGCATGGATTAAGGATGCATTCCAGTATCCTGAAAAAGGGATTTCGGGATTATTATATGTAAGAGAAAAATCTATTCCGGATATTCTTACCTGGGCAATATTCACATTTACCCTGATCGTACTTGAACCCAGTGTCTGGTCATCCAGCCCCGGAGAAGCTTTCTTATAAAATCCGGAAATCTTAGAGGTAAAGCCATTCTGCCAGTTTCTTAAAAGAGTAACCTCAAAGAGATTATCCTTTTCAGGAAGTGCCGGGGCGGCGTTATTGCCGAAAAGCGATGCTACTGCTCCAAGGTTCTCAATGTTTGTCGGCATAAAAAGCCTGTCGTAGCTTAAAGACAGACTGTTAAACTCATCCAGGAATATATTCCATTTTATTCTGGGAGATAACTGTGACTGATTTGAGACCGAAGGAGCGTTATGCAGGTCATATCTTAGACCCAGATCCAGTCTTGTCCACTCATATGGATGATACTCTGCCTCTGCAAAGGCACCTGCATCATAACCGTGATAAGTGCTGTTGTTCAAAAGATTAATTCCTAAAGCATTGAAGAATCTAAAGTCTTCTTTACCGAAAGTGTCACTATAATTAAGGCCGGTTGAATATTTGAAATGGTGAGATAGTCTTTCTTCATATTTTGCCCTCACCCCAAGTGTAGTAAATGTCCTCTTCTGGTCTACAGCATAACCAGTTGTCGAATCACTACTCAGGTATGTTTTATTATTATCATTTACGCCGGGAGTATAAGTCAATCCGCCTTCACGGGCAAAACTTCCAATAAAAAGATTTGCTTCCTTATCAGGCTCATTCGATATTGTATGATAATATGAGAGTGTCTGAAATGCATTATATGAACCCTGGTCATCCATCCGGACTCCCTCCAAAGGATCGTACGGCACCTGAGTCTGTGTTTTGCTGTAATTGAGGTTCATCGTTAAGTAATCGTGATCATTAAGAAGATAGTCAAACTTTCCGTAAGTAAAATAATCAGATCCATGGTCGTGGAAGAGCTGTTCTACAGGCTGGTCAATCCTCCTGTCAGTCTCCTGGCGTGAGGCCGCAATGAAATACCCGAGACTGCCAAGGTGATCGCTAAGCGAGACGGATTGTCCGTTGGAATTCAGTGCCCTGAATGCTCCTACACGGCTTCCAAGCGAGTCATTGTTTTTAGTCAGATAGCTCCCCATAAAAGTAGAGATATCCATGTGAAACCTTCCTGTGGGCACCTTGTTCTGAATATCCATCAGTCCTGCAAGTTGTCCCCCGTATTCAGCAGGGAAACCTCCTGTGTAGAATGTTATCTTTGAAATTACCTTAGGATCTACGATTTCATTTAATCCTCCGAAGACTCCCAATGGAATCGGTATTCCGTCTACGAGGTATGTAAATTCCCCGTGCATACCATTAATGTGTACTTCTCCTGTAGGGGCCTTTACCGCTCCTGAGAGGTTCTGCTGTATGAGCTGGGCCATTGTCCCTAAAGGAGATGCATGGTATGTCTCACCCTGAAATACCTGACGTCCTGTTATCATATCAATGGACGTTGCAGCATTCTGCAGCTTATTGCCCTGGATTAGGACCTCGCCTAACTGAACGCTTGTTTCTGAAAGCATGATCCTGAAGCCAGTATGCCTGGTATCAACCGTAACAGAATCGTTAAAGTCGTTATATCCGACATAATGAGTTGATAATAAGTAGCTTCCGCTTTCCAGATCGTTGAATACTGCACGCCCGAAAGGGTTTGTTGAAGCACTGGCAACAATTGAATTCCCCTCCTTCAGGGCAACAACTACATACTGAAGAGGAACCTTTGTGGCTTTATCAAGCACTGTTACAGTAAAATTTATTGTCTCATTTTTTGACGGGCTCTTTTTACCCGCAGGAGTTCCGGCAAAAGCAGTTATTTGTATTAACAAAAATGTAAGCGATGTAATCAGAATTACCCGGCTTCTTTGCAAGACTGAAAATTTATAGTTATTGGTCATTTCTGACCAATAGCAAACAATTGGTATCGTCATCTTCATTTTCCTCTTCTTAAATATTGTATCTGATAAAATAGAATAGACAAACGCCACGATAGTTTAGCACAAATTGTCATATGTGCAAAAAACAGACTCGGCTATTCTTTTGTCAGGTTGATTAAAATTATGCGGAATGGGAAATTAAAGATGGAGGTGCACGCAGGTACTGAGAATCATTGAACTTATTTTGACAGCTGGTTTCAGAAAATGAACTAACCTTGCCTTCAACTGTAAAAACAAATGAAGCAACGGCCTGAATTGGAGTAAAACTTACAGTGGAATACAGATGGCATACAGGACAGTCGCCCTGATCATAATCAATTGTTTTAACAGCGGATGTATTAGTAAGTTGAACTGTTGTACCTGAGTTGCTCAGGCAGAAGGAATGGAAGTGAGTAATACTCAATAAAACAAAAGACAGATACCCCAATAAAAATATTGAAGCATAAATCTTTCTGTTCTTATCTTTTATTCCTTGCATAGTTTCATTTTTTTTTGTTCAGGTGTCTCTTATAATTAAACTCTTGCTCTAAATGAAAGTTCCTGATGCATTTATAATGCAATTCTTAATAAATTAACTTACGCAATATAGAAATAATTTTCTATGACATTTTTAGGACATTGTCTTTCGGGAAAAGCTGAATACCGACTGAATTCCAAAAATTTGGAATAGGTGCGGAAAATCCCGCTCTTTCTGCTTAAGGAAGAATAAAGCCCGGAATCAGATAAAAACTGATCCCGGGCTTTTACATTGATATCTTCATGACACACCCAAAACACTACAGGGACCAAAACAGAATTTGCGCAGGCAACCTAAGCACATTATTTATAATGAGTTAGGGCAATTTTCTATCCCCGGTAACATTGGGCAAATGTGTGATATTAGCCAATCTTTTCATCCCTGATTCCAGACAATTGTGCGTTTTTATCCAAAAAACAGGTCTTCCTTGATGGCATCTGAATTGCCATAACCTTTGTACGATCAATTATTTAAGGAATGAAATGATGACTAATACTACGACTCGAGGTCTGGTTATAATACTGTTCCTCAGCTTGTTTACTCTGCAGACATTTGCACAGAGTAATAACAAATCCGCATCAGGCAACTCTGCTGCAGCTTTGTTAGATGTATACTCCATGCCCGCAACACTGCACCAGGAACTGACAGGAAAG
>DATAKL010000039.1:0-51732 GCA_036261625.1 Ignavibacteriales bacterium | reverse complement strand
AGCCGCGACATATTCCGATTCCATAATGGTTATTTCAATGAAATTCCATCATCGTTTATGGTTTTTGGGATTTTCCTGAAAATATCAGCCCGTTTTCGAAACATGTCGCGGCTGCCGCGGACTCCCGTACCCCGGGCTATCAGCAGCAGGCACGCTGACCGCGGCCTTAAAACAAAGATGATTGATAAATTTGAAAAGGGCAGCGGGAGCTTTTTTGAGCTCCCGCCAGGAAATGTCAGTTTAATTTTACTTTCGCTTCAACACTGTTTAGAACCGTGTCGCTGCGGATTAAAGAGAGGACCTTCTGAACGTCGTCGTACAATACACGGTCGCGCTCCATCGGGGGTACAACTTTTCTGACCTCTTTATATGCTACGGCTGTTCCCGTTCCGCACTTTAAGGGCTTGTGAAATTCAATTGCCTGGGAAGCCGTCAGCATCTCAATTGCCAAGACCGACTGCAGGTTCTGCATTACACGGAAACACTTCTGAGCCGCAATGGAACCCATGGAGTTGTGATCTTCCTGATTGGCCGAGGTCGGTATCGAATCCACACTTGCCGGATGACTTAAAACCTTGTTTTCTGAAACAAGACTTGCCGCCGTGTACTGCGCAATCATGAGACCTGAATTTAAGCCTCCCTTTGTAGCAAGAAACCTCGGAAGCCCGCTTAAGGCGCCGTTTACCATGCGCTCAATTCTTCTTTCTGATACATTAGCAAGCTCCGACAAGGCTATAGACATGAAATCCATCGGGAGCGCCATAGGCTGCCCGTGGAAGTTGCCTCCTTCAATGTGCTCTTCTTCTTCAGGGAATATTAAAGGATTGTCGTTAGCCGAGTTGATCTCAATTTCCACGCGCGAGCATACGTAGTTTATTGCATCCCTTGAAGCGCCGTGGATCTGCGGTATGCACCTTAATGAGTAGGCGTCCTGTACCCTCTTGTCCCCTGCAATGTGGGATTTCCGGATCTCACTTCCTTCAATTAAAGCAAGCATATTCTGTGCTGTTTCAATCTGTCCCGGATAAGGCCTGAGCTCGTGGAGCTTGTGGTCAAATGCGCGGTCGGTAGCCCTTAAGGCCTCGTGCGTAAGTGCCGCACTGATGTCGGCTGTCTTGATGAGCTTCTTTGCCTGTATGCATATGTAGGAGGCAAATGATGTCATCATCTGTGTGCCGTTAATAAGTGCCAGCCCTTCCTTTGCCGCCAGTCTTACCGGTTCAAGATGGAATTTCTTCAGCCCTTTTGAAGCCGGCAGTATCTTTTCATTTCTGGCCTCATCCTTCATAACGTCTTCAACTATCTGAACCCGCCCTTTTCCTATCATTGCCAGCACCAGGTGCGAAAGCTGCACCAGGTCGCCCGAGGAGCCCACAGAACCCTGGGAGGGAACAACAGGAATGATGTTATTATTCATCATTTCGAGCAGAAGACTGATGGTTGAAAGCCTGATGCCCGAATACCCCTTGGCAAGGGCGTTAACCCTTAAGAGCATCATTATTTTAACTATGAAGGGAGGAAGGTATTCTCCCGTTCCTACTGAATGGCTTAAGATGAGGTTTTCCTGCAGCTGTGCAAGATCCTCTTTTGATATCCTGACGTTTGAAAACTCCCCGAAGCCGGTCGTAACACCGTATATAACTTCTTCATTTTCAACCCACTTTTCGATTAAGGCTCTTGCCCTTTTTACCTTTTTTTCTGATTCTTTGGAAAGGCGGACAAGAGGATTTTCCCTGAGAAAGAATTCGATTTTATCCAGACTCAGGGAATTACCGTCAACTTCCATGATTGGTCTTTTCATGCAGTATTCTTTTTATTTTATTGGATGAGGCATCATTTGCCCTGTATTTAATCAATATCCTGTCCTCATCGTAAGTCGCACTGATAACGTCGGCCAGTGAGTGTATCTTTGCGACCGTCCTGGAATCGGAGAGTTCCAGTTCAACTGTCTCCTCCTTAAATTCCTCTTCAATAACGGACTTGATTTTATCTTTCAGCCCATGAATATTAATTCCTCTTTCAGCTGAAATAAAAACAGCGTTTCTGTACTTGCGCATCACGTAATCGATGCGGCTCTTGTCTTCGAGAGCGTCAACCTTATTGAAAACCTTGATCTGTGCCTTTTTCTCCACGCCCAGATCTTTCAGCGTCTCATCAACTACCGCAATATGATCCTCGAAGAAAGGATGGGATACGTCAATTACGTGCAGAATAACGTCTGCTTCACTTACCTCGTTAAGTGTGCTCTTAAAAGAAGCTACAAGGTGGTGGGGCAGTTTACGGATAAATCCTACCGTATCGCTAAGAAGAATGTTCTGTCCGTTATCGAGTCTTAAGGCACGGGTCGTGGAGTCAAGCGTTGCAAAAAGCTTGTCCTCAGCCAGTACGCCTGCATTTGTAAGGAGGTTAAGGAGTGTGGATTTGCCGGCGTTGGTATAGCCTACGAGCGAAGCCCTGAAGAAATCTTTTCTATTGGCGCTTCTGGTCTGGCGCTGTGATTCAATCTTCTCCAGCTTTTCCTTCAGCATGCTGATGCGCGTGCGGATCATACGGCGGTCAGTTTCAATCTGTGTTTCACCGGGACCCTTGGTTCCGATTCCTCCGTACTGCTTCGACAAGTGCGTCCAGGCGCGTGTAAGCCTTGGAAGCATGTACTGCAGCTGTGCGAGCTCGACCTGTGTTTTTGCCTCCCTTGTCTTGGCGCGTGTGGCGAAGATGTCCAGTATAAGACCTGAACGGTCCAATATTTTCTTATTTACAAGTCTTTCCAGGTTCCTTACCTGCACTGGTGTCAGGTCGTCATCAAAAATGACGAGGTCGATATCGTTAAATTCCACGAGCTGGGCCAGTTCCTCGGCCTTGCCCTTACCCAGGTAGTAGGCTGGTTCTATCCTGTCGCGGTCCTGGATCACCTTCATTCTCGTATCTGCTCCTGCAGTCGAGGCGAGCATTTCGAGCTCATCGAGGTGTTCCTCCACTTCATCCCTGGAATATTCTCTTGTATTAAGAGAAACTAAAATTGCTTTTTCTGTCGTATTCTTTTGAGTTTCTATCATAGATCCCTTTCATTAAAACATATTTTCTGTTCTTTTGGCAGAAATGTTTAAGTAAGTAAAACTTTGTTCATGCAATATCTTTCTTTGCGCTTCTGGAAACGAGCATTTCAACAAGGGCCAGAACGAAGGCCAGCATGAGGAAGAACCTCCAGAGTTCACTTCCAAAGCGTGCCTGCT
Organism: Ignavibacteriales bacterium; assembly: GCA_036261625.1. Classification (GTDB taxonomy): domain Bacteria; phylum Bacteroidota; class Ignavibacteria; order Ignavibacteriales; family SURF-24; genus JAAXKN01. The sequence continues at coordinate 48,499 of DATAKL010000039.1, read as the reverse complement.
GAATTTCGCGCGTATAATTTTCATTGGCATCGAGGCGGAACTGTTTGCCCTTAAAGCCGGTCTTTGCCAGATAGTCGTTAAATTCCTTAAGCGTCAGGCTTCTTGTATTCGACTCCATGGGAGAATGGTTGACAGAGAAATAGTCCACCAGCCTGTCGCCCGAGAAGACCCTGTAATTGCCGGCCAGATTGGTATTGCTGTACGCTATAAAATTCCGGCTCTGGTCACTGAGGTTAATAAAATCGTCTGTTTTATCGGGTCTCGTAATTTTAATCTGCGGAAGCGTTCTCTTCTGCAGGTTTATTGTCACCATTTCTCCTGCCTGGAAGCTCTCCATGCGGTGATCCTTGCTGGCCAGGTAGAAAAGGGCTTTGTTCATTACAGGGGCAAAAAGTCCTTTCAGAGGGAAATTAGTCCAGTTAATAACAGGAGCCGTATTCATGAGGAGCACTTTTCCTTTTCCCAAAGAATATTCGCTTAAGAAAGAGGAGTTATCGGGCAGTGTAATAATGCTTTTTCCTTTTCCCTGTGTAGTCAGCCTGAAATAGCAGTAAACATCAGGCGATTCGACCTGTTTTTTAGCCTGTTTTGCAAACAGGTCGGCAAAAACCGGGTGTTCAAAGTCAATTTTGTCAAAGACGGCGGCATTCTGTGTAGAGTTGGGGTTTCCGGCCATAGAAGTCGGTTCCGGAAGCTGAAACTCTGAAAGAAGACTCCTGAAATTCTCAAGGTTTGACGAAGAGCCGGGCATTATGAAAAGGCTGCCTCCGCCGGCGGCATAATCCTTCAGTTTCTGAAGACCGGTCTGCCCGTTGGAGCCGATAGTAATTACAGCATCGTAACTATCAGGATTAACAGAAGAAAGCTGGCTAAAGTTTCTTTTTGTGATATTAATGGTGCCGTTTTCACCCGAAGCCAGTAGGGCAAGTTCCACAAATTTCGAGTCGCTGTCCTTGTCGGATAATATCAGGACCGAGACCTTATCCGGCACAATAAGGCTCATAAAGCGCCTGTTATCCTGCTGGATGTCGTCATCTTCCAGCTCCGCCTCGATGTCTGTATAGCCCGAGGACTTTAAGACGGTCTCAAAAACCACATTTTTCGTTTCATTTGGACTAAGGCTTACGCTTTGCTGAGCGCTTCTTTCACCGTTAATGAAAAGAGATGCCACGCTGTTCTGAGCGTTTCTGGAAGAGGAGTAGTTGGTAACCTGGGCTGTGAAGCTGACAGGCTTTCCCTTTTCAAAAATCTGGTTATTTGCCTCCAGGTTGTCAATTCCAAGGTTAAAGACGTCTTTTCCAGAAAAGTCGAACGTATAGAGCTTTACCTTATCGCCCAAGATCCCGCTTAAGTTCGAGACCTGCTGATTGGGTTCAATAAGGTCTGTCTTCTGAAAATCGCTTAAAAGGTAGATTTCCTTATTAAAGTTATGGCTTTCCGAGAGGAGTTCTCCGGCCATTATAAGAGCCTTATTGATGGTGCCGCTTTCATAGGAAAGGTCCACCGCGTCCAGTTTTTTCCTGAATTCAGAGAGGTTTGTAGTAGTCTTAACCTCCTCTTTTCCCGCCCCGGCAACAGTAATCAAGGCAGCCTCGTCGCCTTCCTGCATTTCATTAAGAAGGGTTTTAATTACCTGGCGCGCGCGGTTAAAGTCGGAGCCCTTTTCGCTTACAACAGACATGCTGAACGTATTATCAAGAATAAAGACAGCTGTAGTTTTAGCCGAGCTGGTAGTTCCGCCTATGGATACGCCCTGGAGGGTCGGTCTGGCAAAGGAGAAAACGACAAAAAGGATAATTAAAAACCTCAGGGCCAGAAGGAGCCATTGTTTCAGCTTTATCCTGCGTATTTTGTTTTTCTGAAGCTCTTTGAGGAAAGTAAGAGTGCTGAATTCAATTCGTTTTAATTTCCTTAAATTAAGCAGGTGCAATAATACGGGGATTGCTGTAGCAATAAGTCCAAATAATATCGCGGGGTTAAGAAATGTCATTTAAAAAAAATTTTTCCCTCTAAAAATATATTGTTTTTATATCAATATGCCTTTTTTAGGCCAACATTCAGGCAGTTAAGATCGTTTCTATTCATAATAAAAATAGGAACTTGTCCTGTTAACAGCAATATAAAAATGAGGGAAGTTATCACTGCTTAAGGCAGCTTAAGCCGGTACCGGTTTTCTACCCAATACTTGGAAAATCCAATGATATGTGAGCATTTAGAACGACGCAATTAGCAAGTCCCTCGAAGAGGGACAAAACATTTGTAGCCCGGGGTAAGAGAGTCCGCCTCGGCGGACGACCGAACCCCGGGTAACGAATCCCCCAAAATCCCCCTAGCGCCGGCAGGTACGGCATATTCACGTCCCAAAAAAACAGGTAAATATAATTCCATCGGCAGATATCATTCAATATTAAATCATCATCCAAATAATTATCCCAACCATAATCCAAATTATAAATCACCGGAGTTAACGGGAATACACCCTTAATTTACCCGCGATTTAACCATTATGTGGATCCGTTCTGAATCTAATATGCCGCCCGTGGCCGGGGCTGGGGGGATTTTTTGATTATGGTCCCCGGGGTTTCGCGCCCACTCCGTGGGCTTGGCACCCCGGGCTACAAATGTCTCGCCCGACTGAGTCGGGCTTAGTGATTGAGTAATTACAGATGCTCTCTGTGCACCCCGTCTCCTGAGAAAAGGTTCTCATGCCTCAATTTGTCTTCAGCATTCAGTATTGTCTTTTCAGCATTGAAAATTATTTTGGAATAATAACTGCCGTATCTTTAACAATGGCGTTAGTACAGTAAGATCTATACGATGCTATTAGAGTATCGCCAGTTGGTCTGATTTCAAGCAGATTATTCCCCAAAACCGGAGAATTGGAATGGTCAATACTATAAGGGATTATACTTTTGAAATATTCTCTACCTTCTATTATAATTTGCCCGGGTAGAAGTTTCCCATCTAATAAAAATGTTTCCTGGTCGCCGCTCCCGCTTTTAATCGAGACATAAACGGGTTTATCGAAAATTAATCGAGCATCAAAACTGTTAAACCTGGCAGATACAGAAATAGCAACTGTATCTCCTGTTTGAAATGTCTGATCCCATATAAAAATCTCTGGGTTTGTAATACATGTGTCAGTATCACAATGAGTAACTTGTTTTAGTTTGTTAAATCTAAGATTTTCTTGTTCACATATAGCCTTTTCATCAATTTGAACTGCTTGTTTTTCTGCGCAGCCTGGAAAAACAAATATCAGTAAGAAAAGAAATAGAATACTTAAAGATTTCATGGAGTTCTCCTGAAAATTTAACTTAATTTAACTCCCTTAGTTTTTCTTATCTGGGAAACATTATTTTATTAATTGTTCAAAGTAACGAATTCTAAGAATTCAGACAATATGCAACTATCCTTGCGCAGAAGCCCGAATGTATAACATCTCTCCAGGGGAGGGCAATGCCGCAGGCACGTCAGAAACGGGCAGACTTACCGCGGCTCCGGGAAATGCGGGTGGTTTCGAACCACCGGCTCCTCCAGCAACACCGTACGCTGCGACTAGTAAATCTATGACTGGAAGAATAGATGAAAGAATAATAAAGTAATTGATATTAAAGATTTTTTCATTATTTTAAGTTCAGTACAAAATTAAAGACTTATGTTAAGCGAAGATACAATATCATTTATTAAAAGCAGGCTGCTGGAGAATTTTCAGCTGGATAAGATCATATTATTCGGCTCACAGGCCAGGGGTGATGCAGATGATAAAAGCGACATCGACCTGCTGGTACTTACTCCTGAAATAAAGAACAGGCGAAGGCTTATGCTTGAGATTGACAGGAAGCTTAAAGGGCTTGGGTTTGCCCGCGATATAGTAGTCCTGAAAGATGATGAGTTCGAGCGGGACAAATTAATTCCGGGCACAATTGCAAGGTATGCATTCCTTGAAGGCCGTGTGCTTTATGAACGATGACAAAGTAAACAAGTGGATTAAGTACGCAGATGAAGACCTAAGTCTGGCAAAGCACGGTCTTACACTTTCAACTACGGCACCCTACCGGCTTATTGCTTATCATGCTCAGCAGTGCGCAGAGAAATTAATAAAGGCATATCTGATTTAGCATAATATTGATTTCCCTTTTACACATAATATCTCAAGGCTTCTTGAAATTCTCTCAGAGCAAAAGTCCCTGCCCGATGAAATACATAAGGCAGAAGAACTTACAGCCTACGCCGTTACGACGAGATACCCCGGTGAGGATGAAGAGGTTGCAAAGAGTGAGGCACTGGAAGCAATTTCAATAGCCGAAAACACGAAAAACATAATAACAAACCTTCTTCGGAAAGACGGATTTTTATCATAATCTGCCCATTATAAATCTATTTTAAAACGGAAACGCCCTGGAATAATTTTCAGTTAAGAGTTTTTCTATTAATATATCTTTTTCAGCTTTGCGCCTTTGAAGCCTAAGCGGATTTCAAATTTGTTGCGCCAGATCACCGGATTTATTCAAACCTCTTGAGATGTTTCAGTATTCCATTTTTCGCAGAAATGAACTTAAATTATATTGACATTGTTTAACCTATAGGTTAACTTATGTACATAATTGAAGAGCTTTATTCGGGGCATGCTGCGACTGTATTTGTACTGAAGCAATCCGGGAATGAAATTCTTTTTCTTGAAAGCTTGAAAAGAAAGCACCCTCTGGCTTATAAAAGACTGTTATCCATGATCAAAAATACTTGTGAATATGGGCTGATAAAAGATGGAACAAAATACAAACCCTTGTCCAAAATTATTCATGAGTTCAAGCCTGAAGGTATCAGAGTCTTATCTTTTAAATTGCCAAATAAAAACAGAGAAATTGAAATTATTCTCACGGAATATTTCAAAAAGCCGGCAGGGAAAAAGCAATATTTACCATATATAGAACGGGCAGAAAAGATAGCCGCAGAAGTTCTAAAAGATTATAATGCAGGAACACTAATCATCAGAAAAGGATAAAATATGAAAGCCAAAGATTGGTTCTTAAATGAATTAGACGAAGTAAAAAATGATGTTGAATTTCAGACGTATGATGCCAACCTGAGATTTATTGAAGAATTAATCAAAGTTTCTCAAAAGGAAAACATTGAGCACATAAACAAATACTTGTCGGGTAAGCTTAACTGCAGTGCCGCTTATATATCAAAAATATTAAAGGGGAATCCAAATCTGACGATAAATAAAATGGTGGAGCTGGCATTGGCATTTAATCACAGAATTGAAATAAAACTGGTGCCGGTTGAATCTTACACCAGCTCAGCTTCGCAGGCTGCAGAAAATGAAACAGCAACTAGCAGTAAATCCAGCACAAGAGATATGGCCACCCAGCCGGGAAAAGAGAAGAGCATCAAAAAGCGTCCGCTAAAAAGGCCATCAAAGCGCAGAAGCCCGAATGTATAACGTCTCTCCAGGGGAGGACAGACAATGTTGCTTATCACAATCTAAATTGACTAGCCCCGGGCTTTAGCTCGGGGTACCGAATATTGCCCTCTCTCAATTTGGGCTTCAGCCCCCGATTTTCCAGGAAGAATCTGGGACTAAAGTCCCGGAATTTTGATTCATGGGTCCCACGACCTAAAGGTCGTGGCTATTCAGAGCGGTTTAAAATGAAAAAGCTCTGGAGTTCTTCCATGGCTTTAGCATGAGTGGTTTCGAACCGGAGTGCTCTAAGGGAATACCGCGTATCAAAGGCTCAAAAGCCGAGCCTTTGGTACACGGATAATTCCAGTGAATAGTTATTCTATTAATAGATCTTCTTCAGCTTTGCGCCTTTGAAGTAGTGGAGCAGGATTTCATCAAAACTGTATCCCATCTCACCCATTACTGCGGCTCCGATCTGGCAGAGGCCTACACCGTGCCCCCAGCCTGCACCCGAAATGATGAACTTGCCCGGAATTCCGTTCTCTACGTCTTCCTTATCAACTACAAAAGCCGAGCTGTAGAGGTGGGAAGGAGAAAGGATCCTTCTTATTTCCAGCTCCTTTCCGATCGTAAGGGTCTTCTTTGTGCCTACAATCTTCATTTTTATGAGTCTTGCCGAATAGCCTCTTTCTACAGGTATAAGATCCACAATATCACCGAAATCAATTCCGCTTTTTTCCTTTATCAGCCTGGATATCTCTTCCTGCGTATATTCAACTTTCCAGCGGTAGAAGTCGGTTGTCTTCTGGTCGAACTTCACTAAGACCTGAGAAAGTATCTTCTGGTCGTGTGTGTTGCAGAAGGCAGGGGGATTTGAACGGATCCACTTTTCTGCACTATCCTCTTCTGAAAAATCCACGTCCAGATTTTCAGGAGCGTACTTATAGTCGACCACAGCTGAAAGATAAGGATGCTTTACCGGCTCCCATACATTCTCAAATGACTCGGAGATTCCGCCGCAGGACTTGGAGTACCTCGTGTCGCAGATCTTATCGTTATATGTAAGAACAATTCCGCTCGTCTGCGCAATGGCATCTTTAACCACATTCGTATAAGCCTTCGTTACACCCTGGTAGCGCTGGCAGTGATCGTCGGCGCACACGTCAAAAAGTGTGTGGTCTTCCTTGTCGTACCACTTTATCAGCTCATCCTCAGTCTGGAATGTGGAAGCATGCTTTTCGCCCGCCGAAGCGGCTTCTTTAACTTTCTCTATCTGCGCTAAAAGCCAGCTTCTGGATATAATGGAGTGAGCCTTCAGGAGTTCCAAAGAGCTCGTGGCGCTCATTTCAGATGATATTACGCTTGTAAGGTAAGATTCAACAGGAAGAACGTTAACTGCTGTAATCTTATCGCCTTCTTTTATAAGCTTCAGCACACCGGCAAACCTCTGGTTTTCCTTCTGTTCCCAGTGGAACTTAACGCCGATTACCACTTCACGTATCAGGAAGGATTCACTGCCGAAGTCGTTCGGGCTGAAGGAGATCTCGCCTGTTACTTTGTAGGTTTCCTTTTCGGCTTCAATAACTATTATATCATCTTCCAGACGGGCGGTGTAGCGGCCGCTGAATGTATTCTTAAAACCGAAGGAGGAAAAGTCGCCGTAAAGGTCGAAACTTATCTTCTCTGCCGTCAGTATGCCTACACTTACAGTTGGTTCAGTCATTTTATAATCTCTTTTGGGGGTTAAGTTTATTTAACAATAATTAATAACTTCAGTAAATATAATTATAAGCATGCAAAAGGTGAAGCAGAAAGTTTCCGCATGTGCAGCTCCCTGCAGGCAGGCCGGCATTTTCCCGTCAATCTTGCACGTTCATTTCAATTAAAGTATATTTAGTCCTGATTAATTTTATAAAGATGAATAATTCTGGCAGAGTGTGATGACATCTAAAGAAAGAATGCAGTTGGCTATGAGCCTGAAAAAGCCCGACAGGGTGCCTGTAATGTGCCAGCTTTCGCTGGGGCACTATTTCCTCTATTCGGGTGTGAACCCGATGGATATATGGTATACCTCGGAAGGCTTTTCGGAGGCCCTCGTAAGAATGCAAAGGCAATATAAGTTCGACGGAATACTCATTAACCTCCCCGGGCGCGAGCCGGATTATGATAAGCATATCCTGGGAATTGAAAAAAAAGATAATGAAACCGTTATAAAGTGGAAAAACGGCAGCTACACCGTTTTTCCCGTTAATGATAACCCGCACTACTTCCTTTCCGACGGCAGCCGCCCTTTCCCAGGCTTTGACGACCTGGAGCCGGAAAAACTTTTCTACGTGGAGCCGTGGGACGTAACAGAAATTAAATACCCTTATACCTGGGGCTTTGAAACCGAAGTGCGCCCGGATAACGACTTTTTCCCCGACTACCACTTCCTCACAATAAAAAAGGTAATGGAAAAGACCGGAGGGGAAGTTTCCATTCACTCGGAGGTATTCAGCCCGTGGTCGCAGTTTCTGGAACTCCTTAATTATGAAAGCGCCCTTATGGCAATTATGATGGACCCCGTGAAGGCCAAGGCATGCCTCCAAAGACTTTCAGAAGGAGCCATAGCTCTGGGTAAAAAACAGGCTTCTTTGGGAGTCGACGCCGTCCTTATCTCTTCGGCATTCGCCGGAGCAGGCTTTATCTCGCGCATGCATTACGAGGAGTTTGTAGCGCCTTACGAAAAAAGAATTGTTGAGGAAATAAGGAAAGAATTCGACATCCCCGTCTATACACATACATGCGGCGCAATCGGCGACCGCCTGGACCTTATGATGAATACCGGGACAAAGGGAATCGACACACTGGATCCTCCCCCCATCGGAACAGTGGACCTGGAGGAGGCAAAGAAAACTCTTTCAGGCCGTGTCTTTATTAAGGGGAATATAGATCCTATTAATACCCTTCTTAACGGAAATAAAGACCAGGTTTCTGAAGACGTCCGCTGGCGCCTCGAGACGGGCAAACCCGGAGGCGGCTACGTGCTCAGCTCAGCCTGCTCGGTTGCCCCATCTACACCTCCGGAGAATATAAGGCTCTTAGAGACGCTCTCAGAGGAATTCGGGAAATATTAAGCAGCCGGAATATATGAAACAGCATAAAGTTACTTTTCTTCCCGACAATAAGTCCGGAGTGTTCCAGGAAGGCACCACACTGCGCGATGCAGCACTGGAACTGGGACTTGTTATCGAATCCTCCTGCGGCGGCCTCGGTACCTGCGGCGAATGCAGGGTTATTGTTAAAGAAGGCCTGTCACGCCCGGGATCATCCGACGAACTATATTTATCACAGGAAGAACTTGAGGCAGGCTTCAGGCTTTCATGCCAGACCTTGATTTCAGAAGACGTGACATGCCTTGTGCCGGAAGAGTCACAGACATTTGACCTCAGGATAATGACCGAAGGAAAGGCAGGGGGCTTTCCCTTAAATCCCGGTCTTAAAAAGGTATATCTTGAACTTCCTGAGCCCGAAATAGGGGATAATTATTTCGATTTTGAAGTCTTCACCCGTGAACTTGCTAAAAAAGGTTTCCCAGTTGAAGAATTTGATTTTAACGTCTTAAAGGAAATCCCCGGCGTTTTAAGAAGCAGCCGCTTCAAAGTGACTGCAGTCCTTGACCATACGAGGCTCCTTGCCATTGAAGCCGGCGATACTGCCCAGTCCCTCTACGGCGTGGCAGTTGATATAGGCACCACAACGGTAGTTGCCAAACTACTTAATATTACAACCGGACAGGTATGCGCTGTCAGTTCAGCACTGAATGCTCAGCAGCCCTTCGGAGCCGATGTAATATCAAGAACAAATTACATCATCAGCCGCAAAGGGGCTCTTGAGGAACTCCAAAACTTAATAGCCGGCCAGATCAATAGCCTGATAGAAGAGCTTTGCGGTGAAGCCGGAATAACAAAAGACTCCATCTACAAAGTCTCCGTTGTGGGCAATACAATTATGCGGCATATTTTCTTAGGCATAACTCCCGAAAACATTGCCATGAGCCCTTATGTCCCTTCTGTAAAAAGAGCTCTTAATCTTGCAGCCCGTGAGCTCAGGCTCGATATAAATAAAGGCGGCATGGTTTATCTCCTTCCAGACCTTGGAAGCTACGCCGGGAGCGATATCACAGGCGTGCTTACTGTTCTTAACCTGGAATGTGAGGACAGGCTCAGGCTTGTAGTGGATATTGGAACCAACGGAGAAATTGTATTAGGATCGAAAAAGGAAATGCTCTCTTCATCCTCTCCGGCGGGTCCTGCCTGGGAAGGCGCCAGCATAACACACGGCATGAGAGCCTCCCGCGGCGCAATTGAACGCGCGGAAATTCAGGACGGAAAACTCAAAATTGTTACCATCGGCAGCGAAAAGCCTGTGGGGATCTGCGGCTCCGGGCTTCATGACCTTGTTGTTGAATTCCTGCGCGCAGGCTTAATTGACCAAAGCGGCAGAATATTAGACCGCGCAGCGCTTCCCGAGGAACTAAGCCCTGAACTAAAAAGCATGATAATTCCCGGCGGAAACGGGATAAACGACATTAAGCTTACTGAAGAAGGCGTTCTCCTTACACAGAAGGACATTCGTGAGGTGCAGCTTGCAAAGGCCGCCATTTCAGCGGGCATTACGATACTGATGAAGGAGCTGAATGTAACCTCAGATGACATTGACGAGATACTCGTTGCCGGGGCATTCGGCAACCACTTAAAAGGCAAAGATGCCGTTGAACTGGGACTCTTACCACGCGTAGAGCCCGAAAAAGTCAGGTTTATCGGTAACGCAGCCCTGTCGGGTGCCGAGGCCGTGCTCATTTCAGAAGATGCCAGGCTTAAGGCCGAAAAGCTTTCTGAAAGGGTTAAATATGTTGAGATCTCGGGGCGTGAGGACTTTCAGGATATATTTGTAAACTCAATGTTTTTCTCCTTATGAGCCTGAAAGAGGAAACTTATACACTCTATCCGGAGGCCGCAGAACTTCCATTCGACAGGGAGTGCACGCGCAAGTACCTGAAGATAGGAAGCAGTGCAGAGAACCTTGAAGCCATGCTGGACGTCTGCCGCGGAGTTTTCCTGAAGTACACAGGCATCCTTAAGCCCGTTCTAAGGTACAGGCTTCTTGAGATTATTGGAAAAGATGCCGGTAAGATGAGTATAACATTTAATGACGGAAGCGCATTATCAGGCAAAGGGATATTCCGCCTCTTAAAGCATTCTGAACGGGCGGCAGCATATGCCATTACCCTGGGAGATGAAATTGATAAGCATATCCATGGCCTTGAGGAAGAGGACTTTCTGGAGAGCTATCTGCTTAATGCCGCCTCAAGCGCTGTAATTGAGGCTCTTCAGCTTAAGCTCCATGACATAATCGGGACCCGGGCACAGGCAGAAGGCTTCCAGCTTACAAAAAGATTTTCACCCGGCTATGCAGGGTGGGACCTTTCAGAACAGGGGATACTTATTCCAATGCTTCATGGCAGTGAAATTGGGATCGCCCTCACAGAATCTTTTCTCATGCTCCCCATGAAATCCGTAAGCGGCATCTACGGATTCAATAGATAATGAGCATGAAAATTATTCCCGGCTCAAATTAATAATTTTTTCTTTCTTATATTTCAATTTACAATTTTGTTTTAATTAAAATGAGAATATAGATATATGTCACAAAAATTCTTAGATAAAGTGACCTCAGGCGTCATACTCCTTTCAGACGGCGCCATGGGCACCGAGCTTCAGAAGCGCGGAATGAAGACAGGCGTATGCCCGGAGGAATTAAATTTTGTGAACCCTGAAGTAATTCAGGCAATACACAGCGATTATTATAATGCCGGAAGCGATATTGTTGAAACAAACTCTTTCGGCTCTAACCGCATCAGACTCTCGCTTCACCAGATGGAAGACCGCGCTTACGATTTCGCAAAGAAGGCTGCCGAACTGGCCCGTGAGGTCTGCCCAAAAGGAAAATTTGTCGCTGGCTCAATGGGACCTACCGGCGAAATCCTGGAACCCCTCGGACCACTTAACCTTCAGGATGCCTACAACGCCTTTGCCGAAGAGGCCCTGGCTTTGGCCGAAGGAGGAGTGGATGTAATATTTGTTGAAACCATGATGTCGATCGAGGAGGCTGAAACGGCTGTCCGCGCTGCAAAGGAAAAAACAGGTCTTCCCGTAAGCGCCACAATGACTTTTGAAGTTGGACCATCAGGTCCTAAGACAATGTGGGGCGTGGACATCAGGACGAGCATTGAAAGGCTTTCCCAGGCTGGCGCCGACATAATAGGATCAAACTGCGGGCGCGGCTTTGATGAAATGATCCAGGTGATAAGGGATATGCGCTCACTGACAACAATGCCCATACTTGCCCAGGCAAATGCCGGCATACCTGAATGGGTCGACGGCCTGAGCGTCTACAGGGAAACTCCTGAAGTTATTTCCCCTAAGGCTGAAGAGCTTCTCCGGATGGGAATAAATATCATTGGCGGCTGCTGCGGCACGGGACCCGGCCACATTAAAGAAATAAGAAAACTTGTAGATAAGTTTAATAACAGAATAAAGTAAATTACAGGATTAAGTAATATTGAGAACAAAACTGGAAATTGCCAAAAACTGGCTCCCGCGCTATACAGGAACGAAAATAGATGAATTCGGCGACTACCTGCTGCTTACAAATTTTCACAACTATGTAACCCGCTTTGCTGAACAGTTCAACTGCGAGATGCGCGGCATAGGCCGCCCGATGCAGACGGCTACAAACTCACAGGGACTTACAATTGTTAACTTCGGTATAGGATCACCAAATGCCGCAACAATAATGGACCTCCTCGTGGCGCGTCAGCCCAAAGGAGTCCTCTTCCTGGGAAAATGCGGCGGAGTGAAACATTCCACTGAAATCGGGCACTTCATTCTGCCCATTGCAGCAATCAGGGGCGAAGGAACTTCGGGCGATTATATGCCCCCGGAGGTGCCGGCGCTCCCGTCGTTCAAGCTCCATAAGTTCGTTTCTGAAAAAATTGTGGAACACAACATGGACTACCGTACGGGCGTTATTTATACGACAAACAGGAGACTCTGGGAGTGGGATGAATCCTTCAAGCGCTACTTAGAAAAGCTCTCCGTAATCGGTATTGATATGGAGACCGCTACGGTATTTATTGTGGGGCACGTTAATGAAATTGCCAGAGGCGCACTGCTGCTTGTTTCCGACATGCCTATGATCCCCGAAGGGATCAAAACTGAAGAATCAGACCGCAAGGTTACTGAAAACTATGTAGACCTTCATCTTCAGATAGGCATTGAAGCAATGACTGAAATCGGAATAAAAGGGGAAGCGATTAAACACTTCCGCTATTAAAATAATTCTACTCTAAAATAACTCTACTCTGCCGACTGAGGCCCTTCGGGATTCGGTCCTTCGGGCTTCTGCGAGTCGGGTTTTGGCCCTTCCTGCGGCCTTTTCCACTCCGGCCTCGGCGGGCGTCCTCCCTGCGGCCTTGAGCCTCCGGAACGTTGTCCTCCGGAACGTTGTCCTCCGGAACGTTGTCCGCCTGAGCGTTGTCCACCCTGGCCCTGGCCTCCTCTTCTATAGCCGCCTCTTTGTCCTCCTGAAGGCCTCGACTCCTGCGGTTTATGTCCTTCCTGGTGCTCTACGGGAGGTGCAACTTCCAGTTCTCCCGGAAGCTGAAGCAGTTTTTCATCGGGCTGAATGCAGTGCATGCTGTGCCCCAGGAAAACTTCAATTGCCGGGATATAGAACGAGTCGTCCTCAGTAGCGAAACTGATTGATGTGCCTGTAGCGCCGGCGCGGCCCGTACGACCTATGCGGTGCACATAATCCTCCGGGTCCTGCGGCAGTGTATAATTTATAACGTGGCTAATGCCGTCCACATGGATTCCGCGGCTTGCCACGTCTGTAGCCACAAGAACGCGGATGCGTCCGTTCTTAAAGTCATCCAGAGTTTTAATTCTCTGGCGCTGATCCACATCGCCTGAAATAAGTGCGCAGCTGATGCCGTGCTTAAGCAGAAGGTCTGTAAGCCCCTGGGTTTCATCGCGCCTGTTGGCAAAAATTATAACCCTGTCCATATTCTGTTTTGTAATGAGATTATAGACGAGGGGATACTTCTCTTCATTTGTAACGATATAGATGATCTGTTTTACGCTTTCGACCTCCACCTGCGCGGGCTCAATTTCAACCCTTACGGAATCCTTTGTCCAGTATCCTGCCAGGCGCTCGACGTCGGGTGTGAGTGTAGCGCTGAAGAAAAGTGTCTGTCGTTTCTCTTTGGGCGGGGTGGAGCGCACGATTTTGCGCACATCGGGAATAAAGCCCATATCGAGCATGCGGTCGGCTTCATCTATTACAAGTATCTCCACCTGGCTTAGGTGCACGTCGTGACGGTTATAGAAGTCCAGAAGTCTTCCCGGCGTGGCAACAAGAATGTCCACCTGCTGGCCGTTCAGCTGGCGCTTCTGTTTCTGATAGTCCATGCCGCCGTAGACGGACATGATGACGAGGTTTGTATATTTGCCGAGGTTAAGTGCATCGCTTGCAATCTGCATGACGAGTTCGCGTGTTGGTGCAATTATGAGCGCGCGCGGGGCACCGTTGCGTCTTTTAGGCTCCGGCTTTTCCTTCAGGAAGCGTGTTATAGCTGTAATCAGGAATGCTGCCGTCTTGCCCGTACCAGTCTGTGCCTTTCCTGTAGCGTCCCTGCCGTTGAGTGTATTGAAAAGGATCTCAGCCTGAATCGGAGTGCAGTACTGGAAGCCCAGGTCATATATTGCGTGCATGAGTTCTTTGGGAAGATTAAGGTCATGGAATCTCGTTTTACCCTCGGAAGGTTCCACCTTAAACTGTGCAGCGTCCCAGTTATCGGGCTGTTTTTTCTGCGGTGCCGGTGCGGCTGCCTTCTGTACCTGTGCAGGCTTCTGCGGCGGCTGCTGAGGCCTTTCTTTTCTAAGGGGCTGAGGAGAAGCCTGCTGGGACTGAGGCTTTTTACCTTTCTGCCCCGGGGTCTGGGGAGCTCTTTTGTCATGCACCGGAGCATGCGGCTGCCTTCCCGGCTGCCTTTGTTCCCTCTGCTGAGGCTTTCTTTCCTTCTTTTCACCGGAAGCTTTTATTTCCTTTTCCGCCCCCTCTTTTTTTCTTTTGCCGGCGTTCGAAATTTTGCTTAATCTGTCCCTGACAAACTTAAAAATATGTCCTAACAATTTTTCACCTTTAATTTACTTTCAATTTCTCATCAGACTCCAAAGTGTGTGCTGATGCTCTGTACTAGTTTCTCAGACCAATGCATACCAGTCTCCTTTAATAAGATACACATTTATCCATATTTGTAAATAAAATATACTAAAATAGTCCTTCATTTTCCTGCCTTCTTAAGCCAAAGAAGGCTGAATGATGAAGGACCGTTCAGATATCCAATCCGGCCGGTTAAATATTTCTTGTGCCGCAGGACAAAATTATTCAGAACTATATTTCATTTTTATGGTGAATTGTATAACTTACCCCGCAAATAATCATTATAAACAAGCGAGCAACTATGGCTCATATAAACCTGCCCGGGTTCCTGTTTATTTTCTTTCTTATATTGTCCTGCATACTTTTACCGCCGCATTCCGCAGAGACATTCGCCCAGTCGGGCACAAACCTGAGAGGACTCGTAACCGATTCCACCTCTGGCGAGGCCCTTACATACGCAAGCGTTACTATAAAGGAAATCTCAACCGGAGCATACTCCGATTCGAAAGGATACTTCCTTATCACCTCCGTTCCTGCCGGAAGGCCTCTTACGGTTGTTGTTTCCTATATGGGCTACTATCCCAAAAAGATGACCGTCAGTCTTGAAAAGGGAAAGATGAAGCACCTCGATATAAAGATGATCCCCACAAGCGTTTTTCTTCCGACGGTTGAAAAAGTTGAAAAACGCTTCGTCGAGGAAAACGCTACAGACATAAGCCTTCAGCGACTCACCATTAAAGAGCTGGAACTTATGCCCAAGGGAGTGGAAACGGACATTTTCCGCTCGCTGCAGTACCTGCCGGGCGTTCGGTCGACCGGCGACGTCTCGGCCAGATATTACATACGCGGCGGGGCAAGCAACCAGAACCTCGTTATGATTAACGGGGCTACAATCTATAATCCCTTCCATGCATTCGGACTCTTCAGCATTGTGGATCCCGAAATGGTCAACAACATTGAGTTCTATAAGGGAGGCTTTACAAGCGAATACGGCGGCAGGCTTTCCTCGGTAATGAATATATTTACCAAAGACGGCAATAAGAACAACTACTCCGCAAAAGCCGGCATAAGCTACCTGAGCGCTAAGGCGCTCGTGGAAGGACCAATTCCTGATGGATCTTTCATTATTACCGGGCGCAAGAGCTATTCAAGCGATATATACGGAAAGTTCCTTAACGGGAAGAATATACCCCTGGACTTCTACGATCTTTCTTTCAAGATAAACTATTCCAACCCCGAGTTTGTCGAGGGAAGTAAAATTACCGTACAGGGACTCCTGAGCAGCGACAGGCTCTTGAACCACGACCCGATGAAGGCGGACTTAAAATGGGCAAACAGCATATTCGGCTTCAGATGGTTCCAGCTTTCAGACAGCCCGCTTTTCTTTGAAATGGGAGTATCCTTTAGCAATTTCCTGGGAGAGATAATCCCCAATCTGAGCACCAGCAGGCCGGAGCGCAATGAGGTAAGCGACCTTAATATGAAGATCGACTGCAGCTACGTTTACGATTCAAAGGATGAGCTTGGAGCAGGGCTGAATATTACAAGGCTGAATACAAAGCTGTTCCTTGAAAACTCAAGCGGGCTTATTACCGACATCGGCTCCTTCGGAAACAACTTCAGCGTCTATGCAAAGTATAAATTCCTGAGATTCAGGAACCTGGGAATCGATCTCGGCACAAGAATCAACCTGACAGGACTTTCCAGCAACGGAGGCGGCTATTTCAACGAACCGCGCATAAGCTTTACATACAGGTTTATTCCGCAGATTGCACTTAAGGGTGCATGGGGAATATTCCAGCAGGAGATAACAACACTTTCCGACGAAAGTGAAGTTATATCCCTGTTCGAACCCTGGGTCATTATTCCCGAATACCTCGATCCGGCAAGAGCAAAACATTTTATACTCGGCATCGAAACAAATTTTACCGAATACCTGTCGCTTGAGACTGAGGGATACTATAAGAAAATGGAGAACCTGCCGGCCATTAACGAAAGAAAAATCTTCGATTCCGATCCCGACCTGGTCTCCGGCTGGGGTGAGGCTTACGGCTTTGAGTGCATGCTTAAATATAAGTTCCTGGATTTTTATTTCATGGGCTCTTACTCACTCGGCTGGGCATATAAGAACGTGAACAACTGGCTTTACTATCCGAAGTATGATTCAAGGCATTCGGTAAACCTTACGCTTGAATACGATATGGGCCGCAACTGGCAGGCAAGCATTGTATGGGTATATAATTCAGGACTCCCCTTTACAAAAATTACAGGCTATTACGACAAACTTGAGGCAGAGGATTACTTCAGCCAGATGAACCTTTTAACTCCATACCTGCCTTTTCTGCTTTTGGGCGACAAGAATCTGGGCAGGCTGCCCGACTATCACAGAATGGACGTCAGCCTGTCAAAAAAATTCAGCATTGCCTTTGCAAACTTTTATCTGGACTTAAGCGTCGTTAATGTATACAACAGAAAAAACATATTTTATTTTGAACGCGATACGGGCAGGCGTGTTAACATGCTCCCATTTTTACCAACAGCAACATTGAAACTCGAAATATGAAGAAATTACTCTCAGGAAAAATGCCTCTAAAGGCTTTCTGCCTGCTAATTGTCTTTTCACCCCTTCTGAGTTCCGGGTGCAGGGATGAGAATTTTGACCCGAAGGGGGACATTAAGGAAAAATATATTCTTAACTGCATCTTGAGATCGGATACAACTGTCCAAACGGCAACTCTTTCTGAAAGCTACAACGTTCAGGGATACGACCCGATGGAAAACCGGACCGATCCGGCCGTGGAGCATGCAGATATCAGGGTGTGGGTCGGCGACAGCGTCTATGTCTTCAAGGAAGCTGAAATGCCCAGGAGCGACACCTCCAGATACAGCACCCGAATTAAATACTATTATGCCGAAAACTTCAGACCGCAGGCTGATAAACCCGCCGAAATCCTTGCCGTGCTTCCAAACGGCAGAAAACTGCACGCCTCAACCACTACTCCACTTGAGGTGCAGACAGACTATGCGGAAACAGACTCTCTAGTCCCTGTTCAGGGAAGGGACTATATTTATGCAGCCTGGATATCCTATTCAAGCCCTACAACTTACTTTTATCCCCGCTTTTCTCTGGTGTACTTCAAAATTGTAAACGGCCTTCCCGTCCGCTTCTCGAAGTTTATACCGGCGCGTTACACCTTTTCCGGAGGCAAAGAGGTGCCTGTTTACCCCCTGCCTGCAACCGGTGTAAAATATTCAATCGATATGGATGCTCTTAGACGCACAATGCAGGATATTTCAGCAGGAGATCCCGATAAGAGCAAATACGTTATCCTGGCGATTGTGGCCGACGTAATGGCACTGGATATGAACCTCTCGGGATTTTATTCCTCCGGGAAACTCCTTAGTGACGGATTTTCTGTAAAAGTGGATGAAACCGATTTTACCAATATTGAAGGAGGCCTGGGAATTTTCGGGGCCTATGTGAATCATGAACTTGCCATAAGGATCGACAAGAAATACATAAGGTCTTTCGGATACAAAACCACACTTGTCGACGAGTAAAAGCCGTGATATCTGGAAAATATAAAAACAAAACCATAAATATGAAGAAACTCACAAAGACAACCGGCATTATACTTTATTCTGCACTCATCCTGCTTTCTTTTTCATGCGGCAAGGAGGTTTCTGTAAGCCCTCCTGAAACGCCTGTGCATACGGGATATTTTTTTATTAACTCCAATCCTGCTGGTGCAGATATTTACCTGAACGGAAAAAATACAGGCCGCCATACACCCGACAGCCTCAGCTGGATGGAAGGGGATAATTATCAGGTGACACTGAAATACCCGCTATATAAAGATACAACCTTCACTATCAGCATCGAAGAGAACACAAGAAAAGATACTTTTGTGGATTATTATTCAAATCCCGCTATGTACGGAAATATTGTCTGCGAAACCGATCCTAAGAACGCTCAGATCTACCTGGATGGAATTAACAGCGGGAAGCGCACTCCTTTCACATTTGAACACCTTATTCCCGGCAGCCACACTGTTAAATACCAGTACCCCGGATGCAGGGATGACAGCATGAGGATTATTGTCGAAAGCAGCAAAACCAAACAGGCATATCTTAAACTGAAAGACACGACAATATGGGTTACTTACAACACAAACAATTCCGGAATTCCAAACAACATAATTTCAGCACTCCTCATTGACCAAAACGACGTTAAATGGAT
The DNA here is from genome assembly GCA_036261625.1 of Ignavibacteriales bacterium. Taxonomy (GTDB): domain Bacteria; phylum Bacteroidota; class Ignavibacteria; order Ignavibacteriales; family SURF-24; genus JAAXKN01. The sequence continues at coordinate 29,585 of DATAKL010000039.1, read as the reverse complement.
CGGGACCATGGGTGCCGGAGTAGTCAGATTCGACGGCGTTACCTGGCAGAGCTTTAATTCAAAGAATTCCCTCATGCCTAATGATTTTATTACATGCATGATCTTTGACGAAGAGGGTCATCTCTGGGCAGGAACTAACAACGGACTGGCCGAATTTAACGGGAACCTCTGGACCGTTTACAACGCCGGGAATTCCTTGCTGCCCGACAACTATATTACTTCAATCTGCATGGACAGGAAGGGGGTTAAATGGATTGGAACTCAAAGAGGTCTTATCAGGATAGATAAAACAAATTGGACTCTTTTTAACTCCGGCAATTCTCAGCTTCCTTATAATAATATCAGTCAGGTCGCAACCAGCTTCAACGGAACGGTCTGGGTGGGAGTCCAGTCCTTCGGCCTTTTAACCTTTGACGGAAGTGTATGGAAAACATATACAAAGGAAAATACGGGCCTTCCGGGACATAGCGCTACCGCCCTGGCAGTAGGACAGTTCCCGGAGAGCGTCTGGGCCGGATTTGCCAGAACCATGCCCCGCGGGGGCGACGAGGGGGGGCTTGCCGTAATGGATAACGGCATCTGGTATAATGACTATTCCAATATTCCTTCCAGAAATATCCATAGTATTGCAATCATGGATAATAATAAATGGGTATGCACTGATGCCGGACTTCTGAAATTTTCCACACCACAGCAGTTTCAGGTGCTGGATATGACCAACACACAGCTGCCTTCGAACAACATTAATGCCGTTGCCCGGGATTCGCGCGGATTTATGTGGATAGGCACTTCAGGCTCCGGCCTGGTTAAATATAAAATGAGGTAAATCTTCACCTCTAAAATTATTTCCCGGGGGGCATAAGAAGTAACTTATGCCCCTTTTTGCTGCCCGAAGACGCATAAATCCATTGACCCTTTCGCGGTTTTTATTAATATTAAACTTTATTGCAGTTAAACGGAAGTTTCCTGCCGGCAAATATGCCTTTCCGGAACTTTATAAGATGATGTATGTTTTCTGGTTAAGATTTTATTTATTAGGAATTGTAACGTATGAATAGCAATGCTGTTAAGGTGATTCTTGTATCGTTGGTTTTTGTTATCTTATTGTTCTTACCCTCACTTGTTTCGCAGGGGGAAAAACACAGCCACCTCAGGGTAAATGGGGCCGATACAACACTGCTTCTAAGTAAAAAACCTTTGATACCCCAAAATAAGAACATGAGGGCAACGGTCTTCGGGTACCTGCCTTCCTGGAAGTACCCCGAAGCCGCGGCCAGTATACGCTACAGGCTTCTTACGCACCTGGCCATTTTCGATTTCGCAGCCGATAAGGAGGGGAATTTAACAAATCCGGAGATGTGGCCGTGGACAGATGTAATCGATTCGGCTCACACCTATGGCGTTAAGGTTATCATGACCGTCCTGAACCCGGATTCCCTTCAGATCCATAATATACTGACCGACAGCCTGGCCAGACAAAGAAGTTTTGAGAATATTAAGAACACACTGCAAGAGTTCAGCCTGGACGGCGTAAACATAGATTTTGAAAACCTGAAACGCTCCGACCGTAATGAAGTGATTTCAGGCTATATGAAAGACCTGACGGCCTATATTCATAAGGAATTCCCCGGCTCCGAGGTCTCCTTTGCAGGCCCTGCTGTCAACTGGGGAGGCTGGAACTTCAAGCGGATTTCGGAGTCATGCGACTATATTTTTGTAATGGGATACGATTACACCGACTCGAGGAGCAATATTGCAGGCCCAACGGCTTCACTTAACGGAAGTTATTACTCAATTGAAAGCACGCTTTTAAGCCCTGTATTCGGATACGGGGAGGTCACCTCCACTAACCCTCAGAAACTGATACTGGGCGTGCCTTACTACGGCAACCACTGGATTACGGAAACCGGGCACCCGCAGGCCTTCAGCCTGCGCTACGTTGAAACCCCTACCTTCAGCACCTTAATGCAGGAAGCCGAAAAGTTCAGATATAAGAAGCTCTGGGATAAAGACAACAATGTGCCCTGGTTCCGCTTTCAGAAAAACGGGCAGTGGCATCAGGTGTGGTTTGAAGACGAAAGAAGCATAGGAATGAAATACGATTATGCCATGTCAAAAAACCTTAAGGGTGTCGGAATCTGGGCCCTTGGCTACGACGGCAGCCGCAGTGAACTCTGGGATGCAATTGAAAAAAGGTTTCTTTTAAGCAATTTCACCGGGCTGGCAGCCCGTCCTTTAAGCCCGCAGGATGTAAAACCGCTTGATTATAAAACTCTCCTGCCTAAAGATTTACAGCTGCCCAAGTCTGGCAAAGGGGTTTAAGTCAGGTCGTAATTTAATACAAAAAAAGCCTGAAGTATCTGCACCTCAGGCTTTTTTATCTAAAGCTTATTTCTAGACAGCTATGATTTTCCGCGCATCTTCAATTAAAGACTCGGCTTTTTTCTTTCCATCTTTTATGACGTCTTCAACGGCTTCGTAGTAGTCATTCATGTCTTCCATAATATCATCTTTCTTTTTGATGATTTGCTTGCGCATCTTTTTACCGGTAACAGGAGTATAAAGCAAAGCTGTTATACCGCCTGCAATTCCTCCCAGTAATATACCGTAAACAAAGCCCATCGTTCCTCTACTCATAATAATCCCTCCTCATTTTTAATCAATGCTTAATGACTGTTAGTATAGAATAATTAAATTGAATGATATTATCAATATTCAGCAAACAATAATTCACAATGATCTTTGTCACAATCGGGGCATACCTCTTTATTTTTCATAATTATCTACAGTTCGCAGTAAGAGCCCTCACCGGTAAGGTTTCTGCACGGGTAGCGCCACGTAAGTCCCGACTCTTCGATAAGGTCATCTGCATTTTCAGGTCCCCACGTGCCGGCCGGGTATCCGAAAAGCTTTATGCCGGGGTACTTGTCCCACGCATCAAGAACAGGCTGAATGAACTTCCAGCTGGCCTCCACGGCGTCACCCCTGGCATAAAGCGTCGCGTCCCCTTCAATTGCATCCAGAAGAAGCCTCTCGTAGGCGCCGGGGACGTACTGCCCTGAGAGTTCTGAATAGTGGAAATCCATATTTATCTCCTGCACGTTGTAGCCGCGCCCGGGCACCTTCATGCTGACTTTCAGGAGCATTCCCTCGTCGGGCTGAATGCGTATTACAAGCTGGTTAAAAGTGCCGTCCGTAATTCTAAAGAGGCTGTGGGGCGTCGGGCGGAAATGAATAACCGCTTCTGTTACTGTTGTGGGCATTCTTTTGCCTGTCCTCAGGTAAAAAGGCACCCCTCCCCAGCGCCAGTTGTCTATAAAAAGCTTTATTGCAACGTAGGTCTCTGCGTGCGAATTTCTGCCCACGCCCATCTCCTCGCGGTAGCCTGCAACAATCTCGCGCCCAATTTTATTTGCCACGTACTGCCCCCTTATGACGCGGCTTTCAACATCCTCCGGGCGCATGATCCTGAGCGATTCAAAAACCTTCAGCTTTTCATCCCTTATAGCCTCCGGCCTTAGTGAGGCCGGCGGCTCCATGGCAATAAGTGCAAGTATCTGCAAGAGGTGGTTCTGTACCATATCCCTTAGGGCCCCGGTCCCATCGTAGTAGCCCCCGCGCGTGCCGATTCCGTCTTTTTCGGCTGCCGTTATCTCCACGTGGTTGACATAATTTCTGTTCCAGAGCGGCTCGAATATACCGTTTGAGAAGCGTGTTACAAATATATTCTGCACGGTTTCTTTTCCCAGATAGTGATCGATGCGGTAGATCTGGTTTTCATTGAAAATTTTGCAGAGCCTTTTATTCAGCTCCCGTGCTGTTTGAAGGCTTTCTCCGAAAGGCTTTTCAATTATGAGTCTTTTCCAGCTTTTTTCCCCCTGGAACTGCATTTTCTCCACACCCAGGGCTATTGCAATATCTTCAAAGGCACCTGGAGGAGTTGCAAGGTAATAAATGCAGTTTTCACCTGTATCCAGCTCCTCGTTTAATTCTTTTAATTTTTTGTTCAGCCTGGCAAATTCCGCGGGGGAATACTCCCTGAGCGACAGATAGTAAAGGTGCCGCTTGAAGTTCTCTGCTGTTTCATTTTTCTTTTCCTCAACAAACTGAAGGGCGGAATCCCTGAATTTTTTGTCTGTCAAATCCGACCTGGCGGCCCCCAGTACGGTAAACCTTTCCGGCAGCAGGTTGTGCTGAAATAGTTTATAAAGCGCAGGGATGAGTTTCCTTTTTGTAAGGTCACCCGAGGCGCCGAATATTACGATTGTGCAGTTTTCCGGCTTTTCCATAGGACTTCCATTTATTTGTATACAAATTTTTGACCTCTAAAGATGCCGCCATGGAAACGATAATAACCTGAATGAGGTGCTCAATAGCTTCACTTTGAGCTTTATATTTTTTCGGACATATTGGCATCTGTCTATGAGGAGCCTTAATTTTGTATGGTAAATTTTTAGAACCATGTATGTTATTTAATGTAGAAAGAACATGGAATAAGCAAAAGACATTATTTTTCACATTTTTTCACCGACAGAAGTGATGTATAATAAAAACATATTCAAACTGAGGCAGATGCTCTTAACTCTTGTCTTCCTGCCTTTTCTTGCCGGCGCAATCTACGCGCAGCTGCCCCCGGTCAAGCTGGACTATTCATCCTACGCCTTGTCCAGCGACGGGCGTCTTATAGGATATTACGGAGAAAAGCACAGGGTTGAAGTAAAAAGCACGGGATATATTTCAAAATGGGTAATCTATTCACTCATAGCTACCGAGGACAGGGATTTTTACAACCACGACGGCGTCTCCTATAAGGGCCTGGGCCGTGCAATCCTGAAGACGCTAACCGGCTCCACACAAGGCGGAAGCACTCTTACGATGCAGTTGGCCAAAAATCTTTTCCTTTCACCTGAACAGACAATAACGCGCAAGCTCACGGAAATTAACCTGGCACGCGAGCTCGAGAAAAAGTACACTAAAGACCAGATACTTCTTTTATACCTTAATACCTGCTACTTCGGACACGGAGCCTACGGCATATGGGCCGCGAGCCAGGAATTTTTCAGCAAAACACCCGACAAGCTTTCCGTAACCGAAGGCGCCACACTGGCAGGCCTGCTGCAGTCGCCAAGCGCCTACGATCCCGAAAAAAATCCCGATAAAGCCTTAAACCGCCGCAACGAGGTTCTGCACAACCTCCTTGAGGTGGGGAAGATCAGCGGGCGGGAGTTTGAACGCCTTAAGAGGCAGCCTCTTGCCCTCAGGGTAAACCACGGGCTGGGCCGCCATTTTTTAGAACACGTGCGCAGGGAGGCGCTCGGAATACTAAATTCAAGAGGAATTTCACTAAGCAAAGACCAGCTGAGAATAACAACAACATTAGACTTCGACATACAAAAAGCAGCCGAAGACGCAGTTAACTGGCAGTATGGGCGCTTCCCGGCTTCAATGAAACAGGCGCAGATAGGGCTCGTTTCAGTTGAAGCCGGCACGGGCAAAATTAAGACAATGATCGGCGGCAGCCCGTCTTCTGAATCCCGCGGCCTTAATCACACCGACCAGATCCACCGCCAGCCGGGTTCATCCTTCAAGCCTTTTTTATATGCCAGCCTCCTCGAAAAAGGCTTTACACTTGCAACCCCCTTACGCGACTTCCCGATAGTAGTCGATTCGGGTACAGCAAAGGAATGGAGGCCCGAGAACTCAACCGGAAGCTTCTCCGATACCACTATGCCGATGATTGAGGCGGTAAAGAATTCTGTTAATGCCTGCGCGGCAGATGCCATGGTAAGCCTTACCATGCCCGATTCCGTTGCAGCTTTTGCCCAAAGGCTCGGAGTAAAATCACACATCCCTCCCTACCCTTCAATTGCACTCGGGACTGCCGAGGTTACGCCTCTTGAAATGGCCGCCGCATACGGCGTCTTCGCCTCCGAAGGCCTCTATGCAAAACCTTATTCAATACTTAAAATTGAGGATAAGAATAACAGGCTGCTTTATCAGGCCCGTACGGACACCTTAAGCGTGCTCGACAGTGCAACCTGTTATCTTATGTCTGCTGCACTGCAGGAAGTAGTTGAAGGAGGCACCGCCACTTCAGTGAGATCTTTTTATAAGGGCGTTGCGGCAGGAAAGACCGGCACGACACAGAATTCCACGGATGCCTGGTTTGTCGGCTATAACACAAAGCTTTCGACAGCTATATGGATAGGCTTCGATAACCCCTCCAGGAAACTTGGCGGAGGCTTCCAGTACGGCGGAAGTGCCTGCGCTCCAATCTGGGGCAGGCTGATGACCTCAGCTCACCTTCAGTACCCCGGATCTTACGGCATGCCCTTTAAGCGCCCGGGCACCATTCAGGACATTGAAATCTGTGAGGATTCAGGAGAACCTGCGAACGTGAGCTGCCCGCGCAAGAAACTCTATCCGGTAAATTTCCTTCTTCTTAAAGGTCAATGCCATCTGCATCCAAACCAGATCGGGCAAAAGTTCTGGTAAGTTAATTTTATGGGTAAAGTGATTTCCGCTTTACCCTTTTTTATTCCCCTTTTAATTACCTCATAATTTATATTTTATATTTTATAACAACTCTATAACGCTAAAATGCACAGGGCATTTTTCAGATTTTACGAGGAGCTTAACGACTTTCTTCCCGAAGAAAAACGCAAGGTGCGGTTTACCCACTTTTATACCGGCCGCACATCTGTCAAAGATATGATCGAATCTTTGGGCGTCCCGCACTCTGAAATCGATCTCATACTTGTAAACGGTCATTCGGCGGATTTTTCTTACATTGTTCAGGACGACGACGACATAAGTGTCTACCCCGTCTTTGAATCCTTCGACCTGAGGGATCTCACACATTTAAGGCAGAAGCCCCTGAGGAAACCGAAATTTGTTGCCGATGTGCACCTCGGAAAACTTGCCCGCTATATGAGAATGCTGGGTCTCGATACCATTTATGATAACAATTATGCTAAAGACGACCTGGTGAATATTTCCATAGAGAAAAAAAGGACTATTCTTACGCGCGACCGCAATATACTTAAACGCAACGATGTAACGCACGGCTACTGGGTTAGAAGTGAGGAGCCCATAGAGCAGGCGCACGAGGTAATTGAGCGCTTTCACCTGGAAGGCGAGCTGAAAGAATTCTCGCGCTGCATGGAATGCAACGGAGTGCTTGAAACGGTAAATAAGGAAGACATTCTTGAGGAGCTTCCTCCAAAAGTCGAGCAGTCGCAGACAGAATTCTACCGCTGCCCCAACTGCCGGAGGATCTACTGGAAAGGCACTCATTACGAAAAGATGAAAAAACTGATAGGCAAAATTGAAGGAAATCAAAATCCCGGGGCTTAAATATTTCAATTAATTTTTACAAACTATTTCTTTATCAACCGCTACTTTTGGCTTTCATTTATTGACTTTTCTTTCTTAACTTCCCATTTAAGATTTGAAATCTTTTTCTCTAAAATTTAATTTCATGGAGGAGTATCCATGCAGGCATTAGAGCAGCTGCTTTCTCAGATAAGCGATTGGGTCTGGGGCTATCCCTTACTTGTACTTTTATTCGGCACACACATTTTCCTGACATTCCGCCTTCGTTTCATTCAGCGCTTTATGGGCAAGGCTATTAAGCTTTCTCTTAAGCGCGAAAAGGAAGGCACGGGCGACGTCAGCCAGTTCGGAGCCCTTACGACGGCGCTTGCCGCAACAATCGGCACGGGTAATATAGTCGGTGTTGCAACTGCCGTTGCAGCCGGCGGCCCCGGGGCAGTACTCTGGATGTGGCTTACAGGCGTCTTCGGCATCGCAACTAAATATTCCGAAGCGCTCCTTTCTGTAAAATACCGCGTAAAGACTAAAGACGGCTTTATGGCCGGCGGACCGATGTATGTGCTTGAAAGGGGACTTAAGATGAAATGGCTGGGCGTCATCTTTGCAGCGCTTACTGCCTTTGCAGCTTTCGGAATAGGCAACATGGTGCAGGCCAATTCCATTTCCACCATGGTCGAAAGCAACTTCCATATTCCCACCTGGATCTCGGGCATTCTTTTGACTGTTCTTACTGCCGTTGTAATTATCGGCGGAATTAAATCCATCGCCGGCGTCTGCGAAAAACTCGTGCCCTTTATGGCAATCTTTTACGTTCTGGGGTGTATAGCTCTTCTTATCATAAATGCCTCAACTGTTCCTGCAACTTTTATGCTGATAATAAAAAGCGCATTTACCGGACACGCAGTGATCGGCGGATTTTTAGGAGCAGGTTTTAAGGAAGCAATCCGTTTTGGTGTGGCAAGGGGACTTTTCTCAAATGAATCGGGCCTCGGAAGCGCTCCTATTGTTGCCGCTGCGGCACAGACCAAAAACCCCATCAGGCAGGCCCTGGTTTCTTCAACAGGCACATTCTGGGATACCGTGGTTGTATGCGCCATGACAGGTCTTGTGGTTGTAAATTCAGGCGAATGGATAAAAGGCTTAAGCGGCGGGGAGCTCACGAGCACGGCGTTTAAGGATATTCCTGTTGTAGGTCCCATTGTGCTTACAATCGGTCTTTTGACCTTCGTATTTTCCACTATACTCGGCTGGTCGTACTACGGCGAGAAGGCAGCTGAATACCTTTTCGGCAGTAAAGTGATAAAGCCTTACAGGTGGCTCTGGGTATTTGCCGTAATGCTTGGCTCGGTTCTGTCACTTCCTGTAGTATGGTCATTTGCCGACATTGCGAACGCCCTTATGGCCATTCCAAACCTGGTTTCCCTTATCGCCTTAAGCGGAGTTATTGTGGCAGAGACGAGGAAATACCTCTGGAACAACCAGCTCGACCTGGCAAGCGAAGAGGAAGTTGGAGAAGCGGAATTTTCTGAAGCCAAATAACAGTAATTAAGAGACTTTTTATTCTAACCCCGGGAGAGTTAAAATTCCCCGGGGTTTTTCTTTTTCAGGAGATGATGTCCCAAATTAAAAAGGACATTCAGGTTTGCTTTTAATCTTCCATTGTTATAGATTTATTACTGCAGTAAACACATTTTCTAATTTATCGGTTGAGCCTTATTCCGGTACTGAGGATTGGTAAAGATGTGTTATATCGAGCAGCTTTAGTTGGGGCCGCCCTGCCTTGTGCAGCGCAGCCCGGACCCTGGTCGCCCCCTATAAGCACCCAAGACCGGTTCTTTTCAGCATCTGGACTATTGCTCATGAAGGAGTTTAGATGATGAAGATTCACTATTACATGCTTTCTTACCGCTTCGAGGCACTCGTTGCCTCCCACCTGGAGCCGGAGGCATTCGGCCTGTATATGGCTGTCGGCACACAGAAAAACACTCGGCAATGTCCTTTTCTTCGAAATCGACCCTGATCTTCACAGCGACTATTTCCACCTTGAGGACATACAGGAGCGCTGCCTGCCGCACAGGGACGGGAGCCCAAAACGCAGCAAATACATCAGTATTTACAGGGTTATGGAACACCTTGACCTTTCTGCCTACGGCAAGCTCTATCTTACTACGGCCGACGGAAGGGTGATGCACCTGGAGGCAGGGGACTACGATGTGAGCAACAATCACTCAGGTCCAAATCTTTATCAGGAACTCTGCCCCGTTTCTCCTTTAGTGTTATCTGCCCTTTCACCTGATGCCTTTACTAAATTCATGACGGATCCCCACAACCCGGTCAGCGTCCCCAGAATATTCTTTGCCGACCTTCTTTTGGACCGTGATGAATCAGGAAGGCTTGCAGGATACCTGCCGTATTCTGATCCTATGCACATAATAGACTGCATTAACGAACTGAAGCACAGCAGGACCAAGCAGACCAAAACCGTTTCAAGAAGTCCTCATGTTCACAGCTTCTACAGGACACTCCGCAGGGGATTTTTCCTGGGGGATCAGTCGGGGATAAAATATTATCCCTTCCCGGAAAGGCGCCATCTGGAAGTTGAATATTCGAAATGGTGGAGGTCAGCCTCGGAAAGTCTGGTTTCTTAATTAACTAATTACTATAACAGTTTCAGAAAAAACATTTTCTTAAAGCATTGCCCTCCTCAAGCGGGCAATGCCGGAGTGTTTTTCTGTCCAAAAGCGATTAATGGAAAAGTGAAAATGACTCGAATCAAAAACCTTATGCATTCCAGTAAAGCCCGGCGTAACTATTTGTTCGTTCTCCTGTTTCTGTTCGCTGCAGCTTTCTTCTACAGACCGGGTTTCACGCAAACCGAATCTTCAGCTTCCAATGTTGGTGAAGCCGGGACCTTTGTTCCTTTCGCTCTTTTCTCAGATCCCAAATACAGCACTCTTGAAATCATCTGCCTCTTAACGGTACTCGGCATTGCTGTTGCGGGACTGCTTTATGCTCTTTTGTTAGTTAAGCAGGTTTACCGTGCCGATACAGGCACAAAGAAAATGCAGGAAATTGCAGCCGCCGTGCGCGAGGGTGCAAATGCATATCTGGGGGCACAGTTCAAGCGTATCGGTCCCCTTATCATAATAATTACACTGCTCCTCTATTTCACATACACAGGAACTGTGGATGCTTTCCGCTGGGGGCGCTCCGGGGCATTCTTAATAGGCGCACTCTTCAGCTGGATGGTAGGCTTTGTAGGCATGAGGCTTGCAACTGCCGGCAACCTCAGAGTTGCTGCTGCCGCTACGAGAAGCTACGGCGAGGCCATGCAGCTGGGCTACCGCACAGGAACCGTTACAGGCATGCTGACCGACGGACTTGGTTTGCTCGGCGGGACAATGATATTCCTCATCTTCGGCGACGTTGCCTATGAGGCCCTCCTGGGGTTCGGCTTCGGCGGCACTCTGCTTGCACTCTTTATGAGAGTCGGCGGCGGAATCTATACCAAGGCCGCCGACGTGGGAGCCGACCTGGTGGGGAAAATAGAAAAAGACATTCCGGAGGACGACCCGAGAAACGCCGCTACAATTGCCGATAACGTTGGCGATAACGTGGGCGACTGCGCCGGCATGGCAGCCGATATCTTTGAAAGCTATGAGGTGACAATCGTAGCCGCAATGATTCTCGGCATGGCATCTTTCGGCCACAAGGGCGTTATATTCCCGCTCTTAGTCCGCGGCATCGGCGTACTCGGATCCATCATTTCAACCTATACCGTAAAGGCAGGAGCACACGACACCTCGGATACGGCACTCCGCAGCGTGCACCGCGGCTTCTGGATCGGTTCAATGATATCCGTACTCGGATTCTTCCTCTTAGGGTTCGGATACCTGCACTTTGACGTGAACTATTTCGGTGCCGATAAATTAAACGAACTTACCAAACTGGGCTACTGGGCTGTTGACCCCAGAAATCTGCCGTGGTTTGCTAATTTCGGTTTTACTGGACTTGACCTCAGGCCCGCATGGACATGCCTGATCGGTGTGTTCCTTGCAATAGCACTCAACAAGGTTACAAGCTACTTTACTCATACGGGCCACGCTCCCGTTAAAAGCCTGGCCAAAAGCTGCCAGACGGGGCACGCAACAAACATCATACAGGGCTTTGCCGTGGGTTATGAATCTACAGTTGCAGCCATTATTGTAATTGCCGCAGCCATTATGCTTTCGGTGCTCTGCTACGCCGGAACACCGCCCTTGTTCGTCGCCTACGGCGTTGCAATGACAGGTATCGGCATGCTTACTCTTACCGGCAACACCATTTCAATGGACGTTTTCGGGCCTGTTGCCGACAACGCGAACGGCATCGGCGAAATGGGTTATGAACCTGTGGAAATGGAAAAGGAAAAACCCGGCAGCTACAAAAGAGCACGCCAGATACTGGCAGACCTGGATGCAGTGGGCAATACTACAAAAGCCGAAACAAAGGGTATAGCAATAGGCTCGGCTGTAATAGCCGCTGTTTCACTTTTCTCCAGCTTTATTGCAGTAATTGCAGTAGGCAGCGAGGACAAGATCAATCAGATGAGTATTGCACAGTATATTGCCGAAGCCGGAAAACTGACTGTTGCAAATCCTTCTGTATTCATCGGCTTCCTTATCGGCGGCGCCGTTCCATTCCTCTTCAGCAGCATGCTCATACGTGCCGTGGGACGAGCCGCATTCTACATTGTGCATGAATGCCGCATTCAGTTCCGCGACCCGCATATCTGGGACGGCACAAAGAAACCCGATTACGGACGCGTAGTTAACATATGCACAAACACCGCTCAGAAAGAACTTATAGGCCCGGGATTCCTGGCAATTATGACTCCGGTTCTCGTCGGATTCCTTCTGGGCCCGTATGCACTTGGCGGCTTTCTGGCCGGAATGATTCTGGTTGGGCAGCTTCTTGCGGTATTTATGTCGAATGCCGGCGGTGCATGGGATAATGCAAAGAAGATGATTGAAGACGGTATCTACGGCGGCAAGGGATCAGATGCCCATAAGGCGGCTGTTACAGGCGATACAGTTGGCGATCCGCTGAAGGATACTGCAGGACCTGCTATTAACCCACTTATAAAAGTAATGAACATGGTAAGCCTGCTTACACTCGGCATGGTGTTAAACTATAATATCGTCAGCTCCCGCATACAGGGTTTCGGAGCTCTCGTTGTGGGCCTTCTGGTGGCGCTCCTGTCGCTTGGAGCTATCATATGGGCTGTATGGCAGAGCAAGAGAGAATCAGCTGATGCCCCTCAGTTTGAGGAGATGATAAATGAATCTTATGAAGAGGAAGTACAGGAGCAGGAAACAGCCAAGTAACACCCTGGCATAATACGGAAAAAAGAAAATCCCCGCCTCAAAATAGGGCGGGGATTTTTTATTTAGTTATTCCTGTCTAATGAAGCTATCATTTCAAGAACGCTGTCGGTAATGTTTTCAGTTTCCTTGCTTGAGCAGAGGTATCCGTTTACAAGAAATGAAAAGACCAGATCTTCGCCGTCAGCAGTCTTTACGTAGCCCGAAAGTCCGCGCACATTTGAAATTGTACCGGTCTTTGCATGCACATTACCTTCGGCTTTTGTGCCTTTCATGCGGCTCCTTAACGTGCCGTCAATGCCTGCAATAGGCTGTGCATCGTACCAGACTTTCCAGTATGGGCTCCTTTTCATTTTTGTCAGTATGGTAACAAGCTGTTTGGGACTTACGTAATCATATCTTGTAAGGCCTGATCCGTCGACATAAGCGTATGTATTGGGCTGAATGCCGAATTCTTTAAGAACATCCTCAACAATTTTCTTTCCTGCTCTGAAGCTTCCTTTTCCGGTAAACTTCCAGCTTAAAGCTCGGGGCATTATCTCGGCATACATATTCTGGCTTCTTTTCATCATCTCTTTTAATACATCACTCAGTTTAGGAGACTGATGACGGTCCAGAACGAGGAAGTCTCCTGCGGTATGTTTCCATCCCGGAATATCATCACAATCCTCGGGAAGGCCGTCAACCTGAATGCCTGACTGCTGAAACACTTCTTTTAAGACGGTGACATAGAAAAGCGTTGGGTTGGTAATAGCAGGTGACTCCATAAGAGGTCTCGAGCCGGCGACAACGTTCCCCTGAACAATGAATTTATTTGTGCCGAAGGGGCGGCTTACATAGACGTGGCTCCGCCCGGTGTCTGTCACGGTAAGGTTATTTACTATCGTGTAATAATTACTCGGCAGGTTAGGCTCAATCCTGGCAGGTTCAAATTTCGTTGCAGGCGGAATGATACTTAAATCCACATAGTTTTCATTTAGCTGCAAAGGGCCCACCTCGGCTGAATACCAGGCATCCAGCCCGTCAAATGACCACCCCTCGCCAAGAGAGTTATCGTCAAATGCATTATCGTCGCCTATAACATTTCCGGTAATGTGCCTGATGCCTTTTGCCCTCAGCATCCTGGCCCAGCTGAAGAACAGGTCCCTGGGATCTTTCTGGAAATGATTATAAAGCGTGGGATCACCATTGCCGAAAACAACCACGTCGCCGTTTAATACCGAGTCACCCACAATGCCGCTTAGGCAAAGGTCAGTTTCAAAGGTGAAGTCGGGTCCAAGTCTCGTTAAGGCTGCCGAGGCCGAGAGAATTTTGTTGTTTGAAGCCGGATTAAACATGCGCTCTGAATTCCTCTCATACCAGACTTTTCCGGTTTTTAAGGACTGGATCATTACGCCCCAGTGCGCATTTGCAAAGAGGGGATCGCTGAAACGAGCATCTATCTTCTGCTCCAGGTCTTCAAGCGAAGTAATCCTGCCTTTATCCGAGCTGGAAGTCTCTTTAACTGAAGAGCACCCGGCAGCAAAAAGAAATGCCGCCATAAGGGGCACAGCAACAAGGCCCCGTGTAAATTGCATTTTCATTAGAATTTATCCTGAAATTTTTACCGGTAAAATTTTCAGCTCAATATAACACTTACAACTCTTAAGATAAAGAACAGAGTTTTCCTCTTTTAATAATTAATATAATTTTCGATTTTGAGTGTAAGGCAGGACCCTGCCCGTGTATTTTGGTGTCATGGGAAATCTGCCGCTTTTCGGTACAATTTTTGCTGATTTATATTAAGAAATGTCTATTAAACAAAAAAGAGAGAATACTCATGCGTAATACGGTTTATTATTTCTTACTGGCTATTGCGGTTTTAATTGCCGGCTGCAGTAAAAACGACAGTTCCACATCACCACAGACCGGTGGCACCGGTCAGCTTAAACTTTACATGGCGGATGCTCCGGCAAATTATAAATCTGTCAACATACAGGTAACGAGGATTGAAGTTCACCAGGGAGGCGATACAAGCAGCACAGGCAGCTGGCTTGTAGTTAAAGATTCCACACAGAACGTGGATTTAATGCAGCTGAGAAATGGGGTAATGGCCCTCTTAGGCAATACACCTCTTCCGGCCGGGCAGTATTCACAGATACGCCTTATCATCGGAACCGGCAGCTACGTTACGGATCAGGCAGGTGTTAGGCACGATCTTACAATTCCATCCGGAAGCCAGACGGGCGTAAAATTAAACACCCCCTTTACACTTCAGGACGGTATGACTTATGAACTGACGCTGGACTTTGACGCTTCAAGGTCGATCGTTGTAACGGGAAACAGCAATTACAAGCTTAAACCCGTAATAAGAGTTGAGGCCAATGCTTTGACGGGCACAATTTCAGGACATGTGCTTCCCCTGGATGCCGCAGTTGATGTACATACAATTGCAGGAGCAGACACGGTTACAACATATCCCGATTCACTGGGGTTCTTTAAGCTCGTGGCGCTGCCGGAAGGCACATACACAGTTCACATTGCCCATTCAGCAACAGGCTACAAGGATGTTGAGCAGGCAAATGTAAATGTAGTAAAAGGGCAGAATACGGATATAGGCACAATAACCCTGCAGAAATAAAAATTATTTATAAACAAAAAAAGGAGGCATTCCGTAAAAAACGGGATGCCTTTTTTTATTCCAGTCTGCAGGATTGAATATAAATTTGCTCAGTTTTCAAAAGCACCGCGGCAGCGGTGCGGTGTCGATAGCCCAGGGTGATGGAGTCCGCCTCAGGCGGACGACTGAACCCCGGGACCACGGAATCCCCCCAAAAACCCCCGGAGCCGCGGCAGCCGCGACATGTTTTTTCGGACGCGACATGTTTTTTCGGAATAGGGCAGATTAATTATAGAATATCCAACACCATAAATGATGATTCAATTTCATTAAAATATACCAAGGCTGTGGAATATGAATATGTCGTAGCATGTTCTAATGAAAATTCAACCTGCAAAGATGAATGTGTGACACAGGCCATGGTACAATTTATTCCTTCCGTATATCTTCCAAAAGAGATGTCACCTAAGAAGGATAAGAACAATGCCAGATGTATTCCGCCAAGCCTACATTCATTTAATTTTTGCTGTAAAATATAGAGAACACCTGATCATGCCATCCTTTTCAGAAGAGCTTCAGAAGTACATTACAGGAATTGTGCAGAGTAAGGGGAATAAGATGCTGGCCATAAAGCTCATGCCTGATCACGTTCATTTCCTGATTTCATATAATCCCACCTGCTATATACCTGATCTGGTTAAAGAAATTAAATCCAGCTCAACGGAATTCATAAAGAAGAAAAAGTGGCTTAGCAACTTTGCCTGGCAGGCGGGATACGGAATCTTCACATATTCAAAAAGCCAGACAAAGAATGTTATTCATTACATTCTGAACCAGGAAGAGCACCACAGGCATAAATCATTCAAGGAGGAGTTCTTAAAGATCCTGAAGGAATATGAAATGGAATATAATGACAAATACCTCTTCGACTGGATCTGCGAGGAGGAGAAGAAAATGGGGTAAATTAGACTTTTAGCCGAAGCTAGATGTCGCAGAGGCTTAAAGATAATTAAGACCATTTTCATTGGGTGGGAGAACACGTCTTGAATGCCTCATAAAAATTTGGATCATTTTCCATGTGGGGGAACATGTCGCATGGGGAACATGTCGCATGGGGAACATGTCGCGGCTGCCGCGGCTCCGGGGGTTTTTGGGGGGATTCCGTGGTCCCGGGGTTCAGTCGTCCGCCTGAGGCGGACTCCATCACCCTGGGCTATCGACACCATGCCGCTCACGCGGCATCCGGGCATCCGTTTCCCGGGTTAAAGCATCATCCGCGGCATTTGACAGGTGTACTCAGAAAATAGCTTTTTATTTCATCCCGTATTTCTTACCCCTGCGGCTATGCCGTTTACGGTGGAGCGCAATAAAGACAAAAGCTGCAGCTTTTCTGCAGGGGTATTCTTTCCTGAACGGTAATCTTTCATGAACTTGACCTGAATGAAACTAATCGGATCTATGTACGGATTCCTCAGCAGTATCGACCTCTGGAGCGACTTGTTTGAATCGAGCAGGTTTTCCTCCCCCGTAATTTCAAGAAGAAGCTTCCTGGAAAGCTTAAACTCATCGTCTATCATCCTGTAGATCTCCCACTTCGAATCTTCATCTTCATAAAGCGACAAATACTCGCGCCCTATGATCATATCCGTCTTAAGAAGCACCATTTCAATATTGTCAATCATTACCTTGAAGAATTCCCAACTGCGGTACATCTTCTGCAGATCTTTTATTGTAACACTCCCTTCACGGATTACCTTGTCTACAGAGTGCCCGAAGCCGTAGTAGCCCGTAATGGTCTGCCTGTTCTGTGTCCACGAGAATACCCACGGTATTGCCCTTAAGAGCCTAATGTCCCGCCCCTTTTTCCTCGACGGCGGGCGTGAACCGATTTCAATCTGCTCAATAATGTCAATCGGCGTAACTGTCCTGAAATACTCATAGAATGCGGGGTGTGTAATAAGCTCCCTGTAATGCCTCATGGCTTCCTTTGAGAGCTCGTCCATAACGCCGCTGTATTCCTCAAAGCGGTCCTTTTTACTCCCAGTAATGGAGTTTTGGGTGGCAAGTATTACAGCCGACGAAATCAGCTCCAGGCTTCTTTCGGCAATTGAGGGGATCAGATATTTTGATGAGATCATCTCGCCCTGCTCTGTAATTTTAATTTTGCCTTTTATCGTTCCCTTGGGCTGCGCAAGTATGGACTGGTTCAACGGCCCCCCGCCGCGCGAAATGCTTCCGCCGCGCCCGTGGAAAAGTATAAGTTCAACTCCTGTTTCCGAGCAGAGCCTGGTCAGGTTCCGCTGCGCCTTATAGAGCTCAATTTTGGAAGTGACTATTCCTCCGTCTTTATTGCTGTCGGAATATCCTATCATTATCTTCTGCACCATATGGCGAAGCTTAAGATGATTTTTGTACGCTTCATTTTGAAAGAGCTCCCTCATAATACTTTCGGAATTTTGCAGATCCTCAATTGTCTCAAAAAGAGGGAGTATATCGAAGAGCGAGCGGGTAAGCCCCTCCGTTCCGGACTGAACGAGCCCCGCCTCCTTTGCCAGAAGAAGGACGGATAATATGTCGCTTACTTTAGAGCAGTTGCTGATGATGTAATCGTTGCAGGATTCTTCAGCTATAGTCTCCTTTGCCCATTTGATCACGGCAAGTTCATTTACAACCTGCCGGGCCGTGTCACTGAGTTCGCTGAACTGGTTTATTAAAGGCCTCGGGTTCAGGATCTCACGGGTAAGGAGTTCATTTTTCTTTTCCTCCTCCAGTCTGGAAAAATCTTTTCTTATGCCGCAGTAGCTGAATATCTCTTCGGCCGTCTCTCTTATCAGCGAAGCGTTCTGCCTGACGTCGAGCGAAATAAAGTTAAAGCCGAATGTCCTTACCTTATAAATAAGAGGAAGGATTTTCTCCTCAGCAATTATATGTCCCTTGTTCTCAGAAAGACTCTCATGCATGAGCTCCAGATCTCCCAGAAATTCCCCTGCATCTTTGTAGCCCGATGGGTGAGCTTCAATGGTTTTCTTAAGCTTAAGGGAGATCAGGAAAAGTTTTACACGGTAGACTTCCGAGGGGTCACGTAAGACACTTTCAGTTACGAAGTCCTGCAGCCTTATCCTGTCGTTTTCAATCGAAAGATGCAGCTCAGGGCTTGCAGCAACAAGATGCACCGAGGTACTCAGGGAGTCGTATATGGGGTCCAGATCCTTAAGATAAAGCTCAAGGATAATCTTCTTATAGTCTGAAGCAGTCTCCTTCGTAATGTCCACCGTTACATAAGGGTGCCCGTCGCGGTCGCCTCCCATCCAGGAGCCGAACTTAAGGAGCGCCGGAGCAGGAGTTTTGAGGTTATAAACCGACTGAAGCTTCGAATTAAGGTTCCGGTAAAACTCCGGTATCAGGCCGTAGAGCACATTCCTGAAGAAGAAGAGCCCGCGCTGTATTTCATCTTTTACCGTCACCTTATGGAACCTGATTTCATTCGACTGCCAGAGGAGTGTAACTTCAGTCTCGAGCTGATGCGCAATGTTTTCCTCTTCCGAGGGTGTAAGCTTTGTATACTCCCTTCTTAAAAGAAGGCGGCTGATGTTGAGTATCTTTTTCAGAATTGTCTGCCTGGTTGCTTCTGTAGGATGAGCGGTAAAGACAGGTATTATTTCGAGGGAGTTCAGAACCTCTTCAAGAAGCTTTTGACTGCCGCCCTCGTTTTTCATGCATATAAGGGCCTCTTCAATTGAGCCCTTCTGCGGGCGGTCGTTTTGGAATATGTGAGCACGCATGCGCCTTATGCGGTGGATTTCATCTGCGGCATTAACTAAAATAAAATAAACTGAAAATGCCTTAACTACCAGATAGGCTTTCTCGGGCGTAAAAGTATCTATTAAGGAAACTATACTGTTTCTTACATCATCAGTGTATTCCGTTCTGAGAGTCTTTGTAAGAGATCTCAGTGTTTCCACGGATTCAAAAAGATCCCGTCCTTCCTGCTCCACGAGCACGTTGCCCAGTATAATGCCGAGCTCGCGTATATCTTTTTTGAGCGGTTCATCTTTTTGAGTTTCTTCAAGCTGTGTTATGGGTTTGGTATTCATATTACTTCCAGGTTTTATCGCTTCAGAAAAATGAGCCTCAAGGCTGCATTTCATAAAGATAGCCTGAAATAATATAAATTTCATCTGGTAATTTCGCCGCCTTAAAAAGAAGTGGAATCCTACTTCAAGAGAAGCATTTTCCTTGCAGAGTGATAGCTGCCTTGTCCGCTTACGGCACTGGCCTCCATAGAATAGAAGTATATACCGGAGGAAAATCCCGAGGCGTTAAAATCGATCTCGTGGTAGCCTGCATCTTCCACGCGGTCTGAAAGTATCTTTACAATTCCGCCGATCGAGTTATAAATTAAAAGCCTTACCCTGCTTTGCCCGGGCAGGCTGTAGCCGATCCTGGTTGAAGGGTTATAAGGATTAGGATAATTCTGGAAAAGGGTAAAATCAACCGGGATCAGTTCTTTTATTTTCCCGGTTGAAGTTACAGAAGAAATCAGTGCCTCATTGCTGTAGTCCGAGGTGTTATAGTCGTTAAATGCTTTAATCCTGTACGAATACACTTTCCCGTCCTCTACAGATGAATCGATGAATGTGAAGCTGCCTGCTCCGACAGTAGTAAGCTGTGTAAAGGTGTTTGAAGAAGAGAGTTTCCGTTCAATTACGAATCCCTTTTCATTATCCGACATATCTTTCCAGTCGAGCCTTATTGAATGTCCGTCCTCTGCCTTGCAGGCCGTAAGGCTGTCGGGTGCGGGGAGGTAGTCATCCACAATTTTAAGCCAGCCGTTTTGAGCGGCAGCCTGGCAGAATTTTTCCAGCGAGGCAGCCGAATCCGGGCCCACCCCCT
This sequence comes from Ignavibacteriales bacterium, assembly GCA_036261625.1. Lineage (GTDB taxonomy): Bacteria > Bacteroidota > Ignavibacteria > Ignavibacteriales > SURF-24 > JAAXKN01. Next base: position 9,395 of record DATAKL010000039.1, on the reverse strand, counting down.
CATTTGCATAAAGCCATATGCCGTTAAGCCCCAGGGAATTAGCCGTCTTAAAGAGCTCCTGGCATTCGTCGTTTTTCCCGTGCATCCAGGTCATTGAGAACTTCTCCCGGAACTTTGAGCGCATGTCGCCCCAGCTGTCGGTCTGAAGGCCAGAGCCTTCGGCCCACGGGGCCTCAACGTCGTCGCCGAAGCCCATATTGGCGTGGCATACGGGGAGCCACATTGAGTTCCAGTTTACATATGAGGAATACATTACCCCGTCGGCAATGTCAACGGCAATTTTCAGGTGGCTGCATCTTTTATATCCGCCGATAATGAACTTTGCATCGGGGCGGTTAGTATGGATATAGTCCCTGATTTTCTCAAGCTCATCCGGTGAATAGATGCGTGTCCCGTTTGTTGCATGTCCGCTGCAGTTGTGCTCAACCGGCTCATCCAGGTAGTAAAAGGCAGCAGGCATCTTAACAATGCGGCTCGTATAGGTATCATTAATGATATTAACCATCATATTCTCCGGCTTAAAGCCTGCTCTTATAGCCCACTGGTACATGCTGTCGGGATTGATTTCATCCTGCCTTATAGAGATGCCTGTAAAGCCGTATTTCTTCGTGAGATTCTTCAGGGCTTCTTTTGTCCAGTAGTATGAGGGGGGCCATATGCCGATAATTTTTCCTTCCACCGGCTCATAATGCCATGATGAGACAATGCATGCTGATTCCGGCCGGGGGGGAGGATTTTTCGCCTGAGGATTTTGCTCCGGAGTTTCAGAAAAAAGGATCTCCGGGAAAATAAACATCAGAATAAGATATATCAGTATCAGTAAACGTTTCAAAGCTATACCCCTCATCAAAGTTTCCAGAAAATAATTACATCGGATCTGTTAATTAGAAAGATTATCGGAAAAGTGAACGCTTAGTTTAACCAAATTCCGCCTTGAGGGCAGCCGCGGCTTTTACCGGGGCTGAAAATGTTTACATACAGATAGAAATAAAAAAACGGGGATAAAAAAAGCAGGGGGAAATTTAATCCCTCCTGCTTTTTTATAAGAACCTTTTCTAACCGCATAATGTGCCGTTATTAAACGGTTCTCTGCTTAGAACTAAAGGCTTTTGATGTAGTGAATTATTTCATCACGTGACTGGCCTGTCTTTTTCTGTATTCTGCCGATTAGTTCATCATCTTTACCTTCTTCATATCTCAGGTCATCATCAGTAAGGTTTGCATATTTCTGTTTCAATCTGCCTTTTATAACGTTCCAGTTGCCTTTTAATTCGAGTCTATCCATTGTTTGCCTCTCTTTTTCTGATTGATATAATTCATCGTATCGTTGTGTTATTTGTTTGTGCGTTCATAATGTCTTACGCTTGAAGATACTCTGGACTGCACGTCCTTCCACCACTGCTTTTTAACCCTGTCGTACTTGGTTTTCTGGTTGTCATTCAGCACGTCTTTTACCTTATCGTCTGCCGAACGGATGGCACTCTGAATTTCATTCGACATATTGCTGTTTCTGCTGCTGCCTACGTTCTCATCCCTGCTATTCTGATTACTGCGGCTTTTTACGCTGCTGTTCATAGCCACATTGCTTCTGTTCTCATTCATTCTGTCTTTTTCAGCATCGGCAATATTTTTCTGATAATTAATCAATACATCTTCTATATCTGCCGCCTTCTCAAGTGAGAGATCCAGTTTCCTCATCAGATCCACAGACATGTCCTTTGCGAACTGCTCGAACTGAGGATTATCTTTGTCCTTGTTCTCGCCCGATACATCTGCTTTATCTGATCTGCTGCTGCCTACAACATCATTTCTGTCGGTACCTTTTCTGGTTTTCTTTCCTTCGGCAACAGTTTTATTTCCGGGCTGTTCTTCATTTTGCGCATAGTTTTCTGAATATACCTTATCCTTAATCTTAGCCCACCATTCCTTTTTAACCTTCATATATGCAGGAATTTCCTTGTCGGTAATAATATTTTCGATCTTATCATTTGCCGAAACATCGGCATCTCTGAACTTGCTATCCGATCTGCTGCTGCCTACATTTTCACTACTATTATTGCCTCCCATCTTATCGGCAACATCCTTCTGAAGATCAACAAGTATATTGCTGACCTTATCCGATTGATCCTTAGAAAGATTTACTTCCCTGGAAAGCTTTAAGGTAAGATCTTTTGCAGTCCTTTGGAACTGACTTTCCTGATTTTTCTGTTCACTGCCCGATTTTTTGCTGTTTCCGGCGTCTTTGTTGTTATATTCCTGGGCAAATGATGAATTCTGAAACGATAAGAATAAAACAGCCAGAACGAACACGAACATTTTTCCTAACCTTTCCATATAGCTCATAAACCATCTCCCATTCTATCCATGTTTTTGTTTAACCTTGCCATTACATAACCAACATCACTTACAATTATTTATCAACGGAAACTCATACTGAAAATCTACACAACACTTCTGCCGCGGAATAAACTGATCAGAGCCAATACTATTGCTATTACAAGCAATACGTGTATAAAGCCGCCAAGAGTATAAGATGTGACCATACCCAGCAGCCATAAAACGATCAATATCGCAAAAATAGTCCAAAGCATAGTACCCTCCTTGTTTATATTTATTGAGTTCATATATAACATATTATTTTAGGCTTATAAGAGGAATAAGGAATTTTCTGATATTAATGTCAGATAAAGTGCTAAGTGCTTGTAGGATAATAACTTACATATTTTTAAGGTGAAATAAAAAAGGCAGGTCCGGAAAGTATTTTCCGGGCCTGCCTTTTATGAAAATGGATCTTATAGTCAGAGACTTAACAGGTCATTATAGATGGCAAACGCCATGAACAGGAGCAGAATTACAAAGCCGACGTTCTGAATTGCCAGCTTCACCTTCACCGGAATTTCACGTCGCATAATTCCCTCGATCAGTATTATGACGAAGTGACCTCCGTCCAGGACAGGGAAGGGAAGAATGTTCAGAATTGCAAGACTGAGACTCAGCATTCCGAGGAAGTATATGAAAGGCACCAGCCCTGTATCTGCAGATTTGGCCGCGAACTGTGCAATTTTTACGGGTCCGCCGAATGCTGAAGAGAACTCGACTCTTCCTCTTATCACGTTGCTGAACATTGTAAAGGTCATGGAGGTTATGCGCCCTATGTCTGTAAAGCCGCTTAAGAGTGCTTCTCCAAGGCCCATACTGCGGAATTCAACAGGGCCGTTAAAATGCTCGTTGAGCATAACACCGATCTTGCCGTCTTTGGAAGGAGTAACTGCAAGCTGAAGCGTATCCTGTCCCCTTAAGACCTTAAGAGAAACGTTTTTCTCCTTATTTTCAGAAATAATTGCGGTCGTCTGCCCGTAGCTTTCAACCGGCTCACTGTTCATACTGATAAGAACGTCCCCTTTTTTAATTCCGGCTTTCTGAGCCGGAAGGCCTTTAATGACGCTGTCGATGGATACCTTAAAGCCTGCAGGAAGAAGAGGTCTTGCCTTGCTTACATCCTGCGAGAAGGTCTTGCGCGGAACATCAAGGGTAACAATACGGCCCTGTCTGTTGACCTTAATATCCAGGTCGCGGACAATATTATCTATATATATCTTTGCTTCAGCATCTTCCCAATATGTAACGGGCTTGCCGTCAACAGAAATTATCTTGTCGTTTTTCTCGAAACCTGCTTTGGCCGCAGGACTTCCGGGCGATACATAGCCCACAGTGGTAGTTTTTGCCAGCTGCTTTTCCTGGAAATAGTTTATGCCTGCAAATACGAGGTAAGCCAGTATGAGGTTCATCAGAACGCCGGCAGTAATGACAAAAAGCTTCAGGTGAGTCGGTTTGCTGCGGAATTCATAAGGCTCGGGTGTCTTGTCGGCAAATTTCACGTCGAAACTCTCATCGACCATGCCTGCAATTTTAACATATCCGCCGAAAGGCAGGAGGCATATCCTGTAGTCTGTATTTCCCTGCCCGTCGAAGTCATCCGGGAGGTCGCCTAATGAAAATCCGTTTAATTTATTCCAGCCAAAGAGGCGTTTACCGAAACCTATGGCAAAAACGTCCACCCTCATTTTGGATATTTTAGCCGCTATAAAATGCCCGAATTCGTGCACAAAGACCAGTATGGCGATTGTGATTAAAAAATAAATTATATAATTCATACTTAGAGTTTCTCTCCTTTACATTAAAACTTTACGTTAAAATAAGTTTTGTGCGTACTGCCTGGTTATTCTGTCGCATTCAAATATCACCTCAAGATCGGGCGTGCGGTGATTTTCAATTGAGCTTAAGGAATTTTCAATTATCTTGGGAATCTCCAGGAACCTGATCTTGCCCTCCAGAAATTTTCCCACCGCAACTTCATTTGCCGCATTCATAATGCATGGGGCCGTGCCGCCCGAGTCCATTGCCTGGTATGCAAGCCTCAGGCATTCAAACTTCTCGAAATCCGGCTCCTGAAAAGTCAGAGTCCTGACCTGAGGGAGCTTCATTTTCCTGTTTGTACTTACGAGCCTTTCAGGATAGCAGAGCGCATACTGAATAGGCAGTTTCATATCGGGAAGCCCCATCTGAGCCTTAACGGACCCATCTACAAACTCTACCATTGAATGAACAATCGACTGCGGATGAACTACGACCTCTATTTTTTCCTTAGGGATTCCGAAAAGCCACTTTGCCTCGATTACTTCCAAACCCTTGTTCATCATGGAAGCAGAATCTATGGTAATTTTGCTTCCCATCTTCCAGTTGGGGTGATTTAAGGCTTCCGTTACTGTTACATTCTTTAAGCTCTCAATGTTCCTGTCTAAGAACGGTCCCCCGGAGGCAGTAAGAATAAGCTTTTCAACCTCCTCGTGTTTTTCACCCACGAGGCACTGAAAGATTGCACTGTGCTCGGAGTCCACAGGAATCAGTTCGGAATTATGTTTCCGGCATAAGCCCGTAACAAGCTCGCCGGCGGCAACAAGGGTTTCCTTGTTAGCCAGTGCAATTCTTTTGGACCTTTTTATTCCTTCAATTGTAGGGGCCAGGCCGGCGAAGCCGACAAGGGCGCTTACAAGCACATCGTAGTCCCCCAGGCGTGTAGCCTCCAGGAGGCCCTCACTTCCCGAGAGTACTTCAGTATCTCCGGAGGCAATCCTTTGCTTTAACTCCTGCGCAGCCTTTGTGTCCCTGACGACAACAACCGAGGGGTGAAATTCTTTGATTTGCTGTTCAAGTAAGTCTATGTTGGTGTTTACGGTCAGGCCTTCGACCTTAAAGCGTTCCGGAAAAGCCCTGACCACATTTAAGGTATTGACCCCGATCGACCCGGTCGATCCCAAAATTAAAATTTTCTTCATTTCAGCCAAATATTAAACACCAAAAGTTAAAAAAGTAACCGTTGCAAAGCAACGACAAAACAACAGCAATCGAAGCTCCCCTATGAAATAAATCTGTGAGTTACCGCTAAAAGAAAGTTTATTAATACTAAAACGTTAATTATGGTAATAATTGTTTCCAATTTACCCAGATTGCCATACACACCCTCAGCTACAGGCGTCTGATTGTTACCCTCCATTCCCAGAGCCAGACGGACCTTCTTTGCCCTCGGGATTAGAAATGCGAATACGAGCACAATAAGGATTACCATTATGGACTGTTTTTCTGCCAGCCAGCGGTTCACGGAAAAATTAAAGAAAGAATAGTAAGGAATTACCGAGGTCAGTATTACTCCCGTAATAACAATGCCCGTCATGCCGATAATCCCGGTAATATTAACCAAATGCAGATAGATAGAAATTAGTTTCTTTTCAGAAGCCATACCGCGGGAATTTTTTATATTTTTCCTTAAGACCAGGTCTGCCGGAACCAATCCCAGCCACACGACAGCTGAAAGTATATGTATAACTATAAGGATAGCCTGTAAAAGCATTATTTGCCCTCTTTAATATATTTTATGAATAAATGGAATAAACTGAAAGACTTTGGACGGGGAATTACCCTATAAGGCTTTCTTAGTAGAATATATAAAAAAAAGGAAAGAAGTTAAAATTTAATTCATTTTAGCCTGAAATTAAAAAGGCGGAGACCTTTCTCCGCCTTTTTAAGTGTCTCACAGGATTTTTTCAGTGTCCTTTAGGCGGCTCGGGTAACAGGACCACATTTATGTAATTTTTGTCGTCCAGGTACTTCTTTGCAGCATTCTGCACTTCCTGAGCCGAAAGGTTTTCAATGATCTTAATGTAATCGAGAATCTCTTTCGGGTCCTCATCGTTAGAATATGCCCCCATGAGGCTGTGAAGCCATACGTCGTTTCTCTTTAAGGATGTTTCCCTCGACCTTATGTGGGTCTCCCTGACCTTCTGTATGTAAGTTGGGGCAGGGCCGAATTTTTGCATGCTGTCGAGCTGAGCAAAGACCGCCTGCGTGAGTTCTCCTGCTTTTTTCGGGTCGCAGCCGAAAGAGATATTAATGCTGTAGCCTTCTTTCGGGTAATGGCTTACTCCATGACTTACATTAATGCCGTAGGTTCCTCCTTTTTCTTCCCTGATTACCTCGCGGAGCTTTATATCCAGCACGTCGGAAAGCGCCCTTATGTCGTATATATTCTGCTGCGTATACTGGAAAGGTCCGTTAAAGCTTAATACAACGTAGCTTTTCGGTTCAATTCCCTTGAATATCTGCTTTTCTATAACGCCCCTGGCGTATTCCATTTTGGTATCTTTCCAGCTTTCTTTTCTTCCATTGGAAGGAAGGCCGCCAAGATACGTTTCAATAAGGGGTTTTATCTTCTCAAGGTCGAAACTGCCTACAAAAACGAATGTAAAGTCACCCGCATCCTGGAAACGGTCCTTGTAGAAATTAAAGGCCTTCTTAAGGTCTATTTTATCCAGGGTTTTCACCGTCCAGGGGTTTGAGCGGAAGTGGTAATTCCAGAGTGTGGTGTTAAATGTATCCTGAAGAGCTGAATAAGGCTCCAGGCTTCTGTTTTCCAGGTAAGCTTTCATTCTGCCTTTGAAGGAAAGAAAAGCCGTTGAATCCATACGCGGAGAAGTAAAATACAGATAGATAAGCTTAAACATGGTTTCCATATCCTGTGTACTTCCGGAGCCTGAGACTCCTTCCTGAATATCTCCAATAGAAGGATAAACTTTCACCACTTTACCTGAGAGGACCTTCTGCAGTGCGATCTGGTCAAACTTTCCTACTCCAGCCTCATTAACAATGGAAGAGGCGAGGGCAGCCGAAACATAGTCGCTGTCGGGTGAAAGTGAGTTACCCCCCTTGGAATACGAGGTAAACTGGATTTCATCGTTCTTAAAGTCCGTGGGTTTTAAGACCACCTTAACGCCGTTTGAGAGCGTAAGCTCCGTAAGACCAAGGTCCCCGCGCTTGTTTTCCGAAGTAATTTTACCCGGAATGGGAGGCGTGTCCAGAAGCTCAGTGGAAACCGCTTTATCGACGTAAGCCGTTACGGTTTCTTTTGAGGAAGCATCAAATATCTTTGCGAGCTCTTCTTCCTTAGGAATAGCAAGGCCTTCTTTTTCAGGCATATTCACCAGAACCACGCGGTTTTCATCGCGAATGAAGTCGCTGGCCAGTTTATTTATCTCTTCAAGCGTAATTTCAGGAACAAACTTCTTAAAAAGCTCAAATTCGTAAGCTATGCCGGGAACAGGCTCCCCGCTAAGGAAATTTGAAACGTATTCGGAGGCATAGCGTACGTTTTCCGTCTTGTCTTTTTCCTTAAAGGCCTGTTCAATACCTCTCAGCATTTCTTTTTTCTGGCGGTCGAGTTCGCTTTGAGTAAACCCGAACTGGTCCACCCTGTGTGCTTCACGCAGCAGTGTTTCAAGAGACTTGTCGATTCCGTTGTCCTTTACCATTGCACCCAGCGTAAAGCAGCTTTTGGTTCTTACAACTCTGTATTTTCCCGCAAATCCATAAATGAAAGGAGGGTCGGCCAGTTTTGAAAGCTCATAAAGGCGTCTGTTAAACATGCCGTTGTAAATCTCCTCTACAATATTGCGTCTGTAGTCTTTTACTGTCTCTTCAGGCTCCACGGGCCTCATGTAATAAATAGATACGGAACTTCTGGAGGCTTCCTTGTCGGAAGCTATTGCAAAATAGGGCTCCTTGTGGTCGGGCACCTGGCTTTCAACGCGTTCTCTTGGATTTTTTGGAGCAGTTATGCCGGAGAAACGGTTCTTAATTATCTCTTCAATTGTATTTACATCAAAGTCGCCCACAGCAACAACTGCCATCAGGTCGGGACGGTACCAGTCCCTGTAGAAATTTTTCAGTGTTTGATAATCAAATTTTTCGAGAATTTCTTTTTGTCCGATCACGTTGTGCACGGCATATTTTGAGCCCTTAAAGAGGATTGGCGACTGCTTGTCCCACATTCTAGCCTCTGCGCCGCGGCCTAAGCGCCATTCTTCAATTATGACGCCTCTTTCCTTGTCAATTTCCTCATTTTCATAACTCACATTATGAGCCCACTCCTCCAGCACCTGGAACCCCTTTTCGAGGAGTTTCATAGTGTCTGTTGGCAATTGCAGCATGTAGACGGTCTCATCGAATGATGTATAGGCATTGACCTCAGGACCAAAGCGCATGCCGATAGACTCCATGAAGTTAATGACTTCCTGTTTTTTGAAATTTTTTGTGCCGTTAAAGGCCATATGCTCCGAAAAGTGAGCAAGGCCGTTCTGGATGTCGTCTTCCTGGATTGCCCCGGCATTAACCACAAGGCGCAGTTCAGCCCTTTTTTCAGGCTTAAGATTCTTTTTGATGTAGTAAGTAATCCCGTTCGAAAGTTTGCCTGTTTTTACTTCCGGATCTATGGGAAGTTTATCACTCAGGTTAATTTCCTGGGCATTCAGATTAAAAAGAAGAAGGAAGAAAAAGGCCGAAAAGGATAAAAGAATACGTTTCATTTTATCTCCGATATTGTGAAGTGTATATAATTAAAACCGAGATTTCAAAACGAAAGGGCAGTGCACGGCCCCAGCCATGCGAAAAGTAAGTTAAGGAATACCGGGACTAATAACAAGAAAAGAATGGATAATTAAACAAACTGCAGATATGGAACCACCACGCCAGAGGCGGGCACGGCTACGTGGTTCTGGGACTGTTTTGGATCCGTTTTTCTACAAATAGGTAACTGCTAGCGCAGTTAGGAAATTCTTTTTGTAGTATAATGTTATCATTCCTATCCGCGTTCGCGGATACCTATTTGTAGAACCACATAAAAACAAATTCAGAACCACGTAGCCGTGCCCGCCTCTGGCCTTACGCGTCAACTTAAGCCCAATGAAAAAAGAGCATTTAGAGCAACGCACTAACTAAGCCCCGATGAGGGGCATTTTGTCTATAGCCCGGGGTAACCAAATCCCGGAGGGATGCGGGAACCCCCG
>DATAKL010000021.1:0-4390 GCA_036261625.1 Ignavibacteriales bacterium | reverse complement strand
CTTTGTAATTTGAACGTTTATTGATGCTTTCCTTTCATTGGCTTTTTGAAATCTACCAGTGACAATAAGGTCACACAATTAGTGAATCATAGCAAGGCTATGTCAAGTGCCTTAGGTTGACGCGCAAAGCCTCTGGCGTGGCCTGCCCTGACAGGCAAAAAACGTGAATCCCGGATGCATGAGCATAATGTTGACTTGCAAATCTAGCCGCCTTGTCTAAATTATTATTATATGCACCATTGTCTTAAGTAAAACAAGAGATATGCTGATGTTTAAGAAATATATTTTTATCGTTCTCCTCCTGGTTATGGGGTTTTCCAGAGAAAGCCTGGCGCAGGGACCTGAAGGAAAGAATTTTGGATTCGGAATTATTTTAGGCGAACCCACAGGACTTACACTTAAGTACTGGTTCAACAGGGAGAATGCTCTTACCGGAAGTATCGGAGGCTCATATTTCGGCGCCCCGCGTATAAATGTGGATTACCTGTGGCACATTGATGCCTTCCGCTCGCGTGTTGCAATGCTTTATGCTGGTATGGGAGGAGCTCTCGGATTTGGTACCGGCGGAGGAGGCTTCTGGTATAAAGAGGAAAACGGAAAGTTTTTCTACCGTTCTTCAAATGAGCTTGGCTTGGGCGTTCGGGGCACATTCGGTCTTAATGTTATTCCTGCCAGGACTCCATTGGAAGTGTTTTTTGAGCTTGGGGCACTTGTGGGGCTTGCTCCCAGTTCAGGAGCGGCAGTGGATCTGGCCTTGGGTTTGAGGTTCTATCCGTAACTTAAGTGTTAAGAAGCATAAGGTTCAGCCTGAGTTAAAAACTGCAGTCGGCAAGATACGATCTTTTTAAGATCTCATCGTACTCCCGGAAGGTGATTTCAACTGCGCCGAACATTTTAAGGTGCTCCGTCTGGTACTGCACGTCTAAGAGTTGAAAGCCTTTTTCATTGAGGTGTTCGATGAGTTTTATGAGGCAGGCTTTGGAGGCCTGCGGGACTTTAGAGAACATCGATTCACCAAAGAAGGCCCCGCGGTAAGTAATGCCGTAGAGGCCTCCCACAATTTTATCGCCCATCCAGGCTTCCACCGTATGGAGGTGTCCCGCCTTATGGAGTTTTTTATAGGCTTTGATAAGTCTATCCGATATCCAGGTTGTTTCCCTTCCGGCGCAGCCTCTTATGACCCGCAAATAGCTATAGTCGAAGCGGTATTCGAAAGGGGATTTCTCCATGAACTTGCGCAGGCTTCTTGGAAAGTTATAGTTCTCCAGCGGTATTATGGTCCTTGTCTGGGGCCAGTACCAGTCGATCTTCCCATCCTCATCGGCCATCGGGAAGGCTCCCCTGGAGTAGAGAATAAGCATATTATCCGGTTCCAGGAGTTCGTCTTCGGAGAACTGGCTTTCGTCATTCATCTGCTTTTACTTCATACTGTACGATATCGTACCCTTTTTTGGTTTCAAAAAACGCAAAGCCCACGCCGGTAAATACCACAAGCATTCCTATTACGAATGCGGCAATTATGATGCCCTGAAGGTTATGCCCCTGGCTATAGAAGTCAATTGCAATAAGAAGAGAAGTAAGCACAAAGAGGGCCACTCCTGCGGTATAGCTTAAGACGGCGTTGCGCACAATTCTGACTCTTAAGACGAGGTCTTTCAACTGGTGCGCAAGGCTTTCCAGGCGGATATTCTCCTCGTAGGTAAAGTCCCTGCCGCCGGCTTTCAGAGTAAGTTTGCGTTTTTCCTCATTAAGAAGTCTTATTCTGTTTACGACGAGTGAATATTTATTATTTATGCCCAGTATAAGGAGCCCGCAGGCGTTGATCATAACTGCGGGAGCCAGCATGAGCTGAATGATCTGGGTAACGGAAACATTTTGAGTTAAGTTCTGAAGCATTTTTAATTCCTCTCCGGTAAAGCAATTTATATAGAAATTATAACAAGTATCTTTAAAAATAAAAAAATCCCTCCTTATTTCAGGAATAAAATTATTTTCCTGCGTTTTATTTATCAGGATAAGACCACCTAAAGCAGAAGCCTTTCAAAGGGTATCTGTTTTTTTAATCAAGTCCTGAAAAATGTAAAAAAGGTGAAAATTTTTTTCAAGAGAGAGGGAAGGCAGTAAAGATACTGATCCATAGGGAAAACTTCGAATGCAAGCTTAATTCTCATGAAATACTTTCAAGTACCCGAATGAAGCAATTGGGAAAGAAGCCCTGAAGAGGTAAAAACCTCATTTTTTTTTTTTTTTTTTGAAAAATTTTCCGAAGTTGCCTCTCGTCACCATTTATATTATAAAGGAAATAAAATTTTATGTTTTCAATAGGGGTTGCAGCCATGTTAAGGAGATCTTTATGGTTCATTATTGTTCTGTTTTCATTTAGCCTCATATTCTATTATGGATGCAGGACAGCAGAGCCCACAGTACCGGTGGAGTATAATCCTGCAGTCTCAGACACACTGAAGCTCCAGGCAGTGGATTCAACCCTTAACTCCATTAAGCTAAGACTTACTTCTTCTTCCCGGGAAGCGGGATCAAGGAAGGTGAGGCTATACAGAATGGCTAATGACACCACCTCACCTGGTACACTTCTTTCAGAATACCCCATAGGCAATAAGGATACAGTCATTCTGGACAATAATGCCGGCGCAGGGCTTCTTATGGGGTCAGGTTATAAGTACCGGGCCATGATAGTTGACAAGCTAAAAGGCAAGGAGTACCTGAGGCAGGAAGTTACAGCCCGTACACTCTCCTTAACAGGAGATGACTACTCATGGACTGAATATACCTTTGGAGAATTCCAGAGCGGCCTTGAGGCTGTCTGGGCCGTAAATGAAAATGATGTATATGCATTTGGGTTCATAGTAAAGGATGGACAGACCTACGGAGGGCTTCATTTTAACGGAAGCAAGTGGGAGCTGATTAAAGATGCAGGCGGATATTCAGTCTTCGGGTTTTCAGCCAATGACGTCTGGGCAGCAGGCGGAGGACTGTTTCATTATGACGGCAATAAGTGGACTGGCCTTGGCGAAAGGGTCGAAGGAGACCATGTGGTTCCGATTGATAGTGTGATTTTTACTCATGGGGCTTATCTTGCCATCTGGGGCACGAGCAGCAGTAATCTTTATCTGGGAGATACGAGAGGATATATAGTTCACTGGGATGGGAAGAAAGCCCACATGGAAGATATAAAAGCTTCAGTTCCTATCTGTGACATGTGGGGAGTTTCGGCAAATGAGATTTATGCCGCAGCAGGCAGTTATGTCGCTGGCATAGGAGAGCTCTTCAGGTTTGACGGACAGAAATGGACAATGATAAAAAAAGGTGTGGTCTACCCAGGGCCAGGAGAGCTAAAGGAGCCGTTTATGACTGTCTGGACCTATAATGGGGAAGAGATTATAACAGCAGGCAACTATGTTGCAAGGGGAACAGCAGGAGACAGCTGGAAAGAAGGCGGAATAGGTTTCTTTGTAAACAGAATAAGAGGAGACAAGCCGAACAACATCTTTGCAAGCGGGGACTTTGGGAACATAGCCCATTTCAACGGTAAACAATGGACCATGCTCAATGCAGGCATAAGCACAAATGCATCAATTGTGGGGATGTTTGTAAAAGACGACTACGTCTATGACGTTGGTTATGACGGCTACAAGGCATATATCTATCACGGAAAGAGAAAGAAGTAAAAATATAACAGGAAAAATACTGATGGAGGATAGTTAAGCCAAAGAAAATAAAACGCCCATTCCCCGGTGGTGCAAGCACCGGAGAACAGGCAGACTGTATGTAGTTCTGTGCTTATCAGGTCTCTGCATCCTGGTTGATGCTGCAAATAGAGAGAGAAAGAGTGAGAGACAGGTAAAAAGTAAACCAATAAATCTTTTGAAAAAAGGTAGAATAAATGAATCTAAAGCTGTTCCATATTGTACTCTTAATGGTTCTGGGCATAACTGCAGCAGGCTGCAGCAGCCCGTCAGATCCCGGTCAGTCAAAATCTGAAATCAGCCTTTCCTTAATAGATGCCTCGGTAAATGTAAGCTATATAAGGGTAAGTGTTCCAAGTCCCATCACTAAAGGCGAGGTGATAAAAGTCTTCAGGAACGGCATTCCCGCCTTCAGTTTTCAGGCTCTAAGGGATACTATCCTCTCGGATACGACGCTTTCTCAGAATACGGATTATTCATACAGCGCTTCAATCTATAAAGATAATAAGGAAATAGGAAAGAGTGAAAGCCTCAGCATAAGGACCTTACTTCCCTCCAGCAGCAGCGTCTCCTGGCAGGTGTTCAAGTTCGGCACCTGGGGCAGCGTGATACGAGACATACTCATCATAAATGACGATGATATCTGGGCTGTGGGTAATATATATAAAAGCGCATACAATGACACT